>CAVPXC010000006.1:0-58404 GCA_963709505.1 uncultured Chloroflexia bacterium | reverse complement strand
GCCGTTGGCCGTGGCCTGCTCGCCCGACTTGGGCTTAGCCAGGTTGAGCACGATATCCTTGTTGGTCACCCGCTCCAGCCCCTTCTGGCCGCGGATGCCCTTGAAGGAGAGCTGCTCCTTGTCGAAGGCGTTGATCTCGGCCAACTCGAAGCCGGCGGCGCGCGCCGCCTCCAGGATCGTGTCCCAGATCTTGTCGTCGGAGTTGTGGAAGACCACGCTGGCCCAGCTGCCCGGCTTGAGCACACGGTACATCTCCTGAAAGGACTCGGTCATCAAGCGGGCGTAGTCGGGCAGGGTGTTCATGGCCTTGTGCTTGACGTGGACCACCGCCTCCTGGCTCTGATCGGTAAAACCCTGGTCGAGCCAGGCCTCCCAGATCAAATTGCAGTCGGCGTAGAAGATGTTGGAGCCGAAGGGGGGGTCGGTGAAGATGTAGTCCACTCGAGGCAAGTTCTTCCAGATAGCCGATGTCCGTTCCCGATCCCGTGGAAATGCCAGAAGGACACACGCTTTGTGCCATGCGCATCTCTGAATCCTGCACTCCATCAAGTACTCGTGTGAAGCGACGCTCAAGAACACCAATCAGCGTTTTGCTCAGACAGTCAAGCGACGGAATGTAAAGTGTGCCAGGAAGGTTGCTACCCGTCCTCCTCGGCCAGCGATCATACTTTGACCATCGCAGTAGATGACACCATCGCAGCCGTAAAGCACGAACTGCAGCCGAGCGCTGATCGTTGCGTCTGCGCACAGTTCAGTTTCGTGCCAGAACCTGCTAGCGCCCACAGGTTTCGTTTGGTGAAAAACCTGCTTACGTCAGTAATCCCTTGTTCGCGATGGACCCCGCGCCACATTTCCCAATCTTTCTCGAAAAGCTGTGGTTGGATACCAGTAAGAAATCTGCTTTGCCTCGATTTCGGCAATGTGCCGCTTCTCTTGCTCAGTATGTCGGGTGTTCGTGCTCGCTTTGGTCTGCAATGAGAGCATTCATAATTGGTCACCACCGGCTCCGACCGCAGCCAGCGCACCTGGGCCTTGCGCCAGGTCGCGCCACAGGTCGGGCAGGTGAAGCTTTCCAGCACCTTGCCGTCGGCCTGGTCCACCGCCAGGTCCCATAGCACCATCTCGCCCCCGCAGCGGCCGCACTCGAAGACGTCGCTCCAGATGGTGTATTGGATCGTAGCCGGCCCGCTACAGCGATCGCAGGTGGTGCCGTAGAGCCAGTCGAACTCGTCTTTCACGGCGGCCTTGATGCGCTCGAATTCCTGGCGCAGCGCAACCACGTCCACCGGCGTACAGTAGTTTCGGGCAATGTGCACCGCGGCCGGCGACAGGTCGTTGAGGATGGCGTTGCGCCCGGTCATCAGCGCAGCCACTCCGGTCATGCCACTGCCGCAGAACGGGTCAAGGACCAGGTCGCCCGGCTCGGTGTAGTGCTCGATGTATGGCACGATGCCCTGCGGCGGCACCTTGGTGTGATAGGAGTGGGCGTTGTAGATCGCCGTGTTCTTGCCGGCCTTGACCGGCGCGGCGAAGGGTGGCCGGCGGTAGGTGTCGGTTGCCGCGTCGTAGGGGATCGCGTGCTCGGCGATGAAGTCGGCCAGAGTTTGCTGTGAGTTTGAGGAAGCGGTGACAGTCATTTGTGCGTTGCCCTAGTCCACGAAATCGATGGGGCGAGACTTGAGGTCAATGCACAGACAAAACCCGCAGCATCACAGACTGGAAGGTGTCAACAGGGTCAGGGTACTCGACTCGTTCGAAATGCGTGAGGTTCAATGTGAGCAATGGTAAGCCATTCGCCACCGCAGTTGCAGCAATGAAAAGGTCCGGCAGCGCGATCATGCGATTGACGGCCCGAAGATCGCCATATAGTCCCGCCGCAGCGCGAACGCAAGCAGAGTCAAACGGCAAGACTGGTGTCAGACCGAGCAGCTCCGACACAAAATCCCGATTGGCGGCAGTGCTGCCAACGCGAAACTCAAACTCCGTAATGGCCGACACCAGACAATCAAAATGTTGGGCTGCACGAAAGAAGATGGTGCGATCCTTGTCTCCCTTGCGAAGATGGTCGATCAGGATCGACGTATCGATCAGAACTCGCTCACGGTCCATTGGTTCATCCAGTCTCTAACTTGAGCAAACCCTTGAAGATCAACCTCGGACAACGTAGGCGCGGCCAGAAGCAGGCGCTGAAGTTGCTGAGGCTCCCGATCGTTCTCCTCCACAGGGAGGACGATCACCTCCACCCGCTTCCCTGTGAAATTCGCCGGCAGCTTGATCGTCACTACACCAGCTATCACGTCTTGTACGCTCCGAACAGCAATCATGACTTTCTCCTGTACCAAAATCTCGCGATCACAATACCAGCACCCGCCGGGTCTGTTGTTAGCATCGAGCATCATGCGCAGTGCAATTATACCACAGCCAATAACTATTGACCTGCATGCCTATCGCAGCGTCAACCGCACCGTCTTCTTGTCCGGGTTGGCTTGGCGCGCTTCGGCGAAGGCGGCACGCAGGATCTTCTCGAACTCCTGCAACGCCTTGGACAGGTCAGACTCCTCCAGGGTTGGATAGGCCGCGGCGAAACGCTGCAACAGGTCGCTCTCGCTGGTGCCCACCTCTTCTTCAGCCAGCACTTTTTGGATGAAGGCCACCAGGTCCTCGTCCAGCAAGTCGACCAGCGAGGCCAGGTTGGAGGTCTGCACCACTTGCACGAACTTGGCGACGATGTCTTCCTGGCTCTTCGCCAGCACCCGGCGGATCGCTTCGCTGGCTAGCCGGCGCTGTTGGGCGGCCAGGGCCCGATCCAGGTCGCGCAGGAACGCATCGACCTCAGCTTTGGGCGGCTCATCGGTGAGCGCCAGCCTGCACTGCTCGCACACGGGGGCCGCCTCCAACGTCAGTGTGGCGAAGGGCACCGGACACGGCTGCACGTGGTCGTTGAGCGCGCGGTAGCGTCGCGGCAGATCCTCGCCCAAGGGCCTGCCCAGCTCCTGGAGGGTGTTCAGCAACTCCAGGCCGCGCAGCCGGCCGGGCGCCTCGGCCAGCGCCTCTTGCAGCTCGCCCAGCGTCCGCTGAACGTCGCGGTGGTGCTTTTGGTAGGCGTTGCGATACCGGCCGCGGAAGCGGTCCAGCTCGCTGCGTATGCTGGGCCATTGGCCGGGCTGGTTGGCCAGATTGCCCAGGTCGATCTGCCCCTGGATGGTCATGCGGTCGGCAGCCAGCTCCCGGTCGGAAGGCCGCAACTGGACTTCACCCAAATAGTCCCTGGCGGCGATGATCTCAGCCGACAGGCCGGCCAGCTCCTTGAGGTGGGCGAAGGTACGCTGTTGGTCGCGCAGCGCGTCGGGTGTGGCATACAGCTCGGTGGCCTGTTCGTGGAAGCGCTGATAGCCAGAGCCGCCAGCAGCCGCCAATTGGCTCAGCCCTTGCAGCGCGTCGCGGGCCGCGTCAGGCAAAGCGACGCCCAGCTTCTGCCGCAGCAGATCCAGGTTGCGGCCGGTGCTCTCCCGTTCCTCGGCCAGGCGCGCCAACGCCGCATCCAGCCGCTGCGCCTGCGCTTCCACCTCGGCCGGGTCGGTGGTGGCGTGCAGCTCGCCCAGCACCTCGCGGCCGTAGGCCACGGTGTCGTTCCAGCTTGGCCCAACGGATTCGACCAGCACGTCGAAGTAACGCTCCAGGCCGGGCTTGAAATCCAGCTCGACTACGTTGCTGGCCGTGATGCGGTTGCCGATGAAGGGCTGGCGGTTGACCGTCTTTAGCTGGTGGTCGCGCTTCAGCGCGATCTCGGCGCGCGGGTCGCCGCGGCGCACAAAAGCCAACAGGTAGAGCTGGATCAGCACGTAGGGAAGGCCATAGGGCGGCGCTGACAGCGTCTCGATCACTTTCCAAACCGGCAGCTCTCCCTTGCGCTCGCGCAGCATCTCGCCAATGAGATCCAGCGCACGCGATGACTGGGGGCTGAAGTGGCCGGGCTTCTCCGAATGCGAAAGGCCCAAGGCGACACCGTAATTGCGAGTGGCGGCGGCCTCAGCGGTACCAGGATTGCGGCCGAAATAGCCGCTGAAGACGCGGCCTACCTCGGCAGGGCGCAGGACTCGTCCCAGCCTTTCCCAGTCTACTGGCAGTTGTGGGTAGGCGGCAGTGAGCACCGGCGCGACGATTGCGCCAAGAAGACGGTCTTCGCCTGGCTGGCCAAAGGCATCGCGCGCGTTGATGGCCAGGCTATCTCTGGTAACCACCAGGCCGCTTTGATATTGCCGCCGTTGGGTGTCGAGCAATTTCTGCAGCAGCGAGCTGCGCTGGCCGGCCAGCCACGCACGGACAGCTTCGGCATCGCGGCCGGTGCGTTTGTTCTCCGCGTAGTCCTCGCTCATTTGCTTCCAAGCCAACCAGTCGGCGGCTGCGCGGGCAGTCTCCTCACTCAGCGACGCCGGGTAAACTACGGCGATGCGAGGATCATGCAAATCCTGAGGCGACATCGACTGGGCGGCCTCAGAGGTGAGTATGACCAATCGGAAGTGCACGTCGTCCTTGGGCAGGGGAAGGCTCCAGTCGAACTGCCAACGCGATGCCACGATCACCTGGCCGGCGTATTCCAGATTGCGGTGTTCGAAGCGTCGGGTGAGCGCTTCGTCAGGCTTGTAGTTGCTGAAGAGGGCCTGCAAACCCGCCGGTCTCGAGCGGGCTAAAGAACAGACTCTCGGACCAAACGGCGCTGAGGCGATACGGGTCGGCTTGAACACGGCGACGATAGTCATTGAAGAGGATGACCACGGAGGTCCCCTCCTCGCCGGCGGGCACGAAGCTAGCCTGTTGGCCCTCAAAGTGATTTGACGCAGCGCCTGCATTTGCCCAAGAACGTACGCCACGTTGTCCTCAGCTCGCAGGAAGTCTGATGTGGTCAGGGTAGCCTGCGCGAGATCAGGCAGGCTCATCGAGCGCGGATGGTCTTTGTATGCCAGGTACCAGAGAAAGAGCGTGTCGAGGACTGCGTGAGCCAGTGGGTGATCGCCGGCTTCGAGATCCAGGGTTGGCAGCGCTTCCTTCGCCACCTTGTAGGCGCCATACGCTTCACGATACTCGGGCGTGGGCAGGCAATCGTCTACCAGATGCGGGCTTTGCAGCAGGTCGGCTGCCCGGATGAGCATGTCGCGTTGCAGCAACGTCGGGTGGCTGATCACCTCATGAAAGATCGTAATGCCGGAGCGAGCCGTGGGCAGGTCGCGCGCCGTGACGTGGCGGACGATTTCAAAGCAGCGCGGTTGAAAAGGAAACGTGTCGAGGAACTCGGCTTCGGTCAAGTTGCGAGCGAACTCGAAATTGCGTTGGCAGTAGCCGAAATGGTCGTTGATCTCGGGCAGACGATCCTCGCGCAGGCCGCGCACGCGCCTGGAGGCGATCACGTCATAATCGCGTTCATTGGTAGATGCCAGCAGTGGAATATTGATGAAGCGGTCTCCTGCCTGGCCTCCCTGGAGCTTTGCCGGCACAGCGCTCTGCGATGCCACCACCGTCACGACCTGGTACCCCAAGTCACGAGGCAGCAAGTAGGCAAGCGTTTCCAGAACATCTTCGTCGTGAGAGCGCGCCGCGGGGCTGGGGTGTGCTTTTTCCCAGCCTTCGTACTCGTCAATAACCACCAACAAGCCGTTGTAGCGCGTGGGCTTCAGGCCTACGATCTGCCGATAGATGTGTGCCAGGCGGTCCTTAACGCTGGAGGCTATCTTTGGGTCAATGGCGTTCTTCTGACAGTACTCGGCGATCAGGCGAGCCAGCGCGTTAGACCCTTCGTAGTCACGGTATTCGCCCGCCGGGCGTCCCGTCTTATTGCGCACATACGCTTCGACGTCGTTGCGGATGGCGTCGGAGGTTTGCTGTTCGAGCCAAACGATGTAGTCGTCGGCGGCTACCACTTGCACACGGTCGTCGAGGCCGGCACGCTGCAACGCAGGCACAAAGCCATCCTCCAGGATCACGTCAAGCAACGAACGGCCGGTCAATGTGTCGGCATCTCCCATGCCTCGCAACGACACGACCACTGGAAACAAGTGGCTCTCCTGCAAGCGTCTCTGGTACGGGCCGACTTCTTCATCTTTGATGGACGGCCAGAGGTCTACGTGATCGTTAGCCAGCAGCGCGGACAGGACCACCAGGAAGTGCGTCTTGCCTGCGCCGTATTCGGCCTGGACCCAAAAGCCCTGGCCGGCGCCGGTTGCCGCCGCATCGAGAATCTCGGTGAAGTGATTCCGAATCGTGTCGGTGAAAACGTAGGTTTCCACCATCTCCCTGGCGTAGTTGTGTAGCGCCGGCAACAAGGATAGGGTCGTCTGTGGCCGTGGCTTCTGAATAATCAGGTCGGCAAGGGGGAGAAGCTTCATTGCATTTACGCTCCGATGGTCGCTGGGTCGCCGAGCTTCGTCTGCAGATACTCCAAAGTACCTTGGGGGTTGAAATCAACATAGCCAGGCAGCGACCCCTGTGACTGAAGGGCAGTTTCGTGTCGCGGCACGACGAAAACAAACATCTGGGACTCCCCTGCCGAGCTGAAGAAGGCGCTGGTCGGGACTCGGTACCTCGCCAGCAGCGCTGCGCCCGTGACCATCACCACTTGCTGAGTGCCGGACAAAGGCGCATGGTGATCAAGCCACGACTGGATGGCTGTCTGCAAAACGCGTCGCGCTTCATCAATCGAAAAAGGGGTTCGCTGCAGCGTTCAGAGTCATGCCGAACAGATCCATAGTCGTGCTCAGACCTGGTGGTAGCAAGGCATGCAGTGCTGACAACTCGCCGTGCCACAGGTAAACATGACGATCGGCAATCGGCGGCACCGGTCGTTTTGCGAAGTTATTCAGAAGGGTTTTGAAGTCGTCCAATACCATGGGAGTCTACAAGCGGAAGGCATGGTCGAGATAATCGTCGAAGCTATAGCGTGTTGTGATCTGCTCCAGGTCATCTACGACACTATAGCGGGCAATCAAGCCAGTGGCATGGGCATCCCGTAATGCCGAGCGAACCAGCTCTGCATCTCGGTAGCCCAAATAGCGCCAAAACGGCGCAGCCAACAAGTCCGAAATCCTTACGATGCGGGGCGTTGGCGCGAGCCGAGCGTGCAACAAGATGAGGAGCCCGTTGACAGGAGCAGAGATGGCGGATACCAACCATACGTTACCATGGCGAGTTATGAAGCCAAGTTGACGCGCGGTCAGAAGCAGCCGTTTGTATGAATTCTCTTTGAATGATCCGTATGTGGCTACAACGTAATCTCGAGCCATCGCAGTATCAAAAACCTGGCCAGGGGCTGTGGCGTAGACGATGTCAGTCACGAAGTTGGCGATTACAGGTTCTGTTTCCAAAGTCGTGACTCTAACTAGCTCCAGCAACAGCGTTTCATCATGATAGGCGTCCCACACGCGCGAAAGCAAGCCACCCAGCCTGTGCTCCGGAAAGAACCAGCGAGTCACCAAGGTGGCGTAGCGTCTACGCGTCTCAGGAGAGTTTTGCGGCAGGCTGTGCAGGACGTGTTGGTAGAAGGTGTCGAAGTCAGAGAAGTCCAGGCTGTCTTTAATGGCCTGGATACCTGCCTCGTATGGGAAATCCTGGAGTGTTGAGGGTCGATCCGTCATGGTTGATCTTTAGGTCAGAGAACCAATGAATCCGCTTGACTACGGTTGCGAAACAACTTCAACCAGATATCCGGCTTGCTTTTCAATCACGCCGATTATGTCGCACGTTGTCCTTCTGAGGTTCAATTTTCGACCCATCTTTGGAAATTCTGGGGGTGGGAGGCTGATTGGGTGCCTTGCCTCCGGTATTCTGAGAAGCATTATACACGCGAAGCGCGCTGCGTAAAGCTACCCGCTCGCTTTTCCCACGGCCAGGACAATCTAGCGGGTGCAACTGCACCTATGCACGCGCTGTGGTGGCGGCTCAGGACGCCGCGCCCCTGATATGTCCATTGTACTGGACATTCGGCCGGCGGTAAATGATCTACGTCATGTTTGGCGACGAGCTTTCCGATCTCGCGCAAATTCACAGCCCGGCGAACTTTGTTGGCATCGTCGGCCAATCGGCCCGAACGGCAATCGCTCTAATCGCTTCCCCCCGCCAGCCGCATTCCCACCGGGCAGTGGTCGCTGCCCATGACGTCAGACAGGATGAAAGCGTCGGTGACCCTTGGCAGAACCTCGGGCGCAACAAAGAAATAGTCGATCCGCCAGCCGACGTTGCGATCGCGGGCGAAGGTGACCTGATGCCACCAGGTGTACTGCCCGGCCAAGTCAGGGTAGAAGTGGCGAAACGTGTCGACATAACCCAAGCTCGTGATCTTGTCGAGCCAGGCGCGCTCCTCCGGCAGAAACCCGGTGACGGTCATGTTCTCCTTTGGCCGCGCCAAGTCGATTTCCCGGTGAGCGGTGTTAACGTCGCCGCAGAAGATGACTCGCTTGCCGGCCACGCGCAGCGCCTCACACTTGGCGAGGAATGCGTCGTAGAAGGCCAGCTTGAAGGGAACCCGGTTGTGATCGCGGCTGCCGTTAGGAAAGTAGCTGTTAAGTAGGACAAACGAGGGGTATTCTGCCATGATCGTGCGCCCCTCCCGGTCGAATTCCTCGATCCCCAGTCCCATTTCGACGTTCAGCGGCGCCTCACGGGTAAGCAAAGCCGTGCCGCTGTAGCCCTTTTTGCTGCGCGACGGGTTCCAGAACGCATGATACCCCGCAGGCAGGCGCAGCTCGGCCGGTACCTGGTGCTCTTCGGCGCGGGTCTCTTGCAAGCAGATTATGTCGGCGTCGGCCGCGGCCAGCCAATCCATGAAGCCGCTCTTGTACACCGCCCGAGCGCCGTTGACGTTCCAGGAAAATAGGGTGAGCGGTCCGGTCATGGCATTCTTCTAGTTCGGGTTGTTATTCGAGTGGGCCGGCCTCAGCGAATAGTTGCGTGCCGGCGCGATTCGTTGAACCCACCGTATTCAATTGCGGTGTTTAATGATACAATGGTACGTACAAGTCGTCAGTATTGCAAAGCTGAAGAGGTCAGCCGCGATGCTTCGCTTTCTGCTTACGAAATCCCTCCGGGTGATCGCAATCCTGGTGGGTGTTACGCTGATCACGTTCTTACTCATGCATTCCGTCCCGGGCAGCCCCTGGAGCAATTATGCGAGTTCGCAGCGTATGCTGCAGAATCCGGGGACCGACAAATCCGTGGTGCGGGTGATGAACCACCATTTCGGGCTGGACCTACCCTTGTGGCGCCAGTACACCCGCTACCTAATTGGCGATGTCGAAGATGACGGCACCATCTTCTGCGGCGTGATCTGCGGCAATCTTGGGCCGTCTATCCAACAGCGCGGTCGCAGCGTGCAAGATATTCTCTTCGGCGCCCCTGAGGGGAAGACATTTTGGGAGAGCCGGTTCGGGTATTCGATCCGTCTGGTTCTACTAGGATCCGTGATTGCCGCTGGGATGGGAATTCTCCTGGGGATTTGGGGCGCCAGAAGGCCCTATGCTGCGTCGAGCCGTGCGCTCTCTGTCGGCCTGGCTGCGCTCGTCTCGATACCGAATTTCGTGCTCGGCTTGCTGGCCATTATCGTCCTCGCGTCCTGGCTAAAGCTCATCAACGTCTTGCCGGATTGGGATATCCCGAGCCACTGGATCGTTCCTGCGCTTGTGCTGGCGGTGCTGCCGATGGCCAGCATCGCCAGAGTGACGCGCACCTCCCTGATCAATATCCTGGGCGAGGACTACATCCGCACGGCCCATGCCAAAGGGCTGACGGAAGATCGCGTGATGCTCGTTCACGTCATGCGCAATGCGCTGGTTCCGATCATCACCTTTGTGGGGCCTACGCTGATGGAGATGTTCGCCGGGCTATTGATCGTCGAGAGCCTCTATGCGTTTCCAGGGATCGGGCGCGGATTCTGGCAAGCCGTGATGGCGCTCGACTATCCGATGATCATGGGCTTGACCCTGGTCTACGCGACCGGTATCGTGCTCGTCAATATGGTCACGGAGATCATCTGCCAAATTCTGGATCCTCGCCTGCGATCGATCAAGCAGGGAGGCGCCCCATGATCAAATCCTTCCAATGGAAACGAGCCTGGCGCAAGAAAGCAGTCTGGTTTAGCCTGTTTGTGATGCTGGTGCTGGGGCTAGTTGCCGTGTTAGCGCCCTGGATCGCCCCACATGATCCGTATCAATGGCGAGTCACCGAGGGCAGCCTGCCTCCTTCATGGGTGCAGAACGTGCCCATCCCGGGCGATTCTGATTATCCGCTGGGTACCGACCGGTATGGCCGGGACATTCTCAGCCGGATGATCTACGGTACCCGCACGGCCATATTCCTGGCATTGGCGGCTGTTTCCCTGGCGGCGTTGATCGGCACGCTTGTCGGCCTTGTCGCGGGCTATGCGGGCGGCCGGTCCGATTCCTTTATCATGTTGTTTGTCGACATGTTAGCCTCCCTCCCGGGCATTATGGTCATGGTGATCATCGTGTTGATCTTCCGCACCAGAACTCTCCCCCACCTGGTTTCACGGGTTGATTACCCTGGTGATTGGATTTGCGGCGGTAGGCTGGGTAAGCCTAGCGCGATTGATCCGCATCAATCTGATGCAACTCAAATCTCAGGTGTTCGTGGAAGCGGCGATTAGCATAGGCGCGTCTCCGTGGAGGGTGATGAGCCGCCACTTGTTGCCCAACGTGTCGCATGTGATCGTGGTCTGGATCGTCGTGACTATTCCGGTGGTGATTTTGCTTGAGGCGATGCTGGGCTACCTCGGAGTTGGCGTGACTGCGGCGGTCGATGGCAGTGAATTCACCACCGTCAGCTGGGGAGGCCTCTTCTTCTCCGGCCGGTCGATGATGAGTAGCAACCCGTGGGTATTGGTGCTTCCGGCGCTGTGCATCTTGCTGATCTCAATGAGCTTTCTTTTGATGGGAGATTTTTTGGACGAGACCACCCGGCAATAGCCGGCAGAGCGATTGGATTGCTGTTCTCAGGTCAGCTCACGCTGGCTTTCTTTGGCTGAGTTCCACGACGAGCAAATCGATCGCCAGCTCATCGGGCAATTTGCCGGTCTTGATGGCCAGGTCGGTCTCCAACAGCCGGTCGTAGGCCGCTTCGAGGTCCGCCATGCGCCATTGGCGCGCTTGCTGCATCGCTTTTTGCGTGGGGAAGGGGTGGAGGCCGATGGCCCTGGCGATCTCGTCCTTCGAATGTCCCTGCGCCATTTGGTCGGAGACTTGCACGAGGATGCGGATCTGTCGCACGATCATCGAGAGCAAATAAAGCGCCGCTGCGCCGTCCTCCTCCAGCTCGCGCAACAGGCGCATGGCCTTGGCGCTATCGCGTTGGCCGATGGCATCGACCATGTCGAAGACGCTGGCCTCCTTCGAGTACGGCACCAACAGCCGCACGTCCTGTTTGCGGATCGAGCCCTCGCCGGCCCGGTAGGCCACCAGCTTGTCGAGACTCATTGTCGAGCAGTCGCAGGTTGCGCCCGACGCTGGTGGCAAGGTCTAGGGCTGCGTCCGAGTCGAATTCGCACCCCTTTCTTCTGCGCACGCTTGGACACCCATCCCGGTAGCTCCTCATCTCTGGGCGCCTCGCACACCACCAACTCGGCCTTGCCCTCGCCCGCCAGCTTGGCCAATTCCTTGAACGTCTTGTCGTTCCGATCGAGTGTTTCCGTTTCGATCAGCACAAGATCGGCCGTATCGGCTATGCCGGGCAAATAGGCAAGCAGCGCGCTGCGATCCTCCTCCGCGGCGGACTTGGCCTTGGCCGGCACAGGCTTGGCCTCGCCGCCGTCCCCTCTCTTGCCGGCATGCAAACGCCGGTTGAGCTGAGCGATCAATCCCTCGACGATCACCAGCCGCCGCGCGGTCAGGAACGGCATGACCTCACAGTGATAGCACACTTCGGCCACCGTGGTCTTGCGCCCCTCCAGCCAGGTCGTGCTCAGCTCAGCAAGCTCCGGCGGGCCCAGCGCGGCTCGGATGACGCCAAGGTGTTCGGTTCGTAGTAGATCATCGGGGCCGTGCAACAGGGAAATCATCGTATCTCTGCCGTTCAGGTGGTTGCGCAGAATTCGAGGAGCTGCAGGTTGCAAGTGGCAGGTGGCAAGTTGCGCGCCGTGTGCGACCTGCAACCTGCAACCTGTAACCTGCAACCTGCAACTTGCTACCGCGGCATTGCCTCGAGAGCCACGAAATGCACCATGAAGCGCCCGATTTGACGCCGGGTGATTGGGCCCAGACGCAGGTCGTTCACGTCGGCCAAGGTGGTTACGCTGCGCTGCAGGCGAAAACCCAGCGGCCGGCCGGCGATGATGCCGGCCGTGGCCGCGAGGATGCCGAGCGGTATCCGGTCGATCACACTCGCTCGTTGGCGCCGAGCGATCGCCGTGGTTGTCATGACCGCCAGTCCCGCCAGTGTGCCGGAGGCCACCAGGTTGGTGCCGCAGTTGGGATGGATGGCGAGCCCGGCCTCGCCGCTTTGCAGGCGCGCCAGCGCCTCGGCCACCGCTGCCTCGAGCGCAGCCGTCTCCACCTGGCCGTAGACGTGGAAGCCGCGATGGTTGCTGCGCCCGCCGAGCAGAGACACATCGCGCTGGCGGGCCATCAACACCGTGATGGTGGCATGCTCAACGGCATGGTTCTGGCGAATGCGGCGGATGATGCCGGCGTTGAGCGGAGAAGATCCAGCATTGACAGCAGACGAGTTTGGCATTGAATATTTGCCTTAGCAAGGGTCGCAGGTACCAGGTTGCAAGTGGCACGTCTTCTGCAACCTGCAAGCGGTAAAGAATTCGCTCAAGTGAGACGCCCGTGCGTTGGGTTCTTTCGGCAATCGTCACTGAAAACTTGCGGATAGTCCTGGTCCGCGCCTCGGCCAGTCCGCGGTTCTCAGATTAGTTCGCCCAGGCCGCGAGCGCCATGTCATGTTTGTTCAGCATGTCAGGATGATATGGAAGCACGCGCACGCCATAGATCAGTGCTCCTGTGTGGTCGGGAGCAAAGGCACCCACATAGTGGTGCACTCCCTCCCCATCGGTGTGGTCCAGTGTCATGGCCGTGTCTTTAGGCCCGGCCAGCACGCCGCCTTGTTCATCGCCATAGACGATTTCGACGCGCACTTCGTCGGGCGTGAGTTTGCCCAGGAGCACTTGGGCAGTCACCGGCGCGGTCTCGCCGATGGTGTATTGGCTTTCGTGTGGGCCCTGAGCCGCGGCCGCCACGGACGGCCAATGCTCAATCACCCGTTGCTTCCAAGCCGCTAGCCCATGCGCGATGGCGAATTCCGTCGCGTTGTAGCGTGTGCTCGAGCGCGCCGCGGGCGCATACAGTCGAGCGCAGTAGTCGTCCAGCATGCGGCGGAAGCTGAAGGCCCAAAGGCTGCTAGCCATGGCCTCCTTGGCGACCTGCACCCAACCGTGGGGCACGCCGTCCTCGCCACGGTCGTAATACAACGGCAGAATGTCGTGCTCCAGCGTCCAGTAGAGTGACAGAGCGTCGGCTTCGTCTTGTACGTCGTGGTCGCGGTATTCACGGTCCTCGCCGATGGCCCAGCCGTTTTTGCCGTTGTACCCTTCGACCCACCAGCCATCCAGCACGCTGAAGTTGGGTACGCCGTTCATAGCGGCCTTTTCGCCGCTCGTGCCGCTGGCCTCGCGTGGGCGGCGAGGATTGTTGAGCCATACGTCTACACCTTGCACCAGGTAGCGAGCCACGCTCATGTCGTAGTCTTCGATGAAGACGATCTTGTCCCAATACTCGGGCATCTGCGCCACGCGTACGATGTGCTGGATCAGTGTCTTGCCGGCATCGTCGGCCGGGTGGGCTTTGCCGGCGAACATCATCTGCATCGGCCGGTCCGGGTCGGCCATGATGCGGCCGAAGCGCTCCATGTCGCTGAAGATCATGGTTGCACGCTTGTAGGTGGCGAAGCGGCGGGCGAAGCCGATGGTGAAGGTGTCGGGATCGAAAACGTCATCGATCTGTTCCAGAACGGCGGGGCCTTCACCCTGGCGGATGGCTCGCTGGCGGGCGCGCGAGCGCACGAAGTTGATCAGATGCCGCTTGGCCGCCATGTGCGCGTGCCAGAACTCGGCGTCAGGGATGGCGAAGATGCCGTCCAGCAGACCGGGCTCATCCAGGCGCTCGCGCCAGCCTGGCGGCAGAGTGCGATCGAGCAAGGCGGCCATCTCCGGCCCCAGCCAGGTCTCCAGGTGCACGCCGTTGGTCACGTAGCCGATTGGCACCTCCTCCGCCGGCGTTTGCGGCCAGAGCCAGTTCCACATTTCACGCGAGACGACGCCGTGCAGCCAGGCGACGCCGTTGGTATAGGCTGCCGTCCGCAGCGCGAGCACGGTCATGCTGAAGCCGGGACCCCAGACCTGATCGTGCCGCGCCAATGCCAGGAAGGCGTCGCGTTCCAGGCCCAGGCGAGGCCAGAAGTGCTGGAAGAAACGGTCCATCAGATCCCAGTTGAAGACGTCGTGGCCGGCCGGCACAGGGGTATGGGTGGTGAACGCCGAACTGGCTCGCACGACCTCGAGCGCTTCGGGGAAGCTCAGACCCTGCTCCTCGACATACTCCCGCAGGCGTTCCAGCCCCAGGAAGGCCGAGTGGCCTTCGTTCATGTGCCAGACCGCCGGCTCGATCCCGAGGGCACGCACGGCGCGCACGCCGCCGATGCCCAGCACGTATTCCTGGCTGATCCGCAGGTTTTGGTCGCCGCCGTACAGGCGGGCGCTCAATTCTCGGTCGCCCGGCTGGTTTTGTGGCACGTCGGTGTCCATCAGGTAGAGCGGGATGCGGCCGACCTGTATCTTCCACACCTTGGCGTAAACGTCGCGGCCGGGCAGCCCGACTCTGATCAGGATCTCCTTGCCGTCTTTGCCAACGGCAGGGGTCGCTGGCACCTCGGAGAAGCTGAGCTTCGTATAACGAGCTTCTTGCCAGCCGTCCGAGTTGATGTACTGGGTAAAGTAGCCTTGTGGATACAGAAAACCGACGGCCACAAAGGGCAAGCCCAGGTCACTGGCGGTTTTGCAGTGGTCGCCGGATAGGACCCCCAAGCCGCCTGAGTAGATCGGCAGTGCTTCGTGCAGGCCGAACTCGGCTGAGAAATAGGCGATCGTATTCTCGGCCAGGTCGGGGTAGTGCCGGCTAAACCAGGTTTCGTTGGGGTACATGTACGCGTCGAAGCGCTCCATGACCGCCTGATATCGTCCGAGATAAGCCGGGTCGGCGGCTGCAGCGTCGAGCTTTTCCTGGCTCACCTCGCGCTGAAACTTGACGGGGTTGTGGGTTACGCGTTCCCAAAGGCCGGGGTCGATATCGCCAAACAGAGCTTGTGCATCGACGTTCCAGCACCACCACAGGTTGTACGCGAGCTCGGGCAGGCGGCTGAGCGGCTCGGGGATGCGCGGGAAGATGGAAAAACGTCCGAGAACGTTCATTGAGTTTCCTCCTTTGTTGCCTGGGTTGACCATAGGGATTATACCGATGTGGGACGTGATCGACAAGAACGGAGTGTCTTCAGGCCCCTAGTAGTGAACAGTGAACAGTGAACAGTCAACGGTCAACAGTCAACAGTCAACAGTAACAGTAAGCAGTCTGCACTGTTGACTGTTGACTGTTGACTGTTGACCGTTGACTGTTCACTGTTCCAAATACCCTGCGGCTCGCAGCCAGTCCTCGGTGCGACGCATGCCTTCGTCGAAGCCGACGCGTGGCTCGTAGCCCAACAGACGGCGCGCTTTGTCGATGCTGAAGCGGCTGGGGTTGAAGCGAAAATGGTAGCTCCAGGGACCGGCGACCGGCCGGCCCGACAGGCGGCGGAGGGCCTTTCCCGGCGCGCTGACGGCGGCGTGTGCCAACCAGGCCGGGACTGTTGGCAACCGGCGCTTGCCGAGCATGGCGGCGTAGCGCAAATAGAAATCGCGGTAGGTGACGGCAGAGCCATCGCACAGGTTGAAGATTTCGCCGAGCGCCGCCGGCCTCTCGATCGCCAACAGCACGCCATCTACCAGATTGTCGATGTAGCCGGTATTGACCCAGCCCTGGTCACGGCCCAGGAGTACCAGGCTGCCATTCTTGATCTGCTGGATCGGCCCCACGGTCCATGCGCCCCCGCGCGGGCCATAGGTGCAAGCGGGGCGGATAATGGTGGTGGCCAGCCCGGCGGCCTGGGCACTGTGCACGAGGGCCTCGGCCGCGATTTTGCTGTCGGGGTAAAGTTGGCCTACGGGCGGGGTGGTCGCGGTCTCGTCGACGACCGGCGCAGTGTTGAGGCCGTAGACGGCCACGCTGCTGAAGTAGATGAATTGCGAGACGCCAGCGCTGCCGGCCGCCTCCAGCAGCCAATCCGTCGCCGTGACGTTGGTCTCCCACGCTTGATCGGGGCGCAGATCGGGTCCACCGGTCCAGGCCGCAGCGTGCAACACGACATCACAGTCAGAGATGGCTCGTGTCAGCGACGCGCGATCGAGCAGGTTGCCAGGCGCTATTTGAGCGCCCTGTTCCGCCAACCAGGCGGCATCGTCCGGACGCCGCGCCAAGCCGCGCACTCGCAAGCCCTTGGCGAGCAGTCGTTCGGCCAGGCGCCCGCCGATAAAACCGGTGATTCCCGTGATTCCTACCAGCACAATGAGATCCTTGCCACCGAGAGGGCGATCGGTCGTCGTAGGAGTCGGGCGACGCGACGTGCTTTGGCTGATTTCAGCTGGACGCCGTGGATGGGTGCGGGAAGTGTACTCATTTAGTTAAGAGCGCAGATTGGACCTTTCTCCGAAGAAAGGTCCAATCTAAATCATTAGGGTAGTTCTGGGGGCGAGCACTCCTCATCAGCCATGAGGGTTGCCAAGAGATCGCTGGTCGTCACGATCCCGACCAGTTTACCTTGGTCCACAATCGGTACGCCGCCGATCTTACTTTCCACGAGCAAGCGCGCTGCTTCGCAGATCGGTGTCTCGGCCTCGAGTGTCGTGGGATTGCGGCTCATCACATTCTCTATCGGGATGTGGTGCCAGAGGAAATTGTCCTGGCTGGGGTCGTGCAGAACGGATGACAGGCCGGTGATGCGACGCAGGTCGCCGCTAGTAACGATGCCGACGAGACCTCCGTTTTCTACCACTGGTAGACGGCGCATTTGGCCTTGGCGCATCAAACGGATGGCGGTCGCCACACTGTTCTGAGGCTCGATGGTTACCACGGCGGTCGTCATGATTTCCGCTACTGTATTCATGACCAAATCCTCGCAATGAAAATGTCTAGGTGGCTGCGCATTGGTGGCAGCTCGAAACCACTTCTAACTATTCACGCTGCTTTTGGTCAGTTTACCCCCAGTTGGCGAATTAAACTATGCGTTACATCATATTTTTGCGACGAATTTGGCGATTTCACAAGAAACAGTGCCCCCCAAGCTTCCAGAGAATTCAAAAGGCGCATCTCTCGGCAAGAGATGCGCCTTTTATCGATGGTGCGGGGGATGCTTCGGCGGCCTTCAGCATGACACCTGTCAGACGCCGGACAGCTGCAGCCATTCGCTATTCAGGTCGTCCCAGCGGGCGCCGTAGTAGATGTGGTCTTCGCCGTTAGGGTCGCGATACACCAGGTCCGCCGCGGTGTAAGATCGCCGCAGATAACCGATGTTGCCTAGCCAGCTCACCTGGCTTTCGTCGAGAGGGCGGTCTTGATCCAGGTGCATGCGTAAAGCGTAATGGCGCAGGCTGCCGTCTTTGAGCATATCCGGGGTCCAAAGCCGGCTCTCGACGTGGCGGTTGCCCAGGTTGTGGAACTTGTACTGCGGGTCGGAGCCATTCTCGTGCACTTCCATCACCTCGAGCCCGGAGCGCGGCAACTCGACGGCTAACATCTCGATCCACTCTGCCTGCAGCCGGTCACAGGGCACTCGGCCATAGAACAGATCCCGGCCCTGGCGGTTGCGGAACACCAGGTTGCAGAACAGGCCTTCGGGGGTACGAAGCACCGTATTGACGCCCATGTTGCCGCGCCAGCGGACCTTGCGATCCGCCGGCAGTGGAACGGCAGCCACCGCTGCCGGCGGATCGACCTCGAACAAGGCATCCCAGGCCGGCCCGATCCAACCCACGGCGACGGCCATGAATATGTGCTCGATGCGGCCTTCTTCGTTGCGGAAGACCAGATCGCACTTGACCCGGTTACGCTGGTCGTAGTATTCGTTTTCGCGGTAGACGCGCCACAGGCCGATCTGCCCGTTCCAGCGCACTTGGTGATGCAGGTCTTGCAGACGCGTGCGGATCTCCTGATAGCCTTTGATGGCATATAGCCAGACCGATGTGGCCGTGTATTCGGAGACCTGGCTCTCGCGGTTGGTGCGGAGGTCGACAACCCGGAAGTATTCGGTGTCGCCGCGCAGCGTAACGCCGACAATCTCGACCCCGGACTTGGGCTGTTCGACCCCAGACGACAGCATGCGCACCTGGCTATCGAACTGACCGCTGTGGGCCAGGCCGTCATCGCCTTCGTTGTGCAACATGTCGATCAGGTCGCCATGGCTGGCAAGAACCGTCTCGCTGTTGTGGCGGACGTAGATCGCGCGATCCTCTTGTTCCCGCATGTAGCAGGGCTTGCGCTGAGCGTCGCGCACCTCGATCTGGATGACCTCATGCCCTTCGTAGGGTATGATATCGACTGACCAATCGGGCTGTGGAAAGATCAGCTCGCTCACTGCGGCCTGGAAGGTCCGCATGGCGGAGGTGGCGTCGGCCAGGCCGGCGACCGGTATCTTCGGGTCGGGGTCCATCCCCAAGAAGATCGTGCCGCCTCCGGAGTTAGCGAGAGCAACGACGTGCCGGCACATTTGGTCCGTATCGTCGGTACAGTTTGCGCTCAGGATTTGGCGATCGGACGGGCCAGCCGTGTGAGCGTCGGCGATGCGGTTGTAGCGGGTGACGTCGGAGACGAAGGGGACGCGAAGCCGGTCGTAGTCCTTGCTCAGGAAGAGCTGTAGCAAGGCGTCGAAGGTCTGTTCGGCGAGGAGCGCCTCGGTGGGCCGGTCTCCGATCCCCCAGCGATGCATCGTATCGTTCTGGTCCTGGGTAACGCGATGCGCGTCGGATCCCTGCAGGCAGAACATGCGACGCTCGTAGCCCAGGTTGGTGCCGTCGTACCAGTGGGGGCTGGAAAAGCCCTGCAGTTGCGGGTTATGAAAGCCCGAGAATTCCAGAGCGTGGAGATAGGAGCTTTGGGTTGCGCTAATTCGCAGCGCGCCCGTAGGCAGGTTGTTGGCAATCGCCAACACACCGGTGGGCGAGTTGATATGGGCAGCAATGACGATGCCACCCGCCTCGTTGATGATCTTATAGGCCTCGAGAAAGGCCTGCGTGCCGGGTACCGAGGTCGTGCCCAGATTCATCTTTTCGTAGGACACGCCGAGCTGGTTAAGCACAGCCTTAAGTTTTGGGATGCTGGCTTGACCCTCGGGAGGAAAGACGCCCAGGGTATGTGAGCCGAAACGAGAGGTGAATTCAAAGCCCGGTAGCACTGTTATCTTCTTCAACAGCCTTCGGTACTCTTCCACCTCCTCCCGCTCGTGATCCTGCAATCGTCCACGCTGTTCCAGTTTTTCCAGAAAGTCTATCTCATCGAACAGGGCCTCGTAACCGGCAACGGTGTTGTGATCTGTAAAAGCAATCAAGTCTAAGCCACGGCGCTCGGCTTCTTTGAGGATATCCAGGTAACTTGCTTCTTTTTCGGCGTAATCTTCCGAGCTCGGAGTGTGAAGGTGCAAGTCGATCCGGTACCAGCGCATGGCTTTGGGCAAAGAGTTCTGCATCGAGCATAAAAGTCAATCTCCTGGTACTTTTTTCTGAGTGTCGATCCTATTCAATTGTACGTGACTTCTCGGTTCAAGTCAGTAGAAAGCCTCCGGTCATGGGATACTGGTTGTCTTTTTTTCGGTCACAGCCAGTGTTGCCAGGGCCTGGCGCAGGCCGCTGAAGGTTTGGTCGAGCGATTCTGGGATCGTGCGGGTTTGGCCGACGACCGTCATGAAATTGGTGTCCGCACTCCATCGAGGCACCACGTGGACATGGACGTGGGCTTCGATGCCGGCGCCGGCGACTTTGCCGAGGTTGGCGCCCACGTTGAAGCCCTGCGGGCGCATGGCTAAACGAAGTGCGGCCATGCCTTGGTTGACCAGCAGCATCAATTCGGTTAGGGTCGCTGCAGGTAGGTCTTCCAGGCTAGGTGCATGAACGTACGGCACGACGAGAAGGTGGCCATTGTTGTATGGGTAACGATTGAGAGTGATGTAGCAGGTCTGGCCACGCACCAAGATGTGCTCCGTCTCGTCATTGCCTGCAACAGGTTTTTGACAGAAGACGCAATGCGGGGCTTTTGGACCCAAGATATACTCCAAACGCCACGGCGACCATAGGTGGTCCAACTGCGTGCTCCTTACTGGCGTCAAGCGCCGCGCGATTAGAAGACAAGAAGGTAACAAACGCAGTACTGCTCACAACTCTGGTAACGATGTGCTAGTGTACCAGAAAGCATCAGTCAAGTCAAGTGCGATTGTAAATCGGGCGCATTTCGCGTTGGGGGCAGACCCCTTCGGCGGCCTCAGGGCAAGCTCTTCGGGTTTCTCGTCCTTGAACGAGTTGCCGGTTCGAGCAGCTAACGCCAACTTCCCGGTAGCGAGTTCGAGACGAGAAACCCGAAGGGTCTAGTCATCGCACGCGCTATTTCCGTCATACCCACGCACAAAGGCATCCAGCTTCCTCGGATAGCTCCCGATTTCGCGGAAGTAACGCGCTTTGGCCGTATGGCAGCTTTACCCATGAGAAGCCCAGCTTGACCTATATACCATCGTTGCGAAATGGCAGCATACGTGGTAGAATTTCCGAGCATCCGTAGTCCGCATAAATGATGATCGCAGTTCAACCAGCTGACTGTGCTCGAAGATCGGGGTATTTGCATGTTTCATTCTAATCGCACAGCCGTCCCAATCTCCCGGGCCGCCAAAGCTTCGGCCTGGGGGGTTCATCTATTCACGGCCAGCGGCGTCGTATGGGGTTACCTGGCTATTCTTGCCATACAACGGCATGCATGGCAAGAGACCTTTGTCTGGATGGGCGCTGCTGTGGCGGTTGATGGGATGGACGGCTGGCTTGCCCGGCGTTGTCGTGTGCAAGACGTGCTGCCCGGTTTCGATGGCTCCCTCCTCGATAATATCGTCGATTACATTACCTATGCTCTCGTGCCGGCCTTCATTTTCTATCAGGCCGGGCTCTTGCCGCCTGTATTTGCCCAGGCCGCTGCCATCGCGGTCTTGTTGGCGTCTGCCTACCAGTTCTGCCAGAAGGATGCCAAAACAGACCAGCATTACTTCACCGGATTCCCATCTTACTGGAATGTCGTGGCCTTTTATCTGCTTATTTGGCGCCTCGATCCTTGGATCAATCTGGCCCTCATCGCGCTGTTTTGTGTCCTGGTGTTCATTCCTTCCCGGTATGTCTATCCCTCGCGCACGAAAGCTTATCAGCGTATCACGCTCGCAGTTGTGTTCATCTGGGGAGCGACGATCCTTCTGCTATTCTTCGAATATCCAACACCCCAGCCCTGGGTGATGTGGCTGTCTATCCTGTGCATGGGGTATTATGTGGCTATTAGCGTTTACCTGATGATCAAATCGGAACCTGGGCATCGATCCGAGTCGTCGCCAAGATAACCACCTGACGATTTTCTCTTCCGGTCTGACCAGTCGACCAACAATCAAAAAGGCGCAACCAGCGCAGTCCTAAGGATCTGCGTTGGCTGCGCCTTGTTTGCCTGGCCGGATCGACGTGACCGCCGCTCATTACTTCTTAACGAACGACCTGATCGTCAATGTGATCCAGAAGACAGCCCAAGCCACCATGGCAATGCCGGCCAGGCTGATCCGCAACGGGTCGACGATCGGCTCGTAGCTGACCCCATCCGGCGTGATCTTTAGGACGCCACGCGGCTTGGCGCTGCCGCGGCCGCCGCCTCCGCCGCCTCCGCCGGTGGCCATGGCGCCGTCCTCTCCTGCCTTGGCCGGCGCCGGCCCTTCGCCCGAGCCGTAGCCAAAGCCGAACATGGCATTGACCTCAGCAACGGGCACGATCGTCACGTTGCCTTCATGCGTCGCTTCGCCGAACACCGCGCCGATATTGAATCGATCGAGCATCCGCTCGATGGGCTCGGCTGCCTGGTTGATCTCGTTTTCCATGGTTATCTCCTTGTTATTCGCCTACAGAACGCCTGGACCTCAACATCCAAGCGAGAATCATCACCAACCACGACACGACGGCGACAGCCATTCCGACCATGGCCACGCCACGCAGCGCGATCGCGGTGGGGTCGTTCAGGTCGATCCGCTGCTCGGCGCCCTCGGCGTCGCGTGCAATAACTTCCTGCGGCGTCAGCTTCAACCAGCCGCCGCCGCCGCTGCCGTTCTCGCCACCGCCCCAACCGATGAAGCCGGAAAGACGTGCGACCGGCTCAACGGTGCGGCCGCCAGCCTGGATCGGCTCGCCCTGCATGCGTTTATCGATTTTCTGTGGCTTGGGTGAATTTGTGTTCATCAGAGGCTCCTTACTACTCTGTAAATTAATCCTTGTGTAGTGTCACCCTGAGGCTCGGCGAAGGGTCCCCGTCTTGCAGAGTAGGGACCCTTCGCCGAGCCTCAGGGTGACACTACGCAGAAACTTGGTTTACAGGGTACTTACGCTGTTCGAGGCGCCAATGGTCCACTTGCCGCCTGGCTATGACACTATTATACGCCTCTATCCTAAGCTTGTCCATCGGTTGTCGCGGGCGGGACGCAATTCGCGTTGGGGCAGACCTTACAGCCGTTTGGGCCGATGCCGTTCCTGCCGCCAGGTGAAAAAGGCCATCGCCAGTGTGAAAAGCACGGCGATGCCTGCATAGCCGCGTGTCGGCATACGAGCGAAATCGAACTCGGGCCGAAAGGCGATCAGTGTGGCGCAGACAGCAGCACCGAAGAGGATCGCCAGCGCGCCAGCCTGGCGCACTTCGTCCCAGTCGTGGGCAAAAGCCATAGTCCCTGCCCACACCGCCCAGCCCAGGAACCACGCGGCAATGATGCGGGCGTCGAACTCGTTGAGCGCCCAAGGCCAGCGCAGATCCAGCCACTGCGGGTTGATGATCAGGAAGGCGCCCATGAGGAAGAGCACGCCCACGGCCAGGATCAAGAAGCGGCGAAACCAGGGCCGGATGGGGCCGCCCGTGCTCAGGTGCGCGCTTCTGGCCTCGGCATACAGGGGTGCCGTGAAGATCATCGTGATCGGCTCGAAGGTGTAGAAAAGAATCCACACGTGCGCCACCAGAAAACGCCAGTTCATCTCGTCGGCGTGCCAGAGGGTGGCCAACAATAGGGTGCCCGTGAATACGAGGTTGCCGTAAAAGGTCCAGCGGATGCTCAGCCAGTTTCGGGCGAAGACGAACTGCAGGAAAAAGAAAGTGCGGAAGACGTAGCCGGCGCCGATAAAGGCCTGGGCCAGGCGCGGCTCCACGACCCAGGCAAAGTGCGTTGGGATCAGGCTGGGGAAAAAGAACATCCACACGGCGAACAACGCGGCCACGGCCGCGCCGATCACGCCCCAAAGGCGCATCGATCGAGGTACGGGAATCACAGGGTCCATAAGAACTCCTTTTGTCAAAAAAGCTGACCGAAAAGCCCACGCACGAGGTTCTTGCACAGCACCCCGGACACCTGGGGCCTGCGCATGGAGGTTGCGCACAGATTGGGAACCATTTCGGAGGGACCGGCCCGGGCGGTTAGGATCATTTCTAGATCAGTCCTGGCCCTATTCAACTCCGCTCCGCCTCCGCTCTGATCCGCGCCTCCGCCAATCCGCGGTTCTCAGGCGGACAGCAACGACACTGCACCACCGCCGGTCACTACCAGAGAGCCGCTCACCACGGCCAGGCCAGCTTGCCCGGTAATGAGCCATTCGCCCAGGCCGCCGCCAAACTCGAACGATCCCGACAGCAGGGACAGGCTGGTCCCGCCGCCTGGCGGCAATAGCTGGACGTCTGTCGAGCCGCCGGCGTACTCCCAGCGGTGGCCGTGGATGTGGACGGCTACCGGCGCGGCCGTGGCGTTTAAGCAGCGCATCGTTATGCGGGTGCCTTCGCCCGCGATCAGGGCCGGCGTGTTGCCCAACGCCTGGCGGCCGTTGAGGCACAGCCCCAACCCTGGCAGCTCGTGGAAGACCAATATGTAGTCGGCGCGCTTCGGCGCCGGGGGCACGGCCGCAATGTGGGTCGCCGTGTCGCCGGGTTGGCGCAAGGCATGGTCCGGCAGGTCTGCCAGTTGCTCGCCAGGGGCACGGATCAAGAGGACGGCGAACGCGCCCAATCCCGTGCTGCGGGCGCCAGCCGGCGCGGCATCGTGGATCAGCCAGGCGCCGGCCGCCGCGCGCTGGGGGCAGGTCCAGCGGTATATGTAGCTCTCGCCGGGTGCGATCCGGTCGCCCCGCTTGTTGTTCTGGGTT
Organism: uncultured Chloroflexia bacterium; assembly: GCA_963709505.1. GTDB lineage: Bacteria > Chloroflexota > Anaerolineae > JAAEKA01 > JAAEKA01 > CAVPXC01. The sequence continues at coordinate 33,872 of CAVPXC010000006.1, read as the reverse complement.
GCATCGGGCGGCGCGATCGGGTAGGCGCCCACAGCCAAGGGGGACTGTTGCGCGCCGTGCGCGTGCAGGCTGTGGATGCGGTCGGCGAGCGGCACGCCAGCGCGCTGGTCTTTGTTGCGGAAGTGCACCAAGATCTCGTCGGCTACCTTGGCCTCCAGCACCGCGCCGGGCAGCGTGCCGCCCATGCGGGCCGCATCCGGTTCGGCCAGGTCCCAAGGGTTGATGGGTTGATCGACCGGCGCGGCCCAGTTGGCTGAATAGCGTCGAATGACCAGCACCTCTTGCGATACAGCCCGGAACCGGCCGGAGGCATCCGGCGCCATCGGCGCCGAAGCTGCGCGATCCACCCCCCACGGGCACACGTCCCAGGGATGGTTTTCGATTTGGAGCCAATACTCTTTTGTCTGAGGCATAGATAATCTCCTGCAGCCGAAACCAGGGATTGGAAATCCCTGGCTGAAGATGAGAAGTGCCCGCAGGCATTGGCGGAACGGCGCGGCTGGCACCACCTTTCCGCAGTCGCTGAGGCGACTTTTCTGCTTCAGCCGGTGAATTCTATTCGCCGGGCTAAGCAGCTGCGATTAGTCCAACGTAGGCAGCGCCGCCCGGATGCGTTGAGCAGCGCCGGAAGCCACCGGCTCCCCGTGGCCGACGCACACAATTTCGCTGTCCAGCTCGGCCAGCCGGCGCACGGACAAGCGATGCTGCTTGGGGTTCAGCGTAAAACCGCGCCAGCCCAGCATGAAGCTCGGCCAGGTGCAGATGGCATCGCCCGCGATCAACAGGCGGCGCTCTTCCCAGAAGAACGACAGGTGGCCCGGCGAGTGCCCGGGGCAGTAGAAAACGCGGAGCGGCCCGATCCGGTCACCTTCGTGCACGAAGTTGTCTACGGCGACCGGCGGGTGTTTGGCGACGTTCAGATTGAGGGTAACCTGCAGCGGCCAAGCGCGAACTGGCTTGTGCGGCAGCCAGGAGACCGCCTGAGCAGCGCGATCGCCTGCGATAAGGTCAACCTCCCACTCGTGGGCATAGACCGGCGCCCCGCTCAACTCTTTGAGCAGCGCCAAACCGCCCAGATGCGAGCGGTGCGCGTGGGTCATGATGATGTGCTTGATGTCCTTGACCGATTTGCCGATGCGCTCGAGCTCGGCCAGGATACGGTGGGCGTCCCGGTCGTAAAGCGTGTCGACCAGGGTAAGCCCGTTGCCGTCGTCGAGCAAGAAGGCGTGGACGTACGCGCCTTTCGTCTGCGTCATGCTATAAATGCCAGGTGCAACTTCCATGCGTTTCGAAATCCTCCGTGGACAGAATTTCAGCGATCTACATGCATTGAACGAGTCTTTGACGACGATTGCGCCAAGAAATGTGCTTTGCTTCGGATATTGGTTCGCAACCAGTTGACTCTACCCCCCACAGCGTTTATACTGGCTGCAAATTTAGCACGATGACTGCACGAGGATTAGGATAGGGCCATGGAAACGGGTGTATTTCAAATTGGGGGCAGACCCTTCGGGTTTTCCGCAAACCCGAAGGGTCTGCCCCCAATTTGAAATACACCCGTGAAAACGACAAAAGATAGCGCCTTCTATTGCCACTTGAGCTCAACCGAGAAAAGAGGACCTCATGCAGTCAATCCTGAACCAGGCTAGCCAGCCTGCATCTGCCGCACTTCCCATCGAAGAAGTCGCACGCTACCCCACGCCGGGAATGGCCATTCCCGGCGCGTTCTGCTTCAGCCCCGACGACCGGCTGTTGATCTTTCTGTTCAGCGCTGAGGGCAGCTTGACGCGCCAACTCTATGCGTTCGACTTCGAGACAGGCGAGCAGCGCCTGCTGCTCGCCGCGGGCGATGGCGGCGTCAGCGAGAGCAACCTCTCGCTGGAAGAACAGCTGCGCCGCGAGCGCCAACGCCAGCTCGAGCTGGGCATCACGCACGCCGCCTGGGCCGAACAGGGTGAACGCTTACTGGTGGACCTGCCCGCCGGCCTCTTCGTGTTGGACGGCCCAGAGGCAGCGCTGCGACATGTGATGGCAGCGGATGATGCTCCCGTGCTCGATCCGCAGCTCTCGCCCGATGGCAGGTGGATCGCTTACGTCCAAAGCGACGAGCTTGTCGTCGTCTCCACCGACGGCGGCCAGCCGCAGCAAATCACGGCCGGCGCACGCGATACCGGAAGAACCCACGGCCTGGCCGAGTTCGTTGCGCAGGAAGAGATGGGCCGGCGTCATGGCTTCTGGTGGTCGCCTGATAGCGCCCGAATCGCGTTCGCCGAGGTCGACGAGACCCACATCCCGGTCTATCGAATTGTCCACCAGGGCAAGGACGAGGTCGGTGACGGCGCGCAGGAGGATCACCGCTATCCCTTCGCCGGCCAAGCCAACGCACGGGTGCGGCTGGGCGTGGTCGCACGCGCGGGCGGCGAGCCTGTCTGGATGGACGTTGGCGGCCCGGATGCGACCCTGCCTACGGCCGAGCACGAATACCTGGCGCGCGTCGATTGGCGGCCGGACGGATCGCTGGTGGCGCAGCTCGAGAACCGCGAGCAGACGCGGCTCGATCTGGTGTGCTTTGATCCCGCGACCGGCGAATGCCGCCTCCTGCTGAGTGAAACGAGCGACGTCTGGATCAACCTGCACGACCAATTCAAGCCGCTGAAGCGCGGCGGCTTCCTGTGGGCCTCCGAGCGCAGCGGTTTTCGCCACCTGTTTCTGTACGATGACGACGGCGCGCTCGTGCGCCAGTTGACCGAGGGCGAGTGGATGGTGGACGGCCTGGCGGGCGTCGACGAGGATCGCCAGCTGGTCTATTTCACGGCAACCCGGGAGAGCCCACTGGAGCGGCATTTGTACATCGTGCCGATTACCGGCGGCAAGCCGCAGCGTATTACCCAGGCGCCCGGCATGCACGCCGTTACCCTGGATCACGCCTGCCGGCGATTCGTCGACGTGCATGACGCTCTGGATAAGCCGCCATCGGTCACCCTGCGCTCGCTGGACGACGGCGCGCTGCTGCACGTGCTTTACGATCGCCGCGACCCGCGCATCGACGCGCTGGGGCTGCAGCCGCCCGAGCTGGTGAGCCTGCGTAACCGCGAGGGTACGCTGCTGCACGGCGCGCTCTACCGACCACCGGCCAACTTCGGCTCTGGGCCGCATCCGACGGTCGTCAGCGTCTACGGCGGGCCAACCGTGCAGCGGGTGGTCAACGGTTGGATGATGACGCAGGCGATGCGCGCGCAGTACCTGCGCAGCCTCGGCTTCCTGGTCTTCATCCTGGACAACCGCGGCAGCGCGTGGCGCGGGCTGGCCTTCGAGGGCGCGATCAAGCACGACATGGGGCATCTGGAGGTCGAGGATCAGGTGGACGGCGTACGCTGGCTGGTGCAACAGGGCCTGGCCGACCCAGCGCGGGTTGGCATCTACGGCTGGAGCTACGGCGGATACATGGCCAGCATGGCCCTGGCGCGTGCGCCGGAGACCTTCCGCGCGGCCGTGGCCGGTGCGCCGTCGACCCACTGGGACGGCTACGACACTTACTATACCGAGCGCTACATGGGGACGCCCGAGTCCAACCCGCAAGGATATGAAGTAAGCAGCGTCATGGCGCACGTGAGCGGGATCGCCGGCCGGCTGCTGCTGGTGCACGGACTGATCGACGAGAACGTGCACTTCCGCCACACCGCGCGGTCTGATCAACGCGTTGATCCGTGCCCGCATCCCTTACGAGCTGATGCTCTTCCCCGACGAGCGCCACGGGCCGCGGCGGCTGGAGGATCGAGTGTTTATGGAAGAGCAGATACGAGATTTCTTCTTGTCGGCGCTGTAAACCTGCATCCACCGTCATGCCCGCTGCACGCGTGGCATCCAGTATCGAGCGAGGAAACGAACCATGGCCTATGACGAACGTGTTGCCCAGCGCATCCGCGAGGAGCTGGGTGGAATGCCAGGATTGGTGGAGAAAAAGATGTTCGGCGGTGTCGGCTTCATCCTGCGGGGAAACATGGCTGTCGGCGTGCTCGGCAGTGACCTGATCGTGCGGCTCGGTGCGGCGCAGCAGACAGACGCGCTTGCGCAGCCTCACGTCAGAGTGTTCGACATGACCGGACGCCCGATGAAAGGGTGGGTGTTGGTGTCACCCGAAGGATATGAATTGGAAGGCGAACTCAGGCGCTGGATTGACCACGGCGTCGCGTTTGCACTGTCTTTACCGCCCAAGTAATTGCACCTTTCCCGCAGACCTGTTAGCAGGTCCATTAGGCGTTGCTGTGGGGAATCGGGGGACTCTTTTGACGAAATTCGCCGCTGTGTACGTTTAACTTGTTATGCAAGCAAGTCCATCATGAGCTTTATGTCCATGGTGTGATTCAATCTGCAGCGAGGTGTGACCCCATGGTCAACATCAAGACTACCGTTGGCGCCGCGACTGGCGCTGGCAACCAAGACCACAGCCTGGCCCAGCTCATCCAACGCGGAAACCTTTTGCCGGTGATCAGCGGCGAGGTGTTGGAGGATCTGGTACTCGGCGGGCACGCCTCGCTGGTTGGAAGCTACTCCGAGCATGTTGGGTATCCACTCGGCGACCGTGGCGAGCTGCACAGAATGGTCAAGTATCGGAGTCTGGAGACCGGCTGGAAAGACCAAAAGGTCAAACAAGACTACCTGGATCTGGTGGGCAATTGCTGTCTATGCGTTAGCTCGCAACCAGGGTGTCCCGGCCGACCAACTCGAGGAGGCCGTGTCTGAGGCGGCTGGTTTGACCGTAACCCAGTTTGCTGGCCGCTTAGGCATTCCGCGTCTCGATCAGGGGTCCGAGGACCCGTTGTTGCTTCTGGCGGACCTACCTCTTCCCGTGATCCTCACTACCAGTCCGTATACGTTTCTGGAGGAGGCTTTGCGCCGTGCCGGTAAGGAGCCGAAGAGTGAGCTGTGTCGCTGGCATGGCGGGCTGAACAATGTGCCGTCGGTCTTCGAGCCCGCCGGATCCGGCCTGACCTACCATCCCAACCCGCACAAGCCATTGGTCTATCACCTTTTTGGCCTCGAGGATTATCCCGACTCCCTGGTGCTGACGGAAGACGACTATTTGGACTTCCTCATGGCAGTATCGCAAGGGCGAGGCAAGGACTGGGGCGTGGACCCGGTGCATGACGTGATCAAGGGCGCGTTGCAGTCGTCAGCGTTGCTAATTCTCGGCTTTAGTCTCTCAAGTTGGGCGTTTCGGACCCTGTATCGGGGACTCATCAAACCCATGCCCGAGGCTAAGCTCTACGAGCGCTATTGCTGCGTGCAGTTGGAGCCGAATGTGCAGGAAAAGCTGTATCTGGAAAGCTATCTACGCCAGGACACGCGTTTCGACAAAGTGTATTGGGATGAAATCGGGTCCTTCTGTCGGCGTGAGCTTCGTTCTGGCCGGTCATCGGCGAACTAGCGGTCCCAGTTTGTACCACCGAGTGATCCATGATGGAAGAACCTGTCGATCAAAAAGGCAACCCCTACGTCGGCCCGCGCACGTACACGCAGGCGCAGCGTCGCCTCTTCTTTGGCCGCGAGCGCGAGGCGCGTGACCTGCTGGCGCGCGTGTTGTCTGAACGACTGGTGCTCTTCTACGCCCAGTCTGGTGCAGGCAAAAGTTCGCTCCTGCACGCGCGGCTGATTCCCCAGCTGCGGGAGGTTGGGTATGCCGTGCTGCCTGTGGCGCGGGTCAGCGGTGAACTGCCGGGCGGCGTGCAGTCGGTGGACAATATCTATCTCTTCAATTTGATGCTCAACCTCGATCAATCCGAGGGAGATCCGGACCGACTGAACGGCCTGACCTTGTCGCAATTCCTGGCCGGGCTGAGCAGCGACGACGGCGAGCATTATTACTTCGACCAGGCGCACCAACCCACCCAGAGTTCAGCGGACACAGTGTCTTCCCCGACCCTTCCCTACGTGTTGATCATCGATCAGTTCGAGGAGATCATCATCACCCACCTGGGGCGATGGCAAGAGCGCGACGAGTTTTTCCGACAGCTTGACCGGGCCATGAAGGACGATCCTAATCTATGGGTGCTGCTGACGCTCCGTGAGGACTATGTGGCGCCCATCGAGCCCTATGCTCCGATATTGGCCGATCGGATGCGCGCTCGTTTCTACATGGAACGCATGGGCATGGAGGCGGCACTCGATGCGGTGCGCGAACCGGCGCGATTGGGAGGACGACCCTTCGCCCCCGGTGTAGCTGAACACCTGGTGGTTGATTTGTGCCAGGTGCGGGTGCCCGACCAGAAGAGCACGGTCGAAGGCCAGTACGTCGAGCCCGTCCAGCTTCAAGTCGTATGTCATCAACTCTGGGAGACCATCAAAGACGCCCCGGTAGGACCGATCACCGAAGCCGACCTGATGGCCGCCGGGGACGTAGATCGGGCGTTGGGGCAATTCTACGAACGGGTGATCGCAGACGTAGGCAAGCGCACGGGCGTGACCGAAATCGATTTGCGCCGGTTCTTTCAGGAGCGGTTGATCACGGAGCAGGGCACGCGCGGCCTGGTGTTTCGCGGCGCCGAAGCCACCGGCAATCTTCCCAACATGGCCGTTGAGGCGCTAGACGAGGACTGGCTAATCCGCCGTACCGAACGGGCTGGGGGTACATGGTATGAGCTCGTACACGATAGCTTTATCAATCCTATTCTCGAGTCCAACCAAGCTTGGCGGTTGTCTCAACCTCTGCTCCAAGTGGCATATGCGTGGCGTAGTGCCGGAAACGATCCCAGCCTGCTTCTGAGCGACGTTCAATTGACCAGCGTGTTGCGTTCATCGGACTGGCAGGCGCTGGGGCCGGTGGTGCAAGAGTTCGTTCAGGTCAGCCAAGATGCACAACGCGGCCGGGAGAAGGCTCAGCTTGAGGCCGAAGCCGAGCGGGCGCGCCAACTCAAAAAACTGAATAGGCGGCTTCAAGCCGTCCTTGCGCTGGCATTAGTTTCAGTTCTCGTTGCCCTGGTCAGCCTGTTTCTCGCCCTTCAAGCGCGCAGCAGGTCAAGAATTGAGTTTGCCTCCCAGCTGGGTTACCACGCGCTCGTCGGCGAGGACCTGACCTCGCAGCAGCGGCTGCTCATGGCGGCCGAAGCCGCCCGTATCACTCAGGAAGAGAACAGCACGGATACACGAGCTACTGGGTTGCTCAGCCAGACATTAGCGACGATCGGAGGGATCCCTTCGGTACCCACCTTGCGTACCGGGGTGTTGGATGCCAGCATGAGCGGCCGCAAGCTCGTATTCGGCCTTAGCCGCAATGAAAATGCTGAGAACGGCGAGATCAAAGAGGCGCCGCTGGACGACCCGATGGCTGCCAAAGTGATCTATCAACATTTCGCCCCACTGCGCGAACTGGCTTTGAGCCCGGACGGCGGTCTCGTGGCCTTTCAAGATGACGGGCAGGCCGTCTATCTGTGGGATCGGACCAGGCCAGGTTCGGCGGCAGTCAGCCTGGAACAAGACCCGAAACGCGACTGGGACCTACAGTTTAGCGAAGACGGGCGTGAGATAGTGGGCACAAGCCAGGATGGCCACATCACGCTCTGGCCGATCGATAGCCTGGAGCCCGCGACCGGCATTGTCAGCCCGACGGCCCAAACCACGCTTGGGCAGGCCGGCCGGCTCTTGGTCACAAGCGATGGATCGAGATTACTTTTCCTTCGCGATACCGCAGCCCTAGACTCATCTAGTCCCCTACTAACTCTCGAAGAGTCCTCGGCCATCACAAGCCTTGCCTACAACGATGTTCAAGGGATACTGGCTGTTGGGCACAAAGCGGGTGACATCCTGGTCGAGACCATCCCATTTACCGTGACCGACGCCGGACAGCTGGCGGTTTTGCTCGGCCCAACTGAGCCGGTCACCACCCTGAGGTTTAGCGCCAAGGGCGGGTCGTTGGCTGCTGGTGATGGGAACGGAACCGTCTGGCTATGGAGTGACTTCCTAAACCTACCACCAAAAGCCCTATACCGCCACAACAAGCGCGTTCTTTCCGTTCGCTTTAGCCCGGATGACCGGTGGCTCATGTCGGTGGACGAAACCGGCGAGACGCGCGTGTGGCCGTTGGCGCCAGATGGCAGCGTAATGCGCCTGGCACCCGACTCGGTAAGCTGCAGCGCGGACCCGTATGTTGCTTTGGCCTGCGCGACTGTGGGAGGAAATCTGGATGAGAACACAGAGTGGACTGAGTTGATTGGGCGCTCCGAGCCCTACCATCTGACCTGCCCGGATCTCGACAAGACGTTTTCCTGTTTCTGGAATGAGATTTTGCGGCAGCACGCCGCTCTCTGGAGGTGAGCTGATGACTCTGAAACACCAACGCCGGCTGCGAAAGAGCCTTTTCGGTGGGTTGGTTGCGGCTGTGCTCGTGCTGGGCTTGACTGCCAGTAGCGTTGCTCAGACCCCGACACCGGTCCGGCGCGCCACGGCGACGCCTACCGCGGCGCCACTTGTGTGTCGTAACTCGACGTCAATCGCCGTCGGACGGTCGGTCAATGGACAGATCACGACCACGACCCCCAGCGTTTGTTACAAGTTTAAGGGGCGAAAGGGCGATAAGATCACCATTGCCATGAAAAAAACCAAAGGCACCACGACGTTTCATCCGAAGCTAGATCTGAGCGGTCCGGGGAGCCTACGGATGACCGACGACCCGGCCCGGCAGGACGCCAAGATCAGCCGGACGTTGTCGAGCGATGGTGACTACACGATCGTCGCCAGCTCCAGCAAGAATCAGGGCATCGGTAGCTACACGCTAACGCTAACCAGGCAGTAGCGCGACCGGTGTCAACCTACCTCTACTAGGTAGGTGATACCGCCGGTAATGCGCCCTTCCGATTGCTCGATCACGCGGTATACGTAGGAGATGCCCCTGACGGCTTTTTGGGGCACCTCAATGGCGAGTGTGACCGCCAACTCCTGGCCGGGACGAATCTCGGCTACATGAGACAGGCGGCTTTTGTCGGCACTCGAACGGGCAGACAGATCCCGTACTGCTGCTTGCTGCCGGAAGGGCTCCGCTTGGACCTGGCGGTTGTCCGCCCCCGAAGGCAACGCGACAAGCGCGCTGCCCAGCAAGGATCGTACGACGCGTTGCGGCATAGGCTCGAGCGATTCTCGGAACACGGCGGCCGCAGGATGTTGTGCCAGGTCAATAGTTGGGATGGCTTCCCGCACATCCACAGTTGCGATCGCCGCCGTTGCGTTGCTGGCAGTGAGAAGATAGGTGCGTCCCAAGGCCTGCGCAAACTCCCGCAGCGGCTCGCCCTGCACTTGTACAACGTAGAGGTCGGAGTGGGCAACCATCTGGGATAGATTGGCAGCGAAGAATTGCAGATGAATCTGCATGCCGGCTTGAACGCGAATGACATTGACGTTGTGCTGAGCAACGTGGCGATCCTGCACGGGGTTGAAGGGCGCAACCATGTTGTCGGCGACTGGGTCGTACACCTGAGCAACGAGACATTCGTGCCCATCGTTGACGAAGGACGGTGTCCAGTCAAAGCTTAGAACCCGGTGTTCTCCGGCGTTCAGCGAAACGGTCTGGGTTGTGGCGATCTGTGTGGCGCTGGCCAGATTGACACCGACGGATGGATTGCACCAGAACAGCTCGACATTCACGCCATAACACGGGGCCAAGCCGAGGTTCCACACGTGAACTTTGACCTGATTCACCTGCCCGGCAACCGGGATCGCGCTGCCGTCGGGCGCGACCACCCAGATGTCCGGGCTTTCCCAGAACACGATACTGGGGGCCAGTGGCCGCGCCCCACCATCGCCCGCGTAGGTGCGACATATAAGTTCGGGCCTGTATGGTGGCTCGTCATGGCCTTTTTCGTGATTCGGATCGTCGTCTCTCCGCTGTACTTCCGGCCTGTCCTCCCGTCTATCGCGAGCCACTTCTCGCTCAAACGGCATCAGGAAACCATCCTCGATAACCCGGCCGGGGTTGGGGAAGCCCTGAAACTCGCGGGCAAACGCATCGCTCAAACCGATGTTGCGAATGTTCATCTCTGTGATGGGCATGATCATACCTCGCCTAAGCCTGCAAATAACGCCTTCGTCGGGGCAATTCGTCTTTAGAGATACTGGACCAGCACGCCGCCGGGCGGCTGCGGGTCGAGCCTGGACTGCGCCTCCCAGCATTTGAAGGCATATCCTCGATCTGCGTCGAGATTCCAGTCAGGCAGCGCCAGTCTGGAGGAATTGCCGCTATCAGCGTGTATTTCCTCCGCGCGTCGGAGATAGAAGTCGATGGCCGAGCCGAGGCTTCCGCGATATCCGCGCTGGAATAGATCGCCGATCGCGTTCTGACCGAGGATGCCTGTGAAGCTGGCGGTTTGTTCGGGTGTGTCAGCATTGATCAGCACCCTCTCCATGTCCAAGTCACTCGGTTCACCCTCGATGAACCAGAAGGGGTAGTTCCTGCCAATGTGGCCATACGGGCCCACGATGACAGGGTCTTGTTCCGTCGGCGAGAGCGGATAGAAGAGGCTGTGATCGCGCTCCAAGGGATACTCCATGCGCGGGGCATTGAGGTTCCAGCTGGGATTGGGGTTGATGAACTGCTGCGCCAGCGGGTCTGCCAGTTGATCCGGGTCCGGATACACGTAAGCGGAGACGACCAGCGCCCAGCGAAACGCGCGGTAGATCTCGTATAGGCCCAATTGCATCAAATAGAGCCCGTAACGTACCGGGTAGGTCAACGGTGAGGTGATCTTGCTGATGAGCCAGAGCGCCAGGTCTGCAAGATAGGATGCCAGGTCCTTGATGAAATCCCAGATGGCCTTTAGCAGGCTGGATAGTGAGAAGCCTCCGCCGCCTCCGCCACCCCCGCCGCCGCTTCCGCCTCTGGTTGGAAACGTCGGCGGCTCCATGTCGCCAAAGACCTTCGGCGGCCGGGGCGGACCCAGATAGCGATCCTTCTTTGTCATGATCTCAAACGCCGTCTTCTGCATCTGATAGGCGCGGTTGATTTCATCCCTGCCCAGAAATGGAATGATGGTGGGGTGGGTGACTGGCCCGTAGACGTCTTGCAACGTGTTGGCCAGGAGATTCAAGAGATTGTCGGGCAGGTCATCGCCGAGATTGATCTTGTCTTGAAGGTTCGCCGTGCTCAGATTGGTGAAGGTAGCGTAGTCGAATGGCAGCACGCCTGCTGGCGGCGACAAAGGCATTGCCACGCCGGGCGTGTGATAAAAGCCCCAGGTCCACACGTCCATGAAGTTTTCTTGCAGGTGGTGCCGTTGGAAGTGCGTACGCCACGGGCCGCCCGCGGCCATATTGACGTAGGCGTGCCCGACGACGTCAGCCGTGACGTGTGACAGCCATCCGTAGGCATAGGCCTGCGCGGACGTATCGCGTGTGGCCGTTGCGTTGGCAATCAGGCGCTTTGCGAACTGGCCGGTGTAGCGGTGATGCGTGTAATCAAGCCAGTTCCATCCCCTCTCGGAAAAGCGGGGGGCTTGAATCTGGAAGTTTGGCTTCAGGGTCTGCCAATAGTCAATCTGGTTGGTAATCAGATCGAGCATGGCGGTGTTGATGATACCGTTCACGTATGCCAGGGTATCGCTGATCGCGCCGGCCAGACCGCCGGTTAGCGCATTCGTGACCTTATCGATCGCGTCGGCTATGGGTTTCCAGATGGGCTCGAGGAAGTCATAGATCTCGTCAAGTGTGTGATAGATATCGAAGATCGTGTTGACGATGGGGGTATACGAGCCCCAATCGGCCCAAAACAGCATGTCGGGACCGATGGAGCCGAACTGGGCGTGTATGGGATGGTTGGACAGGGGCGAGGCCACAAGGCCATACAGATCGGGCCGCGCCATGGCGCGGGTAGTCTGCAACTCGATGATCGACAGGTGAGCGGCAGGTCCTGGCATAGCAATCCTCCGTCTTGTTGGTCACACAGGGTCTGGTTAACGTAAATCGCGCCTGCGGAAAGACGCACCAGCGATCGACATCAACCTACACATGGGCGGTGTCAGAAATCGCGCCCGAAACCAGTGGCCTTTCTGTTTGATAAGACAATGGCCTGGTTCCCTGCCACCGTGATTTTGGTGGGTTTGCGCAGGCGTTGCGACGCTGCATGGCACCCATCAAAATCTCAGTGGCGAGGTATTAGTTGTGGGCATTAGTATAACAGGTCATCGTAAAAGAAACGTAAGAAAAGTGACCTTTCTCATCAATCGGCTATTCTTGATCACCGGGCGCGTTCGACGAGCCGTACAACGTTCTGACTGTGGCGTACACCCAGCTCATCTCCTTGCGCGAGTAGTGCTGGGAGAGATGGCGCATCATAGCCGGCAGGTCGTGCGGGTCCAGCCCGGAGCTGTCCACCAGGCCACGCAGCCATTCCTGGCGCTGCAGCTCGACGACGAAGCCCAGCCACACCCGCCCGATCAGATCAGCCTCTGCGTCGATCTCGGCCCGAGGGAAGTCGGCCTCCAACGCGGCGTTGAGGTCCTCCACCTGGCCGACGGCGAAGTCGTAGCCGTTCTCCAGCATCTTCAGAATGGCCTGGCGCACGACCTCTTTGCTCAGCCCCTGGCCGCTCGCCCAGTGGATCTCCTCGATGCTCGGTGGCTTGCACTTCCAGTAGGCGGCGGTCTCAGCCGTGGAAAGCATCAGGATCGCGCCCTCCTGCACGTACACGTCCTGGCCGGCGGCCTGATTTTCGGCCTCCAGCCGCGCCTGCCAGCGGCGATAGGCCGCGGCCAGCCCGTCGGGGTCAGGCGCGGCTATCTCGAGCGTGGGCGCCAGCTCCAGCCCGTAGCGCTGGGCGATGTCGGCCAGGCGGCGGTAGCTGGCCGGCTTGCGGTGGCGGATCGCCGTGTGCAGCGTCAGCGCCAGCGGCCGGTCGTAGCGCACCAGGTGCGGGTTGCGGTAGCCCCACAGCTCGAAGGCCAGAATTGTGTGCTGCTCGCGCACGGCGCGCTCGACCGGAGTTCGGTCGGGCAACGCCTCGGCCAACAGCCCAAGCCAATCGCCCCAACGGCTGGGCATCAGCACCGGCAGCAGGCGCGTGCGGGCCACGACCTCCAATACCAGCCCCTGGGCGTCTGTCAGTGGATAGAAGATAATCGCGGTGCCGTCCAGCTTGACCGTAAAGCGGGCATCGACGACGTTGATCGGCACGGGGATACTGACCTGCAAGCGGCCTTCATGATTCTGCACGTACGGGTAGTGGATCTTGGGCATGGCCGGGATCAACTCCAGCCGCGGCTGGCCATCCAGTTCGGCCACGGCCAGCATGCCCAGCTTGTCGCTCTCCTGCCGGCAGAGGTAGCCGGAGAAAGCGATGCCCCTGGGCGAGGTCGCGTCGAAGGGCTGCCAGTGTTTGGCGCCGACGTCGGTGATGGCGATGATCTGGTCGAGCGTAGTTTGAGTCACGAAGGCAGCACCTCAAAGCCAGGAAAAGGCGAAGGTGTATCACAACGAAGTTATTGAGACTGATCCGCCGCGGGAAGTGAGAAGGGTTACCCCAAGCCAAATAACTTACGCAGGCGCTCGTTGACCTGTGTCTGCATGGCCGGCGACAAGACGCCCAGCTCGCGTTGCAGCAGGGATGTCGTGGCGGTCATCAGGCGGTGTAGTTGGAGTGTTGATGAAACCTGGAGACCTGTCGAGCTGAAGTCCGTACTGCCGACGTCCATGATCAAATCGGTTTCCAGCAGCTTGCTGGGAATGCGACTGGTGATGAAGGCCAGGACGACAACGACTTTACCCTTTGTCATGAAATGGTTTTCCATCGCTCACAGTGTAGATGTCTTCCGCCGTATCCTTCAGATACGCAAACGCAGGGTTGCGAGCCGCCGCGTGCAGCCATTCGGTTTCGTCCCACTCGTCTGCCGGTGAATAAAGCACGATCACCCGCACCCGCCGGGGGCCAGAGATGGGTAGCAGATCATCTAGTTGCAGTTGACGACGCTCATTCACGGTTCCGGTCAATTCGATCGCGGTCATCGTGGCTTCCATGGATACGCCTCCTTGGGCAAACAGTCCCGTCCATCGCCGATTATACACGAAGTGCCCAACCCTGGCGAAACGCCCTCAGGTCTTAGAAGAAAATCGGCGACAGCTACGACGCCTGCAGACCCACTGCCAGCTCCGCCAGGTCTACGAGCGAAACGGCGGCGGACTCGGCGGCGGTCCTGGCAGCATCGCTAAAGCCGGCACGGGCAAACAGGGCGTGTTGTACCTGCCAGCCCTTTCCCTCATCGGGCATATCCTTCAGAACTTTCGGTGTCTTGACCTCGACCAGCTCTCGCAACACGTCACGTCCCACAGTATCTTTACCCCACTTGCATTCGCCCAGCAGTAGGGCTTTCTCCTGCCAGTTGACTGCCACGACATCGACTTGAGCAGCCCGGCTCCAGTGGCTGCCAACGACCTCGGGGCGGAAGCCGAGCCGGCCCGGCCTTGCTGGACGATCCATTGCCGGGCAAGGTCTTCGAAAGCGGTCTGTCCGACAAAAGCCCGCAGGCCCTGTTGAACCTGGCGCATGACCCAATCCGGTTCGAAGGCTAGGGAGTCGTGGTAGGGCGCCAGGAAGCGGAAGTAGAAACGGAAATAGGCATCGTTCAGGTGATAGCGTCCCAGGCGCGACTTGTGGCGCGCTGCAGGGTTGACTGTTGCCGGCAATCGACGCTCGACCAACCGTAGTTCCTGTAGACGCGCCAGGTAGGCTGACAGGTGCGCCTTGCCGATCAGGGTGGCGTTGCTGATTTCGTCGAGGCTGTGGCTGCCGACACCGATTGCCTTCAGCACAGCCTGGTAAGCCTGCGGCTCCCGCACCTCGTCGTACAGTAGAAACGCCGGTTCTGCCACGAACATACTGCCGGGCGCCAGAATGATCTGTCGAATATTATCCACCAGGCTTCGGTTTGGGTCGAGCCATGTTTACCGTGTAGTGAAAGGAATGACTGTCATGAGTTCGAATGTGATCTTGTTTGGTTGGAATCGGTCGCTTCCCGGCCGCGAACACCTGAGCGCCGCCCATTTTGGCGAATTTGGCCAGTACCTCGGCGGCCTACAGCAGTCCGCTGCCATCGAGTCGTTCGAGGCCGTCTTCCTAAACGCTCATGGTGGCGATCTCAACGGGTTCTTCCTGATCCGTGGAGACAACGCCAAGCTGGACGCTTTGATCGCGAGCACTGCTTGGATCGAGCACATGATCCGCGCCGACTTGCATCTGCAAGGATCTGGAGTTGTACGAGGCGTCACCGGCGAGTTGGTCATGGAGCGAATGAGCATGTGGGCGAAAGCCTTGCCGGCGTAAGCACGGACGACGGGCTTGATCACCCCAGAGGAAGTCGATCAGGCCCCTAAGCTAACCGTCAACTATCGTCCGCCGGGATAGTAGTGGTTTGAACGAGGCGCAACGCATTTCTCTCCCAGAGTGCGTTGCGTCTCTGGCGGCCTCTCCCCACATGCGAGTGCTTGTGCTCACGATTCTTCTCGAATTGTGACAACACACCAGTCGTGCTATACTGCCCCAGGAAGTACGGTTAGTTGTGTTTGAATTGATCAACGACTTTGAGAGGTGTGCCATGAGTCCGGTAGCTGTCCTTGATGACGTTATTATCCCGATTACTGTAGACTTCCTAGAAGAGGACCAGATCTTTCAGGTGAGTTGTCCTTGGCTACAAGGCTGCCACGCCTGGGGAGAAACGCTGGATGAGGCCATGCGGGCTATTCCTGGAAACATCCGCGCCATGGTGGATGCACGGCGGCAGAAAGGTTCTCCCGTGCCAGCTCAGCTTGAAGCTATGGATAGTAAGCAACACTTTACTTTGCGTATGGTACCGGCATGAGATATCGGGATCTCGCCAAACGCCTTCGCGAGTTGGGTTGTGAACACATTCGGGATGGCTCTGGTTCGCACAGAATCTGGTGGAATTCAGACCTGGATCGTTACTCTACTATTCCTGATTGGGGCGCCAAAGATATCAAACCCGGCACGTTACGCCGGATATTGAGAGATCTGGGGATTGAGCGCAGTGACTTTGGCCCAATCAAGTAGAGAAGTCTTGGAGTGAAATGACTTGCAGCAGATTCACAGCGACGCCTCTTTGGAAACAAAACCGGGACAGATTATTGAGCGATCTGTCCCGGTTCACTGTTTCTTGAAGGCTGCGCCAGTTCTAGCGAACTACGTCCAGCGCGGCCTTGGCCAGCGTCGGCGGATGCAGAAGCATGTTGGCGTAGCTGGCGTTGGCCATGGGGCAGGAGCATTCTTTGTTGGCGATGGAACGGCGCAGCCGGGCCATTTCCTCCCCGAACCAAATGGGAGCGATGTCGTAGTCGGTCTGGCGCAGGTTGCCCACGCCCTCGGCGCGGATGCAGCAGGTCCATAGGTCGCCGTTGGGGCCGATCTGGCACGACGCCCAGCCGGCGTAACAGTCGATCACCTGCGTTTGTTCGAGCAGTGTGCGCTTGGCAAGCTGGTAGTATTGGGCGCGGAAGGCCTGGGTGAAACGGGCGATGCCTTTGGCCGGCGCTTCTTGCGCCTTTTGGCTCAAAAAGTCCGCTACGGGCGCGTACTGCTCGGCCAACGGGGTGATGCCCCAGCCTACCGTGTCGAGTTCCACCCGCTCCTCGGCCACCTCGGTGATGTAGCTGTCGGGCTGCAATTTCTGCAAGCCCTCGTAGGTTTCCTCGAACAAATGGATGTTGAAGCGGCTGACGACGGTGTGTACGGAAAGCACCAGGTTGGGGTAGCGTTTCTGCAGCTCCTTGAGCTGGCGCCATGTCTCCATCGACCGGTCCCAGTTGCCAGGCACCCCGCGGATGTCGTCGTGCACGTCGCCGACGCCGTCCAGGCTAAGATTGAGGCCGATCTGCGCATCGGCACAGGTGCGTGCGATGTTCTCAGCTTGCGCGAGGATGCGATCGGTCAACAGGCCGTTGGTGGGGATGGTGATGTACTCAGGGTGGCAGTGGCGATAGGCGCTGATCACCATCTGGTCCAGGTCGTCGCGCAGGAACGGCTCGCCCCCGGTAAAGGTCATGTAGACGGGCGTGTGCCCCAGCTTCCGGAAGACCTTGCCCCACTCTTCCAGGGTCAGGTCGTCGTTGGGCTTGCGCCACACGTCGCACGTGCGGCATTTGCTGTTGCAGCGGTAGCTGATGCTGATCACCACGCTGAACGGATACATCTTGGGCCAGCCGGTGCGCCGGAAGGACCAGTAGAGCGGGAGTTTGGGGATTAATCCGATCATAAGGCAAAAGAAACTTCGGAAGCCCTGGGTGGACCTCCGAAGTCGTGCCGGCTTTTACAATTACGAGCCATTGGGGCAAAGGAGCCCCTCTTTTTTGGGAGGGAGATTGCCCGGCGCAGGAGCTCGCAATGAGCAGCCGGAGCGCGCCCGGTCTGGATCAAATCAAGATGCCAGCCGGCTCGCGGGCCTCGGAAAGGTTCCACACTAGCCATTCATCGCTTTCGATGACCCAACGCTCTTCGTCGGCGTCCAGGGCATCCCAGCGGCCGCGGGTCAACTCAGCGGTCTCGTCGTCGGCTTCCGAGGAGATCTCCTCGAGTAACAGGTCCCACTCGTCAGGAGCGGGAATAGTGATGTCGATGCTGGTTCCCTCGGCCAGATGGCTCACATCAGCCTGGGGAACGAAGACGCCGTCTTGGTAGACAACCGGAATGATTGCCGTGCTTTCTGTCATGATAAAACCTCCTTGGGGTGTCGAGCATTCGCGCATGAAACGGAATGTCGAAAAGTGTGATACATAGTATACACCACAAAGGGGTTTTAGTTGCGTGATATTTATTCCTAATTTGTGTGTAACTTGTTTCACATGCATGGTCCCAGATCGGTCCGGTTTTCCGAAACCGGACCGATCTGGGTCTAGCCAAGGTTCTTGATATGCTGCCTCAGCTCGCGCTGGTTGACCTTGATGAACTGATTTGTGACGATCTCAGCCATCTCCTGCTCAGAAAGCCGGATCCGCAAAATCTCCAACGCGTCCTCCGGCGACTCGCCGTAGGCGAGTTTCTTTCTGCCGTTCGTTAGCTCGAACAGGTACATGAAGTGGGGGTTGCTGAAGCTGCTCAACTTTGCGCCTCTTGCCACTCGACTGTGTCAACTATGCTGAAGCTGCTCATTTCTGCGCCTATAACTCAACATGGGTCACTTGCCCAGACTCGACCCAGATCTTGGAGATGAAGCCGCGTAACCATTGATTCGCTGCGGCTGGATCTCCTGCAAGCATGATCCGAGGCTTCGACTTAGCCAGCTCGGCCAGGTTTCGCGCCATTTTAGCATCTCGTACCCTTCGCACCGCGAGGGCGTTGATTTCTTCCTGGATGCGACCTTGCTCTCGCTCGAGATCGAGGATGCGTTGATCGTAGGCGTCCAGTGCCCAGTGATTTTACGCTCTGAGACCTGCGGATTGCTGCATGAATGATTCCTAAATCGCTCAGCGCAGACGTACACGCCGCAGGATTGCCCAGGTCCTCCCTGCGTCGGCCCTATCAGACAACAGAACGCCGCTGATGCGCGGCGTCTATGATTATCCCATCTCAGGCGGTTTTCGTCAACAAACGACGACGCTGCCCGGTAGTCAGGTGCCTCAGATAGCCCAGGCTGGAATAGATTGGGTAGACGCTGTAAGCGGCAGCGACTGCTCCACCAGGCAGATGACACCGCCCGGGCCGACGGGCAGGTCGAGCCGCTCCAGCGCCCCGAAATGCCGGACATCATCCTTGCCCGGCGAGGACGTTTTTTTGATCTCCAGGGGATAGGCGATCCCATCCTGTACAATCAGCAAGTCGATTTCCCTTTGGTCTTTGTCGCGGTAGTAGTAAAACGGCACGCGCCGGCCGGCGTGCCAGTAACTCTTCAGCAGTTCGGCGACGATCCAGGTCTCCATAATCGGGCCGGACATGGCGCCGGCCTCCAGAGTCTCTGGGCTTACCCATTCCGTCAGGTAGGCGGCCAGGCCGGTGTCGAGGAAGTACAGCTTGGGCGCCTTGACGAGGCGTTTAGTCAGGTTGGTGTAGTACGGCTCCAGCAGGTAGACGATCTCGGCGGCTTGCAGGATGGAGAGCCAGCTCTTGGCCGTGTTGGGGGCCACGTCGGCATCGCGCGCCAGCTCGGCCAGGTTCAAGATCTGGCCGGTGCGTGCGGCCGTGGCCCGCAAAAAGCGCAAGAAAGCCATCTCATCGCCTACGCGCGCCAGATCCCGAACGTCGCGCTGCAAGTAGGTCTGCACAAAGGAGCTGTAGAACAAGTCGCGGTCCACCGTCTCGTCGAGGGCGATTGCGGGAAATGCGCCGCGCCAGATTTGCCGGTAAAGCTCCTTCAACGTTAGTTTGCCCTTACCACCTACAAGGAATTGGATTCCTTCGGGCGTTGGCAGGAATGGACGGGCCTCCAGTCCCTGACCCAGAAGCTCTTTCCTGGAAAGCCCCAGCAGATGAACCACAGCCACGCGACCTGCCAGGGACTCCGACACACCCTTCATGAGATGAAACTGCTGTGAGCCGGTAAGCCAGAACTGACCAGGCCGCTGGGCACGATCGGCGGCCATTTTGATGTGCGGCAGCAGCTCCACCGCGTACTGGACTTCGTCGATGAGTACAGGCGGGGGAAAGCGCTGCATAAAGAGCGCCGGTTCCGTCTTGGCCAGGCTTAGGACGAGCGGATCGTCCAGAGTGACGTACGTGCGATCCTCCTGGCTGAGATGCCTGAGGAGCGTAGTTTTACCGACCTGCCTGGCTCCTGTCAGCAACACGACCGGAAACTGTTCTGCGGCTCTTGTTACGAAGGATTCGAGTGTGCGAGCAATATACATGCCATCTCTCCGCGCGAGTATCGTCTATAATGCATTTGAAATGCATTATAGACGATACTCTGTTAGCTGTCAAGGGCCTTGAGGCCTGGAGATAGCCTCGAATTCGAGCCAACTTACTCACCTGCCGCATTTACTCCGGCGCCATTGCCGTTAAACTGCCGATATATTGCCGATAAATTGCCGATAACCCGTAGGCTCGCTTGCGCCTCGACGTGTCGACGACCACGAGCAGGCCGTCGTCGACCCAGCCTTGCAACAGGTTGCGGGCCATGCGCTGGGAGAGACCCAACGTTTGAGCCACCTGGCTGGCCGTGATCCGGTCGGTGGTCGCGAACAGCGCCAATACCCGGCGGCCGCGGCTGTCGAGCCGCTGCACCGCCTCCGGCTCGGCAAGCGACGGCTGGTCCGCCAAGCGTAGCGCCTCCTCTTGAGCCAGGGTGAACACTCTTGCCAGCAAGCCGACGAAGTATTCGAGCCAAGCTGTCAGATCGGCGTCAGCTCGACCTTCATAGTAGTTGTGGTGCGGGTGAGTCACAAGCGAGCGGTAATAGCTGGCCAAATCGCGAGCATGGTGCTCTTCCAGTGAGAAGAAACCGTGCAGACCGTACCCGCCTCGATGGAGAATGAAGGTAGCCAGCAGGCGCGCCGTGCGTCCGTTGCCGTCGAAGTAGGGGTGGATAGTCACGAACTGGTAGTGCGCCAGGCCGGCAATGAGCGGTACGGGCAGTCCGGCCTGTTCCGCCTGGTTGGCCCAGGCCACCAGCGTCTGCATCAGCCCCGCCACATCCTTTGCTTCGGGCGGCAGATAGACGATGGCGCCCGTGGCGGAGTCGCGAATCACGTTCTGCCCATCACGATAGGGCGTCGGCTTGGCTCGTGCGCCGTGCTCGACCAGGGCATGCAGCCGGCGTATCAGCTCCTCGGTCAGCGGCTTGCCTTGGGCAGCCCAATCCTCGACGCGCAGCAAGGCGTTCCAGTAGTTCCGCACCTCGCGCACGTCGCGCTCGCGCCCCTCGATTGTTAGCCGGGTTTCGCTGATCACGTGCTCAGCCTCGTCCAGGGTCAGGCGGTTCCCTTCGATCCGCGTCGAGAAGTGCGTCGACCGCACCCGGGCACGATGGCGTAGCTCGGCCTCAGCCGCGGGCGTCAGCGGCGTGTGCTCGACGACGGCTCTGGCGGCTTCGATCTCCATGAGGCGGCGCGCTATAGAAGGCGTGATGGTGTACTGGGGACGCCAGAGCGGCATAGATTCTGTCATGAACCAATTCTTTCGTGACACTTCCCCAGGGTTGAAGCTCTGTCGCTTGCCGCGGGCTGATTCTCTGTCAGATCTCCAGGGTTTGTTTGGGGCCGTCCAACACCATGGTCAGACGATTGAGAACGCTCCATCCCAGTGGGAGCAGGCGGAACGTAATCGGTCTTGTAGGCGAACCTCATGCCGCGGTTCTCCCGGTGCTTGGCGTACGCACCCATATCTCTTCAATGGGCTCGGCCAGGACTTGGCGAATCAAGACCGAGGTGCGGCCATACATAAGCGCGGATACGACGATAGAGGGCGACACGGTCCGCGATCGTGGTCAACCAGTTGGCATCCCTGCTCGTTCAGCTGGGTTCGTAGAGCACTTTTCCTTCGTTAATTCTCACGCTCTTTCAGCCGCATTCTACCACGTCGGACCTGAGACCGCAATGTCAGACGACTTCGCACCTATAACTCGACCCCCGTCACTTGCCGGTTGTCGATCCAAATGCGGGCCAGAACACCGCGCAGCCAGCGATTGGCTTCGGCTTGATCGCCTTCGATAATGGTGCGAAGCTGGGCCTCGGCCAGCGTAGTCATGCTCCGCGCGGTGCGGACGGCCCGGACGTGACGTTCGGCCAGGGCGTTGATCTCGCTCTGGATGCGAGCCAACTCCCGGTCGAGGTCCTCCGTGCGTTGGTCGTAGGTGGCCAGGTCGATGCGCCCGGTCTCGAAGAGCAGCAGCAGCCGGGTGCGGCGTTCCCCCAGGGCAGAGCGCTGGCGCTCCAGTTCCTGCTGGGGATCGTAGACAACGGTGGGCGCGGCCGCGACAGCGCCCGGCGAGCGGGATTGCATGGCCTCCATGTAGGCCAGCATCTGCGCGGTGACGACCGTCTCGGCGACCTGGGGGTTGTTGCAGGCCGTCCGGTCCCGAAATCGCTCGGCGCAGATGTAGGCGCCGTAGGACCGGCCGGGCCGCTTGGTCGAGGTGGGGGCGTACATCTGCGAGCCGCAGCGGCCGCACCACAGCAGTCCGGACCACAGCCGATTGCGTGAAGGCGGGCGACGCCCTTTCGACCGCACGTCGAGAAAGCGTTGCATCTCCAACCACGTCGCCGGGTCGATCACCGGCTCATGCTGGCCGGCGCTCACCAGCCACAGCCGCGGCGTCTCAAGATGCCGTTCGCATAGGGCGCGATCCGCCTCGGCGCGGCGCAAAAGGAGCGCTTCGATCTCCGGCCAGTAGGGGGTATCGAGCGGCTCGTAGACCATCAGGCAGCTATGTTCGCCATCCTGCACCGGCCGGCGACGAATGACCAGGCCCACCGGCATGGGGTTCTTGAACATGTCCCGTACCTTGGGCGGGGCCCAGCCGCGCTCGGGCCAGCTGCTGGCCAGGCGCTCGCCGATCTCTATGGAGTTGTGGCTGCGGCTGAGCGCAGCTTCGACGGCCCAGCGATAGGCGGCGACGCACTCCGGGTCGGGTAAAGCCTGGCGCACCGACTTCGTGCCGCGCAGGGTGCGCGCTTCGATGTACGGGAACGGGATCGGCCCGGTCAGGGTCAGCCCGCGCCGGAGCCGGTCGTCCATGCCTTTGACCCGCCGCTCGCGCAGGCGTTCGATTTCGTGCTGGGCGCTGGCGCGCTCCACGGCGGAGACGTAGAAGTCGCCGGCGCGCTGGCCGGTGGGGGGCATGGCCATCGAGTAGAGCGTCGCGCCACCGCGGCGCAGGCGTTCTTCGATGCCGGCGATGAGGCTGTCGGTGCGGGCCAGGCGGTCGCGGCTGCGCACCACCAAAACGTCCAGCTGGCGCTTGGCGATCAGCTCGGCCAGCTCGCGGTAGGCGTTGGGCGTGTCGAGCCGCAGCCGGCGCAGGTCGTCGTCGAGGCCCTCGATGGCGTCGGCCAGGTCCACGTAGTTGCGCGTGGCGCCGGGCACCTGGAGGCGGCCGACGATCTGCCAGCCCTGGCGGTCGCAAAGCGCCTCGCCTTCGGCGATCTGGCGGGGGAGCAAGTCTTTGTCTTCTACCTGGGGCCGGGACGACACGCCGGCCCAAATCACTGCGCGAAGTCATGGGTGCGATCCTGATGAGTCCAACTGTGCGCCGGCTGACTCTGCTGGCGGCAAAAGGCCCAATAACCAGCAAGCCGAAGGTTTAACGCGAGACACCCTCTGCCGGCTGGGAAAAAGAAGGCCGGAGTGGGTGCCACAGTTGGATTATACCATAGGTCGGACAGAAGGACCACACCGCGGCCAACGTGTAGGTCGCGGACGATCACGAACGTCTTAGGCGCGGTTCGTCGTCGTGCCGGATTTGCTCGACTGAATCAAACTGGGTCTATCTACGCACGGATAGTGACTTCGGATCCTGTTAGCCAGCTTCGAATGTCGCCTTTTAAATCTTGTGCGACATGTTCCACGAACTGTCGCCTAGCTGGAAATTCTCCAAGGCTCGTGGGTGCGGACGCCTGATCAGGCGTGAGATGCCGGTAGCCCAGAACTGCGCCAGGGGGTCAACGACCACGATCAGGTGCGGGCCGAGGGCGTGGATCTCCTCGACGATGCGGCCCAGCGTGTAGGTCTTGCCCGCGCCGCGCTTGCCAGCGACGAAGGATCATGTCCAGGTTGCGAATGGCGGCCAGTAAGAGAATGGTAACCGGACGGCGGAGCGATGAGGGGGTATTGTGGTTGTCGGAATTCGACCCATCAATTCAGGCGCCAGTGTACTCTTCGAGCTGCTTTAGCTGCGTCAAGACCTTGTCGCGCTCGGCAACCGACTCGCCACGACGCTCCTCCAAGGTGAGCTTGCGTTCCACGTCCAACTCGCGACCGATGTTGGAATCCAGTGCAGCAATGTGCCTAGTTAAGCTGTCATAGCAGCGCTGCGAACTCAGTCAATTGATCTTGAAGGTTCCGAGCTTGGCTGATCGAACCAGGCTCCACCTGGCTGACGGTAAGCAGTTGATCCACGAGCTGTTGCGCAGAGTTTTCATCTCCTGGGCCGTCAGCAGGTTTTGGCTGCGCTCGCCACGCCAGGCCGGGAAGTCAACGGCATAGCGGTTGCCCGCGACGACGTTTTCCATCAGCCATGGACGTAGGCCACCCACTGCCAGGGCAGCGCCTCCCTCTCGCCACTCGACTGCGCCCAGGTAAGCCAGACGCCGCAAGTCGCTCTCGAACCAGGGTAGCGCGGCCAATTGCTGCCGATTCAACGCGACTTGTTGCACCTGGCCGGCCTGCTCGGCCATCGTTAACACCAGAATCGTGCGCTGGTCCGGCTCATCCAGGGTGCGCCAGAAGTCGTCGAAGTGGGCGGCCCGGCACGATGCTGAAACAGATCCTCGGCACGGGCATGAAGTGCCGGCCGCTGCGCCACCGTCCCTTCGGCGATGGCATCGAAGAGGGATGCGCCCGCGATCTGGAGCAGGAACGGATGCCTGCCGGCGAGAGAGTAGGCCAGGTCCAGGTCCACCGGCTCGAAAGCCACCCCGTCCTTGATGACCTTGAGGGTATCCACGAGCAGGCTCTGAGCTTCGTCGTAGCTGAGGTGCGGCAGGCGCACTTCGATCATATTGTTGAAGAAGGGCGAGCCGAATGGGCTGCGATCCTGGCTCTTGCGGTTCATCTGGGCTACGCTCAGGCGGCTGGCGGTGATCAGCGCCAGCCCATCTGTGCGAGTAGCGAGGGAGCGCAGCGCGGCCAGGAACTCCGCTTGACCGAAACGAGGATGATCGAGCAGCGTATCGAATTCGTCGATAAGCAACGCGACACGGTACTCGCGTTTGCCGATGAGACGGAACAGGGTCTCCAGTTCGAATGCGCTATAGCCCTTCTGGTTGACGGCCTGACACTGCCGGCGCACGGTCTCGTCGTCAATCTGCTCGGCGACCGAGGGCAGCACTTGCTGCCAAAAGCCCTTGGGGTGAAGTCTGCCCCGATCAGATGGCAATCGAAGTCGGCGAAGGCAGTGTGCCGCGAAGACCTGCTCAATCCACTCGCACCGCGTGCTTTCGTCGGCGATGTAGTTGAGCAGGGAGGTCTTGCCGATGTGCGGCTCGCCGACGATAGCCGTGCTCTCGCCGTTGTACAGCCGATTGAACACGGTGCTAACCTCACGTTGCCGGCCGATGAAGCGGCCAGTGGGCACGGGTTTGCCGTAGATGAAGGGGTTGTGGGGGGGATTGAGCATTGTCTTCTGCTCCGCAACTGGACAGAGACCAACGATTGGCTATGACAAGTTGGCCTAGAGAAAACTACCGGCTGGGTGCTGGACTTAACTGGATCTGCGTCTTTACCGAAGAGAATCCACAGCGTCTTCTTATTGTTCACATGGCTCACTTGTGCCGATTCCACGCTTGGCGTCGGCCACGACACAATCATTAGAAGGAGAGATCATTTTCCAGAACCGCATTGATCTTCCTGCCTCGGGAACTATCCTTGGACTAGCGAGTTAGAACAGCCACACTGCCAATGGCCGCAGCGATCGCTGCTAGACCGGTCAGGATAGGCAGCCAGGTTTGCAGAAAACGGCTGGACCCGATGCTTCTCGCCAAGGCTGGGTCTGTTGACAGACGCTGCTTCTCTTCTACCGCAAGCACACGCGCCATGAAAAAGCCTGTCCACACACCACTAATCACTCCCCACAATGTTGCGCCAACAATTACAGCAAAACTGGGATCAATCGCATTGGTAGCGACAATCACCATTGCGAGCGCCACTGCAGACCCAGTGCCGATTCCGATCGTTCGACCCAAAACACTAGCCGATATCCAGTACCTGGCTCTGCGTGAAGGTTCTCAGTGCAAGCCACTGAAGGGAGCTTGCCAAGATGCCTGCAACAAGGACAGACACCATGATAAACCGCGATAGTAACGACGAAAGAAGAAATGTCGAACAGTGCAACTTGGTATTTGTTTTGCGTCGATGATAAGTGCACGGATCTATCTACCTCAACGACGACGAGAAGTACGGGAATAGCCACAAAGATACCCGCCAGTACGTTGAGAACAAACCAACCACCCATGCCACCTTCAAAGCGCTGCCTTAAGTAGGTTTTGAGGTGGCACCCCTTGTGATTAGGCTCTATTACCGTCTTCGACATAGCCGTAGTGCCAGTGGATTGCGACACGTTCGGAACTTCCCAGCTATCCCAATACCTTCGGAGCAGCAAGCCCTCCAGGATTGGAACGCTGACAAGCGCTATCGACACACCCAATGCCACTATCGTTGAACTGTCCAGAATTACCCGATTGGACTCGGACACCAAGCCAAGTGAAGTCAAAGCCAAGGCCACGAGCCAGCCCACCGTTCCAGCGCTCACCCAGGCCAACCGGAAAGTCCATTGACCCAAACGGGTGGTGAGCGCGAATTTGGCATTGCGTTGCAGCTTCACTTGCTGTTCTCAATTTCGCAATTCTGCAGCCTGCCAGCCTTGTCGCAGCATCCTTGTATCCCGGACGCACGGCAACGACGTTAGCGAAGGCTTGCTGTGTCGCATCCCAGCGGTGCAGGCTCGACAAAAACGAGTCCCTTCAGCGTGCCTTCGGGCCAGTTCGCGTTCGCGCTTGGCAGCGTTCCAACCCCTCTTGCCAGCGCTGATCATCGCTTAGTGAGACGAGGTGTTGGTAAGCGATAACCGCATCATCCCACCGCTCCGCTTGCTCGTACTCCACAGCCTGGGCGGAGTAGACCGCAGTATCCCGTTGCTTTGCCGCCAACTCAGCACGCCGCTTACGTTCCTGAGCGACCTGATTGTTGGGCGAAATCTCTAAAACGACGTTATAAGCGACGACGGCCTCGTCGGATCGATTCTCCATCTTGTATGTCTCGGCCTGCAGCACCAGCGCATTCTCGAATGCCAGCCGCGCGCCGTCTGGATCGATGAGAAATGCCTCCGTCAGCTCACGCACGGCTCCGTCTAGATTACCTTGCAACTTATGGATCTCGCCCAGTAGTAGGCGTGCCTTTAGGTGGTTGGGGTTTACCCTCAGGACAGTCTGAAGCTGGCTGGCTGCATTGTCTAGTTCACCACTGCGATAGAAGCCGGCGGCCCCGTGGAATAGCGTGTCGGCCAGGGGGTTGACGCGGTCCAATTCTTCCTGAACTCGGGGCAACGGCCTGCGGTCGGTCACCCAGCGACGCATCAACTCCATGAAAAAACGGTAGCCGCCATCGACCTCTTCGAGCATTTGCAGGTCAATCAGTGTCCTGGGCGCCACTCCAGCTCACGGATTCGGATGGGAATGCCGTGGGCCTGCAGAACTGCCAATAGCCGTTCTTCGGTGATGACGGTATGCTCGTCGGTGCCGGTGGCTATGGCGGAGAGGATCACCCGCTCGGCTGGCGGCAGGCTATCCCAGACCCACTCGAAAATGTGTGCGCCAGCCTCAATCGCCTTGGAAACCGTTGCCTCAACGTCAGCCAGGGTCACTGCGGGCACGGCTCCATCGCCGCTCTCGGCCTCCGACGCATCGGGCGTGCTATATGCCCGCTCAAAGAGCAGTTGGCATAAAAGCTGAGTGAAGTAGAGGATGGCCCCGGTAAGGGCCAAGATGCGGTCAGGGACGCCGTCGGCGAAGGTCAGCATGGCCTTTGCGCTGTGCGGTCAGCACCAGGGATCGCGCCGATTCCAGGCCCAGCACAGAGATACGGGTAAGAAGCAGCGCGGTCTTGAAGGCCGATAGGAACTCGATGCTCAGTTCGTCGGCCTTGCGCCCCATCACGAAGACAAAGGTCAACTGCGGCTCCTGTTCGATCAAGCGGCGCATAACGGGGATGAAGGCGTACGCCGCTGAGGCTTCTGGTAGCTGTTGTTCCTCCTGGGAGGTCAAGACATCAAACTCGTCGAAAAGCAGCACCAGACGCCCGTTTGCTCCCACGTCTGGTAAACTGTAGGCAGGAACGTCTCACGGAAACCAGCGCTGCTGCCGTCGAAACGGGCTTTGTCCGGCGCTTCCAAACCCAACTCCAGGGCAATGGTCTGCGCCAACTCGTAAAGCACTTCGCCGACCGGCTTGCGCGCTCGACCTTGGAGATCAGAGAAGACCGTGACGAAGGGTGGGGAAGGAAGCCGCCTCTTGGAGGTTTAGCAGGATCGAAGTCTTGCCGATGCGGCGCTGCCCGAATAGGACGATGGCATTAAATCCGACTGCTCCAGCACAGTTTGGACAAGGCGAAACACATCCTCGCGGCCTGTAAACCGCGCGCCCCGCTCAACGCCTTGCCCGCAATGTAGGGACTGCGAGGCATTGCCATCGCTAAAACTCCGGCCAGCTTTCGTGGCCCACCGAAGAGAGCGAGCTAATTCAGCAAGTTCTCGTCGTCCCTATTATACCACGAATTTCGATGTGTGAGCGCGACATTTGGATTTGGGTAGTGTATCCTTTCGGTGGAAATTGGAGAAGGAGTGAGTTCTGTGTAGCCTTACGGCTAACCCAAAAAACACAGGTTTCCACTCCATCATGACAAGCATACCTACGTCGTGTCCACCTGTCAATGCGAAGGCGCAGATGCAATTGGCAACTCCTGAGGCAGAAGCCTCCTTGCGTCAGACGATTGCGCTGCGGCTGCATGAGATTTTTTTGGCCGTGGTGTGTCATGTGCTCAGTCGTCCTTACCACCGCCGACGGCGGGCGCTGCCGACTGGGTGGTGCAGAAAGGGATTTGCAGTCGCTGCAAGACGCATCAGAGTCGGCGGTTCAGTTGCAATGGCTTTCGGCCACGGCGGCTGTTAAGTCGCTGGGGCGAGTTCAACGTGGAGTTGCCGCGGGTCAGGTGTCAGTGCGGCGGCAGTGTGCAGATCGACTTTGGCGGCGTGATTCGCCCTTACCAGCGCATCTGCGATGACGTCGATGAGCAAATCCAACGCTGGGGTCAGTTGTGTCTGAGCTTGCGCGAGATGCGCACCGAACTGGATCACCTGCACATCAATGCGCTCGGACTTCGCACCTTGAATGAGTGCCTACACCTACTTCAAACCCGCCAAACTAAGCTCGATGCCAACGATGTACCGCCGGTGCTGAAGGTTGACGCCATCTGGGCCACCCAGCTCAGACCGAATGGTCAGTTCCGCCGAGACCGCAAAGGACGTTTACGCCCCGTCAAAGGGCGCTGCAAACGCCCGATTTTGATCGCCATGGGCGTCTGGCCCGAGACAGGGCGCTGCGCCATCCTGGCCTGGCAGTTGGCCGAGAATGAAGAAGAGGCGGCCTGGATCGCTTTCCTCGGTCGTCTCGAAGCCCAGGGCATCCGCGGCGCCAATGGTCTGCAAGTCGTCATTCATGACGGCGGCAGCGGCTTGTGCAGCGCTCTGCGCACCGTCTACTTCGATGCCGAACAACAACGCTGTCTCTTTCACAAACTGCGCAATATCTGGCAGGCCCTGCAAGCGCCTGACGACCTGTCGCCCAAGCAATGTCGCCGTCATCGCAAAGCGATCTTCCGCGATTTCCGCGCCATCTGGGAAGCGCAACGCTACGACACCGCACTCCGCCGCTACCTCGCCGTTGTCCGCAAGTATCGCTCGACCCAGCCCAAGGCCGTTGCCACCCTGCGTCGCGACTTCCGCGCCACCGTCACTTAATATCACCTCTTGCAACGCTTCCCTTCCTGGCGCCGCGCCTACCTGCGCACCACCAGTCGCCTCGAACGCTTCAATCGCCGCCTGCGCTGCCGCCTCCGTGCTGCCGCCGCCTTCCACTCCGACCCAGGCATTCTCGCCATGGTCGCTCAGGAAGCCTATGCGTACCATGCCTCACAAGCTCAACACAAGATTTCCACCGAATGAGATACACTACCTATCGTGTTTCCAGAACGCGTAGATGCGACGCCGTCCGTCGTTATGATCACAATCTCAAACACGAAGCACATAGAGAAGCTGGCGGACCGTAGCCGACACCGTCGTGATCCCGCCGGCGATGGCCCGCGAGGCGGAGCGAGTACACGATTATCTTTGTAACCACATGGGATAGCTAGGGTGGAGAGGCGTGAACTCGCTAAGTTGGCAGGGCTGCGTGTTCGTGCTAGAAAGCTGCCTGGAACGCCCATCCGGTCCACTTATCCCCATGACCAGGCGGGGCGTTTATCTTTGAGAAAGTGGAACCACACGAGAAATGATGCGCCCCCTACCTTGCACCAGGTCAAGCATGTCAGCCGGATGCAGTTATTATGTATTCATTTCTAGTCACGCCCCAGTTATACATGAGCGCTTTCAGCGCCTCAGGAACCTGTCTTCCGCTCGCGTGATTGCCTTCATTGCGAACGAATAGGCATGATGCCATGCAGAGCCTGAGCCGCCCCAAGGTAGTATCGCCATTTTGTGCAAGTACATATTTGCCTGCATCAGAGTGGCATAGGTAGTGCGCAGTTGGCCGCGCAGAGGGTCGAGGCAACAGGCCAGAAATCGCTTGCTCGATGGAGCGATTGAACTGCGAGACCAGAAACAGTGCACCGATTGTGTCATCGTCGGTTCTGCCTGCAATCTCCGAGTTGAAAACTAACTCGTCGATGAGCGATTGTATAGGTCCAACATCCTCTGACAGCCTGACATCGATCAGCACGTTTGGAGATTCGCTAAATCGCCGCCGCTGTTTTTGTCGGGCCCTCAACTCATCGGGGCGGAATTTCCTGCCAGGGATGTCTATCGTTGTAAAGGTAAATCTCGGCGTGGCACTCAAAGCATACCGCAATGGCGTTGTCAATGTCATCTTCACCGCCATCGGCGCGAGGCTTAATGTGGTCGAGTTCGATCTTGACGCCGCAGTAACGATGGCAGATATAACCGGCGATGACAAGCAACAAGCAACTTGGTTGCATCTTCGAGTTTGAAGGCCATACTGGTTTTCCTAATCACACAACCACCTGTCCATCAGCGCGCCGTGTGGATCCACGCGCTGTCAGTCTTCGTGACCCACACTAACAGTCCACCTACGGGATATCGGTGGTAGATTGACGACATAAAATCGCGCACCTGGTTTCGCTTCCAAACATAACCACGCTGGATTTCAGCCAGCGCCATAGCACCAAGATCAATCTGATTAAGGATCGTGTTGATGTTCATCTGCTTTTTCCTTGCGCCAACGGACGGGCTTTCTTTACCCCTGCGCTGCAAACTGTTTCACCAGCCATCCAAGTGTCATATTCTCCGCGATTATGTCGTGCGGGACAAGCGAATAGCGCCACGGTTTCCCGCCATAACTGGCCGCGTGTGCGGAGGCATTCTGGCACCATTCACAGCCGCCGATTGCTTGGCCAGCACATTCTGGCTGTCCAACTCATCGCGCGCCTTTGGCTCCAGCATGAAAATGGCGTCAGCTGTCTCGGCTACAAAGTCAGGTTGATATTCTAGATGGTCAGCGCCCGACTTGTAGAAGATCTGGAACTGGCCCTTGGCCGGTTTGAACCACTTCTGCGCATCACGCTCCAAGATAACGGCCAGTCTCCGCTCGGCATCCGATTGAAACTTCTGCACCGCATAGAGACAGCGCTGAAAGCCGCCGAATAGGTAGCGCGCCATGTTGCTCTTGTCGGCCGGCGACTGCCGAAAATCAAGCGGTGCTTCATCCCTGGCTGCTGTGTAGGCGCTGGGCTTGAGATCGGTGAAGCCCTTGCTAATCTTCACCTCGTAACCCGCCACGTCTTCCCAGAAATGGTTCTGCATCTGTACGTGGATCAAGTTGACAATCGGCTTCTGGTAGACACGCAGCACTTTGCCTATCTCGTCTTCGGGTAAAAAGCTGCGGAGGTGCTCGACGGTTTGGCCGGCCAAGTCGTACAGGAGATCAGCATGCTGGTCGTAGGCCACGTCGTCGAAATCCACCAGCCCGCTGACAATGGTATCCTCCAGCCGCGCCTCCTGCACGCCCCCCTGGCCCAGCGACAACACATCGCGCTGCCCGGTGCGCAGATGCTGGATCCAAAGGTCTTCGTCCACCGGCGGATAGCGCAACGCGCTTAGGTCGAGTGTAAAGGGATGATAGCCTGAACGCACTTCACCTTGCGGCACGACCAAAACACGCGGGATGTCAATGGTTTCCTGGATGACCAGCGCCGTCGTCTTGGCAACCACAGCGGCAACGTCCACGGCCGGCTCGATGCCCTCCAGACCCAGTTGCCCGACCGAGTACTGGCTAGCGACCTCTCTAACCAGTTCCGCTTGGATGGCTGGCGTTTGCAGATAGCTGACCCCGGGCGCCTTGTCTGGCTGGTTTTCCAGCCTACGGATCGCGGCATACGCCATCTGAGCGACCTTCTGCTCCTCTGGCTTCTCAAACACTGGCCGCGCTGTGGCCGCGGGGATCTGGGTGCTGGCGCTAACCTGCTGGGGCTGCAAGCCCAGTTTGGCCGCCAACTGCGATTGCGAGACGACTGTGACCGTGCGGGACTGCAACTGGTCAGGGTTGAGAATGACCTGCTGCAGGCGCATAGGCGAATCGGACCGGTTGGCTTCGTCGATGATTTCCTGGAATTTGTCGTGGGCCACGATGTTGAGCCGGTCCACCGCAGTCACGCCGGTGCGCTTGCCATAAGGTAAGCGCAGACCGCGGCCAATGGACTGCTCGATAAGAATGCGGGCGTTGGCCGCGCGCAAAGGCACGATGGTGTAGAGGTTGGTCACGTCCCAGCCCTCTTTGAGCATGTTGACGTGGATCACAATTTCTGTCGGTTCGTCACTGTGCTCCACCTTGAGCAACCGCGCCACCATCTCATCTTCTTCGGCGCCAGTACGGCTGGAATCGACCTGGATCACCCGTCCCTGATAACGACCCTCGAAGAAGCTCTCGGACTGGATCAGGGCTATCAACTGGCTGGCGTGGGTTGTGTCGCGGGCGATCACCAGCAGGAAAGGCTTGACGATGGCCTCGCCACTCTCGCGGGCGTAGGTCTCCAGCTCGACCTTGACGCTCTCATGCAAGCGGATGCCATCTTCCAGCTTCATCCGCTCAATCGCTTCTGCGGACATGCCGGCCGGGTTGAAGTTCTTGCGCGTCACCACAGCCGGTTCCTTGACGAAACCATCAGCCATCGCCCTGCCCAGGGGATAGTCGTAGATGACGTTCTTGAACGGGATCGCGCCCCGGCTGGTCTCGATAAAGGGTGTGGCCGTCAATTCCAGCCCCAGCACCGGCCTAGCTCGTTGATGGCCCGCACGCCGGCCGAGGCTCGGTAGCGGTGCGACTCATCCATGATCAGAGTCAAGTCATCCAGCTCGGCCAAGTAGTCGAAATAACTCTGGCCGATATACTCGGAGAGGCGCTTGATGCGCGGAGACTTACCGCCGCGCACCTCGGAGTTGATTTTCGAAATGTTGAAGATATTGATCTTGCAGCGCAGCAGCACGTCGTAGAGCGTGCCTGCCGACCCCTCGTAGTTGTCACCGGTGATAATGGTGGGCGGGTTGGGGCGAACTGGCGATGCCCTTGAAGACGTACTTGGGCGTATTGGGTGTGAAGTCGGCGATCAGCTTGTTATAGATCGTCAGGTTAGGCGCGAGAACGAAGAAGTTGTTGAGGCCGTGGGCCAGGTGCAGTAGCTGATGAACGCGCCCATCAGCCGCGTCTTGCCCACGCCGGTGGCCAGCGCGAAACAGAGCGACGGAAATTCGCGCTCGAAATCGGCGACCGACGGAAACTCCCTTCGGATCGCCTCCAGCGCTGCCTGAACATCGTTGCCTTTGTCGGCGGCTCGATTTCGGTGATGCGATCCAGGATTTCCAGCGAGGCGACGCTGTCGTCGGCGCGGCTTAGGCGGCCGCGATGGCATTGACATGGCGGTTCATCGGCTACCTCCGTCCAGATCGAACAGTGCGGGCTGATCG
>CAVPXC010000005.1:0-343217 GCA_963709505.1 uncultured Chloroflexia bacterium | reverse complement strand
TCACCCTACCCGAATGTCACCATCGTCCAAGGCGACATCCTCCAGCTCGACCTCGTCCAATTGCTCTCCCTCATCGCCTATCCGGCAGAAACAGCGACTCTGGATGGCATTGACAATTCACAATTCACAATTCACAATTCACAATTCAAAGTCGTCGCCAACCTCCCCTACTACATCACCTCCGCCGCCATCCGCCACCTGCTCTCCGCGTCCGTCCGTCCCGAATTGATCGTGCTCACCGTGCAGCGCGAGGTGGCCCAGCGCATCATCGCCAAGCCGCCGGAGATGAGCCTGCTGGCCGTCAGCGTGCAGCTCTTTGCCCAGCCCGAGATCGTGGCGCGCATCCCGGCCGGCGCGTTCTATCCGCCGCCCAAGGTCGATTCGGCCATCCTGCGGCTGCGTCCGTGGCAACATCCCCCCGTGGAATTTCCCTCCGAAGACGTTTTCTTTGAAGTCGTGCGCGCCGGCTTCGGCCAGCGCCGCAAGCAGCTCCGCAACTCGCTGAAATCGGGCCTGAGCATGCCGTCTGACCGGGTCGAAGCGGCGCTGCAAGCCGCCGGCATCGCCCCCGAACGTCGGGCCGAGACGCTCACCCTGGCCGAGTGGGTCTTGCTCTGACCTCGGAGGTCTTCCGAGACCTCGGAGGTCTTTCCGCCACACAGAGCGAAAGCCCTCCGAGGTCTTCCGAGACCTCGGAGGTCTGTCCGCCAGCCAGCACGGAGCTCATGACCCCGTCAACCCGGCGGCCATCGCCCTGTCTTCGACCCTATTTGGCGCCGCTGAAGGCTCGCTCGCTTCCGCGGGTGGACTTCCTTCCGTGTATACCCCGCGATACGCCTCAGGCAGCAGCGCCGCAATGTGCTGCATGATCTCGTCCGTGTAGGCGATCAACTGTTGACCCTTGGCTTTGTTAGGGGTGCCGGGCAACACAAATGGATCGCCGATGGTAACCACGATGTGCGGCCGGCGCAGCCGTTTCCAGCGCGCTTCGGTCTTCTCCTGCCCGTAGGCTCCAACCGGAACGATCATCGCGCCCGTGCGCGAGGCCAGATAGGCCGGCCCCTCATGCGCCTCCTGCAACGCCCCTGTCTTGCTGCGCGTCCCCTCAGGCGCAATGGCCAGCATGTACCCTTGTTTCAGAACCTCGATGGCCCGGCTGATCGCCTTGCGGTCCGCCTTGCCGCGCGCCACGAAGATGACCTGCCGGGTGAATTGCATCAGGAACCCCAGCACCCCGCGATGTTCCCATTTGTCGGCCACAAACGTGTAGGCCGGCCGCGATACGATCGCCATGCCGATCACCGGATCGCTCCAGTGTAGGTGGTTCATGACGAACAGCGCCGTCCCCGTTTTCGGAAACTTTTCAGTACCGCGCACCTCGAAACGGGTTAGCAAGTGCAGCAAGACGCGCACCAGGCCCAAGAAAGATTATTCGCCCTGATAAGTGCTCCGTCACAGTTCTCGCCTTCCTTTCCTAGACCCTTCTATCCGCCGTCTGCCGGGGCCGCCGATACCCTGCGCCCTTGCGCCTGGATCGTATAGGTGACGACCGGGCCGGCCGGCACGATCTCGACCGCAAAATCGGCCTCGCCGCCGCCTTTGGCCACCGTGCCGGGATCGAGCGTCACCCGCCGCATGCCGACGACCCGGCCGAGCGGATCGTACAGGGTGGCTACCACGTACACGTCAACTGCTTCCTCAGCGCCGGTGTTGCGGATGCGCCCGGTCAACCGCACCATGCCTTCTCCGGCGGACTCCGGGTACGTTCTGCGGCTCTAACTCGCGCTGCAGCGAGCCGACGTAGGCCGGCTCAGCCGACAACACCGTCGCCTGGTACGAGGCATAACGCTGCGGCGCCTCGGTAAAGAGCAAGGCGAACGGCGCCCGCTGGTCCGGCGCCAGCGCATCCACGGCCATCGTGGCTGTCTGGCTGGCCAAGGGACGGTCCGCTGCGTCGAACAGGGTGATTTGCACGAGCACCCGCTCCAGGTCGGTCGCACTGAGGTTGTGCAGCTCGCCCAGGATGGCCAGCTCGCCCAGGGGGCTGGGCTGAAAATAGACGTTTTCTATCGCCACCGGCAGCGGCGTGGGCGTGACTGTGGGCGTCGGCTCGGCCGGGCCGCCCCAGCCCGCCACCGGGATGATCAGCTCCTGGTCGACCTGCAAGGCGAGTTCGTTTTCGATGCCGTTTACTCGCGCAGCACGCTTTTTGGCACGCCGTAGCGGGCCACAATCAGATCCAGCGTGTCGCCCGGCTCGACGCGGTAGAGGATCGGCTCGGGCGTGGCGGTTGCCGTGGCCGATGGCGCCGGCCTGTACGTGTCGATCGTGGCGGTTAGCGTGAGCGTGGGCGCGAAACAGGCACCGTGGACGTCGCTGTCGGCTTCGGCGCCGCTGTCGGGCGGGTAATCACCTGGCCACAGGCCGCCAACATGCTCACCGTCAGACAAAGTATCGACGAGACTACCAACCGTCGGGTAAGAGACACGGCAACATTATACCATAGGGAGGCCCCACGACGTGACCTTACAGAGGTACAGAACGCTGCCTTCGTACCTCAGGACAAGTCTGTGCTAGCGACCGATGCTTCGACGGCTAAGTCAGGGAAGCACGCAGAGCCGGCGGTTAGTCTGGCACAGACGGCTAACCTGTGCTAGAATGCTCGCTGCTGCGCTCGAGACGCGTTTCAGACAAGAATACTTCACCCAAGGCATAGGCATTCAAATGGCAGAAGCAGAATCTATCGCACAAGGCAATTTTATTACCGACATCGTCGACGAACACAATCAAAGCGGCCGCTTTGCCGGCCGGGTGCACACGCGTTTTCCACCGGAGCCCAACGGCTACCTGCACATTGGCCACGCCAAGTCGATCGCGCTCAACTACGGCCTGGCCAAGCGCTATGGCGGCAAGTTCAACCTGCGCTTCGACGATACGAACCCCACCAAAGAAGAACAGGAATTCGTCAACTCGATCACCGCAGACGTGCGCTGGCTGGGCGCGGACTGGGAGGACCGGCTTTTCTATGCCTCCGACTACTTCCAGTCGCTCTACGAATGGGCCGTCGAGTTGATCAAGAAAGGCAAGGCCTACGTCGACCACCTCAGCGCCGATGAGATCCGTGCCTATCGCGGCAGCTTGACCGAGCCCGGCAAGGACAGCCCCTATCGCAACCGTTCGGTCGAGGAGAACCTGGATCTCTTCGAGCAGATGCGGCGCGGCGACCTGCCCGACGGCGCCTGCGTGCTGCGCGCCAAGATCGACATGGCCTCCGGCAATATGAACATGCGGGATCCCGTCTTGTATCGCATCCTGCACGCCAGCCATCATCGCACGGGCGACACCTGGTGCATCTACCCGATGTACGACTGGGCCCATGGCCAGTCGGACTCGATCGAGGGTATCACCCACTCGATCTGCACGCTGGAGTTCTCGGACCATCGTCCGCTGTACGATTGGTTCATCGACGAGCTGGGGCTCTATCACCCGCAGCAGATCGAGTTCGCCCGGCTGAATTTGACCTACACCGTGCTGAGCAAACGCAAGCTGCTCAAACTGGTCAACGAAGGCCACGTGCGCGGCTGGGATGACCCGCGCATGCCGACCCTCTCCGGCCTGCGGCGGCGAGGATACACCCCCGAGGCGCTGTGGGACTTCGCCGACCGCATCGGCGTGGCCAAGAACGACAGCATGGTGGATCTGCAGCTGCTGGAGTACTGCGTTCGCCAGGATCTCAACAAGCGCTCGCTGCGCCGGATGGGCGTTCTCAGGCCGCTCAAGGTGGTCCTGACCAACTACCCCGAGGGCCAGACCGAGGAGCTTGAGGCGGTCAACAACCCGGAGGATCCCGGCGCGGGCACGCGTCGCGTGCCCTTCTCCCGCGTTCTCTTCGTCGAGCAAGAGGATTTCATGGAGAACCCGCCCAAGGACTTCTTCCGCCTGGCGCCCGGCCGCGAGGTGCGGCTGCGCTATGCCTATTTCATCCGCTGCGAACAGGTGATCAAAGACGAGCAAGGCAACATCGTCGAGCTTCATTGCACGTACGATCCCGCCACGCGCGGCGGCGACGCGCCTGACGGACGCAAGGTCAAGGCGACGCTTCACTGGGTCTCGGCCGAGCACGCCGTCGATGCCGAGGTGCGGTTGTACGACACCCTGTTCACCAAGCCCGACCCCAACGAGGTGGAGGAGGGCCAGGACGCCCTGAGCAACCTGAACCCGAACTCCCTCGAGGTGTTGACCGGCGCCAAGCTCGAGCCCAGCCTGGCAACCGCCCAGCCCGGCGATCGTTTCCAGTTCGAGCGTATGGGCTACTTCTGCACCGATCCCGACTCGTCAGCCGGCAGGCCGGTTTTCAACCGCACGGTCACGCTCAAGGATGCATGGGTGAAGGCGCAGGGGAAGCAGAAGAGTCAGTGAACAGTGAACAGTAAACAGTAAACAGTAAACAGTAAACAGTAAACAGTAAGCAGTAAGCAGTAAACAGTAAGCAGTAAGCAGTAAACAGTAAACAGTAAACAGTAAACAGTGTAGAGTGATCTAGCTACCTGACACTTTTGGTGCGGTATTTCATGAGCGTGGGTCGAGTAGGGTCTGGCGGCGCTTAACTCGATAGTGGCATGGGCATTCGCAACTCCCAGTGATCGAGAGTCGCCGCCAGGACCTACACCCTCCGGGACCGTTCCCCATTGACCGACGCTTACAAAACTGTCGGGTGCTATTCGAGTGATTACTGTTCACTGTTCACTGTTCACTGCTCACTGAGAGGGGGTGAGCATGAAACGAACCTATATCGCCGATCTCAAGCCCGATGACCCGGTGAGCGACATCTTTCGGGTTGTCGAGGCCCGGCTTGCACCGTATCGGGATGAGAGCAAAGGCCAGTACATGCACTTGTTGCTGGCCGATCGCACGGGACAGGCAGAGGCGCGGCTCTGGCAGGGCGCCGAAGAGGTCGCCGGCTGGCTCAGTCCTGGCGAAGTCGTGCGGGTCGAAGGCCGGGCGAAGCTGTATCAGGACCGCATTCGCCTGCGGATCGACAGCCTGGAGCCGGCGGGCGAGCTCTTGTCGGGCATGGCCGAGCTACTTGGCCCACCGGTTGCCGATGTCGCCGAGGCTCTGCGGATGATTCACGGCGCGATTGGCCGGGTCAGCCAGCCACCGTTGCACGATCTGCTTGCGAGTGTCTTCGAAGACAGTGATCTGCTCGCCGTCCTGAGCCTGGCGCCGCCCGAACGGCCAGGTGAGCTGTTGGCCCGCACGGCGGAGCTTGTCGAGCTCGCCGCGCCGCTGTCGCAGGTGAGTCCTGAGCTAGACGCTGACCTGTTGCTGGCGGCCATTTTGTTGCATGACATCGGCGCGGTCCAGGCGGTGCCGGGCGGCAACGGCGCCAAAGCCGTGGCCTGGCTGGGCGTGCCGGCCCTGAGCGACCAGCTGCTGACCGAGCGCCTCAGCCATCGGCCCGACTTCCCGGCCGGGCTGGCTGTCGAGCTGCGTCACTGCATCCTGGCCGTCGGCCAACCCGGCAGCCGCCCGCAGCCGCGAGGCGCGGGTGCTCGTCTGTATTCGCCAGCTGCAGACGGCACTGCATTGACCTAGAAGTAGTTGCTTGCCGCTCCGGCATTCGTTGTCCGCCATTCGTTGTGATATTCGCCGTCCGCAATATCACAACGAATGCGGACAACGAATGCCGGAGGCCGGGAAACCGGAATTTGAATGGATCGATCGATGCGATGGCTGAACCCATACGAGTTGTTGATCAAATTATCCAAGGCGACTGCATCGAGGTCATGGCTTCGCTTCCGGAGAAGTCGGTGGACCTCATTTTCGCCGATCCTCCGTACAACTTGCAGCTTTCGCAGGATCTGTGGCGGCCGAACATGACCCTTGTCGACGCGGTCGACGACGACTGGGATCGTTTCGACAGCTTCGAGGAATACGACGCCTTCACGCGCGCCTGGCTCACGGGCTGTCGACGTCTACTCAAGGACACAGGCACGCTTTGGGTGATCGGCTCATACCACAACATCCATCGCGTCGGCACGATCATGATGGACCTTGGATTTTGATTCTGAACGAGATTGCCTGGATCAAGTCGAACGCGATGCCTAATTTCCGCGGCGTTCGTTTCACCCAGGCGCACGAAACCTTGATCTGGGCGCAGAAGATCAAGGGCGGCCGTTACACCTTCAACCACCAGGCCATGAAATCGCTCAACGATGATTTGCAGATGCGCAGCGATTGGGACCTGCCGCTTTGCACCGGCAAGGAGCGGGTCAAGGTCAATGGCTCGAAGGCGCATTCGACCCAGAAGCCTGAAGCGCTGCTGTATCGGGTCATTTTGTCCAGCTCCAATCCGGGTGATGTGGTGCTGGACCCCTTTTTTGGCAGCGGTACCACGGGCGCGGTGGCCAAGAAGCTGCACCGGCACTGGATCGGCATCGAGCGCGACCCAGGCTACGTGAGCGTCGCCCGCCAGCGCCTGGACGCCATCCAGCCAACGCCCTTTTCGGAAGAGGTGTTTGTCCAGCACACGAAGCGCAACCGCCAGCGGGTACCCTTTGGTTTACTGGTGGAAAGCGGGTTGATCCAGCCTGGCCAAACGCTCTATTTTGGCAGGACGGGCGACCTCGCCGCCACTGTCCTGGCCAACGGATCTTTGGCGTACGCCGGCGGTACCGGGTCGATCCACCAGGTTGGACGCGAGATCAAGCAAGCGCCGTGCAATGGCTGGGAACACTGGTACGTT
Organism: uncultured Chloroflexia bacterium; assembly: GCA_963709505.1. GTDB lineage: Bacteria > Chloroflexota > Anaerolineae > JAAEKA01 > JAAEKA01 > CAVPXC01. Next base: position 336,469 of record CAVPXC010000005.1, on the reverse strand, counting down.
GTGGACCCGGACTCCGGCGAAAGGATTGTTATCGACGTTCTGCGAGAGCAGTACATCGCGGAGGCGCAGGTCTCGGGATCGTAAAATCATTACCCTGCTCGGGCCGGTCTCCGACCGAGCGATGTAAATCGCTTGGGCCGCTCACGGCCGGTAGCGACCGGCCCGAGCAGCGAGCATCCGGCACGGCGAGCTGGCCGAGATTCACACTGCAAACGAGTTAACCCATCATGTCAACTGATACTACCCCCGTTCGCGTCCGTTTTGCGCCCAGCCCGACCGGCTATCTGCATGTCGGCGGGGCGCGTACGGCACTCTTCAACTGGCTGTTCGCCCGCCGTCATAGCGGCAAATTCATCCTGCGGATCGAGGACACCGACCGCAAACGCCTGGTCAAAGATTCGCTCAGCGACATCGAAGCGAGCCTGAGCTGGCTGGGCCTGGACTGGGACGAGGGTCCTGAGGTCGGCGGCGATTACGGGCCGTATCTGCAAAGCCAGCGGCTGCCGATCTATCAACAGTGGGCCAACTGGCTGCTGGAGAACGGCCACGCCTATCGCTGCTACTGTACGGAGGCGCGGCTGGAGGCCGTGCGCGCCGAGCAACGGACAAAAAAGCAACAGACCGGCTACGATCGCCACTGTCGCACGCTGACTTCGCGAGCAACGCGCCCAGCACGAGGCCGCCGGCGATCCCTCCGTCATTCGTCTGGCGATCGAGCCGCTCAAGGGCAAGACGACTTTCCACGACGCAATCCGCGGCGATATCAGCTTCAACCACAGCCTGCTGCAGGATGCCGTGTTGCTCAAAACCGATCGGTGGCCGACCTATCACCTGGCGGCTGTGGTAGACGACCACTTCATGCAGATCAGCCACATTATGCGCGGCGACGAGTGGCTGAGCAGCGTGCCGCTAGGCGTGCTGCTCTACCAGGCCTTTGGCTGGCAGCCGCCGGTCTGGGCGCACTTGCCGGTGATCCTCAACCCCAACGGCCAGGGCAAGATGAAAAAGCGGGAGATCCATAACCCCGACGGTACGACGATCCCGGTCTATGTCAAGAACTACAAAGCTGTCGGCTACGTCCAGGAGGCGATGTTCAACTTTCTGGCCAACATCGGCTGGAGCCTGGACGGCAGCACCGAAGTCTTTTCGCAGCAACAGGCCATCGATGCCTTTGAAATCTCTGGTATCAACCCGGCGCCGGCCGCCTTTCCCTACGAGAAACTGGCCTGGCTCAACGGCGTCACGATCCGCAATTTAGAGGACGACGATCTGTACGTCCGATTGTTGCCCTTTGTCGCCAAGAGTTTACACATGAGCGAGGACGAGATGGCCAAGCGGCCGGAGCTGCGGCCGGCTGTGCCATTGATCAAAGAGCGTATCAAAACCCTGGCCGAGGCCGGGCCGATGCTTACCTTCTTTTTCGAGGATGGCCTGCTCAGCTACCCGGAACCCGCCGAGCTGATCGCCGAAAAGATGACCGCAGCGCAGACGGTGGCGGCACTCGAGGCCAGCATGGTCGCGCTTGGCGCGTTGCAGGAGTTCGAACACGATCCCATCGAGTTGACCTTGCGCGAGCTCGCCGAGGAGCTGGGGCTCAAAGTGCGCCAGCTCTTTCAGGTGATCCGCGTAGCAGTCACCGGCACCAAGGTCTCGCCGCCGTTGTTCGAGACCATTGCGATTCTTGGCCGCGACCGCACCGTCGCGCGGTTGGCTTCTGCTAGGGACGTGTTGCTGGCCAATCAATAGAGGAAAGAGCAGGATTTGCGGAATGGAAGGATCTGAGAGGCGATCCCATTTTGCGCACTCCCTTCCGATCCTTCCATTCCGCAAATCCTGCTCTCCCCCTCCGGAGCGTACCATGGACCAAATCGTCGTCGGCTGTGTTCAACTAAAGATCCGTCTGCCGCAGGATCGCGAGGAACTCGAACAACACCTCCTGCGCTTCGTGCGCCTGGCGCAGACCAAGCGCGTGCGGCTGCTTGTCTTCCCGCAGTTTACCGGTCTGATGGCGGCGGCGCTGGTGACCAAAGGAGGGCGCACGGGGCTGCTCAAGCAGGCGGACCGGGCCCGGCGCATTAATGCATCCTTCTGGACGCGCGCCCAGGCTCGGCTGGCCGGCGGCGCAGCCGGCATGCTAGGCGTGGATTTCGGCGCTGCGCTCGAAGGCTTGCTGCTGCGCCGGCCTGAAGATGTGTGGGAGAGCTATACGTCTCTGTTTGGCGCCATTGCTCGCCACCACGGCATGACCGTGGTGGCGGGCTCGTCCTATCTTGAAGACCCGACCGACGGCGTTGTACGCCACCTGGCAATGGTCTTCGGCCCGGACGGCCAACAACTGGGTCAACAGGCTGCCGTGGTCCTGCCGGGCGATGAGCATCCCCTGGTCGAGCCGGGCCGGGGCTGGCAGGCCATCCAGACGCCGGTTGGGCGGCTGGGGCTGCTGATCGGCGGTGACGCGTTGTATCCGGAGGCGGGGCGGCTGTTGGCGTTTGCCGGCGCCGAGGCCTTGATCGGCCTGGGAGCGGTCACCAAGCCGGTGCACGTCCACCGCCAGCGCCAGGGGCTGCTGGCCCGGGTGGAGGACAGCCAACTCTACGGCGTAGCGAGCTTCGCCGTCGGTTACAACCCATTCACCCCGGCCGACGACACCCCCTATATCGGCCGTTCGCTGATTGCCGCGCCGGCTGCGCTGACCCCGCGCACGAACGGCATTTTGGTTGAGATGGGAACCGACTCCACCGAGGGATTGATCACGGCCGAGTGGAGCTATCGTTCCCTACGCGAGCATTGGGCAGACGACGACATGATGGTGCGGTCGGGCCTGCCGATGGACCGGATGGGTTCAACCCTGGCGGCTGTTTATGACCGGCGATTGACCCTCGACCAGGCCACTCGACTGACCGCGCTGCCTGAGCCAGAGTCGTCGACGACCAGCCCGATTCCCCTCTTTTGCTGGAACCAGGTCAAAGCTACTAAATTATAAGGCATCAGTCAGCTCATAGCTCGGTACGGCCCAAAAACCGAGATCAAAAACGCCGAGCTTGCACAAAGCTCGGCGTTTTTGATTGGCAATCATCGCCGCGCTCGGCGCGGCATGCGCTCGAGATCGGGGCGGTGCATCGCGTCGTGTTTGGCCATTTGATGGAGGAAGCTGAGTAGCGCCATGCGTTCGCCCCACGGCGTCAAGCCCATAGTCGCCAGGTCCCGGTCGCTCAACTCATCGAACAACTGTACCAGCCGGCGGTGGGACGTCGCAAGCCCGTCCGCCAGGTCGATTACACTCATATCCATCCGCTTGGCGACCTCGATCTCGTTCCATTCGTCATCATACAACGCTTCATCCTGCCAGGGGCGCTTGTCTGTCCAATGTGTGGTTGTGCGCAGCACCTCGTCGTCCCAACTCAGGATGTGGGCCATCACGTCGCGCACGGTCCAGTAGCCGCAAACTTCTTCGGAAACCATATCTCTATCGAACATGCCTCCAAGGGCATTCATCAACTGGCTGCGCTCGCCGGTGAGTATCCGGCGGAAGTTGCTCCGATGCAGGGTGCCTGTTTCGGCGCGCCAGGCCCAAATCGAGCCAGCATGCTGGTAGTCGTGGTCTAGCAACTCTTGCAACACCTCGGCCAGGCTCTTCATGTCGTGGTTGGCTCGGACCTCGAAGAGGCCGTACAGCTCGTTGTTGTGCATTTTGCGCGTATATTTCAGGGTCTGGCCGCGCATGCCATCCATTTCATCGATGATCTCGCGCAACGAGAATTCCTTGCGCCGCCGCACCGCAGCTTGGTTGAACTCGCGATCATCGTGCGGGCTGGGAAACTGAGGATCGCCTTCCTGCACCAGATTGTGTACGGCCGCCCAGGCTGTGCATTCCCGCGCCGTGATGTGGCTGATGACGTCGCGCGCACACCATTCGCCATGGACGCCCGGCACCATCGCCTCTTGCTCGCTCAGAAACAGCAGCGAACGCATCAGCTCGCTGCGAGCATTGGCCAGATCTTCGAACAATTGCTGACGATTGATTTGATCAGTCATTCGCTTTTACCCGTGATCACTATGAATGCAGAGCTTGACCTATTATCAGGTCAGTCGCCATTCACCGGTGTAGACGTTGAAACTATTCCCGCGTGCGTAGCCTACGAGCGTCATATTCCACTCCTGTGCGAGGCGCACGCTCAGGCCGGTGGGTGATGTCCGGCTGACCACGACGGGCAGCCGCATCTTGGCTGCCTTGTTGATCATCTCCGAGCTGATGCGGCCTGTTGCCAGCAACAGGTGCCCGGCTGGATCCAAATCTTGGCTGAGGCAGAAACCCCAGAGCTTGTCGATCGTGTTGTGGCGGCCCACATCTTCGGCCACCACCACGAGCCGCTGGCCATCGCTCAACGCCGACGTATGCACGCCGCGGCTAATGCCGTACAACGTCGCGGCCGCCAGCAGCTGGCGCATGCTCTCGTTGATCTGTTGCGGTGTCAACCGCATGTCATCCTGAACCGGCGGCACGCGTTGGCTCAGGTCGTCGAAGGTCAGCCCGCCGCCGCAGCCCGAGGTGACAATCGCTCGAGAAGGCAGCGCAAAGTCCACTTTGTGCAACCAGACGTCGACGCAAGCCTTGTTCGGACACACCTCTACCAATCGCACATCCTGCAGGCCGTCGATCAGGCCTTCGGAACGCAGGAAGCCAAGCGCCAGCCAGTCCAATTGGACGGGGCTAGCCATGATCGATGCTAGCTCCAGGCCGTTGACGTGGATGTGCACCCACTGTTCGTCGACCAGCGCGCCGTCGACGACCTTAGCCTCACCGGCGTCCCATCGCATGTAGCGCCATGGCACTGCTCCGTCCATCGTATTCATTTGTCGATCTGGTCGCGCAGCCAGCGCCAGAGGGTCTTGACCAGGCGCTCGAGGAAGAAGACCAGGCAGGCGAGGCTGGCGCCGCCGAACAGCGCTGTTCCCAGCAAGGCCAGCGAGTCGGTGTTCTGGGTCGCGCGGCGGGCATCAAACAGACCGCTCCACGGACCGGGCACTGTGGAGCCCGGGTCCAATTGCCAAACCGCAAACAGCGATGCAGCGGTGTTCGCCAGCACCAGCCCAAGCACAAGCGCGACGATCAGCAGCAGGCCTCGCAACAGTGTATCGCGTCGTTGTAGTTTTGCCGAGAAGCTTGCCATGTACTTTGATCCTAACGATTTGGATTGGACCTTTCTTCAGAGAAAGGTCCAATCTGCGCTCATCGGCTCTGACCAGTCACCAACCGAGCTGATTGAGTAGGAAATAAGCCCGGTTGAGTAAGCATGTGTACGTCTACGAGACCTTGGGTCGCGCAGATCGCCGCTCCGCGCGCCGCTGTGACGAGTCACCGGCCAAGGTATCGCCAACTTCAAAAGATGGTTGATAGGTCTCCAGCGGCGGCCCGTCCAGCGCCTGACGCATGCGGGCGAGGTGCTCCGGCGTGCTGCCACAGCAGGCGCCGATCACCCGCACGCCCAGGGCTCGCATCCGTTGGGCATAGCCGGCCATCACATCGGGTGTGCCGTCATAGGCGATGCCGCCTTCGCTCCAGCGTGGCAAGCCGGCATTGGACTGGGCCATCAAGATCGCGCCCTCTGGCTTGGCCTGGGCCATCTCCCACAGGATGCGCTCGATTTCGGCCGGCCCATTGCCGCAGTTGGCGCCGATCACGGTCACGCCCCATTCGAAAAGGGTTCGCACAGCGCGCGCCGGGGTCACGCCCATCATCGTCCGAAAGTTGGTGTCGAAGGTCATGGTCACCACAACCGGCAGTTGCGTGGTCTGGCGGACCCCTTCCACGGCAGCCTGCACCTCGTCGAGCGCGCTCATGGTCTCGACCAGGACGAAGTCGGCGCCGCCGGCCTCAAGGCCGAGGGCCTGCTCGGCGAAGGCCGCCCGAGCGTCGTCCAGGGTCAGGCTGCCGAGTGGCTCGATCAGTTCGCCGGTTGGACCCATCGAGCCTGCTACAAGCCGCTCGACGCCGGCCACCTCACGCGCAAGCGCGGCGCCGGCCTGGTTGAGCTCAAAGACCCGATCCTGGAGGTGGTGCAGCTTCAGGCGGTAGCGGGTGCCACCGAAGGTGTTTGCCGTGATAATGTCACTGCCGGCATCGGCATAGCCCTGGTAGATCGCCCGCACAGCGTCCGGGTGGGTGACGTTCCACAGCTCCGGCGCGCCGCCGTCGGTCAAGCCGGCCTGTTGTAACATCGTTCCCATCGCGCCGTCGCCGAGGACGAGTGGTTTGCGGTCTAGTAGTTCTAGGAGGTGGTCTGTCATGGTTTTCTCGGGTCGTTTTGTGAACAGTGAACAGTGAACAGTGAACAGTGAACAGTGAACAGTGAACGGGAAAGCAGTGAAGGATCAGTTTACTGTTCACTGTTTACTGTTCACTGCTCACTGCCTCCGCCGCATCTGCATCAACGCCTTAGCGGCTTCGACGGCTACGCCGGCATCCTTGCAGTAGCGATCCGCACCGACGTCCTCGGCAAAAGCTTCGGAGAGGGGCGCGCCGCCCACGATGACGATGATTTTTTCACGCAGGCCGTCTTCGATCAGCCGCGTGATGACGGTTTTCATGTAGGGCATAGTCGTCGTCAGTAGGGCGGACATGCCCAGAATGTCGGCGTTGTGCTCGCGGATCGCGGCGATGAACTTATCGGCGTCCACGTTGATACCCAGGTTGATCACCTCGAAGCCCGCGCCTTCCAGCATCATGCCGACCAAATTCTTGCCGATGTCGTGAATGTCGCCTTTTACCGTGCCGATGACCACCGTGCCCTGGCGATGGGTGTCTTTGGCCTCGGTCAGCAGAGGCCGGAGGATTTCCATCGCGCCCTTCATGGCCTTGGCCGCGAGTAGCACTTCGGGCACGAACAAGATCCCGTCGCGAAAATCCTCGCCGACGATCTCCATGCCGGCCACCAAGCCGCGGTCGAGGACATCGCCCGGCGCTTGTTGCCACTTATCCAGGGCTTCGACCGTGCCCTCGACGACCTCGGCCTTGAGGCCATCGTAAAGGTCATCCTGCATCTTGATGTAGAGATCCTGCAGCTCTAGCGGCAGGCCTTCGAGCGGGTCGCTCATGGTTGTTTCCTTGAAAACCTGTCTTCGTGAGGGATCGATGGTGTCTGGGTGGCGGTCTCGAAAGTGTCGTGTGTCAGGTGTCGGAGTGTCATGTGTCAGGTGTCAGGGTGTCATGTGTCGGAGTATTGGGTCAATGGTGACTGCCTACCTCCGACTTGACACTCCGACACCTGACACTCCGACACTCTTGTCAGCTCGCAGCCTTCACCTGTCTCTTCTCTCTGCGTTTACTGCGGCGAGCCGCCCGGTCGCTGTCGGTCTCGCTGCTATCGGCGCGGCTAGGGGCCGTGATGACGCGAGCCGTTTCGGCGTCGGCAAGCACAGCCGCCAGGTGCGGGTATGGGTCGTGCATGTGCGGGAGGTGGATTGCGTTGACGAACTCGTCCTGGAAATAGGGATCGGTGGCTGTTTGAATGTGGCGGATGGTCTCGGCCAGCTGCGCCGCCTCCAGTCGCTTGTCGCGGTCGAGCAGCATGATCAGCGCACCGTCGCCGGCTGCGTTGCCTACGGCGAACACGTGCTCCAGGTCACAATCCGGGATCAAGCCCAAGATCATGGCGTGTAGCGGATCGATGTACGACCCGAACGCGCCGGCCAGCACGATGCGGTCCACCTGTTGCAGGCCATATTGGCGCATCAGCAGCTTGGCGCCGGCGTAGAGCGCGGCCTTGGCGAGCTGGATAGCCCGGACGTCGTCGCTGTGGACGACGATCTCGCGGCCGGTGCTGGTCTCGTGTGGTCTGGCCAGCACAAAATGGGCCTTGCCCGGGCGCGACGATCCGTTGGGCGCCTCAAAGCACAGCCGGTCAGTCGGCGCCGCGGCCACGAAGCGGCCGCTGGCATCCACCAGCCCAGCCTTAAACAACTCCGCAATCGCCTCGATAATGCCCGATCCGCAAATGCCAGCCGCCTTCAATTCCGTCTGGTCCTTCTCACGCTGCCTCTGCCGCTGCTCCCGCGCCTCTTTTGGGTCTCAATCCCTCTTCTCCGTCTCCTGACACTTGATACCCGACACGTGACACCTCCGACTCCACCCACTCCTCGCGCCCAATCACCTTGAAGCGCACCGCCAGAGTGGTCGGGTCAATGCGCACCCGCTCGATCGCGCCGGGCGCCGCGCGCATGCCGTGGCGCACCTGCGCGCCCTCGAACGCGGGGCCGGTAGGGGATGAGGCGGAAAGCAATTCGTTGCGGTTGCCCAGAACGATCTCACCGTTCGTGCCTACGTCGATCAGGAGTGTGATGGCGTCGCGTCGATGCGGCTCCTCCGCAATGATCGCCGCCACGTTGTCTGCGCCGATGTAGCCGGCCTCGACCGGCGGCATGTGGACGAAAGCGCCGCGGCTGACCCGCAAGCCCAGGTCGCGGGCTTTCACGTCCACCGGCTCCTTGATCGCCGGTGCAAACGGCGCGCCGCCTAGCTCCCGGGGATCGATGCCGAGGAAAATGTGGTGCATGATGGTGTTTCCTACCACCACCAGATCGACGACATCCTCCGGCACAAGGCCGGCATTGGCGGTCGCGTCGTTGATCAGCCCGTTGAGCGCCTGGATCACCGCGTTGTTCAACATAGCCAGGCCGTTGGCGTATTCCATGGCGTAGGAGATGCGCGAGATCAAGTCCTCGCCATAGCTGATCTGCGGGTTCATGCAGCTTTCGGTGGCCAGCAGCCGGCCGGTGCGCAGCTCACTCAGATGGGCCACCACGGTCGTCGTGCCCACGTCCACCGCCACGCCGTAGGCCAGCTCGTGATAGCCGGGTTGGACACGGATCACCTCCTGGTCCTGCCAGACGGTAGCGGTTACGCCATGCACGAGGTGACCATCGGCGAGCCGGGTCCGGCCGGCCTGTAGCGCCGGCTGCAGGGTGGGCAGGATTGCGAAATCGATCCTCAGCAGGCCGCGCTCCAGGCCAAAGCGGGCCGCCAGCTCGTCGGCCAGTCGCGCCCAGTCGCTGCGCTCATCCTCCAGGCTGGCCGGGGGTAGTTCGACATAACACAGCCGCGAGGCTGGGTTGATCCGGATCGCCCGCTCGGTGGCGGCCTTGCGCACCACCTGTTTGTGGGCCTGGCTCTCCTCGGGCACGGTCACCAGCACGTCGCCCTGCACCAAGGCCGCGCACGACATGCGGCAGCCAGGCAACAGGCCCTTTTCCAGCCGGTAGCTTTGCTCCCGCTCCGCCTCGCTGCTGACGTGATCGGCTGTCGAACTCGACGCTGTAGCGCGTGAAATAGCCCTCCTCGACGCGAACCTGGCACTTGGAGCAGGTCTGCCGGCCGCCGCAGATCGACTCGATCTGAACGCCCAGCAGGCGCGCGGCATCCAGCAGGCTGGTTCCGTCAGGGACGAGGCCCTGACGGCCGGCTGGCTGGAAGATCACCCGGTGCTGTAGGCGCTCAATTGGCGACAAGTCGGCGTCGCCGGCGGGCCAATCGGCGACCGAAGGGATAGTCGACACGCGTCCTTCCTCGTTTCTTGCAGTGACAAAGACCTGACAGCTGTCCGAAGCACGAGACGACGGACACGTGTCAGGTCTGGCTTGACGCATTTGCGATCTAGAACCGCGTCATTGTATTCGCTGCCAAGAGCGCTGTCAAATCCTCCCATCTTTACGGGTTGCGGTCGCTGGCGCGTTTCTTGTACGAATTTTGTTGAATGCGACACAAAAGCGCGTGTGCTACGTTGAAAAATAGTAGACTAAACAGAGAACTTCTTTGCGACCACTTCATCGCACGCTACGTTTCGCGGGAGCGCTGGCCGGTCCAGGCCAGGCGTTTTTCCCGATCAGGGGTGGATTGTATTAGCGGGCAGAATTAGGCCCGAGAGGAGGTCGCTGTGGTAACACGCAAGCGCAGGTTAAATCTCGTGCTGTCGCTGATCGTCGTGTTTTCGCTGATCGGCGCCACAACAGGCCAAGCCGCTCCGGCGAGTAGCCCGATGAACGGGCCTCCGGAGCTTCCGCAGCTTAGCCCACCGCCCGGTCGCAATGGCCTGGGCATGGGCCAAGCCGAAAACGGCAACCCGGCCGACGTTCCCGTCCAGCTCATAGACGGTGTCAACGTAACGAACGGTAACCTCTTCCTCAGCGACCTCCATTTCCAGGTCAACGGCGCCGGACCCGCGTTCGGATTGCAGGTCGCCTACAACGCGCGGGCCGACCCGGCCCTTACCCCAAATACTCCCCTAGGCCGCAAGTGGACCCATAGCCTGAACTGGTTCGTCGAGCTCGACCCTGACGGCAGTCTTCTGGTGCACAAAGGGGACGGCGAGATTGTGCGCTATCCGCTCAGCTGCCGGCAGGACGTCAACCGCTCAGGCGGGCCCATCGACGTCCTCGATATTCAACTCGACGCCAGCCATTGGAACACGGCCCTGGGCAACCCCGGCTACGATCCCATCTACGATGTAGAGGTGCCGCTCGACGATCGGGTGGACATCCGAGACGTTCAGGTGGTCGGCGCGGCCTTCAACCGAACGTGCGGTCAGGTCGATCAGCGCTACTGGCTGTGGAATGAAGCATACGGCGACGCCATCACCAGCCAGATCGTCTGGCCGCCCGGCGGGGACGTCGAGCTGCGCACGCGCGAGGGCATGGTCTACCGCTTCTTCTCCCCACTTACGCTCTCGCTGACAGCCGGCAAGCTGCAAGGCGTGACCGATCGCAACGCAAACAGCGCTACTCTGCTCTACAACGCCGCCGGCCTGCTGGCCTCGGCCGCTAGCGTCTCCGGCGCCTCGCTGCAGTTTACCTACAACAACTCCGCCTGCTCGGTGCCGGTGATCAACACGGTGACGGACCATACGGGCCGCACGGTCACCTATCAATACGGCACCGGATGCAATCTGACCGGGGTGGAGCGCTATGGGTCGCCTTGGCACAGCTACGGGTATTTGGCCGGCAATCTGCTGGCGACCGATACCAACGCCCTGGGGCAAGTTACGACCTACGGCTATGACGGCAGCTCGCGCGTGGTGTCATTGCAACTGCCAGGAACCGCCGCCCCGCAGACCTACAACTACAGTGCGCCCGGCGTCACGGTCGTGACCGATCTCCGTCGGCCGGGCGACCCAGGTTCAGTTCGACCTAAACAGCAAGGTCACCCAGGTCGCAAACCTCGCCAGCGGCATGACGATGCCGTACAGCTACGATGCCCGTGGCAATCTCGCCCACCTTGGCGGGTCCAACGGCAACGACTATGAGTACGACGCGCGCGGCAATTTGATCCGTCTCGAAAGCGCCCATCCCACTCCGGGCAACCCGGCCCGGCTGGAGACGCTCTTTACCTACGACACCTGCAACCAGCTGGTGTCAACCACCGATGCCATGGGCCGGGTCACGACCAACAGCTACAATCCGGCGACCTGCCATCTGACCGGCATGACCGACCCGCTCGGTCACGTAACGACCTTCGCCAACAACGCGCGCGGTCAGCCCACCGACGATCGTCGATGCGCTCGGCAGGCAGACGCTGAACACGTACGACCTGCGCGGCAATCTGGTGCAGACCCAGGACAACGCCGGCAATACCACCCTGATGGGCTACGACCTGCTCAATCGCAAAATATCTGACACCGATGCTGCCGGTTTTGTCACGACTTTCACGTACGACGCCTTCGACCGGCAGACGAGCATCGTCGCGCCCAACGGCGGCGAGACGACCATGGCCTACGACGCCGTGGGCAACCTGCTCAACGCGACGAACCCAGACGGCAACGAGACGACTTACACCTACGATGCCCGAGGCAACAAGACCGCGGTGACAGACGCGTTAGGCGAGACGACAACCTACGTCTACGATAGTGTGGACCGGCTGATCAAGGTGACCGACCCGCTTGGGCCGGGAGACACAGATTGAATACGACGCCATGGACCGGCCCACGCGCGTCGTAGCCAACGCCCTGAGCCCGACGCCTCAGATCACCCAGTTGGCCTACGACGACCAGGCCATGGTCCGCACGATCACCAATGCGCTGGGCCAGGTCACGACCTTCCACATGGACGCCGCCGACCGGGTCACGCGGATCACCAACCCCGACGGCACGGAGCTCCAATACGAGCACAATCTGGCGGGCGACCTGGTGCGGGTGGTGGATGCTTTGGGGCGAGAGGAGACGTCGACCTACGACTCTGGCAGGCCACAAGACCGGCGAGACGGACGCCCTTGGGCACACGACCCAGTATCAGTACGATGCGGTGGGCAACGTCCTGAGCGTGACCAACGCCAGAGGCCAGGTCACCACGTTCCAGTACGACCATCAAAACCGCATCATCGGGGTGATCGAGCCGTTGGGCGGCGTCACCACGATGGGCTATGACGGCCGCGGCAACGCCACGTCCGTCACCAACGCCGGCGGCGAGACGACGACTTTCGTCTACAATTCCAGCGGCAACTTGACCGATGTGACCAACAACGCCGGCGAGACGACATCGCTGGAGTACAGCCTGGCCGGCCTGCAGACGGCGATCGAGTCGCCGCGCGGGACGCGGGTTCAGCTGTTGTTGGATGCCCTGGGCCGCGTCCAGAGCGAGACCAAGCTCGGCGCGGACGGGCTGACTGCGTCCACGAGCTTCACTTACGACCCAGCCGGCAACCGCACCAGCATGACCGACGCCAACGGCAGGGTGTGGCAGTACACGTACGATGGCCTGGGACGACTGGCCACGACCACCGATCCCATGGGCTTTATGACGGCGTACGCCTATGACGCGCTCGGCAACCTGGTGCAGAAGCAACTGCCTAATCAGACCTGCACGATCGACTACAGCTACGATCCGCTGAACCGGCTGATCCGCACGGACACCAGCGATGGGGCCTACGTCATCCAGAACTACGACGCCATGGGCAACGCGACGCTGGTGGCGGCCCACGGTGCGGGTGCAGCGGGTGTAGTTAGTAGCACCAGCTTCGCCTACGACGGCCGCAACCGGGTCATCCAGGCTAGCGGCGCGATCACGCCCACCCTGGCCTACAACATCGCCTACGCCTACGATTTGGTGGGCAACCCGGTGCAGAAGACCTACACCCTGCCCGGCCTGCCGGCGCCGGTGCAGGTGGCGCAGACGTGGGATGCCAACAACCGGTTGACGCAGATCGCGCGCACCGCTGGCGCCAACACCGTCAGCGTGGCCAAGACCTATACGCCCGGCGGCAGGCTGGATACCGCGCTGTACCGGACCAACGGCGTGCCGTCGGCGTTCAGCGACTACAATTACGACAGCACGGGACGGATCAGCAGCGTCAAGCACTGCACCAACGCGACCTGTACGACCGTGCGCTCTCAGTTCACCTACACCTACGACGCCGACGGCAACCGGACGATCGGAGACCGTGCTCAAGGGCGGCGTGCAGACCCAGATCGGCTATGAAGTCGACAGCCTGGGCCGGCTGGTGCACGAGCAGCGCCAGCAGACCCTCCCGCCCGGCCCGGTGGCCTACAACACGACCTACAGCTACGATCCGGTGGGCAACCGCCTGCAGAGCCAGGACCCAGTGACCAGCAAGTCGACCTAGACGGGATACGACAATGCCCATCGGACGACCCTTGTGACCGAGTTCCTGGGACCGCAGCCAATCCGGCAGCTGGTCTACCAGTATACCCCCAGCGGCAACCTGGCCCAGCGTCAGAGCACGGTGGTGCAGCCGCCGGCCGAGCCGCTGTCCGAGCGGTTCCGCTACGACTGCGACGGGCGGTTGGTGGAGTATCAGAACCTGCTTACTGGGCAACTGCAGGCGTCGAGGTATGACGGCCTGGGCAACAAGGTGCTGATCGCCGGGACGGCGGGCAACAAGGCCATGGTCTACGACGGGCCCAACGTGCTGGCCGAATACAACATGGCGGTACCGTCGACGCCGGCCCTGACCGCAACCTATCTTTTCGGCCAGGAAATCGACGAGGGACTGGCCCGCATCGACGCTGCGACGGGCAATCCGGCCTTCTATCTCAAAGACGCGCTCGGCTCGACCCGCCAGATCGTCGATCAGGTCAGCGCGCTGCAAGCAACGATTACGAGTACAAGGCGTTCGGCGACACTTTCAGCCAGCTCGTTAACGTGCCAAACGACCTCCTCTTCACGGGCCGCCAGCTCGACCCGGTCAGCAAGCTGTACGACTACCGCACCCGTGTCTATGACCCGCGCGATGGCCGCTTCCTGCAGACCGATCCGATCTACCAGGGTTTGATCCTGGCGCCGTGTGTGAGCTGCTGGCAGAACTCGCTGGAGCTGATGACCGTGATGCCGCTTTACGCCTACGTGGGCAACAACCCGGTCACGTACAATGATCCCACGGGTGAGCAGTGGTGGTTCTGGCATCCCTGGTGGTGGGTCAGCAGCTGGCCGTGGCTCTATCATCCCTACGCCTGGTGGGGTTGGTGGTATGGGCCGTGGGGCTGGTCGGGCTTGCGCTGGTGGTGGTGGCGTTGGTGGTGGCCGGCCAACCCCTGGTGGGGTGGCTGGTGGTGGTGGCAATGGCACTGGTGGTGGGGCGGCTGGTGGTGGCCCTGGTGGGGCAACGTCTGGTGGCCCTGGTGGGGGTGGGCCTGGCACTGGTGGTGGTGGCCCTGGCAATTTGGCTGGGGCTGGTGGTGGTTCCCTTGGTGGTGGGGAGGCTGGTGGTGGCCCTGGTGGTGGTTCCACTGGCGCGGGTGGTGGCACTGGCAGTGGAATTGGCCCTTTAAGTGGGGCTGGTGGTGCGGCTGGTGGTGGCGCTGGTGGTGGCCGTGGTGGTGGGGCGGCTTTTGGTGGCCCTGGTGGTGGCTGAATTGGTCCGGCTGGCGCCTGCCTTTCTGGCTGAGCTGGGGCTGGTGGTGGTGGCCCTGGTGGTGGGGCGGCTTCTGGTGGCCCTGGTGGTTCGGCTGGGGCTGGTGGCCCTGGTGGGGCGGCTGGTTCTGGTGGAACTGGTGGCACCCCTGGCGTCCCTGGTGGTGGGGCGTCTGGTGGTGGGGCCCCTGGAACGGGTGGGGCGGCTGGTTCCGCTGGCCATGGTGGTGGGGCGGCTTCTGGTGGCCGTGGTGGTGGTGGTGCGGCTGGAGCCTACGCCCCTGGTGGTGGTGGAATTGGTGGATCTGGTCGCCGTGGTGGCGGCCCTGGTACTTGCGCTGGTGGTGGCCGTGGTGGCGCCGCTGGCCGGCGTGGCCGTGGTGGTATGGCTGGTGGTGGCCGCTGCGCACCCAGCCGCTCCAGCCAATAAGAGCACCGGTTCCGCCATAGTGGATACCGTATCGAATTCAACAGGTCTCGATACGCCGCAGATGGTCTATCAGCGTAGGTCGAGTAGGTCCTGGCGGCGGTTGTCGATAACTGGCGAGTCACGGGTGATCAAGTTGATCGTCGCAGAGCACCGCCAGACCCTACTCGACCCGCGCGGATCATTAAAATAAATGAAAGCGCCGGAGGCAGTTGCCTCCGGCGCTTTGAGTCGGGTTGGTCGCGAGGGGCTTAATTGGCTGTGAGCGCCAGATGGCGCAGACGGGCGGCAAGCCAGCCGCTCCGGGATCACCTGCACGCCCAAGCCTGGCGCCTTGGGCACGGTGATGGTCGAGTCGGTGTTGAGCACAAAATTCGGCTCGGCGACGTCCTGCGCGTAGTAGCGCGCCGAGGCTGAGATGTCGCCGGGCAGGGTGAAGTTGGGCAGGGCGGCCAGCGCCAGGTTGCCGGCGCGGCCGATGTTGGTCTCCAGCATGCCGCCGCACCACACGGGAACGCCGCGCTCGACACAGAGATCGTGGATCTGCACGGCGGCCGTGAAGCCGCCGACCCGCCCGACCTTGATGTTGATCACGCGGCAGGCGTCGATGTCCAGCGCCCAGCGGGCGTGCTCCGGCGAGTGGATGCTCTCGTCCAGGCAAATGGGGGTCTTCAGCTGTCTTTGGAGCACCGCGTGGTCGACCATGTCGTCATGGTGCAGTGGCTGCTCGATCAGCAGCAGGTCGAAGGCGTCCAGCTCGGCCAGATGCGCCGCGTCGGCCAGGGTGTAGGCCGAGTTGGCGTCGACTTGCAGCGGCAGGTCAGGCCAGCGCTCGCGTACGGCCCGCACCACAGCCACATCCCAGCCGGGCTTGATCTTGAGCTTGACCCGGCCGTAGCCTTCGGCGACGAAGCCCTCAACTTGCGCCAACAGCTCGTCGAGCGTCGGCTCGATGCCCACGCTGACGCCAACGGGCACGTGCGTACGCGTGCCGCCCAGCATGTTCGCCAGCGACAGGCTTCCGGCTTGGGCGAGCAGATCCCACACTGCGTTCTCCAGCGCGGCCCGCGCCATCGCGTGCCCGCGCACCCGCCTGAAGCGCGCCACCACTTCCTGTGGCGCGGCCAGGTCCTGGCCCAGCACGGCCGGGATGAGATAGTCGCGCAGTACGTGCCAGGCCGTCTCGATGGTCTCGTACGAGTACCATGGCCCGGCCCCGGCCACGCACTCGCCCCAGCCGGTCAAGCCGTCGCCTTGGGCCGCCACCAGGATGCTATGGCGCGTAAACTCGCGGCCGAAGCTCGTCTCGAAAGGATGGACGTAGGGCAGTTCGATGTGGTGTAGGTCGATTTGATTGATGATCATGGTTGGTGGATTGATCGGACCGTTCTTCCGAGAACGGTCCGAATCTGAAACTTGGACAGGACTGCGATTGGACCTTTCTTCCGAGAAAGGTCCAATCTGGTTGTTGATGGAGTCTCGGTAGGTTCAGATTGGACCTTTCTCGGAAGAAAGGTCCAATCGTCATGACTTTTCGATCCGATAATACCCTTGTTCGCCGTCAACGAAAAAATCGGTGACACAGTAGCCTAAAGCGAAGGCCGTTTCGAACAGGCTGCGGGTGCGCAGACGCAAGGCGTGTGCCTGTTCGATATCGGCGGCCTTGAGCGATTGGAAATCGGTTGGGATCGTGATCAACCCCCCTCCAGCTCCCCCCTCCGAGGGGGAAGGGTCAGAAGGGAGCGCCGAGGCGATGTCGGCCAAAATTAGCGTTTCCGCTCCGGCCCTCCCCCTTCCTAGAGGGGAGTTGGAGGGGGGTTGCCCTGCCAGCCGTTGCGCCACCCGCTCGCTGGCGATCCACCAGTCCACCTGGAAGCGGTCGCTGGGCAGGCCGGTGTTGAGGCCATCTCGCATATCCCCGTAGAGATTTGGGATGTAGGTGTTGCATACGGCGCCGAGCTTGTGGAAGTTGAGGCTGGCGTTGCGGGTTTCGAGCGGATCGAAGGTCCAGGTGATCAGGTCGATGCCTTGGGCGAGGACATGTAAACGTTGCGCGAGCTTGAGTGAATAGCCCAGGCCGCGATCGCGGTAGTCTGGGTGCACGCCGGCCATGTGCGAGCAATGCTTCAGCTTGCCATCCGGCGTCAGCCCGGGGAAGCCGAAGACGAAACCGGCAAGAGTTTCGCCGTCGAACGCGCCGAGCAGCAGGCCGCCGTTCTTGGCCGCAGTGATCAGCATGTGCAGCGGTACGACCTCAACGTCGGGCAGACCCCACACCTCGCGCTGCAACTGTTCGACGGCGCGGATCTCGTCATGGGTGGAAAGGGGATGGATAGAGATCGTCACCCTAGTTACACCTGGCACACTGCGCCAAACCACTTGGCCACCAGCATCACATCCCGCACGTCCACGTCGCCGTCGTGATCCAGGTCGTACGCTCGGGTTTACCGGCAGGATGTTCCAGGCGCCCGCGGTGGCGATGATGTCGGCCACATTGACGGCGTTGTCGTGGTTGACGTCGGCCGACAGGGTGCAGGCCATGCCGTGCGGCCCCTGGCCGGCCGGCACAGTCAGTCCGTGGCAGACGGTGCACTCGGTGATCGCGCCGGCGTAGCCCTGCAGGGCGATGGTCTGGATGTTGTCGCGCGCCTCCCGGCTGGGCAGGATGGCGTGCGTGCTGTTGTGGCAGGACTCGCAGTACAGCCCGCCGTGCCCGGTGGAGTTGCGGTAGAGTGTGCCTGGGTTCTCGGCGTATTGCGGTCCGTGGCAGGCCGTATCGCCGCAGCGTGGCTCATCCACCCAGGGGATCCGGTTCTCATTGCCTACGGCGTTCATGTCACCGTGGCAGTCGGTGCACCACATCCCGCCCTGTGACATAACGTCGCGCAGGCAGGCGGTCTGCACGCCCGGATGGCATTGATAGCAATCGTTGGTGCCGTCGTTGGGGTTGACCGGCATCTTTCCGAGCGTACCTGTGCCGCGCAGCCAGGTGATCGCCTTGGCGGTCGTGGCTTCATCTTCAGGGGCGTGTTTTTTGTGCATGGCATGGGAGAAATACGGAATACCAGGCTGCAGCGGCGTGCCCAGCGCCGGTGAGGCGTGGCAGCCGGCGCAAAGCACAGGCCGGTTCCCCATCAGGTTCGTGTTTTCTTCTTCGTCGTGCAGCGTCAAGATGTTGGTCCGATAGTTGCCGGTGCTGATGCCGCCCACACCGCCGTCGTGGTGGCAGTTGACGCAGTTCATCTCGTCGGAGACAGGCGCCACGACCATTGTCTCGGCCAGGATCTCGCCGGTCGCAGTGCGCTTTGCGACCATGTGAGTCAGTTGGTAGGGCTGCCGCACGGTGGGCTGGCTGTCGGTGTATGGCGTGATTGGCACACCTTCAGCCTTGAAGTGGTTGCCTTGCACGGCCATGGGCCCGCTCATTCCGTTGCCCGCCAGGCCGACATTGGGCGGTAGCGGCTGGGGCAAGTTGAACAGTTGCTGGGCATAGGTCCAGAAATTGACCTTGCCAGCCGAATAGGTGTTGTCGACGAAGCTGTACTCCACCGTGACGCCGCTGGTGACGACCTGCGGCTCGCCTCCGCCGGCCGGCTCGCGCACGACCTGCGCCCACAGGTTGTTGTAGGGCGGCAGGATCGAAAAGGTGTTGTACGTATCGTCCAGGCAGTGCATGCCCAGATCGTTCCAGCCGATCACGCGGTAGGTGTCCTGGGGTGGGGTGGGGGGAAGCGATTCCTGGCCGCCTGCCGACTGCGCCAGAGGGGTTGCGCCGGCTGCGGCCAGGCCGAGGCCCAGCAACAGCACAGCGATGAGCAGCGCGCTTAGATAGCGCAGAGGTGTGGATGAACGGTGTGGGGAATTCATGGGAGCCTCCTGATGTGCGCAAACAGGTGCCGGGTGCAGGCCGGCTATGGGAGTGTCTCCATTATATCAGAAATCCTGCTGATTATCTACCATGGATTTCGTAATCGTAGGTGTGTAGTTTTCGTGGGGGACCGACCTTCGGCCCAATTTTGGTGCGAAAATTGGGCCGAAGGGTCTTAACACCCGAAGGGTCTTAACACCCGAAGGGTCTTAACACCCGAAGGGTCTTAACACCCGAAGGGTCTTAACACCCGAAGGGTCTTAACACCCGAAGGGTCTTAACACCCGAAGGGTCTTAACACCCGAAGGGTCTTAACACCCGAAGGGTCTTAACACCCGAAGGGTCTTAACACCCGAAGGGTCTTAACACCCGAAGGGTCTTAACACCCGAAGGGTCTTAACACCCGAAGGGTCTTAACACCCGAAGGGTCTAACACCCGAAGGGTCTAACACCCGAAGGGTCTAACACCCGAAGGGTCTAACACCCGAAGGGTCTTAACACCCGAAGGGTCTTAACACCCGAAGGGTCTTAACACCCGAAGGGTCTTAACACCCGAAGGGTCTAACACCCGAAGGGGCTAACACCCGAAGGGTCTAACACCCGAAGGGTCTAACACCCGAAGGGTTTGCACGCACGCGATGCACACCCGACCGGACACCGACAATGGCATTTTTGCCGAACATGTGCTTAGATATAACCCGTCCTAACATTTTGCTGATCCCCATGCACCATGCGAAAACACTATTACTTTCGAGCTGGCTTCATCCTACTCGCACTGCTCAGCATCCTCACGGCATTGACCGCTTGCTCGCCGGAGGCGCAGGCCTTACGCAATGTGGTCGAGTACCAGATCCGCAAGACCTTTCCACCTGTCCTGGTTTACCGTGACCCTCCACCCCCGGGAAGCCTGGCCGGCGTGATCCGCGACTCCGGCGGGAACCCTCTGCCTGGCGCCGTTGCTCTGGTCTCTACCGTGCGCGGTCAAGTCTACCAGAGCCGCAGCGATGCACAGGGCCTGTACCGCATCGACGGCCTGCCGCCGGGGCGGTACGTCCCCATGGCCGGCGCCTGGGGCTACGACGCGATCAACGGCGCGCAAGTGCAAGTGCGGCCGGGCCAGACCCAGACTGGCATCGACTTCCAGTTGCCGATCCATCAGCCGCAACCGGTCGAGCCGGCCGGCCTGATCATCGGAAAACCGCGCGAAGAAAGCTCGCAGTTCCCCGAACCAATGGTCGCCACTCGAATTCCATTCACGTTCACCTTGGACGGAGTGACCATCGACAACGGGCAGATCTATCTCCCAGCTAACCCGCTCGGGCCGGTCTCCGACCGAGCCCCTACACTAGTCATTATCTATCCCAGCCACCCCCTCAATTGGAACGCCGCATCCGTTGCACTTACGCGCAACAGCAACTCCGTCCTAGCTCTTGGTCCTCACACAAGCGGCGGCCTGGACATCGATCAGCACGCGCGCAATTTCCGCGCGGCCCTGCAGCTCTGGCAAAGCGGCAAGTTGACACCCCTCGGTCAGCCTGACGGCAACTGGGTCGCCATGTCAGGCAGCTTTGGCTCGCTTATTCTCTTCAAAGCCCTGGCCGACCTGCCCGCTCC
The DNA here is from genome assembly GCA_963709505.1 of uncultured Chloroflexia bacterium. Lineage (GTDB taxonomy): Bacteria > Chloroflexota > Anaerolineae > JAAEKA01 > JAAEKA01 > CAVPXC01. The sequence goes on along the minus strand of CAVPXC010000005.1, from coordinate 315,707 downwards.
ACCAGCGGCTGTTGTTGACGTTGGCGGCATCAGCGATGCGTTCCTGGGCATCCAGGCGCTCTACGACGCGGACCTGGCCATCCCGCAGCCGTACGACAGCGCCGTGGCCGCACTGGGCCGCCCCGACCGCGATCCGGCTTTCTTCTACGGTTTTTCGCCGGTGTTCATCGCTGGCAAACTGCCCCCCATTTTCGTGATCCACACGACCAATGACGAGGTCATCCCCTCCAACCAGGCCGAGGCACTGGATCAAGCCCTCACCGCAGCCGACGTGCCGCACGAGTTGCTGCTGTACGAGGATACGACGCACTACCTGGACGCGTATTACCCCACCCCCGGCACGCATTTGGTCTACGAACGGGTATTGCAGTACGTCGCAGGCGCGGCGCAAGCGGCTCCTTAGGTTCTCAACCTCCGCGCCTCCGTCTATCCGCGGTTCTACTCCGCCAGTCATTCCCGCCAGCCACGGTCGAACCCCGTGTACGTCACGCCAAATGCCGTCTGCAACGCCCGGCCGAGATCCTGCGAACTCGTCGAATGCTCGCGCCAGCCTCCAGAAAGCGTCCAGTCCGCCGCAGGTCCCGGCAATTTATGTCACCAGCGATTGTGAGAGCCCGTACGCCAGGCCGACGTCCTTCTTCAACGTGTAGAAGTGCATCAGGTCTTGCCGGTCTATAAGGTCGGATTCGGCGTCGACGAGAGGGATCATATCGCCCCGCTGCGCGGCCTCAAACGCTAAACCGATCGCCGTTGAGCCGGACACGTACTCAGCCAGACCCTCTGACATCCAAGTTTGCTGCTTGGTAGAAGGCTACGGCGCCCGGCGAGTGGCGAGCAGCGCCGCTGTCGCAGAGGTGGCGGCCCACGAAATGGGTGACCGTGGTGGCATGAGCATAGTCTTCCGCATACAGCTTGAATGACCAAGAGGGCTGGACTCCAGAATTCGTGCGATTCCCATCGCAATCCTAGGCCCTCAACCTATTTCGGTAAATCGTTGGCCATAGGTATAATCACAAAAGAACTGAGAGGCTCGGTCGGAGAGTGGAAATCCTCCCGCAGGGACCGGCCCAAGCTATTTTTTGGTGAGAGCAAAACTAACCTATGCCCCGTATCTTTCCGTTTACCGCTATCGTCGGTCAGGAGCGCATGAAGCGCGCGCTCATCCTCAATGCTATCCATCCGCAGATCGGCGGCGTGTTGATCCGCGGCGAACGCGGCACGGCCAAAAGCACGGCCGCCCGTGCCCTGGCCTTCCTGCTGCCCGAAATCCGCGCCGTGGCCGACTGTCACTTTGGCTGCGATCCCGACATACCGTCCACCTACTGCGACGAGTGCCGCGCAGCGCGTCGAGGCCGGCGAGCTGCTGCCGGTGTCCACCCGCCGCACCAGCTTTGTCGACCTGCCGGTCAGCGCAACTGAGGATCGGGTCGTCGGCACGCTGGACATCGAGAAGGCAATCCAACGCGGCGAGCGTCACTTCGAGCCGGGCGTGCTGGCTGCGGCCAACCGCGGGCTGCTGTACGTCGACGAGGTCAACCTGCTGGACGATCACGTCGTGGACCTGCTGCTGGACAGCGCGGCCATGGGCCAGAACGTCGTCGAGCGCGAGGGGATCAGCTTTAGCCATCCGGCCGAGTTTATCCTGGTCGGCACTATGAACCCCGAAGAGGGCGACCTGCGGCCCCAACTGCTCGACCGCTTCGGCCTGGCCGTGGACATGGCCGGCATCCGCGATCCCAAGCTGCGCGTCGAGATCGTCAAGCGCCGCATGGCTTACGAGCAGGATCCCGACAGCTTCCGCGATGTCTGGGAGCCGCGTGAGCACGAGCTGTCCGAGCGCATTGAGCAAGCTCGCAGCCGCCTGCCGCTCGTCACCTACACCGATCGCGATCTGTACGCTATCGCCGCATTGACCGGCGATTTCAAGGTGGACGGCCACCGCGCCGACATTGTGATCCTCAAGGCCGCCCGCGCCCATGCCGCGTACGAGGGCCGGCTGTCCATCACCGATCGCGATGTCCTGCTCGCCGCCGAGCTGGCCCTGCCGCATCGTATGAAACGCCAGCCCTTCCAGGAAGCCGGTCTCGAACAGAGCCAGCTTGAGGATAAGCTGCGCCGGGCGCAGGAGCAGGCGCAGGCGGAGGTCTCTGAGGACTCCCCGACGACGCAGATGGCGGACCCCTCAAAAAAAGCGCCGAGGGGTCCGAATCGGTAGACGATAACAGTCAACCCGGACCCCAGTCCTCCGACTCCGCGCCACAGTCCGCCAAGCCTGGCGACAAGAAGGGCGGGGAGAAACCGATTACCGTCGGCCAGATGTTCCAGTCCAAGCGACTGGACACGCCGCTGGATAAATTGACGCGCAAACAGGCTGGCCGGCGCAGCGTCACCCGCACCGACCGCAAGCGCGGTCGCTATATCAGGAGCCGTCCCGCGGGTCCAAAGCCGGATGACATCGCTTTTGACGCCACCATGCGCACGGCAGCCATTCATCAGAGGCGGCGACGCGCGGAGGCCGAGGAGCGCGGCGAGGATACGATGGCGCTCGAACTGCGCAAGCAGGACCTGCAGCGCAAGGTCCGCGTGCGACGGGCGAATAACCTGATCCTGTTCGTGGTCGATGCCAGTTGGTCGATGGCGGCGGCCGAGCGCATGGAGGCCACCAAAGGCGCAATCATGAGCCTGCTGATGGATGCCTATCAGCGCCGCGATCAGGTCGGGCTGGTGGTATTTCAGAAGGATCGCGCACGGCTGGTGTTGCCGCCGACATCGAGCGTGGACCTGGCGCATCGCGCGCTGCGGGAGATCCCGGTGGGCGGCAAGACGCCGCTCAGTAGTGGATTGTTGCTGGCATTTCGCATCTGCGAAGGCGCTCGCCGCCGCGACGCCGAGGTGCGGCCGCTGATCATCCTGCTCACCGATGGCGCCGGCAACGTCAGCATGACCGGGATGCCGGCCCAGGAAGAGGCGATGCACATGGCCCGGCTGATCCATCAGGCCAACTTCAACAGTGTGGTAGTGAACATGGAGCACGTAGCCTTCGATCGGGGCCTGGCCAATGCCCTGGCCAGTGAGATGGGCGCGCCCTGCTATTGCCTGCCTGAACTGGCCGCTGAGAGCCTGGTCAAGACCGTACAGGATAGTTTGAGGTTGACGGGGGGGCAGTGAAGAGTGGAGAGTGGAGGGTGGAGGGTGGAAAGTGCAGAGTGAACTTCAAAGATGGTCTGCGATGTACTGCTCATAATCTACTCTCCACCCTCCACCCTCCACCCTCCACTGCTCAAACGGTGACCAGAAGTGAGACGACAACAGCTAACAGCTGACGCAGCCCTGCTGTTCGTGACCGCAGTCTGGGGCGCCACGTTTGTGATGGTCCAGGAGGCGGTGACCGGCTTTCCAGTCTTTGCGTTCCTGAGTCTGCGCTTTATCCTGGCAACAGCGGTGCTGTTGCCGCTTTTTTTGCGTTTTCGGCGGTCGTGGCAGCCTGGCAATGTGGGCGCGGCTTCTTCAGCTGTTGTTCTGTCGGAAAAGGTCGGGACCAGTCAGACTAGTCTCCTTCCAGGGATTATCATCGGCCTGGCTTTGTTCGCCGGCTACGCATTTCAGACCTTTGGCCTGCGCGCTACGACGCCGGCCAAGGCCGGCTTCATCACCGGGTTCTCGGTAGTATTGGTTCCCCTGGGCGAGACCCTATTCTTGCGCCGACCGCCGAGTCGCAACGCTATTTTCGGGGTCGGCCTCGCAGCGGTTGGACTGGCGCTGCTTAGCTTGCAAAGCGACCTGTCGGTGAGTTTCGGCGATCTACTGGTGCTCTGCTGTGCCATCGCTTTTGCGGCTCACATTCTGTTGATCGGCCATTTCGCTCCATCCTGGCCTCCCTTGCGTCTGGCTTTTGTTCAGATCGCAACCGTGGCCGTGGTCAGCAGCCTGGCGGCACTCTCAGTGGATCGGCCCATCGGCTGGCCGCCAGGCAACGTCTGGTTTGCGGCGGCGTTTACCGGGCTGTTTGCGACTGCGCTGGCCTTCTTCATTCAAAGTCGCGCCCAGCAAGCCACCACTTCCACGCACACCGCTCTGATCTTCGCAGCCGAACCGGTGTTTGCAGGCATCTTCAGCTTCTTGCTCATCGGCGAGGTGCTTGGCCCGCGACAAATTCTTGGCTGTGTGCTGATCCTGGCCGGCATGCTTGCGGCGGAGTATCCGGGACCCAGAGGAAATTGTGAATTGTGAATTGTGAATTGTGAATTGTCAATGCCGGAAGTCGGAGGCTTTCAACCTCTGGCATTGACAATTCACAATTCACAATTCACAATTCACAATTCACTATTCCACATGTCTGATCACACCACTACGATTGAAACTCTGCGTCACGAGATCGCCGGCTTCGTCGACGAGCGTTCATGGCAGGTTTACCATACGCCCAAGAGCCTGAGCATGTCCATCGCCATCGAGGCCGCGGAGTTGATGGAGCATTTTCAGTGGCACGGAAACGAAGCCTCATGGCAGGCTGCGCAGCGCGATGATGTGCGCGCCGCGGTGGCTGACGAGCTGGCCGACGTGCTGATCTACTGCCTGGCCTTGGCCAACGTGCTTGAGGTGGATGTTAGCGAGGCCGTGCTGGCCAAGCTGGCACGCAACCAACAGCGCTTTCCGCCCGGCCAGTTGCCCAGCCGGCACAGCCTGCTGAACGATGTTTCGACCCGCCTCCAACGACGATTGAACGAGTGTTTGAGCATCATCGAGTACTCAGTATGAGGGCAGCCTTGCAGTCGCCCTGGCGGGCAGGCGCAAGGCCATGCCCCTACCCCGGATTATTGAGAAGATACTCAATCGAGATTAGAATATGTCCATGAAAACCGAGCAAACTAAACTGCGCCTCCCGGATATCCCCGGCAGCTACTACGACCGGATCATGGAGGCGCGCTGGTACGAATCAAACGGCGAATTGGAAGAAGCCGTCGCCATCTATCAACGCCTCGTCGCCCGCCTCTCCAATCTGCCGGAACGGCGGCGTTCCGCCTGGCAGCGACCTTGAACTATTTCCTCGTCGCCGCGGCCAGTGATCTGGCGACGATAAAGGCCACGTCAAGGGGATTTCGAGACGGCACAGCAGTTATGTGAACAACTCCAGATTTGGGATCCCGAAGACGCCGACTGGTGGCGTCAACGTTTGTATACGCTCCGCATCGACCAGGGTCAGGTGAGGAAGGATTGGCCGGCCTGAAGCACTTGCCGACAGCGAGCCGGACAAGTTCGAACATTGGAACGTGTTGGCGGCCGCGGCCATGGGCGCACGGCAGTTTGACTTGGCCGAGCAAGCGTTGGATCGAGCGGCGCTTCTGGCGCCGCTCGCCAAGGATGAGGACGCGCTTGCGCAGGTGCACTTGAATCGTTATTACCTCTATCGTCTGCAGCACCGCTGGAAGGAGGCCGGAAACGAATGGGACAAAGCCCTCGAAATCGACGACTGCATACGGGAAACTCAGGAGGATGTGGTGCGCATGTTTCTTGGGGCCGAGCTATGGGATGACGCCAACCGCTATGTTGGCGAAGCGCTCCCCAAGCCGGTGGCAGAGTACTACCAAGGCTACCTCGCCTATCGACGCGGGGACAAAGTGCGGGCGCGCATCCTTTGGCGCAAGGTGGTCGAAGCTGACCATGCCAAGGATCGGGCGGTTCTCAACGCCCAGGCCATGGCGTGGTGTCACCTGGGTGAGCCGCGCAATGCGCTCAGCCTGCTGCTGCGCGAGGTGTCGGCCAGTCGGGATATGTCTGCGCGGACCGCACTCATTTTGACCCTGGCCTGGGCTATGGATGGCAACCTCGAGGCTGCAAAGGCCGATCTGGGCATTGCCACCCAGAGCCTGAGCGACACCGCCCGTGTAAAACTCCCGCTGCTGGACTGGTACGATTTCGAGCAGCTCGTCCAAGACGAGGCGATCAAAGCCGAGCTACGTCCCCACTTTGAAGCTGACTCCGCCAGACGCCTAGCAGTCTGGCGGAGAGAGCATGGCCTCCGACAAGAATAGCCGTTGCGGTGACCGGAAAGACCGCCTGTGCGGCGGTATGAGGGGTCGGCGGGGGGTGGCGCATCGGCGCGGCAGCAGAGGATCCACGCGTGGCGGCGGTGGTCGGTTTCGTCAGTGATTTGCAGGGGCCGTTTGGCTTGTGGGAATACGCGGCCCGGCCGCAGGCTTCGCGCTGGGTAACATTATGAACGCACCGGAGTTGATGCGCGGGTCCGGTGGAGTGACGAGTTAGGCAGCCTGCGTAGGATGTGCCGACCAAGGAGGCGCAGCATCGTTCGTGATTGATGCGCTTCGTCCCTCAGCACAGCCTACGCAGGCTTTCGTCACCCCCACCTTAGCCGATCTGCTGCAGGCGTATCTGTATGGTATCTGGATAGCCATGTGTCAGGACGGGATAGCTTTGGGTGGTGATTTGATCACCAGCGGCATATTCACCGTTCCCATCAAGATCGAGATGTACTCGCACTTCGTAACGTGCACTCAGATCAATGGGATGGACACTCAAAACAAAATCAGCCGGCGGTTCACCCGGGGAATGCGAGTAATTGGAGATGACCAATTGACTGATTTCCCGAGCTGGGGCATCCGCACGCGAAGTCTCTTCAAGCTTCACCCGTAGGGTGGCTCCGGTGAACTGGCCAGCGGCATCATCAAACCATATTTGGCCAGACACTCTGTTGCTCATGCGATCAATTCAACACCGCATAACGAGCCTCGAAGGTAACCGCCACATTGGTCACGTTCTTGATCTCAAGGAACCACTTGAGCAGCGTGGGTGTTTGCCGAGTACACTGTACTTTCCACTCGAGTTGCGCTCCGCCATCTACCGCCGGACCTGTTGGCACAACGATCCACACTACGTTCGAATTCGCATTCCAGCTATGAGTGAACCAACGCCGGGTTTGGCCGGCAGGAACCGTTCCACTGAACTGTACGCCAAAGTTCATGACTTACCTCGCTCCATTCTTCTGAATTTGCTAAATTTCAGGCCGGGCCGGGGCCAGCGTCTTCGGAATCGGCTGTCTCCGCCAGGGTTATGCCCTCTGCTGAGGCCGCGCGACCCACTGCTTCAAGCAACCATGCTGGCGGGCCGCCGGCGTCTTCATTTGGGTTGTCAGTTGCAGCCACACTGCTCGCTGCAGCACCGGCATCCATCGCATCTGGGGGTGTTGGCACAGCCGCTATGACTCCGGGAGCGGCTTCCATCTCTTTTCCATCAATGTCGATCGTAACCCTCATGACTTGTCCTCCTCATTTGAAGTTCCTGCCCCAGCCCAGCACCTGATAGCGGGCCTGTACTGTGACAGCATAGTTCTGCAGGTTGCGGATTTCTATGAAATATTTCAACAGCGTTTCAGTCTGTCGAGTAATCTGGACCTTCCACTCGACTTGTTCCGGCCCATCGACCGCCGGACTAGTGGGTACCGCGATCCACACCACGAACCAATGAAACGGCCAACTGTGGGTGAACCATCTGCGGGTTGAGTTGGCGGGAATCGTCGCCGTAAACTGCACCCCACTCCAGGACTGTGATGGTTCTAGTTGCGGATACATGGCCCGCACGGCAGCAATGTCGCCCGCGCTCAAGCCATTTCGCTGACCGATGGCTTGTCCGCCGAGTGGCTGGATGGTCGGCAACCCATTGCTGCTGAATGCCGTAGGCCCATAGTGCATGATCGATGGGAAATCGTAGGCACCGATATCGTCGCCGTCCGTGATGTGCTGGTTGAAATTGTGCTCACGTCCCGCTTGGATGTTAGCCCAATTGATACGGACATTGCGGTCCCGATCTTCGCGACTCTGCTCATGCCAGAGTCCTACCGCATGACCAATCTCGTGGACTGCTTGACCAAACCCGCAACCCGCACCGAGCGAGATCACCTGCATCCCCCCACCCTGCATTCCGACGGAGGAAAAGCAGCCATCCCGCGACTCGAAGGAAACCCAGTTGGGATATTGGGCCGCATTGGCGGCGGTGCGCTCGATGAATCGGATGCGGGTGTTCTGCTCCCAGTGCTGGATGGCTTGTTGGACGACAGTGCGAAGGGCCGCTTGCACGGTGAAGGGGATCAAGCCACCCGGCCAGCGAAATCGTTGTCCGGTGATTCCTACGCCATGTTCCACCACAGGTCCTTGGGGAGTCCGCCCGCTGATGGATACATCGGCCATTTGAGCGCTGTCCCGCGACATGGCAGCGCGAATTTCTTCCATCTGGTCGACCGTACCCAGCGCGATGTCCCCCTCGAAAATGGCCACGCCATTTATGGCCGAATACTGAACGGGTTTAACGCCAAACGCATCAATTCCTGCAATGAAGCTCTCTCGCACGTCATCGGACGAACGAAACATGGCCTCGGCTTGTGAGGCCACAACGCCTGACTCCGTACTCTTTTCTGGCGGTACTTCTTTCGTGACCATAACGTCATTCTCCTGAGTGTTGAGTTTACTAAACTTACAATCGTAGTATCTAGTAAGCCAGTTTCTCTTAGAAAGATGTAAGGGATATTCCTAACGCGGGGGAGTATCGATAATGCTTTGAGAATCACTAACTTCCCGGCTGCCCATACAGCCACCACGCCTGGCTAGCGGGATAGTGGCCTTTCTCATCGCGCGATCCGACAAAGTTGCTGCCCTGGATCATGCCGCGCAGCCGCGCATCGAGATCCCCGAGCTGCCGCCGGCTGTCGGCGATGCCGGGGTCAGTCGCGAGGGCGCGCATTACCAGGTCGATGCGCGTGCGGATGTGCACCTCGCTGGCGTAGTTCTCGCGTGCACTCGAGCTGCTGCCTGCATCGTCGAGGTACCATCTCCACGAGTCCAGCAGTCCCTTAAGCTCACGGCGCAGATGAGCCTGCCACTGCTGGGCAAAAGCGCTGCGGTCGAGGTCCACTTTTTGCTCGATGGCGGTAAGGGACGTTTGTTGCCCGGTGGACAGGCTTTCCTTCTCCCAGCGCAGCAGCTCCAGATTCTCCAACAGCGCGCCGATCGTCATCTTGGGCTGCTTCGTCCCGCTGGGTGTCTTGACGACGAGCTGTCGATACAGGCTGTCGCCCATCAAGTAGTCGGTGAGTTCGTCGGCCATTGCTTGAGTGATGGCCAACGTCGTGTCTAAATGTTGTTTGTCCATGGTTTCTCCTTCTTTCATTCACCGCGTATCAGCGTCGCGGTATCCAGCCACAATGTCACCGGGCCATCGTTGACCAGTGCCACTGCCATCATGGCGCCAAAGACGCCGGTTTCGACCGTCACTCCTTCGGCGCGCAGCAGCTCTACAAAGCGATTGCACAACGGTTCGGCCTGTTCGGGCCGTGCCGCGTCGGTAAAGCTGGGCCGGCGACCTTTGCGTGTGTCGCCGTAGAGGGTGAACTGGCTGACCACCAACACGGCCCCGCCGACGTCGTGCAGGGACCGGTTGAACTTGCCCGCGTCGTCCTCAAACAAGCGCAGGCCGGCGATTTTTCGCGCCAGCCAGGCCGCCTCGGCCTCGCCGTCGTCGTGGGTCACTCCCAGCAAGATCAAGAAGCCGCGGTCGATGGCGCCGACGACCCGGCCGTCTATTGATACGGAGGCTGTGCTTACGCGTTGGAGGACTGCTCGCATAGAGTGTCAGAGTGTCGGAGTGTCAGGTGTCAAGGTGTTGGGTTTGGGCGGTTGGGTAAGGAGGGCGATGGAAAGGGCGATGGTGGCCAGGGCGGCGCTGGCGAATACGGCTAGAGGTCCGCCGAGCAGATAGGCAGTTACTCCGGCGAGCGGGCCGAGTACCTCGCCCAGGGCTTGGGCCCGGCCGGGCAAGCAGCCAAATTCGGGGCGTTCGATTGGGGGGTGGACGCCGACGACACCGATCGATGCACCGTAGACCACCATCCCGACCAACAGCAGCCAAGGCGTGTGGGCAGAGGCGATCAGCAAGATGGCCCCCAGCAAGCCAAGGCCGACCAAACCCTGTGCTGTGCCTCGGGGCATTCTCAAGCGCAGGCGTTCAGCCGCCCATGCGCCGCCCAGCCGTGCCAGCCAGCTGGCGGCCACCAGGATGCCAAAGCTCTGGGGCGCCAGGCCCAGGTCGATGAGCTGCACCGGCACAAGCCAGATCCACATGAGGCTGGCGAAGCTGAACAGAAACGGCAGGGCGTCGCGTCTGCCGGACTGTGCCGGTGGCTCCTGCCCCTCCCGAATCGTAGCTTCAGAAGGGGCGCTTGCCGCTTGGGTCGGGCCGATGCGCCAGGCCAGGAAGAAGAAGCAGCCTGCGATCAGCCAGGTTCCCGGGCCGCTGGCCAACGGTCCGGCCACAACCATGCCTGTCAGAAGAATGGCTGCGCCGGCCCAGCCCTGCCAAACGCGCGCCGCCAAGGCTTCGTGCAGAATCGGCCAGGTCACACCGAAGACAAACCAGAGCAGCAGGCCGACCGGCCCTTCCTCCGGCGCCAGACCCAGCAGCAACAGCGCGATTCCGCCCAGGAGCGCCGCTTCGTACGGCGGTCGCTTGAACGATCCTTTCGCATGCAGCCAGCCGCCCAGTCGCGATGCTGCGATCGCCAGCCCGGCGACGGCCAACGTGGAGCCGTGCTGGTTGTGCAGAACAACGGCCAGAGGCACGAATACCTCGCGCCAGCCGATTACGAAGAGCGGAATCGCACCGGACAGCCGGTCGATCGGCCGCTGCGAACTACGGCCGCTGGAGGCAGGCTGCATTAGGTCAGTTCCCGGCCAGCGCCGCTGCGATCCGGCCGGGCAGGTCGGGGTCCACCCAAACCGCAGTGTCGATCTGAACGGCCTTGGCTCCAACGGCCAGAAAGGTCAAGACGTCCTCCAGGCTGTGCACACCGCCGCAGGCCACCAGTGGCACGCCCACCCAGCCGGCTAGCTCGGCCAGGCGGGCCGCGATCAATAGAGTCAGCGCGGGGCCGTGCATGCCGCCTCGGACGATGACTGAGGTGCCAGGATCGAGGCGCAGCCCGGTGGGCGGCTGGGCAAGGACCAGTGCATCCACGCCGGCATCCAATACTGGCTCGATGGCCTCGTCGATAAGACCGATAGGCAACCGCGCCAGCAGCGGAAGATCGGCCGCTCTGCGCACCGCTTTCACCATCTCGGTTGCGGTGTCGGCCATGGCGAAAACGCTGTCGAGCTGTGTGGTAAACAGGTCAATCTCCAGACCGGCCACTCCCGGCGTTTGCTCGAGCGCTTCGGCGACTGCGGCCAGCTCGTCCGGCTCGTCGCCGGCGATGTGGACGATCACCGGTGTCGGGCAGCGACGCCACAGGGCTGCGTGATCGCGCAGAACATTGCGGATGCCTGGGTTCCAGCGACCGCGCTGCCAAAGGAGCCCGCCTGGGCCATCGAGCACGCGCGGCGGCTGGCCGTGCATGGGCCGTCGCGTGACAGGGGCGGTCACGAAGCCGCCCAGGCGTGACAAGTCCAGGCCGGGCGCCAGCGCGTCGCCATAGCCGATTACGCCGCATGCCAGCAGGACCGGGTTGGTTAATGCCAACCCTAGTTTGTGCTGCGGCGCTAGTTCTACTGCGATCGAGCTGGCCGGTGTCATGAGTTACCCCAACTCCGTCAAATCGAACACGGGACCGCGTTGGCAGGCCCGGTGAGTGCCGCGACCGGTATTGACGAGGCAAGCCAGACAGGCGCCGACCCCACATGGCAGCGGCACGGGGGCCAAGGCCTGTGCAAAGCCTGCGTGCAGAGTGTCCGCCGGGCCGGCATTGCGCTCGGAAGCCACCTTTCGCTTAAGCCGGTGCAGGAAGGGAGCCGATCCGGCTGCGCATAGCTTGTCCGTCCAGGGCAGCGCCCAGTCGAGAATCGAGTCGAGGGTTTGGTCATGTCCGGCGGAACGATCAGCCGTGGCTGTGTAGTACTCGACGGCTGGGGGCAGGAGGGCGGGAGGCAGCAGGTCCGCAGCGGTGGCTGCCTCCACCAGAAGACCGACGCCGCCCTGGCGGGCGAGTTGAGCTGCGATCAACGCCAGCAGCGGGCTGGCAAAGACCGCCTCGGCGACGAGCAGCAGGTGTCGATCGTGGGCGTGGAGGGAAAAACCCTTGCCGAACGGGCCGAGCACGTCCAGATGGGTTCCTTCTGGCTGGACTGCCAGCCAGGCCAAGCCATCGTCGCGGGCTGGAAATCCCCAGAACGTGACGGTGTTGCCCTCGATGCTGGAAGGAAAAAGCGCCCGGCGCAGGTAGGGGGTCCAATTAGCGCCGCAACGGATCATGAAAAACTGGCCTGGCTGGCACGGCTGAGCCCGCGTTGGCAGCTGGACACGCACGGCCACACCCGGGCTCAGTTCGTAGCGACTTTCAAGTATGGCCGCTGGGTTCACGGTCAGTTTTGGTTGGCAACCTGGTTCAATTGCTCGGGCAGTTTGATGATGACGCGCCCTCGCTGTGTGGTGATCCAGCCTTGTTTACGAAAGCGGCTCATGATGCGGATGGCGGTTTCGACCGTTGTGCCGGTCATGTCGGCCAGGTCCTGGCGGGTCAGCCGCATCTGGATCATCAGGCCATCCTTGGAGGGTGTGCCGTTGTACAGGGCCAAGCGGAGCAGGGCTCGAGCGATTCGTTGTTCAACTCGATCCACTGCCAGGCTTTGCACCAGGTCGTTTGCAACGCGCAGTCGGCGACCCAGTTCGTTGATGACGGCGAGCGCCAGGGTCGGGTAGCGCTGCAGCAGATCAAGGTAGTCGTTGCGGGGGATGGCGATGACGGCGACCTCCTCCATGGCCTGGGCGGTTTGGCTGTAGGTTGCACCTTCGAAGACGGCTACTTCGCCCAAGAGGCGACCCGGCCCGAGTACGTCGAGCACCACATCGCGGCCGTCGATCGAATGACGTACGAGTTTGACCCGGCCCATCCAGACCACGAAGAGATTCTCCGGCGCGTCTCCGGCGAAAAAGATATAGGCCTCGCGCGGATAGCACAGCCCGGTCAACTGGCTTGCGACCTCGTCCCAGTCTCGTTCCCGTAGCGACGCGAAAAGAGGCACGGTGCGCACCACTTGCACCATGTTGAGTTGTAGCTTTTCGGCCGGCGTTGCGCGATGTTGTTGGACGACTTCGCTGTTCATGATGGCTTGGCTTACAGTCGCTGTGAGGAGCTCGTCTTGGACTCATCGCTCTCTGGCAGCGCGTCTGACTGGAGCTTGGGCGGTGCTATTATAGCATGCTGTGACAGGTGTGCCAATTCGCCGGGAGAAAAACCGACTTTGAGGGCAGGGCTTCTCAAAAGTGCTTAATTGTGTCATCCTGAGTGCTTTGTTAAGTTAGGAGTTGTGAGTGTCATCCTGAGGGCTCTGTTAGGTTGATTTTTGTGCCGTGTCATCCTGAGGCTTGGCGAAGGATCCCCGCTTGCATCCACGCCGAGATCCTTCGCCGAGCCTCAGGATGACACGGTATGAAGCCTGGCTTAACAGAGCTCTGAGCGGGTTGTAAGATTTGACAGCACAGAACATACGTGCTATCATAATGCCACTTCGGTGGGCGTAAGTCTACCCCACTATTTTGGCCGTACGCCCGAGCTCACGGGCACGGAATGATGATTTGGAGGCACACAAATGAAAGGCGACGGCAAAGACAAGGCCCTGGAAACCACCTTGGCCAACCTGAGGAAGCGCTATGGCGATGGCGCGATCATGAAACTGGGCGAGGCCGCCGACATGCGAGTGGAGGCGATTCCTACCGGCGCGCTCTCGCTGGATCTGGCGCTGGGCGTGGGCGGTTTGCCGCGCGGCCGGGTGACCGAGATCTACGGTCCGGAGTCTTCCGGCAAGACGACGATCTGCCTGCATGTGATTGCCGAGGCGCAGCGCCTGGGCGGGACGTGCGCGTTTGTGGACGTGGAGCATGCGCTCGACCCGGACTATGCCGGGCGGATCGGGGTAGTGATCGACGATCTGTACGTGTCGCAGCCGGACACGGGTGAGCAGGCGTTGGAGATCGCCGAGGCGCTGGTGCGCTCAGGGGCGATGGATGTCGTAGTGGTGGACTCGGTAGCGGCCTTGGTGCCGCGCGTGGAGATCGAAGGCGAGATGGGCGATTCGCACATGGGCTTGCAGGCGCGGCTGATGAGCCAGGCGCTGCGCAAGCTATCGGGTGCGATCGCCCAATCGAACACGGTGATGATCTTTACCAACCAGCTGCGTCAGAAGATCGGCGTGATGTTTGGCAACCCGGAGACGACGACCGGTGGCATGGCGTTGAAGTTCTACGCCAGCGTGCGGTTGGACGTGCGGCGGATAGAGAGCATCAAGCACCAGGGCAACGTGATCGGCAGCCGAACGAAGGTGACGGTGAAGAAGAACAAGGTCGCGCCGCCCTTCCGCGTCGCCGAGTTCGACATCATGTACAACGAAGGGATCTCCAAGGCCGGCGATCTGCTCGACGTCGCCGTGGAGGGCGAGATCGTGCAGAAGCGCGGCGCCTTCTACACCTTTGGCGACACCCGGCTCGGTCAGGGTCGCGAGAATGCCAAGGCCTTCCTGCAGGAATCGCCTGAGCTATTCTGGCAGATCGATGGTTTGGCGCGCGACAAGTCCGGTTTGCCTCACATCTTGGTATCCGGGGGTGAGGCCGGCAAGATCGTGAAGCTGCCTCAGGTCGCGTCGCAGCCGGCTGCCAAGGCCAAACCAACGCTCAAAACAAGCGCTTCCAAGAAGATAGCGCTATCTGAAGACGAGCCAGGTGAGGATCTCGACGTAGAAGAAGAAGACGACGACGACGACATGATGTTGGAAGCCGCTGCGTGAGCTGAGAACCGCGGACTTGCGGAGGCTCGGACCGTCTAATTCGACTCCGTTCTGGTCCGCGCCTCCGCAAGTCCGCGGTTTTCAGCTCAGTCTGTGCGAAGCCACCGGCGCTGGATCGTTCCTGTCGCGAGATGATGCTGTCTTTGACAGCGACTTGAGCGGGTGCTACAATTGGCCCCATGCCTAGACTGCTAGGTCACTTCCACCTTCCGATACGTCTCCCCCATCTCCCGTCCATCGTCGTTGTTCTCACCGGCCTGGCATGGATTCTTCTGGCGGGTTGTGCGCCTATGGCGCTGCCAACGCCCGATCGAGGCGCGCTCGCCGCGTTACCCACTGATACTCCAACTCCACCTACGCCACGGCCAAATGAGACGTTGGCCCCACGCCCCACCGACACGGCAACGGCGACCGCAACGGTGACTCCGACACCGAGCAGGACGTTCACGGCCACGCCCACGGCTACGCGCACACCCACACCCACGCCTACGCCCACACCCGGACCGATTGCGAAAGCACTGGGCCTCTCCAACGAATTGATCGCAAGGTTTGACGCGGCCGGGTACACACTTGCCGACCAACTGACCACAGGCTCAGGCCGCAATCGGGTCGTCGCTTCGATTATCGAACCCCCTTCTACCAAGGGCGAGGGCAACGTTGGCGATAAAGTGCCCCGTCTGCTGATCTATCGCTATCGCAGCGGTAAACCGCCGGAGCTGCTTTTTAAGGATGAGGGCAACGACCAGACGATTCAGTTTGCCGGGCTTGGCTATAGCTGGGAGGAGTCCCTCGGGTGGCGCGACATCAATGGGGACGGCCTGCTTGAGTCTGCCAATCTGGACGGCCAACGGCGGCTTTTGCTATGCTTGTACCCGACTGTATATCTTGCAGCTAGCCAACAAACAACCTGCGGCGGCCGCTAAGGCTGCTGCCGGTTCTGCGGTCGAGGTGCGAGAGCTTACCGGCGCGGTGCCTGCGCTGAATCTGGTGACCAACCCGTTCATTCCTCGTTGGCTGACGGATTTCGACGGCGATGGCAAGCCGGAGGTCATCGTGTTGGATGGCCGTTTCGAGCACGCTTTTGGCCTGTCCCGTTCTGCCTCGCCTGAGATCACGCGCGTCTCGGCCTGGGATGGGACGAGATACGTCGACGTTTCACGCTGGTATCCTGGCTATGTCAAAGACCAGGGTGATCGGGCGAAGTCGGCCGTGGAGGCGACTTTTGGTCAACCACTGCCGGACCAGGATACGATCGGCAGGGCGGTGACCGCACTCATCGCCTACGAGCTCGCGGGCCAGCGCGACGAGGGATGGACACAATTCTGGCAATTGAGCGACCCTATCAATTGGAGCGGTGAGGCTGCCCCCGGTTTGTTGGCCTGGATCATGCGTATCCGCGACTATCTTAAGGGGCAGTACGACCGTGGCGAGCCCTTTGCGCCCTGGCCTCCTACCGCTTCGGGAGTTTTCCAACCGAGCAACACAGACGCCGAGCTGACGCCCACGGTCGAAGCTACCGTCGGTGCACCGGCCGAGCCCCCCCTTCTGAGACTATTCCCCCGGCACCACCGCCGCAGGATACACCCACGCCATCAGAGCCACCGCCGGCCGATCCCACGTCTATACCAAGCCGTTGACCATCCGTCGAGCAATCATCGGGCAAACGTCCTTCGAACGTATTTGACTCGACAGGCCAGATAAGTTATAGTCTTCACAACATATTGGGATAGGGAGGTCACGCTTCGATAGTTCAGCTCTCCGTTCAGTCAGCCTCGACAGAAAGCTTCTTTCTACCAACACTCGTGGCTTAGCTGAGGCTGACCTTGGCGTTTTGCACTGCTTTCCAATATTGCCCATTGGGGATGGCAACTTGGATCAACTCAGTAACTGCCAAGCGATCGAATACGCGCTCCCGCGCAAGCGCCGCAATGCAGGTGTACTTCAACCGCAGACAACGCACGGCGAACGTGTTGTGTCCGTGCACTTAACCCTTGCATGGCTGCTGGCCGGATCAGGGCACTGTCAGGACGAATTTCCCATTGCTTGCAGTGTCGCAGCCCCTTATACTTGTAAGACTATGCACGTACGGAATGTGCGCATAGATTCTAGTTTGAGAGAGGTGACCATGACCGCTCTACCTTCCTTTCGACAGGCCGTCGTCAAGGTCCTGATCGTAGTTATCACTGTCACGGGTCCGTTTTCCATCTTTGTGGAACCAAGCCACAAGGCGCAGGCCCAAACTTATGATGTCTGCGCCACCGGCTGTACTTACCAGTCCATCCAGCCAGCCATCAACGCCGCAAGCGCGGGAAGCACCATCCGCATTGGTCCCGGGACCTATCAAGAGCACATCACGTTGCGACCTGGTGTTAGCCTATACGGCGCCGGCGCTGCACAGACGATCCTGCGGAGCAACGGCGCGTTTCCTGTGATCCTCGCCGAAGGAGGAGCCATTGGCCGCGCAACTGTGGTTGAACAGCTGGCAGTGACCAATGGAGGTGGTGCCTTCGGCGCGGGTATCTTTGCGCGCCAGAACGCAATGCCTACCATCCGCAATGTGGCGATCTATGGCAACAGAGCGACCCAAATAGGCGGTGGTGTGAGCGCGATGGAGGGCGCAGACGTTTTACTGCAGGCGGTCCAGATACACGATAACACGGCCAGCCATGGCGGTGGCCTGGGTATTTTCGGCGGGCGTGCCACGGTGAGCAGCAGCACGATTGAAAACAACAGTGCTGTTGACAGCGGCGGTGCGATTGTAGCCTTCAACCAATCCATACTCACCATGAATGGTGTTGTTGTCACCAACAATCATGCCGGGCAGGGCGGCGGCTTGTGGAACGACCACGCCTCGGTCACGGTGACGAACTGCCAGTTTCTTGGCAATCAGGCCCAGGTTTGGGGGGGCGCGATCGGCGCATTCACCGGGGCGCAGCTTCTGGTAGACAGCAGCTATTTTGCCAACAATCAGGCTTTTGATCTCACCGGCGGTGCCATTCTGATCAACCAGACGGGCGGAGAGATTCGCAATAGTGTTTTTGACGGAAACAGCGCGAGAAACGTCGGGGGCGCGATTCATCTATACACCGCCAGCAATCCTTTGGTAGTGGGCAACACCATAGCCAACAACCACGCCATTGACGGTGCCGGCATTTATGTGCAGGGTGGACAAGCCAGGATCATCCAGAATACAATTCGCGACAATCAGGCCACTTCGTTTGGCGGAGGGGTCGTGATCAACAACCAGGCTTATGTCGAACTGGGCAAAAACCGCATTGAGCACAATCGCGCCAACATAGATGGCGGAGGCGTTGTGATCCAGGAAGCGTCGAGCGGTGTAATCGAAAGCAATAGCATCAGCTTCAACCACGCCGGTGAAGTGGGCGGTGGCATGAAGATCTACGATCGGGCGACACCTCTCTTGCGCAACAACCGCTTTGTTGGCAATCTCGCAGAGCGAGATGGCGGCGCTATTCAGATTGAGGAAGGAGCAGCGCCAATCATCGAGAACTCCGAATTCGTCGACAATAATGCCAATCTCTACGGCGGAGCTATCGTTCTTAACATCAACGCCGTTGTCACGATCCGCTATGGCACGTTCATTGGCAACCACGCTGGGGTTAGCGGAGGCGCTATCATTGTAGTCAGTGGCTCTCGGGTGCAAATCGAGAAAAGCAGCATCAGCCATAACCATGCCGGCAGCGTCGGCGGAGGGTTGTTGATCATGGACGATAACAATAGCCTGATCACAGACAGTATCATCAGTCACAACGAGGCCGGCAGTCATGGTGCTGGTGTTTATCTCGACAACACGTTGACGCGCTTGAACGGCAATCAGATCGTTGCCAATGTCGCTCAGGACATCGGGGGCGGGCTAGTCATCCTTGATAGTTCACCAACGGTGACTAACAATCTGGTCGCTCGGAACCGATCCGGCAACGTGGGTGATGGCGTTTACCTTAGCAACTCCAACGCCACGATATCTAATAACACGGTGTCCGACAATGACCAAGCCGGAGGCGGCCATGGTATTTACGTGACCACTGGGGCTAGACCAGTGGTGACGTACAACTTGGTTCAGAAGAACGGTATCGGAATCGGCGGTACCAGCCAGCCGGCCCAGATGATGCGCAATTGCTTTTGGAGCAACTCGCTGGGCAACTACGTCGGCATTGCTCAAGGCGCCAGCGATTTCTCGGTCAATCCCCAACTGACCAACGGTTTGCTGGGTCCATACTACCTTTCTCAGATCCCATCGGGCCAGCCCAGCACCAGTCCACTGGTCGATGCCGGCGGCCAGACGGCCCAAGCGGCCGGTCTGGCCAATATGACTACTCGAACGGACCAACAACCGGATCAGGGTCAAGCGGACATCGGCTATCACTACGGCAGGGTGTCTGTCCGCCCCGCCCAGTACCTCCCCATGGTGCCTCGCTCTAACTGAGTGCTCGTCCGGTATTGACTTCGCTCTTTGGCCGGTCTTTGCAAAGCATCTCTCGCTCTCACCGTCAAAAAGTCAACCGCCCCGGCAGCTGCTCTGCCGAGGCGGTTGAACTCTTAGTTGTTGCTGTTTTCGCTTTCACCGACCCTGGCCTTTAGCCAGGCTTCCATGAACCCATCCAGGTTGCCATCCAGTACGGTCTGCGGATTACCAACCTCGTAGTCCGTGCGCAGATCCTTGACCATCTGGTATGGCTGCAGCACGTAAGAGCGGATTTGGTTGCCCCAGCCCATTTCTACGTGCTTGCCCTTGAGCCGCTCCATTTTCTCCTCGCGCTTCTGAAGCTCCATGTCATAGAGCTTGCCGCGCAGCACGCGCATTGCCGATTGGCGGTTCTGACTCTGGCTGCGCTCGTTCTGGCAGGTTACTACCGTGCCGGTTGGAATGTGGGTCAGCCGCACCGCGGTGGAATTCTTCTGCATGTGCTGGCCGCCGGCGCTGCCGGCCCGGTAGACGTCCATTCTGATGTCGTCGGGATTGATCTCAATCTCGATGTCATCATCGAGCAACGGCAACACCTCCACCAGAGCGAACGACGTATGGCGACGAGATGCCGAATCGAAGGGACTGATGCGCACCAGACGGTGCACGCCCCGCTCCGAACTGAGATAGCCGTACACCCACTCGCCCTCGATCTCAACGGTCACGCTTTTGATGCCGGCTTCTTCGCCTTCGGTGCGGTCGGCGATGCTGGCGTTGTAGCCGCGGCGCTCGGCCCAGCGCAAGTACATGCGCTGCAGCATCTCGGCCCAGTCTTGCGCCTCGGTGCCGCCTGCGCCGGCGTGGATGGCCAGGATCGCGCTGCCGCGGTCGTGCGAACCGCTAAGGGCTAGCGCAAACTCGCGCTTGTCGAGCTCGGCGGCGATCTCTTCCGCGTCGACAGCAAGGGCCTCCGCCGTTTCGCCGTCCTGCTCAGCTTCGGCCAGCGCTAGCAACTCAAGTGCATCCTGCACCCGCTGCACCAGCCCATCCCATGCCGCTACCGTGTCTTTCAGCTCGAAGAGCTGCCGCATCATCTGCTGAGCCGTCTGTGGATCTTCCCAAATCCCTGGATCTGCCGCTTTCTGGTCTAGCTGTGCGATCAGTTCTTGCTTGCCCGGGACGTCAAAGACGCCCCCTGAGCGAAGCAATGCGCTCGCTCAAATCTTGAAGCAATAGCCTGGTCTCTTCCATGATTTCTCATCAACTCCTTTTCTATACCAATGCGCTGCCCGCATTCTCGTTTCCGGGAGAAACTTACGCGAACAGCGAATCGACAAACACCTTGGCGTCGAACGGCGCCATATCGTCCATTTTCTCACCGGTACCGACGAAGCGCACCGGCACGCCTAGCTCTTGGGCGATGGCAAAGACGATACCGCCTTTGGCTGTGCCGTCTAACTTGGTCAGAATGACACCGCTGACTCGCACCGCCTCCTTGAAGTGACGCGCCTGGCTCAGCGCGTTTTGTCCGGTGGTGGCATCCAGCACCAGGAAGGTCTCGTGAGGCGCCTTGTGCACCTGGCGGGCACAGACGTTGTAGACCTTCTCCAGTTCTTTCATCAGGTTGAACTTCGTGTGCAGCCTTCCGGCTGTGTCGACGATCAACAGATCGGCTTTGCGGCTTTCCTGACAGGCCCGAATGGCATCATAGACCACCGCGCCGGGATCAGCACCCTGACCCTGGGCAATGACGTCGACTCCCACGCGTTCGCCCCAGATCTGGAGCTGTTGCACTGCGGCGGCTCGGAAGGTGTCAGCGGCCGCCAGCACCACCTTACGGCCGTGGTCCTTGTACAGCTTAGCCAGCTTGGCGATGCTCGTGGTCTTGCCAGAGCCGTTGACGCCTACAACCAACGCGACGGTAAGCATTCGCGGCTCGTCGATCTCCATCGGTTGCTCGGCGCCTCCCAGGATGGCCAACATCTCCTGTTTGAGCACGCCCTGCGCCTGATCGGAGCGTTTGATGCCTTCTTTGTTCACGCGCGCACGCACGCGGTCCACCAGCGCTGCGCTGGTTTCTGCGCCGACATCGCCCAAGATGAGCGTTTCTTCAAGCTCATCCCAGGTCTCCTCGGTGATTTCGTTAGCCTGGAAGATGCTGCCAAGGCGGCCAAAGAGGCCGCCGCGAGTCTTTTCCAGGCTGTCGTGCAGCCGCTGCTCGTCGGCCTTCTCTTCTTCCTGCGATCGGCGAAATAGCTTTAGCACTTATTTTTCTCGTCTTCTACTGACATCTAGGTTGATATCTCATGCGCGGCCGCGTTGCAACGCCGCGATTGTTGCAGGTTGCAGGGTGGCAGGTTGCACGGTGCAGGTTGCAGAAGACTTGCGACTTGCCACCTGCCACCTTGCGCCACCTGCAACAATCGCAAAGACAACTCTGGTCCGCGCCTCCGCAATCCGCAGTTCTCTGCTCAGGCCATATCCGCCAGGTCGCACACCAGATCGCTGTCGGAGATCACGGCGATGGGCCGTTTGCCGTCTTCCTCTTCGCGAACGATGACCACGCGGTGGATATGTTTGTTCACCAGTAGGTTCGCCGCATCGATGAGCTTGGTGTCCGGGGTGACGGTGATCACGTTGCGCGTCATGTACCGTTCAACCGTATCCGCGCGCCAGGTTTCCGACTCAGCATAGGCGCGCAGTATGTCGCTGCGCGTGATGATGCCGTCAAGGTGGCCCTCTTTGCTGGTGACGACCAGCGCGCTGATATCGTCGTCAGCCATGCGCCGGACGATGTCGTCGAGAAGGTCTTCTGCCATTGCAGCTAACGATGCCCAACCGTTTTGCTTGAAGTACTGTCCGTGTTTTCATTGTCTCTCCTCCTGCCGTTCACCGGCGGGTGTTAAGGAAGTCGCATCCAACGAAGTCACGCGCTTGCTGAGCGCGATGGCTATGTCCTGTCCGTTGGCCACCAGGTGCGTCGGGATCCCGCTGGCAAGCAACTCGGCCAGGGTTTCCCGGTACGGCGGGGCCATGCCGAAGGTGTTCGCTGCCAACAGCACCGCGAGACCGTTCACACCGCGCCGGCGTATGTCGCGCATCGCTGCCACCCAGGTGCGGTCGGTGGACGGCGTGATGGCCAACACGGTCGTGTGGCGCGGCAGATGTTCCATCTCGGCGGTCAACACCTGCGAAAACGGGATCGTGCCAGTAGGGTTGATGACCGCGAGGGTTTCCAGGATCTTGGTTAGCTGTCGCTCGCCTCGATCGGCCTGAATGAGCTCGCGATGCTCTCCGTAGGCTACGAACCCGACCGAACGGCCTTCCATGGCGAAATGCCGAGCCAGGCTGGCCGCAATCGTCGCTGCGTATTCCATCGTGCTGGGCTGCAAGGTAAGGCCCACGCTGCCGTGGCGCAGAACGGCCGGGCCTACCTCCTGCTCCGGAGGACTCCACGGGCTCTCGGCGTGTGCGCCCTTATCCAAATCCAACACGATCCATATGTCGGCGGTCGGATCCAGCTCGAATTCCTTGACGATCATGCGGCCGGTACGAGCGGTCGAGCGCCAGTGGATTCGGTTGAAGCTGTCGCCGGGCACGTAGTCGCGCACAGTCGACACGTTGGTGGTGATGTAATGCGTGCGTCTGCGCATGGCGTCACCACCGGGCAGCATACCCACGGGCGGCGTGAAGCCCGGTAAGTCAAGCGTGGCCGGATAGACGAGCATGATCGACGTGGCCGGGAGTTGGCGCTCTCTTGGAAACAGGCCCAACGGATCGCTGCTTTTCAGGGTGAGCGGGCCCAGGCGATATCGACCGCGCTGCAAGCACATGGTACGCACCATCCACCGCCGCCGATGACGGGCTGCTACGGTACCCAGCACCCGGCTGGCGTCATGCTGGGGTAGGTCCGAGTGGTCTCGCACTTCTAACCAAAGCTTGGGCAACCGGCCGCTGTTGACAACTTCGAATTGCTCCTCGGCGACGCGGCCCACCTGGGATCGACGCGAGCGCGTATACCGACCGATGCGCACCCAACGTACATTGAGCCAAGACCAGAGGAACGAGAGAACCACAATGGCCGTGAGCAGATAAGCTACGGAAACAGCCACGCTGCGATTGCGCTCGGCGAAGAATAGCGCAAAGACCAGCGAAAGCAGCCACAGTCCGATGAACCACCATGAGATACGCACGGTTTTCGATCATCCGTTTCGGATTGCTTCGTCGATTCCAGGGCTTTCTCGCAATGACGGGCCAAGTTGCTGTCACTTCGAGCGGATTCGCACAGTATTCCGTTGCGACCGCGGAGCGGACGAAGCAATCTCCGCTTTATTTGGCTCGAACGCGCGTGCCGGGCACCGGAACCGAGTCCAAGATCTCGTTCAAAATGGCGCGCGGGTCCACGTTCTTGATGCGCGCCGATGGGCTCACGATCAGGCGATGCGCCAGCGTTGGGTCGGCCATCAGCTTGACGTCGTCTGGGATCACGTACTCGCGCGCCTGCACCGCCGCGTTCGCGCGACTGGTCTTGTAGAGCGCCAACGAGCCGCGCGGGCTGGCGCCCAGGTAGATGTCCGGATGTTTGCGTGTGGCGTTAACTAACAAGACGATGTACTCTTTGATCAACGTGTCGACGTACACCTCGGTCACCGCCAGTTGGGCTTGCACAAGCTCGGCGCCGCTAATCACCTGCTGCAATTCGTGGATGGGATGCGACTGCCGCTGTGAATCGAGGATTCGCATCTCCTCCTGAGGCTGTGGATAACCCAGGGTGATGCGCATCATGAAGCGGTCCAACTGCGCCTCAGGCAACGGAAATGTGCCTTCGTACTCGATAGGGTTCTGTGTCGCCAGAACCAGGAAGGGCTTGTTCAGTGGGTAGGTGACGCCGTCCACCGTGACTTGGCGTTCTTCCATTGCCTCCAGCAGCGCCGACTGGGTTTTGGGCGTTGCTCGGTTTATCTCGTCCGTCAGCACGATCTGGGTCATGATCGGGCCTGGGCGGAACTCGAACTCCATCGTCTTCTGGTTGAACACCGATACACCGGTCACGTCCGAGGGCAACATGTCGGGCGTGAACTGGATGCGGCGAAAATCGCAGCCGATTGAGCGCGCAATCGCACGCGCAAGCATGGTCTTGCCCACGCCGGGCACATCCTCGATCAAAATATGGCCCTCGCATAGCAAAGCCATCAAGGTGATCTGGACTTCTTTGTGCTTGCCGATGATGACTTTCTCGACGTTTTCGCTGATGCGATCCGAGATGGATCTGACGAAGGCTATGTTGGACATAAAACTCGGTTCTCCAAAAGGGTGATGGAAAGATGATAGCACACCAATTATACCTTGACAGTGCTGCAACGAACAATTGCAGGGCAGTCCGGGACACCTGCATATGCGTGCGGTGTAGGTGTGCTTCGCCGCAGACAGCCTGGCATGACAAAGTTGCGCTGTGGTGCTATAATCCCGCCATGTCTGAACGCATTCTGGTGGTAGAAGACGATCCACGCATGGCGGATTTGCTGCGGCGCGGCCTGATCTTCGAGGGATATCAGGTGGAGTTGGCCGGTGATGGCGAGACCGCTTTGAGCAATTCCCGCGATCGGCTGCCGGATCTGGTGGTGCTCGACTTGATGCTGCCCGGAGCGTTGGATGGGCTGGAGGTGTGCCGGCGTCTGCGGGCGGCAAGCGATGTGCCTATTCTGGTGCTGACCGCGCGCGGCACGTTAAGCGACAAAGTGCAGGGCCTGGATAGCGGGGCGGACGACTACGTGGTCAAGGCGGATTTCCACTTCGAAGAGCTGCTTGCCCGTATCCGCGCGCTGCTTCGCCGGCGTCAGGCGCCGGCCAGACAGGAAATCCTGCATTTCGCGGATTTGACCCTGTATCCGAGCAGCCGGGAGGCCCTGCGCGGAGATCGGCGGCTCGAGTTGACTGCTAAGGAGTTCGATCTCCTGGAGCTTTTCATCCGCAACCCGCGCCAGGTTCTGACCCGGGACCTGATTTACGACCGCATCTGGAACTATGATTTCGGGGGCGAAAGCAATATCATCGAGGTCTACATCCGGTATCTGCGCGCCAAGTTGGAGGCCAACGGCGAGCCTCGACTGCTGCACACCGTTCGTGGAGTCGGCTACGTGCTGCGCGAGGAGTAGCCTCAGCGATTCCTTAGACCTTTTTCACTGGCGTATCACCTGGCATTAATGATCTGGATGCACAGTTGAGATGTGCCCACACGCTCAAGACCTGACCAACCATTAATGACTCTGCGCTTTCGTTTGACCCTCTGGTACACGATCCTGCTGGCGCTGATGCTGCTGACGTTTGCGTTTGTGTTTCACGCTGTGTTGGCGCGCGCTCTGTCCAATCAGGTGGACGACACGATCCGCAGCCAGGCCGAGCAAATCGTCAAGATCTTCGAAAAAAACATCGACCCAACCGCGGCCCAAATGCCCACGGCGATCGTGCTCTCCTCCCAGGTTTTTGCCCAGGCGACCACAGCTGCGGGTGAGTTGATCAATTCATCGCCTAACTTGGGCGACATGCGTCTGCCGTGGCCGGACACAACCAAGCAGAGGAATCTTCAGGGCGAGTCTGCCCTCTATACCTGGCAGGATAGCGAAAACACCTTGCGCATTTATAGCGCGCCAGTGCGCTCGCCAACAGGCGATATCGCGGCTGTGGTACAGGTGGCGCAGTCGCTGACTCCCATCCAGCAGATGTTGGAGACCGTTCGGTTGGCGCTGCTGGCAGGCAGCGGGATTGCGCTGGTGCTGGCAGCTGTGGGTGGTGCTGCGATCTCGGGTACGGCATTGCGGCCCTTGAACCAGATCGCCGAGACAACCAGCCGTATCGCCCTGGCCGAGGATCTCAACCAGCGGATCGAGGGCGCCTACCCCAACGATGAGGTCGGTCAATTGGCCGAGACCTTCAACGACATGATGGAGCGTCTTCAAGATCTGTTCGAGACACAGCGCCAGCTCGTGGCCGATGTCTCGCACGAGCTGCGCACTCCGCTGGCAACTATCCAGGGCAACATCGACCTGCTGCGGCGCGGCGTAGCTCGGGATCCGCACATGCTGCAGGAGAGCTTGGAAGCGATCGATGCCGAGGTCGCACGCATGAGCCGGCTGGTTCGCGATCTGTTGCTGCTGGCAGAGGCCGAAGGCGGCCTGACGCTGCACATGAAGCCAGTTGAGGTAGATACGGTGTTGTTGGAGGTCTATCGCGAGGCGCAGCTGATGGCCAATGGCCGGCAGAAGGTACGTTTGGGGCACGAAGACCAGGCGCTTGTGCAAGGGGACGCCGACCGGCTCAAGCAGTTGTTGCTCAACCTGGTCAGTAACGCGATCGCCTATACGCCCGAAGGCGGCACGGTCACGTTGAGCCTAAACCTCCGGCCCGATGGCTGGGTGCGCGTTTGTGTGGCAGACACCGGCATTGGCATCGCATCCGAAGATTTGCCGCATATTTTCGACCGCTTCTGGCGGGTGGATCGCGCACGCACGCGCAAGGCGGGCGGCAGTGGCCTCGGGCTCAGTATCGCCAGGTCAATTGCCGAAGCTCACGGCGGCACATTGGAGGTCGAGAGTGAGCTAGGCAAAGGGTCGACTTTCGAAGTGCTGCTTCCCCAGTTGAACGGCGCCGGCGGCTTGCCCAAAGAACGGACCTTTCTTCCGTGAAAGGTCCGTTCTTTCTTGCTAACATCAGAACGGACCTTTCACCGAAGAAAGGTCCGTTCTTTGTCGCCAAGGGGATTCTATTGCTGCCCTGCGCTGGCGATGATGCCCAGCACACCCAACAGCGTAAAGAAGGCGACGACGAACAACACGATCATCGCGGGCAGGATCGCGGCCAGTATGGCCTTGCCCGCGGTCAGGCGCTGGGTCACCTGCACGGCTTTGACGTAGATCAGCACACCCCAGATCCAGCCTACCAGGCCAATCAGGCCGCCGATGCACCGAATAGGGCCGAAAATCGCCAGGACGTTGGGGATGGCATACAGCGCGGTCACCCCCAGGAATCGATCGACCCCACCGTAGCCGCCCATCAGCTTGGCGAACAGTAGCACCCAGATCCCGTAGAACAGCCAGGCGCCCAGGTGCGCAAAAGCCCGGGTCACCCAACTTCCCATAGACTCGAAGAAACCGGCGATGCCGCGCGGCAGCGGCGACTTAATGCTGTCGACCGCCACACCGATCTTCAGGCCGGACTCGAAGTTCTCCAGGAATTGGTCCATGAACAGCTGGCTGAACTGATCGCCCGGCGGCATGAACTGCTGCACTTGTTCAAAGGTCTGCTGGATCTCCTGCTTCACCTGGTCTGCCTGCTCGATCGTGAAAGGCCGGACGTTGTTGACCAGGGAGATCAGGAACAGTGAACTGCCGGCAACCAAGAAGCACACCAGCAGGATCAACACGCCGCGCTTCATGGCGTCTTTGCGGTCCCGCAGGCGCTCATAGGTTCCCGTGTCCAACAGCACGACCCCGCGCACCATTGACAAGAACTGGTTCATTGGAGGCCTCCTGCCATCATGGCTGCAATGGCTCCGCCAAACAGCACCGTCAGGAGCACGATGACAAAGCCGACGATCAGACCGATGATGAGGGGTGGAAGCAGCGCCGCAAACACCGCCCGTGGCCAGCTCAAGCCATGCACCGTTCGCAGCGCCATGTAGTTGCAAAGCAGCGTCCACGTGCCAAGACCGGCGACCGCCACGAAGGGCAGGACCGTGACGACCAGCAACAGCTGTGGTGCCGTACCAAGAGCTGTGGCACCCAGGGTCTGGCTGAGGTGGCCTTTGCCGCCGAAGAGCCGGGCCAGAACATGGGCGATCACTCCAAACACCAGCCAGCCAACGATCAGGCTGAGCGGCTTGGTGATGATGCCTGCCAGCGAGGTGATCGGGCTGGGGGCAGTCATCCCGACAAAGCGCCAGACTTGGTCCCAGATCGCGCGGAACTGCGTCACGAACTCGGATGACTGTTCCATATCTTGGTACCACCGCATCTGTTGCAGCCCACTTAACACCGCTTGCTGGATCTCGGCGAGCGGCGGGCTGCTGGCCCATTCCAGCGTGGTGCCCACGATTCCTACGACCGCCAGCAACAAGCCCAGCAGAACGAGGATAAACAACCCTTCTACAAAGGGGTTGTCGTCGTCGCGCATGCGCTCGTAAGCATCGGTCTGCAGGAAGAGAGCGTCCCACAACATGCCGAAGGATCGGGAGATGGCGTGCATTGAGGAACCTCCTTGCTTAATGTAGCGCAAACTGGCAATTTGCGCACCGTGAAAAGGCCAGGACTTACCTGGAACTGTCGATGCCTTGTTTCAGATACTCGCTCACCAAGTGGGTCACCAGCGTTTTTTCTTCCTCCTTGCTGGAGAGCGTGCCGTCCAGCCAGCCGTCGCGTGCGGCGTCCAGCACCTCTCGGTAGATCGGCCCCGGCGCCAGTCCCATTTTTTTCAGGTCACGGCCGTCGGTTCGCGGGCGAACGAAGCGCAGCTCCTGCTCGTACAGCGCCACATGGCCAAGCACGACGTCAGATGCGCTCACAATGGGCAGAAGGAATTGGGTCGCCGCCAGCGTCGGATGGAGGATGCGGCAGATCCGGCTTCGTTTCAAGTCGGGACGTTCCAGCTCTTTGACGTGTCGCTTGGTCGCGTGCAAGTTCTCGATCAACGTGATGGTGCTGCGCATCAGGTTCAGGCGCAGGTCCAGCTCGGGGATCGCGGTGGGCTGCAGCCGGTACGTCCAGAGCGCAAAATAGAGCTGGTCGAGCTGAGCCGGAAGCCGGCTGCGGTCAGCCGGCAGGGCCGCGCGCAGCGCCTCAAAACGCGACGCCACCCAGCCGTCTGAACGCAGATCGGAGTGAATGTAAGCGGTGACGCCGAACTGGTCGAGCCGGCGCAGTGCATGCTCCGGTTGGGCCTCTCCGAAGATCAACTCCAGCTCGTGGCGCACACGAGCCGGGGTGATGCGCTCCAGCAGATCTACCGAGTTGGCAATGAGCTCAGCCGTGCGCGCCTCGATGTGGAAGCCGAAGCGCTGCTCGAAGCGCACGGCGCGCAGGATGCGCGTTGGATCGTCGACGAAGCTGTGAGTGTGCAACACGCGGATCAGCTTTTCCTGCAGGTCACGTTCGCCGCCGTAGAAGTCCATTAACTCGCCCCAGCGGTCGGGCGTCAAGCAGATGGCCAGTGTATTGATCGTGAAGTCGCGCCGGTGCAGATCCAGCTTGATCGAGCTGCGCTCGACTGTGGGCAACGCGGTTGGCTCGGAGTAGAACTCGGTGCGGGACGTGACAAAATCCAGCGATGCGGGCAGAAAGGTGCCTTGGGGGTCGCCGACATGCGCCGCCAGTGCTGAGGTGGGTTCGTCGGCGTCTGGCAAGCCGGGCTGCGCGGTCTGGCAGAATCCATTTGGCCGTGCCGAAACGCCTATGGCTGCGCACTCGCCCGCCGTACTGCGCGGCCAGGCGCCTGGCGACGGCAATGGCGTCGCCCTCGACCACCAGGTCCACGTCGAAATTGGGCCGGCCAAGCAGAAGGTCGCGCACGAAGCCACCCACGGCATAAAGCGGATACTGCAACTCCTCGGCGATCGCGCCAGCCAGGCGCAACAGCGCCAACAGCGGCGCCGGCAACGCCGATTCCATGCGCAGGACAATGTCCTCGCGGCGCAACTCCTGGATCGGCTGGCCCCAGAGCTTGATCAGATCGGTGCGGGTGACGATGCCGACGATCTGGCCGCTTACCGGATCGACCACGGGGATCTGCCCCCATCCGGACTCGATCATCACGCGTTGCAGGTCGATCACGCTTTGATCGGGGCTGACTGTGACGCAGCCAGTGCGCATGTAGCGGTCGACCGTGTGGCTTGCCAGTCCATGGTGCTGTGCGCGGTCGATTTGGCGGCGGGAAATGAGGCCGCGCAGTTGATCCGCCTGGATGGGACGCGGGCTTTCGCGACGGTTGGCGTCGCTCTCGACGACCGGATAGCCCTCGAAACCATAGCGCTGGATGACGAAAGCCATATCGCCGATCGTGGTGTCGGGCGGCACGGTGATCGGAGTGCCGTGGGTCATGATCTGCCCCACAGTGAGCGAGGGTTTGATGGTCTCGTGCAATAGCTCCAGCAAGCGGGTGCGCACCTCGGGCAGGGTGTGGGTGCGGATGAGGGCGGCCGCCGCGCGCGGATGGCCGCCGCCGCCCATCTCCTTGGCAATCGCGCCGACATCGATGGCATCCGTCGTGCTGCGTGCCACCAACTGAATGCGGTCGCCCAGATCCACCAGCAGGAACAAGCCGGCCGGATCATAGATGTCACGCAATGTGTGCGCGAGCGTGCTGATCTCGTCCTGATAGTCGGGTGCAACGGCCGGCGCGATAACAATCGAGTGTCCGGCGATAGATATCGTCTCGCTGTTTTCGGCGAGCTTGGCGTACAGCTCCTTTTGCGCCTGGGTCAGCGGATGGTGCAGGAAGCGTGCCAGTACCTGCATATTTGCGCCGCGTTCCAACAACCAGGCGGCAGCCCGAAGATCGCGCGGCGTCGTGGTCGCGTAGACCATGGACCCTGTGTCCTCGTGGATGCCTAGCAAGAGCAAGGTCGCCTCGACGGGTGTTACGGTGATTTTGTTCTCTCGGATCTGCTCCACCAGCAGGGTGGTGGTCGCGCCCGTGTCGCCTCCCCAAAAGGTCCAGCCCGCCTCCATCGGCCTTTGCAGCGTGTGGTGGTCGATGATCATGCCGGGCGTGTCGGTCTTCATGCCTCGGATTGTGGCATATGCCTGGGTATCAACAACAATCGCATAGTCAATGTGCTGTTTGGGCAGCTCCTCCTGGCGACGGAAAGGCAGCGCGCTGCGATATAGCGCCAGAAACCCTTCCAGGTTGCGGTTTAGCGAGCGAGGCAGCACCGGCACGGCGTAGGGATGAAGCTTATGCGCTCCCAGCATGGAGGCCAAGGCATCGAAGTCGGTGTGTTCATGAGTGAGGATGACGGTGAACTTGTCCTTGGCCATAGCTACGCTCCACCTATTATTCTACCACACGTAGCGGCATTTGGCACGGCTTGATTTCTGCTGAGAATCGCGGACTTGCGGAGGCGCGGACCGGAGGCGGAGCGGAGTTCGAATTGGAGCAAAAAGGCGAGGGAGCTAGCTCCCTCGCCTCGTGCAGAACAACTGCTCGATCTGGACGGACATACGGGCGTTGGGTCCCTTCGGCAACCGGCGCTGAAAACCTGCGGGCACTTTCGGTCCGCGCCTCCGCAAGTGTGCGGTTCTAGGTCAGGCTTCCGAATCGCCGGTTACGGCTTCAAGGTTTCCTTTGCGCTGTCGGCGGCCTTTTTCATGGCGTCGGACGCTGCATCGGCGGCGTTCTCACCGGCCTGCGCGGCGGCGTGGCCGGCGTCAGTGGCCTTTTCGCTTGTGCTCTTGTCCAACATCCCACTCAACTCGTCGTTCAGGCGCTTGAGACCGGATAGCAGACCTTGCTTTGCCTTCTTGGTGACTTCGCTTTTCTGCACGGCATCGATCGTCTTGTTGGCCTGGCTTTGCAGGTCTTTGGTGACCTCGCTCTTTCGCAAATCAACGGCGATTTCATCTATGCGATCGCCGGCCATGTGCAGTGCCTTGCGGATCTCATCTTCGGTTTTCTTGCGCTCTTCACTGTCCCAGGCTGATTGGAAAGCGGCAGCTACCTTGTTTCCTAGCTTGCCAAACTCGTCCAGGATCGCGTTGGCGTCGGATTTGGCGCTTTCGACGGTTTCTTCAACGGGTGGGTTTTGGGTTGTTTGCTCAGGCATGTTTGCCTCCTTGCGGGTCGTCCGCAAACTGAATGGTCAGGTTGCAGTTGCAAGTTGCAGGTCCGGAACTTGCCACCTGCAACGTGCGGCTAAGTTAAACAGCACAAATGCTCAGGCATGCGGCTTCTTTTCATATCATTCCGCTATTTCCTTTACGTGACAACGGTTTTTTCGTTTCACCGGGTTTGGACGTCGACGGAGTCCGGTAGCGGCAGCGAGTCAATGCCCGGTTGGCCCGTAGCGTCGAGCCAGGGAACCCGCTTACCTGTAACCGGATCGTAGAGCCCGACGACCAGGATTGCTGGGCCGGCGGGCGCGTCTGCACGAACCGTCAGCGTGCGGCGGTCGGTCAGGGTTTCGCCGGGCACCCAGCTGGAGGTCGGATAGGCGCCGTTGCCCGGCTCACCATCGGACTGGCCGATGATCGTGCCCTGCGCGTCGAGGAGATGCACGAAGACCGACAACCGATCGCCTGTGCTTTCCTTGGCTTGCCAGTACAGGGTCAAGTCCAACGTACCGCCTGGCGTCACCTCCATCGCCGGCAGGTCATAGCCCACCAGCCGCCCTAGGCTCGCCAGCTCGGCTTGCAGCGCAGCCCGCGGCTCCGCCGGTGTCATGATGTGCTTGCGGCCAGCGATGTCAACCGTACCCAATGGCACAACGTTTCGGCTTTGTTCAATCAGATCCCAAGGACCTGCGCCCCGCTGCGCAGTGAGACGCTGACCACTGCCCTCGTCGAATACGCCGGCCACCAGGCGGTAGCTGCCATCGGGCATCGTAGCAGGCAGGCGGATTGCCTGCTGGCTGTGCACCAACTCGCCAGCCCTCCAGGTATGGGTAGGGTGCCAAGCGACAGGTGGGCCTTCCCAGGCCGCCACCACTTGGTCGTTGTCGTCCAGCAACTGAATGACCGTGAAGAGGTCCCCCGGCGCGAAAGCTGATAGGCCAGGCAGCGCCTGCCAGAACAGGCTCACCGCCAGATCCTCGCCCGGCTGCAGCGGCCCAGGCGTGGCGCTATAGCCCAGCAGGCGCAAGGCATCGCCCAGGATCGCGTCCAGTGGCTGCTCGATGGGCAGGGTGTGGATCGGGGACGCGGTCGGTGGCGTGTTGATCTCGACCCGACCCAGGTCGAGGCTCGTCGCGCTTGGTGTCAGGCTGGCCCCTTCGACGGGTTGAGGACGTCCGCCGGCTGAATCCAACAGGCTCAGGCTAAGCGTGTATGCTCCCGGCGGCGTGCCGCTGGGTACCAATAGCCCTAGCCTGTCAACCGATGCCGGAGCAGCCAGGGTGAAATCCCGCTGTGCCCACGCGCGGCCGTCTGGCCCGACCAGGCGCACGGAGAGGAAGCGCTCTGTGTCGACGCTCTCTGCCCAGCTTACGTCCAGCAAGATAGCCTGGTTGGCGACCTGCACAGTGTCGGGCCGGTAGAAGACGCTTGATAGGGTGTGGTCGGGGAAGGCGAAAGGCCCGGCTACGTTCACCGTTCCTTGCGAGTCTCGATCAGTGGCCTGGGTCGAAGCCCAACCGGTTAGCCGCGTGCTGGGGCTGTACCAGCCATTGGCCAATTGCGCCTGGTTGCGGCCGAGGTACTCCTCCACGGTGCTCTCCAGCCTGCCGCCGAGCGAGAGGTGTTCCGGGAACCACACGTGCCCGCGAGCAAGCGCTGCATCGAGCGCCGAAGACACCTCCGGCGTCCAGTCGTCGGCCGGCGACAGTATCGGCTGCGGGCCGCCTTGGTTGCCGTAACTCCAGAAATAGCCGACCTGCCAGGGGAATACGGCGAACACAGTGTCCTCGGGCCGGCCCCATTGCTCGACCTGTCCGATCAACGGCCGGTAGTCCTCGTTCGGATAGCGCGGCACGGTGTAGAACGCGGCCAGCGAGAGTGCTGCAAGGACCAGGAAGGGTGCGAGGAGGAGGGTGGAGGGTGAAGGGTGGAGAGTGGAGGTGGAGGGATCGGAGTGCGTTGAAGCAGACTCCCAGAGGGCGGCGATGGTTGTGGCAATGAGAAGGATGAAGAGCGGCAATCCGAGCAGCAGGAGCCGCTCGCCGCGCTCGGGGAAAAAGGGGAAGGTCAGGTTGACGAGCCAGCCGAGCAAGAGCACGATAGCAAGGGCGATCAAGAGAAAGCGGATCACCTGGAAGGGGGCATATTGAGCAGTCGAATGAGCGCTGCCTTCCTGTGCTTGCGCATGAAGCTTGGATTGTGTGCTTTTGCGTGATAGGCGCCAAAGCCCCCAGCCGAGCGCCACGGCGCCCAGCAGACCGAGGGGCCACCAGGGCGTCAGCGGACCCTCCAGATGGCCGGCTGTGTACGCCGAAAGATGGCGCGTCAGGTATTCGACCAGTCCCAGGGGTTTGTCCGAATCGGCGACGACTTTTTGCGAGACGTAGGACGCTAGCTTGGGGCCGGCATACAGTACCCATGGCAAAAACATCAGCGCAACTGCTGCCTGTGTTCCCAACCAAACGATCGCCCGCCGAGGGCGTCGCTGTCGCCACAGCTCCGCCAACCCGGCGACGGTGCAGCCCCGCCGCCAGAAATCCGGCGTAGTATTGCGTATATAGAGCCAACACCATCACCACACAATATCCAACCAACCATTGCAGTTCCCCTTGTTTGCTTGTCTCCTTGTTTCCTTGTTTCCCTATCCGCAACGCGCGCGCGGCGAAGCCGATGGCCAACAGCGACCATAGCAGCATCAACCCGTACATGCGGATTTCCTGGGAGTAGTAGACGTGGAAGGGATTGATGGCCAGCAGCAGAGCGGCCACCAAGCCGGCTCGCCGGCCGGCCAGCCATTTCCCTACGATGTAGGCCACCGGCACCGCCAGCACACCGAAGGCCACTGACAGCGTGCGCAGAACGACCGGCCCAAGCCCGAAGAGCTTGCTCCAGCCGCCGAGCAAGGCGTAGTAAAGCGGAGGATGGATGTCGAGCGCGGTCAGCCGCACCATCTCGGCCAGCGAATGATGGGCGAACCAGACGCTATAGCCTTCATCCCACCAGAGGGGTTGGAAGTCGAGGCGGGCGGCACGCAGGGCCAGCGCCAGCACGGTCAGCGCGGCGACGATGAAGGCATCGCGCGGTGCGCTCGACCGCGCTGGCTGCGGGGTCACTGGCGCGTGAAGACGACGTATAGCCACTTGAACTCGTCGTCGCTCGGGGTATAGTGGACGACAGGGGAGACCTGGCGGTTCTGGCCATCTACCAGCCAGGCCGCGAAGCGGTTGCCGGTAAGCGATGCCTTGCCGCGGGTGTCGAACAGCAAGTTAGCCTGACGGAAGTCGTCGAAGGTCGGGCTGGGCGCGGTAAACTGCCAATTGCCCGCGGCGGTCTGGCGAGACAGCCACTGCTGGCCCGTGGTCTCATTCAGCACCCGCAAGGTATAGCCGGCAAGTGGCTGATCGTTTGCATCGCGAGCCTTGACGCCGACTCGCAGGTAGTCGCGGTTGAAGGGAAAGGTGCTTTGCTCGGTGAGAACGAAAGGAAACCTTCCAGCTACAGGCGAAGGCTGTGGCGTCCCGCCAGTCGCGGCGACGGCCTGGGTGGGCGTCGCCGCGGGCGTAGGCGTAGGCAGGTCGGCGGCCAGGGCGACGGTCTCGACAGGCCCTTCAGTGCGCACGACTTCGGCGGCCACCCAGGCGGGCTGGCCGTTGACGCAGCAGACTTGCCACCAATCGCCAGCCGCTGTGCGACCTACGATTTCCAGCCGCGTGTCTTGCAGCACCTGTTCGAGCACTGGGAAATCGGTGCTGGGGCCGCTGCGCGCGTTCACGCGCGGGATGCTGATGACGACGACCGGCTTGGGCACCGGGGTAGCCGTCGGGGTAGGCGACGGCGGAATGTTGGCAGCCACCGCGATGGCGTCGAGCGAGCCTTGTTCGTCCACCTGCTCGCCGAGCACCCACACGGGCTGTTCGTTGACGCAGCACACCTGCCACCAGTCGCCGGCGTCATTTTTGCCCACGATGGCGAGTTGGGTGCCGGCGGCGAGTTCGGTTACCTGGTCGTAGGTGACGCCAGGCCCGGAATGCGCGCCTACCGGCTCGCCGGGCACGACCACGGCGGGCGCGACGGTCGGTACTGGGGGTTCAGGCGTGGGCGGTTCAGCGGTGGGTGGCTCTGGTTGAGCCGGCTCGGCAGTGGCCTGAACAACCGGCGGAGGAGCAGAGGCCGTGGGCGTCTCAGTAGGGGGCGTCGGTTGCACTGCTTCGGCAACCGCTTCGACGGGGGCCGGCGCGGTCGGCGTAAAGGTAGGACGCAAGGCGCGCTGCGGCTCTGGTGTGGGTGTTGGGTATTCAACGAGTGAGTTGATCAGCGCGCAGCCGGGTGTAAGCAAGAGCATGGCCAGCGCAATGAGTATGACTAATTTGGGCGAACGCAACAGGGAGAACCTCCTGGCGCGGGTAGCGCACATAAGCTGTGTCGCCAGAACGGCGACAGCTAGCTGGGAAGTATATCACAAGGATGTGCGCACAACAAGTTGGCCTGGCGTCACGGGTGTATTTCAAGTTGGGGGGGGGGCAGACCCTTCGGGTTTTCCGCAAACCCGAAGGGTCTGCCCCCCCCCCAACTTGAAATACACCCCGGCGTCACTGGCTGGCGTTGTTGAAGCTGACGTAGACCTCATGTCTCCTCTCGCCGCTCTTCGTTTCGAAGGAGACTTGAGGCGAGACCTGCACGCCGTTCGCGTCGGTGAGGGAGAGCGTCCATACGGCATCGCCGATTTCCGCGAAGTATTCGTACTTTAAGTTGTACTCCTTGCGGTTGCCATAGGCCTTGGGATCGTCAGGAATCAATGGATTGTTCCACTCGAACCGGTCTTTGGTTAGGGCCTGGTTGCTCACGTCTACACCATTGCGCAGGACCTTGAGGCGGTAGCCTTCTGACGCCAGATAAATCGGCGGTTTGCCGTAGAAGGCCTTTAGCCAGATCGTGAGCCAGGCATTGTTGGTTTCCCATAGCTCCGGCCCTTCGGCCAGCCAGAAGGGATAGACGGGCGCCGGTACAGGCGTGGGCGCCACCGGGATAGGTGTATTGGTTGGGAAGGAGGTCGGCGGCAGCTCAGGCGGGGCGACGATGGGCGCCGTGTCGGCTGGGCCGCCTGGCGCGGTGAGTTGGGTGGTGACCCAGCCCTGTTGGCCGTCGAGGCAGCAGATCAGCCACCAGGTGTAGGCGTCGTTGCGGCCGTT
The DNA here is from genome assembly GCA_963709505.1 of uncultured Chloroflexia bacterium. GTDB lineage: Bacteria > Chloroflexota > Anaerolineae > JAAEKA01 > JAAEKA01 > CAVPXC01. The sequence goes on along the minus strand of CAVPXC010000005.1, from coordinate 278,503 downwards.
GACCGTGAAGGTTTGGTCCTTGAAAGCCTGGCCGATCACAGGATAAGCCACACTTGGGCCGCTGCGCACGTTGACTACGGCTGCGGCGACTACGACGTACGGCGTCGCCAGCGGTGTCGGCGTGTCGGGCAGCGGCGTAGGAGGCGCAAAGGTGGGCGTCGGTGTCAGCGTGGGGATCTCCGTGGGCGTGGGCGTGAGTGTAGGAAAGGAAATACCCGCAATCACAGTGAGGGTTGCGATCTGCGCGGGCGAAAGCTGGCCGACCGGCGAGGGCGTCCAGGTGGGCGGCACAATTGCCGGCGCCGGCGTCGCCGTCGGGGTCGGCTCGCCGACCAGCATCTGGCCCAGAGAGCAGGCCAGGCTACTGGAAAGCAGCAGGATTGTTAGAACGGCGAGCCAGACCCGGCTGGTAGATCGGGAAACGTTGTTCATTTGAATGCGTGGGTGGGTATTGAGAGGACTCTGAGAAACGTGACCCCGGAAACTCGACAGGGTGAGCAAGCGACGAGCCAAGGACGCTAGCGATGACGCAAGTGTTCCCGCCGGGACTGATGGAGCCGCTTGCAGAGCAGCCGTTGCGAGTATAGCATAGGCGGGGAAGCTCACAAAATTGGGCCGTCGAACTTGCCGTTTCGCCGCTCCTGGTGTATTATCTGCGCTTGAGATCGCGCCGCCCGTTGACCGGCGGCCCATGTATTGGTAGGAGCAAAGAAAATTCCATGGAAATTTTGCTAAAGAAAGACGTTAAGGGTGTGGGCCACGCCGGCGACATCAAGAAGGTGGCGGATGGCTATGCCCGCAACTACCTTCTCCCGCAGGGCCTGGCAACTCACGCCAACCAGGGCGCAGCCAAGCAGGCGCTGCAGATCAAATCGACGACCGCAGCGCAAGGAAGAGCGCGAGCGCCAAATCCGCCTTGTCGCTGGCACAACGGATCGCCGGGTTGACGCTCACCTTTAAGGCCCGAGCGACCGATACCGATCGGCTGTTCGGCTCCGTGACAGCATCGGACATCGCCGTGGCCATCGAGCAAGCCGTCGGCCAGGAGATCGCCAAGCGCCAGATCGATTTGGAGCATCCTATCCGCGACCTGGGCATGCACAAGGTCCCTGTGCACTTGATGTCCGACATCATTCCGGAGGTTACGGTTCTCGTGGAACGTGAGGGCGAAGCGGCCTAAACGCGATCGGAATTACCTCAAGCCCTTTCTTCGAAGACCCTGTCCTAACAAGACGGGGTCTTTTGAATGCACGCTGTCATTTTCCCTGCAGCTGGGTGGCCGTAAGGGGATGTTCAAAACCGCCAGGTTTTCGAATATGCCGTTTGGCAGCTGGCGGTAGACCACGACCTCAAGCCCGTCGGCTGTCTGGCCCGGTAGCAGCGGGAGAAAATAGTCGTCGGCCACGATTTCGCCGGGCTGCCAGCGGCTGGTGGGATTGGCGCCGTGCACGGGGTTGACTTGGTCAGCCAGTACGATGCCGCCTTCTGGCCGTGATAGGGATTTGCCGGCAAGTAGGCCGCACAGAGATACTCCAATCGTGGGCGATGGCGTCTTCGGCGCGCCAGATCAACCGCACAATGCCAGGGCTTATCGTCCGCTGCGGCTGGTTCAGAGATCTGCTCGTAGCCGGCCAGAGTCAGCCCATCGCCGGCCGGCAGGTTGAGTTGCCGGACGCCGGCGGGTAGCTCCGTGGTCGGTTGGGCGGCAACGGCAATCAGCGCGACGCCGGCAGACGACAGGTGGGCATCGGGGCTGACCTCCTGCCAGACGATCGGCGCGGCATCCACGGTAACGTACAACGGGCGTTCGCCGGAAGCCAGCAGCCCTCGGGCTTCATCGCTGCTGACCGGGCCAACATCTGGCCGGAGGCTCCAAATCTCGGTCAAGTAGCTCAGGCTTTGCGCTTGGGGATAGGTAGCCAGCACAGCGGCGTCCTGGCGCCGGTTGATCCGCAAGGATCGCCCGGCCGGCGGCCAGAGCGGTGTCATCCGGCCGATTGCGCTGGTTGGCTTGCGGCCAGCTCCGGTCGAAGCGGACCGCAACCAGCGCCACGAGACCGACGATCAGAAGGCCGAGCATTATCGGCTGCCAGCGCCTCCGTGGTGTTCTATCAATCGCCTGCCGGAGCCGGTCGACCGTGACACCGAAAGTGACCACTAGCAGGGCATGGGCCGGCATCACCACCTGGTACCAGTTGCCCAGCCGGTCGACGAAGCTAAACGCGGCATATAGCAGGAGTGTGCTGCCCAAAAAGAGGCCGCGGCGCCGGCCTACGAGCACCAGGCCGATGAGGCCGCCTGCAAGAACGATCCAGGTCAGCTCTTGCCCGACCAGCACAGGATATTCGGAGGTCCATAGCGGCTTGAGCGACCACGTGAGCTCCCCGCGGCCCTGCCTGGTGCTGACGAAATCCACGAACCAGGCCCATGTGCTTGGCCATTGGCCCGCCCCGCGCCACTCCGGGTGTTGTGCGCCGCGGACGTAGACAAAAGCATAGCTGAGCAGCGGCAGAAGCGCCAGGGCGATCGCCCCGACAACCAGTCTGGGACGCCGCATCAGGCCGGGTCGCCGGCTGAGCACGAACCACAGCAGCGGCGGCACGATGAAGGCCACGGTGACCAGGTGGGCCAGAGCCAGCCCGCTCAGAAAGGCCAAGGCGAGGAGAGTGCCGTCGCCTGCGGGTTTGCTGCGGTCCTCCCGATCGGCGCGATCCTGGAGCGCCTCCCAGCGGAAGGCAAGCAGCACGATCGCCAGGGTCTGCGCCACAGCCGAGCTGTATTGCTCCGTGCTGACCGGCGTAGTACCAAAAGAAATAGGTCACCGCGTAGAACGCGCCCAGCAGCAGCCCGATCCACCAGTTTCCGGTCAGATCGACGATGAGTTGATACAACAGCCACAGCGCCAGCAGCGCCCACAGCGTCGAGTAGGCCGACAGGATGGCGGTGGGGTTGGCGTGCTGGCCGAGGAGCGAACGCAGGCCATGGAACCAAGCCCAGCCGCCCAGGGTGTAAAGCGGGTAGCCGGGCGCGTTGCTCGGCCGGGCCTGCACCTGGGCGTACTGGTGGGTGACCAGGTCGCCACCCTCCAGCTCTCCGGGCCGCAGTCCATTGTCGAGCGTCAGAAGATACAAGATCAGCGCCGCCAGCACCAGAACAATGCCGGCCCAGCGAGACGGATGTTTCCAGGGCATAAGCATGCTCAACTCGGCCTTGGAAATCCCCTGCGACCTCGGAGGTCGCCTCAGCCACTGCCAAGCGGATCAGTTCCGAGACCTCGGAGGTCTGTTCAATGAGACGGTGAATTCGATTCACCTGTGCTGGACTATAGCCGCCGAAGCAGCGATTGTCAAACCGCGTGGCATGGCCTGGGTTTGGCGGGCCGTGCAGGGACGGATATAATCGCAGTACTTGGCTTTTAACGGCTGAAACGATGTGCACCAGGTGAGGTTGTAATGTAATGGCAAAAAACAGTCAAAACGGTCACGCCCCGAAACCGATGATCGGCATGCCCTGCGCGCGCGACAAATCGCCGCGCTACTACGGCTTGCCGATCTTTATCCAGAATACGACGTATCTGCGTGCCGTGACGGATGGCGGCGCCGCGCCGATCATCATCCCCCTGCAACTGGATGAGGCGACTCTGCGGGTGATCTACGATAGCCTGGACGGTATCTTCCTGCCCGGCGGCGAGGACCTGGATCCCGAGCGGTACGGCGAAGCCCAGCACGAGCTGCTGGGCGCGATCGACCCGGAGCGAGACCGCACCGAGCTGTTGCTGGCGCGCTGGGCGCTGGACGATGGCAAGCCACTGCTGGCCATCTGCCGCGGCATGCAGTTGCTCAACGTCGTCAACGGCGGATCGCTTTACCAGGACATCCGCGCGCTGCGCGATGGCTCGGAGAAGCACGACTATTTCCCGCCGCAGTTCGAGCGGGTGCGCATCAGCCACGAGGTGCAAATCCAGCCCGACAGCCGGCTGAGCCGCATTTACGGACCGACGACGCTGGTCAACAGCATGCATCACCAGGGGGTCAAGACTTTGGGCCGCGGCTGTCATGCCATCGCCTGGGCGTCGGATGGCGTGGTCGAGGCCTTGGAGGTCCATGATCACCCCTTCGCCCTCGGCGTGCAGTGGCACCCGGAGGAACTCGCAACGCACCTGCACGACGGCAGCAGCCGCGACCTGTTCGCCGACTTCGTCGAGCACTGCTCGGACTACGCGGCGTCCAAGATGCTGCAGCACGCGCCGGCGCTTGCGGTGGCCTGACCTGAGAACCGTGGACTGGCAGAAGCGCGGACCAGAGCGGAGGCGGAGCGGAGTATCATTCGAAAAGGAATTATCCCAAACATTTCCTGGGATAACTTTGAGATACCCTAACCGCTCGGGCCGGTCTGTGCGTAGCCTTCTTGCGCAGCACCCCGGACCCTAGCTCACCGGTTCCGAGGATAGGTGAGCGGGCGTGAGGGACTGACTGAGCCCGGCTGTTATCACCCGAAAAGGAGTTATCCCAAGTATTTCTTGGGATAACTCTTGGGATAACTGGTTTGGATTTGGAATAAAACTTGCGAAACTCGATGTCTTTTCCTCGAAAGGTTTGTATATAACAGTGGACGCCATGGGCGGCATCGCACAGCGGCTCGTTGTCTTTTTGTTTATCTTAGGGTCCTTGATTGCTATCCCCGACGCGGCGCTGGCACAAGTCATCGATCCGTGTGACGCCGGAAACCTTATCCCGAACTGCCGTTTTGACAGCTTTGACGGTTCGCCGCCGCGCGAAGTGCCAGTCGGGTTGGTCGCCGTTTATCGTGTCGGGCGATCTGACCTATCTGCCAGGATTGGGCGACGAGTACCTATTGGGGCCCGCCGTCATCTCTGCGCATGTGGTCCAACGGTGGCACGTTCACCGCCGGGCTAACCACCAGGTGGGCAGTTTGCAGCCGGGTGCGACTTACCGACCTGCCTCGGGGGATGGGGCGGCTCCGCATAAACCGGAGGCTCCTTTGGTCGGCAAACTGGGTATCGACCCGACCGGCGGCACGGATCCGTTGCTCGCCGGCGTGATTTGGGGCCCGTTGCACTATGGACCGTGGTCGCTGTCTCAGCTACGATGGTCCCTACTTCAGCGGTCAATCCCGAACGTCAGCGTATCGGCGGTGGCCCAATCGTCACGGTCACCGTTTTTGTGCTGGGTCGAACATCCCACGTCACAGGGCGACGACTCTGATCTATCTTGACAACATTGGCTTGCGCCAAGATACGAGCCAGCCGGTTGTCGCGCCGCCGACAGCCACGCCTGTCCCGGCGACGGCGACGTCCGTACCCACCCAGCCACTGGTGCAGCCGGTCGCGCCGGCCGCCACCTCCACCCCAACGACGGCACCCACCGATCTGCCCACGCAAACGCCGACGCCGACGGTGACACCCACCAGCACGGCCACGCCGACGGCGACACCCACCCATACCCCATCGCCAACGGCAACCCCCTCTCCGACGCTGACGCCCACGCCGTTGCCGACCCTGGAGCAGCGGCCCACGGCGACGCCGCTGCCCTTCTACCGGGTGGCGGAGCAGACGAGCCGGCGTCAACCGTCGCTGCTGCTGGCCGGTGGCTTTGGCTCGCTAAGCCTGGCTGTCGTCGCCGGCCTCGTCCTCTTGGTCCTCAGACGCCTCCGCTGAATTGGACAGGTCCCCCAAGTCGACTCGTCAGTGGCGCCAATCTCCACTTTACGGGCTTTGTAGCGCTTGGAATTGACGATGCGCCACGTCTCGCCTTCGGGCAGCGTCACCTTGCGCGCGAAAACCAGGAAGCCGGTGTGGGCGATCATGCGATCGGCCGGCCGCAGGCGCTCGGCGTTGGGTTTGTATGACCGTATCAGGAGCTCTTCGACCTCCAAGTCGGCAAAGCCGTGTGCCTCTAGCGCACGTAGCAGCTCGCTGACCTGGTTGGTCGTGGGCAACAACGCGCCAAAGAAGCCCCCGCCCTTGAGCGCCTCGCGCGCCTGGCCGATGTGATGCCACGGCTCGCGCATGTCGAGGAAGAGCGCGTCGGCGTTGCGCTCGTCGAAGCCATCGGCGATGTTGCGGACTTTTAGATCGACATAATCAAGCAAGCCGAAACGCGCCAGGTTCTTGGCGGCCAACTCGCTCATCGGTAAACGCTCTTCGTAGCTGATCACGCGGCCGGTGGGCATCACCGCGCGCGCCAGGGCCAGGGTAAAGCCGCCGCTGCCGGTGCCGGCCTCGATCACGCGGCGGCCGGGGAAGAGATTGAGGCGCTGGACGAGGTAGGCGGCATCCTTCGAGAAGATGATCTGGGTGGTGCGTTTGAGGTAGCGGATCAGGTCGTGCGTCGACGGCTCCAGCACCAGGTACGCATGGCCGAGCTGGGTGACGAGCATGCGGCCCAACGGTTTACCGATCAAGTCGTCGTGGCGGAAGAAGCCGCGGTTGCTGTGCCACTGTTGGCCGCGCTGCAGCTTGATCAGCGTTCGCTTTTGGTCTTCGGCCACCAGCAAGACGCTGTCGCCCTCGTGGGCGACAGGCTCGGAGTCCATGGGCGCCGGCTCGTGAGAGAGTTCGGAGGTCAGGTCGGGAGAGGCAAGGGGTGTGAGATCGTGTTCAGTCATAGCCGGGATTATACCGTGCAGGCAGGCGGAAGGCAATCCGTCGCCGCGTTGACTCCGGTTGTTAACCGTGGTATAAGAGTGCGTAACTCGTACACTCGTAACCCGGAAGCTGCGCAGGAACCGCGATCGCTTCTCAGCCTGTCTGCCTTAACCGATCACCAATCTACCAATCTACCAATCTACCAATCACCGAAAGGTCATCAATGCGACGAGCGATCATTCAAGCCGGCCTCTTTGGCGGAGCGCTGGCTGCGTTTTTGGGAATTCTGACGCTTTTGCCGTACGTGGGGCTTTGTTTGGCGCTGCCGCTCTACCCGGTGGTGTTTCTCCTGGTTGGCTTCGTGTTCGTGCGGATCGTCGACGGCGCCTTGGACGTGGGACAGGCTGCGGCCGGCGGCGCCGCGGCCGGGCTGATCGCCAGCCTGATCGGTGGGTTGGCTGCGATGTTTTTGGCCCTCATCCGGCTCAACGTCGTCGCCGGTCCGGTGGAACTGGCGGGTATGCTGTCGCCGGAGATGGTGCAGTGGCTTGTGGACCGCGGGTTGAACCCGGTGGCGGTGATGGATTTTGTCGGCGGCATTGGTGCGGGGATGGTGTGCTGCGGAACGCAGATTTTCACCGGTGTGATGTTGGCGGCGGTGGGCGCGGCGCTGTATGCTGCGTATCGACGGACGTAGCTGGTGGCGAAATCGCAACGCAGATGGAAGCCCGCGGGCGCGGCATGACGGTTCGGACGTTCGCGGCATGACGGGATCATTTTCAACGAATGACAAAGCCTCCGAACGACGGTCAAGCGCTCGGAGGCTTTTTTTCGTGGTTTGAAGAAATGTCTATCGGACGGTGGCCATTGGGCTCATGCCGGCTCGAGCGAGCGCAACAGCGCTTCGGCCTCGGTCACGCTCAGTTCGCCGCGCGACAGGCTCTCTAAGACGGCCAGGGCGGTCGCTTTCGGATCCGCCTGGGGGGCGATCGTGGGCATCCTGATCTCCGGCGCAGCCGGCACGGGTTCGGCGATCGCACGCTTCGGTGGTCGCCGGCGCCTGAAGCGGCGTGCCGGCCAGGCGCACGCTGATGTCGCCATGGCCCGTCTCGAGCAGGATCTCGGCGCGTGGCTCGTCGCCCATCACGCTGATCGAGCGACCGCCGCGCTGGCTGGCCGGGCCGGGCCGAGCCGCCTTCACCTGCGGCAGGTCGGAGCTAATGTCGCCGTGGCGGGTGGCCGCCTCGATGCGTGCGGCCCGAGCAGGGATGCGCACGCTGAGATCGCCTTTGCCTGTGCGCACGTCCCATTTACCCGTGACCGGATCGCCATCGAGCGCCACGTCGCCCGAGCCGCTGTGTACCCGAAGGTCGGTTATCGCTATCTGGTCGAAGGCGCAGTCGCCGCGGCCGGTGTGCACCTCCAGGGATGGAGCCTGTGCGCGGCTGATCGACACGTCGCCGGAGCCGGTTCGGACAGCGTGTTTGCCGCCGCCGTTGGTTGCGGCTGGCGCCTGCCAGTCGCGCACCGACACGTCACCGGAGCCGGTTCGTACCTGCAAGCCCCCGGCCAACTCGCTGATCGACACGTCGCCTTTGCCGGTTTCCACTGCCATGGCGCCGCGCCCGTTGCGCACCGACACGTCGCCCATGCCCGTGCGAATGGCCAGGTCGCGTGAGCTCGCCGACGTTGACACGTCGCCTTTGCCGGTGTGGACCTCACGCAGCCCCTGCACGCCATCAGAGCTGACATCGCCTTTGCCTGTGCGGGCCGTTACCGGAAGGTCCAAGCCGGCCGGAACGATCAGGATCACGTCCATGCTCGACGACGGCTGGAACCAGTTGTTGGACTGGCCGTTCCCGCCGGATTGGCGCTGGCTGATCTTGAGCACGCCGTCGACGACGGTTGCCTCCAGCTCGGCCTCGTTGCCCGACCGGATTCGGGCCTGAACGAGGATCTGTCCAACGCCGTTGGCACGGGCCGAGATGTCGCCCAGCCCGATGTTGACTTCGATTTGCTTCACGTCTGTTACGCTGAAGCTGCGTTCTACCTCGATCATGATGTTATCTCCTGTAATCTACTCCAGACCCTAAGGGTTTCACCTAGCAAGTGTCATTGGCACCTGGAAGGTCACAAAGCCAGACGGCTGATGGTCAGTCAAGGTTACTAGAGAAATGCGTTACTGCATGAGTCCAGATGAGCAGTCGCTCTGTCGATGGCAGGCCTTCAGCACAGCGATCGTCTTTGTGGTAACTCGGTCTGTCGAAACCGGTCGAAACCTACTTTACGAGCTTGTTAGGGTCTATGCTCGCGGCTGAGCCAGGCCAGCGCCTCGGCGGGTGAAAGCTCGCCGGCTTGAACCCTGGCCAGCACCGCTTGGCGTGAGTCGGGCACGATTGCCGGCACGCTTTCGGGTGCCAGCGTGGGCGGCGCAAGCCGATCGACGAGCTCGTCCAGCTTGGCTCGCACCGTGGGGTACGAGACTCCCAGGGTCTTCTCCAGATCCTTCAAGTTGCCCCGGCTGCGAACGAAGAGCAGCAAAAAGGTCTGCTGGTCCTCGGTCAAGGAACAGAAGGGGCATCGGCTGTAGCGACTGCGCACCTGGGTACCGCAGGCGTCGCAGGTCACTTCGGTGATCGACAGCTTGGCGCTGTCACAGGTCGGGCATGCCTCGATGAGTTTGCGCATGGGAGCCTCCATTTGATTTAGATTATATCATATTAATTAATAAATGTCAATAGATAATTAATATCAATTATTTATTACGCGCGACGCAAGATCAATCGATCAGGCATGGCGGCTATCTTGATTGCAACAATGGATCGGAACAATATGATTTAGATCATGTTACCGTGCGGTCGCCAGGTGTATACTTTAGGTGTTTTCTGTCTTGCTCTATCGATCAGGCTGTGTCTGGAGCAATCCCCTTTCCTCATTGCTGTAACAGCGCGTTGGGTCGGCGACAAACCATCTTCTTTTGGATCGGGCATGGAGGTGTCCCATGAACCACAGATCTGTCGTGGTCACGGTCGTCATTGTCGTGGCGCTTCTCTTGGGCGTGGCCGGAGCCACGGCACAAGAGCCTGCGCCCCAAGGCCAGGCGGCTGTCACAGCCGCGGTGGGAACGGCCTTCACCTATCAAGGCCGCCTGAACGACGGCGGGATCCCCGCCAGTAGCGATTACGACTTTCAGTTCGCTCTCTACGACGCCCTCACCGGTGGCACTCAACTCGGCAGCACCGTCGACCAGACGATCACGGTGGACGATGGGTATTTCACCACGATCCTCGACTTTGGCCAGGTGTTTCAAGGTGATGCTCGTTATCTTGAGGTCAGGGTGCGAACGGCGGGCACGGGCGATCCCTACACGACGTTGACACCCCGCCAGGCGCTGACGCCGGTGCCCTATGCTCTTGCGCTTGCCCGGCCTGTGGACAGAACAGAATGCAACCAGCCCGAACCTGATCGGTGGCTACAGTGGCAATAGCGTGGCAACGGTGGGCTGGTGGGTGCCACCATCGGCGGTGGTGGGAGCAAGCGATAGTCTTCAACGCCGTGCACGATAACTACGGTACCGTGGCTGGTGGTATTGGCAATCGAGCGGGTAGTGGAAACGGAGATCCCTACGATGGGGCTTACAGCGAGCAGTCGGCTGGCGGGAACCTGGCAACCATGGCATTCGGTAACTACGCAGACGGTCGGCTGGAGGTCTGCTCAATGCTGCGACCGCCTTTGGTGCCACCGTGGCGGGTGGAATTCATAGTGGCGCGAGTGGCAACGCAAGCCTTTGTTGGCGGGGGTTTAGAACAACAGCGCCAGTAGCAGTACTGGGCTACCGTGCGCAGGCGGCTATACCAACGTTGCCTCAGGTTCCGGTGCGACGGTGGGAGGCGGCGGTGATCGCCATAGCAGCCGGGAGCGGCACGCCACCGTCGGCGGTGGACAGTATAATCACGCAAGCAGGATCCAACTGCCACGGTTCCCGGCGGAGGCAGCAACCTCGCGGCACCGTGCCTTCAGTCTTGCGGCTGGGCGACGCGCCAAAGCGAACCACCACGGGAGCCTTCGTTTGGGGCGACTCGACGGACGCAGATGTCGTATCCACGGCCAACGACCAGTTCGTCGTGCGGGCTTCAGGCGGGGTCAGCGTGACGGCCGGAAGCGGTATATGGCGCCTGGAACCCAACGCCACCAGCCCAAACCTGATTGGCGGATATAGTGGCAATGGCGTTAGCAGCCGGGCGTTGCTCGGACGCTACTATCGCAGGTGGTGGTGCGGCCGCTGACAGCCAGCCGAACCGTGTCACCGACTCTTACGGGACCGTAGCAGGCGGCGGCAACAACCAGGCGGGCGACGGCGATTATCGTGGTGACCACTAGCACCTATGCGACCGTGAGCGGTGGCGTTCGGAATACGCGCCAGTGAGCTATCTATGCCACGGTGGGAGGCGGGGCCAACAATCTTGCCAGCGGTTACTTGCTACGTACAGGTGGCAGGAGCAAGTTTCTTGGAATTCAGGCCATACCGTGGCCGGTGGCGAAACGCCGCTGTCGCCGGTGGAAGTCCACAAGTCTTCCGGCTAGTCGGTTGAGTCGTCCACTGATTGGCGGAGGCGACCAAAACGTAGCAAGCGGACAGTTCGCAACGATCAGCGGCGGTGCAGGCAACAGTACTCAGGCCAGTGGGCACAATCGGCGGAGCTACGGCAACGTCGCCAGCGCCGATGTACGGTACCATCCCTGGAGGGACCAAACGCACTGGCCGGCACTTTAGCTTGGCCAGCATGGCCTGCATGCCAGTGGATCGGATTTGCTTCGTCTGGTGGCGATGCTCAAACACTCGGTCTATGTCCTGCGCAATATCACAATCGCGGATCGCGACGACCAACGCCGCTGTGTATTCCTGTACCGGTTCCACCCGGAAGCGGGTCTCACTGTTGTTGCCGGCCGTAAACGCCTGGTCTTCGTCGCGATCGCATTGTCCTGAGAATGCCGCGCTGGATAACAAGTAATGCTGCCGCCTGGCTCGGTTCCTATCACCACTGGCTCATGCTCAGGTGCGTCGATCGTGACATCAGCCGCTGGCTCACTGTCCGGCTTCGATCGGGTGAGCAACGCCCACATCAGCTCATCGACGCTCGGTGAAGATGCCCTGGCCGCATCGTGGGTCATCGATGGTTCGTCAGCAGGCCCAAATAGACACACTGCGGCAACAAAACGCTGCTGTCGAATCCAGGCTTGCAGGCTGAACAGGCCGCGCACTACCGATCCGCTGGGTCTGCCTGACGGTCCGCGGCTGATCGAAGTGGCCTGGTGAGGTTCAGGCGTGGCCATGCGACACAAGATACGACTTATCCGATGCCGTTGGCACTGTTGCTAGGTGCTCGCCATTGTTCTTACGCAGTCATGCCGCAGTGTCCAGGTTAGCGTACTGGCCCAGGGAGGCGGCCCGTTCAGCTTGACCTGGTCTGCCTTCGGCGGCGGTGGCGGCACCAGCGTGGGCGGTGACTTTTCGCTCTCGGCCACCGCCGGCCTTCCGGACGCTGGCCAACTCTCCGGCGGTACCTTCACGGTATCCGGCGGCTTCTGGCAGTGCACGCTGATTGGCGACTTCAGCGGCAACGGCCTGATCGACGTCGGCGACATCGTGGCCGCGGCCGATCACTGGCAGGCCACCGGCGCCTCTCCCTTCGACCTGGACGGCGACGGCCTGGTCACCGTGCGCGATGTCATGCTGGTGGCCGCTCCTTCGGGCAGGCTTGCTAACGGCGAGGCCTGCCATGACGAATCAAGAGGTTCGAACGGCCACAGGCAATGTCCATAGAGCGCAGGTGACGGCCTGTGGCAAGAAGACAAGCACCCCACCGAAAGGGTGGGGTGCTTGTGTGCTCTGTCATCCAGGGCGAGGGCCGTCTGACGGAGGTTATGCCTCTTCAAACACCAGCCCACAGTGCGGACAGGCTTCGTCCTCGTCGGCGACTTCCTTGCCGCAGTTGGGGCAGTAGAAGCCGATCTTGGCGCCGCAGCGGAAGCACTCGGTGGCGTCGGGATCGACCACACCGCCGCATTCGGGACAGAGCGCCGCGCCGCACGCCGTACATTCGCCGCTGCCGACGGTCAGTTGGACGCTGCACACCGGACAGGCGAAGGTGGGAAGGGATGCGGCCGCCGCGCCGCAGCGCGGGCACGTGGTTTCGCCGGGCAGCGAGCACCAACGCACAGTCGACACATACCTGGGTGTGGCACTCCGGGCATACGCCCGATTTCCTGGGGAATTTGGTGCTGCACTCCGGGCATACGACCGTCGGCAACACACCGGCCACATCCACCACGGTCGCCACCTGGCGGCCCTCCAGGTGGAGGAGACGCCCGCAGTTGTCGCACTTTAGCGCCGCACCAAAGACGTGCTCGCCACATTGCGGGCAGACCCGCATGAAGGTGCGGCCGCAGTCCGGGCACGCGCTGGCCGAGGACATCAGCTCGAAGCCGCACTGCGGACAGTCGAAGAGCAGCTTCAGGCTGCATGCCGGACAGGTTTCGGCATCGTCGTCCACGGCTGTGCCGCATCGCGGGCAGATGCCCTGGCCGCACATGGCGCAGAGACCGTCGGGAACGTAGACCTCGCTGCGACAGCGCGGGCAGGTTACGTGTTCCGGCACGGCGGCCTTGGCCGGGCTGGGGGCTGTCGATTTGGCGCTGACTGCGGCAACGCGGCGCCGCCGCTCCCGCGGCGATTATCGGCGCCGCGGCCCGGTGCACCACCGACGGCGGGACGTCGAGCACGAATAGGCTGGTGTCCAACGGTGTGCCGCAGCTGGCACACTCGGTGTCCCCGGGTTGCACCTCGGTGGCGCACATTGGGCAGAAGAAACCGAAGCTCGCGCCGCAGGCGGGGCAGGCAAGGTCGTCCGGCTCCAACGCGCCCCCGCAGGCGGGACACAGGTCGCCGCCGCAGTGGGGGCAATCCTCCACACCCAACGTGATTTGCTTGCCGCAGTGGGGACAAGGCAAGACGAACTGCAAGCCGCACTGCGGGCACGTTTCTGCACCGGTCTCCACTTCCGCCCGGCAACGCGGACAGAACAGTTCGAGCTTTGCGCCGCACTTTGGACAAACCGTGTCGTCGTCGCCCAGCGCGCCGCCGCACTCCGGGCACACGGCCTTGTTGCAGTGGGGACACACGTCATCCCCAAGGTCGATCTCCTCGCCGCAGTGGGGGCAGGGAAAGACGAATTGCAGCCCGCATTCGGCGCATTCCTCGGCGTCGATCGTCACCGCGGCGCCGCAGCGCGGACACGCGAGCTCGAACTCGGTGCCGCACTTCGGGCATACCGTGGCGTTCTCGTCGATCGCCGCGCCGCACTCGGGACACAGCGCTTGCCCGCATTCGGAGCAGAGGTCCGAGCCATCGTCGTTTTTGGTCTTGCAGGTGGGACAGTACATGGGCACCTCGATCTAGAATTATGTGGGTTGGCCTCGCTCGGCAAGCCAGACGCCACCGAGTACCAGGGCTGCACCGAATACCTGGGCCGGACCGAGTGGTTCGTTCAGGATCAACACGGCGAAGCCCATTGTGATCAGTGGAATCAGGTAGATGTAAACCGCCGCGCGGCTCGCGTCGAGCCACTCGACCGTTTCCCACCACCATAGATTGGCCAACAGCCCTGGGCCGATGCCCAGGGCCACGACGGCGGCAACGGCCGGCCAGGTGATTGTGCCTCCGCGGCCGAAGATCAGGGCGAGTGGCACAAGCGTGGCAGCACCCAGCGTCGCCGCGGCCGCAGTTACGATCAACGGCGGATGCGCTTTCAGCAAACGGCTGCCGAATATGAAGTATAGCGCCGCTACGAGGGAAGATGCAAGTACGAGTAGATCGCCTATTGCACTTGATGCGCTCAGTTTCAGCCCCAGCCCTCCGCCGCCTTCGGCTGCCGGCTGTTGGGCCACGCTCACGACCCAGGCGCCTGTCAATGCCACGACAATGCCCAGCCAGCCGATGCCTCGCAGACGCTTGTGCAACACCGTCGTCGCTAACAGCGCGGTAAATACCGGCACCATGTTGGCGAGCAGTCCGGCGTTGACTGCGCTGGTGCGCGATTGGCCAACCACCTGCAAACCGTAGAGCAGCGTCACCCCGACCAGCGACAGCACGAAAAAATGTCGCCAGTCGACCCGCATCGCTTTGCCGAAGCGTTCAAGCTGCCCGCGTCGCGCCAGAAGCAGCCAGGTCAGCACCGCCGTGACCGTCCAACGCCCCGCCACCACCGCCGCCGGGCTCATCGACCGCAAGGCCACTTCATTCAAGATGAAGCTGAAAGCCCAGAGGGTTAGAACAGCGGCGAGTTTGAGCCAGCGGAGCATGGGGGAGGGAGTGTCAGGTGGCGGAGGTGTCAGGTGTCACGGTGCGGAAGTGTCACGTGTCTATTACCGACGTTCTGGCACTCGACACGTGACACTTGACACCTGACACTCAGCCACCTGACACCTCCGCACTCCACAGCCGCGCCAACGCCACACACATCTCCGTCGCCTTAGCCATATCGTGCAGACTGACCCATTCCAAGGGGCCGTGCACGTCGTGCATGCCGGTGAAGAGGTTGGGCGAGGGCAGGCCCATCTCGGTCAGACGAGAGCCGTCGGTTCCGCCGCGGATCGGCTCGTCGAATGGCTCGAGGCCGATCTGGCGACAGGCCTCGCGCGCTAGCTCGACCGGGCGCAGATCCTGCTCCAGCCAATAGCGCATGTTGCGATACTGGGGCGTGATCGTGCACTCGATGGCGGCGCGCGGCTCGCCAGCCGCCACTGTCTGGCAGGCTTGCCGCAATAGGTCGCCGTGGGCTTGCAGGCCAGCCATCTCGAAGTCACGCAGGATGAAATGCATGTCGACTCGAGCCATGGTGCCGTGCATCTGGTAGCAGTGGATGAAGCCCTGCCGGCCGTCGGTAGTCTCCGGGGTCAGCGTATGTTGCGGCAGGACGGCGAGCACCTTGGCCGCCAGCGTGAGCGCGTTGACCAACTTGCCCTTGGCCGTGCCGGTGTGGGTCGAGACACCGGCAATCGTGACCACAGCCTTGTTGGCTGAGAAGCTCTCATAGCAGATCGCGCCGGCGTCGCCGCCGTCCAGCGTGTAGGCGACGTCGGCGGCCAGGTCGGCCGGCAGACTGGCGTGCACGCCTCGCCCAATCTCCTCGTCGGGCGTGAAGCAAATACGGATCGGCCCGTGTGGGATCTCCGGCTTCCGCAGCAGCTCAGACGCCATGGCCATAATGATAGCCACGCCCGCTTTGTCGTCTGCGCCGAGCAACGTCGTTCCACTGGTCGTAACCAGATCCTCGCCGGTCTTGTTTCGCAGCGCAGGTGAGATCTCCGAAGATACCACGCGTGCAGGGTCATCGGGCAGCGTGATCGGGCGTCCATCCCAGTTGCGATGCACGATCGGTTTGACCCCGTCGCCGCTGAAGCCGGGGTAAGTGTCGACGTGAGCCAGAAAAGCCACCGTGGGGGCGTGCTGAACCGCCTGGTGTGCTGGGATCGTCGCAAGAACGGCGCCGTAGTCGGTCAGCCGCACTTCCTGCGCGCCGATGTTCCGTAGTTCATCCACCAGTAAGTTCAACAGTTCGAACTGCCTGGGTGTGCTCGGCGCAGTCGGCGAGTTTTCTTCGCTGGCGGTATGGATCTGCACGTAGCGCAGAAAGCGTTCTTCGAGTTCGGGTAAGAATTGTTGATACAAAAGCAGTTTCCTCGTTTGGTAATGAGTTGAAAGGGTCGGAAGGTCGAGGGTCGGGTGTCAAGTGTCAGGTGTCAAGTGTCAGAGTGTCAAGTGTCAGGTATCAGGTGTCAGAGTGTCAAGTGTCAGGTGTCTAGGAGCCGGGTGGTGAGATACATGCTTCGTCTGCAACCTGACACTCTGACACTTGACACTCTGACACTCTGACACTCCGACCCTCCGACCCTAATCCGGCACCAACTCCCGCTTCCCGTCAAACTCCTCCATGTGCAGCGACAGCGCTTGCGAGACACTGTCCGAGCCCATAGAGATGCCATAGATGGTGTCGGCGACCTCGATTGTGCCGCGGTTGTGGGTGATGACGATGAACTGGGTGTCGCGCGCCGCCTCGCGCAAGGCCGCGCGGAAGCGGTCGACGTTGGCCTCGTCCAGCGCCGCATCCACCTCGTCCAGGATGCAGAAGGGCGGTGGGCTGACCTTGAGAATGGCCAGGATCAGCGCGGCGGCCGTCAGGCTGCGCTCGCCGCCGCTGAGCAGCGGCAAGGACTGCACACGCTTGCCCGGCGGCCGGGCGACAATGTCGATGCCGCTACCCATCGGATCGTCAGCGTCAACGAGCTGAAGCTGGGCCGTTCCCCCGCCAAAGAGCGTTGTAAAGCGCTCCTTGAACTCGCGCGCCACCGCCCGGTAGGTGACCATAAACTCGCGCTTCATCACCTCGTCCAGCTCGGCGATGACCTTCTCCAGCGTGTCGGCCGCGTTTCTCAGGTCCTCGGACTGGCTGGTCAGGAATTCGTAGCGCTCCAAAGTCGCAGCGTACTCCTCAGGGGCGTTGGGATTGACGCTGCCGAGCCGGCTGTATTGCACCCGCAGCCGGCGGATTTCCTGGTCGATGCCGTCGGGCAGCACGTCCACCGCCGGCAGTCGCTCCACCAGCGGCCGCAAAGGCAGCGGCGGCTGTTCGTCCACCGCGTCGTTCTGCTCCAGCTCTACGAGTCCGACGTCGTGCTCGATCTCCTGCCTTAAGTGATCCAGTTCGTCGCGGGCGCGTTGGAGCGCCAGCTGTGTCCTGCTGTGGATGGCCTCCTCGAACTGCAGCTGTTTGCGGTGCTCCACTTCCTCGCCTGTCAGGGCGGACCGTTCGGCCTCGAGCCCGGCTAATTCGGCCTCGGCTGGGTCGATCAGGCGGGCGTAGCGCTCGATCTCAGCGCTCAGCTCGGCGTTGGCGTGATGCATCTCGTCCAGCCGGGCTGCTAGGGCAGCGTGTTCTGCGGCCAGCCCCTCTGCGCGCTGTCTGCTTGTCGCCGAGCTCGGCTTGGATCTGAACAAGCAAGCGCTGCTGGTTGGATAGCAGGGTCTGTTGGCTGGCCAGGCGGCTCTGCACGACGCTGGCCGAGGTGCGGCGCTCCATCAGCTCGGCGGTCAGCGGTTGGGTGTCCAGGCTAGCCAACCGCGCCTCGGTTTCAGCGCTGGTTTTGCGGATGCGTTCGACTGCGGCTGCCAATTCGGCTAAACGGTGGCGCACCTGGTCGGCCGCAGTGGAGAGCGTGCCCTGCTCGCTGCCGGCTGCGGCCAGCCGCTCCTGGCTGCGTCTGACCTGCTGTGCGATCTGAGCAGCCTGGCCTTGCAGCTTGGCCAGGCCTGAGGTCTCGCTTTGTTGCTGCCGGGCCAGGCCTGCCAGTTCCTGATCCAGAGTGGACAGCTCCTGGCGTTGCTCGTGGAGGCGCCGCTGCGCCTCCGTTCGTTCTTGCTCCTGCACAACCATCGCCTCGCTCGCCTGCTGCAGCCTGGCTGGCAGCTCACGCAACGACCTTTCGCGAGCGAGAACGCTCTGATCGCGGCGGGAGGTCTCACTGCCGCCGCTGACACTGCCTCCCGGTCGGACGATGTCGCCGTCGAGAGTTACCAGTGTGGGCCGGTCCTGGGTCGCGTCCAGGATGCGCCGGGCGTGGGACAGGTCACGAATGACGACCACCCGGTTGAGCAGGTAGTCCACCACCTTGGCCAGGCGGTGGTCAGCCTTGACCAGTTCAGAGGCTACGCCGATGACGCCGGGCTCGTTGCGCGGCGCGCGCGCCGCCGCGCCGACGCGCAGGGTGTCGATGGGCAAGAACGTGGCGCGGCCGCCGCGCGTTTGTTTCAGCCAATCGATGGCTTGTTCCGCGTGCTCCCAGCGCTCTACGATGACGTCTTGCAGCCGGCCGCCCAGAGCCGTCTCAATGGCCAGCTCCAACTCGGGCGGCACCTGAAGCTGATCCGCCACGGTGCCGACGATGCCCGACAAGGGCAATTGAGCGGCGCCGCCACGACTCGCGCGCAGAATCGCGCGCGCGCCGCCGCTATAACCTTCGCCTTCATCCTTGAGGCGCTGAAGCAGCTCAAGCTGGTCGTGTAGGCGATCGGCGTTGCGGCGCAGGGTGGCGAGTTGCTCGTTGCGCCGGGCCAGCTCGCTCTCGGCCTTGGCGATGGCCTCCAACAGGCGCTTGCGACGGTCGCTTAGGGCTTGTCCTTGATACTCCAGCTCGGCGATGCGCGTTTCGTGGCCGGCCACCTGCGGCGCCAGCTCGTTTTGGTTGGCCTGGGCGGCTGCTAGTTCAACGCCCAGGCGTTCGTGCTCTTCGGCCAGACTGCGCTTGCGGCTGTCCTGCTCCACCAGCCGCCGTTCTTGGCCAGCGATCTCGCTCTGCAGCTGGGCATGGCGGCGCTGGGCCGCGGCACTCTGTTCCTGGTGCCGGCGGCGCTCGGCCTCGATCGCGTTGAGCTGGGATTGCGCCTGCTGGATACGCGTCTGCAGCTCCTGCAAGCCGATCTGTTCACCGGCAACGGCTCCCTCGGCCGTCTGCACCTGCTGCTGCTGGCCGTCCAGGCGTTCTTGCAGCGGCCCCAGCTCGCGCAGCAGGTCCTCGCGCCGCGCCTCCAACTGGCGCAGGCGCTCACTGCCAACGGCCATCTCGCGCTGCGCGGTCTCGGCGTGGCGGTGCAGCGCGCTGCTCTCGCGGTGCCAGTCGCCGAGCTGATTGCGCAGGGCCGCGTAGCGTTGGCGCAGGCTTGAGTCGTGCTCCTCTAAGTGATGCAGGGTCTGTTGCCGGGCATCGACCACCGTGCGGGCCTGCTCTTCCTGCTGTTTTGCGACGTGCATCTCCTGCAACCCGCCGTGCCAGCGGTGGCCGTACCAAACGCGCAGCTGTGCGTCCAGGTCGGCCAGCACTTGCATGCGCTCCTCGGCGCGCTTGGCCTGCACTTTGAGATAGCGGAGTCGCGGTTCGATCTCGCTCAGGATATCCTGAACGCGCAGCAGATTCTGGCGGGTCTCATCCAGCTCGCGCAGGGCGGTATCGCGCTTGGCTTGATGGCCGGTGATCCCGGCGGCCTCCTCGATCAGGGCGCGGCGCTCGTCGGGCTTGAGGGACAGCGCCTGGTCGATCAGCCCCTGGCCGATGACGGTGTAGGTGCGTTTGGACAGGCCCGATTGGCTGAGCAGGTCGTTGATGTCGCGCAGCCGGACGCGGGTGCCGTTGAGGTAGTATTCGTTCTCGCCCGAGCGGTACGCGCGACGGGTGATGACCACCTCGCCGTAGTCCACGGGCAGCCAGCCGTCGGCGTTATCCAACACCAGGCTGGCCTGGGCCATGCCCATCCGAGCGCGCTCGTTGGATCCGCTGAAGATCATGTCCTCCGAGCGCTTGGCGCGCAGCCGGCCGTAGGTCTGCTCGCCCAGGACCCACTGGATGGCATCGGCAACGTTGGACTTGCCGCTGCCGTTGGGGCCGACGATGGCAGTCAGACCGCCTTGGAAAAGGAAGTTGGTCTTAGCGGCGAAGGTTTTGTAGCCTTGGAGCTCGAGTTGTTTCAGTCGCATGGTGAACGTGAACGTGCGTGAACGTGACGGTAACAGTGATCGGTGAACAGTGAACGGTCCGGACTGTTACTGTCGACTGCACTGTGACGATTCAAGCCGAGCGCAGCCTGGAGCAACCAGCGATAGATCGGTGACAGAAGCAGCTGGAGCAGCAAGCTTAGTGCGAAGAGACCCAGGCCGATCGCCAGCAGCCGTTGGCGGCGGCGCCACCAGTCGATCAGGAACCCGATCCGCAGATTGAGATGAACCATCGGCTCGGCCAGGACCGCACCCACGATCAGATAGCTGACCAGGCGCACGATCACCCAGACGGGCCAGGCGCTGACGAGCATCAACAGCGGTCGCGCGGCCAAGGTAAGGAGGGTGGCCGCAGTGAAATTGAACCTGTCCATGGCCGCCGTCAGCGCGATCAGCCCGGCTACACTGCCGGTCAAGAACGTGGCAGCGGCATAGATCATCAGCTCGACGCTTGCCTGGCCGAGCGCCAGCGCGGGCGTGCGTTGCACCGCAGAACCGTTAGCGATCCAGGCAAGCCACTCGCTGCGGAACTCCACGCCGCCAAGCACCGCGTGCGATGCGCTTTGGCTCACCAAAATCGTAGCGATCACGATCACCGCCGACTGAACCACAGCCCAAAAGAGACCCAGCTGAATGGCCTTGCGCGGCCGGCCTTCACGCAGCGCCCAGATAAACATCGGAACAAGCACCAGAGCGCTCAGTACCGGCAGGCAAAGGCGCTGCTCCAGGAAGATCGGCAGTGCGGTGGTCACCAGGATTCCGAAGCCCATCGACGGGTAGACGATCCAATCGTCGAGCACCGAAGGGCCGGACGCTTCTGCGGCATCGCCGTCGTCTTCAACCTCGGCTGGCTCTAGCGGCTCGTAGGCGTCGTCCGGAAGCTCGATGGCTGGCTCGTCCGCAAGCGGCAACCCAGAGTCCGGCGTTGGGTTTGGGTTGACGATCATAACACCTGTAGCAAATCCAGTCCGATCCATAGTTGCGCAAGTCCACTCCGGGACTGACGTTGCCTAGTTTGCGCGCCTTCGGCGCACGTTAGTCTCGGAGTGGACTTGCGCTACATTTGCTGGACATCCATCCATGCGGCGAGCGCCACAACCGTCAATCAAAACTTACGGGTGCTTCCGGTCCGCGCTTCCGCCAGTCCGCGGTTCTCAGGTTAGTCGCCGAGTCCCTCATCGTAACTGCGCAATCGAGTACGCAGCAGACGTTGGGCCAGGCGGACGTCCAGGGTGCAATTGCGCGGCCGCGGCAGGTCGCTGCTCAGGCTTAGGCCGGCGCGGATCGTGCTTGCATCCAGCGCCAGATGACGCGCCAGGCGCTCACCCATTTCGTAGCGGCTCAGGGACTGCGTGCCGGCGACGTTGATCACGCCGGCGAAATCGTTTAGCGCCAACTCGAGCAGCGCGGCGGCCAGATCGTCGACCCACACCGGGCTGCGGATCTCGTCGGTGAACAAGGTGATGGGTGTGCCGGTGCGCAGGCTGTCGACGATCCAGGCCGTAATTCTATCGGGCGGGTCCAGTCGGTTGATCAGCGACGTGCGCACGATGGCCGCCTGCGGCGCCAGCCGCTTCACCTCAGCCTCCGCCTCGGCTTTTGCCTCTCCGTATGGATGGACCGGCGCCGGAGGAGCAGCCTCGTCGTAGGGTGCGTGCTCGCCGTCGAAGATCACATCCGATGAGACGTGAACCAAGCGGGCGCCGGCGGCAGCGGCGGCCTCGGCGACGTAACTCGACCCTCGAGCAGTCACCTCGCGTGCCTGCGGGCCATCTTTGAGATAGGCCGTGTGCACGATGGCGTCAGGTTTCAGATGTTCGATCAACCGAAACACCGCCGAGCGGTCGGTCACATCGAGCGCACAGCCTCGGGATCCTGGCAGCGTCCGCGGACGGCTATGCCATGTGCCCCATAGGGTCGAGAAGCCAGGGTTTGACCACCGAACGGCCTGCGCCAACACTTCTCCGCCGAGCAATCCGCTGGCGCCGGTGACAAGTAAGGTGGACTCACGCGGCAGATGATTCGCTGACGGGCTCATTGGGTTCGATCGCAGACAGGGTTTGGTAGACAGGCGGCGGAGAGATCGTTTCAAGATGTTGCTGCGCGTCGGCGAAGCGCAAGGCATCGGCCGCAGCCTCCTGCGAGGCGATTTGTTTGGATTTACCGTGACCGACACCCCAAACGTAGCCGTGGATAATTGCGTGAACCGTGAATATCTTGGCGTGATCCGGCCCTTCCTCGCTCCTGGTGTGGTAGCGCGGCGTGACTCGAAACTCACTTTGGCTCCACTCCTGAAGCCGGCTCTTGGCGTCCTTGGCTGCTGCGACGGCGGCCAGCTCGGGCAAGACGGGCTCGATCAGGGGAAACAGCAGGGCTTTGACCGCGTCCAGGTCTTGATCCAGAAACAGTGCGCCGACCAGGGCTTCGAAGCCGGCGCACAGGATTGCGGATCGGCTTCGCCCGCCGCTGTCCGCCTCGCCGCGGCCCAGGAGGAGGAAGCGGCCGATCAGGAGCTCGCTGCCGAAGATCGCCAGTGTTTCTTCACGCACCAGCGCTGCGCGCAGGTTGGTCAACGCCCCCTCGCGCATTTCCGGGAACCGATGATAGAGATATTCGCCGACGATGAAGTCGATCACCGCGTCGCCGAGGAACTCAAGGCGCTCGTTGTCGGCCTCGAGGAATAGCCGAGACTCGTTGATGTACGAGCGATGGGTCAGGGCTCGCTGCAGCAGCGTCTTGTCGTAGAAGCGCAGTCCGCTGGCTGCTTCGAAACGCAACGCTGTCTCCATGGGGAGATGGCCGTTGGCGCGCATGTCATTGGTCACGAACAACCTCCGGGGATCTGACCAACTTCCCTTTGGACGCGCCTGCGCTTGGGGCAACCCCGTCCAGAGGGAAATCGCTCAGGAGTAGTGGCGAAGCGTGCGTTCGGGTCACGAAACCAGGCCTCGCCGTTCCTATCCGGCAGATTATAGCACAGCGGCTGGAAAATCCCAATCTGCCCGTCTTGGGGTGGCACTCATCAATGGGGAAGTCGTCGATGCTGCATGGAGCAATTGGGACCAGTATCAACGCCCCGACAGATTGCCGCCCTGGCGGAAGCTGTGGTACAATAGTGCCAGTATTCTCAAGCGGTACCTTGTGGCGCGTTGCAGCGCCTCGTTCTCCGAAGGGAGCTCGTGTGAAAGCGATCATCTTCCGCCAACATGGCAGTCTCGATGCGTTGGAATATGTCGAGGACATGCCGATGCCTGAGATCGGTCCGGAAGAGGTGCTAGTCCGTGGGCACTATGCTGCCCTAAACCGGCTCGATCAATTTGTCGTCAAGGGATGGAAAGGGCTGGAGCTGGAAATGCCGCACGTCCCCGGTGCGGACTTCAGCGGTACGTTGGTGGCGATGGGTGAGCAGGTCAGTGACTGGACCGTAGGACAGCCCGTGACGGCCAACCCGACGCTGTGGTGCGGCAAGTGTGCCTACTGTCTGCGCGGTGAGCAAAGCCTGTGCGACAAGTTTGCCCTTCTCGGCGAGCACGTCCGCGGCACCTTTGCGGAGTTCATCAAAATACCCGCCCGCAACGTGGTCGCGGTGCCCGACGGCTTTTCGATGCAGCAGGCCGCGGCCGCGCCGACGGTCGCAGTGACGACCTGGCGTATGCTCGTCACGCGTGGCCAGGTGAGGCCAGGCGAGACCGTGCTCGTCATCGGCGCGGGCGGGGGCGTCAACAGCTTCACCATCCAACTTGCCAAGCTGCTGGGCGCAACCGTTTGGGTGGTCGCCGGCGGCGCGGATAAGGCCCAGCAGGCACTCGCCGAAGGCGCGGATTGGGTGGTAGACCGCGAGGCCGTGCCTGATTGGTCGAAGGCGGTTTTCCTGCGCAGCGGCAAGCGTGGGGTGGACGTGGTCGTGGACAACGTCGGCGCGGCGACCTGGGAGTCCAGTCTGCGCACGCTGGCGCGCGGCGGCCGGCTGTTGACCGTTGGCGGCACCACCGGCTACACCGGTCCCACCCCGATCAACATCGTCTTCGGGCGGCAGGTCAGCATCATCGGCTCGACCATGGGCAGCCAGCAGGAGTTTGCTGATGTGATGAAACTCATCTTCGCCGGCAAGCTGGCCGTGGCGGTCGACCGGGTCTATCCTTTGCGGGAGGCCCGTCAGGCCGAGGAGCGGATGAAGGCTGGCGAGCATTTTGGCAAGATTCTGCTTCAGATAGATTAGTGCTCGGAGCTTTTATTTTCAGCAGCCTGGTTGTCACATGGATATCAGTGAAATCAAAGCAAAAGTCAAAACCGTTGCGTATGTCTACACTCAGCATGCGGAACTCGAACGTGCGGCCGACGACCTGACATTCGCGCAGATTGAGGAAGCGTTGCTAGATGGAACGATACTTGAGCAGTACCCAGACACGGGGCGAGGTGAAAGTTGTTTGATCGTTGGCTTTGCAGAGGCGCAACCTATTCACGTTGTCTGCGGATGGCGCGGAGAAAAGGTGGCGATCATTACGGTGTATATCCCAATCCCGCCGGGTTTTGTGGATCCCTGGACAAGAGGAGAATGATGATATGAGAGAGACGCGTTGTAACCAGTGTGGTGGTGAGCGGTTTGAATCCCGCCGAATTGAGTATTTGTACAGGCACAGGGGCAAATACCTCCTGGTACCCAACACACCAGTCGAAGTTTGTCTGACTTGTGGGATGATTTACTACGATGCGATTGTACTAAAGGCCATTGAGCAACGATTCTTTGCTATTCAGAACCATGCCGAAGAACCTGATCGGTACATTTCCGTGCCGGAAATGGCATACTCATGGTAGCAGTGGAGAGGAATGCTCTTGTTTTGCGCAAGGAGGAGTCGGAAGGACCTTGCGCACAGACGATGAGCAATCTCGTTTGGGAATCCGGCAATCAATGACCGCTGTCAATACTTACTTCAAAGGCATGCGCAGCAGCGTCAAGCCGGTGCTGGCAATACAAGAGGATCGCTTTTGGGAAGTCGACGTCCTGCGCGGAGTTGCGATTGTCATGATGGTGATCTACCACTTCCTTTGGGACCTGCACAGCCTGGGCGGGTATGATATCGCCTTGCGCACCGGGTTCTGGAGCTACTGGCAGATCGCCACAGCAAGCCTGTTTACCGGTTTGGTAGGGCTCTCTCTCACTCTAAGCTACAACCGGGAGCGAGAAACCCAACCGACCGGCAGCCTTTGGCCAAAATACATCATTCGTGGCCTCACGATTCTAACGTGGGGCGTGGTGATCGGCATCGTCACGTTCTTGGCCCTGGGAATAGGCGGCTATGTGCGTTTTGGCATCCTGCACCTGATCGGCTTGTCGATCATCCTGGCCTATCCCTTTCTGCGTTTTCGGTGGCTCAACCTGGCGCTGGGCGCGGTGGTGATCCTGGTCGGCACGGGTGTACCCAGGCTGGGGCCTAACCTGCCCTGGCTGGAATGGCTTGCTCCTACGCCAGGCAGCGGTGTCGATTACGCCCCTCTGTTTCCGTGGTTTGGCCGGGTGCTGATTGGGATCTTTCTGGGCAACACCCTTTATGCGGGCGGCGTCAGGCGCTTCTCGCTGCCAGATTGGTCGCACAACACGATCGTCAAGGTGCTTCGTCTGTTTGGCGAGAACTCTTTGCTGATTTACCTGATCCATCAGCCGATCATGATTGCCAGCTTGTCTGTGCTGGGAATCGCACGGTTTTAGCGGCACATTGACAACGGAGGTTCCCTTGTCTGAAAACCCAAAGATCCAACAACTTCGCGCTTTGAAACAGCAAGCGCTCCTGGCCGGTGGTGCGGAGCGAATTGCGAAGCAGCATTCCGGCGGCAAACTCACGGCTCGCGAGCGGCTGGATTTCATGCTCGACAAAGGCAGCTTCCGCGAGCTTGACATGTTTGTCACCCATCGCAGCCACGACTTCGGCTTGGAAAAGCAAAAGTACATGGGCGACGGCGTCGTGACGGGCTACGGCACGATCAACGGCCGGCTGGTCTACGTCTTCTCGCAGGACTTTACGGTCTTTGGCGGATCGCTTTCCAGAGTCCTTCGCCGAGAAGATCGTCAAGATCATGGACCTGGCCATGAAAAACGGTGCGCCGGTGATTGGCCTCAACGACAGCGGCGGCGCACGCATCCAGGAGGGCGTAGTCAGTCTGGGCGGCTATGCCTACATCTTCCTGCGCAACACCCTGGCCTCCGGCGTGATCCCGCAGATCAGTCTGGTGATGGGTCCTTGCGCCGGCGGTGCGGTCTACTCGCCGGCTATTACCGACTTCATCATCATGGTGCAGGACACGAGCTACATGTTCGTGACCGGTCCAGACGTGGTGAAGACGGTAACCCACGAGGAGGTGAGTTTCGAGGAACTGGGCGGCGCGTTGACTCACGCGGCCAAGAGCGGTGTGGCCCACTTTGCAGCACAGAATGAGGAGCACGCATTGTTCCTTGCGCAGAAGCTGATGAGCTTCTTGCCGCAGAACAATAAAGAAGATCCCCCGTTTGTGGCGCCTACCGACGATCCCCTGCGCATGGACGAGTTGCTTGACACCCTGATCCCGGACAATCCCAACAAAGCCTACGACATGAAGGACATCATCCGCCACGTGGTGGACGATGGCGACTTCCTGGAGGTGCACGAGCACTTTGCCCAGAACATCATCGTTGGCTTTCCGCGACTGGGCGGCCACAGCGTGGGCATCGTGGCGCAACAGCCTGCCGTGCTGGCCGGTGTGCTGGACATCAACTCGAGCGTCAAAGGCGGGCGTTTCGTGCGCTTCTGTGACTGCTTCAACATCCCGATCGTGACCTTCGTCAACGTCCCCGGCTTTATGCCTGGCACAGCCCAGGAACACGGCGGCATCATCCGCAACGGCGCCAAGCTGCTCTACGCATACTGCGAAGCCACGGTGCCCAAGATCACGGTCATCACGCGCAAAGCCTACGGCGGTGCTTACGACGTGATGAGCAGCAAGCACATCCGCGGCGACGTCAACCTGGCCTGGCCGACAGCCGAGATCGCCGTCATGGGTCCGGAAGGCGCGATCAACATCCTGTACCGTCGCGAGCTCGCCAGCGCCGGTGATCCAGCTGCGCTGCGCGCGCAGTTGGTTCAGGAGTACCGCGACAAATTCGCCAACCCGTTTGTGGCCGCAGCCCGTGGCTACATCGACGACGTCATCGAGCCACGCGAGACACGTCCTTATCTGATCAACGCTCTGGAGATGCTGCGCAACAAACGGGACGAGAATCCGCCGAAGAAGCACGGGAATATTCCGTTGTAGGGCGTGTCGGAGGTCGGAGATCAGAGATCAGAGTTCCAGAATCTTACCTATCGGACGCCACCTGCCACTGCTCTGACCTCTGACACTCTGACCTTTGACCTCTGACCCCTGACCCCTGACCCTTGACCCTCTGCCATGCGCCTCACATTCTCACTCTCCGACGCCCAGTTCTCAGCCAACGACCGCGCTGGCGTGATGGTTGGCTTGCCGCTGACCGTTCAACTCGATGCCGGTCCGTTGGTCATGGGTCAGGACGATACGGCGGGTTGGTTTGTGGCGGCAAGCTACGGTCCGGCGGCGTTGATACCTGTCAGCCTGGAGCGTGTCGCCTTCTGTGGGCGGATCGTTCAGATTGAGCAGTGGCGCGACCACGAGGATGTGTTGTGCCAAGCGCTGCTGGATTGCGGCGTGCCGGTGCGTTTCGACCTGCTGGATCCCGACCGGCAGTCCGAACAGACGGGCAGACCGTTTGATCTGCAGGCT
Source organism: uncultured Chloroflexia bacterium (assembly GCA_963709505.1). Classification (GTDB taxonomy): domain Bacteria; phylum Chloroflexota; class Anaerolineae; order JAAEKA01; family JAAEKA01; genus CAVPXC01. The sequence goes on along the minus strand of CAVPXC010000005.1, from coordinate 250,525 downwards.
GGCGATTGGCTGGTTGGCGTGGCCTCGCTGCGCGGCCTGCTGGCTTTTGATACAGGCGACTTGCTCTGGGCGCCGGTTCAGGGAACAATTCTCGACATCCAGCGGCTCGTGCTGGATGCCATCAACCCGAACTTCGGTACCCTGCGCTGGCTACACGGCCTGCCTCGTCAATCTTTCGTACCCGACCAAGTGTTCTTGACCCTGGAGCTGAGTCAACGGTAGCCAACCAGATCTTACGTCTGGTCCCACTTGCCTACTTGTACCTACTTGTCTACCACTCAAGGTGAGCTATGTTCAAAAAAGTCCTCGTCGCCAATCGCGGCGAAATCGCCGTCCGAATTCTGCGTGCTTGCGAGGAGCGCGGCCTGGAGACCGTGGCCGTCTACTCGGAGGCCGATCGAAACGCGTTGCACGTGCGTTACGCCAATGAGGCGTATCTCATCGGCCCGCCGCCCTCAAAGGAAAGCTACCTCCGCATAGACAAGATCATCGACGTGGCTAAGAAATCGGGCGCGGACGCCATCCACCCCGGCTATGGCTTCTTGGCCGAAAACGACGATTTTGCCCAGGCCTGTATCGACGAGGGGCTGACCTTCATCGGCCCCACACCCAAATCGATGCGGTTGATGGGCGACAAGGTCACCGCCCGCCGTACGATGATGGCGGCCGGTGTTCCGGTCGTGCCGGGCTCGGATCAGGGCCTGCGCGACGACGAGATCCAAGCTGAGGCTGAGCGCATTGGCTACCCGCTGCTCATCAAAGCATCCGCCGGCGGCGGCGGCAAAGGGATGCGCGTCGTGCGGAAACCGGAGGAGCTAGAAAGCTCACTTGGCATGGCCCGGCGCGAGGCGATGGGCGCGTTTGGCGACGACACGGTTTACATGGAGAAGTTGATCGAACGCCCGCGCCACGTCGAGATCCAGATCTTGGGCGACATGCACGGCAACGTGATCCACCTGGGCGAGCGCGAGTGCTCGATCCAGCGCCGGCACCAGAAGCTGATCGAAAAGTCGCCCTCGGTGGCCGTCAACGACGCCATGCGAGCGCGCATGGGCGACGTGGCGGTGAAGGCAGCCAAGGCGGCCAATTACGTCAACGCGGGTACGCTGGAGTTCTTGGTGGATCAGAACGGCAACTTCTACTTCCTGGAGATGAACACGCGCTTGCAGGTGGAGCATCCTGTCACAGAGATGGTCACCGGCGTGGACATCGTCAAAGAGATGCTCGCGATCGCCTCAGGCCGGCGCTTGCGCTGGCGCCAGGAGGATATCCGCCCCAAGGGCTGGGCCATCGAGTGTCGTATCACCGCCGAGGATCCGATCAACAACTTCATGCCTTCAGGCGGCAAGATCACCACCCTGCAGGAGCCTACAGGGCCGGGCGTGCGCGTCGAGAGCGGTATCTACGAGGGGTTCGAGATCAGCCTGTTCTACGACCCGATGATCGCCAAACTGATCGTGTGGGGCGAAACGCGCGCCGAGGCCATCCTGCGGATGCGACGAGCGCTCAACGAGTATCGCATTGGCGGGCTGAAGACGTCGATCCCGTTCCACCAGCAGATGATGAACAGCACGCAGTTTATGTGGGGCGCGTTCGATACGAATTTCCTGCAGGATCGTTTTGCGATCACCTATACCGAGCGGCCGGAGATGGAGGCTCAGTGCGGCCATTGCCGCGGCCATGGTGGAACATACCCGCGAGCAGCGGGCTACGGTGATCCACCGCTCATCGGATCAATTCGGTTCGGCCTGGAAGCGTTCCTCGGGCTGGAAGCGTTGAGAGTGACCAAGCTGAGAACCGCGCATTGCAGAGGCGCGGCTCAGAGCGGCTGCGCATGGAGGCACAGATGAAATACGTGACGACGATCACTCCGACCGGCTCGCCGGTCGGTACAGGCCGTACTTACGAGATTGAGATCGACGAGGGTGGGATCGTTCGAAGTCAACGGCACAGACTATGTGGCCGACCTGCGTCGCATCGCGGATCTGGATCTGTACTCGCTGTTGCTCGACAACCAATCGTACGAAGTCCACGTCCAGGACACCGAGCGCAACAACTACCGGGTAATGGTTTCAGCTCAGGGCTATGAGGGTTATGAGGTGCGGGTGCTCGACGAACGCGCGTATCGCGTGGCCAAGTCCACCGGCGGGCTGGTTGGGGCTTCCGCGGAGGGCGCTATCAAGGCGCCGATCCCCGGTTTGGTGGTGCGAGTCCTGGTGGCCGAAGGCGACGTGGTTGAGAAAGGCCAGAGCGTGGTGATTCTGCAGGCCATGAAAATGGAAAACGAACTGCGCGCCCCGCGCGGGCACGGTGGCTACGATCAAGTGCAATGCAGGCGATTCGGTCAATCAAGGTGATACCTTGGTGACTCTGAACTGAGGAATGAATCATTGGAGCACTGCCATGAGTACTTTGAGCGTCAGGCTTCCCAAATCGTTGCATCAGGGGGCGAGGGATATGGCCCAACAAGAGGGCATTTCGATCAACCAATTCATCGCGACCGCGGTGGCTGAGAAGCTTTCGGCGTTGATGACAGAGAGCTACCTGAAGCAGCGTGCGCTGCAAGGCAGCCGAGCACAATATGACGCCGCGCTAGCACAGGTTCCTCATGCCGAACCGGCTGAATACGACCGAATTGAAGAGGACTGAGGGCCATCGGCGAGTGCATCCAACCCTAAGCTCGCAAGTTGATTCATACGAGGATTCATAATGACACCAGTTGTTTCCCAAGCCCGCGAGGAGTGGGCTAACAAAACTCTGAAGAAAACCCTGGATCGTTTTCCCGAGCGCCAGGCTGAGTTCGAGACCAGCTCCGGCATCCCGGTGGATCGTCTCTACACGCCGCCGGACGACCAGGGCGGAGATTACGTGTCCCGGCTTGGTTTTCCAGGCGAGTACCCCTACACGCGCGGCGTGCAGCCGACGATGTACCGCGGCCGTTTCTGGACCATGCGCCAGTACGCGGGCTTTGGCACGGCGGTCGAAAGCAACAAGCGCTATCGCTATCTGTTGGATCAGGGACAGACAGGACTGAGCGTCGCGTTCGACCTGCCGACCCAAATCGGCTACGATGCCGATCATTCCTTGGCCCTAGGCGAAGTCGGCAAGGTCGGCGTGGCCATCTCCTCGCTGGCCGATATGGAGACACTGCTGGACCAGATTCCGTTGAACAAGGTCAGCGTCAGCATGACCATCAACGCGCCGGCCGCGATCCTGCTTTCAATGGTCATCGCCGTGGGCAAGAAGCAGGGTGTGCCAGCCAGCCAGCTGCGCGGCACGATCCAGAACGACATCCTCAAGGAATACCTGGCGCGCGGCACTTACATCTTTCCGCCACGGCCCTCGATGCGGCTGATCACCGATGTCTTCCGCTACTGTGCCAAAGAAGTGCCGAACTGGAATACGATCAGCATCAGCGGCTATCACATCCGCGAGGCCGGCAGCACGGCGGTACAGGAAGTTGCATTCACCCTGGCTGACGGTATTGAGTACGTCAAGGCCGCGATCGAAGCCGGGCTCGATGTGGACAACTTTGCGCCGCAGCTCAGTTTCTTCTTTAACGCCCACAACAACTTCTTCGAGGAGGTTGCCAAATACCGCGCCGCCCGCCGGCTCTGGGCGCGCATCATGGCGGAGCGCTTCGGCGCCAAAAAGGCGGCTTCGCTACAGCTTCGCTTCCACACCCAGACCGGCGGCAGCACGTTGACCGCGCAGCAGCCGGAGAACAACATCATTCGAGTAACACTGCAAGCCATGGCCGCGGTGCTGGGCGGCACGCAGTCCTTGCACACCAATTCCATGGACGAGGCACTGGCCTTGCCCACCGAGAAGGCGGTGCAGATCGCCCTGCGCACCCAACAGGTCATCGCCTACGAGTTCGGGCGCTGCCAATTCCATCGACCCGCTGGCCGGCTCTTATTTCGTCGAGTACCTGACCGACCAGATCGAGCAGCGGGCCGACGAGTATCTCAGGAAAATCGACTCCATCGGCGGCGCGCTTTCGGCCATCGAGCAGGGCTACATGCAGCGCGAGATCCAGGACTCGGCCTATAAAGCACAGATGGCTATCGAGCGCAACGACCAGGTGGTGGTCGGCGTGAACCGTTTTACCACCGACGAGGTGTCCGAAGCCGAGCTGCTGCGGGTGGATGCGGCGGTGCAGGTCGAGCAGGTCGCGCGGCTGCAGCAGGTCAAGGCCAGCCGTGACTCGCAGAAGGTTGCCGAGCTATTGGGCCAACTGGACCAGGCCGCGCGCGATCCGAACGCGTCGTTGATGCCTCTGTTCGTCGAAAGCGTCGCACACTACGTTACGCTGGGCGAGATCTGTGGCGTGCTGCGTGGGATCTTCGGTGAGTATCAGCCGGATGTGTGGGTGTAGATGAAAAAGCAACCCAACAGCCGCATGTGTTTTATCTGCGGCAAGCAGAATATCGCCGGCGTGCATGTCTCGTTCTACGAGCAGGACGACGGCACGGTGCTGGCTTGTTTTACGGGCCAACAGATCCATCAAGGCTATCCGGGCCGTTTTCACGGCGGCGTGCTGGCCAGTATTCTGGACGAGACCTTGGGCCGGACGATTCGCATCCAATACGGCGACGCAGTGTGGGGCGTCACCGTGGAGCTAACCACTCGTTATCGCAAACCAGTGCCCATTGGCGTTGAGCTGCGCGCCGTAGGTCGTATGGTCACCGATCGTCTTCGTGCATTCGAAAGCACAGGCGAGATCCTGTTGCCGGATGGCGCCGTGGCTGTGGAAGCGCACGGCAAGTTTGTCAAGCTAGCCGATTCCGGCTTGGCGGAGTTCGACCCGGCGGTTGAAGAGTGGCGTGTGTGGCCGGATGATTGAATGATGAATGATGAATGATGAATGATGAATGATGAGCGATGAGTAAAGGTTCGGCTGGTCGCCTGAGGTATGGGCAACCGGTCTCGAAGGTTGTCAATTCGCCAGTTTGCCCAAATACAACTACCAAGGTATTGTCATGATTACCAAGATCAACCATATCGCAATCGTCGTTAACGACCTGGACGCCTCGCTGCAGGCGTATCATATCATGCTTGGCCTGCCGATCGGCGAGCGCAAGGTCATGCCGGAGCAGGAGGTAGAGATCGCCTTTCTGCCGGCAGGCGACAGCCTGATCGAGCTGATCACGCCTACAACAGAGGATTCAGGCGTGGCCAAGTATCTGGCCAAGCGCGGCGAGGGCATGCATCACATCTGCTTGGAGGTCGAGGACGTCGATGCTGCGCTGGCGGAGATGAAGGCGCGCGGCGCGCAGCTCATCAACGACATGCCGATCCAGGCGGCCGAGGGCCGGGCGTTTTTTCTGCATCCGAAGGGCACGCAAGGCGTGTTGATCGAGCTGCTGCAGGCAGACAAGTAGCTGCGAAAGCTAACGACGTTTAGTTCGGAAGGGTCAAGATGAAAAAAGGTAGAACTGTTCTCCAGGCCAAACGCTATGGCATTCACAGTTGCAGCCCGACAACCTCGTTGATCAGCGCCATTCGGACGATGGTCGAGGAGGAGGTGAGCTCGCTGGTAGTAGAGGATGACCGAGGCTATCTGGCCGGTTTGATCACGCGCGCGGACATTGTGAAAGCTCACATCACGTTGGACAACTGGGCTTCGCAGTGCGTTAGGGAGCACATGAGACGCGATGTGCTCGTGGTGTTCCCCACTACCCTCCTGATCGACGCCGCGCGTCTCATGTTGGAACAAGGCGGCAGACAGGTGGTGGTGGTGTTGGACGAGAACGGCCAGCTCCGGCCGGTTGCCATGTTGACCGATGGGGACCTGGCCTACCACATGGTCAAGGCGTCTTAGGCTTGTCCATGCCGATATTGCCCCAGCTGGTAAGCCGCAACGGCCGGATGATTCCGCCTGCCGAGGCGCACATCTCGATCTTCAACCCGGTGATTTTTGGCGCCTTTGGCGTGTACGAGTTGATCCAGTTGTTTCGAGGCGTCATCTTCCTGTTAGATGACCACTTGGCGCGGCTGGCCGAATCGGCTGCAGCGATCGAGCTGGAACTGCCAGCAGATCTATCGACCATCGCCATCTGGACGCATGAGGTTATCGCCGCCAATGGGTGCCAGGATGCGCTAATTCGACTTTTTGCCTTGGGCCCGACCGTGCATGCCGGTGCGGAAGTGTTTATCTGGCCCGAGAGCCCGCGGCACGTTTGCGCCTGAGATGTTCACGCAGGGCGTGGGCGCGGTAAGCTATCGCGGCGAACGGGCGCTGCCGCATGCCAAATCGCTCAACACCCTGGTCAACCACATGGCCCGCGTGCGGGCGCTGCAGGCGGGCGAACACGAGGGCCTGTTGGTGAATCGCCACGGCTGCGTCACCGAAGGGTCGTCGAGCAACCTGTTTGTGGTGCAGGCCGGCGTCCTTGTGACGCCGCCGGTTGAAGACGTTCTGGCCGGCGTGACGCAGGAAGAAGTGCTTAAGTTAGCAGCACGCTTAGCCATACCTGTCGAGCGCCGCCCCCTACCCCTATCGGATCTGGGCCAATGGAATGAGGCCTTTTTGACCAGTACTAGCCGTCACGTGCTGCCGCTGGTGCGACTCGATGGGCAGCCGATCGGCGCCGGCCGGTCGGGACCGATCACGAAGACCCTCCGAGCGGCGTTTGAGGCTCATTTTGACGCTATCATCGGCAGGGTCCGTTTGCCCTAACATCTTTTTTGCAGCGTCAGTGATTGTTGGCTGATTGGGACGGACTTTTGAGAAGCCCTGCTTCTTGGGATCATTCACTTGTGCAAATCCCGGCAGTATGGTATACTTTTTCAGCAGTTATTTCTGGACCTTATTCATGGAGGAAAGCCATGCCAAGAGAGAGCATCGTCAACGCCAGCGTCCCTAGCGCTGCACGCATCTATGATTATATGCTCGGAGGGCATCACAACTTCCAAGTAGATCGCAGTGCCGCTAATCAGTTTTTTGCACTCATTCCGTTTCTTCCCAAAGCCGCTCGCCTGCAGCGGTGGTGTCTCCAGGACATCGCCCATGAACTTACAGAGGTCAGGGGCTACGACCTGATCATCGATTTTGCGTCAGGATTGCCGACGCGGGATCATCTTCACACTGTCGTCCCTACCGGGGACAACGGTGATCTATTCTGACCGTGATCCGGTCGTGGTGGAATATGCGCGTGAGATCCTTGGCGATACGCCAAACGTCTACTTCTTCGAGGCAGACGCATGTCGCCCGGAGGAGTTGCTCTACCATCCAGAGGTCGTACGGCTTCTCAATGGCCGGAGAAACGTTGCATTTGTCTTCTGGGGCATCGCAATGTTCTTGCCTGATCAGGATCTGAGACATGCCCTACAAATGCTAGGTGAGTGGGCTGATGACGATGCGCAGCTTAGTTTTCAACGCTCAGGGAGCGGATGCGAACAAAGATGATCCGGGGATTACTTGAGGTGACTCAAGATATATGCTAGCATGGGCTCACCGATCTATACTCCGATCGTTGAACGAGTATCTGAAGCTGATTGCTCCGTGGACACCCGACGAGAAGGGCTTTGTTTCGCTGCTCCAATGGCACGGCCTGGACAGCTCTGAGTTGAACCAAGAGGATGCATTGCAATTCGGTCCGACCGGGGCCGGCTATGGGGCTTATTTGCGGAAGCCTCGCTAGGAGGTGTCGTCATGTCCGAGACAGGGTCTGATCCCCCATCACCAAATCATCTCGATTTCCTGATGATCAAGGCGGCGCTCGCAGATGAGCTGAGCACGGTACTGCGAGAGACAGTCTTCTTGAGTGGCTTGCGTGTCTCTCCTCGCCGCGTTGCGGAGATTGGCAAGCAGTTTGCCTCTGTGTTCTTTGAGTATTACGGGCACACCAATGGTCTGGCGGCCCAGGCTTATGGACAGCAATTGGCTAACGAGGGTCTCGGACCTCGATCCATATTGCAGGCCACGGAAACTCTGCAGCGGATATGCATCGACAGATCAAATTCGCTCGTGGATCTACCGTTTGTTGCCAGCGGCTTCAGCAGCAATCTGCTCCAGGGATACATCGCGGCCCGAGAGACGCGTTTGCTGGAAGACCAGGAGCGCAGCCGCCGAGCTCAGCTGGCGGTGTTGGGACGCCAGCAGAGAGCGGCGGACTAGCCCTGCTGAGGGGAGGCTGTAGCTCGTGGAACCGGGGCTCCTTTCACACCGGGCTGACCTGAGGTCTTCTCTCCAGGCTTCCCTCCGCGAGACACTTTTTGCCAGCCGGGCCTTTTTGCGACCTGCCGATGTTGGGCGTCTTGCCGAGATTGAGACAGACGCCTTTTTCGAGTTTCTGAGCAAGCCCGATCAACGCAAAGCGATAGACCACGGAACTCACTTGTCCGTGGCGGGGGTCGGTGACGACGCGGTTTTACAGATGGGGCGTGTGCTGCGCGAGTTTTACTCCGCTTATCTGAATCCAGGCGTTCCATTCGAACAGCTGGAGGCAGTTGAGGGCTATATCCAAGCTGTTTTGCGGGGCTACATAGACGCACGCGAAGCTAACATTCTGGAGGAACAGGAGCGTATTCGCTCCGCGATCCAGACCACGCTTCAACGCTATACGCTGCAGATCGAAACCGCGGCCGAGGTCGCCCGCACCGCCATCAGTACTCTCGATCTGGGGATGCTGCTCACCACGGCTGTGGACCTGATTGGGGAGCGTTTTGACCTGGACTACGTGTGCTTCTATCTCTTGGATGCCGAGAAGAGATTTGCCTTCCTGCGCGCAGCCACCGGCTTGGAGGGACGCCGCCGGCTGACCTCGCAACATAAGCTCAAGATCAACGGCGCCTCGACGGTGAGCCGTTGCATCGTTGCTCGGCGACACATGCTGGTTTCGAGCTCGATAATGCAACCGGTAAATCAGGAAACATCGTGGATCGCTGGCACCCAGTCCGAGATCGCCCTTCCACTGATCACCCGGGAAGTCGTCATTGGCGCGCTCTCGGTACAGAGCCATCGCGCTGGCGCCTTTTCGTCGCAGGACGTGCCCGGCTTCCAGATTATGGCCGACCAGCTGGCGAGCGCCATCGAGAACGCCCGTCTATACGCCGAGGCCCGCAACCAGGCTGACGACCTGGCCCAGGCCTACGAGCAGCTCAAGGAGTTAGAGCGGCTCAAGGATCAGTTCATGCAGAACGTCTCGCACGAGCTGCGAACTCCCCTGACGATGATCCGAGGCTATGCCGAGCTGCTGCTGTCGGGCGGGGACGAAAACGCTGATCCCGATCAGCGCGAGGCGCTGCAGGTCATTCTTCGCAGCTCCGAGGCGCTGACCGAGCTGGTGGGCGACATCCTCTCGATCATGGAAGTGAGTGCGTCAAAGACCGTACTGGCGTCGGCGTCGATGTTGGAGGTGGTGCAGGACACTCTGGCGAATTTCCAGTATGCGGCCAAGCAAGGCGATGTAGTACTCGTGTTGGAGATCCAGTCTGGCAACGGCCGGTTCCCGATCACGGCCCGGCCAGATCACCTACGTCGCATCTTGGATAATCTGCTCAGCAACGCGATCAAATTTACCCCGGCCGACGGGCATGTCAATGTCCGGCTCTGGCAAGACAACGGCTGGGTATTCGTCGAAGTCTCAGACAACGGCATTGGCATCCCTCCGGAGTATCAGGATCGCGTCTTCGAGCGTTTTTTCCAGGTGGACGGCACCAGACAGCGCCGCTTCGGCGGCACCGGCCTGGGGCTGGCCCTGGTTAAAGAGCTGGTCGAGAGCTATGGAGGACGCGTTCGGTGGCCAGTCCCGGTCCCGACCAGGGGAGCACGTTTTCGGTCGTCTTGCCGTTAGCTGCGGGTTGAGTCACGCATTCTCACTGCAACTCCGGCGGACGACTGTCGTCACGTGACCGCCTTTTGGCGCCTGTTCATCGTCACCCTCACAAGCTGAGTCTCACACGAAAGTCGTCGATTGTCCTTTCGAGGCCCTCGCGCAGCGGCACCACTGGCTCCCATCCCAACACCCGCCGGGCCTTGCCGATGTCGGGCTTGCGTTGTTTGGGGTCGTCCTCAGGCAGTGGCTTGAATACAATGCCACCGGGGTTACCGGTGAGCTCGTTGATCGCCTGTGCAAACTGCAAGATCGTCATTTCAATCGGGTTGCCGATGTTGGTAGGATCCGGCTCCGCCGAGTGCAGCAAGCGCACCAGGCCATCGACCAGGTCGCTGACGTAGCAAAAGCTGCGGGTCTGTGCGCCTTCGCCATAGACCGTCAATGGCTGGCCGTGCAAAGCCTGGAAGATGAAATTCGGCACCACCCGGCCGTCGTTGATGCGCATGCGCGGGCCGTAGGTGTTGAAGATGCGCACGATGCGCGTTTCCAGCCCGTGAAAGCGCTGATAGGCCATGGTCATGGCCTCGGCAAAGCGCTTGGCCTCGTCGTACACCCCGCGCGGGCCGATTGGGTTGACGTTGCCCCAGTACTCCTCCGGCTGCGGATGGATCAGCGGATCGCCATATACCTCCGATGTGCTGGCCAGAAGGAAGCGGGCATTCTTGGCCTTGGCCAGCCCTAACGCCTTGTGCGTGCCCAGCGCGCCGACTTTCAGGGTCTGGATGGGATAGTTCAGATAGTCCACCGGACTGGCCGGTGAAGCGAAATGCAGCACCGCATCCAACGGCCCTTCGACGTAGATGTAGTTCGTGACGTCATGGTAGATGAAGGTGAAGCTGCGATTGCCGGCCAGGTGGGCGATATTGTCCGTGTTGCCGGTGATCAGGTTGTCCATGGCGATGACGGTGTGGCCATTCGCCAGCAACCTGTCGCACAGATGCGATCCAATAAAGCCGGCGCCGCCGGTGACGAGTATGCGCATACAGAGACTCTCCTAACTTGAACATAGTCTTAACCGCTCTGGCCGGTCTGTGCGACGCTTTCCGTGAGGGACCGACCAAGCCCCGCGGTTGTCATGTATCGGCAGGCCGGCATGCCGGCCCGGCGCCTGTCCTGGAATGTAGCACAACTTGCCAATTTGCGCTACATCTGCAAATAGTTCCGAACCGGTCTCCCGGCCGGCGGGGTGGATCGACTATCCATCCTTGGCTAGCCGGGCAATCAGCCCCAGACTAAGCATGAACACCAGCATCAGATCGACGAGAAAGACCGAATTGTCGATCAAACCATGGGCCAGTGTCGCCACCAACGAGGCCAGGAGTCCCAATAGCAGCGCTTGGCGATCGCCGGTCAGGCGGCGCCGAGCGCGCCAGCCCTGCCAGAAGGCCGCTCCGAATAGCCACGCGCCCGCGATTACCCCCAACAAGCCCAGCCGGGTCCAAAAATCCAGTAGGATGTTGTGCGGGTGGCTGAGGTTGAGCTCCCGCCAGCCGGCCGGCAGTACGTAGCGAGTGCGATACGCGTACAGGAAGTTGTCCAGCCCCACGCCTAGTAAAGGATGGTCGAGGATCATGTTCCAGGCCCCGCGCCAGAGCTGCAAGCGGAAAAAGCTCGTGCCGGCCTGCAGGTCCAGCAAGCCAGCAAAGCGCTCGGTGCGGAAGAGCGGCAGCAGCAACAACAGACCGCTAGCTGCGAGCGCGAGGGCGATCCAGCGCCAGCGTCCGCCCGCGGCGAAGCCCAAAAACAACAAGGCGGCGGGCAGGCCGAGAAGCAGCGCGCCGCGGCTGAAGGTCAGCACGAGGCCTGTCAAAACGATCAGAGACAGGCCGCCGGCCGCAAGCCGCCGGTTGCGTTGGCTGGCGAGCAGCGTAACCGCCAACAAAATCGGCAGCACGTGATCCAAGTATAGCGCCAGGTTGTTGGGCGAGCCGTACGGGCCACGCACGCGCAGCACCCCCTCTGCGGCGATGAGCTGGGCCCCGCTGATGGCCTGGAAGATGCCCCAGCCCGCCACGACCGCTGCGCCCAGGCCCAGACCCCACACTACCGGCCAGGGGTCGTATTGCCCCTCTCGTGTCGTAGGTGGGCTGAGCCGAACCAGGCCATAAGCCAACACGCCAGTTAGAATGACCGCGTGGAACTCGTGGGTCGCTACCCCGACGTTTAGCGCGGTGAACAGGGATAACAGGGCCGCGGCCAGCAGGGCGAGGACGGGCCAGTCGAGGGGAACGAGACGCATTGTGGAGCGAGCGTCGTTGCCTGCGCTCTGGCCGGCTTGTGCGACCCTTTCTTTGCCTGGCCAACTCAATGCTATCCTGAGCATCAGCCGCACGACGAGAGCCAGCGCGGCAAGGAATGCAGCGGCTTCGGCTGGGTTGACCGGACGGCTCAGGATGGGGACCAAGACGAGAAAGAGCGGCGCGAGGAAGGCCAGCAACGCCGGCCCGGTCTCCGGAAAGGTCACGAAGATCAGGAAGAGGGCGGCGATTGCCAGCGGCTGCAGCCATCCCGGCGCCAGAGCGGAGACAAACGCCGCAAGCGCAAGCAAGCCAAAGCGCATCGTGGGCGACAGGCTTTGCGCCCGGGTCAGGGTTTGATTGATCCGTGTCGCGACGCGAACGCCACCTCCTGCCGGACGTGCGGTTAGCAAGCCGATGCCGCCCAAAGCCAACACTAGCAGGCCGCCAGCTGCGAGCGCCCAAGGGAGCCGGCTCCGCCCGGCCGCTTCGTTTCCACGCCATACGGAGATGCCCAGCAGCGGCCATTGCTCCCACCCACCGGTGGCGACGATCTCGGCGACATGCCGCCCATCCGCCAGGCGATCGGCCACAGTCACCGTCTCTTGTCCGCCGAGGGGGTCGTGCAACACCAGGATGGCCCGGCCATCGCTGTCTTTTGGCAGGGCCGAGGCGGGTTGGCCGTCCACCGTGACGTTGAAATAGCCCCAATACGGGCCGCGCTGAACCTTGACGGCCAGGCCCGTGCCATCGAACGGTATGGCGAGGCGGTTATTGCCGGCCTCGGCGCCGGCCGGCGGGTCGGCGGCTTGATCGGTGAGGCGCCACCCGCCCTCGGCTTGCACGGCGGGCGCGTTGGGGGGCCACATGCCTGGTCCCAAGGGATGTGGCTGTTGCGCCCAGTTTCGCAGAGCGGATTGGACAGGACGTTCGCTGCCGTCCGGCGTGACCAGAGCAAAGCCCCAGTGTGGATCATCCACCGACTGCGGCGGCTGCCACGAGCTCCAGGCCAGCCCGCCTAGCCAGGGCCATCTGCTCCGCGCCCAATCGGCGGCGTTGACGGCCCATGCCGCCTGTGTCGCCTGGTCGACGCTTTGCCAGGGGCTGGCTGCGGTGAGTTGGGTGTCGAGCGGCGAGTGCCAACCGTATGCCACAGCCCACAATGGAGTGCTGGCGTCGCCACGGCGGCGCATCACCTCGCGCAGCAGCTCAGCGCGGCGGAAGTTGAGAGTCTCAGGGCTGGGCGGGTCCGACGGCGGCCGGTCGAAACCGTAGGGTTGGGCAGCAACGACGTCGAACCACGGCGCTGCGCCAGCCTGGTAGAGGTTGTCCAGGTAAGTGATATCGCTTTGATTCAGGCCGCCCGGCTCGGAGTTGGGCGCCAGTGCCGCGGATAGGATGATGGCATCCGGGTCGGCTGAGCGCAGCTGGATGGCTGCCTCGCGCAACAGCCCGGCATACTCGGCGGCATCGACCAGGCCCTGTCCCCAGTGCGGCTGGATATTCGGCTCGTCCCAAACTTGATAGTGGCGTACCGCCGGGCCGTAGCGGTTGGCGAATGCCTCGGCGAAGCGGCCCAGGTCAGCCCGCCGCTGTGGCGGCGCCAGCGGGTTGTTGGCATCCTCCGGAGCCCTGGTCCAGTCCGGCGAGCCATCTAGCACGGCCACCAGCGTCAGATTGCGTTGGGTCACATCCTCGACGATGGCATCCCACGGCTGCCAGGAGAACGCGCCTGGCTCTGGCTCGATCGCATCCCATGGAAAACGCTGGCGCACCCAGCCGAAGCCTGCGGCCGCGATGGCATCGAGCGCGGCCGTCCGCTGGGCCGTGTCATAGCGCTCGAGCGAGACGGTCACGCCTAGCGGCGGGGATAGGCGGGGCGTGACAACCTCGGCCAGTGGCGCGGGTGAGTTGGCTGGGGCGCGGTTGGCGACCCCCAGCAATGTGGCGCTCAGCAGCAGGGCCAAGCCAACGAGCAGGATGGCGAGGAACGGTCTCATCAAACCCAAATCCTACCACAGGGCCGGCGGTTTTGACGAATTGACCGACTTGGGCTAGAATAGACCCGCTGGCCCGCGCCCGCCGAATGATGGGAGCGGGCCGTACGCGTAACGAACAGCGATGCCAGCATTGAGTTTCTGTGGCCAGAAGTATGCTAAGCCTGACAGGAACTCATTGAGACTAAAGCGGAAAGAAAACGAGAGGCTTATCCATGAGCGAGTACACCCTCAACGTTCATGACCGGGCAATCACCGGCCACAAGACACACCAACTACGGATCGCAGGCATGGTTCCGGCTGTGGTGTATGGCGGCAAGCAGGAGCCGCAGAACATCCAAGTCAACGAGCGCGAGCTAGGCCGCCTGCTGTCGCATGGCGGAGCGCTGCACCTCGTAGATCTCGTTGGCGACTCCTTTCCACAGACCCGTGCGTTGATCCGTGAAATCCAGCGTCACCCGGTACGCCGTAATCTATTGCACGTGGATTTTGTGCGGGTCGCCAGCGACCAGAAGATGCGTGTTTCGGTACCGCTCCATCTGACAGGACATGCGCCGGCTGTGGAGCTTGGCGCGGTCGTGTTGCAGAACGTGGATAGTCTCGAAATCGAGTGTTTCCCCGACGACATGCCGACTTCCATCGAGATTGATGTATCCTCTCTGGCGGACGTGCACGCCCGGGTCACGGTCCACGATTTGGTGCTTCCGAAGGGCGTCAAACTGATCGGCGATCACGGCGACGAGTTGCTCGTGAGCGTGACGTTGCCGCGCTCTGCCGCCCACGAGGACGATGAGGAAGCCGCAGCGGCTGCGGCGGCCCAGCCGGAGATCCTCACCGAGCGCAAGCGGGCTGAGGAAAGCTAACCGTTTCTTTCCGTGGCGACTAGCGAATAAAGAAGAAGAAGAGGCGAGCATCGGTGCCATGCACCGATGCTCGCCTCTTCTTGTACCTGCGCGGTATCTTCTCAATAATCCGGGGTAGGGGCACGGTCTTGCGCCTGCCTGCCGGGCGATCGCAAGGGATCGCCCCTACCTAGTGATAAGATACCCTACGCAGTTAGCCCAGCGAGATATCCATCTCGCGCGCCGTCTGGATCAGGTCGCAATCCACGGGGACGGTTCGAGGCGTACGGGCGACGCGTGCAAGTGGGAGATCGGTCAGAGTCTCGCCCCGAAGTGCGACCATTCGGCCTAGTTTTCCTTGCGCCACCAGCCGCACGGCCGCAGCGCCAAATCGAGTTCGCGAGCACGCGGTCGGTGTTGCTTGGCGTGCCGCCGCGCTGCACGTGTCCGAGTACGGTGACGCGGATGTCATAGTCACTCTCTGCAGCGGCTGTGGGTTCTTGCTCCTGCCGCGCGTGCAGCAAGTCGGCCAAGTATTCGCCGATGCCGCCCAATTGACGCTTATCCTGAGTGGCGGAACGATGCCGGAAGACGGTATGGCTGCCAGCGGGATAGGCCCCCTCTGCAACCACCACAATCGCCGATCGCTGCACCTCAGCAAAGCAGCGCTGCAGACGGCGATAGATCAGCTCTACGTCGAACGGAAATTCGGGGATGAGCACCACGTCGGCGCCGCCCGCGACACCCGAGTGCAGCGCGATCCAACCGGAATGGCGTCCCATGACCTCGACGATCATGGCTCGATGGTGGCTTTCCGCCGTCGTGCGCAGGCGGTCGATCGCCTCTGTTGCAACGCCTACAGCCGTGTCGAAGCCGAACGAGACATCTGTGCCGTCGACGTCGTTGTCGATTGTCTTGGGAACGCCAACCAGCGGCGCTCCCATGTCGTGCAGCTCGCGCGCGATGCGCATCGTGCCATCGCCGCCGATGACCACCACGGCATCCAACTGGAGTTCTTGAATCCGCTCCAGGACGCGCGGGGTTACGTCCAGGACGATCCGATTTCCCTGTTGGCGTTTGGTGTAGAGGAAAGGATTGGTGCGGCTGGCAGCGCCCAAGATCGTGCCGCCGAGCGCCAAAATGCCTTGGACGGAATCAGTTGTAAGTGGAATAGTTGAGGCATCGTCGCCGATGAGTCCTTCGAAGCCATCCTTAATGCCCACGACCTCCCATCCATAGGTTAGGACGGCCGTCTTAACCACCGCGTGGATGACCGCATTGAGTCCCGGGCAGTCGCCGCCTGCGGTCAACATCCCGATTCGGCGGGTCTTCTTTGCGAATCTGGAAAACAAGGGTGGAGCCATCCAACATCACCTCATGCCACCTGCCAACTGCCAACTGCCACCTGCTACCTGCCACCTGCTACCTGCCACCTGCCACCTGCCACCTGCCCTGCCACCTGCTCCGCTACCTGCCGACCTGCCACCTGCCCTGCACCTCTGCCACCTGCACCTGCCACCTGATCTGCTGCCACCTCCTGTACCTGCTACCTGCTCCGCACCTCGCTACTCCGCACCCACCGGCACGGGAAACCAGGTCGATACCCACTGCAGGGGCGCGACGGCGATGCCGTGCAGGCGCAACTCCCAATGCAGGTGGTTGCCAGTGCTGAGGCCGGTCGTGCCGACGTGGCCCAGTAAGTCGCCGGGCTGCACCGGCTGTCCGGGCGTCACAGCCAGGTCCACCAGGTGCCAATAGCCGCTGTAGAGCCCGGCGCCGTGGTCGATAATCACAGCGTTGCCGCGCACCACCAGCGGCTCGGCCAGCACCACAGTTCCCGCTGCCGGCGCGTAGACGGGCGTGCCTTCAAGTGCGCTGAAATCCTGGCCGGCATGAAAGCTGTTCATTGGACCACCGTTGTACGAGCGGCGTTGGCCGAAGGGCGCGCTGGTGAGGAATTCCTTGGCGATGGGACGCCGGAATTCGCCGCGCCAGGCCGGATCGGTCTCTGGCTGGCCCCAGATGGCAGCTACTTTCTCGTTTTCAGCCCGCACCAACTGGGGATCGAGCAGATCGCCTTTTTCGGGTGGCAGTTCGATGTCGAAGCTCGGGTAGCCACCGTCAGCGACCTGGATTGGCCAACGAATGATTTGTATTGCGGGGTCCGACGGGGATTGCCAGCGAAGCTCCAGGGGTAGAACCCCTGGTTCAGTGAAAGCGTAGACCGCCGCCAGGCCCCATAGCGATCCTGAGCCCGTCCGACGCAGAGGCACGGCCTGATCCTGTAAGGCGAGGCTCAGGCTGATCGGTTGGCTGGAATCGACCAGAATGCGAATGCTCACGGTTTGTCCCTGTACCGGAACACGTGGCGTGGTGATGATTGAAACGACGGGGCCGGGCGGCAACGCAGGTGACGGCGTGCCGGCGTCAGCCGGCACCAACAGATCTTGTCCTGATTCCAGCCGCTCCCGGAGTGCAATTCCGTTCAGCGCTGCCAGATCCTCGGCTCGGAGGTGGTATCGACGAGCGATTCCCGATAGCGTATCCTGGGGGCCAACCACGATCGACAGCAGCGGCGCATACGCCGGCGGCACGACCAGGATTTGACCGGCTGAGATTTGGTCCGGGTTGGCCAGACGATTGGCTGCCACGATGGCCGGCACGGTGCTGCCGAGCTGTTCAGCAATCGACGTCACCGTCTCGCCAGGCTGCACGCGATGCCTCGGCGGCGGGCCGCCGGCGGCCCAGACCGAGCCGACGGCCAAGGCCAGACTGAACACGACACCGAACGTGACAGCTAAGAGCGTTTTGCCTACTTTCCTCGGCCATACTCCTTGCATCTTGCTTCTGCATCTCAACGTTTCGGTGATTGGTGGTCCGCGATCTGGCATCTGCAACCTGCGACCTGCAACCTGCAACCTACAACCTGCCCCTCCGCCTCTCAAACGTAGATCTCCGGCTTCAGCACGCCAATGAACGGCAACTGGCGGTAGTTTTCGGCGAAGTCCAGGCCATAGCCGACCACGAAGGCATCGGGCACTTCGAAACCGGCGTAGTCGATGGGTACGTCGATCTCGCGGCACGTGCGTTTGTCTAGCAGGGTGCAGACGTGCAGCGTCGCCGGGTGGCGCTGGTGGAGCATGCGCAGTAGATAATCCAGGGTGCGGCCGGAGTTGACGATATCCTCGACGATGATGACATGGCGCCCGTCGATGGGTTCGTCCAGATCTTTCAGAATGCGCACCACACCGCTGCTTTCGGTGCCCTTGCCATAGCTGGAGACTGCCATGAAGTCGATGGCCAGTGGCAGGTCGACGTGACGGATGAGATCGGCCAGGAACAGCAGGGCGCCCTTGAGCACCGCGACGAATAGGACCTCATCGCCGGCGAAATCGGTCGAGATGCGCTGGCCTAGCGCGGCGACGCGTCGCTGGATTTGGTTCTCGCTGATGAGGATTTCGGCGACATCGTTGGCTAGGCTAGAGGGGGTGTGAGTTAAGGGAACCTCCGGCAGATTTAGGATAGGTTGTGACGCTTTGTCGTCGTTTTTACCAACACACCATTTGTGGACCAAACGCAGGCTAGTCGGCGGCAAGGTTACGGCGTCCGGCGGCGGGCTCGACAACGGGCACCAGTTTCAGTTGTTCGGCCGGTCCGATGGGCTGCACCAACTCGCCGCTGACCCAGGCGCGCTTGCCATCGACACAGCACACCTGCCACCAACTGCCGCTGGCGAGGCGGCCGGTGGCACGCCACACGCTGCCTGCGGAGGCCTGGCCGATGCGCGGGCCGGCCGTGCCTGGTTCGCTGCGCAGGTTGAGTACGGGCGTTTGGATGCGCACAGCGGCATAGCTGGGGGTGGGGACAGGAGTGGGTTGCGCGGGCGGTGGGGCTGGGGCTTGCACATTGGCCGGAGCAACCGGCGGCGCGTAGGTGATTGCTTCACCGCTCTTGAAGCGGCCGGCCCATTCGGCGGTGAGGCCGAGGTAGCGGTCGCCGTAGGCCTGACTGGGTTCGATGTAGGTGCCTTCCGGCCATTCGTTGAACGAGGTGATGATCACCCAATCCGGGTTGCTGTTGATGGCTGCTTGCCAGGTTTGAGCGTAGTATGCGCCGTCCTCGCGGCCGCGTGCAAAGGCATTGCCGCGGCCGGTGCGGGTGTCGTTGTAACCCGGCATGGCGGTTGCAACCCAATAGCGGTGACTGCCGTAGCGCTCGCGCGCCTGCTGGACCCAGCGGCTGAATTTGTTGGCCGTAGCGCTGACATCGGTGGGCGGGTTCCAGGTGACCGTGTACAGATGATGCCCGTCGAACACGGACTGGTAACTCATGTCGACGCCCTCGGCGATCCAGATGCTGTTGTGGCCGGGGTCGACTTGGTCGCGAATCGACTGCCAGGCGCCGGGGCTGAAGCGTTGTTGGCGCCAGAAGAAGAGCACCGGCTTGCCATCGACGCGCAGATAGGCGGGGTGGTTGGCGTGGACGCCCAGGGCGTGGCGCAGCATCTCGACCGTACCGCCGGTTCCACCAGGGGCGAAGGGGCTGGTTACTTCCACATCCAAGGCCAGCTTGAAGCCGCGGGCGTTGGCCACGTCCAACATGGCGGCGAAGTTGGTCTCAGTTTGGTTATTCCATGGACCATACCAGCTCACCACGAAGGCGTCGATGCCTGCGCTCTGCGCCTGCGCGATGTGACGGTCCATGGCGGCCGGGTCGCGGCTGACGTAGGTCTGCGCGGGGAAGTCGGGGACCTTGGCCGGGGTCCAGGTGTTTTCGTCAAACCAAGTGTAGTAGAAGGCCAGGACGAGGCGCGGGCCCTGGGCGTGGGCGCGAACGGCGGGCAGCACTGCGCTGGAAGCGACGGCCACGAGCAGGATCGCCGTCAGCAGCCGCCGGATGTTTGTGACGCGACGCGGCATTTGTGGAAACATGGGGTGATTATACCAGAGAGGCATGGGGAAAGGCAAAGGTGAGATAGCAAAGGCAATAATGCTGTCCTTGACAGGTATTCCTCTGCCCACTATAATGACAACAGGATCTATTTGCGACGGAGGATGTCTTGTATGGCAGTTATATCACTGAGCGAAATTTTGGATGACTTAAGAGCAGCCGAAGAAGGACTTCATAAGTTCGAGCGTCGCTATTGGATTAGCTCCTTGCATTTCTATGAGCTTTATACGCATGGGCGACTTGACGACGGCTCAAACGCAGAGGATTTCGCGGAATGGAGCGGCCACTATCGGCTAAAACTCAAACGTGAGGCAGCGCTGGAAAAGCTGTCAAAGCGGCGTGTCGACCAGCTATGGGGTCAGGCGAAAGACCAACCGATCGAGTTGGCGCCTCAAGAGCCTGTGCTGGAGCTTGTTTGATGGGGTTTCCGCCTCGCCACGACTACGAGCGACTCGTTTATTCGCTCACGGACGGCCATCCTGAGATTCTTTCGTCCACGCTTCGTCTCTATTCCAACAGCACCACGACCGGTTTCATCCGGGGAACTATCTGGTTTCACAACGGCCTGGAGTTGCGCGTTTTCGAATACCTCGATTTCTCGGATGGCGAGTTGCTGGACTACAGCTACACCGTCTTTCGAGGCGAAGAACGCGTACGTTGGTACGACCCGCAGCCACATCCGGAGAACCCCGAGTTGGCGGCGACGTTTCCCCACCACCGCCACGAGCCGCCTGATATCAAGCACAACCGTCGGCCCGCGCCCGGCATCAGTTTCACCGAACCAAACCTGCCAACCTTGATCACTGACTGCATCGCGCTTGGATCCGAGTAAGAGGTTCCGAGTGAGCAGTACATAAGGAACGGCCCTTCAGGCTAGACAAACCTGAAGGGCCGTTGTTTATTTGCTGTTCGGTCAGGCCGCAGCAAGCTATCCCACGACCGTCACGCCAAAGTTAGGCGGCACGACCTGGAACCAGGTGTTGCCGGGTTTGAGGGGAATGGCCTGGCCGGCCGCGTCCACAAGCTCCAGGCCGTTGAACTTTTCCGGCACCCGCCAGCGTCCCTGGACGGCTCCGCCGTCGCGAATGATGGTCGCCGGCCCTTCCTTGCCGACGATGTAGGTGCGCACGCTATGGCTGTTGACCACATCTTCCACCAGGTCGGTTTTGTCGTGTTGGACCTCCATGATGACCACGTTGGAGGCCGTCACTTGCTGGCCGTTATTGCCGTCGACTAGTGGATTACGTCCCGAGCCGGAAAAGCGAGCATAGCGGCCGGTGGCGGGGTCATAGCGCCACTCGACCTCGTAGAAGCCGCGGTTGGGATAGGGGACGACGACCCTGTTGGCGGGCTGGCCGCCGCTGGGCGGTGTCTCGCCAAAGGTGAGCGGCTTGATCGAGATTCCCTTGTTCAGCCCGTTCGCCTCCATGAAGGAGCGCAGGCCAGCGCTGCTGGTCAGAACCCGGTTCTGATAGCCGCCGCCGTTGGGGTTGTTGAAGTAGGGCTTCGAATAGCAGCGCTCGTCCATATCCTCGATGCCCGCGGCGTAAGCGAAGATCTGGTTGGGCCCGACCGCTCCGCTGCTGGCCATGGGTGCATCGAACGTCTGCGCCACTTGGATGGTGGTACTGCGGAACGAGCGCAGCGGTCCGATCTGCGGAGCGTCGCCAGCCAACCAGACGGTCGTGAATCGGGTTGTGTTCAGGTCATCCATCAACTCTTCGAACACCAGGTCCGGCGCCGAGATCCCGAAGTAGTTCCTGACGGCCGGCTCGTTGCCGTAGCGCGCGACGAAAATACGCTTTTGCAGGAGCGCCGGATCGATCGACAAACCGGTCAGCGGATTGGTGTTGCCGGTGAGAATCGGACGCTGCGGCGCCACTTCTCGTACGGGGCGATTTTCGCGCAGGCCGCAGAGGCCAAAGTATTTGCCAGCGGGCGGGTTATCCTTGGCCGGGACGACGTTGCCGATAGAGACGACGCCAGTCCGGCCGGCGCCGCCGTTGCCCGAGCTCGCTACTGCCGCCACGGCATCGGCCTGCGTCTCGGCGTTGAGGGGCGGTGCCTCGACCACAGGGATCGTCGCCGTGTCGCCGCTCAATTGGGCGAACTGCCGGGCAATCCAGGCCTCCTTGCTGTTGACGCAGCATATCTTGTACCAGCCTCCGTCGGCGCTTTTGCCGTAGACTCCGAGCATGTCTGCCTGAGTTACCTGGCCGACTTTGCCATAGCCTGTGCCGGGACCTTTGCGCGTGTTGACGTCATCCTGGATGGGCTGGATAAAGGCGACAGGAGCAGGGGTAGGCGTAAGAGTGGGCGTACCCTCGGGAGTGGGGGTGGCCGTTGGCTCGGGAGTGTTGGTCGGAACGGGCGTATTGGTCGGAGGCGCCGGTGTGTCGGTTGGAACCAGGGTATCGGTAGCGAGTGGGGTGGGCGTTTTGGTCGGCGTTGCCGTCGCGACCGGCTCTTCGCCGCCGCAGGCCGCCAACAGAAGACCTAGTATAAGCAGAGCAAGAAGGAGAGTGATTCTGGTCCGTTTTTTCATGATAGTACCTTTTTGAAATCGTGCGAGATTGGCTAGATAGACCTCCGAGGTCACGGAAGACCTCGGAGGTCGTGGATGGGTGAGTCTAGTAAATAAGAAGTCTGGCAAATTGGCAAATTCAATGCTATCCACCTGCCATTCGTTGTCTTACTGGGAACGGTCCTGGAGGGATTCGCTGTGATATTCCGCAACCTTTCCGCATTCGTTGTCATTCATTCGCTGTGATAGTTCCGCCGCCGCCTACCATACCCTGCAAATCAATCCTTTCAAATACTCCCCTTCAGGAAAGCTCAGCAGCACCGGGTGATCCGACCCCTGGCTGAGGCGCTCGACGACTTGCACATCGCGCTTTGCGTCCACTGACGCGCCGAAGAGGATCTTCCGGAACAGGTCGGCGGAAACCAGGCCGGAGCAGGAAAAGCTGATAAGCGTTCCTCCAGGATTCAACAGCTGCATGGCGAGCAGGTTGATGTCCTTGTATGCTCGCGCCGCGCGCTCGATTTGCTGTTGGCTGTGCGCGAACTTGGGCGGGTCGAGGATGATCATGTCGAAGCGCTCGCCGTCCGTTCGCCAGTCGCGCAGCACCTGGAACACGTCGCCGGCCACACCTTCGGCCTGGCTGTCCGGGTCGAAGCCGTTGAGCGCTAGATTGTGCTCGCCAAGCTCAAGCGCCTCCATGGACGAGTTGAGGTTGATCACGTGCTGAGCGCCGGCGGCCAAGGCATAGACGGCGAACGCGCCGGTGTAGCTAAAGGCGTTGAGTACACGAGCCCCCTGTGCAATAGGCCGCGGCCAGTCGCCGGTTTTCGCGCTGGTCGAGGTAGAAACCGGTCTTCTGGCCGCTCAGCAAATCGACCAGGAAGCGATGGCCGTGTTCGAGCACCTCCATGCCAGCCGGCTCAGGCAGGCTGCCGTCGAGCAGCCCCGTCGCTGGCCTTAGTCCTTCCTTGTCACGGACATCCACGTCCGAGCGTTCGACGATGCCGTGGGGTTGGCACATCTCTGCCAGCAGCCTCACGAGCAAAGGCTTGACTTGCTCGACCCCCAGTGTCAGCGATTGAAGCACCAGCCAATCGCCGTAACGATCCACGATCAGGCCAGGCAGGCCGTCGCTTTCGGCGTGGACGAGACGGTAGGCGGTTGTGGATGGATCGGCCGCCAAAGCGGCCCGGCCGTCGATTGCGCGCTGCAGGCGGCGGCGGTAGAAGGCCTTGTCGATGGCCTCGGCGTTGTCCCAGCTCAGCAGGCGTACCTGGATCTGCGAGCGGCGGTTGAGAGTGCCGCGCGCCAGCCATTCGCCGCTGGCATTGTGCACATCCACGATCTCACCGTCGGCGGCGTTGCGGTCGATCGACTCAATGCCGCCCGAGAAGATCCACGGATGGCGGTTGCGCACCGGTTTGTCGCGGCTTGGCTTAAGCGTTACGGTTGGCATCGGGCTCCGTTTTGGGTTTGCCCAAGAATAGAACAACGGCGTCTGCGCCCGCCGTACGGTCGATCAGCGTTAGCAGTTGCTCCAGTTCCAGCCGGGTGTGCTTGATCGCGGCGGCAACAGCGAAGGGAAAGAGCGGCCCGCGGCTGGAGTTGTCGAGGTTCATGGCCTCGTGCGAAGTCGCCGGCAAGAAGAAGCGACGGTGGAGCCGGCCATAAAGCGGCACGTGCACCGCCAGGAAATGCCAGGCGCTACCAGTGCCGGAGATCAGGCCGGGCACGGCTCGAGGATCGGGGCACGGGTCGATGTCTTCGGGCCGGCATCGCGCCAGCCCGCCGTGCTGTTCGACCCACCGCGCGGCCCAATTGGAGTGGGCGTAGAAGTCCTGCCGGCCGTGCAGCAGGCGGCCGAAGGCGCGGAGGGCGGCCCGGCGATCCCGCCGGGAGATGGCTTGAACGGCCAGCAGCCGCTGCTGCTCGACGTAACGCTCGGACGCCGCGAAAGCGCTGTCGTCGAAGTGGATCTCAGGGTGGCCGACTAGTTGGGTCAGCCGGTCCTGCGCCAGGTTGGCCCGGATGATCAGCGGCAGGCTACCCGGCTGGAATCGATCGCGCAGCGCCTCGGTGGTGATTCGAACGTGGGTTGCGGTGTTCACAGCTCCTTGTCGTAGACCCGGTAGGTCTTGTAAATCTTGGCGCCAAGGCCCTGTATTGCCAGGTTCATGTCGACGTTATTGGCCAGGATCCAACTTCCTTCGATATAGCGATATCCTCTGGCCAGCGCCTCCTTAGCGGTCTCGTAGTAAAGAACTGCATCGACGCCGCGGTAGCGGTATTCGGGCAAGACACCTAAGATCAACGTGCGCACCCACTGGATCTTGTTCTGGTAGCGCAGCATCTGCACGATGCCAAAGGGAAAGATGTGGCCGCCCATCTTTTTGAGTACGAAGTTGGCGTCAGGCACGGTCAGGCCGACGCCAACTGTCTTACCTTCGACCTCGACGAGGAACACCAGGTTGGGATCCATGATTTGTTTGAGCTGTTTGGCGACGGAGGCGATTTCGCCGTCGGTGATCGGCACCTCGCCCCAGTTCGCCTCCCAGGCAGCGCGGTAGATGACCTTGATTTTCTCGACATCGTCGTCGAAGTGTTTCATGTCGATCTTGCGGATCGTCAGGCTGCTGCGCTGTTTGAGCTTCTCGACGACGCGGTTGAGCTTTGGAGGAAAACCGTCCACTGTGCCGCCGAACTGCTCCACCAGATCGAATTTGTAGGCGTAAAGATCCATCGCACCCTTGAAGCCATAGGCCTCAAGAAGCTCAGGATAGTAGGGAGGGTTGTAGGTCATCAGGACGCGCGGCGCGTCGTCGAAGCCGTCGACCAACAGGCCGACCTCATCGCTGATCGTGAAGGTCACGGGGCCGCGCATTACGCTGAGCCTTGTCCGGCCAGCCAGGCCCCGGCGGCATCAAACAAGGCGTTGGCGACCTCGTGGCTGTTGATGACGTCGAACAGGCCGAAGAAACCGACGGTGTCGTGATACACCTCGTTGTGCCGCGAGTTGACAATCGCGGCGATGATGCCGACGTCTTGCTCCATCCCACCGGTTAGGGTCCCCTTGGTCGAGCTCTCCGGGATCACGGTGGCTTCCGCCACGAAATAGGCCACCTTCAAGTACTCGAAGGACGGGTTGTGCTTAGGGTCGAGATACTTCTTGCGGTCGCCGGTCAACTGAGGTACCCAATACGGATCGCCCTTGTATAGTTTGAAAGGAAACTTGACCATCCGGCTGCGAGCTGCGGCCGAGTTTGGGTCGAACTGCTCGACGCGAAGGTTGAGTAGGGGCATAATGGTCTCCTCGTGATGGGGCGGACAGAAGTGCGGTGGCGGGTATGATGGGGCAGGTGGCAGGTGGCATGTTGCAGGTGTCAAGTTGGCAAAAGATGGATCGAGGAACAGATGAATGGACTTATTACAGCATTGCGCTAATCCGTGCCCAGATTCGTGGGCAGGAGTCGAGGCTTTAGCCGGGTTCGCGTCATAAACCCGGCTAAAGCCTCAACTCCAACACAGAAGAGACTCGGCACGGATTTGCGCAATGCTGTACTTAGGCTGACAACGAACGGTCGTTCATGCCTCGAGTCTGTCGTGTGATCTGAATGATCGCCACTTCCGGCCGGCAGTTGAAGCGTAGCCTGACGCCTTCTCCCAGGCCTCGACTGATATAGGTCGCTGCCTGGTCGTACTGAAACCAGCCTGACGGCTTGCGCCGCGGGAGATGCGTGCCTTGGGTGTGGATCGCGCCCAGGCCGGGGATCAGGATCTGTCCGCCGTGCACGTGGCCGCAGAAGGCCAGGTCGACCTGGTGTAGGGCCGGCTCGAGCATGTGATCGGGATTGTGTGCCAGCAGGATGCGCAGCGGGCCGCCGGCCCGCTCGGGCATTCCCGCAAGAGCTGCTGAAACGTCGGGTGTGCCTTCCATCAAGTCGTCCACGCCGACTAGCCACAGCTCGGCGCCGTTCGCCTGCAAATGCTCGTTGCTGTTGTCCAGCAGATGGACGCCGTGTTGCCGCAAGGCGTGTTTCAGCGCGTCAACGTCGTTGTGATCCTGGCCCAGGTACAGCCGATCGTTCTTGAAGATCCTGGCGACCATCTCAATGGTTCGCTTGACTGCCGCCTGCATTTCCCTGCCGGGCTCGGCCTCGCGCCAAGCCACACGAGCGGGGCCTAACCAACTATAACAGGAATAGTCGTGGTTGCCCAGGCAGGCAAAAGCGCCCAGCCGCGGCCGCGGCAGCCGGTCGATCAGATCCAGCGCGGCGGGCAAGCCGCCCGTATCGTGGATCAGATCGCCGGTGACGAGCAGCAGATCCACCTGCTCGCGGGCCAACAACTTGATCGTACGCTCGATCTTGCGGCGCTCGATCCGGTCCCGGCCGGTGAAATGCATGTCGGAGAGGTGCAGGATGCGCAGTCCGCCAGCGGGCACGCCAGGCGAATCTATCGCAACCTCCATCCGCTTCACTTCGATCCGAAGCCGTTCGACCCACCGTGCGTAGGCCAGTGTCCCAATTGCGATTCCCGCTCCGATGCCGGTTAGGGATGCAAGGGTTCTTGTTGTTTGTTTCATGAGTTGATGTAACTCGTAACTGCGTAACTCGTAACTGCGTAACTCGGAATCCGAAACCCGGAGGGTGTCGAGTTGTTCTGGTCTCCGGGTTACGAGTTACGCTTTACGTAGTTACGGACGTACCTGCCCATCCCCAAACACGACCCATTTATACGTGGTAAGCTCTTGCAAGCCCATCGGGCCGCGCGCGTGGAGTTTTTGCGTGCTGATTGCTACCTCGGCGCCCAGGCCGAACTGGCTGCCGTCGTTGAAACGGGTGCTGGCGTTGACGAAAACCGCCGCCGAGTCCACTTCGTTCACAAAGCGCTGAGCGTGGCCGTAGTTCTCGGTCAGTATCCCGTCGGAGTGGGCGGTGCTGTGCCGGGCGATGTGGTCGATGGCCTCGTCTAAGCCGCCGACCACCTTGATGCCCAGGATCAGGCTCAGCCACTCCTGGTCGAAGTCGTCGGGGCCGGCTGGCTTGACCTTCCACCCGGCACCGGCCGGGCCACGGTCAAGAATGAGCGTTGCGGTTGGATCGGCCCGCAACTCCACCGCATCGCTTACCAGCCGGTCGGCCACTTTGGGCAGAAAATCGACTGCGATGTCGCGGTGCACGAGGATCGTGTCGAGCGAATTGCACACGGTGGGCCGCTGGGTCTTGGCGTTGTGGATGATCTCGACGGCCTTGGCCTGGTCGGCTGTGGCGTCTACGAACAGATGGCAAATGCCGATGCCGCCGGTCATGACGGGGATCGTGGCTTGCTCGCGGCAGAGCTTGTGGAGCGCATTGCCGCCGCGCGGGATGATCATGTCGACGGATTGGTCCAGGCGCAGCAGCTCGGTCACCAACGATCGGTCGGGGTTGTCGATGTAGAGGATGCTGTCCGCAGGCAGTCCGGTCTCATCCAATGCGGCATGGATCACGTCGATCAAGGCCAGGTTGCTGCGCAGGGTTTCCTTGCCGCCGCGCAGGATGGCCGCGTTGCCGGTCTTGAGGCTGAGCGCCGCGATGTCGATCGTCACGTTGGGCCGCGCTTCGTAGATCACCCCCAAAACGCCCAGGGGGGTTCGCCGTCGTGCGATACGGAGGCCGTTTGGCATCAGGCGGCCGTCGAACTCCTCACCTACCGGATCAGGCAGCGTCGCGACGGAGCGCGTGTCGGCCGCCATGCTGGCCAGACGCTTTTCGTTGAGCAGCAGACGGTCCAGCAGCGCGGGTGACAGGCCGGCTGCCTGTCCGTCGGCTACATCTTGAGCATTTGCAGTCAGAATTTGTGCTTGGCTGCGGTCCAGGCCGTTGGCGATGGCCAGCAGCGCGGCGTTTTTCTGCGCCGTCGAGCTTCTGGCCAGAACACGGCTGGCGGCCTTGGCGCGTTGGCCTAACTCGGCAAGGGAAGACTTCGGTCATGGGACAACTCCGGGGAAATCGATTTGGTTGTTAAGTTCAGGCCCATTATAGCCCGCCGCAGGCGGGCGTCAAGGTTGTTCGACCAATAGTAAGGCAATCAACTGCTCTTGACGCGCCGGCGATGCCGCGGTAGCCTGTCGATTTCCTGCATTGCCAGGCCAAACTGCTCTTGCGAACTGGTTAGCGACTTGACTAGGTCACTGAATCGCAATGCCATATTTCCATCAAGACCAGGTATGATTAGCCCGCAAAATCAATCTGCATTTCAAACAGTGGCCCCCGCAGCCCAGCCAGCGTGTTCTGTCACGCGTCGGAGATCGACCTCCAGTTCCTGGAAGGCGGACAGTCTGCGTAGTGGAGAAAAATCTGTCACCAAGCTGGATACTCTCACAGCGCTTTGTGTAACCCGAAAACGTTTCAAGCGAGTTCCATGAAGACCTGAGGCCCTACGCAAGGAATCATAAAGCATGTTCTTCGGATCAGGCAGATCTTCGAGTTCCGATAAGCGTGGAAGATCAAGTGGTTGTCGTCCAGATCGATTACCTGCTGCGTGTCTTATCGCAGCTTCATCAAACAGCAGCCATGCTTCAGTCATTCTGACGGGGATAACGCATACCCACGATGGAACAATGCCGAGTTTCAGACCATAGATCACCTGCTGGATCTCAGCCTTGCGGTGGCTTAACGGTTGTCGCTCGGCATCTCGATGTATAAAAAGTAGATCGCAGGGATACAGATCAAGGGCTACACTGATTCTCTGCTCAAGACTGGAAGGGGGCGCTGGTAGCCGGCGTAAGTCGGCCAGGCTTGGCTGAATGGCGCACTGCACACCACTTTCCCGCAACAGCCACGACAATATCGGCAACAGAGCAGCGTCTGAGCTGCCATCTGAGATCAGGGAATAGCGCAGTTCGACCATGGTTACCAATTGACCGAGACCGTCTGCGGATCGAACGCAAACCTCAATTGCTGGATATCCTCTCGATCGATGACTCGTCGCAACACCCTTTTGCCGGCTGAGTCTGGCACGGTCTGATTGGGCTTACCGGGGACCACTGGGTTGAGGTAGGCGAGCAGTTGACCTCTAGCAACCGGCCTGACATCAGGAGCGGCGTCAGAACGCCACGTGTCGGGCAGCCAACTGAAGCGCGCTGACTTCGATCGGGCCCAGATCGCCTGACTTCTTTCGACTCCGCCACGAGCAGGCTTTCATCGGGCACCTGGTTGACCACGACAGGCGAGTGCGTGTTGATGATCACTTGACGCAAGGGGTTGTCAGGACCCACCGGACTCTCCACATCACAAGCAATATCCTGCAAGAGGTTGATTATTGCAGGAATGCGAATTGGATGAATGCCGTTCTCAGGCTCCTCAAGACATATCAGGCCGTTCGCGCGTGGATCGAGATCCAAGATGGCCAGTGCCAGGAACCGAAGAGTACCATCGGACAAAGATCTGGCGGGATAGATTGTACCATCTCGCTCGGTGACCTGTAAAGTGAGCAATTCGCGTTGCTGATCCCTATCGACAGCAACCGCCGTAATATCATCGATTAGCTCAGACAGCCGTAGAGCCACACGATCGTAGATCTGCAACCCATCTCCATTGTGTCGTGCCATCATTTCCGGAGAACGGGCCAAAAAGTACAAGGTAGCCGGCAAATGGGAGCCATCCGCCAGCATGCCAGGAGGTGTGGTGAAGGGATCTGGCTCACGCAACGCGGAAGGCTCTAATTGCAGCAGTTGCCAGGACTGCATCTCGCGTCTCGCAACAAGCGCTGTTGGGCTTTCTGTTGCATTCACCGTTGACAGGACAGTTCTTGGAAGATTGGTAGCAAGGAAAGACTTTGGCCTGCCTTGTACGCCGTCCTGGCTAAGTTTCACGTAGCTGTTTTTGCCCTCCACCTGTGTCGAGATAAACGGTGATGTTCTACGGCCGGTCAAAACCGAACGACGCCATTGGCTGGGGCTGTGCGGAAACCGCAACATATCCGGTGCATCGCCTAGATTGATGTGCAGCAACTCTTCGCTAAGTAGTACCAGTGAACCGAGAGTGGGCAAGCTGTGATCCGTGCGATATCCGATCTCAAGATGGTACCGAACTAGAGTGATCTTTGCCAAGGCTTTCTGACCGAGATCATCTATTGCCTCCGAAGGGATGATCATTTCGGCGTCAAATGCCATCTTCTCGTCGTGCTTATCACCGGCACGATGGAACAAACTGCGGATATCTCCAGTTCGTCCTCCCTCAGCGCGAATCGATAAAGCGGCATTCATCAGAGTATCGTTTGCCAATAAGCTCAGGAACCGAATAGCGTCGAATAAATTCGATTTGCCAACAGCATTCGGCCCAGCAATGCAGGTAAACGGCCCGAACCTGACATCAACATCCACGAGGTTCTTAAACCCTGAGACCCTTAATCGAGTTAGCATCTTGGCACTCTCTTTGTTGAGATGACTTGGAAGCGGTCTAGAGGAATATGGCAGTAAGAAGAAACTCCTGAGATGCCCGCATGAAACATCGCATAGGCTCAGCGTCTGCTTCGACAAATGCCTCGTTGACGAGACAATTATAACCCACTACAACAACCCGTCAAGGTTCAACGGCTTGTCTGAGGCTTACAGGACCACCAAATCATCTCGATGCACCACCTCCGCGCTATTCTCATAGCCCAGAATGACCACAATCTCTTCCGAGCGCCGACCCTTGATGCGCTCTAGCGATGTCACGCCATAGCGCGTCAGGCCACGCGCGATCTCCTGGCCGGCGGCGTTGCAGATGCGCACGGTGTCGCCGCGCTCGAACTGGCCTTCAACGCGGGTGACGCCTACCGGCAATAGGCTGCGGCCCTGATTCGCCAACGCGGCGGCCGCGCCCGCGTCTACGGTGATGCGTCCTGCCGGCACCAAGCCGCCCAACAGCCAGCGCTTGCGGCTTTCCAACTTATCGGTCAGCGGCGTGAAGCGGGTGCCGATCCGCTCGCTTTGGCACACGCGCAGCACTACGCCCTCGACTCCGCCGGCGGCGATGACGACCTCGGCGCCGCCGCGGCGCGCCAGGTCGGCTGCGGCCAGCTTGGTGCTCATGCCACCCGTGCCGAGCCCGCTGCGGGCGCCGCCGGCGCGCGCCCGCAGGTCGTCGTCGATGGTGGTCACCTCGCGGATCAGCTCGGCGCTCGGGTCAGTGCGCGGATCGGCTGTGTACAGGCCCGGCTGATCGGTGAGTATCAGCAGCAGGTCGGCCTCGACCAGGTTGGACACCAGCGCCGATAGCGTGTCGTTGTCGCCTAGCTTGATCTCGTCGGTGGCTACGGCGTCGTTTTCGTTGATGATCGGCACGATACGTTCGGCCAGCAGCGCCTGTAGCGTGTCGCGGGCGTTGAGGTAACGACTGCGGTGGTTGAGATCGGACCGCGTCAGCAGCACCTGGCCCACGACGATGTCGTAGATGCCGAAAAACTGTTCGTAGTGCTGCATCAGCCGAACCTGGCCGACGGCGGCCAGCATCTGTTTGACCGGCATCGCCTGCGAGAGCTGGCGAAAGCCGAGGCTCTCGCGGCCGGCGGCGATGGCGGCGGAGGTGACCACCACGACGTCCACGCCGGCAGCATGCAGCTTAGCGCACTGCCGAACCAACTCCAGCAGCCGCGCCCGGTTGATCTGCGGCGAGCCGGCGGTCAGGACACTGGTACCGAGTTTGAGGACGAGACGTTGGTAAGATGGGACTGGGGGTGAGTTGTACATGAATTGGGACGATGAATTGACAATTGACAATTGTGAATTGTCAATTGTCAATGGCTAATGACGGAGTTGTCAGGCAGGTCGAGCAGCACGAAATGGGTTTTCGGAAAGAGATAGTCCTCACCGCTCTCGTCGATGACGCGCAAGTCTCCATCTCGTTCGGCGTCCGGGTCCGACAGCACACGATAGACCTTGTGTATCTCCAGGGAGACTGGGTACTCCAAGTTGTCGATGCAGACAGCTCTCGCGAAACTTGGAATCCTCTTTGGCTTGTCGGCATATTGTTCGAGGTAGAATCTTAGCCCAGCGCGGTCGACCCACGAGACGAGATGAGCATCTAAGTCGAGCAATTCAGAGACGCGCTGGACGGACATCCACTGAATGCCCTCGGTCTCATCGCCCGTCATTAGCAGCTCTCCTTCGGCCTGGCAGCGGAAGTAGACACCCATGGAGTCCACCGGGCCGCGGATGGTTTGGTAGACGGCGAATGGCTGCAGGCACTCGACGCAAGTGTCGGGATCGTCGGTCTCGATCCGTGTCTCCAGACCCTCGATGGATGTGATCACCAAGCCAGTTTCCTCCCGCACCTCGCGGCGCAGGGCGTCCACCAGGGACTCGAACTGCTCGACCCGGCCGCCGGGCAGCTCGATCCATTTGCCGCCTTCATACGGCTTGTTGCACATTTGGACGACGATCTCGGCCCCATCTGGCGTTGATCGTTCGATGATGGCTCTGGCGTTGACGTGCATTGGTGGTTTCCTGTCCGATCCTTCCTTTCCGCAAATCCTGCTCTTCCCCTACGGTGCAGCCAAACCTATCAAATAGCTTCCAGGCAGCACACACAATCAGAGTCGAAGCTCTGAATTGGCTCGCAACTGTATTGTAACTGAGGTCCAGAGTCTCAACAAACACGCCAAGCAGCACTCTCCACGCTTCCCTCATTTCCAACATTAACCATCGACAGTTGACAATTCACAATTGACAATTCCTCCCCACCCTCCACCGTCCACTTCTTCGCAATTTCCCCTCCCCCTTCCCCTATGCTATACTTTTTGCCGTATGAACGCCAAAACTCTCCATGTTCTCGAATTTGACAAGATCCTCCAGCGGCTGGCCGCTAACACCAGCTTCTCCGCCGGACGCGAGCTGGTGCTCGAAACGCTGCCGACCAATGACATCAGCCTGGCGCGGCAATGGCTGGCCGAGACCACGGAGGCGCGGCGCCTGCTGAGCGAGTATAGCGACGTCCACCTGGGCGGCGTACATGACGTGCGACCGCTGTTGCCGCAGGCGGAGCGCGGGGCAGTGCTGCTTGCCACCGAGCTGCTGGACATTCGCAGCACCTTGTTGCGCGCTCGCTCGATCCGCAACGTCTTGACGCGCCTAGAGACCCGCTTTCCGAACCTGGCCGACATCGGCTTTCGTGTCGAGCCCGTGCCAAAGCTGGCCGACCAGATCGCCCAGGTGATCAACGAGCGCGGCGAGGTTTTGGACAGTGCCAGCCCAAAACTGGCCCGCCTGCGCAGTGAGATCAAGACCGTGCAGGGCCGGCTGATGGAACGGCTGAATAAGCTGATCACTACCTCAACTACTGCCCAATACCTGCAAGAGCCGATCGTCACACAGCGCCAGGGCCGCTACGTCGTTCCCCTCAAGGCCGAGTTCAAGGGCCGGCTGCGCGGCCTGATCCACGATCAATCGGCCAGCGGCGCGACCTTGTTCATCGAGCCGTACGGCGTGGTCGAGCTGAACAACGAGTGGCGCAAGCTGCAGTTGGACGAGGAGGACGAGGTCCGCCGCTTGCTGGCCGAGCTATCCGATCTCGTGGCCGACGCGGCGCCGCAGATCCGCCAAACCGTCGAGGCGCTGGCCCTCCTGGACTTGATTTTTGCCCGCGCTCGCTATGCCGACGAACTGCGCGCGAGCGAGCCGGAGTTGGTGGAGTGGGGGGGGAAGCAGCAGAGGTCAGAGGTCAGAGGGCGGAGGTCAGAAGACGGAGGGCAGAGGGCAGAGGGCAATGAGTCAGTCGAGGCGCCTGCGGCGGTCCCGCATCCCGGTTCGGTGATCGACCTGAAGCGTGCTCGGCATCCGTTGTTGAACCAAGAGACGGTTGTGGCTATCGACGTGACTTTGGACGAGGACTACTTTGTGGTCCTGATCACCGGGCCGAACACCGGCGGCAAGACTGTGTCGCTCAAGACCGTGGGATTGCTGGCGCTGATGGCCCAGGCTGGGCTGCACATTCCGGCCAGGGATGGCTCGCGGCTGTCCTGTTTCGAGACGGTCTTCGCCGACATCGGCGACGAGCAGAGCATCGAGCAGAGCCTGTCCACCTTCTCCAGCCACATGACCAACATCATCGGCGTTCTGGACGAGGCAGACGACCGCAGCCTGGTGCTGCTGGACGAGCTGGGCGCCGGCACGGATCCAGAGGAGGGGCTCGGCGTTGGCACGGGCGCTGCTTGATCATCTGGTACGACGGCGTGTCACCGTGTTTGCGACTACGCATTACTCTGATCTCAAGGTCTATGCTCACAGCACACCCGGCGTGCGCAACGCTAGCGTGGAGTTCGATGTCGAGACCCTTGCGCCGACCTACGAGTTGAGCATCGGCTTGCCGGGTCGATCCAATGCCCTGGCGATTGCGACGCGGCTGGGGTTGGATCGGGCGATCATCAGCGCGGCCGAGGCCTTGGTGCGGCCGGAGGCGCTCGAGGCCGACAGCCTCCTACAGGGCATCAAGGACACGCGTGAGCGGTTGGAGGCCGAGCGTCAGCCAGGCCGAGGCCGCCCGGCGTCAGGCCGAGGCCCACGAGAAGGAGCTGCGCTACCGGCTGAATAAGCTGGAGGAGGCGCGGCGCGAGGTGCTGAACGAGGCGCGCACCCAGGCGCAGATCGAGCTGGAGGAGTTGGCCGTCGAGCTGGAGCAGGTGCGCAAGCAGCTAGCGGGCTTTGCCTCGGTGTCGGGCGCCGGCGCAGGCGCGCAAAGCCCCAGCGCGCACCGGCAGATGCTGGTCGAGGCGCAGCGTGTGGTGGCGGCGCGACAGAAGGCGGCCGAGAAGCTGCCTGAGAGCACCGAACCACAGCCGTCTCCGGCGCAGCGGGCCATTCCCCTGGCTATAGGCGACACGGTCTGGATTCCCAGCCTGCAAGCCACCGGGCAAATCGTAGGACTGGCGCTCGAAGTCAACGAGGCGGAGGTGCAGATCGGCTCGTTTCCGCATGCGCATGGTGTTGAGTCGCCTCGAGCGTCGCGATGCCAGCCAGGCGACGGCGGTCGGGATCACGAAGCCGAGGACCTTGCCCATGCCGCCGACCAGCAGCTCGATGCCGCCGGCGCCTCACGTGGGCATGGAGTTGGACATCCGCGGGGCCAGTGTCGAGGAGATGCTGCCGCGGCTCGAGAAGTACCTGGACGACGCGTATCTGGGCATGCTGCCGTGGGTGCGCATCATCCACGGCAAAGGGACCGGCGTGCTGCGCGTGGCGGTGCGCAAGGAACTGAGCAAGCACCCCTTGGTAAAAAGCTTCCGCGAGGGCGAATCCAGCGAAGGCGGGGACGGCGTTACCGTGGCGACGATGGTTGGCCCGTGAGCAGATCTCTTCGGTGAACTACTCGATCATGATTGGGTTATCGGTAGAAGTCCTCGATCCGCAGCTACCATCAAAGCGTCCGATCCGGTTATTCCGCAAATCCTGCTCTTCCCCCTTCACCGCAGCCGGATTTGTCGGCCGATTCTAGGGTGCTGGCTGCAGCCGAGCGGAACACGCGCCAAGGCGGTGTAGACCGCGCCGCCCGGCAGCAGGTCGCTCTGGAACAGGATGACCTCGTGCGCCGGCACGGTTCCCAGCAGACCGACCTGGGTCTTGGCCAGCAGATCGCTCAATGTTTGCCGTTCGGCTGGCGAGGCAGAGTTGTTGACCCGGCCCAGGGTCAGGTGCGGGCTGAATGCCCGCTCTTCCTTGGCAAAGCCAAGCTTATGCATGTGCAGGTCGACGGCGCGTTGCAACCCGGCCAGGTTCTTTGGGATGTCCGGCACGCCCACCCACAGCACGCGCGCCTTACGGGGATTGGGGAAACAGCCAAAGCCAGCCACATGGAACTCAAACGGCGCAAAGCCGGCCGCCGCGGCAGTTATACCCTGGACCACGGCCGGCACCTTGTCTTGCGGCGTGTCGCCGAGAAACTTGAGGGTCAAATGAATGCCATCCGGCTTGGTCCAGCGGACGACCTTGGGCGGCAGCTGGCGTTTCAGGGTATCCTGAAGCTGCGCCAGGGCCAGGTGCACCTCTGGCGTTAGCTCGATGGCGATGAAGAGTCGGAGGGTCTCCGGGCGCATGAAAATTCTCAGAATGGGTCGGTTGAACAGAACGACCGACAGCGAAGTGCCCTTAGCTCAATGCTAGGCAACCGCAACTTTTTCTTGAAGCCAGAGATTTCGCCAAGCTTTCGAGGCTGATCCCGCGTTTTGTGGCCTGCTCGCGCAGCCTGGCCAAGACGTCGGGATCAATGGCAACGTAGTGGCGCCGAGTTTTCAAATTGAACTCGATATCAACCTCGTAAGTCTGGTCTTCGTATTCCGTAGCATCATGGGTGTCCCAGAATTCAGCCATTTCAGCCATGGACTGAGCGCCAGAAATGGTGTCGACTCTATCTTCTCTTCCCATAAGATCGCCTTTCCTTGTCAGTCATGTTCCGCGCTGTAACGATTAGAGCCTCGCGTGATCTGTTTTAAGATAAAGTAGACGGCCAGATACCTTCCGCCTTCCGTTTGTCCGAAAGCAGCATACAAATCTTCGCCTGCTCTCTGTCCGCGTTCCATGAATCGCACGTGGGCCGATTCTCCAGCACTTCTTCCGCTTCTTCCGGCCATACGCTGTGCTTGACGATAATTTTCTCTTCGACTTCTGCCAGCCAGATGACATCGTATATCTTCATCCGGCAGTACTCCTTCTGCAAAGCGAGCAACGAGATATGGATTAGCCCGGCAACCGTCGTATCTGCCGGTACACTAGGATTGTACCCTGGGAAGTGTCTTCGCGCAAGGCACTACCGCGTCGAACCCTCGAAGTTCTCGGTCCCACGTCAGATGTTTTCCCAGTGACGACTCTTACTCGACGATGACCGCTCCTGGTACAAGAACCAGCGCGTTTTTTACATTCGCTGCAAGTATTCGTTCACATCTGCTTTCGCAAGCGGTACACGTTTGAACTCGTGCAATCGCGTACATCCGTCTTCCTGGTCCCACGGAATGGTAGCGTCCAGCGCCATCTTGGCGCTGCGCGATTTTTGGCCTGGCACGTGCGTCGCCGACGGATCCAGCGACGACGACGGCTGGTTTGACCACACCACCAGGTCGCGGTCGGCCTGGAAGCGGGTGGCGATGGCCCATTCCACGTCGCTTGGATCGTAGAGGTCGACGTCGTCGTCCACCACGACGACGTGCTTGAGCGAGCCATGCCCGCGGAATGCCGCCTCGCCGGCTTTGCGGCCGTCGTCGGCGTGCTGCTTGTCGATCTGCACCACGGCGTGCAGCCACGAGGTGCCGCCCGGCGTGATGCTCACGTTCAGGCAGCGGCACACCTCGTTCACCGCGGCATAGATGCTGGGCTCCTTGGGCATGCCCATCAGCATCTTGTGCTCCAGCATGCCGGGCAACAAAGCGTGGTAGATGGCGTCGCGGCGATGGGTGATGCAGTCGATTTCGATCACCGGCTGCTGACGAACGATGTCCCACGTCTCGGTCAGGTCGACGAAGGGGCCTTCGGCTACGGTCCTGTGGGTGATGCGGCCCTCCAGCACGAACTCCGCCTCGGCCGGGACGTAGAGGTCGTTCGTCAGGCACTTCGTCACCGGGGTGGGCGCCAGGGCATGGGCGATCTCCAGCTCGTCCATGCCCGGATCGGGCGCCATACTGGCGGCCAGCAGCACGTGCAACGGCAGCCCGATGCAGATGGCCACGGGCAGGTCGCTCGGTGTCTTTTTTAGCGCACTGTCCGTGCCGCGGCGCTCGACGATGCGTGCCGCCAGTCGTTTGCTGTCCAGGCGCAGACAGCGATGGAAGCTGACGTTAGGCCCCGTGTCGGGATCGTTGACGATGGCGATGGCTGCGGTGGCGTACGGGCCTGCGTCGTCGGCGTAATGGGTCAGAAACGGAAGACGCTGCAGATCGACCACCGGCATGACCACCTGCTGGCACGGCGCGTCGGCCCGATCGACGCGAGGCGGGGGCCGTGGCGATTGGAATGCATCCGCCATGCGAAAGATCAGCTCGTCGACTTCGCAGCCCAAGGCCATCGCAAAGTAGCGCCGGTCAGAGCACTGGCCGGACAGCACGCGAAACTCGCTGCCCGTCACCTGATTGAACAGGACCGGCCGGCCATCCAACGCGGCGATGACCGTCGCCATCTCCAGGTAGGGATCGACCGGTTTGTCGATCTGCACCATGGCGCCGGCGTTATCGGCTGCCTGCATGAAAACTCGTAAAGTGGACATAGTAATGCACTTGTTGCACGACTAGATTGGACCTTTCTTCCGAGAAAGGTCCAATCTCTGTGCAAGGGCTGGTGGGCAGATTGGACCTTTCTCCGAGAAAGGTCCAATCTTTTGACGTAAGATCCTCTCCGACCAAGCTAGATGACACCTAGCTCTTTGCCGACTTTGGCGAAGGTCTGCAGGCCGGTGTCGAGGTCGGCGCGGCTGTGGGCGGCGGAGATCATCACGCGGATGCGGGCCATGCCGCGCTGGACGGTCGGGAAGGTGATGGCCGTGCCGAAGACGCCTTCCTCGTACAGCCGCTTGCTGAACCTCTGCGCGAGCAGCTCCTCGCCCAGCATCACGGGCGTGATCGGCGTCTGGCTGCGGCCGATGTCGAAACCCAGGCGCTTCATTTCTTCCTTGAAATAGCGCGCGTTGTCCCACAGCTTGTCCACCAGCTCGGTCGACTCGGCCAGGATGTCCACGGCGGCGATGCAGGCCGCGACGTCGGGCACGGTCATGGCGCTCGAGAAGAGGAAGGGCCGGCCGCGCTGCTTGAGCCAATCCACCAGCACCTGCGACCCGGCCGCCAGGCCGCCCACCACGCCGAAGGCCTTGCTGAGCGTGCCGATCTCCACGTCGACCCGGCCGTGCAGGCCGAAGTGGTCGACGATGCCGCGGCCGCCGCGGCCGAGCACGCCTTCGCCGTGCGCGTCGTCCACGATCGTGATCGCGCTGAACTCTTCGGCCAGCGCCACGATCTCGGGCAGCGGCGCGATGTCGCCGTCCATGCTGAACACGCCGTCGGTGATGACGAAGATGCGCGGGTACTGGCCGTAATTGTCCTCCAGCACATCGCGCAGCGAGTTGGGGTCGGCGTGCTCGTAGATCGTGCGCGCGGCCTTGGTTAGCCGGGTGCCGTCGATGATGCTCGCATGGTTCAGCCGGTCGCTGATGATCAGGTCGTTATCGCCCACCAGCGCCGGAATCACGCCGATGTTGGCCGAGAAGCCGCTCTGGAAGGTGATGGCGGCCGGCGCACCCTTGAACTCGGCCAGCTTGCGCTCGAGCGTCTCGTGCAAGGTCATCGTGCCGGCGATCGTGCGCACCGCGCCCGGCCCGACGCCGTACTGGTCGATCGCGGCCTTGGCTGCCGCCGTAACCCGCGGATGGTTGGCCAGCCCAAGGTAGTTGTTCGAGCAGAAATTCAGCACTTTCTTGCCGTCGACGGTCAACCATGCGCCCTGTGGCGAGTCCAGCGTGCGAATGTTCGTAAACCGGCCGGCCTCGCGCAGCTCCTTGAGCTCATCCTCCAACCAGCCAACTTGTGCTGATTTCCTTTTGCCATGGATAACTCCTTGTCTACCAGTTCAGGGATTGGAAATCCCTCTCTGAAACCGAGATACCTAAGCCATGGAGTGGTGAGAAGCCCTAGAGGACCGTTTTAGTTCAGATGGTGGAGTGCATCAGGCAGGCGAGCAGTCACCGCTATCCACCTGCCACCTGCCACCTGCGACTCAGCCATCGACGAACATGACCACCTTCCCGCTCGCGCCGCTGTTCATGATCTGGACCGCATCCTCCCACTGTTCCAGGGTGAAGCGGTGGGTGACCAGCGGGCTCAGGTCGACGGCTCCGGAGTTGAGCAGGCCGCGCATGCGGAACCAGGTGCCCCACAGCTCGCGGCCGACGATGCCGTGGACGGTGGCGCCCTTAAAGATAATGGCGCTGTTGATGTCGAAGCCGATCATGCCGGGCGCCAGGCCAAGCAACGCCGCCGAGCCGCCGTCGCGCAGCGCCTTGAAGCCCTGTTCAAAGGCAGACGACGCGCCGCTCATCTCCAGCAGCACGTCCACGCCTTCGCCATCGGTGTCGTGGCGAATGGTTTCAACCACGTCGACCTCGGCCACGTTGAGCGCGTGCGTGGCGCCCATCTGCCGGGCGAGGCGCAGGCGGTAGGGGGAGATGTCGGTGGCATAGATCGCACGCGCACCGGCTGCTTTGGCGACGGCCACTGTCATCAGTCCCACGGGGCCGCAGCCGGTGATCAGCACCTTTTTGGCGGTCAGATCGGTGGCGAAGGCGGTGTGCACGGCGTTGCCGAAGTTTTCCAGCATGCTGGCGATCTCCGGTGACATGTCCGGCGGGTTGAGCCACAGGTTATACGCCGGCATGGCGATGTACTCAGCCCAGCAGCCATCCCGGTCGACGCCGATGATGCGGGTGTTCTGGCAGATATGGCCGTTGCCCGTGCGGCACTGGGGACATTTGCCGCAGATGATGTGGCTCTCGGCGGAGACGAAATCCCCCTCCTTGACCTCGGTGACATCGCGGCCGATCGCGACCACATGCCCGCAAAATTCATGGCCGACGACCAGAGGCGGGTGGATGCGCTTGCGCGCCCACTCGTCCCATTTGTAGATGTGCAGATCGGTGCCGCAGATCGAGGTGGCTCTGATCTTTGATCAGCGCATCCTGCGGGCCGACCTGCGGGATAGGCACCTCGGCCAGCACCATGCCAGGGGCTTGTTCGGGCTTGATCACGGCTTTCATGGTCTTCGTCATTGAAGTTACTCCTGGTTTTAGGAGGGAGGAAGATGAAGGGCAGAGAGACAATTGTCAATTGTGAATTGT
Organism: uncultured Chloroflexia bacterium; assembly: GCA_963709505.1. GTDB lineage: Bacteria > Chloroflexota > Anaerolineae > JAAEKA01 > JAAEKA01 > CAVPXC01. The sequence goes on along the minus strand of CAVPXC010000005.1, from coordinate 209,309 downwards.
GAATTGTCAATGGTTAATGCCGGAAGTGCGTGGAGCGTGCAGCGAAATGCCCACACGCCAATCGCTGGAACCGGACTTTGCTTGCACCCCGGATGGGGCTGACCGTGCCCGGTAGGGGTGACCAGCTGCTACACCTAGTATACAGCGAAATGCGCTGTTAGAAAAGGATGTCAGGTACGCTCGTATGCCCGGCTGTGCTTGCTTGGCCTGCGCCAACATGTTACAATGAGGCAGGTTGCAGGTTGCAGGGTTCAGTGCAAGTTCGCCGTGACTTGCCACTTGCCACTTGCCACTTGCCACTTGCAACCTGCCACTTGCAACTTGCACCCTGCAAATTGCAATCCATTGATCGGAGGTACCTTGACCAAAGAACCTGAGCGCATTGTCATACTTGGATTTCGCGGCCAGCTTGGCCGGGCGCTGATGGAACGGCTGGCTGGCAGACAGATATTGGCTTTAGACTTTCCCGAAGTGGATATGACCCAGCCCGCGATCGTCGAGCAAATCGCTGATTTTCGGCCAGAAGTGGTGATCAACGCTGCGGCCTGGACGAACGTTGACGGCGCAGAGGATACGCCCGACGCTTGCTACGCTGTCAACGTCACCGGCGTGCAGCATCTTGCGCTGGCCTGCCAGCGCAGCGGCGCGGCGCTGGTGCAGGTCAGCACCAACGAGGTCTTTCCCGGCGAGCCTGCCCGGTTTCTACCGCGAATGGGATGCGACGGCCGCCCGCAGCGGAACCTATGCTCGCAGCAAAGAGGCGGCCGAAAAGGTCGTCATCAGTTTGATGGCTGGCCGTTTCAATATCGCCCGCACGGCCTGGCTGTACAACAACGGCGGCAACAACTTCATCGCCAAGATCGTCGCCGCAGCCGACAAACAGGGCGCCTTGCGCGTCGTCGCCGACGAGTTCGGCAACCCGACCTACGCACCCGACCTGGCGGACGCTATCGCCCGCCTGATCGATTTGCGGCACTACGGCATCTACCATCTCACCAACAGCGGCTATTGCACGCGCCACCAGTGGGCCCTGGAGATCCTGCGCCAGGCCGGCCGCGGCGATGTGCCGGTCACGCCGGTCTCTTCGGGGGAATGGCCGAGACGCACGACCCCGCCTCCGCACGCGATTCTGCTCAACACGACGGCCGCGGCCCTCGGCATTGTCCTGCGCCCGTGGCAAGAAGGACTGGCGGCGTATTTTGCCCATAGCTGAACTGCCCTTCGCCTCGGTCATCATCCCCAACTACAACGGCAAGTCGTTGCTGGCACCCTGCCTGAATGCACTGCGCAGGCAGACTTTTCCGGCTGAGCGCTTCGAGGTCATTGTCGTCGACGACGCGTCCGTCGATGGCTCGGTCGAGTTTCTGGCCGAAAGCTACCCCGAAGTACGGGTGATGGCGCTTGCGCAGAACGCCGGCTTCGTGGCGGCCTGCAACACCGGCGTGGCCTCGGCAAGGGGCGACATGTTGGTGCTGCTCAACAACGACACCGAGGCTGAGCCCGGCTGGCTGGAGGCGCTGGTCACGGGGCTGATGGCGCAGCCGGAGGCCGGCTCGGCGGCCAGCAAAATGCTGCTATTCGACCGGCGCGATACGCTCCACACGGCCGGAGACATGATGGGCAAAGACGGCATCCCGCGCAACCGCGGCGTATGGGAGAAGGATGAGGGGCAGTACGACCAGGACTGCTGGGTGTTCGGCCCCTGCGGCGGCGCGGCGGCCTATCGCCGTGAGGCCTGGCACGAGGCCGGCGGCTTCGATCCGGCGCTGTTCATGTACATGGAGGACGTCGACCTGGCCTGGCGGCTGCAGTTGGTGGGCTGGAAATCGATCTATGTCCCGGAGGCGCGGGTCTATCACCACCTCAGCGCGACGGGCGGCGGTATCCTCGCCAGCTACTACACCGGTCGCAACACGATTTGGGTGATCGCCCGCAACTGGCCGGGCGATCTGATCAAGCGGCACTGGCGAGAGATCGTGCGCGCCCAGCTGCGCATCGCGATCGATGCATTGCGCGCTTGGCGTGGCGAAGCGGCGCGCGCCAGACTGCGTGGGCAGGTGGCTGGCATATTCGGACTGCCGGACATGCTCCGCCAGCGGAAGGTCATTTTGAGCCGCCGGCGTGCATCCGTCGAGACCCTGGAGTTCGCTGCTGTATTGACCGCAGGTGTCGTCATGGGTGCCATCCGCCGAATTCCTCTTGGTTTGACTTTTCGATGCGGTAGAAGTAGAATTCTTTCTTGAGCGTGACCAACTCCCTTCGCGACGGTGCAGCGAGGCTCGCCGATCGCATGGTCCTGAACCGCAAGTCGCTTCTCCAGCTTCCCGACTCTCTCGCCACCTCACGCGTGGCCCTATGTGCTCTGCCAGGGGCGGTCCTCCTGGCGGAGTTTCTCATCACAACCCAATACGGGGCCCAAAGACGGGCCAAAAGGAGTGTCCCCCATGTTTTCTTCAACTCTCCCCAGGCGGCCGTGGCTGCCCATTCTGGCCGCCATCTTGGCGTTGCTTCTTTCCGGCTTGCCGGTGGCGCTGCCAAGCGCAGAGGCAATTTCACCCGATGTGGTCATCAGCCAAGTATACGGAGGCGGCGGCAACAGCGGCGCCACCTACACTCATGACTTCATTGAGCTCTTTAACCGCTGGCACGGCTGTCGTGTCCTTGGCCGGCTGGTCGGTGCAATACACCAGTGCAACAGGAACCGGCAACTTCGGGAGTGCCACCAACCTGATTACCCCCCTACCCGCAGTGACGCTACAGCCCGGGCAGTACCTTCTGATCCAGGAAGCGCAGGGCGCAGGAGGCACAACCCCTCTGCCCGCCCCGCATGTCACCGACTTGACCCCGATCAATATGAGCGGGACGGGCGGGAAGGTGGTCATCGCCAGTACGAGCACAGGACTGGGCTGCAATGGTAGCTCGATGCCCTGTCCGCCTGCTGCGTTGGCCCTAATTGTTGATCTAGTCGGTTGGGATGGAGCGAATTTCTTTGAGGGAAGCGGACCTGCCCCTGCGACTACCAATACCACCGCTAATCTCCGAAACAGCAATGGTTGTGCGGAAACAGATAACAACGCGGCTGACTTCACCGTGGGTGTCCCCGCCCCGCGCAATACGGCATCACCATTCAGTCCATGTACCGTTTCATTGCCCAACCTGACGGTTAACGACATCACCCTCAACGAGGGTAACAGCGGCACCACCGCGTTCAACTTCACAGTTAGCCTGACCTCACCAGCCGGGCCTGGCGGCGTCACTTTCGACATCGCCACCCAGGACAATTCGGCAACCGTAGCCGACAACGACTATGTGGCCAACTCGCTGATCGGGCAGACCATTCCCGCAGGAAGCTCAAACTATTCTTTCAGCGTCCTGGTCAACGGCGATACGATCTGTGGAGCCGGAAGAGACGTTCTTCGTGAACGTCGCTAACGTCACCGGTGCAACTGTGGTCGACGGCCAGGGCCAAGGCACGATCCAAGACGACGATGTGCCCTCCACGCCCTCCCTGACAGTCAACGATGTCAGTATCAGTGAGGGTAACAGTGGTACAACCACGTTTACCTTCGTAGTCGGTCTCTCCTCACCGGCCGGGGCGGGCGGTGTGACCTTTGACATCGCAACTGCTGATAACACGGCGACCTCGCCTAGCGACTTCACAGCCAAAGGGCTAACTGGTCAAGCCATTCCTGCTGGTAGCTCGACCTATACCTTTGATGTGCTGGTCAACGGTGATACGGCAGCAGAACCTGACGAGACATTCTTCGTCAACGTCATAAATGTGGTTGGCGCTACGGTTGTGGATGGTCAGGGCCAGGGAACCATCGTCAACGATGATGTCTGTGGCCTACCCTATACGCCGATTTACGGCATCCAGGGCAGCGGCGCGACTGTGGTCCTGCCAGGTACGCAAACCACCGAAGGCGTGGTCGTCGGCGACTATGAGGGTCCCTCCCCAGCTCTGCGCGGCTTCTTTATTCAGGATCCGACTGGCGATGGCAACCCAGGCACATCGGACGGCATTTTCGTATTTGAAGGCAGCAATGCCAACACCGTCAATCTCGGCGATATTGTTCGTGTGACCGGTACAGCTGGTGAAAACCAGGGACAATCACAAATCTCCGTGGGAACGATCGTCAATTGTGGCACAGGTGCCGTGACTCCAACCGATGTAACCTTCCCTGTCGCGTCGCCTGACTTCCTCGAACAATACGAAGGCATGCTCGTGCGCCTGCCGCAGACCATGGTCGTGACCGAGCATTTCCAGCTTGGACGCTTTGACCAGGTGGTCTTATCTGCGGGCAATACGCTTGCATCAGCCAACCAATGTTGTACTCTCCCGGAGCACCCGCACTTGCGTTACAGGCACAAAATAATCTGAACAAGATCATTTTAGACGACGCCTCGCAAGCGCAGAACCCTGATCCGATCGTGTTCGGACGCGGCGGCCAGCCGCTCTCTGCGTCGAACACGCTGCGTGGCGGTGATACTGCTACAAACATCGTCGGCGTAATGACCTATACATGGGCAGGCAATGCCGCCAGCGGTAATGCTTATCGTGTGCGCCCAATCGGCGCATTGACTGGCAATGTCAACTTTGTTGAAGCCAACTCGCGCCCGGCTTCTGCACCCGCAGTGGGTGGCAATGTAAAAGTCGTCGGCATGAACCTGCTCAACTTCTTCAACACCTTCGCCGACAACAATGCCGGCACGCCTGGTTGTTTCCCAAGCGGAACCGATGCTGATTGCCGCGGCGCGAACAGCGCAACTGAGTTTGCGCGACAATATCAGAAGACCGTTGCCGCGATCCTCGCAATGAACCCTGATGTTCTCGGTGTGAACGAACTCGAGAACGATGGCTACGGTCCCGCCAGCGCGCTTCAATTCCTGGTTGATCAACTCAATGCGGCAACAGCGCCCGGTACCTACGCATTCATTGACGTGGATGCAAACACCGGGCAAACCAACGCCATGGGCACGGATGCCATCCGCGTTGCGCTTCTGTACAAGCCGGGGGTTGTTACGCCTATTGGGCAGACTTCTCCACTGAATACGGTGGCCTTCGTCAACGGCGGCGACGGCGCACCTCGCAATCGCCCGTCTTTGGCGCAGGCATTCCAACTGAATTCCAACAGCGCAGTCTTCATCGTGGATGTCAATCATCTCAAGAGCAAAGGCTCTGCCTGTGATTCTCCCGATGCTGGCGATGGACAGGGCAACTGCAATCACGTCCGTGTCAATGCAGCGATCGAGTTGATGAACTGGTTTGCCACCGACCCGACGGGCACGGGCGATCCCGACATCCTCATGCTCGGTGACTACAACTCCTACGCGATGGAAGACCCGATCACGGTCATCAAGAACGCCGGCTTCACCAACTTGATCGAATCCTTCCTTGGTCCGGATGCCTACTCCTATGTCTTCGATGGGCAATGGGGTTACCTCGATCACGCGCTCGGTTCAACCTCCCTCGTCTCGCAAGTGACGGGCGTGGGCGATTACCATATTAACTCTGATGAACCCAGCGTCTTGGACTACAACGTGGAATTCAAGAGCGCCGGGCAAGTTGCTAGCCTCTATGCGCCCGATCAATTCCGCATCTCAGATCATGATCCGGTGGTCGTCGGTCTGAACCTGGAAAACATGCCTCCGAATGTGAATGCTGGCGGGCCGTATTTGGGCGATGAGGGGGCGTCCGTTGGCATCAGTGGCTCGGCGACTGATCCCGAAGGCCAAGCGATAACCTATGCCTGGACGTACAGCAGCGGCGCACCATGCGCGTTCGGAGACGACAGCGCGGCAGTGACGGTGGTCACTTGCACGGACGACGGCACATTCACCCTCACGTTGACGGCGATCGATGCCTTCGGCGCGTCGGCTTCGGCAGACACAACGCTGATTGTCGCCAATGTTGCGCCAACCATTGTCTCGGTGACCAACAACGGTCCCATTGACGAAGGCTCTAGCGCCATGATAACGGTGGTCGCGACCGACCCGGCAGGCCCATCTGACCCGCTCAGCTATGAATTCGACTGCAACGGCGACCTGACCTACGAGATCGGTCCGCAGGCAGCCGGGTCGGCGGCATGTGTCTTCCCTGACAACGGTACCTTTACCGTCAACGTGCGTGTGTCGGACGGCGACGGAGGAGAGACCACTGGGGCCACCACGGTGACGGTAAACAACGTCGACCCCGAAGTTATGCTCACGGCTCCGGCTCCGGGCAGTCTGTATCAGGTCAACAAGGCTGTCAACGTGGCAGCGACATTCACGGATCCTGGCACGGCCGACACGCACACCTGCCAGATCGACTGGGGCAACGGTACCACAACCGCAGGTATGGTTGCCGCGGGAACGTGCAGCGGCAGCTACGCGTATCCGGCGGCAGGCATCTACGCCATCGTGGTGACCGTTGCCGACGACGACGGCGGATCGAACAGCGCCTCGACCTCGGTCGTGGTCTTCGATCCGAACGGCGGCTTTGTGACCGGCGGCGGCTGGATCAACTCGCCGGCAGGCGCGTATCGGCCCAATCCAACCGCGACCGGCAAGGCGAACTTTGGCTTCGTCGCCAAATACAAGAAAGGCGACAGTATCCCAGAGGGGAACGTCAATTTCCGTCTCAACGCCGCAGGCTTCGGCTTCAACAGCACCAGCTATCAGTGGCTGGTCGTGCCTCCGGCCGGCGTCATGGCACAGATCAAGGGCTATGGCAGGATCAACGGCGCAGGGACCTACGGGTTCATGATCTGGGCCGGCGACGGCATCCTGACACTTTCCGTATCAAAATCTGGAACGGCGACAACGAGAACCACGTGATCTACGACAACGGCGCCAATCAGCCTCTGGGCGGCGGGTCAATTGTGATCCACAAGAAGTAGGCGCGCAGGTCCCCGTTCCCAACTAGTTGTGCGGCCTTCTTTCGCCAGGATTGGGCTCAGTACTGAGGGGAGGGATCCACTGGTCCAAATCGGGACCGGATATGCAAAGAGACCCCCTGCGAGCTGCCAGCAGCTCGCAGGGGGTCTGTGATTCTACGAAAAGTACAGGTCAGTCTGAAACTCAAACGAATGTCCGCACCTGGCATTCACGATGCGATGACCATGCCCTGCACGGTAAGATGGGCAACGGGGATGCTCTCGGTGCGTTCGGGTTTCTGTTTGCTTATGGCGATTTGGTGCACAGTATGCAAGAAATTGGCGGTGTAATACCGATTGCCGCACACTTTGCAAACACCAATGACCACATTCTCCAGGATGACAAAACCGTCCTTATGTTTAAATACCTCGCGATTGACCAGACGAGGTTGAACCAAACCTTTGCAATACTCGCATTTGTATCCGCCCATCGTCTTCTACTCCTCAGCGTCAGTTACTTGATAGACTGTGATAATGACATAGCTAAACCGCCGCCACCGCTCGCTCCCTCCTGCGCTTCCCAACCTGCTCGATATAAGACAGCGATTGATGCCGGAAATACGTGTCGTAAAGGGTCGCATAGTGCCCATCCTGGGCCATGAGCTGCTTGTGGCTCCCCTGCTCGATGATGCTCCCCTTTTCCAGCACGATGATGCGGCTCACGGCGCGCACGGTGGAGAGGCGGTGCGCGATGACGATCGAGGTGCTGCGCGCTAAGATCAAATTGATGGCTTGCTGGATCTGCTGCTCGGTGAAGGGGTCGATGCTGGCTGTGGCTTCGTCCAGGATGAAGATGGCAGGCTCCTGCACCAGCACGCGCATCAAGGCCACGAGCTGGCGCTGGCCCATGCTCAGCCGATTCCCGCGCTCGCCCACCTGCGTGTACATGTCCGTCGGGTAGGGTGTCCAGCCACTCGCCGCCGCCGACCTGCCGGGCGATTGTCAGGATCTCCTCGTCAGTCGCCTCGGGTCGAGCGTAGCGAATGTTGTTGGCAATGGTGCCGTCGAACAAGAACGGCGCTTGCGAGACGATGCCGAGCTGTCGGCGATAGGCTGCCAGGTCCAGGTCGCGGATGTCGACGCCGTCGATGCTAATTTGCCCGCTCTTGGAACTCGTAGAAACGGGCGATGAGCTTGCCCAGGCTGCTCTTGCCCGCGCCTGTGTGACCGACCAGGGCGATGCCTTCGCCTGCGGCAATGCGCAGGTTGAAATCGGACAACACTTGCTCCTGCGCTGTGTAGCGGAAGTCCACATGCTTGAACTCGATCTCCCCACTGCAGCCGTCCGGGCTGCTACGGCTGCGTTTTGGCGCACCGTTGACTCGGCGTCGATCAGCGCGAAGATACGCTCTGAGGCCGACAGCCCGGCCTGTACCTGGCTCCAAAAGGCGGAAAGCTGGGCCATGGGGAACCAGAAGCGGTCTACGCTGGTGATGAACAGGTACCAGGCGCCAAATGTGATCACGCCTGCGGCTGCGGACAATCCTCCGAAGTAAACAAGCAGCGCCGTTCCGACGCCGCCCACCATGTTGAGCACGGGGAAGACGTTGGACAAGACGAAGCCGCGCCGCAGATTCATGTCGTACGACTGGCGGTTGACCCGGCGGAACTCGCCGTAGATCGCCGCCTCCTGGCGGAAGTTCTTGGCGACGCTGATCCCGGTCACGGCCTCTTGGATCGAAGCGTTGACGTCGGCAATGGCGCGAAAGCCCCGCCGAGTTACCCGCCGCGCCAGGTTGCGCATGCTGAAGGCCACGAGCACGATCGCGACCGAGATGCCAAGCACTCCCAGCGTGAGCTGCCAGGAGATCGTGAACAACACGACGGCCAGGATCACCAATGACAGCATCTGGCCGATGATGTCGGTGATTAGCACCACCACTTGCGAGAACTCCTGGGTGTCAGTGGTAATGCGGCTGATGATGCGCCCCGACCGGTATTGGTCAAAGAAGGACATGTCATGGTTCATGACCGCTTCGAAGGCATCGACGCGTAGGTCCGACATGACCATGCCGGTGATTCGCTGCAGCAGCCGGCGCCGTAGCCAACTTGCTCCCCAAATGAACAGGCCGATGGCGAGCGAAGCTGCCACCAGTGCAATCAGCAGGGCAGGCGCTGGGTTCTGGCCGAGGAGGTTGACGCCTTCGGCCACCACGAGCGGCTGAATCGCCGTGACCACGGCGAACGCAATAATGAGCACAACCGACCACAGCAAGCGTTTTCGGTCGCGCGCGAAATAGACGCCCACGCGTCGCACAAGCTCGCGGTCGCTATAGTTTCGGTCGTAGGATTTGGTGTCTAGGCCGGCAAACATGGTTAATGGTCAATTGGGAATTGGGAATTGTGAATTGTCAATGACCTGAGTCCAGATCGGTCATTAGCTGGTGACAATTCACAAGGGCTGAAGGCGGTTCCGGACTCCGGGAATTAACAATTGTCAATTGACAATTCACAATTGACAATTACTCCGTTCTTCATTCGTAGCTCGCAAAGATAGCCCGATACGCCTCCGACTGCTGAAGCAAGTCCTCGTGCGTGCCGATGGCGGAGATTTGGCCGCCTTTGAGAACGACGATCAGGTCGGCCCAGCGGATCTGCGAGAGGCGGTGGGTGATCAGAATCGTAGTGCGGTTGCGGGCCGCCTCTTCGATAGCCCGTTGGATACGGTCTTCGGTGGCGCTGTCGATGGCGCTGGTCGAGTTGTCGAGGATCAGGATGTGCGGGTCGGTCAGAAAGGCGCGCGCCAAAGCCAGGCGCTGGCGTTGGCCGCCGGAGAGCGTGACCCCGCGCTCGCCGACCTCGGTTTCGTAGCCGTCCTTGAAACCGGTGATGAAGTCGTGCGCCTGGGCTTTGTGCGCAGCCGTTTCGATTTCCGGCGGCGTGGCATCCTGGCAGCCGAAGGCGATGTTGGCGGCGACGCTGCGCGAGAAGAGAAAGATGTCTTGCTCGATGATCGATATCTGGCGGCGCAACGCGGCAAGGTCCCACTCGCGCACGTCCACGCCGTCGATCAGCACGCGGCCCGAATTCGACGTCGTAGATGCGGTTGATGAGCTTAGCCACCGTGCTCTTGCCCGAGCCGGTCTGGCCGACGATCGCCAGGGTCTGGCCCGGCTCGACGCGAAAGCTGAGGTTCTGGAGGGTCGACGTGCCATCATATGAAAAGGTGACATCGTCGAACACCAAGGCGCCGCGCATAGCCTGGGCGTAGCCGCCCGTGTTCTCATCCAGCTTGCCTTGCTGGTTGATGATCTCCAGGATGCGTTGAGCGCTGGCTAGGCCGGAGGAAACCTGTGAATAGGCAAACTGGCCGACGAAGGTGGGAAAGCCGAAGAGCAGCATCAAGCCGTTGAAGGCCACTACGTCGCCGATATTGATCTGGCCTGCCTGGTAAAGAAACAGGCTCTGCGCCAGGGCCACGGTCTGCAGCAGCCCCAGCAGCAGAAGCTGGATAAAGCGGGCCTCGATGTCGCCCTGCCGGACGAAGGCGTCGCGCCAGCCGTTTACTGCCTGGCGGAAGCGGTTGGTCTCGCGCGGCTCTTGGGCGGTGCTCTTGACCACTTCGACGCCGTCGATGGCCTCGGCCAGGGCGGTATTCATCTTGCCGAACTCCTCGCGCACCGCACGCGTGGCGGGGTTGAGCTCGTGCAGGTATTGCCAGGTGACGATCACGTACAGCACCAGGTAGCCGATCGGCGCGATAATCAGCGCTGGATCGATGCGCGGCGCGGCGATCAGCGGCACAATCAGGAACATAGCCGAGCCGATCACCAAGTTCAGCCCCGGGTTAAACATCAAGTTGATCTCGCGCACGTCGTTGGTAGCGCGTGCCATCAGGTCGCCGGTGGGGTGCGAGTTGTGGAACGACATGCTTTTACCCATCAAGCTGGCGTAGATCTCGTCGCGCGCATCGCGTTCCAGCCGTTGGCCGATGATCTCGGCGGAGAAGTTACGGACGAGTTGGAGCAGCCCGCGGATGATCTGGCTGACCGCGATAATGACGGCGGCCACAAGCAACGCTTGGGTGTTGTCAGGGTTAGCCTGCAGGGCATTGAACGCCCGTCCAGCTTCGATGGGCACTACACTCGCCAGCACGGCATTGCCAAACGCGCCGAACATCAGCCCCAGGATCCAGATCGGATTGCGGCGGACGTAGGACCACAGCCAGCGCAGCGGGCTGCGCCGGTCGGATTGCCAGGAACGTTGGACGGTGAACTCGGCGATGGACATGCGTGAAAGGCATTCTACACAACTCTTGGGAAACGGCACAGTGGAGAACCGCGGACTGGCGGAGGCACGGACCGGAGTCGTGCCTGTGGACTGCGTCCTGCCCGCGCCGTCCTCAACCGTCATGCCCATATCCGTGGGCATCCATCTGGCTCTCGCGTTTGCGGGAGTGGGTGCGAGGGTGGGTTGACAAGGCAGGAATGAAATGATAAACTGAGCGACCAGCAGCAGATACAAGCGTGTAACGGTATCGATCTGCATGCGGATGCCTGCACGTTCGTCTGGGATCAATGCGAGACCAGGTCGGGTAGGATGCGAAACGGGAGAGCTTATGCTGCTGAAAGGAGCCTGTCTGTGCGTGCGTCAAATGAAGCAGTCGTTTTAGGGGTGGAGCCAACGTGGGACATTGCCAAGCTTTTCCCGGATCAGGGCGCTTGGAGTGAGGAAGAATACCTGATGTTGTCCGGCAACCGCCTCGTGGAATTCTCGCATGGAATTGTAGAGGTGTTGCCCATGCCAAGTTATGCGCATCAGCTAGTGGTTGCCTGGCTCTATGAGTTGCTCAGAGAGTTCGTCGGCCGTCGGAATCTCGGTCGGGTGATTTTCGCTCCATTGCGAGTGAGGCTCTGGGCTGGGAAATACCGCGAGCCAGATCTCATGGTCATGCTCGAAGAGAACCGCGATCGAATTCATGAGCCATACTGGGATGGAGCGGATCTTGTCATGGAGATCGTAAGCCCAGATGACCCATCACGCGATTTCGAAACCAAGCGTCGTGAATACGCACAAGCTGGTATTGCGGAATACTGGCTGGTAAACCCAATAAACGAGACGATCACCGTTTTCACCTTGCCGGAAGGCGAACAGCGCTATGTGATAAAGGGTGTCTATGCACGTGATGCCGTTGCCGAGTTGCTGCTCTTACCTGGATTCATGGTCGACGTCACTGCTTGCTTCGAAGAAGCCAAGCTGTAGGCTTTTGTGAAACACCGCCCCCTGATCCTTCTCATTCTGTCAATCCTGCTCTCCTCCGTTTTCGCACCGGCTGTGCTTGCCGACGATGGTGGCATCCAGGCGCCGGCCAACGGCGCCGCCGTCAGCGGTGCCGTTGCGATCACGGGCGTTGCCCAGCACCCCGATTTTGTCAAATGGCAGCTGGATCTGCTGCCAGCCGGCGTCGCCGACCAGGCCGGCACGATCGCCGTGGGCGAGACGCCGGTGGAGGCGCCCAGGTTGCTAGCGTCGCTGGACACGACCTTGTTGCCGGATGGCCCCTACACGCTGCGGCTGCGTGTCGTGCGCAAAGACGGCAACTATAGCGAGTATTCGATTTCCATTATCATCGCCAACCGCGGTGGCGGCGCGACTCCGTATGAGGGTGCGGCCGCCATATGGCCATACTGACGCTAACACAGCAGTATACGCCGGCGCCTTGGGCTACAGAGTGTTGATGTGGGATATCGATACGCGCGACTGGCAACGCCCCGGCTCGGACGTTATTGCGGCGAGGGTGCTCAAGCGCGCCTTCCCCGGTGCAGTGGTGCTGATGCACAACTCAGGAGGTCGCAACGGCCAGGTTCCCGCCGCTCTGGAGACTATCCTCGCCGAACTTAGCACCAGGGGCTACGTGTTCAAGTCTCTGGCCAACTGAATCTGCTGTTTCATAAACAAACGCGAAAAAGTAACGGACCTCCGAGGTCTTCCAAGACCTCGGAGGTCCGTTGCTTTCAAGGGGCGAGGCGCAGCCTACTCAATACAGTATTGTGCAAGTCCGTGCCGAGATGCTGTCATATAAGTCGAGGCCTTACCCGGGTTTGTGTCGTAAACCCGGCTAAAGCCTCGACTCATAGATAAAATAGAACTCGGCACGGATTCGCGCAATGCTGTACGAAGTACTTAGTCATGCCCGCTCAAATACATGCTGATCATCTGCTTCCAATATGGCCAGTCATGCGCCCAGCCGTTCCAGATGCGCAGCGAATGCCAGATCCCTTTGTCCCATAGAACTTGCGAGAAATACTCCGTGGCGCCGCGCAGCGGCTCGGTCTCACTGGTGGTCAAGATGATGTCCATGCCGTTGATCCGGGCCAGCCGCGTGGGGTCGTTTTCGTTCTTGACAAAGTCAACGGGGTTGTTGAAATAGATATTGTCGTCATAGTGCCCGTCGGTCCAGTCGCGTATGTCGTAGAGGCCGTTCATGGCTAGGACGCGGCCCACCAACTCGGGGTGTCGAAGGGAGAAATTCATCGCCTGATACGCGCCGAAGCTGGCGCCGGTGACGATCAAGAAAGGATTGGGGTTGCGCTGGGTGAGCGGAATTACCTCGCGTACGATGTAATTGTCGTACTGCACGTGCCGCCACGCCCGGTCGCCCGACCACTTCCAGCGGGCATACCAGCTCTCCTCGTCGACGCTGTCGACGCAGAACACCTGCACATGTCCGCGCTCAATCGGATCGGCCATCGAGTGGATCATGCCCTGATCTTCCCACTCGTAGAACCGGCCTTTTGAGGTGGGGAACACCAGCACACGCGCACCCGAGTATCCAAAAACGAGCATCTCCATGTCGCGTCCAAGGTTGTCGCTGTACCAGCGGTGGAAATCTCTGTTCACGGGAATCACCTTTGTTTGTCGGGTTCAAAGCTTAGATTGGACCTCTCTCGGAAGAAAGGTCCAATCTCGATCGTTAGGTTCAAAGCGCAGATTGGACCTTTCTTCCGAGAAAGGTCCAATCTAGATCGTAGGGTTATGAGGTGGAGAGGAGTGTACCATGCTCGCGGGAGCGCGTCAAGGAAAGGTACGGGGGTAGAGGGTGGAGAGTGCGGAGCCATATGTGACTCCGCACCCTCCACTCTGCACCCTCTACTCTCCACCTCCCTACCCCGCCCGCGCGCACTGCTTCAGCCAATCCACCAGCTCCCGAGCCTTCTCCGCCGTGTCGGCTTCGGCGAAGATGCGCAGCATGGGCTCGGTTCCGGAGAAGCGCAGTAGGACCCAATTGTCATTTTCCAGATACAATTTGGTGCCGTCGGCGTCCGATATCTTGACGACCGGATAGGGCGCCTCGCCGCTTTGGATCATGGCTTTGACCCGCTGCGGCACGATGATGCGCATGTCGGCGGTCGCTGGCAGGTTGTCCTCGATCGAATACAGCCGGCCGGTGATGCCCCAGACGTGCTCTTGCAGCTCGGAGATGTGCTTGCCGGTCTTGGCCAGCATTTCGACCACCAAGGCCGAGGCGAAGATGCCGTCCTTGCCCAGGATGTGGCCGCGGATGGTCAGGCCACCGCTTGATTCGCCGCCTAGCAGCGCGTTGTTCGCCACCATGCCGGCCGCAATCCACTTAAAGCCTACCGGGGTCTCGATGCATTTTTCGCCAAATGCCTTGGCCAGGCGATCCAGCAGGTGGGTCGTGGCTAGATTGCGCACCACGCCCCGCGCTCGCCTTTGACCTCGTGCAGATACCAGTAGAGCAACAGCAGCAGGTCGTTGATGTGCACGTAGTTGCCGCGTTCGTCGATCAGCGCAATCCGGTCGGCGTCGCCGTCGGTGGCCAGGCCCAGGTCGTAGTGCTCGTCGCGTACGTACGCGCGCAGCATCCGTAGGGCCTCCAGGTCGGGCGCAGGCGAGCGGCCGCCGAAAAGCGGGTTGTGCCGTTCATGGATAAAGGTCACCCGGCAGCGGGCCTCGTTGAGGATGATCCCCAAGGTCAGATGCCCGACGCCGTACATAGGGTCGACGATCACCTTCAGCCCGGCCTGGCGGATCGCCTCCATGTCGATAAAGGACTCCACTCGGTCGACATAAGCATTGGTGAAATCGCGCCGCTCGACGATGCCGGCCCCCAGCGCAACGTCCAGTGGGAGTTTGACCACGTCGTCCAGACTCAGGCTGTTGGTCTCTGTCTCGACGCGGTTGGTTTCCTCGGTCAGCAGCAGCGAGCCGTCGCCGTGAAAGACTTTGAGGCCGTTCCATTCTGGGGGGTTGTGGCTGGCGGTGAAGGCCAGGCCATAGGCCGAGTTGACGACCTCGGTGGCGTAGTTTATCAGCGGGGTGGGGCCATCCTCGCTCAGCAGGATGCAGTGAATGTTGTTGCCGGCGAAAACTTCGGCGGCTGCCTCTGCCGCGCGATCGGAGAGGAAGCGGCGATCGTAGCCGATCAACACCCCGCGCTTCTCCAACCCGCGACGGGTGACGTTGTTGGCCAGCGCCTGGCATAGCCGGCGCACGTTGTGCAGCGTGAATCCTTCGCCGATCACCGCGCGCCAGCCGCCGGTGCCGAACTGTACGATGTTGCGCTCTTCCTCGCGGCGCGGGCGGAACAGGCGCTTGAGCAGGATAAACTCGACTTGCTCCAAGTCCGCGCGTGTGTTGATGCCCTGGATCTCGTCCTGGTCGTAGATTTGATAGCTCTCCACCTGTAAGCCGGAGCGGATCAGCCGATGGACTGAGTCGGTCAGCCGATACTCGCCGTTGACTGGCGACGGTGGCAGGGTTTGCAGCACCGGGAAGATCTGCTTGGCGGCCACCACATAGGCGCCGACGTTCAGCTCTTGGATCGCTTTGACCTTAGGCGAGGCCTCGGCCTCCTCGATGATGTCGATGATCCGGCCGTCGCTGTCGCGGATGATCCGGCCATATGGGTACGGCCGGTCGGCCACGGCAGTCAGCAGGGTCAGGTTGGCCTGCCGCAGGCGGTGACGGTTGATCAGCCCGCGGATCGAGGCGGCGCGGAACAGCGGCGTGTCGCCGTAGAGAATCAACAGGTCGCCGGCGAAGCCCTTGAGCAGCGGCTGGAGCTGGAGCACGGCATGGCCCGTGCCCAGCGGCTCCTCCTGGACGACGTAGTGGTAACCCGGCCCCAGGTGCTGTTGGATCGCCTCGCGCTGATAGCCCACCACGACGATGGTATCCTCGGGTGGAACGAGCTGCCCGACGTTTTCAATCACGTAGTCGATGATCTTGCGCGCGCCCAGCGGCTGCAACAGCACGGGCAGGCCATCTTCGGTAATCGACTTGCCGCCGGCAGCTAGAATGACGGCCTTCAGCCCACTTCTCCCGGCCTCGTTTTTGTTGACCATATACCCTATTCTCCCAATCTGTTCAATCCGTTCCCGAAATTCGCTGACAGCGACCCCATCACCACCACCACATCGTTTACCGTTCCAACCGCCTGCGGCGGAATCGGGAACTCCACCGGCTGCCCATTGAGCGTCGCCGACTGCACCCCTTTCTGCACGCCCTTCGGGTTCTGCACGACGATGTGGTACGTGGCGCCGCGCCACTGCCGGGTCATGCGGAAGTCGGGCCACGAGGCAGGAATGCAGGGATCGATCACCAGGCCCTCAAAGCCGGCGCGCACGCCCAGGATGTGCCGTGTCGCTGCGGTATACGCCCAGCCGGCCGTGCCGGTCAGCCAGGGGTGGCGCGCCCGGCCGTGCGCGGTGTGGTCGCGGCCCATGACGAACTGGCAGTAGGAGTAGGGCTCGGCCTGGCGAATCTCGACGATGTCGTTCTGGTTATATGGCAAGAGCGCGTCGTAGAATTTCATGGCGCGATCGCCGCGGCCTAACATCGTTTCGGCGATCACCGCCCAGGGGTTGGGGTGGCTGAAGATCGCGGCGTTCTCTTTGATACCCTTGTAGACCCGCGTTACGTACCCGATCTCGTCGTCCGACTGCGAATAGGCCGGATAGCATAGGTGCAGTCCGAAGGACGAATACAGGGTCTCGTCGACGGCGTCCATGGCCGAAATCGCGCGCTCCGACGACGCAACGCCCGAATAAACCGCCCAACTCTGGCCATTGAGAAAGATCTGCCCCTCTTCAGCTTCGCGTGAGCCGATCTTGCGGCCACTCTTCGTGAAACCGCGCAAATACCATTCGCCGTCCCAGAGCTGTTCTTCGCACGCGGCCTTGACCCGCTCGGCGATGGCCGCATAATGCGCTGCGTCCTCGTCTCGTCCCAGCGCGGCCGTGGCTTCGACAAAGGCCCGCAGCGCCCAATGGTGCATAAACGAGACCATCGCGCTCTCGCCCCCGCCGAGGTTCAGGCAGTCGTTCCAATCCGCGCGCAGGCCTTTGCAGATGCCATTGGCGCCGATCTGCTCGGCCGAGAAGTCGAGCGAGCGCTTGAGGTGCTCGTACACCGTCGCCTCGCCGTCGTCGGCAAAGGGCACGACAACGTCAAAAAAGTCTCGATCACCGGTCTCCTTGACAAACTCGCAGATCGACACCACGATCCAAAGCGCATCGTCCGAGCAGACGTCGTCCATGCCATGGATCATTTGGTCTTTGCTTGGGCTAGGAACGACGGTCGGCAGCTTGACGCCCGGCAGCCTCTGCTCCTGCGGCGCGAACCAGGCCGGGTCGAACAGGTGCAAGCCATAGCCTTCACTGACCTGGCCGTTGAGCAGTTCGACGATGCGTTGCCGAACCTTGGCGGGATTGGTGTGTACCACGGCCATGACGTCCTGCGAGGTGTCGCGATAGCCCAACCCGGTGCGGCCCCCCACCTCGACGAACGAGGCGAAGCGCGACCACACGACGCACGTCTCGGCCTGGTATAGCGTCCAGGTGTTGATCATGCTGTTGAGCCCGGCGTGCGGCGTTTGCACTTGAAGCACGTTCAGCTTGCGCTGCCAATAGGCCCGCAGGTCCGCGAAAGCCCGGTCCACCGCCGCCAGGTCCGAATACTTGGCCTGCATGGCGTAGCCGCGCTCGGCACGCGAGCCGACGCCGAGCATGAATACCAGCCGCGCCTCTGCGCCCGGCTGCAGCTCGATGCGCTTGTGTAGCGAAGCGCAGTGATTGCCGCCCAGCTCGCTGCTGTTGTGACAGAGGCCGCGCTCGACCGCAATCGGGTTGGTTTCGGTGCGGTAGCTGCCGAGGAAGGTATCGCGCACACAGTCATAGCTGTCGGGCGTGAAGCTGCCGGCGAAGAAGTGGTAGGTCCACGGCTCGTAGAAGAAATCGTACTCGACGATGCCATCTTGGTAGCTAGAGCCGCTGGCGTACAGGCTCATCTGCAGGTTCTGATTGTCGATCTCGATATGATGAAACGAGAACTCGACGTACGAGAACACGCTGAGCCGCCGCGGGCGATCGCCGTCATTGCGCAAACGCACGTCCCATAGCTCCACCGGGTCCTCCACCGGAATGAACACTAACTGCTCGGAGTGGATATCCTGGTAGTCGCAGCTGAACTTCGAGTATGACAGCCCATGCCGGCATTCATACCTTGCCTCAGACAGATCCTTGCCGACCGGCTGCCAGGATATCGTCCAGTAGTCGCCGGTGTCGTCGTCGCGCACGTAAACGTAGTGCCCTGGCCGGTCCAGCGGCACGCCGTTCTGCCGGAAGCGGGTAACGCGGCCGTGTTCGGCCGATTTGTAGAAAGAATAGCCGCCTGCATTGTGTGAGATCACCGTGGCCATGTCTGTGACACCCAGATAGTTGGTCCAAGACATCGGCACATCGGGCCGCTCAATCACATATTCTCGGTTTTCGTCGTCAA
The DNA here is from genome assembly GCA_963709505.1 of uncultured Chloroflexia bacterium. GTDB lineage: Bacteria > Chloroflexota > Anaerolineae > JAAEKA01 > JAAEKA01 > CAVPXC01. The sequence goes on along the minus strand of CAVPXC010000005.1, from coordinate 190,650 downwards.
AGTAACCGTAACGCATGCCTTTGCCTCTTATTTTATCATTGCCATTGATGCCATTGCTCGGGCCGGTCTCCGACCGTGCTCGCTCCATTCGCTGTCACCTACTCGCCAACCGGAACCAGTCGGTCCCTGTCGGGAGGCTTCGCACAGACCGGCCACAGCGAAGATACACCTGCCCCCTGCCACCTGCCCCTTGCCCCCTCACCTCGTCTCCGTCACTTTCCTGAGCGTGCGCGGCCGGTCTGGATCGAAATCGCGCGTATGCGCCAGGTGCATGGCCAGGAGTTGGCCCGGGATGATGGCGGTGAGCGGCGAGAGCCACTCCGGCACGCCGGCCGGCAGCGCCAGCGGAATGCGCGCCAGGCTCAGGGCTTCAGACTCGTCGCTGATCACCACCAGCTCCGCCTCGCGCTCCTTGGCCGTCGCCATGAAGCTCTTGATCTCCGGCAGCATCTTACCCGAGGGCGCGATCACAATCATCGGAAAGCCCTGGTTCACCAGCGCCAGCGGCCCGTGCAGGAAATCAGCGCTGCTGTAGGGTTCGACCACCGTGTAAGTCAACTCCTTCATCTTCAGCGCCATCTCGAAGGCCGTGCAGTAGTTGAAGCCGCGGCCGATGGCGACGCACGCCTCCATGTAGCGGAAGCGCTCGGCGACGCGGTCGATACCGTTGGGCAAAGCCAGGGCCTGGGCAACGAGGCCAGGGATCTGCTCCAATGCCCGGCGCATGGCTGCATCGCCGTTCAAAGCCGTGCTTAACAGGGCGATCGCCGCCAGCTCGCTGGTGTAGGTCTTGGTCGCTGCCACCGACTTCTCCTCACCTGCGTGCAGGTCAATGACGAAATCGGCTGCCTGGCCGAGATCCGAATCGGGGAAGTTGGTGATCGTGGCAGTGAGAGCACCTTGACGCTTCGCTTCGGCGACGACGGACACGATGTCGGGGCTCTTGCCACTTTGGCTGATTCCCAACACCAGCGCGTTGCCGAAGCGTGGGGGTTGCTCATAGATCGTGAACAGGCTGGGCGCGGCCAGCCCGACCGGCAGCGCGTTGGCCGCGCCCAGCAGATACTGGGCGTAGCGCGCTGCGTTGTCGCTGGTGCCGCGCGCCGCGATCACCACATGGCTGATGTCGCGACGCTTGATCTCGGCGGCCAGCGCTTCGGCGGTTTGGCGCTGTTCAAGCAAGAGACGCGCCAATACCGCCGGCTGCTCGTGGATTTCTTGGTACAAATGGGTAGTCCGAAGGTCGATCATGTTTGATTCCTTGCGGGTATTTCGTCAATGCCCGGAGGGCAGGCGCAAGGCCATGCCCCTACGATTGGCTGGTGTAGGGGCGTACCCTTGCGGTCGCCCCGGAGGGCAGGCGCAAGGCCATGCCCCTACGATGTACCGGTGTAGGGGCGTACCCTTGCGGTCGCCCGTGCGGTCGCCCCGGGGGGCTATTCCACGGCGTAAACCAGTTCGCCTTCAACGATCGTCCCGCGCACGCGCAGGTCGGGCGTGAGCAGGACCAGATCCGCCACGAAGCCGGGCGCGATCTGGCCGCGCTCGTGGTCAATGCCGATCGCCTGCGCCGGCGTGGTCGTCACGGTGGGCAAGGCCTCTTCCAGCGAGCACCCGCCAAAGCGGATCAGGTTGCGCAGAGCTTCATCTAGCGAAAGGATGCTGCCGGCCAGAGTGCCATTGGCCAAGCGACAGCTCGTGTCGTCCACAAAAACCTCGTAATCGCCGAGGAGATGCGTTCCAGGACCCATGCCGAGCGCGGCCATCGCATCGGTCACAAGATTGAGCCGGGCAGGTCCCAACGTATTCCAGGCTAGCTTGACGACTGCCGGATGCGTGTGCACGCCGTCGGCGATCAAGCCCACTACCGGCCGGTCGTCGGTCAACAGTGCGCCGGGCAGGCCGGGCTGGCGATGCTCCAGCGGGGGCATGGCGTTGAAAAGATGCGTGCCGTAGCGTATGCCCGCGTCGAAGCCGGCGGTAGCCTCGGCGAAGGTCGCCATAGAATGGCCGGCGCTCACGAGCACACCGCGCTTGCTCAATACCTCGACCAGCTCGAGCGCGCCGGGCAGTTCCGGCGCCAGTGTCACCAGGCGCACGCCTGTCTCCGGTGACCAGTCTCGCACATCGTCCAGGTCAGGCAGGCGCAGGTAAGCGGGGTTGTGGGCGCCCTTCTTGCTTGGGTTGAGGAAGGGGCCCTCAACGTGCAGGCCGAGCGGCGTCGTGCCGCGAAAGCCGGCAGGCCTGCCTTCTTTGACCACTTGCTGGCCGGTGGCGACTTTCGCCGGCGGCGACGTGATGATGGTCGGCAGAAAGGCCGTCACGCCGTAACACGGCAGGCTTTCAGCCACCTGCCAAATCGCTGTTGGGTCGGCGGTGAAATCGTAGCCAAAGCCGCCGTTGAATTGCAGGTCGATGAAGCCCGGCGTCAGGAGCAGGCCGCTCGCATCCACCACCAGAGCTTCGTTTGGACACGCTACGTCAGCTACTCGCCCCACGGCCGCGATCCGGCCGCCATCGGTCAGCACAGCGCCACCTTCAATTGTGCCGTCGGAGGTATAAACAGTCGCACTTCTAATGTACAACATCTGTTTGGTTCCAATAATCCTTAGATCGGTCCGGTCTTCGGCGACCGGACCGATCTGCTACAGGGCATTCGAGATCTTTAGATCGGTCCGGTCGCCGAAGACCGGACCGATCTGCACCGCCGGCAAGCTGGCTGCAGCAATCGACTGGCCCACGCGCCGGCTTTTCTCGTCGGGCAGCTGGATGTGGATGCGGGCCGCCAGCTCGGGGAACTCGGCTGCGAGCACTGCCTTGGCGCTGTCAAGGATCAGCGGACCGCCGCGGCCGGAGGTGACCCGTCCGAGGATCAAAGCGTGTTTCAGGTCGTAGAAGTCGGCGTAGTGGGCGAGGGTGTAGCCGAGATAGACGCCGATGCTCTGCCAAATCTGGGCGGCGCCGGTGTGGCCTGCCTCCAGGTAGCCCTGGACGTGCTTGAGTTTTTCGGCTTTGGTGGCGTCGGCCGGCAACTCGATGCCGACCTTGGGCGCCAGGCGGAAGACGCATTGCTGCGAGAAATAGAGCGCGCCGACGCCTTGGTCGCCCGACCATTCGTCAACCGGTGCGGTGGGGCTGTAGTTGACCGGGGCAAAGGCCAGCTCGTTGAGCCAGCCGGTGATCGCGCCGCTTGTATCGACATAACCAACCGCCTCGCTCGAACCGAGCGCGATGCCCAGCACGCCATCGTCCTCGAGCGACATCGCGCCGGCCAGGGCGGTCACATCGCCATCGTTGATCACCTCCAGCGGCACACTGAACTCATCGCGGATGCGCAGGAACATCGTGCGGATGGCGTCGAAGCGTTCGGGTGGGATGCCGCGGAAGAGGGAGGCGACCCGAGGCTGGTTGTTCGACGTAGATGCCGGCCGAGCTGCCGCCGATGGCGTCCAGCCGGGGCATTTTAGATTGCGCCAGCCTCAGCGCGGCCGTGATGCGTGAATAGTGATAGCTTGGGTCGGTCTGCTCGACCGGCTCCCAGACGATTTCGTCGCTGAAAATCGGCTTGCCGTTGACCACGGCTGAGACCTTCAGGTCGGATGCGCCTAAGTCGAAGCCGATGCGGTATCCGTTCAAATGCCGGCCGAGGGCTTGGCTGCTTTCGCTGGCGGGGGGTACCTCGCCGGCGCGGCACGCGACCACCGTAAACGGGTGTTGATAGACCTGGTCGCCCATAAAATGGTAGTCAAAATGGCGCGCGGCGTCGGGCGAGTAGACCGAGCGAATGTGCTCGCCGATTCCGGTTGGCCCGCCGATAGTGACCTTCCAACCGCCGCGTGCCCACAGTAGGAACTTGACGATGCGCTCGGCGTAAGCCAGGTTGGCCCCGGCGCGCGGGTGGCCGTCGGGGAAGGCGACGGTCTCGTAACGCGAGACCGCGCCGTCCGCGCGTTCCAGGGCGATCACCAGCGGCACGCCGGCGCCGGAGGCTGCCACCTCTTGCCGAAAGGCGCGATTGGCCAGCGCGGCGGGGCGAAAGCCTTCGTCCAAGGGTGGGGTGAAAGTCGGTGAGACTAGAGTGAATGAAGATGACATAACAGAGCCAGTTCTGATAAGACCCTTTGGGTTTGAGAGGTGGTCGTTGTCTTAGTAGCAGTGAACAGTAAGCAGTAAGCAGTGAACAGTGAACAGTAAACAGTGAACAGTGAACAGTAAACAGTGCGGATTGCTTACTGTTCACTGTTTACTGCTTACTGTTCACCATGGGTCCATTTACGACGGGCAGTACTAGTTCTTCGGCCAGCCCTCGTCGATCTCTTTGAGAGCCGAGTCCAGATCGGTTGCGCCGCTGATGTAGTCGGTCATGCCCTTCCAGAAGGAGCCAGCGCCGACCTCGCCTGGCATCAGGTCAGAGGCATCGAAGCGCACGCTGGTGGCACCCTGCAGCAGCTCGGCCACCTTGCGCTCGACCGGGTCGCTGTACCAGTCCAGGCTTGCGTCCTTGTGCGGGGAGATCGTGCCGCCGTGCGCGAATCCAGCGCTCGACGCTGGCGCCGGTGCTGAAGTACTCCATCAGCGCCCGCACCTCGGGCCGGTCGTTGAACATGGCCATGATGTCGCCGGCTACCAACACCGGCTTGCCATAGGCTGGGTCGATGGGCGGCAGGTAGAAGAAGTCATAGTCCTCGCCGGCCGTCAGCCCCTCGCCGAAGAAGCCGGTGATCCAGCTCGCCTGGATGTGGAACCAGCACTCGGGTGGATCGGTGAACATCGGCACGGGTGAATTGCCGATGAAGGTGGTCACGATGGCATCCTTGCCACCCTTGACGTAGTCGGGGTTGAGCCAGATGTCGGACATGACTTCGGCAGCGTTCTTGACCTCGGGCGAGGCGAACGGCAGCTCGCCGGCCACCCATTTGTCGTAGTTCTCCAGCGAGGTGGTGCGCAGCATGATGTTCTCGATCCAGTCGGTGGCGACCCAGCCCGTGGCTGCCCCGCTCTCGATGCCGATGCACCAGGCGGTGTCGCCATCGTCGGCGATCTGCTGGGTCAACGCCATCATCTCATCCCAGGTCGTAGGAACCGTGTAGCCGGCCTGCGTCGAAGGCCTTCTTCGGATACCACACCATGCTCTTGGCCGCGGCGCGGTGCCAGACGCCGGCCATCACATCCTCGCCGTTGGGGCCGGGCATCGTGGCCATGTCCAGCCAGCTCTGGAATGTAGTGGTCCTTCAGCTTCTCCATCATCCAGGAAGGTGCTGACGTCGATCACCTTACCGTCGGCGACGAAGTTGGCCAGGAACCCTGGCTGCGGGAAGTCGATGACATCCGGCGGATCGTCGGCCTGGATGCGTATGGTCACCTGCGGCTCGAACTCCTTGGTACCCTCGTACTGTACGTGATGCCGGTGGCTTCCTCAAACGGTTTCAGTGACTCTTCGGAACTTGACGGCTTCCTCGTCGAGTCATCACTCCGAGTATGGATGACCGCCGTACCCTTGAACTCGCCGGCCTTGGCGCGGTCCAGGAAGCTGGCATGAGGCGGGCCGGCGGCGCCTCGGTGGGAGCGGCGGCAGGGGCTTCGGTGGGGGCAGCGGCCGGCGCCTCGGTGGGTGCGGCGGCAGGGGCTTCGGTGGGCGCGGCAGCAGGCGCCTCGGTGGGAGCGGCGGCAGGCGCCGTAGTTGGAGCGGGCGCCGGCTGTGCAGGGGCACAGGCAGCCAGTGCGATTACCAGGACGAGCAACAGGCTCGCCATCGTCCAGAACTTTTTCGTAGCGATCATCGGGGGTCTCCTTAGGTGTCGTGTCGGATGCTAAAAGATGGGTCGTTCAAGGTCTTGTTGTTGGCTTGATCAGGTCAATTTCGTTGCATAGGCGTTCTTTCCTTCCCGTCATCACCAGGCACGGCGAGGCGTCCGGTCTAGATGACACCCAGCTCTTCTGCAAGCACCAAGGCAGCAGCGCCACGCATGACGGCCTCAGCTCCCTGCGCGCTGACTCTGAGTCTGGGTGCGCTCGGCCAGTTCGGGCAAAATGCGCTGGTGCAGCTCCGTTGTAAGCGGCGCCAGCAGCGCATCGCCAAGCTCGGTAATGCCACCCGCCAGCACGACCAGCGGGATGTTCAGCGTGCTGACCAGGTTGGCCACGGCCAAACTCAGAAAATGGCTCACCTGGGAAATCAGTTCGGCCAACGCGCGATCCCCGGTCTGATAGGCCTGCAAGATGATACCCAGATCGATGTCGTCGGCCCGGTCAACCAGTTGATGGAGGATCGACTCGGGCTGGTTACCATAGATCGTTTGCGCCCGGTGCACGATCGCGCCCAGGCTGGCCACGGTCTCCAGGCAGCCAAAGTGGCCGCAGGCGCATGGTTCGCCGCCTTCGACCACTCGGATGTGGCCGATCTCGCTGGCGCCGAGGCGATTACCGCTCTGGTAGAGGCGACCGTCGAGGATGATTCCGGCGCTGATGCCCTGGTCCACGAGGATCACCGCTAAGTCGCGCACGCCATCGGGACCGGCAAATCTGAACTCGGCCAAGGCGGCCGCCTGGCTGTCATTTGCCAGGTAAACCGGTAGACCGTAGCGCTGATGCAGCAATTCGCCCAGCGCCAGGTCGCGCCAGCCGCGGTTGACGGCTTGCTGAACCACGCCCTGCCGGCTGTCAATCAGGCCGGGTAAGCCGACGCCGATGCCGAGCGTGGTGCGATCGGTTGCAGCCAAGAGAGTATCGACCAACGCCCAGACAGGCTCCAAGGTCAGTGGATCGTCGCTGCCGGCAGGCTGGACAGAGGCCCGCTCCACGATGTTACCGACCAGGTCAAACACCGCTCCCTGAAAGGTCCCGCCCGACAGGTCGATGCCGATTGTGTGCCGGGAATCGGCCACCACGCGAAGCAGGGTCGGCGGCTTGCCGCCGGCCGAGGGGCCGTGGCCCACTTCTTCGACGAGGCCGGCTTCCATCAACTCTACCGCCGTCGCCGAAACCGTGGTGCGTGTCAGATCGGTCGCGCGCGCGATGTCGGCTCGGCTGATCTCGCCTTGGGTGTAGATCAGCTTGAGCGCCAGCCGCTGGTTATGCAGCTTGCTTTCGTCGCGGGTCAGCTTTTGTGTGCTAATAACCATATCGGACCCTGGTTAGTTAGTTGATGCTACAAAGACAGCCATAGGTGCACGGTAGTCACGGTTCTGATGTGATCATTGCGTGAAACTGTAAGTTCACTGAACTTACAAAGTAAGTATATCATGATTACTTCTCATTGTCAAGCTTTTTTTGGAGGAGTTTAGGGTTTTACGTTGTGGGCAAACCCTTAGCACTTTGTAAAATTAATCCTTGCGTAGTGTCACCCTGAGGCTTGGCGAAGGGTCCCTGCTCTGCAAGACGGAGACCCTTCGCCGAGCCTCAGGGTGACACCACGCAGAAACTTGGTTTACAGGGTACTTAGGGTGTTAGACCCTCAGGGTTTGCATGCGAGACTGCCCGACGTATAATGAGGACGTACTTTAGCGACTACTCACTCGGTGGAAAACTGGAGCTACAAGGAGTAGATTATGAGGTGGCAAGACTTCATCACGGCTGACCCGGCTGTTTGTCATGGAAAGGCCTGCATCACAGGCACGAGAATTATGGAGTCAGTTGTCCTCGATAACCTGGCAGCAGGTCTATCGCCGGAGGAAATCGTGCGAAGCTATCCCACACTCAGCCGTCAAGCGGTCCAAGCTGCCATGGTTTATGCGGCGGAACTCGCTCGTGAGCGGCTTGTGCTGCTTCCGGCCTAGCGAGATACTCATGCGATTCAAAATCGACGAGAACCTTCCTGTTGAGGTAGCGGATGTGTTGCAGCGAGCTGGTCATGATGCGAAGACCGTCGCTGATCAGCAGATGAGCGGGCAAGTCGAAGTGAGTTTTATTGGAAGGCTTTGATTCTATGTTTGGTTTGGTTGATTGGTCTTTCATCTTCACCATCCTTGTGATCCTGGTGGCGACCCTCATCGGGTCGTACGTGCGGTCGTCGCGCAAGGATCGTTGCCTCAAGGATTTCGACGATTACCACGTGACGGTTGAGAAGGTCAACAACCGCGTTGTCTGGGGTGAAATGAAGCTGCACCCCACCGGCTTCGAGCTCATCTATCGCTCGGATGTGCAGGACGAGGGCCACACCGAGACCAGCTACATCGTGTACAAAGAGGAGTTCGCCGGAATCCAGGCGATTTACCGCTATGCGCGCGACCTGACCGAGGAGCTGCGCGTGCGGCGGGCGCGCAGCATGGAGAAATCCTTCCATCCCAGCGTTTTCAAGCGGTTCGGGCGCTCTTTTCGTAATTTTATGAGCACGGCGACCGATTCATTGGGCGAGGCGCTCGGCTTTGCGGTCGGCCGAGCGCGCGGCAAGAAGAGCGTCATTACCGACACCAGCCAGACCTACATCAAGGGTATGGGCAAGGACTTGATGGGCTACGTCGGTACGAGCTACGATCCTCTTCTGGAGCAGTACGTCGGCTCGCGCGTGGTGATGGAGATCGTGGAGGAGGACGAGATCCACGAGCACGTCGGCGTGCTCAAGGACTACTCGGCCGAATTTCTCGAGCTGCTGGACGTCTATTTCCCGATGCCGCAAAAGGTCAAGATCGAGGAGAATGTCCAATGCGACGTTTACCAGAAAGTGATGGTGACTCGCGACGGCGCGCATCTTGAGCTGCGCAACTTGGACGACCAACCACTGTACCTGGAACGCCTCGTGGTCGACGGCGCGCCGCGTGAGGTGAGCGCGATCATTGGCCAGGGGGAGGCGCTGACGCTGAACCTGGAAAATCCGGATGCAGCAGCGATCGTGAGCATGCGGGTGGCCGTGCGGCTCGACATCATCGTGCCGCGCAACCATGCGTTGATCCGCCATCGCGCGGAGCGCTACAACCCCGACACGATCTTCGACGTCGGCCTGAGGCTGGTGCGCGGCGACGGGGACGCACGCGAAATCGAGCGCTTGCGCCAGGTACTGAAGTACGACCAGTTCGACGCAGTTTCGGCAGCTAAGCTAGGCGAAATCCTCCTCCATCATGCGGAGTACACTGAGGCCCGCCATTGGCTGCAACTGGCGCAACAGAATTCGCACCGCTTGCCCGACGGCGGCACCCGGGTCGCACAAAACCTGCGCCAGCTGGAGCGCCAAGCCGAGCGCGTGAAGATCGACCAGGAGTTGGTGGCCGAGCTGAAGCTGTTGACACCGAACAGCAACGACGCGCATCCCAACTCATTGGCCGGCATGGATATCTAGCACGCGTTTATCGCCATGACCTTGCTTCTCGCCATCGAAACCTCCTGCGACGAGACCGCGGCCGCCGTGATCGAAAACGGCCGCCTGATCCGCTCCAACGTCGTCGCCTCGCAGATCGACCTGCACAGGCGCTACGGCGGCGTCTTCCCCGAAGTCGCCTCGCGCCAACATGTGTTGTCGATTGCTCCGGTGATCGAGGAAGCCCTCAGCAAGGCCGCTGTCACCTGGACCGACCTGGATGCTATTGCCGTGACCGAGGGCCCCGGCCTGGCCGGCTCGCTGCTCGTCGGCGTCAACGCGGCCAAGGCCATCGCCTTCATGCGCGGCCTGCCGTTGGTAGCGGTCAATCACTTGGAAGGGCACGTCTACTCAAACTGGCTACAGCCAAAGACCGCCAGGTCGAACAACGAAAACTCAGAATTGACAATTGTCAATTGTCAATTGTCAATTCACAATTCACAATTTCCCATTCTGGTCCTCATCGTCTCCGGCGGCCACACCGAGCTGGTGTTGATGGAGGATCATGGGCAGTATCGGCGGCTGGGCGGCACCTTGGACGACGCGGCCGGCGAGGCGTTCGACAAGGCGGCGCGGCTGCTGGGGCTGACCTATCCGGGCGGGCCGATGGTGCAGCGCGCGGCCGAAGGCGGCAATCCGCAGGCGTTCGCTCTACCGCGGGCGTTGCTAAAGGACCCGGCACATCGCTACAATTTTAGTTTTAGCGGGTTGAAAACCGCTGTGCTCCGCGTCGTGCGCGAGCAGGGGGCGGATGGTGGCCTAGAGGACGGCGCTATCCGCGACATCGCCGCCAGTTTCCAGACAGCGGTGGCGGATGCGCTGGTGACCAAGACGAAGCAGGCGGCCGAGGATTTTGGCGTCGCTCGCGTGTGCGTGTGCGGCGGCGTGGCGGCCAACGGCGAGCTGCGCCGGCAATTGGCCGAGCGGATGACCTTGCCGTACTCAATTCCCCCTATCTGGTTGTGCACCGACAACGCCGCCATGATCGGCGCCGCGGCTCACTACCGGTTTGTCGCCGGGATGCGCGCCGGCTGGGATTTGGACGTCAAGGCGCGGCTGCCGTTGGCGTCGTGGAACTAACCGTCAAATCTGCTTCCAAACCTTCGCCAAACTCTCCCCGTACACGCTCAAATCCCACTCGTTGAAATAGCCAAACGGGGTAATCCAAACCTGATATCCGGTCTCGCGCAGGCGCTGAGCTAGCTCCTCGACCAGCTCGCGTGCAAAATCCGGTTCGGCGTTCTCACCGCCCAGGTGGGTGAAGGAATGGAGCACCACATTCGTCATCTCGCGCTTGTTGGCCAGCCACTTGATGTGCTTCAGCGCCTGCCGAAACACGCTGGCACGGTTCTCCGTATCCCCCGCCTCGATCTGATAGAACGCCACCACCGCATCGCGCACCTCTTCCTCCACCTCGACATCTTCGACCGCGTCGAGCGTCTTGGAAAAGCTGCGCCACCAGAAGCGTTTGGCTTGGAAGGTTAGGAGTTTCATGGTCTACTTCCCCACCACCGTCTCTAACACCCTGAGAAAATTAAGCCCGAGGATCTTGCGTACTGTCGCTTCGCTGTGCCCGCGGGCAAACATGCCGGCGGTGAGAGCTGGGTAGCTGGTGGCGTCCTCAAGGCCTTTGGGCACGACTGTGCCCATGCCGTCGAAATCGGAGCCGAGCATGACATGATCGACGCCGGCTGTTTTGACCAGGTAGTCGATGTGATTGATGACATGGTCGATGGTCGCGTCGCGGTAGGGCACGGTCAGGAAGGAGGGGACAAAGGTGACGCCGATCAGCCCGCCGCGGCTGGCGATGGCCTCGATCTGAGCATCGGTCAGGTTGCGGACGTTGTTGCACACGGCTGCGGCATTGCTGTGCGAGGCGATGATCGGCTGTTGGCTGACCCGCAGCACGTCCTCCAGGCCGGCCGGCGCCAGGTGCGAGACGTCGATCAGGATCCCCAACCGGTTGCACTCTTCGATCACCTTGATCCCGAACGACGTCAGCCCGCGCGCCGACTCACCCTCGAACACGCCGTCGGCAACGTCGTTGCGGAAGTTCCATGTCAGACCGAGGTTGCGCACGCCCAGGCGATAGAACGAACGGAGCAGCTCGAGGCTGTCGTCGATGGGCTCGGCGCCTTCCAGGCCCAGGATGCCGGCTACCTTGCCAGCGCGCTTCGCCCGGCGGATGTCGGCGGCGGTCGTAGCCAACACGAGGTCTTTAGGGTAAGCCTCCAGCGCCTGGTAAAAGGCGTCGATGCGCTGCAAGGCGTGACGGGTCGCGCCGCGGCGGTATTGATCTACCGGCACGAAGCAGGCGAAAATCTGCGCAGTGACCCCGCCGGCTCTTAAGCGCGGCAGGTCGACTTGACCCAGGGTCGATCGTTCGCCCAGCGTGCGTTGACCCTCCAGGACATCGCCCAATGTATCGCAGTGTCCGTCGATCACAATCGAATTTGCGTGAAACGTGTTTGGGTTCATTTGCACTACCAGACTTCCATCGTCTTGAACGATTCTGCCCGGCTGACGCCGAGCACCGTGCCGCGTTCTTCGTCCCAATGTTGTAGCCATTCCAGGCTTTCCAGCCCGTTGGGGAACTGGCTGCGGTGCGCCATGCAGGCCGCCAGCTTGGTCTCGTACACACTGCTAACATCGACGAACACGTCAGGCTCGCGCGAGGTGGAGAACAAGAAGACGCGCTTGAGCACACCCAGGCCCGCTCCCGGCTCGCGCAGCTGTTCCGGCCGGTATAGCGGCATCTTAGACGGCATGTAGGCGTCCAACGCAGCCTGGCCGGCCGCGCGGTGATCCGGGTGCACCTGGCCGGTCCAGAAAGGATCGAAGGTAATCAACGTGTCGGCCTGGGTGATGCGGTAGAGCCGTGCCACCTGCGCGCGGAGCTCCAGGTCGGCCACGAGCTCGCCGTCGTGGTGGCCCAGGCTGAATACCTGCCGGATACCCAGCAGCCGCGCCGCATCCTCGGCTTCAGTCAAACGGGTCGTGGCAACAGCCGGCCGGGTGGTGGCCGCATCCTGTGTGCCGATGTCGCCCAGGGTACAGTTGACAGAGAAAACGGTCACCCCGCGCTGCGCCAACAGCGCGATCGTGCCGCCACAAATTGTCTCCAGGTCGTCCGGGTGCGCAGCGATGACGATGAGACGCTGGACGTCGTCGAAGGCTTCGAGGCCGGTAGGAAGGGTCATGGTTTACCTCTGGGGGTGGTAGATTGGTAGATTGGTAGAGATGATGCGAATCCCATTTTGGATGGGTGCTGGCAATCTACGCGTCAGTGACCTGAGACAAGGGCGGAGGGTTCAGCTAAGTAGTTCTGCAAGCTCGGCGATCAGCCGGTCGATCTGCTCGTCGCTATGGGTGGCGAAGATGGCGATGCGCAGCGCGCCGCCGGGCGGCGTGCTGCTGTAGGACGTCACGTGCGCAACACAGATGTCTCGGGCAAAAAGCTCGGCCTGGAGGTGGACCAGTTCGATGCCGGGGCGTTTGCCGAGGCACAGGATCGGCACGGGGGTGTCCGCCAACGGCCAGCCGAGGCTTCGCAAGCCGGTGCGCGCTCGCGCGACGTTGGCTTGGAGGCGCTGTCGTCGTTCCGGCTCGGAGCGCACTAACTCAAGCGCCGCTGCCGATGCAGCGGCGGCCGGCAACGGCGGCGGGCTGGCGCCGGAAAAAGCGGCTGCGCGTCGCGCCAGATTCTCCGCCAGTTCGGCGCTGCCGGCCAGGATTCCGCCGAAGCCTCCGAGCGCCTTGCTCAGGGTGTGGGTGGCGTAGACCCGGACCGCGGGCATGTTTGCCAGCGCCAAATACTCGACGGTGCCGCACCCGTTGGCGCCGAGTACGCCTGTCGCATGCGCATCGTCCAGGCAGAGCGTTGCACCTGGGTAAGATAGCAGAACCTCCACATATGTCGGGGCTAGCGCAATCTCGCCCGAGATCGGAAAGACGCCATCGCTTATCACCAGCGGCTTTTGGCCAGGACCTACGTGTTGCCTCAACTGCTCGGCCAGGCTGTCTGGCTGCATGTGCCGGAACGGTATGACCGGGGCGCCGGTGGCGCGGGCGCCGCTCCAAACGCTAGTGTGGGCCGCGTCGTTGACGAAAATGGCGTCGTAGGCGTCGCGCAGGCTCTGCAAGAGAATCGCAGCGCCCAGGTAGCCTGAGGTGAAATAGACGGCCCGCTCAGCGCCGAAAAAGCTCGCCGCCGCGTCCTCAACCGCCTGGTAAGCCGGGTGTTCGCCGTAGCCGCCGCGGGAAGTGCCTGTCGTCAAGCCGTAGCGCTGAATCGCGTCGATGGCGGCTTGGGTCAGCACAGCATGCCCCTGCAGACCAAGGTAGCCGGTGCCGGAGAAATAATCGCGCCAGCGGTCGTTGATCATAGTGCGTGCGCCCGGCGCGCTTTGCATCAGGTATCGGGTCATGCCTGGCTCACCCGAGGAAGGTCCGCGCGCCCATGAAGCTCTCGCGTAGTTGCGGCACGGCCTGCATGTTGTCTTCGTACACGCCGTTACGTGCCCGCGAGGAGTGGACGATGCGCCAGTTGCCCAGGCTCAACGCGACGTGCGTCACGCGCAAACCGTTGCCGAAGAAGAGAAGGTCGCCAAGCTGGCCGGGCGGCTCGATTGGCTGGCCGGCATCGAACTGCATGTAGGAATTGCGCGGCAGTTCCACGCCGGACAGGCGGTGCAGCAGCCGCACGAAGGCCGAGCAGTCGATGCCAAAGGCCGAGCAGCCGCCCCACAAATAAGGTACTCCGATGAAGCGAAAGGCATCCTGCACAATCTGCTCGCAGCGCTCGATCGCGGAACACGGCAGCGCGTTCAGGCTCCGCAGATCGCCGGCCGGGATCCAGCCGCTTTGTCCGCCTGCCAGTGCCAGTCGCGCCCAGCCGTCCTTCTTATCTACGACGTGCACGGCGCCGCCGCCGAGCACCCGTCCCGCCAGGGGCGCGTCGACGCTTGCCTCAGCGCGCAGCAGGCTCAACGGCGCGGCGACGAAGTGGGTCGGCGCAGGCGCGGCGATGGATCCCAGATAGGGCCGGTAGGTCCAGCCTAGATACCCATCGCGCTGGCGCGTGAACACCCACACGTCCCGCTCAAGCAGCACCTCCACCTGCTCGCCATTCAGCAGCTGGCTCTCCATCTCGGCCAGGAATGACGGCCCGGCGTGCAGGCTGGTCAGGTTGGTACTGACTGTGAGCATCTGCGGCGCGGCGGAGCGCAGCAGACGCACGGCAGTGGCGTTGAAAACCATACCGGAAACGCGCATGGCCAGCCCGCGCATCACGCTGTTCAGGGTGTCGTCGTCCAACACAACGCCGGACAGCTCGCACCGGTCCGGTGCGGCTTGAATGATCTCGAGCTGGCAGTAGTGCAGGTTGCGGTCACCGAAGGCTTGGACGATGCCGGTCAGGATGTTTTGAATGGTATCGTTCATAGGATATTTATCGCCGCCGAACGCCGATGCCTGGCCGGTCGGGCAGGTGCATGCCCGTCTGGCCGTCGTAGATCGCGCCTTCGAATGGATCGTTGGCGACTAGCAGCGGGGCATCCAGGTCGAGCCAGTCTGCAAGGCTGGCAAGGTGTAGCATCGCGGTGACGCCGATTGAGGTCTCGACCATGCAGCCGAGCAGCACCTGCATGCCGAGCTCATGCGCCCGTCGCAGGATGCGCAGGGCAGGCGCCAGGCCGCCGGCCTTCATCAGCTTCAGGTTGATCCCGCGCACGCCCGCCGCGGCCAGCCGCTCGACGTCGGCCAGGGTCTGCACCGATTCGTCGGCGACCACCGGCAGACTGGTGTGGGCCTGGACGAAGCCCATACCCTCGACGTTGTCTTTGGCGACGGGTTGCTCGATCAGCTCCAGCCCGAGCGGCTCCAGCGCTCTAAGGCGCTGCACGGCCTCTTCCGGCGTCCAGGCGGCGTTGGCGTCCACCCTCAGGCGGGCATCGGGCCGAGCGGCGCGTACGGCTGAGAGCCTGCTTTCATCGTCGTCCGTGCCCAGCTTGATCTTCAGGATAGGGTATGTGGCCGCGTCCCTGGCCAGCCGCGCCATCTCTTCCGGCTCGCCGATACTGATGGTGTAGGAGGTCGGTAGCACGGGCGGCCGGCTCAGTCCCAGCACTTGGTAAAGCGGCTCACCGCGCTGGCGGCCAATGCGATCGTGCAGCGCCAGGTCCAGTGCACAGCGTGCCGGCGCCGGGCCGTCCTCACCTACCCAGGCCGCGATCTTGGCGGGGTCGTCAGGAAACGGTGTGAACCGCCGCGCTGCAGCGTCCCAGAATGCGATCATAGACGCGTCGGAGATGCCGTAGTACGGTGGAATGGTTCCCTCGCCCCAGCCGGCATCGCCGGCCAGCCGAAGCCAATAGGCGGTGCGCGTCTCGCTGGCGCCGTACGACACGCGAAACGCATTGCGCAGGCGCAGCACAACGGGTTCCCAGGAGAGTAGTGGATCAGACATGGCCGCAATTATAACACAGGCTCGACAAAGGATGGCAAAAGGTCCGTTTGTGGTATAATCTCCGCCATGTCCGATGCCGATGGTACCCTGCATAGCCAGATCGCGGCCTGCCGGCGCTGCGCCGAAGCCGGCTTCTGGATCGCATCCCCGCCCATCGTCGCCGGGCCTGTCAACGCCCGGTTGATGGTCGTCGGCCAGGCGCCGGGCAAGGTCGAGGCAAGCCAGACCCGACGACCGTTCAGCGGGCCGGCCGGCAAGCGGCTCTTCCGCTGGCTGGCCGAGGCCGGCTGGGCGGAGGATGATTTTCGCAGTGTCAACTACATGACCGCTATCACCAAGTGCTATCCCGGTCCGCACCCATCCGGCCGTGGCGACCGTGTGGCAAGCAAGACGGAACAGGCGTTGTGCCGGTCGTGGTTGGAGCAGGAGTTGGCGTTGATACAGCCGCAGGTGGTGGTGCCGGTGGGTGGACTTGCCATCGGCCGTTTTCTGAAGTTGGCCAGGCTGGAGGATATGGTAGGGCGAGTGTTTGTTCGCCCTGTTGACGACGACGTGCTGACCTCGTGGGCCAGCCAGTACCTGCCGTCCGGCGCACGGCTGGCGCCGTTGCCGCACCCCTCTGGCGCCTCGCAGTGGACTAACCAGGCCGGCAATCAGGTGCGGGTGCAAGAGGCTTTGCAGCACCTGCGCAGGCTTAAGAATGAGATCCAGTCATTCTGAGGTGTCTGCGCCGAAGAATCCCGGTTTGGCTGCAACCGGGGATGCTTCGGCGGCCCTTAGTATGACATAACATAACGAAAGGTTTAGAATCAGATGGAAATCACAGTCAAACAAGGAACGCTACAGCAGGAAGAAACCGAGCTGCTCGTCGTCAACCTCTTCGAGGGCGTGACCGAGCCCAGCGGTGCGCTCAAGGCCGTCGACGAGGCGCTGGGCGGATTGGTGACTCAGATCATGGCCGCCGGTGACTTCAAGGGCAAGATCGGTGAGACGCATGTGCTCTACACCAACGGTGCGCTGCCGGCGAAGCGCGTGCTGATCGCCGGCCTGGGCAAAGAGGAGGAGTTTAAGCTCAATCGGGCGCGCCAGGCCGCGGCCGCGGCCGCAAAGCGGGTGCGCGGGTTGGGGCTGACCCGTTTCAGCACAATCGTGCACGGCGCAGGCCGCGGCGGGCTCAGTGTCACTGACGCCGCGCAGGCCGTGGTTGAGGGATCGCTGCTCGGTGCGTATCGGTTCAACTCATACAAACGCGATGGCAACGATAAAGACAAGCCGGAGATCGCCGCGATGACCGTGCTTGAGGCGGACGCGGAGAAGCTTGCCGCGGTTGGTGAAGGTGCACGTTCCGGGCAGATCGTTGGCGAGCAGGCTAATTGGGCGCGTGATCTGGTCAACGAGCCGGCGAATTACCTTACCCCGAGAGAGCTGGCCCGTCGCATCCGCGAGCGCGCCGAGCCGATCGGACTGAAGGTCGATGTTTTGGGGGAGAAGGAGATGGCTGAGCTGGGCGCAGGCTCATTCCTGGGCATCGCACGCGGCAGCACCGAAGAGGGCCAGTTCATCGTTCTGGAACACATTCCGCAGGGCGTCGATGTCGCGACCGTGCCCACCGTGGTATTGGTCGGCAAGGCGATCACCTTCGACACTGGCGGCATCAGCATCAAGCCGAGCGAGGGGATGTGGAGGATGAAGGATGATATGGGCGGGGGCGCGGCCACCGCCGCCGCGCTGATGACGGCAGCAAGCCTGAATCTCCCCGTGCACGCTGTGGGCCTGATTCCGTCCACCGAGAACATGCCCGCCGGCAACGCGATCAAGCCGGGCGACGTGGTCAAGGCGATGAACGGCAAGACGGTGGAGATCATCAGCACCGACGCCGAGGGCCGGCAGGTGCTTGCCGACGCGCTGTGCTACGCCACGCGTTACAATCCCGCGGCAGTGGTGGATGTCGCGACTCTCACCGGCAGCATGGTGGTCGCCCTTGGGCCGGAGATCGCAGGCGTGTTCTGCGACGACGAGGACCTGCGCGGCCGGCTGCTGAATGCTAGCGAGCTCACCGGGGAGCCTTTGTGGCCAATGCCGATTTGGAAGCCCTATCGCAAGATGATCGACACCGACGTGGCCGACATGAAGAACAGCGGCGGCCGCTGGGGCGGATCGATCATCGCCGCGCTGTTCCTGCGCGAGTTCGCCGAGGGCTTTCCGTGGGCGCATCTGGACATCGCCGGCCCGGTCTGGCAGGAGGAAAACAGCCCCTTCCTGGCTCGAGGCGCCAACGGCTTCGGCGCGCGGTTGTTGTTCCAGCTATTGCAGAGCTACTGCTCCGTGTGACGCTTGCAGAAGCACGAGGCCTCGTCGAAAGAGTGGAGCTTCTTTTTGTGGCGACAGAGAACGGTCCGGTCTTCGGTGACCGGACCGTTCTTTTTGGGACGACCCCGTGCCATAGTTCTGAAAAGATGTCCGCTGCTCAGAGGAACAAGGTGCGGGCGAAGTCGAGGGTTTGGCGGACCAGAACGTATTCAGCTCTTACTGGGCCTCTAGCTTGCCAAGCTTGATCAAGCTCTCCAGGTCTTGAAGGTCGTCGGGGGAGTGTCTGCGGAAAAAGACACGCACTTTGTCCAGGCTATCATCATCAGCTTGTCCCAGCATTCGGGCAAGATCTCCTAAGTCCTGGGGGCGACTAGCCTGCATCTTCATGTAGATGAGGTAACTCAGCGGTAAAATTGGCAGTCCAGCGCCATCACGGTTCGTCTCTGCCTCGGCCAATGCCTGTGGCCACCAAGATTCTCTTCCCTCTATGATGTCGATCAGGTGCCCGTCGGGCGTTTGCCAGGTGGCGCCTCCGATACTCCGATCACCTTGCTTGACAAACCCGGCAGTTGCCAGTTTTCCTTGTGCTTCTGCGGCATCGCCGACCCAAATGGCAATGTCCAGATCACGAGTTAGCCGTTCGGGCATGTACAATCGAGTCGCCACGGCGCCTACGACCGCCCATGGAACAGAAGTAAGCACGGTGGAAAGATCAGGCCATGTCATGAACGTGGTCCTTTCAGTGAGGAACGCGACTGAACTGCCGCTACCGGGTCGTTGGCGGCGCAAAGCCATGTCTATAATCGTGCGTCGCACTAAGGTCGTCGAAGGTCTTGCCGATTGCATGATCAAATTATAGCCGCGAGGGCAAGAAAGTTCAATCTCTCGTCCTTTGCGCCGGTCACCTGCATTAACCAACCAGCGCCAGAAAAGCGGGGTCCTCGTGCAGCGATACCAGGTCGGCATCCTGCTTCGACCACTCGCGCAGATCGGGTTGAAGGCTCAGGGACTCTGATAGGAGAGCCAAGGCCTTCCCGCGTTCGCCGTTCAGGGCATATTGGCACGCCAGGTTGTACAGAATCTCGCCGCGCCATGTGGGCGAGTCGTCGAGCGCGCCAAGACGCGCCGCACCCTCTTCCTCCATGCACGTGGCGAGCGCCGCCTGGCCGTGCCGGGTCAGGTAAGCCGCGTAGTGGATCATGGGATGGGTGTACCCGGTGCCTGCGACGCGCCGCCACAGTGGGCCGGCCATCAGCCAGGGCAGCAGGGCGGGATCGTTCAAGTCTTCCTCGGACAGGGCTTCCACCGTGGCGAGCAGGCCCTCACGGGATTGTATCGCGTAGGCCAGGATTTCCTCCATGGATTGCTGCCGGTGGGCATTGAAGATCGCCGCGTTTTCCCAGTCGACGTCGTCGATGGGCGAGGCTGGCACTTCGCCTGGCGGTGTCTTGATCCTCAGGACGAGGCGTTCAATCCAGGCTGCCGCGTGAGCGATCTCGTCTTTGGGGGACCAGTCGTTCTCGGCACCGGCGGTCAGACGCTCGGCCTGGCTCAGGGAGGCCGCGAATTCGTCTTCGTCGCGCTGTGCCCGGTGCAGTAGGTCCAGTAGCATCGCTTTTGTTGCCATGGGGTGTCTCCTTTG
This sequence comes from uncultured Chloroflexia bacterium, assembly GCA_963709505.1. Taxonomy (GTDB): domain Bacteria; phylum Chloroflexota; class Anaerolineae; order JAAEKA01; family JAAEKA01; genus CAVPXC01. The sequence continues at coordinate 170,943 of CAVPXC010000005.1, read as the reverse complement.
CGACCTCGGAGGTTTTCGGCAACCTCCGAGGTCTGCTGGTATGCGATGGGAACAGACTTCGGAGGTCACGGAAGACCTCCGAAGTCGATTTAGCGCGGCTGGCGCAGGCGGCGCGCGCCGTAATAGAGTCGATAACCGATGCGGGAGTGGGGCAGATCCCAGGCGCCAGTATAGCGCACGACCTGGCCGCCAAAGCCCTGTTTGAATCGATAGACGCCCCAGAGCCCGCCGTGTTGCTCGGCGTAATCGTCGTTCCAGCGTTCGGGATCGGTACCTACCTCGTCGGGAATGCCCCACAGGTCGTAAGTGCGGCAGCCCCGCTCGGAGGCCCAGGTCAAGCCGGCCCACTGCAGCGCGTGGTTGGGCATGCGCTGGCGCTCCAGGCTATTGCTGGCGCCCCACATGTACCAACTTTTCTGGCCCAGGGCGAAGACGACAATCGCGGCCAGCGGCTGCCCTTCTGCCTCGGCCATCAACCAGCGGGCCTGGTTGGGTGGAAACAGCTCGAACGCCGTTTCGTAGTAGGCGGCTTGGTGGACGCCGAAGCCATCACGCTGGCCGGTCTCTGCGTTCATAGCCAGGAAGGCCGGAAAATCGGCGGCGGCCATCGGCCGCACGAACACACCCTTGCGCTCGGACAGGCGGACGTTGTAGCGCCATTTTTGTTTCATTCCGGCCAGCACCGCCTCGGACCCACCGCTTAGATCGATGTGGATCGTGCTGCGCGGCTGCACGGGGTGGCCGCAGCGGAGTCCGTAACTCTGCAATTGGAGGTCGAGCAGCGGGGAATTGGGCAGGTCCGGCTCCAGTTTGAGCAGCGCGGCTCGGTGCGCTAAGGCGACCTGGCGCAATCCCTCCATCAGGCCGCGTACCTGGGCCGGTTTGCGCCAGTCGACCAAAGGCCCCTTGGGCACATAGGCCAGGGTCTGGCCCCATGGCAGTCGCCGCACTAGCACCTGTCCGCCTGCTACGATCTCGCCATCGGCCATCAGCGCCACGCGTTGGGCTTGCCAGCCGAAGCGACACTTAAGCGCGGCCCAACGGCTGCTTTGCAGCAAGTGGCCATCCGGGTGTGCGGCGACAAATGCATCCCAGCGATCGTCGGGCAGGGTACGGGCTTGGGTTGAGACCAGGTCGAAATTGGGCATGGTAAGGCGATGATAGCACAGGCTAGGTTTGGGAGCAAAGACTTCATCTTAACCTGTACTAGCCGCGCGGGCCGGTCTGCGCTGCCTTCTTGCGAAGCACCCCGGACCCTGGCTCACCAGTTCCGAGGATAGGTGAGCGGGCGGAGGGGCCAACCGAGCCCCATCGTTTGCATAGATGGCCGACAGGCCCCCGGAAGCTGTCAGGTCGTGCAGCGTTATGGTATAATCGCAGGCGTGATCAGCGACTTTGCCCCCATCTTTGTTGCGGTCTTTGTTATGGCTCTCCTGCTGGCCGTGCTGCTCACGCCCCTTGCGGGGAGACTGGGTCACCGTTGGGGGCTGGTGGATCGTCCAGGCGGGCGGCGCCAGCACCAGGGTGACATCCCGCGCACGGGGGGTGTGTCCATGGTCGCCGCCTTCACCATCACAGTGTTGGTTGCTGTGCTTCTGTTGCGCCGCTGGCTGCCGCCGAGCGAAGATCCCAAGGAAACGACACGGCTGGTGGGACTGCTGCTTGGCAGCGCGTTCGCCTTCGCCATGGGGTTGGTCGACGACAAGCGCGAGCTGAGCTGGCGCGGCCAGATCCTCGTACAGCTCGGCAGCGCGGCCATCGCCATCGTAACGTTGATCTTCATCGAGCGGGTCAACAATCCCTTTACCGATGCCACCGCGCAGATCGTTTTCCCCGACCTGGTCGTGTGGGCGCTGACAGCTTTCTGGTTCTTGGGCGCGATGAACACGGTCAATTGGCTGGACGGGCTGGATGGGCTGGCTGCGGGAGTGACTGCGATCCTCTCGGCCGTGCTGGTGATTCACATGCTTTTTCGCGCCGAGCCGCCGCAGCTCTCAGTGGCCATCCTGCCATTGGCGCTGCTGGGCGCGACCCTGGGCTTCTTGCCGTGGAATTTCAGCCCGGCGCGCATTTTCATGGGCAGCAATGGCTCATATTTCCTGGGCTTTGCCGTGGCCGCGCTGGGCATCATCGGCGGCGCGCGCATGGCCACTGTGCTGATGGTGCTGGGCCTGCCCATCGTCGACGTGGCCTGGCTGATCTGGCGACGCAAACGGCGCGGGCAATCGCCTGGCCAGGGCGGCCGCGACCACCTGCACTTTCGCTTGCTTGACTTGGGCCTGGGCCAGCGACAGATCGTGTTGGGCTACTATGCCTTTTGCGCAGCTTTTGGCCTGTTGGCGTTGAGCATCGGCCCGCGCATCTACAAGTTGATTGCCTTGATCGTCCTGAGTGTGATTGTCTTGGCCATGTTGGTGTGGGCTGAGAAGAAGGAAGCTAGCTCGGGGCGGGCCGGTGAAGAGTGAAGGGTGAAGGGTGGAGGGTGCGGAGGTCGGAAGGCCAAGCGACTGGAGAAAAGATGAAACGAAAAAGCCCTTCGGGCTGGAGTTTTGCCGAAGGGCCCTTTTGCGGGTTTCGTGACTTTCGCGTCATGCTTGGCTGAGTCGATGAACGAGCTCGGCGTGTTCCGGTGTCGCCAGACCGAGCTGGAGCAGCGCCAATACACCGGCTACGTCTCTATTCCAAAAGCGCGCCGGGTCGAGCCACAGGCCAGGGAAGACCTGGCTTCGGAGGATGCCGTTGTCGTCGGGGGTAAGTAGCCGGTCCTCACCACCCTGCCAGTTGAACCAACGGACCTCCCGTTCATAGGCCACGAGCACCAAATACTCTTGTACGCCGTTGCGGCGATAAACTCGGAGCTTATCGTGAAGATCGTATGCTACGCTGCTGGCGGCTACTTCGACAATGAGTCAGGCGCGCCCGCGAGGTAGTCGTCGGAGTCGATCCGGGTATTGCCTGAGCGTTCCATCCATACGCATCCGTCGGGTTGGGGTTCATTTTCCAGATCGAGACGCACGGTGATGTTGTCGCCCACCGTAACACCTGGCGTGGCGGCCCAATAGGTACCAAGCCACGTCATGATCAAGCTGTGAAGCTGGCCGTGGTTGCGAACACGAACAGGAGATGACACGTAGACAACTCCTTCTATCAGTTCGGCTTTCGAGTCCGGATACGCCTCATAGCGCCGCTCGAACTCGATGCGCGTCAATCGGTCGCCGCTATTGAGCGGCAGCCGCCCACCACCGTTGGCTCCCCCCGATGTTGGAGCCGATACGGTCTGCAAGGTTAAGGGCACAAGCGTTTCTTTGGCAGTGATGCTCATCATTCCCTCACGGTTTCGACAGTGAAGGGAGTTCTAGCACAATCCTCGCATGATGTCAATGCAATCCCGTCAGGTTGCGCGCGATCACCATGCGCTGGATCTCGCTGGTGCCTTCGTAGATCTGCGTAATCTTGGCGTCGCGGAAGTAGCGCTCTAGCGGCAGCTCCTGGCTGTAGCCCATGCCACCGTGGATTTGGATCGCCTCGGTGGCGCAGAAGTTGGCGGTTTCGCTGGCGAAGAGCTTGGCCATGCTGGCCTCCAGCGTGTAGCGTTGGCCGGTCTTGACGGAAGCCATCTTAGCCAGCGCCGCCTGGTAGATCAGCAGCCGGCTAGCATCCACCCGGCAGGCCATGTCGGCCAGCTTCTGCTGGATCATCTGGAACTGCCCGATCTTCTGGCCAAAGGCCTCACGCTCCCGTGCATAGGCGATGCTTGCCGCCAGCGCGGCCTCTGCGATGCCCAGGGCTTGACTGGCAATACCGATGCGGCCGGCGTCCAGCACGGTCATGGCGATCTTGAAACCCTCGCCTTCGTCGCCGAGCCGATTCTCGATCGGGCACTCGTAGTTGTCGAAGTGGATCTCGCTGGTGGCGCTGGCTCGGATGCCCAGCTTGGGCTCTTCTTACCGCGCGAGAAGCCTGGCTTGTCGGTCTCGACGATGAAGGCCGTCACGCCTTTGTGCTTCTTCTCAGGCGCAGTCATCATAAAGACGACGACGATATTGGCGTACGGCGCCGAAGTCACCCATGATTTACGGCCGTTGAGCAGATAGTGGGTGCCGGCCGAGTTGAGTAAAGCGCGTGTGCGCATGTTGCCGGCGTCCGAGCCACTCATCGGCTCGGTCAGGCTATAGGCGCCGATCTTTTGGCCGCTGGCCACTGGCTTCAGGTACTTTTGCTTCTGGGCTTCGGTGCCATACTTGATCAGGCCATGGCTGTAGAGCGAGTTGTTGACTGACATGATCGTGCCGTGGCTGGCGTCGACCTTGCAGATTTCCTCGAGGGCCACGACATAAGCCAGGGTATCCATGCCTGCGCCGCCATAGACTTCCGGCGTCTCAATGCCCATAAAGCCCAGCGCGCCCATCTTTCGCACGGTGTCTATGGGGAAGTCGCCGGTCTCGTCGAAATGCGCGGCAATGGGCGCGATTTCCTTTTGCGCAAAATCACGCGCCGTCTCTTGAATCATGCGATGTTCGTCGGTGATGAAGTCAAACATTGGGGTATCCTCCTTTGCACACCCGCGTACATCTTGCCGGCAACGCGGAGTCACCGAGAAGACCGGGGAAGTCGAAATGCAGTGGCTTTGAGCGCTATTGTACCCGCGAACGCTCGCTTGCGCCAGTTTGCACGATCGGGCACCGGCTCATGTTGCACGATTTTCTGGGCGCTTGCCTAGAGCAGCGATCCTATTTGCAGCCCCGCAGCGTTGGCATTCCGGCAACCTGCGGTAGGGGAAACGTCAAGCGAGCGCATTAAAAGGCTGGTATGATACCCTACAGCGCTACTCGACACCGGAATTGCCGCATCGCCATTGTAACCCACTGGGTCGGACAGTAGTCAGGGTTGACGCCTGAGTTGGCATGGGACAGAATTGTCGCTCCTAGGACCAACGTGGAAGATAGAGCCGCCACAACCACTCGGCCTGTGGTGGCCAGGAACAGGAGATCGCCAATGGTTACTGCCATACCAGTCTTGATTACAGAAGTGGTTTTCTGTGTGCTAGCCAGCGTTTTCGGTGAGTGGTATGCTGTGCGCCTACGGAAAGACCCGGACAGAGGGGGCATCCTGGGTCTGATCGTGGGAGCCCTTGTGGTAGGGGTGATTTCCTTGCTCCCACACTAAGGGTGCATTATTGCGCAAGCATGTGCATCCTAGCTTGTGTCTGTGACTGTGCTCTTGCGCAATGCGGAGCCCGATCGTGTGGGGGTGCTCCGATCAACCTTAGGCAGGATGGTGTCGGGGGGGGCGATTACGGTGATGCGTCGAAGGGGGGCGCCGGCCATCGGTCGGCAAGCGCGAGAACCAACCTCTAATGCAATTCCAACACTCCGCCGACGTTTTTCTAACACAATCGTGGTACAGTAGACAAGGAGGCAAGGAGACGAGGCGGCGGAAGCCACTTGTCGCTTGTCTGCGTGTTCACTAATGAGAACAAAAGTAACTACTCGCCCGTCATTCCCGTTTTCGCGGGAATGACGGGCGAGTAGTTACGAACAAAATACCAAAGAGGTTTTTTTGAGGAGATTACAGAAATGAGCAAGGTAGTTGGAATTGACCTGGGTACGACGAATTCAGTAGTAGCAGTGATCGAAGGCGGCGACGCGGTGGTGATCCCTAACGCCGAGGGCGGCCGCACGACGCCGTCCGTGGTGGCGTTTGCCAAGAGCGCCGAGCGCTTGGTCGGCCAGACCGCGCGGCGTCAGGCCGTGGTCAACCCGGAAAACACAATCTTCAGTATCAAGCGCTTTATGGGCCGCCGCTACGACGAGGTGGCCAGCGAGAAGGTGCCGTATCAAACCGTCGAAGGCCCTTCGGGCGACGCGCGCGTGCGCGTTCCGATCAAGAACAAGATCTTCTCGCCCCAAGAAATCAGTGCGATGATCCTAGGCAAGCTCAAGACCGACGCCCAGGCTTACCTGGGTGAGCCGGTGACGCAGGCTGTGATCACCGTGCCGGCTTACTTCAACGACAGCCAGCGCCAGGCCACCAAGGATGCCGGCAAGATCGCCGGGCTCGAGGTGCTGCGCATCATCAACGAGCCGACGGCAGCGGCCCTGGCGTACGGGCTGGACAAAAAAGAAAATGAGACGATCCTGGTCTTTGACCTGGGCGGCGGCACCTTCGACGTGTCGGTGCTAGAGGTCGGCGACGGCGTAGTCGAGGTCAAGGCGACGGCCGGCGACACCCACCTGGGCGGTGACGACTACGACCAGTTGATCGTGGACTGGATCGCCGACGAGTTCAAGAAGCAGGAAGGCGTCGATCTGCGCGGAGACCGCCAGGCGCTGCAGCGGCTCCGAGAGGCCGCCGAAAAAGCCAAGATCGAACTTTCCAGTGTCATGGAGACCGAGATCAATCTGCCGTTCGTTACGGCGGACGCCAGCGGGCCTAAACACCTGCAGATGAAGCTCACCCGCAGCAGATTCGAGCAGTTTTGCGAGAGCCTGACTGCCCGCCTGGTCGGTCCCTTCGAGGCGGCCTTGCGTGATGCTAGACTCCCGGCTAACGGCATCGACGAGGTCGTGCTGGTGGGCGGGTCCACCCGTATGCCGATGGTGCAGGAGCTGGTGCGCACCCTAACCGGCGGCAAGGAGCCGCACAAGGGCGTCAACCCCGACGAGGTGGTGGCCTTGGGCGCGGCGCTGCAGGGCGGTGTGCTCAAGGGCGAAGTCCACGACGTGCTGCTGCTTGACGTGACGCCGCTGACCCTGGGTGTCGAAACCCTGGGTGGTGTGGCGACGCCGATCATCGAGCGCAACACAACCGTGCCGGTGCGCAAGAGCCAGATCTTCAGCACGGCGGAGGACAACCAGCCGGCCGTCACGATCCACGTCCTGCAGGGCGAGCGGCCGTTGGCGGCGGACAACGTCAGCTTGGGGCAGTTCAACCTGGAGGGCATTCCGACGGCCCCGCGTGGGCTGCCGCAGATCGAGGTCGTGTTTGACATCGACGCCAACGGCATCTTGCACGTCAGCGTGCAGGACAAGGCCAGCGGCAAGCAGCAGAGCGTGACCATCACGGCCTCGACTAACCTGAACAAGGGCGAAGTGGAGCGGATGGTGCGCGAGGCGGAGATCAACAAGGCTGCCGACGAGCGTCGCAAAAAGCTAATCGAGGCCCGCAACGAAGGCGACGCCCTGGCTTACAGTGTCGAGCGCACGCTTGGCGACCTGAACGGCCAGGTGAGTGCGAGCGACCGGCAGGCGATTGAGCAACTGATCGACGAGCTGCACCAAACAGTCAAAGGCGAGGATGCGACTGCGATCCGCAACGCCATGGAACGGGTGCAGCAGGCCAGCTACCGCATCAGCGAGCAAGCCTACGGCGCCGGATCCAATGGAACCTACGGCTCGGCCGGCGAGGAGGACATCGTCGAGGGCGAGTTTCGGGCGGTATAAGCGTTAAGTGTATGTGAGTCAGAAGCAGACCTCGGACGTTTTCCGAAACCTCCGAGGTCTGCTTTCATCAAAGGTAACTGCTCAGCCCGGTGAATGGAATTCACCGTCTGAAGCTGAGAAGGCCCCTCAGGGCCTGGGATGTACCCGTTCCCAGTGCCTGAGGGCACTTCTCTTTTTCAGCCAGGGGATTTCCAATCCCTGGCAAAGGTAGCCTGAGCAGTTACCCTCAAAGTAAGCTTCCTCCCTGGCTTGTCCTACCACCCTGTGCTATACTTAACCCTACAGTTCGCAACGCGATCAAAAAAGCAGCCTGTTGAAAGGTTTTTGGAATGGATACAAAACAACGTGCTCCGGTTATCGTTTTTGCAGCGCTGATCGGGTTGGTATTCTTGTGTCTCTGTGTAGTAGCTGCGGGTGCCGGCTTTATGCGTGTGTCAGATAACATGGCGCTGAGCCGTCAGCGCGCTGAGCCGGCCCAGTCCAATGTGCTTCCTGAGCCCAACACCGTCACCGCCGTGCAACCTGAGGTCACTCCTAACCCCGCCCCGATGGTGATCGATATCCAGCCCGGGTCTGACCCAGAGCCGGAAATCCTGCGCGTGGTCTATCGCAAGGTTAACCCGGCGGTGGTAAAGATCATCAACCTGACAACCGTCGATTTGGGCGCCCAGGCTGACGAGTTGCTGCCGCAGGGCCAGGGATCCGGCTTCGTCTGGGATGCAAACGGCCTGATCGTGACCAATGCACATGTGGTCGAAGGCGCGCGAGAAGTTCAGATTGTCTTTTCCAACGATCGGACCGCAAGCGGCCAGGTACTGGGGGCGGACGTAAACAGTGACCTTGCGGTGATCGAGATCGATCCCAGCGGCCTCGACTTGGTGTCCGTGGAACGCGCCAACATCGACGAGGTGCAGGTCGGCGATCGGGCGATCGCCATCGGCGCACCTTTCGACTTCGCTGGCTCAATGACGGTTGGCACGGTCAGCGGCTTGGGGCGCAGCATCAGTTCGCTCAACGCTAGCTATACCATTCCCGAAGTCATTCAGACCGACGCGCCAATCAACCCCGGCAACTCCGGCGGCCCGCTTCTGAACTCCAAAGGCCAGGTGATGGGCATCAACGCCCAAATTCGTAGCGACGGTGGCGTGCGCGCCAACTCCGGTGTCGGGTTTGCCATTCCAATCTATATTGCCGAGCGTGTCGTTCCGGCGTTGATCAAGAATGGCAGATATGAGCACCCCTTTATCGGCATTTCCGGAAGAACGTATTCCCCGGAGTGGGCCGAAGCCCTCGGCTTCCCCGCCGACGTCAAGGGCGCCTATGTGATAGAGGCGATCTCAAACTTTCCTGCCGCCGATGCCGGCCTGCGCGGCGGCGATCGCGACACCAGCATCGTCTTCGGCATGGATATCAACGGCCAGCCCACCTACCTCAAGTCGGGCGGAGATCTCGTCATCGGCATTAACGATCGCCCCGTGGAGCGCTTCGAGGATCTGCTGATCTATCTTTTCCGCTTCGCCTCCCCCGGCGACACCGTTCAGCTGAGTGTGATACGCTCCGACGGCTCGGAGACTATTATTCCGGTTGAGTTGGGCGTTCGACCGGAGCGGTAGGACCTCACAAACGATCTCCGAGGTTTTCCGAAACCTCGGAGATCTGCAAGAAACGAGATTCGCGATAAGCCGACAGACCTCCGAGGTTTCAGAAAACCTCGGAGGTCGGAGTCGCTAGATATAGAATCGCCAGGAGCGAGGGGGACAAGCCGCCTCCTTGCTCCTGGCGATTCCGGGTTTGCGCTACGGGACTACTGTCTATGCCGTCGAAACGATCAAGCTCGCGTTCGCGGTTCTTGCGGCCTTCTTCGATTAGCATCACCGGGATGCCCCGGCGGATGGGGTAGCGATACCCGTTGCGCGGGTTGATCAGCCACTTACCATCGGCGGACAACGTGAGCGAGCCTTTGTCCTCCGGGCATACCAGGATACCGAGCAACTCCGGGCTCACGGTCCCGCCGAGCTCACTCTCGTCGAACGACAGCGGATCGCTCCCGTTGAAGCGCTCGGGAGAAGCCACAGGCAACGGCTGCTCTCGGTTCAGTAGCTTGAGGATGACCACTACAGCGGCTGCGATGCCGGCCACAAGCCCGACAAGCAAAAGCAGTTTCTTCATTGTAAGACTCTCCTTAGGCGACCCAGCGCCAGCGTTCTATCTTGATTCTGTCCCGAATTCTCACCTATGGTGGCGTTGCCGTCCTGCCATGGACACGGCTGCCAGTGATTCCATGCTACCACAAGCTGCCTGCCTTGTCCAGTAACATCCAACCTCTATCCATGTGTGAGGCGACACAATGATCGAAGCCTATGACCTATCTCGTCGGGTTGGCGAGCTCCTACGGGCGCGCGGGTTAACCCTGTCCGTGGCCGAGTCGTGCACCGGCGGCCTGGTGGGCGATTGCCTGACAGATGTGCCGGGCAGTTCGGATTACTTTTTCGGCGGCATCCTGTCCTACAGCAACGATGCCAAGCAGCGGTTGCTTGGCGTGAGCGACGATACCTTGGCGACTTACGGTGCGGTCAGCACTGAGTGCGCCCGGCAGATGGCTCAGGGCGTGCGCCGCTTGCTGCATACCGACCTGGGCGTCAGCGTGACCGGCATCGCCGGGCCGGGCGGCGGCACGGACGGGAAGCCTCTGGGGCTTACGTATCTATGCCTCGCTACAGCCGATCGGGAGATCGACCGTAGCGAGCTCTGGCAAGGTGATCGGCGCGCAAACAAGGAAAGCTCAGCTCTGGCCGCCCTGCACATGCTATTGGACTACCTGGAGGATTCTACAGATGATTGAGAGCTTTGTCGATCAGGCGGTGCTCGTTCAGGTTCGTTTCGGGCCGGGAGGCTCGGTCCAGCCTACTGCGTTTATCTGGCAGGGCCGCACGCGCTATCTGGCGGGCCTGGGCCGTCAATGGACCGAGCGTGTGGCTGCGATTGATTGGCGTTGTTTCCTGGCGCAAACAGCCAGTGGTGACACTGTGGAGCTGCGCTGGAACCAACAAACCCACGAGTGGCGCCTCTGGCGGGCGTGGTGGCGGGAGAGCCTGGCCTGATTTCAACTTTGCCAACTTGGATTTTGTCCCGCACTCTGGTATTATACAACCTAGCAACTTAAGTAACTTATTCCCATTGCTGTCCCAGGACGGTCCTCACGTGTCACTGCATCGAAAACTCCTGATCTCCGGCGGGATCGCCATCGCTTTCGGCGGACTGGCGGCGCTGCCTGCCTTTGCCTCTGCCAGTGCCCAGACGGCGCCTGGGTTCGACTTGGCACGCCTGCTTGCAGCGTGTATGGCCTGGCTGACGCCGGCAGGTTTCGTCTTGGTGGCCGCTGCCGGGGTTCCCCAGCAACGCGCCTGGCAAACCGCCCTGGCGGGCGTCGCCGGCGCCTCTTTGGGCGTGCTGCTCTTCCTCGCTGTGGGCTTCGGGCTGGCCTTCGGCGGCCTTGGACTGGTCACCTCACCCGCGGCCGGCTTTAGCGACCTCGTCTGGGAGTGGACCCTGGTTGCAGGCGATTGGGGCTACAAATGGGGTATGGCAGGACTCAACGGCTGGGGGCTGGTCGGGTCAGCGGCCACGCCGGCCGCTTACGGGCTGTTTTTTGCCCAGTTGCCTTGGGTAGCGACCGCCACCATGCTCCCGCTCCTGGCACTGCGCGGCCGAACTCCTTCCTTCAGTACCCTGCTGGGCGGCCTGCTTATCGGCGGGCTGCTCTATCCCCTGGCCACGAATTGGGTGTGGGGAGGCGGCTGGCTGGCCAACCTGGGCGCTAACCTTAACTTAGGGCATGGCTTCGTCGACTTTGCTGGCGCAGGTACGGTCCACATGCTCGGAGCGGCCACGGCGTTGGCTGGCCTGCTGGTCTTGATACCGCGTCGTCCTCGTGTTCAGACCTCCGGCGCCAACGCACAAGCGGTAGAGATGCCGCCCGTGCACCTCCCATTGTTGGCGGCTGTTGGCGCCTTCTTTATTCTGGCCGGCAGCATGAGTTGGGCCTGGGCCAATCCACTGCTCGACTTGCCGACGTTGCTGCCGATGCGCGGAGTGGTCAATGCTGCTTTGGTAGCAGCAAGCGGCGCGCTGGTACCTCTGGCCTACACCTGGTTTGCCGCCGGTAAACCCGATCCGTTGATGGCTGCTCGCGGTCTGGCGGCTGGCGCGATCGCCGGCATGGCCTTTGGGCCGTTCTTCCCGCCCTGGGCTGCCGTTGCCGTCGGTCTGGTAGTGGGTCTGATCGTACCACTGCTGACTTACCTGGTGCGTGAGGTTATCCGCCTGGACGACGATACCGCCTTGGCGCCGGTGCACCTGGTGGGCGGGCTGGTCGGCCTGCTTGCGGTGGGTCTGCTGAGCGACGGCCTGGCCGGCGCCGGTTGGAACGGCGTGGGTGCAACTTCGTTTTTGGGTGTCGAGGGCCAAGGCGTCACCGGCCTTCTGCCCGCGTTCGGATATCAACCCGACTGGCCGGGGCAGATGCAGGCGCAATTGATCGGCATAGGCGCCCTGTTCCTGGTTGCCTTTCTGGCCGGACTGGTGGTGTTCGGCCTGTTGGCTGCGCTTGCGCATGGCTTCAGGCGCATCGCTTCGACCCGAAGCGTGAGCGGCCGCCAACCTGTGCCTGAGACAGTGCTTGCCTCCGTCGACGTCGAAACAGAGCCGACAGGATCGATTGTGCCAGACGGGCCGAACGCAGTAGCTGCCGGCGAAGCCTAACGAAGAGGTCAATCGCCATGTCCGGTTCTCGAAAGCATTTCAACCGTCTTGCAGCGGCTCTCCTGGTCATCCTCGTGCTGACAGGCTGCGCGCCCAGCCCAGTGTTGCTGGCGACACCTGCTTCGTCCGCGCAGCCGGGGTCTACGGCAACGCCTATCGTCCTGATTGCCACGCCCACACCCCTTGCTGCGTCGGACCTGGACGTGGCCGAGCAGCGCATCATCGACATCTATCGTCGCGCCAGTCAGGCCGTGGTCAATATCACCACCCAAACCTTTCGCTCTGACTTTTTCTACGGCGTTTACCCGGAGGAGGGCGCCGGCTCCGGCGTCGTTTGGGACACGGCGGGTTACATCGTCACCAACTATCATGTGATCGAGGGCGCCAACGAGATCGTCGTCAGTTTTGAGGAGGGCGTTGAAATGCCGGCGCAGGTAATAGGCGTGGATCCACCCGACGATGTGGCCGTGCTCAAAGTGGACCAGATCCCATCGGGGGTGACGCCCCTTCCGCTTGGCGACTCCGACGCGCTTCGCGTCGGCCAATGGGCTATCGCCATCGGCAACCCCTTTGGCCAATTCGAGCGTACCTTGACCGTGGGCGTGATCAGCGCGATCAATCGTACGCTGGCGTTAGACAACAACCAGGTGCTGCGCGGCGTCATCCAGACCGATGCCGCGATCAATCGCGGCAACTCCGGCGGGCCGTTGCTCGACAGCAGCGGCCGGTTGATCGGCGTCAACACGGCAATCTTCTCGCCGTCTGGCACCTCTGCGGGTGTTGGGCTGGCGATCCCGGCCAACAAGCTCAAACGCATTGTGCCCGTGCTGATCCGCACAGGCAGTTTTCCCCATCCCTGGCTGGGCATCGAGGGCCTGGGCTATCCACTGCTGCCGGAGTTGGTGCAGGCACTCAATCTGCCCGTGGCAGAGGGCATGCTGATTGCTCAGGTTTACGACAACAGCCCCGCACAACGGGCGGGTATCCGAACCGCCACCGATCAGGGGGTCGTCGGGCGTCGTCGCTATCTCATCGGTGGGGACATTCTGACCGCGATCGACGGCCTGCCTGTGCGGACCTGGGACGATTTAAATGCCTACCTGCAAGAAAAAACCGAGGTAGGGCAGACTGTCACGCTCACGCTGTGGCGGGGCGATCAACCGCTTGAGGTGGAGATCGTGCTCGGTGAACAACCGATGTAACCGTTTCTTCTTTTGCTTCACGATCATCATGCCCTCGGACGCCTCACCACCGTCATGCCCGCGGACGTGGGCATCCATCCGGCGTGCTTGCGCAAACAACACCGCAGATGGGGCTCCCGCTTCCGCGGGAACGACGGTGATGAGAGTCATAGGAGCGACGGTGACGCCAAAACATGCCATGGAACCTCCTCTACTCGACAGGACACCCATTCTGGCGTATAATTCAAGCATGAAGACCTGGTTCAAGCGTATCCTCGTTGCCGTGGTGATTGTTGCCGGCGTCGCTCTAGCCGTTCGCTATCACCGGCAGGTGTTGGATTTCCTGGGCGACGAGGCGCAAATCCAGGCATGGCTCGATCAGTTGGGTCCGCTCGGTCCGCTCGGAGCTATCGCGCTCAATGCGCTGCAGGTCGTGGTGGCCTTTATCCCGGGCTATGTAACCCAGGTAGCGTCTGGCTTCTTGTTTGGTTATCCCAAGGGCGCCTTCTATGGCGTCATTGGCATGCTGCTGGGCGGTGCGATTGCCATCGGCTTGGCGCGGCTGCTGGGACGGCCCTTGGTGTTGCGTATGGTGGGTGAGGATCGGCTCAACCGCTGGGAGCACGTGGCGCGCTTGGACTCTCTGCCGATTTGGTTTATCCTGATGCTGGCGCCGTTTGGCGACGTTCCCTACTACATCGCCGGTTTGACAAGCTTGGCCATTTGGAAGATTATCGCAGTCGCGGCGCTGGTGCGAACGCCCTCGGTGCTTATCGCCGTGGCCGTCGGCGCAGGCGTGATCGACTACCGCAATCCGTTTTTTATCGCCGGAGTCGTGATCGTGGTGATTGTTGCCCTGCTCGCGCTCCGATACCAGAGCCGCCTCGAGCGCTTCGTCGATGAGGTTCTGTTACCGTGGGCGCTCAAATTGACCGCCCGCCGGCCATCCGATGCAGCGTCGGTCACCCCCATTCTCGCCGCGGAGAAGTCAAGACTACGATGCAGCCTCAAATTGACCACGCCGCTGCCGCAAAACGAGAAAGCAGGTTCTTGATCGGCGCCGCAGCCGGCCTGGGCTGTTTCCTGCTGCTCTGCCTGACGATCACAAGTGTGGCCGTATTGCTGGCACTCATCTGGACGCTCCAGGGCCAACTGGGTCCGGGCGGCGGCAGCAGCCTTGTACCCATTGGGTTACGGTTCGTCTTGGGTCTTTCCTGAGTTCCATGAGGCCCAGCGGCGCCCTTTTGACTGGGTGAAAAACGGGGGACACCTACACGTGCATGCGGCGCAAGTGTGCTTTGGCGAACCTCAGTGCTCTGTAAAGTTAGATTTTTTGCCGTGTCATCCTGAGGCTCGGCGAAGGATCTCGGCGTGGATGCAAGCGGGGATCCTTCGCCGAGCCTCAGGATGACACGGCACAAAAATCAATCTAACAGAGCACTCAACATGACATAAGCTGATTTCTTGGTAGCCTTTCCATGACACGCTCACAATTCTCCTTATCTGAGCACGTGCGCAAACTCCTGGCGGGAAGCATCCTGGCATGGATCGTCGTCGCCGTGCTGGCCGGAACCAGCCAAGCCGCCGGACCTGTCCGGCGCGCCAGTTTGCAGAACTCCTGTCAGGGCCGCTGGTACCGCATCCAGCAGGGGAACTCGTGGTCGAACCTGGCGCAGCGCACCGGGATCAGCATTGTCGCGCTCAAGGCAGCGAACCCTCGTTTGGCGCAGCAACCGCAGGGCTGGCTGCTGGTGGGTCAACAGCTCTGTCTCCCCTCGCCCTCTGGCAGCTCGGCAGCAGCCACAGGGACCCCGACGGCAGTTGTTGACGATGGCATTTGGGTGACGGTGCGCCGCGGCGATTCGTGGGCCGTGCTGGCGGCCCGGACCGGCGTGAGCGTCGCGACGCTGCAGGCTGCCAATCCCCAGGCCATGCGGACGAACCAGGTGCTGCGGCCGGGAGACCGCATCCGCGTGCCGGCGACGCCTGAGATGACGCTCAAGGTCCCTTGCCCGGATAAGCTGGAGGATTTCCCACTCTCGGCAGCGCTGGCGTTGACCGAGTTCAACGGCATTCCGGCGATCCTGCAGAGCTACCTGGCGCGCTGCGGCGCGCTGACCGCTGACTGGGGCGTCGCGCGATCGGCAGCGTTGCGCGGCGGGCCAGCGCCGGAGGTAGTGATCGTCGCCGCCGATCCTAAGCCCGACGGCGCCAACCCGTTGGGCCTGCTCGCGGTGCTTGGGCCAAGCGACCTGGGCTGGGAGGTGTTGTACCAAACCGGTGTGGCCGCCGACGTAGTTCTGCTAGCGGCGGAAGATATCAATGCTGACGGACAGGCGGACGTGGTCTGGAGCGATACGACCTGTGGCGGCAAGGCCTGTTTCAGCACGGTTCATGTGATCTCATGGGTCGACGGGAGCTTTCAGGATTGGATCGACGGCAGCACGACCATGGCCTCGGCAGCCGTCCAACTGGCCGATGTCCTCCCGGAAGGGAGCGGGCAGGAGTTGGTGCTCTCCGGCGGGGTGGTCGGTACGGTGCTGGCCGGTCCGCAGCGTGTCGTGACCAACACCTGGGCCTCGCCGGCCGGCGCGCTGTACGAGCTTGTCCGTCAGGAGACTGCCCCCTCGGATTGCCTGTATCACCGTGTCCAAGACGGCGACATTGCCATGGCGACCGGGGCGCAGGATGGGTATGCTGCTGCCATTGCTGCCTACCGCGCGATCTGTCGACGATCCGCGGCTGGTGGCCTGCTGGATCCGTGAGAATGAAACGGACGAGCTGCGCACCTATGCGCTCTACCGGCTGGCCGTCGCCCAGGCATACGCAGGCGATCGTGACGCGGCCAGCAAGGCCGTAGCCGATCTGGCAAAACGCTATCCCGAAGATTCCTACGCGTGGCTGGCTGAGTTGTGGTGGATTGCCTACCGCACGACGCGCGATGCCTCAGCCGCCTGCGCCGTGGCGCGCACCGTGGCCGAGCGTCACCCCGACACCTGGCAGCGCCTGGCGGACTGGGGCTTTGCGAACCCCACCTTCACGATCGAGATGATTTGCCCCAAGCCGTAGACGGCAGAGTGGACTCCGTCTTCATGTAGCGCAAATTGCCAATTTGCGCCATGAGCGGCGCTGTAAATTAGCAATTTGCGCTATATCTTTAGGACTGGAGAGAACTAATGACCGAAACATCCCTCAACGTTGGCGACATGGCGCCTGATTTTGAGCTTCCGAGCGACAGCGGCCAGGCCGTGCGGCTGTCCGGTCTGCGCGGCAAGCGGGTCGTGTTGTACTTCTACCCCAAGGACGACACCAGCGGTTGCACGACTCAGGCGTGCGGCTTTCGGGACGCCTATCCGCAGATCGAGGA
The DNA here is from genome assembly GCA_963709505.1 of uncultured Chloroflexia bacterium. Taxonomy (GTDB): domain Bacteria; phylum Chloroflexota; class Anaerolineae; order JAAEKA01; family JAAEKA01; genus CAVPXC01. Next base: position 154,192 of record CAVPXC010000005.1, on the reverse strand, counting down.
GAAGAACGCCGTGGTGCTGGGCGTCAGCCCGGACGACGAAAAGTCGCACCGCAAGTTCAAGACCAAGTACGACCTGCCCTTCACCCTGTTGGTTGATGCCGATCACGCCGTGGCCGAGGCCTACGGCGTGTGGGGTGAGAAGTCGATGTACGGCAAGAAGTACATGGGTATCATTCGCAGTCACTTCGTGATCGACGAGCAAGGCCGGCTGGCTGACGTGCAAGTCAAAGTCAGCCCGACTGATAGCGTCGAGAAGGCGCTGCAGGAGGCTCTAGCTAAACCGGTGCTTATTCGTAAGCCAGCACCTCGCGGATTGTCAGGCGCGCTGCGTTCCGTGCGGGCAGAATGCTGGCTATCACTGACAAGACAATGACGGCTCCCAACCAGAGCAACATTCCGTACACCGTGTATGACAGGGGGATCTCGCTCCTCATCATCGCAGTTCCGATGATGCGCAGCAGCAGGAAACTGATCGGGAAGGAAAGCACGACGGCCACGGCCCAACTGATCAATCCAATCAGCATGCCTTCAACCACCACCGACTTGATGATCTCAAAATCCACGGCGCCGATAGCCCGCAAGACCCCAATCTCGCGCGTTCGTTCCAACACATTCATGCCCATGGTGCCGGCGAGGCCGATGCTGCCGACGACGGCTGTTAACAGGGCCATCATCAGCAGAAAGATGACCAGGATGTTGATCGCCTGCGACTGCTGTTGCCGGGAGACAAGGCCAGCCTCGACATTGTTAATCTTGTAGCCTCGTTGGCGCAGATGTTCATCCATTGCCTTGCTGATAGCATCCTGGCGCGCCATTGTCTCTACATCGGCGACGATCTTAAACGTTGTGGCCCGGCCCAGCGTATTCGTGATGCGTGAGATCGTCTCATAGTTGGCGTAGCCCAGCGAATCGCCCAGCATATCGGTGAAGCGGAAGATGCCGACTACCGGCCACTCCTCTGCGCGATTGCCGTCAATCTCGACGCGTAGCGTGTCGCCCGGCTGCAAATCGGGGTAATTGCCCCAGATCGAATCGGACACGACCAGCGCTTTCTCATCTTCAGGAACGAGCCAGCGCCCGGCGAGCATGTCCGCTTTCAACATAGTCGACCCGGCCGGCGGCGCGGACAAGAGCAAATTGGCAACCTTGTCGTCGTTCTGGTCCACGATCTTCGCATTTGCCCCGCCCCAACCCTCAACATGCTTCACACCTGGGATCTGATAGGCGTCCTGCTCGACCTGCCCGATGCGGTACTTCTGGTTGAATGTCACCGTCACATCGGCCATGAAGTGCTGGCCCAGTAGATCCATGAAATCGGAAAGCGACGTGCGCACGTTGAACACGGCAATGAAGACCGCGCCGGCAATGATGAGGGTAAACAAGGTAAGCGCCAGCCGTCCCTTGCGGCGGAAGGTGTTGCGAATGGACAGAAGCAACGGCCTTGACAGCCACTTGAACCAGACACCGAGTTGATCCAGCAGGCCGGTGCCGCTCGCGCGCTCCTCTGGGCCGTTATCACTAATGGCGCGCCGGACGGTTGTTTTCGCGCCTTTGTTCACAGGGAAGTAGCCGGCAATCAGGGGCACAGCCAGGGCGATCACTGTCTGCACGACGATGACAGCCGGAATCACACGGAAACCCTGTAGATCGATGCTCATCATGTTGCTCACGAAGGCCGCAAGCCCGTAGCCCGCCACCATCGCCATCGGCACGGCGCCAGCCAGCGCAATCAGCCCATAAGAGACAATGAGCGCAATGTACATCACGGAAATCTGACGGCTGCGGGCTCCCACCAGCTTCATCACCCCGATCTGGCGTCGATGCTGGCTGAGCAGCGCGTTGAGGGTGTTGAAAATCAGCGAGCTGCTCAAGACAGTGATCAGAACGCCCAAGGCCGCCAGCACACCCAGCATCGCCAGCACCGTGGAAGCCATCGGGTGTTCGGTCGTCTTGTTGGTTTCGGTTCGATACACCGTATGGCCTGAGCGCTCCAGCTTGTCTTCAACTTTTGTGGCCACAGCGTCAATGACCTCTTCATCGTCGCCATTCCGGGCGCGAACGAAGAGACGGTTGTATTCGTCCTGTCCACCCAGCCATTCTGCCGTTGCCTGTGTGACATAGCCGCGCGGTGGGGCGGTGAAATCGCCTGCTGCCGACTGATCTCCCACCACACCGACCACGGGCATCGATCGTATCGTGCCGTCAGCCAGGACCACCTGCACCTCGTCTCCCGCATGGAACCCCGTGTCGTTCATCAGGTCCTTGCGCACTAGCAGCTGGCGGTCGTCTGGCCTGCTGGTGCCCTCGATCACGGTCAGCAAGTTGATCTCAGAATCGGCGAAATCTTTGTTGGCGAAGATATCCAGTGGCAGCCAGGCGATCCCGTCTTTACTCGCGCGCAGCGACACGATCTGACGGCCTTCAGCGTCGGCAACGCCAGGGATGTTTTTGATGGCATCTACCACCGTATCGTCGAACAAAGTGGTAAACACTTCGATGTTGGCCGGCTGGATCGAAGCGTAGCTGACACGGATGTCCTGGCTCAACATGACGTAGGTGGTCATGATGGTGCCGATGGCGAAAACGCCCACGGCGATGGACGTAACCACCAGGAACGTGCGCGTCTTGTCGGCCCACAGGTCTGCCAGCACCTTTTGCCAGCTGGGGCGCATCATACTCAACTTCATCGTAGTCCCCCTAAATGGCCGCGGGCCAGGTTCTCCTGACGCCGCGCTTCGGCTACCGAGGCCAACAAGGATGCGGTCGTAGGCGACTCCTGCATCAGTGCAGAGAACCGGTCCCTGGACAATATGCCGAGTTCGACGGGTGAGGTTCCGGCGCGGACCGTGGCGATCGCTTCCTCGTCGCCAAACAGCTCAACTTCGCCAAAGAATTGATTGCGTGAAAGCTGGGCAATCGGCAGCGTCGGATGGCCGTTCCATATCTCCGCCTTGCCGCTGCCGACCATGTAGAAACCGTTGACCGGCTCTCCCTGACGGATGATGATTTCTCCTGGGCCGTAGCGCTTTCGCTGCAACTCGTGGGTGACCTGAAGCATGTGCCCATGGTCCAACGACGGCAGCGCCCCGGCCACGATCGGGTCAATGATCTCGCCGTCGGCAATGATGATCGTGCGATCGGTGCGACTGGTCAGGGAGGGGTCGTGGGTCACGATCAGAATCGTCTTGCCTTGGGCCGCCAGTTCCTGGAACACGCGGATCACCACGTCGGCGGAGCGCGAATCCAGGTTGCCCGTTGGCTCATCGGCGACGATGATGGGCGGGTCTGTTGCCAGCGAGCGGGCGATGGCCGCTGCCTGCTGTTGGCCGTTGGAGAGGTTGGCTGGCAGGTCCAAGGCGTGTTCCCCGAGGCCTACCAGTCTTAGCAGAGCCATGGCTCGTTCCGGCCGTTCCTGGTACCGGTAGACGTTGCAGTAGTCCATGGGCAGGATCGTGTTCTCGAGCAGTGACAGGGTCGGCAATAGCTGGAAGAACTGAAAGACAATGCCCACGTTGTGCCCACGCCATTTTGCCCGCCGGCTCTCCGACATGCTGTAGATTTCCTCGCCGCCGATGCGCACCTGGCCGGAGGTGGGATGGTCGATCCCGGTAAGCATATTCAGCAGCGTCGATTTGCCGCTTCCCGATTTGCCCACCAGCGCCACAAATTGGCCATAGCCGATCTCCAGATCGACGCCTCGCAGCGCGGTGAAGCTGCCTGCCGCGTTAACATAGGTCTTGATCACGTCCTTGAGAAAGATCGCCGGTTGGGACGCGTCATGCCTGGAATTGGTTTGCACGGCGGATAGCAAGGCGGCGCCGTCATGTCCGCCGTCCGGCATGACGACCTCGATGCGCTCCGGTTCCTCGCTTTGTCTTGAAAACGCCCGAACAAGTTCGGGAGTCCGGCGCACATCACGGACTCCCGAACTTGTTCGGGCGTTTTCATCCAGCGGCGCCTGCTTCGAACTCACAGTCAGCTCATCCGCCAGTTCGCCATCGGAAATCACCAACCGGCGCGAGAAACGGCTGGCCATCTCCATGTCATGGGTGACCATAACCACCGTCTTGCCCTGGTCGACGAGACTGGTGAAAATGTTGAGAATCGTCTCAGCCGTCGCCGTGTCGAGACTGCCAGTCGGTTCGTCGGCGACGATGATAAGCGGATCGTTGACCAGCGCCCGGGCGATGGCCACACGCTGTTTCTGACCGCCAGAGATGTGCGCAGGCAGCTTATGGGCGTGCCCGCTCAATCCGACGATGTCGAGCAATTCCAGCGCTCGTTCCTGGCTGATGCCCGGCCGAAAATGTCCGGCAAACTCCTGGGGCATCATGATGTTGTTGACAAGGTCCAGTTGCGGCATCAACTCGAAGGACTGGTAGACGATGCCCATGTTTGTTCCGCGCCAAGCCGCTAACTCGTCCTGGCTCATGTCGCCAATGGAAAAGACGCTGCCGGTCCCGGCGGACCCGGCCTGATCTTGCGGGTAGAACAAGATCTTGCCCGATGTGATCCTGCTCACGCCGGAGATCAGATTGAGCAGTGTGGTCTTGCCGGCGCCTGATTTGCCGATGATCCCCAGGAACTCGCCCCGATGGATATCCAGGGTGATGCCGTCGATCGCTGTGAAGCTACCCGCGCCGGTCTTGTATGTCTTGACCACCTCGCGTAACTCGATCATGCGCTGCGGCGAAGCGTGTTTGTCATTGCCAGATGTAGTTTTCACGAAGCCTTGTGCGATACCTTTCTGTGCCATCAGTTGCCTATGCCTTCAAATAGCGTATTCATCACCAGATCGAAGTCGTCCCGAGGTTTGGGTGCTGGGCATCGAAGTCTCCCTGGCATTTCGCCGGGCGGAGCTGGGCTGTCGGTACAGCATTCACCGCTCGATGGGTCTCACTGAACGTTCGTTCAGTGGCGGAAGCAATCCTATCACGGTCAGTCAAAGGGGGTCAAGTGCGCTAGCTCTCAATCAATTTACCCTGCTGGTTGATACGGATCACATGGTGGCCGAGGGGCAGTCCCAGCCCCGCGCCGACCACGTGAGGTGCCTTCCTGGCGCTGGTTCTCCAGCACGCCGACTTTTTCCTGGCCGGCCTTGAGCGGGTGGGTTTGCGTCATCACGTGCCCATCCTGCAAACAGACGGTGCGAAACAGCCGATCAGTGGTATCCTAGGCTAGCGCTGCCAGGCTGGCAAGCTGAGAGACTGTGGCGCCAAACACAGACGGCGGGGACGTTTGGTGGTAGGGTATGGTTTGCTAACGCGGTATCAACCGAAAGACCTCCGAGGTCATGGAAGACCTCGGAGGTCGAAGGCAGAGGGCGAAAGCAAAGACCTTGGAGGTCTCTCCCTCACATCAAGATCGGGCAGCCATGACAAGCGACGAAACGAACTCTTCCCAACCTCCATTCCCCCCTTCCGAAAAGCGCGATTCTAACCGGCGTTGGTGTCTGGTCGGCGGCCTGCTGGCGTTGGGCGCTGTGACGCTGGTCTGTCTGGCGGCGACCGGCATTGGGCTTTTTGTACTGCGAAGCACCGATCAGCGCGCGATCTGCGTCGCAAACGGCCGTGCAGCCGGCGGCATCGGTACCTGGCGAGCACTCGGCGGACGAGAGCAGCCCGCTCACACCTGCGCCCGCAGCGTCTGCTGCGGCTGTCTCGATCGGCCGCATTGCTTTTATTGGCCCTGATGGCCGTCTCGGCACGGTGGCGCCGGACGGCGAAGATGCTCGCCTGTTGAGCGACACCGGCTGGCGCTTTCAGTTTCCGGCCTGGTCGCCGGACAGCCGCCAGATCGCGGCTGTTGGCAGCGACGGCGAGCAAGGGACCGTGCGCGTGTTCTCGGATGAACCCGCGGCTAAGCAGACGGAGGTTTACGGCAGCCGCACGCAAGCCCCCTTTTATCTGTACTGGTCACCTGACGGCCAGCAGGTCAGCTTTCTGGCCAATGCCAGACGCGGGATCGGGCTGTGGCTGGCGCCGGCCGATGGCCAGGCCGAGGCGCGCCTACTGGCGAACGGCCAGCCCTTCTACTGGGATTGGGCCCGTGACAGTACCCAACTCCTGGTGCACTCCGGTGTCTTGGGCGATAACGCGCGCTTGGGGTTCATCGACACCAACGGCGACGCGTTGGGCGACACCATCGCTGGGCCAGGGCTATTTCAGGCACCGGGCCTGTCGTCTGACGGTCGCTATCTTGCTTACGCCGAGGCACAGGACAAAGATCTAAACGTAGTGGTGGAAGATCGCCAGAGTGGTAAGCGATCGAGCGTGGCGCATACCGGGCTCGTCGCCTTGAGCTGGAGCCCGACCGAGAACCTTCTGGCCTTCACCAGCCCGCGCACACCGCAGGTGTCCTTCTTCGGGCCGCTCCGTCTGCTGGATGCAGCGACGGGAGACGAGCGAACCCTGGTCAACGACGCGGTCGCCGGCTTTTTTTGGTCACCCAACGGCCGGTCTATCGCTTATCTGACCCTGGAGTCCGGCTCAACTAGCCCGGGCGCGGCTCGGCCGGCTGAACTGGTCGCAACAACGAGCAATCCAGGTCTGCAGGGAGACCATCCTGAGATCCGCTTCAAGCTTTGGGTGGTGGATGTCGCTAGCGGGCAACAGCGTATGCTGACCGCTTTTCAGCCGACCGAGATCTTCATTACCCAGTTACTGCCCTTTTTTGATCAGTACGCGTTGAGTTACAGTATCTGGTCCCCAAGCAGTGATGCGGTCGTGCTGCCGATGGTTGGCCCGGATGGCCAGGAGGGCGTATTCGTCGTTCGTGCCAAAGACGGTGCATTGCGACAGGTCGCGGACGGGTCAATGGCATTTTGGAGTCCGTAGGCCGATGCCTATTGCCTTTCCTCCACGTAGATGATCTTGCTGCCCTGGGGTTCGAAGCAGAATGGTGTAGGTCGCAGTTCCGGTAGCGCCCGCATGATCTCCTCGTGCCGCTCTCGGGGTGCGTAGAGGAGCAAGAACCCTCCGCCACCGGCGCCGGCGATCTTTCCGCCGATAGCGCCGTGCTGGCGGGCTCGGTCATACCAATCCTGGATCTGGCCGTTGCTAATGCCATTGGCCAGCTTTTTTTTCTCCGCCCACCCCGCGTGTAGCACCTCGCCGAACCCATCCAAGTCATTGGACGACAAGGCCTCGCGCAGTTCATGCGCCTGCTTCACCATTCTGCGCAACACCTGGCGGTTCTCTTCGTTGTTGACAGCATTGGCTGATTGCTCCGCCAGGATATTGTCGGCCGATCGGGTCAATCCAGTGTAGAGAAGCAGGAGCCCCTGTTGCAGCTTTTGTTTGGTCTCCGGTCTACAAACCACCGGGTCCACGTAAACGCTGCCATCGGGGTTGAACTGGATAAACTGTAGGCCACCATAAGCAGCAATGTACTGGTCTTGCTTGCCGATTGGCTTGCCACACATGTCAATTTCCACCGTGCAGGTTTCTTGCGCCAGTCGCTCCGCTCCTACGTGCCGGCCTGCGTGGGCGTGCAGGGCCTTCAACAGGCCCACTGTGAAACTGCTGGAGGATCCTAATCCTGTTCCCTGGGAGGGAATGTCGGAGATCGACGTGATCTCAATGCTGGTGGTGAGGCCAACTATGCGCAATGCCGAACGAATGAGCTCGTGGCGTAGCTCATCGATATGGTCGACGATCTCTGTCACAGAGTAGCTGGCGCGAATCCGGTGGTCGAATTTTCCGTTGACGGTGATGTAGATGTACTTGTTGATCGCCGTGCTGACGACCGCGCCTGTATCACGGCAATAGAAAGCCGGTAAATCACTACCGCCTCCGGCGAAGCTAATCCGTAGAGGTGTGCGAGCGATAATCATGGGTCACGCCTGTACTAAACTCATGTTCTGTTGAAACCGGGGGTTTTGCGGCGGAATTGGGCGTATCGAACTCCCGGTTTCTCCAAACCATGAGTTTAGTATGCACCTTTGCCGCTGAGCACTGTGATGATGGTCCGGAAGATCAACTGGAGATCCATCCAGATAGAATAGTTGCGGATATACTGCATGTCGATCGACACTCGTTCGTCATAGCCGATGTCGGAGCGTCCGCTCACCTGCCACAGGCCACTCAGGCCAGGTTTGACCGTCAGCAAGTTCATGTCCCATTTGCCGTACTTTTCCTGTTCGGCGGCTGTGATCATGCGGGGACCAACCAGGCTCATTTGACCCATGAGCACGTTGAGCAGTTGCGGGAGCTCGATCGAGGCTATATTTGCGGATGAAATGGCCAACGCGGGTGACGCGTGGGTCGTCCTTTAGCTTGTGGTGAGTTTGAAGTTCTACCCACTGCTCAGGGGTAAGCCGGTCGTCGCCATCGACGTACATCGAGCGGAACTTATAGGCGTCGAATATCTTTCCGCCGCGGCCCAGGACTCGGCGCTGATAGATGACTACTCCAGGGGAGTCGAGTTCAATGGCTATGGCGATTGCGGCAAAGACCGGGGCGAGCAGAATCATGCCGATGCCAGCTCCAAAGAAGTCCAGGCAGCCCTTAAGAAGAGACTCGAAAGGTGTAAGGCGCACCTTGTTGACGCTGATCAGTGGGACATAGCCAAGCTCTTTGATGGTTAGTCCCGTCGTGAAGATATCAAACAGGCCTGACGAGAGCCGGAGATTGATGCTATCGTTTACGCCGTAGCCTCGGAACAATTCCAACAGGTTACTCGATGTCACTGATGACGTTGCAATAACAAGTTCCTTGACGCCATAGCTTTCCACCAAAGGGCCCAAGCTATCCAGGTCGCCCAGGAAAGGCAATTGAGTTGGCTTGGTTGCGGGCTGAGAGTTGCCGTTATCGCCGTTATCAATGAAGCCCAACACAAGCAGGCCGGATGTCTTCCAGGAGGCCAGCTGATCCGCCAGTGCGATGGCTTCATTGTTCGTCCCCACGATCAGAGCAGGTACGACGAAATATTTGTGATGGCGCAGCCCGTAGACGACACGTCGCACGCAGAAGCGAGCACCGCCTACCAGGATGAAGGACAGAAGCCATGTGAAGGCCAGCCAGGCGCGCGAGATTTGCAGCGTTGGCACCAGGAAAGTGACCATCACCACAAGCACGATGCCTACGCTGCATGCGTCGAACACCCTGGAGTATTCCTCGGTGCCTCCCAGCAAGTAGCCAAAATCATAAAGCCTGAACAGACTAAACAGGACCAGCCAGAAAGCCAGCATGACCACCATAACGGCAGTGTACGTATCTGGTTGTATGGCGGCGTCCGTAGCCAAACCCACGTCCAGGTCGAAACGCAGTACATAGGCCAGCACAACGGCTGCGGTGAGCATCAAGCCGTCAGTGACCATCAAAACCAAGCGAAGGATTTGTCGTTGGGCTTGGTAAGAAAGTGCAGGAAGGCCAAGCGATCGGACTGCTTCTTCTAGACCAAGAACCTTTTCATCGGCATGAGCGTTCATTGTTTAGTACCTAGGTGGTTGCGAATCCTGCCATGATTGCTGGCGTATCCGGGTTTCCCACGCGTGCAGTTAAGGGCCCCAAGGGGTCCAACGCGGGAAGTAGATTGCGGTAAATAGCTTCAAGCTGTCTAGCCACGGCGTTCCAAGAGTGATGCTGTTCTACATACTTTCGACCAGCCAGAGCGATCTGGCTTAGCCGTATAGGGTCAATTAGAAGCGCAAGGACTTCTTGTGCAAACGTATTCGAATTGTCCGCAGCCAGCAAATGCGTTCCTGGACTTGCTTCGAGAGCGGAGATGGCATGCCGGCTGGCAACTACCGGCGTACCGCAGGCCATCGCCTCCAGTATCTTGTTTTGAATACCGGCTCCGTAAACCGTAGGACACACGGCAACGGTGGCGCGGCGTAAGTGCGGACGAATGTCGGGTACAAATCCGGTAACCTCAACTCGAGGGGCGTGATGAGCGGCGAGTTGTCGCACTTGAACGGTTGGATCCTTGCCGGCGATTACAAGCTTGACTTCAGGACGGACCGCCCAGATAAGCGGCATGATGTCGTCCACCAAATGCACTACAGCAGACTCGTTTGCGTGGTAACTCATCTTGCCAGAGAAGACAAGCGTCGCTGGCTCCTTGGCATCTGTGCCAGGAGCAAAGTAGTCCAGATCTACCCCGTTGGGCAAGACCGCTATGCTTTGTTTCGTGCCATCAGGATTGTGTTGAAACGTAGTCTTGGAGTCCTTTCCAAAGATACTACGCTCGGGCATGGCTAATTGCTCCAGAGCAACCTTGTCAATCGGCGAAGTGACGATTACCTGGTTGAATTGGGTTTGAAGCCAGCCCTCGTAGCGACGGGTGCGTCCCAGTTCAAGCTTCGTCATCAGACGACCCTTCAGACTGCGGCTCTTTCCGGCTGCCTGGGCAAAGAGATAGGAAATGCAATCGACGCTATCCCAGACAATCGGGATCCGATTGTTCAATCCTGACGTCGCCCATCGCGACTTGAGCCACAGTCCGTAGCGAGCGCCACGTAAGTGTTCAACGTGAACGGCATCGAAGGCCATCTCTCCGGTTGCGTCAAGTCTGGTCAGTTCTGTCGAGATAGCCTGGGTCAGCGCCGGCTGCCAACAGAACGACGCCTGCAGGGGAGCCGCGGTGGGTAGGGCGCCCAGACAGTTCCAAAAAGACCGCGCCGGTGACAATTGACGACTCACGACGTGCAGTCCCAAGGTTGCCAACTGCTGTGCCTCCGCCTGCTCTTCTGGTGCCGTCCATAAGGTTGCTACCGTCACACCATGGCCGCGCTGCGCTAGATGCTTGATAATCTGATAAGGACGCACCCGAATCAGGTTGGGCGTATAAGGGACTATATAGAGAATTCTCATTCCAAGAACCTGACCCAGGCGCTGCTCATTATCTGCGAACGCGCGAGACACTCACAAAAGGCGTAATTTATGAAGTTGCAGCTAAGATGCCGCGAACCGATCGGCCCCAAGTCGTCATTGGAGGTGCGCAATGCCCAGCTAAGATGGACCTTAGCTCGTATTGCGTTTGCAAGCGATCAACTTTGAGCCCGACGGGAGAACGATGTGCTGGCTTACAAACTATTGTACTGCAAGAAATGGAAAAGAAACCTTACAACTTGATGACAGTGTTTTCTATGCCGTAACAGAATGGCAATAAATACCGCATTTAGGAGCTAACAAACGCTCCATAGAAACGAACTATGCCACCAAGCACGATGCATTACGATTGTCTTTCGAAGTAGTAAAGATAACCCACCGCAGTGCGTTGTAGCTACGAAAACGCCACGACCGGGCTGAAGGGTCGTAACGCATCCATTATACATTAAACGATGAAGCACGCAAAATGCGTCGTGTCTTTGCCAGGAATAGAGACTAATTTAAGGCTCGGCTGAGCCGCGTGAGATTGAAGCCACAGGCGACCATTCCTCAGCACAGAAAAGCGGAGCCGATTGCTCGGCTCCGCTTCACCCCACGCTTCTCCCCTTCGCTTCCCTCTTCGCTCTCAAGTCAAGCGATGCTTATTGTCGCAAGTGCCAGTACCATCATAGCAGCCACTAGTAATGCCAACTTGCCGCCGACATCCGGGACTTCCTTCAGGCGCTCGGCGCACCATTCACCAAAAGAACCGGCAACCAAACAGAAGACAAGTGTTAGTAGCAAGCTGGGAACTGGGGTGGACATGACTGCCTCTCTGGGTCTGGAGTGCGTGCCACCAAAACAAGTGCATCGGTGACATGCATCATATTACCAAGAGAGGAAGCGAAATGCAATAGTACTTTGGTCCTAACACGGATCAACGGCGCGAAATCGTCTCCGGCAACCAGCGCCGCCCCTCTTTTGGGCTTTGTTGAGCAATTGGCTCGGCGCTCTGTTCAGTGGACGAGTACCGGTAACTATAGCCGTAGATCGGATTGGTTTGCAGGCTGATCCGGTTGAACGCAACCCCTAACAGGGTGGCGCCGGCGTGCTCCAACATTTCAACTGCACGAACAGCTCCCCGGCGACGCGTATTTGCAGCGTCCACTATGAGCACGACGCCATCCACCTGACGCGAGAGAACGGTCGCATCTGCTATGGCAAGAACAGGGGGACTATCTAGAATGACGATATCAGCAAGCTGCTTGAGCTCGTCGAGTAGCTGTGTTAAGCGCCCTGAACTTATCAGCCGCGCAGGATTAGGCGTCTTGGGACCTGCAGTGAGTAGCCGCAGGCCTTTGACGTGTGTGTCCTGCAGGAAGGTCATAACTTCGGGTCGTTCCTGCTGCAGCGCAGTTGTCAACCCCGTGGTGTTAGGCAGAGTGAAGATCTGGTGCAGCGTTGGCCGGCGAAGATCAGTATCGACTATCACCACGCGCAGACCCTCGTAAGCCATCGCCATGCCTAGATGGGCCGCCGTAAAGCTCTTGCCTTCAGCAGGACCGGCGCTCGTAATCAGCAGGCTATGAAGATTCTCCTTCGCGAACTGGATGTTTGCGGCCAGCAATCGGTAGCTTTCCGTGCTGGGCGAGTCAGGATCGGTGGTCGCGACCAGTTTGGCAGCCGTCCGTTTGCCGTCGAGTTTGAGAACAGCGCCTAATGTCGGAAGCCGCAGCGCGTTTGTGATTTCGTCCGGGGTTTTGAAGGTATCCTCCAGATAATCAAGCAGGAAGGCCGCCATAAGGGTCAACGCAAGGCCCAGTGCTGCAACAACAAGGACATTGCGCGCCACGTTGGAGCTGATCGGTTCCAGTGGCAAGATCGCCGGCTCGACCAGTTCAAGAGAATTCGCGCCGCCTTCCAAGATGCTGACAAGGTCCGCATAGCTGGACTGGTAGGCGAAGAGTTTGGCCTCCAGGGCATTGATCTGGTTGTTCGTATCTGAGATCTCTTTCGCACTAAACATGCCGTCCAGCTGATCCTTCAGTTCCTGGACCGGGCTTGTGTGGCGTTGATGTTATTCTCGAGATCCTGAACCTCTTGAGTGAGAAACTCGCGCCGATCCTGGATCCCTTTTCCCTGCGTGTTGGGGCTTAGTTTGATAAGCTGATTGGCCAGCTCGTTGGCGATGGCCATGGCGCGCTGAGGGTCCGAATCGCCTATCTTGATTTCCAGCAATTGGGTGTCGGGCACCAGGGCGACGCGATAGGGCGGCAATCCACCAATCCCTAATGCGGCGATTGTTGCCTCTTGAACAGGCCGGCGTGAGGCGATTTCCACGTAGGTCTGGGCGAGTTGTTGGCTTAGAAAGAGATCGTTGCTGGAAGGGTTGGGATTCTCGATGGAACGCCCGACCATCACCGTCGCCTTTGCTTCGTAGATAGGCGGTTGCATCCGTGCCACGATGAATCCGGAAACAGTTGCCAAGACGGTGCCTGCCAGGATGAGCCACCACCACCGGCGAATCGAACTGAGTGCGCGATTAAGTTCCATAAGCTCACTTGATCCAGACTGGATCCCAGTCTTCATATTGATTATTGCTGACGTTGACTTGGTTGCCGCCGTCAGCGTCCGTCATCCATAGCTGGCGTTGACCGCTGTCACGGTTGGAATAAAAGAGAATGCGACTGCCGTCAGGCGACCAGGTAGGATGTTTGTCCCACTCCCAGATGTTGCTGGTCAAACGCCGCACATCGGCGCCGTCCGGATCCATCACATAGATCTCGTCGTTGCCCGGATCAGTTGAAACCATAGCGATTCTGTCGCCGTTCGGCGACCAAACAGGATCATAAGCTCCGCCGGTGAATGGAGATAGACGACGAATTGAATCATAGGCGCTCTCCTCTATCATCACTTTTGGCACGTTTCCAACTTGTCCATCCGTGCCAGTCTGTGTCTCCAGGCGGACCAGCAGGCGAGATTTGCCGTCCGGGGAATAGGCCTCACGCTGTTGTGCCAGGTCGTAAGGATATCTCTCTCGCAACAACTTCACCTCTGAGTCAGGACACCCTCCGGGCCGCAGTGCACACTCCGCATCCATCACGAACAGCTGCTCTCCGCCGAGGCGATCGGAGCGGAACGCTATCTTTCCTTTCAGGGAGTCGGGAACGATGTTGGGCGACGGAGTCCGGGTTGGCGTAGGGCTCAACGCTGCCAATAGCGGAAGCGGCGTGGCCGTTGGTGTAGGCGTCGCGGTTATCATGTTCCGCGGCGCTGGCGTATACGTACCGGAGGTGAGCGCAGCCACCGTTGCCAAAATCCGCACAGCCTGGGCTGTGGTTTCATTCTCTGGGGTTGGCGTGCTGGTGACCACGACCCAGCGGGGAGTAGCCGTGATCACACCGGTTGGAATGGCTGTGGGCGGGCCGTCCGTGCCACGTGCTGTCGCTTGCGCGATGGCCCAGGCGAGCAAAGCGGTTGCGTTCCTGGGCGTCGGCGTGTTCGTGATGACCACAAACGTAGGTGTTGGCATGGCTGTGACATAGAATGTCGGCGTCGGCGTCCAGGTGCCTGTGGTCAACGCCTGCGCCGTAGCATAGAGGGCAGCCGCAGTGGCCGTCTGCGCATTCAGCGGCGTCGGCGTGGCAGTCACCGCCCAAGGCATTCCCAGGGCTATTGCGGTCCCTTCGTTCTCCGCCGTGGCTGTGACAGTTGCCATGTTCGGAGGGGTTGGCGTCGCCGTGCCTGTAGTGGCGGCCTGAAGTGTAGCCGCCTGAGCAATGGCCGCTGCTGTTAGCACGTTTTCCGGTGTAGGCGTGCTGGTAACAACCACATAGTCCCGGGTAGGTGTTGGGGGCGCTACGGTCGGCGAAGGACCCATCACGATGACCAGCTTCGGCCGGATGCCCTTGCTGGTGGAGCCAAAACCCGTGTCCCAGGCGAAGAGGTTATCGGCGCCCGTCTCCGGACCATCGAGGCGAAACGCAATCTGGGACTGCTCATCGAACTCGAGCCTTCTCCAGCGCGCGGAGCTGTGCTTCGCTAAAAGTGAAGCTGTTGACCCCGCCGGGCTGGAGGCTGGCTGCATCGACGGGGGGCAGAATCGTCTGGAAAACCGGCGCATTGTGGAGATCTTGAAACGTGATCCGTGACCAGTTTTCGTTGACCTCTGGCGACAGCCAGCGTACTTCCCAGTCTGCGCGACCTGTGCGGTCCAGGCGCGCATCGTCGAGACCGGTCAGCACCAAGGCAGCATAGCGCACCGGCGCGCCTCTGGGCAAGTCAGACAGATCGAACTGGATCCCGCCGTGGAATATCTGTCCCTGGGAGACGCCAGTGTAAAGAAACGAGTTGCCGAAACGGTTGTTGCGGCTATCGTCGCTGCGCGCCCACCCGACAGCTCGGGGCGCGGGAGTGAGCTCAAGCACCTCGTCGCCAGGACCCACGGGCGGTGTAGGCGCCGCCTGACTTTGTAAGCGCGCGATTACCAGGGCGTTGGGCGCCGCGGCAACACTCCCAACAGCCATGACCAATACCGCTGCTACGATGCCAGCGATCAGGGTCGATTTTGAGGAACGCGTGCTTCGCCGGGAAGTTGAAGCATTCTGACAGTCTTCGTTTTGGTTGTCAGTTATGAGTTTTGTCATTGCATTGCCCCGCGATCCGATGCGAGTGGGCTGAATAGACCTTACAAATTACCATTATACCCGAAATTCGAAAAATTCTATGTTAACAAAACATTACAATAGTCTAACAATAAACGGAAGTTGCAACGGTATTCTCGTGCCATATCCCGACCAGGCGTCGGGCCGGCCTGCGAGCGCTCCGATGGACGAGAATTCCTCGACAAGTCGAGGAGTCCGGCGAACACCGCGGACTCCCGAAGAGGAGTCCGGCGAACACCGCGGACTCCCGAACTTGTTCGGGTACTCTTAAAGCAGCAAGTTGACTGGCTACTGTGACCGTGCTTGCTCGATAGCTCCCTTAAGCCGGTCGGCGAGAACTTGCGCCTGCGCGGCCTTGAACATGCCTTCGTGTGATCCAGGCACCGTAATCACTTCGACGCCACCTGTGGCCAGCTTCAGCCAACTGGTCTCCGGATCGAATACGCCGAATAGAGGCCGCGCGCGAACTCTTGAACAAAGTCACGCGACCCTGATACGTCTCGGGTAAATAGGCCTTAAGCGCATCGAAGTTCATTTTGATCAACCGCCGCCGGTGCTCGGGCAACTGGTCGGCATAGTCGATGATCTTGTTCACTTCGGTGGTTTCGGTGCTATTGGCAGAATTCTTGTGTCGGCTCTTGATCGTTTCACCTCCGAGCCGGCAGTATCGCCGTACGCGGTCCAGGATTTGCTTGAACGTTAGGCCTTGCAGGTTCTGCGCCCACCGCGGAAGATTCCGCAGGAATTGCCAGGCGTAGTGAAGGTTCTCGGCGATCGCGGGTTGGCCGTTTGTAGCCCGTACATTGGGTGGCTCATGGTCGAAAACCGCCAGCAGCGCCACCTTTTCTCCTTGAACCTCGAGCTGCTGCGCCATCTCATAGGCGACGATACCGCCGAAGCTGGCCCCGCCCAGATAGTAGGGACCAACTGGCTGCTTCGTGCGTATCAAAGCGAGGTACTGAGCAGCCAGTCCACGGATGTCCGAAGGAGGCTGATGGCTGCTGTGTAATGCCGGCGACTCAAGCCCGTAGAAGGGTTGATTGGGCGCCAGTTGTCGCGCCAGATCGCCAAACCAAAGTAGATCGCCGGTGATCCCGTGAACACAGAAGAACGGTGGGTTCGTGCCGTGGGGTTGAAGTTCAACAAGCGAAGAAAAGGATCCCGTAGAAGCGTGACGGTCGATAACCTCGGCCAGGTGTTCGATCGTCGCCTCTTGGTATAGTACCGTCAAGGGCAGGCGAACGCCGAAAGCCGTCTCTACCTGAGCAAACAGCCGCACGGCGAGAAGCGAATAACCCCCTAGCTCGAAGAAGTCATCCTGGATCCCTATCGGGTAAATCTGAAGCAGGTCCTGCCACATCTGTTGCAGCTGAACCTCTAAGCTGCTCCTGGGCGGCAGCAAATTGGCCGGCGGCCTAGGTTTTTCATGACTCGGCGCCGGCAGTTCCTTGCGATTCACCTTGCCGTTGGGGGTCACCGGAAACACATCGAGGAACACGTAGGTTGAGGGGACCATGTAGTCCGGCAGCAGGCTCTTTAAGTAGTGTCGCAGCTCGGCTTCAGCTAGCGGCTGCGCTACATCGGTTGCCGACGCCACGTACGCCGCCAGGCTGTTCTGCCCCAGAAGGTCACGGAAGGTGGTCACCACAGCCTGCTTTACTGCGGGATGCTGATTGAGGCAAGACTTGATCTCGCCCAACTCTACCCGGAATCCTCGCACTTTCACCTGATAATCCATCCGTCCCAGATACTCGATCTGCCCGTCCGGCAAATAGCGCGCCATATCTCCCGTTCGGTACACTCTGGCGCCCTGCTTCTGCCGGAATTGATCCACCTCGAATTTGGTGTTGGTCAACTCCTGACGCTTGTGGTATCCGCGCGCCACGCCGTCTCCGCCGATCCAAAGCTCTCCGGCAATGCCCACCGGCGCCAACTCACCTACACTATCCACGATGTAAGTCTGTGTGTTAGCTATCGGTCTACCGATTGTGATCAGCCCATCTGCTTGGTCGATGCACACGGTTGTGGACCATACCGTGGTTTCCGTCGGTCCGTACATGTTCCATAGCTCGCCTCCACGCACCAGGAGCGCCGCGGCCAGGTCTGGAGGAAGCGCCTCTCCGCCACACAGCATCTTCAGGCGACCGTCGCCCGGCCAGCCAGACTCGACCAGCATCCGCCACATGGCCGGCGTTGCCTGCATCACAGTGGCGCCGCACTTGGTCAGGCGCTCGGCAAGCTGGTGGCTGTCGAGCCTCTCCTCTTGGTCAACCAGGACCGTTCTGGCGCCTGAGATCAACGGCAGAAACAGCTCGAGAACCGAGATATCGAAGGAGAGCGTCGTCACGGCCAGCCAGACGTTGTCTGCCATCAGCCCTGGCCGGTGCGCCATAGACGTGAGGAAGTTGACCACCGCTTTATGTGGCACCTCGACGCCTTTTGGCTTCCCTGTCGAGCCCGAGGTGTACATCACGTAGGCCAGGTTCTCCGGACCTACCCGATCTGGCGCCGCCCATGCACTCGAATGGGCAGATGGTTTGCTATTAGGGAAATGCCGGTCAAGCTCGAGCAGGCGAGGTTTTGCCCCGGCCATGTGGTGGACCAAGTGGTGGGCAAGAGGCAGGGTAGACACAGTGAGCAGCACTGGCATCTCCGAATTGGCGATGATATAGCGCAGCCGTTCCTCGGGAAAGCTTGGGTCCAGCGGCACATAGGCGCCGCCCGCCTTGAGAATTCCCAGGAGGCCCACCATCATCTCAATCGAGCGTGGGATGCAGATACCCACAAGGCTGTCTGGCCGGATGCCCAGCGGCTGCAGCTGGGCCGCTACCTGATCTGCCCGTTTGTTCAAGTCTCCATACGTGAGCTGTTGCCCTTCGAAGACCACGGCCACAGCGTGGGGTGTTTTGCGCGCTTGGGCCTCGACCAGCTCGTGAAGGCAGCTTTCCTTTGGATAATCCGCCCGGGTATCGTTCCACTCGACCAGCAGTTGCCGTCGTTCTGCGCCGGTCAAGATCGGAAGCCGCGAGATGGGCTGCTCGGGATCGGCCAGAATTCCTTCCAGCGCGTGGTGGAGGTGTCCCAGCATCCGTTTGATCGTTTGGGCCTCAAACAAGTCGGTATTGTATTCGATGGAGACCCGCCGAAGCTGCTGGGTATCCACCACCGAGAGAGTCAGGTCGAATTGTGCGGCGCCCCGGTCGATCTCCATCGGGCTCCAGAGCAAGCCAGGCACTTCAAAGGTGGGCATGGGGATATTCGTGTAGTCGAACATCACCTGGAAGAGCGGCGCGTGACTTCAGGTCTCTCTTGGGGCGTATCTCGCCGACCAGTTGCTCGAACGGCAGGTCCTGATTGGCATAGGCCTCCAGAGCGACCTCGCGAACGCGCTGCAGCAATCCACGGAAAGAGAGATCGGGCTCAAGCTGGGTGCGCAACACCAGGGTATTGACCAGGGTGCCCATCAACTGCTCGGTAGCTGTCCAGTGCCGGTTCGCAATGGGCACGCCGACGGCGATGTCTGTCTGCCCGGAGTAGCGATAGAGCAAGATAGTGAAGGCGGCCAGAAACGCCATGAACGGCGTGGCGTTCTCTTCGTGGCTAAGCCGTCTGAGGTCTTCCAGGATCTTGTCGTCGATACTCAGGAACTCCAACGCACCCTGCGAGCTTTGGATTGGGGGGCGAGGACGATCGGTTGGCAGCGAAAGCACCGGCACGCCGGCCAGCTTGTCCTTCCAGTAGGCCAATTGGTCTTCGAGCGCAACGCCTTGAAGCGTTTGGCGCTGCCAGGCGGCGAAATCGGCATACTGGATCGACGGGGGAGGCAAGGGACTGGGTTGGTTGGCCGCGAAGGCAATGTACAAGCTGGCCAGCTCCTCCGCCGCCACGCGCAGCGACCAGGCGTCGGCAACGGCGTGGTGGAAGGTCACTTGCAGCACGTGATCCGTTGGGTCCAAGCGGATAAGCTGGGTTCGTAGCAATGGGCCGGTTGCGAGATCGAAGGGAAGGCTTGCATGCTCCTGACACAACTTTGTTGCCTCAGCCTCTCGCTCGGCATATGCCAGTCTGGAGAGGTCGACGATCGCCAGCGGCAAGTCAAGTTTCGGCGCGATGCGTTGGACCGGTTTGCCGTCGACTGTAACGATCGTCGTGCGCAGGATCTCGTGGCGTGCGACCAACTCGTCCAGGGCATCCTCCATGGCCCTGACGTTCGAGCAGGCCCTGCAGCCGGATGGCTACAGGGATGTTGTAGGCGCTGCTCTCGGGTTGAAGCTGGTGCACAAGCCACATGCGCTCCTGGGAGAACGCGAGCGGCAGCTCTTGATCGCGCGACACCGGGACAATGGGATTTGCCTGCGCTCCCTGTTCTCGTGGCAGGACGGTCGCAACACGTTCCGACAGGCCCGCAATTGTTGGCGCTTCAAAGAGGCTACGCAGCGGCAGGTCTACCCGGAAGACATCGTGCACCCGCGAGATCACTTGGGTCGCCAAGAGCGAGTGCCCGCCCGCCTCGAAGAAGTTGTCATGGACGCCAATCACCTCGACGGCGAGAACCTCTCGCCAAATTGCGCTCATCTCCATCTCAATGGGCGTACGGGGGAGCACAAGCTTCCCTTGCGCCATGAGAACCTTAGCCTGCTCCACCTCCGGCAGCGCGTGGCGGTCCACCTTGCCGGCAGGCGTGAGCGGCAACTCGTCGAGCAACACAAACGTCGACGGCGTCATGTAGTCGGGTAGTTGATTTCCCACGAAGCCGCGCAGATCGGTCAAAGTCACCGATTTGCCTGGCAGCAGCACGACGTAGGCCACCAAGCGCATATCGTCGCGCTTCCGCGCCCCGGCTCGGATGTCAGCTGTTACTTCCTGAACGGCAGGATGGCGCCTGAGCACGGCCTCGATCTCTTCCAGCTCAACGCGAAAACCCCGCACCTTCACCTGGTTGTCTCGGCGCCCCAGGAACTCGATGTTGCCGTCAGGTAAGTAACGGCACCGGTCGCCGGTTCTGTAGAGGCGTTTCCCTTTGCCGTTGGTCCGCACCAAAGCGTGGGATGGAGGTGTATCAAGTATGAACTTATCGGCGGTCAGTTCCGGTTTGTTGAGATAGCCGCGCGCCACCCCGACTCCCCCGATATACAGTTCACCATGAACTCCTAGCGGCACGGGCTGCAGGTGATCGTCCAGTAGATAAACCTGCGTGTTGGCAACGGGCCGGCCAATAGGCACAGTGGCTGCACTTTCCGGCAAGTCTTCAACCAAGTAGCAGGTCGATCCGATGGTGGCTTCGGTAGGACCATAGGCGTTGAAGAAGCGCCGGCCTCGCTTCCAGCGCTCGGCCACATCGAGCGGCAGCTCTCCCCGGCGGAGACCAAGGTCCGCAGGGCGGGCAAATCGGCGTCTGGCAGCGCCCGCAGCATGGAAGGAGGCAGGGTGACGGTGGTAATGGCCTGGCTGCGCAGCAGGCGAAGTAGGTCTGGCGGCGATGCCAGCACCTCCTGCGCGGCCAGCACCAGGGTTGCTCCGCTCAGCAATGCCATAAAGATCTCCGACACGGAGGCGTCGAAGCTGAGAGATGCAAATTGCAGCACTCGGCTGCCCGGACCCACGCCGAAGTCCCGAATTTGATCGGTAACCAGATTGCACAGGCCTCGATGCTCCAGCATGACGCCCTTGGGCTTCGCCGGTAGAGCCCGATGTGTAGATCACATACGCCAGGTTGTCGGCGGAAACGGCGGTCGCGGGAGGGGCGCTGCTCTCTTGCAAGTAATCATCGTAGCTGTGCTTCAAGGCCGGTCCACCACTGGCGTCCAGGCAAATCAGGCGGGCCGTGGACTGTGGAAGCCGGTTCAGGAGGGCTTCCTGCGTAATCAGAACGGACACCTGCGCATCCTGCACCATGGTTGCCAGGCGCTCCAGCGGATAACGAGGATCCAGGGGCACGTAGGCCGCACCGGCCTTGAGGACAGCCAGCACCGCCACAATCATTTCCGGAGACCGCTCCATGGCAATACCCACCAGCGACTCGGGGCCGACTTCTTGGCGTCGCAGGGTGTTGGCAAGCCGGTTGGCGCGGTGCTCCAGATCGCGGTACGTGAGCCATACTGCGTCCATGGCCACTGCCACTGCGTCGGGCGTGCGAGCAACTTGCGCTTCGAAAAGCTGGTGTACGCACTGATCTTCGGGAAATGGCTGGGCCGTGTCGTTCCATTCGACCAGAAGTTGATGCTTCTCACGCTCGGTCAGGAGTGGCAGCCGAGAAATGCGCTGATGAGGATCGGTCACTATGCCGTGCAGCAAGGTCTGGAAGTGGCCGATCATGCGTTGAATGGTGGCCGCCTCGAACAGATCGGTCCTATACTCGAAGGTACCAAGCAATGCACCCTCGGCCTCAGCTACCAGCAGGATCAGGTCAAAGAATGTGCATCGATGTCGGACGGGCAACACTTCGAGCTGGATGCCCTCAGGGGCCATACTAGTGCCTGCCACGCCGATCGCCACACCCGCCATACTGTTGGGATCCACCAGTTTGGTGGTTTTGCGCCAGGTGAACATCACCTGAAAGATGGATGACCAGCGGGTGTTGCGCTGTGGCTGCAGGCGTTCGACTACCTTGGCTAGGGGATAGTCATCGTGCTCCCCAGCGGCGTTGGCCGTCGCTCCAAGCGCCGACAAGAAGTCGCTAAAAGTCGGATTCCCGGACAGATCCCCACGCATGACAATCGGGTTGACGAAATAGCCAAAGGTGCGTGCCGATTTGGCGGTGCGGCCCGCACGAGTAGAACCTACCAGAATGTCCTCTTGGCCGGTGTATCGGTGGAGCAACACCTGAAAAGCTGCCAGGATGACTGCCTCCAGGGTGGTATGATGTGCTCTAGCCAGGCCGAGGAGATGCTCTGTGACCTCTGCTGAGACACTGAAGGTTTCTGCCGTTCCCTGGTCGGTAGGAGTTCCGTGTCGAGGCCGGTCGGTTGGCAGCTCCAGCACCGGCAAGTCGCCGGAAAGCTGGCTTTGCCAGAACTCCCAGTGGCGCTCTGCCTCCGGCCCTTCGAGCATTTCTAACTGAGCAGAGACGTGATCTGTGTATTCGATGCGCAGCGGCTTGAGGTCGGCACGAACACCTGTGAACTCTGCCTGGTAGAACTTCGGCACTTCGGACAGGAGGATGGCCAGCGACCACATGTCGGTCACGATGTGATGCAACGCTAGCAACAAGATGCTCTCGCCATGCGGTTGTCGTAGCAGGGTCACCCGAAAGGGCGGATCTCGCTCCAGGTCGAAAGCCGTGTAGGTTTCCTCAGCGATACGAGAATCGAGTTTAGCGTCGCTCCACGAGGTGGCATCTTCGACATGAAACGCGACGTTGACGTGATCGTGGACTACTTGCCAGGGTTCCCCCTCAATGGCTGGAAAGGTGGTTCGCAGGGCGGCATGGCGATCCACGAGCCGCTGAAATGCGCGGCGCAGAGTCTCCGGGTCCATCGCCGATCGCATCCGGAGGGCAACCGGTATGTTATAAGCGGCGCTGGCCGGGTTCAGTTTCTGAAGAAACCAAAGAGCTCGCTGGTTGTATGCCAGTGGATACCGGCACGCGGAGTTGGTCGGACTTATAGTAGGGTGAGGATGTTGCGGCATACGCGCCTTCGAGAAACTTCTCAAACCAGCTTGAACTACAGATGACGAGATTGGCGTTTCGTTTAATGATCGCCCTTGAAAGGGCTACAGGTGGCAGGAGGCTTGCAACCTGCCACCTGCCACCTGCCACCTGCCAACCTGCCACCTGCACCCTGTAATCTTCTAAATCATAGCGTCCGCGTGCTGCGATGGCAAAAGGTAGTGACACGCGATTTGGTGATTGCGACCTGCCACGGCGAGAGCAGCAACGAAGCCTGGGGCGGGAGACAGATCGACCAGGGACCATCGTCCGGCTCCTGAACGTCGTCTATCGTCCACAGCAGCCTGGCTGGCTCCTCAGGACGAAGCGATACTTCAAAACTATCAAGGGCTCGAGACAGTCCTCCTCCAGTGGCCTTCAGGTACGCTTCTTTTCGTGTCCAACACGTGTAGAAGGCTGTTTCCCTCAGGCTCAGGGGAAATAGACCCAAGAACCGCACATTCCCGAGCAGAGAAGAAGCGCTCGGCTATCTTCTCCATGCCAGCCAGAGGCCGCACATGTTCCAGGTCTACCCCGACCTCTAGGTCACGCGTCACTGCGTAGAGGACCAATTCGTTTGAGTGAGCTACATTGAAGCGCAGGGAATCCCGGCCGAGCTCCGCCACCAGAGCCGGTTTCCCCAAGGGTAAAGAGACGAAGCTCAATCGAGCCGGATCAAGCTCCAGATAACGCCCCAGGAGCAGGCGCAACATCCCGCGGCTCGTGACAAAGAGGGTGCGATGAAGATCGAATCGAAACCGCAAGGCATTGGAACGCTCATCAGGCGACAGAAGCGGCGCCAATCGCTTGGCTAAGGCGGCCGAGTTGAGATGAGCACACCAGACGTGTACATCATTGCCGCCTAGACTTGGAAAGATAGGCGGCTGGCTCCACAGACATTGGGTGGAGGTCATAGGCGACGTGACCCGGTAGGCAAGCCGCAGCCAACAGGTCTACAGCGTCAATATATCCCTACGGCGTCGCATTGGGTCGAAGGCCAAGCTTCGGCCAACAGTCGCTTCTACTGGCGCCAGCTTTCAAAGATAAACAGAGCAGGTGAAGCGCCCTGCTCTGTGAGCATTATTCCACACCTGCGACATCTTGTCAATAATTGGATGATTATGAATTCGATACCGAAAATGCTAGCCTCTTGGCCAGCCATAAGCCAACTCATACTTGCTACCTCGCTTCTCTCAGAACAGAACACCTAGTTTGTAGTTCAGCTTCACCAGAAAGAAGGAGGGGTCGTTTAAGAGCAGGGAGAGTCCTTTCTTGGCTGTCGACACCACCGGCAACGGATGAGGATTGAGTTCATCCATCGCCCTGTTGCGAAACGCCTCCAGCTCGGCGGAGGTGAAATCCCTGTTATTGATGACCGATTTTGCAACTCTGAGCTTCCGGTAATCCACATCTTCTGTGATACTACCGTGTTCGAGACATTGATTGTAGAGTCTCGTTCCCGGATAGGGCGTAGCCACAGAGAGCCAGAATCTCTCACACCCTAGCGATTTCAAGTACCTGGCATACTCGATGGTAGTCTCAATATCTTTCCACGTTTCATGGGGAAACCCAAGCACAAAAAAGGCGTTAACCCCAATGCCCACTTCACTAGCGAGTTTGACGGCTCGTGTGCAGTCCTCCAGTTTCATCTTCTTGCCAATAACCTCGTCCAGCGTCTGTTGACTGCCGCTCTCCGGGGCGATATAGAAATCGTGGAAACCGGCCGCCTTCATCAAGATCAACAGCTCCTTATCGATTGAGTCCGCTCTGATGCCATTGCGTGCATAGAAGCGTATGCCAAATTTGTTTTCGGCAATCCGTCGAAAGAGCTCCTTGGCCCACTTTGGGTTGGTCGTGAGGTTGTCGTCTTCAAAGTAGATCTCTTGAATCTTGTAGATCTGCCGCCAGTGCCCTATTTCGGCAATGACGTTGTCGATGCTTCGCCTTCTGATCGGATACCCCATGATGGTATGAATGGAGCAAAAATTGCAGTCGTACACACAGCCCCGAGTGGCTACCATATTGATCCATCTCCGGCCGGAACCCCAGAGCTTGCGAAGGGGCAGCAAATCAATAGCCGGGAACGGTAGGTCATCGAGATTCTGGATAAAGGGGGCATGATGATATGTCGTGGACTCTTTTGAAACTACACCTTGGAGCCTGTCGATCGACTCGCCGCGGTTCAGGGCATGTATCAGGTGCAGGAGAGCGAACTCGCCCTCGCCGATGATCAGATAGTCGACACAACTGCGTTCGATCTTGTCCGGAAGCGCACT
Source organism: uncultured Chloroflexia bacterium (assembly GCA_963709505.1). GTDB lineage: Bacteria > Chloroflexota > Anaerolineae > JAAEKA01 > JAAEKA01 > CAVPXC01. The sequence goes on along the minus strand of CAVPXC010000005.1, from coordinate 128,793 downwards.
GACATGGTTTGCACCGGCGACAAGTACAATATCGGGGAACGCAGTTTTGATCTGCCGAATCAACTCCATTGCCAGATCATGCTGGCAAGAAAACGGTATCGATACTCCAATGAGATCAGGACCAAAGGCGCGAATATGATCGATGATGCGTTCATTGGAGAGACCTACTTCCTGCCATTCGTTCTCAACCAACCGCACATTGAATTGATCTTCGGCCAAACAGTCCAGGATGCTTACCGTAAAATCATGCTGTCGCAGCAGGCCAGCCAGATAAGCGAGCCCGAGATTAAAGGCATGATTAGCATTGTACATATTCTCGGCAGCTCCCACTTCCATAACCGCCGGTGGCATCACTAGTAGGACTTTGCGGATTATTGCGGTCGGCATTTGGAACAATCTCCCGGTCAGATACAAGGTCTTGGTGTAAAACAACTGGTCTGTGCTATAGCTTCAATGGTCCAGCGCGGGTTCCCGTCCAATACCTTGTGGTGCGTCCAAAAGAACTGGACAACGAAACGGGCAAAGATAGTCATATAGAGGAGGTGGCCTGGTTGAAAACCAAGCCTTTTCCCCTTCTCTGGAGCCGTCACCCTTATTATAGACGAGAGAAGCAGGTTGTCAAGCCAACTCTATCGTTCTTGGAAAGACACGCCTTCACGATTTTTGTCAGTCAATCAGACAGTTCAGTGAAAACGGACTTCCCAAGAGAGCGGCATTGATCTCTTGGGAAGTCATCCACTAATTCACCGCGGCGCAATTTCGCCTTAGGTTAGGCCACCAGGACCTTGCCTTTGTAGGGTTACTTGACGGCTTGGCCATGGTGGAGTTGAAGCAATCGACAAAGGCTAGCACTTTGGGCTTCAGATGCCCAACGGAGGTGAAGTTGCCTCGCTTGAGCAATCTGTGGATCAGGATGCTGTGCCAGATTGTGCACTCAAGCGCCCGTACAGATCAGGTCGGCGATCCGCAAACACATCGCTCTCGAACACGCCTGGCTCCAACACGAGGTGTTTCTGGCGGGCGCGAGCCAGGTCGAGTTGGGCGTGTAGGATGGCGTCACCCTCGCGCTGGCGCTTCGGCCAGCACCTTGCCGGTGATATCCACGATCTGGCTGCGACCCAAGTAACGAGTTCTCCCTCGTGTCCCCAACGGTCCGCTGAAAGGACGTAGACGCGGCTTTCGCGGGCCCGGGCCGGGTTGATGAAATCGGGGAAGTCGTCGGAGGTCCAGTGCCAGTTCGTTGGGTGGACGATGACGTCGGCGCCGTGAAGCGCAAGCACGCGTGCGGCCTCGGGGAAGCGTAGGTCGTAGCAGATCAGCAGCCCAAGCCGGCCGATAGGCGTGTCATGCACGTCCAGCGCCTGGCCCGCGTCCACGAAGCGATCGACGCCGAGGCAGGGCAGGTGGGTCTTGCGGTAGCGCGCCAGCAGCCCGTCCGGTCCGACCAGGAGTGCGGAGTTGTAGATGCGACCGGCATCGGCTTCCAGCAGCCCGACTACGGCATAGACCCCAAGGCGACGACAGGCGAGCTCGAGAGCCTGGCTGGTGGGGCCAGATCGTCGACTCGGCGGCCGAGCGTGCTGTCTCCAGGTTAGAGAAGGCATAGCCGCTGATGGCGCATTCGGGAAAAACAATCAAATCGGCGCCGCCGGTTGCAGCCTCGTCCAGCATAGCCAACATCTTTGCGCGGTTAGCGTCTACGGCGCCTAGTTCCGGCGCCATTTGCACGATAGCGAGATTCAGGAAGGGAGGCATGGAATTCTCACGGAGGTGAAGTTGCCTCGCTTGAGCAGTTTGTGGACCAAGATGCTGAGCAAGATCTCGACCGTCAAGCTGACATGATCACGGAACAATTCATCGATGCTCGTCATGGCTGACCGATGGAGGTCAGCTTATCACATCTTATCACATCCTGTCTCAACCAAGAAATTGCATTTCGCATCTTGTCGGTTTGAGGCGAAGCTTCGCCAGAAGATGTGACCATGTTCCCGACCGAATCTGATGCGCGTGTTTGTCCAAGTTTCTTAGGGTACGCCCCACCGCAGTTTGAGGGTAGGCCGTGACACAGCGCCGTCGGTGTCTGAGGTATAGAAATACTTGCCACTATGATACTCGGTATCGGCCGAGTAGACGGCCAAGCGCAAAGGAGTCCTTGCGGTATAGGCGGCAGCCGCTGCAGCGCTGACGTCCCAACGGTACGGTGTACCGGGGTATGCCGGCCATGCGGGGGGCACCCAAACACGATTCAAGTTTTCTGCTGCCAGAGGCGCATTGTTCCAATTCAGCGTTGCCTCACTCCAACCCTCAGCCACTCTCAGTACCTGGATATACGAGTCCGGCGGCGTTCCCCAGATGCCGCCTCCGGCGCCGCCAAACTGGTGTAACGTCAATGTGGCCGAGACGATACTGCTGCCGGGTGGGATCGCATCAAGAGGAAAGGTGACATAATACTTTGAAAAACAGGGCCAATCGGAGATGTCGTATTGGTTCTGCACATTGAACTGGGTGTATCCGGCGTAGTTGGCTTGGCCCCACTGGGGCCAGTGGTCGATGCCATCGCCGCAGGTCGTGTGACCTCCCACGGCAGCATCGACGACGTTTGCGCCGTTGAGACCGTGGCGGATGGTGGCTACTTGACTGGCGTTCACCGGCGGTGGCGTATAGGTTGGCAGTCCGAATCTGAACTGTCCCCAGGATGCGGGTTGAGTGCCGTTCATGGCCGGAGGCCAGATCTTGGCAGGGATCGCCGTGCCCACACCGTCATCTCGATCGTGCACGGCCAGGGCCGCGCCCCAGACGGCGCCTTCAGGCGGCGGTCCGGTTAGTCCCAGGCTCGAAAAGGGGATCCAAAACGTGATGGTCCACCCCTTGTCGTCGACGTTGTCGTTGGGATAGTTGCCTCTCCACGTCGTGTCGGCTGAAAACACCATGGGGTTAGCAACCCAGCCTGTGCCGTTGCCTCGATAGGTGGCCTGCCGGTTATCGCCGCTCTGCGCCCAGAGCTGGCCAACGAGCCGGTAGGAGTTGGCATCCGGGTTCGCTCCGACGTTTCCATCCAAATCCAGGTAGAGCGTCACAGCGTCCCAGGCTTCCAAGTTGGCCGGAGAAGGCGCCGGATCAAACCATAGAAGGCGATCCATGATAGCCACATGAACCGTCAAGATTTCCGGATAATAGACGCCTACCCGCACGTCGGCGTAGTTGTCCGTTGGCGTAACCTGGCCAAACCAGGAGACTGCGAACTGGTCGAAACCTGCCGGACCGGTAAAGATCGGCACATTGATCCGGCGGGACGCCACAAGGGGCTGATGCCAGCAGCTGCCGAGCATTCTCAGGTCGGCTACAGTCACAGCTCCATCGCCATCGATATCATAGAGGGGATTTGTCGTGCCGAGATGCGCTGAAACCAACACGATATCGGAAACGCTCACACTACCGTCGCCATCCAAGTCTCGGCAGGCTACCGGAGTCTTGATAGCGCTTGCTCCGCTCACCGCGCTGGCGGCACGTGCGTACGGCAGCCAAGCAGCCAGCAGCATACCAAGAATGGCGAGACCTATTCGAAACCAGGCTTTAGTCATGGGAGACAGCATCAACTCAGAGCGGGTCACAAGGGCCTATGCCAGCAGAAGCTGAAGGATGCCAGATCGCGGACATCGACGATGCCGTTCCCGTCGATGTCATACAGGGGATCGGTTGTGCCTAAGTGGCTCGAAATCAGCATGATATCGCGTATGTCGATCACACCGTCGCCGCTCAGGTCGCGACACGTGTTTGGTCCAGCAACAGACAGTGCAGCAACGAGGTTCTGGATGTAGAATAGGTCTCCCCTGGCAAACGCGGGAGCGTCCAGATACTTCACCAGTTCATCGTAAGGTTGTCTCAAGGCATAGGCTTTCGCCTGGAAGATCGCTGGGGAGTCGTAGAGATGCTGCAGGGTGCCTTCTCCCACCGAGTTGTCGAACTTCGAGACAAACCAGTAGGGCGCAATCTTGTTGTACTCATCGACCGCCTCCTGCACCTGAGGCTGAAGATGAACATACATGTAATCACCGATCTCGGGCGTCAAGAACATGAAATTCCTGGCCACGCTAAGGGCACGATTGTACCAATCAACGGTGTTCCATGGACCACCCACAAAGGGCGTGTCTTTGGAGAAACTGTTCATCCGCAGATTCAAGGCCTGGTTATACCAGTTTCTGACGTTGGCATCCTCCGGATAGCCGGCCAGTCTTTGCAGCTCCAGGTATCCTTGATAACCGGCAATGTACAAGTGCACCAGGTATGGCCGGCGCGAACAAGAAAGTATAACGAGCAGATCCGCTGCTTGGAAAAGCCTCGACCTTGTTCCTCATTGAGTTGAAAATCGATTGAGGCAGGGCTGTTGGATTCTGAGGATCTTTGAACAGATCGGCATACTTCCATGCAGCATAGAAATTGAAGGGTGGAAAATATAGCCAGTAGCCACACCCATCCGCTCTCCCACAATTGGTGTTGTGGATGGGGCTCAAAGGAGACTTGGTAGGGCGCGCCGATCCCATACGGATTGGTTGGGTAATAGGCGTCCGGGGGAGTATCAAAGGCTTCCCGTTGCGCGCCAGTTCCAAAACCGATATGGGCAATGCGAGTGAAGTCATACGTTGTTCCCGGTCCATAATTGGTCTGGATATATGCCTTGACCTGTGTCTGTAAGCTCGGAGACAGGTATGGCAGTGTCTGAATCAGAGTTACGACGGTATCTGAAGGGTTTTGGAAATAGTCGAAGATCTCTCCAAACTCGTGTTCATCGACCCAGTTGCCCACTCCAAACATGTCAATAAAACCAGCAGCATGATAACCGGGTCGAAGATGGCCTACAGCAAGCATCTTCTGGATTTCACTTTCCAGGCGTTGCTGCACCTCAGTAGATGAGAGCGGAGTTGGAGAATTCTGCGCCGAAATCGTTGTGGCCAACGGCAACCCTGTTCCCCCTCCATTTGGACCAAAGGCAATAATCGCATTTCCTTTGAGCACGTAGACCTTGCCATTGTAGGGGATAGGAGGCGATTGGGTGGTGCCATGTTTGCCGTAGACGCCGTTCTTGCTCTGGTTGCGTCCACTGTAAATCTGAAAGCCATTCATATTGTTGTAGTTGGCACTGTCGCCATCATTATACATGGCTTGATAATCGGGGGCGAGAGTGTTCAGACTATATCCCCACATAAACCAGTCTCGATTTGGTTGCCCAAAGGGAATAGTCACGTCAAAGGCCCCGGCTTCACGGTCGCAGCAAAGGACCCAGTAGATCAGTCTGCCACCAGAGGAATAAGCCATGGGTTCATCGGAGGCATGTATCCGCACTGCCTGGAGCAACTCTGCTGATACATCGGTATTCCAAACTTCCAACCAACAGGGTCGCCTCGGGAAACCCAGCCACCGTTGTAGTAAGCTGTTGTCTGATAGTAGACTCTGTCTATACCGTTGATGATTGGAGGATATTTACTGCCTGCGGCAGTGACTCCCGACAAGGTAAAGGGAGCATAGTTCTGTCTGGCCATCATTGTCGGGATCGAAGGTATATTCCTGGCCGTTGAGGCGATCAAGGACGAACACTGTTCTGCGGTAGGGCTTGCCTTCATAATATTCGGTGATCCTGCTCACATCCATGGTTTGAGCTCATGTCCCCAGTAAGTTCCTGGACCAGTATCGAAACTTGTTGGCGAGATCAGATCGCCGAGCACCGGGATGCCAGCAAAAATCTCATGCCCGTTTCCATCTGTGGAAGACCTCAGCAATTCTGACTGCCGATAATTATCTCCGCTGGTAAAGACAACGTAGTCTCTGTCCGGTTGCTTTCTCGGTATAGATAACTGGCCAGAAGGAATGGAATCCTTGACCGAGGAGTTTGCTTGATTTCCAGACCAAGGCACCGTTACTTGCATTCAACGCATACGCATAGGCGTCGTTGGACGCAAAATAGACCACCCCGTTCTTGTAGGCAGCCGAGAAAAGAATGGGCCCTTCGGTTCGGTATCTCCATTTGAGAGTGCCCGTCACAGCATCAAGGGCGTAGAAATAGCCGTCTCGATTGCCAGCAAAGATGACAGGCTGGTTGTTGGTGTAGGTGTCTTGAATGACCAAAGGATTGGTGTCAAATCCTGCTCCGGCTTCGTAAGGGATATAGCCGGCGATCGGTTGGCCGGTGAGTGCGTTTACGGCATGGATCTTCCGGTCATGTCCGCCAACAAAGGCAACGCTGGTCCCGTTCACGGTAGCAATCGTCGGGGAGTGACCCAAAGGAAGCTCAGTTGCATAGACCCAATCGATGTTTCCGTTGGCAGCATTGAAGGCGTAGAGTCCCCGTGCTGTCGATACATAGATCTTGCCATTGGCTCCTATTGGCTGGATTTTGTAGGGAATGTAGGGTTCGATGGGGCGGTACCACGCAACGGAGAGATTGCCCCTTACCTCCTCAGGGGTCCACGACGTGCGCTCCGGGTTGGCAGCCAGCATAGGCCAGCTATTCACGGTTTCCGGCGTACGAACAACAGCGGGAAGATGAATGCTGTAGGTTACCACAGAATTGGCCGCGATATTCGTATCTGAGGGAACGCACTACGGTTGCTTCAGATATACGTCTATTTTGGTCGCCAGTACCTTGATTGCTATCACCAGCGCGAGGCACTATTTCTTGCGTCAGGAATGCAGCATTATTTGTCAGGCCGGTCGAACCCTGCGCATATGAAGCATTGCCAAGGCTCGGAATCAACGTAAGGGCGATTGCAAGGGTGATACCTATCGTGTGTCGGTTTATGGTTCGCATGATATTGGGTCCAGTCTGAAGGGTGTCGCCCGGCAGCATAGGCTCGTCAAAACGGCAAGTCTCAGGCCGTTGAGCAAGGGTCTCAGTGGCTTGCTGCGCCGATTGGCAATGGGGCACAGCCTTAGAGGCAGGTGTGTACGCACCCTGCCAGCCGGTTCGGGTTTATGAACTTGTAGGATTATAGCCGACTCTTCCTTGAAGCGCAGTACGGACAACCTACGTTCAGCCGTCGTCTAGTGGACGTATGGCTCATTGCGTGATGGCACCCATGAGCTTCTATTCAGCAGATGGCGATTCATCCCAAACGGTGGTCGTCGCAGCGCTAAATCAAAATCGGGATAGGCGGACAACCAAGCCATTCGCCTATCCCATTTATTTCAACCAACAGGAGTTTTTGTACTCCGGGTCCAACTCGAACTTTGTCCAGAGCCGCTTGACAGCGCACATCAGCAGCTGGGCCAAGCTTTCGCCTGGCAACTATGAGAGCGCTGACAAACGTTACTTCAGCGCCACGGACCATGGCAACCGCTGGCTAAGGTTGCCCCCAAAAGGCATTCACGCAACAAGTATTTTGGCAAACGATGAGCCACTGCCAACCCATGGCACATCCAACAATGCTGCGATTGTTGCAGCTACATCGGCAAAGCTATTTCGCGTGCCAAGATCCAGATGGCGCTTGGCTCGGTTGCCATAGATCAAGATGGGCACCTGTTCACGAGAATGGTCAGTGCCTGGTGTTGTTGGATCGTTGCCATGATCGGCGGTGATGATTAGCACATCGTTCTCGCGAAGCGCTGCTGGATCTCTGGCAGGCGGCGATCAAAAGCCTCCAGGGCATTTGCGTAGCCCGGTGGATCGTTGCGGTGACCGTAGAGAGCATCAAAGTCCACCAGGTTGGCAAAGATCAGGCCTGGCTTGTCCATCGACAGAAACTCCAGGATGGCATCCACACCGGCCATGTTGTTCCCGCTGTGGATGCTCATGGTCAGGCCGCGATGGGCGAAGTATGTCCTCGATCTTGCCGACAGCCATCACGTCCAGGCCAGCCGCTTTGACCACGTCCAGGATGGTATCAGCCGGCGGTTCCAGACTGAAGTCCTTGCGGCGCTCCGTGCGTGTGAAGTTGCCTGGCTGACCGACAAACGGGCGCGCGATGACGCGACCCACGGCGTGCTCGCCGGCCAGCATCTCGCGGCGATCTCGCAGAGCCGGTACAGTTCGTCAATAGGGATTATTTCCTCGTGGGCAGCTACCTGAAATACGCTGTCGGCGGAGGTGTAGACGATTGGCTTACCGGTGCGTACATGCTCTTCGCCGAGGTCCTTGATAATTTCGGTGCCTGACGCCGGGTAGTTGCCAAGAGTTCCCCTGCCAATGCGTCTTTCATAGTCGGCGATCAGCTCCGGCGGAAACCCATGAGGATAGACGGGAAAGGGCTGCTCCAAGACCACACCGGCCAGCTCCCAGTGGCCGGTCGTGGTGTCCTTGCCGGCGCTGATCTCGGTGAGCGCGCCCGTAGATCGCCAGTGGCGGGTGCTGCGGGTGACACGCCTTCGATTCGCGACGATGTTGCCCAGACCCAGCCTTCCAGATTGGGCAGGTGCAGGCCTCCACCGCCCGAGCTGTATTGCTCAAGGTGTTGGAGCCTTCGTCGCCATAGGCTGCGGCATCAGGGGCGTCGCCGCAGCCGACACTGTCGAGAACGATTAAGATGACCCGGTCGGCTTGATGAGCCATGGTTTTCTCCGTTGCGGTGAGATACGAGTACGCTTGTCTTGTTCTACGTTTGTTTCAACTGTTCAATCTGCCACCAACTTAACAGCGCATCCTATCCAAAGGATCCGAGAATTCTAACTTGATGGCCCTCTGGTTGAAGGTAGTCTCGACATGGTTGTGTTCAACCAAACCCATCTGGTTGGTTGGTGATCGTTCCAGGGCGTGCATATGGCAATGAGCAAAGGTTCGCTGTCCAAGGTGGCGCCAGGAGGCCGGTTTCATAGTCCAACAGGAATGATGGGACGCCTAAATTTCTCGTGACACTGAGAGCTTTGCCCTTTTCGCTGTTCTGTCTTACGAAGCACCTCAGACCAGTCAAATCAGGTTTCGCAATCGCTGCAGTATCCGTTGAGTCATGTTGCCCATCGTCAGTTGAGTTGTGGCAAATTCATAAGCGTTGTCTGTAATCCGACTTCGTTCCAAAGTGTGACCCAGGTAATACCGAATCGTATCAAGAAAGTCATCTGGTCTCGCCTCTACGTAGTGTTCCTTCAGGCATAATGGCCCCCTACTGGTCAACCATAATTCCTCCGACAGCAACATTGCGCCATTTGGCGCAGCGAGAAGCAATCTAAAGACGGGATCATCCCAAGGTTGCCGCATTATGTTTATCATAATCTTACGCGGTTCAAAAGTATGGTGCGTTGTGGGCCGAAGGCATAGCCTTGTTTGGGACCGCCATCCCTGATCACAAAGGAAATCCCATTTCTAGTCAAGTCGTCTTGTAGCTGCCTGATGATTCCTTTGCGTCGCCTATCAGCTCTGCTTCCCAGGAAGACCACGTCGATATCCCTTTCCAGAGCCAAACGCTCTCCATGGGAAATGTGATAACCCATAGGAATCGCCACAGCAGGTAGTCCGTGTTGACGAAAGATCTGCAAGTTGGTATCGGTGAAAACACAAGAAAAGCGCAGCAAGCCAGCGTGCTTCAATGCCAACATTTCACCTAAACATCTATACCGTCCTAGTTTGGTTACTAGCCTTGAAAGCGGTGTGTGGTCAAAAGGCCATTGAGGTATCTGCCCTAGCAGGTAGCAATACTCTAGCGTGTACCTGAGCCGTACGATCGATTGGTTGCCAAACTGGGCAGGTTAGGTGGAGGAAGCTGCTCCGTAAACCACATAACCAGAGGAGGTACCTCCTGCATTGCTGCTAGTCTTTGAACGATCTGTACAATCGAGTACATTGGACCAAAAGTAATGACGAAGTTGCAACTGTCGAAATTCCATTCCGACCATGGGAACACCATCGCAATGTCTACCCCATTCTCATTAAGTCCATCGGCTATTGGACCATACATTGAGCCACTCGGGTCTTCTGGTGATAACAAAATGCCACGCATTATACTCTCCTCTTTGATTGCGAGAAATGCGAAGCCGGGTAGTACTGCAAGGAACCGCAGTCAATTGAAGGGTGGCCGATTGTGTCATGGATGAGATGTCATGGCGTTGCTATAACTGGTCCAGCGTTGTTTTGGAACAAGTCTATTTTCATTTGACAAAATCATCAGGGCTCAAGCCATCACTCCAGAGCGATGCGAAGTCCTCAGGAGTGGACAAGGACGACAACCGATCGCGTTCCGATATGACGGTCACTGGCAGCGGCCACTCGATCCCAAACAACGGATCACTCCACAACAAACCCCGAGCCCTGTCGGGTGCGTAGAACTCGGACATATGGTAGAAAACTTCGCTGCCATCACAAAGCGTCTGGAATCCATGGGCAAAGCTTCTGGGAACGAACAGCGCCATTCGATTTTCGGCCGTCAGCTCGACCCCATGCCAGTGTAGAAAAGTAGCCGAATTCGGGTCTCAGGTTCACGATCACATCGAAGATAGCCCCATGCGTCACCCGAACTAGCTTGTCCTCCGTGCTGGGTGGAAGTTGGTAGTGCATCCCTCGCAGTGTGCCCTTGCGGTGGTTATAGGAGATGTTGCACTGAACCCACCTGGTAGCCAATTGATGCTCGGCGAACTCCCGTTCGCACCATGTTCTGGCGAAGAAACCGCGCTAGTCCTCGAGGCGCTCTGGCTCAACAAGCACAGCACCAATTAAAGGAGTCCCCTGGAAGATCATGATGCTACCGGTACCAGGACCATCGCCTCAGGAATGGGCACCACAAACTCCCCACCCCACTCGCTAATGTAGGCCATCTGGGCGATGATCTCGTCCTTGAAGTTCCACGGCAGGATCAGCAGGTAATCCGGTTTCGTTTCGTTGATCCGCTGGGGATCGTGGATCGGAATGTGCGTGCCGGGCAGGAACTTGCCCTGCTTGTACGGATTGCGATCCACCGTGTACTCGATGAAATCCGTGCGAATGCCGCAGTAGTTCAGTAGAGTGTTGCCCTTTTCCGGGCGCACCGTATCCGACGACCACCTTTCCTTTGCGCTTGGCTTCGATGAGGAACGTCCAGCAGCTTGCGCTTGGTTTCCTTCACCTGTTCAGCGAACTCGAGGTAGCAGGCCACGGTCTCAAACCCTGCGGCCTTCTCCCGTGCGAGCATTTCCTTCGCCCGATTGGTGACCGGCTTGCCTTGGTCGTCTCGTGCCGGCCGTAGATCCGCAGCGAGCCGCCATGGGTCGGCAGTTCCTCGACGTCGAACAGCATCATGCCGTGGCCTTCGAATATCTTGCAGGCCGTCAGGAACGAGAAATACGAGAAATGTTCGTGGTAGATCGTGTCGAACTGGTTCTCGGCCATCAGGCGCATGAGGTGCGGAAACTCCATGGTGATCACGCCGCCCGGCTTCAGCGCGATCTTCATGCCGCCGACGAAGTCGTTGATGTCCGGCACCTGGGCGAGAACATTGTTGCCGATGATGAGGTCGGATTGACCGTGGGTGGCAACGATCTGCCTGGCAGTCTCGCGGCCGAAGAACTCGACCAGGGTTGGAACGCCCCGCTTCTCGGCGGCCACGGCGACGTTCGCCGCCGGCTCGACGCCCAGGGCAGGAATCCCCTTCTGGACAAAATACTGGAGCAGGTAGCCGTCGTTGCTCGCAAGTTCCATGACCTGGCTCTGTTGCCCAAGCCCGAGCCGCTCGACGATCATGTCGGTGTAGCTCTTCGCGTGCGCCAGCCAACTGTCCGAGTAGGAGGAGAAGTAGGCGTACTCCGTGAAGATGTGCTCGGCGCTCACGTACTGCTCCAGTTGGACCAGCCAGCACTTGTCACAGACGTACACGTGCAGCGGATAGAAGGGCTCCATCTGATTCGCCTTGTCGGCGCTGACGTAGCTCTCGCACAACGGCGACATGCCGAGATCGACAAAAGTGTTGCGTAGGATCGCATTGCAAAAGCGGCAATGACTTTCCGCTGCGGTTGCCCCAGCCTGGACTTGCGTTTCAATCGTTCTCGTGGTCATGGTCTTACCTCGCAAACAGCAATAGACATGTTGTTAACCATCAGACCTGCTACGAATTACTCACTGGATAACTCTCGTTCGACATTGAGAGAAAATCTTCTAGTCATCCGAGTGTTCGGCGCAAAACTGCCAATTCATGCGGCAGCTTGATCGGTCCAACGTAAGTTTGAGTCCAACAACCCGTCACTGAGCAACTGCTTGATATGATCGATACGTTTGTACTTGGGTCCTTCGAACTCATTCAAGGTCACGCCAATTCTCTGGTAAGCTTCGTAGAGCTCTTGTGGCGCCCGGCGGGCGTTCCAACGAGGTTTGAACCCCGGCAACACCTGCTTGATCTTGCTGAAATCACTCGATAGGTGCGCTTGTCCGGCTCAGCGCCCCAGCATACTCTACCCGGTAACCGGGCACGGTCTCCTTGACGATTTCCGCCAGCTCGCGGATGCGATAGTTCTCCTGGTTGATCCCGACGTTGAAGGCCTGATTGTGGATCAGTTCACGCGGCGCTTGAAGCGCAGCAATGGAAGCGCGTGGATTCTTCGATATGGACGATTGGGCGCCGAAGGACTGCCATCGCTCTTGAGATAGACCAATCCCGTGGTGCAGGCCCAAGCCACCAGGTTGTTCAGCACGATATCGAAGCGGTGGCGCGGCAGCGCCATATGCGGTCGTGTTGCGCAGGAAGACCGGGCTGAACTCGTCATCAGCTAGAGCCGCCACGTCACGTTCGACCATGACCTTGGAAAAGCCATAGGGTGTTACCGGGTTGAAGCTGGCCTCTTCGGTTAGCATCGCGTCGCCGGCTGCGCCATAGGTGCTACAAGAGGAGGCGAAGAGGTAGCGAGACACTCCAACCTGCTTGGCCAATTCGGCCAGTCGCACCGCCGCTCGGTGGTTGATATCATAGGTCAATTCGGGATTGAGGTTTCCCAATGGGTCATTGGATAGCGCTGCAAGGTGAAGTACTGCATCAAAGCCGGCGACATCTGATGCCTTTGACGTCGCGGATGTCCATTCGATCTCATTTACTTTAGGCACGTCCGAACCAAACGTGCAGCGTCGATAGAGATCAGTATCGAGTCCGATTACTTCATAGCCTTCGGCTAGCAGCATGGGTGTTAATACGGCGCCTATGTAGCCATTATGGCCTGTGACTAAGATTCATCGTCCACTCCTTATCTTAATGCAGAATGATGATGATTGCGTCACTTTTTTGTTCCGAACCGGAATCGCATTTATGGCTACAACAATCGCAATCTATAGTGTCCGGTGAGGAAAGGCTGAGCCCCCTGTGCGATATCTGTCTCAACCCGGATGCACGGAGTGGGGTTTGGCGCTCAGGAGTTAGCCTGCCGACGCTTTGATTGGTTCCGGACATAGGATTCTACGATACTGCTCATCGAGCAGCTGGCGATATTGCGTGCACTTTTGCTGGATGTTCTGGGACACCTGGCTTGATGCCATGGCAAGCGATTGAAACTGTTGAATGAGAAGGTTGACACTGAAGTGCTTATGTGCTGGCAATAAGATTGCAGACCCATTTCGGCCATTAGTGCGTCATTCTTTTCGTGGTAGCCCATCAATACCACCGGTCGCCCCATCATCAGCGCACATACCACATTGTGAAAGCGGTTGGCAACCACAATGTCGCATTTCGCAATCTGTTGGAACAGGTCGTCCACGTCAGTGATCATTTCAGCAATGATATGATCTTGCCAATCAGCTTGCCCTTCTGTCCGCACAAAGTGAATAAGCTCTTCAACTGGCCTCTGGTCGACCCCTAAGTTACCGATAAGCAGTCTGACGGAATGACCTTGTTCCAATAGCCAGTACACGAAACGCTTTAGCCTAGCCAGGTAGCCCTGGTAGATCGGTTCACCAGAGCTCAGGTCGTGGCGCCAGCCATAGTAGCCAATAACACCTAACCCGACAGTCCGAGACTGCGCGGAGGATGTCGGAGGAAATGCCCAAGTGTTGTCCGGCAGACTGAATACGAGGTCAGGATATACGCTGTCACCCGTCGTGTCAAAACCAACGCTGCGCAAATACTCTGGTGACGCCATATCGCGGTAAGAACGATAGTCGGCCACGCTTAACGCTCTAAGCATCAATGCCCGACTAACACGGTTCTTAATGGTCCGGCGCCGACGCTCAGGAATATTACTTTAGTGCCCGCAAGTTTGGCGGCCATACACCACTTGAACATGTCGTAGGGTGCATTCCACGGGCGAACTGCCATGTCGTCCAGAGCGCCGGTGCCAACTACTATGAATTGGTCGATGGATCGAAACCAGCGCAACCGTCTCGGCCAAAAATCGGTCTCATCAGCCAAGCGAGTTGCGACCCGAGTGGTTTTCTGCAATACACGACTAGTGGACTGAGGTCTCTTACGGATTTCCGAGATGTCGACCGGCAACGTCTGGATCTCGAACCGCTCAGCGATGGTTTGCGGACCGGTGCATACGCAGGTAACGTTTGCCGTGGGCTGATACCTTCTAATGTTGTGAAGCATTGCTTGAAGTGTGCTATCGTTGCCGAAATTACCCACACCAAAGTGACCAAAGAGAACGAGTTGAGGCGCGCGCCATGGCTATCTCCTATGGCCTGCGATTAGGTCGTGTTTGATCCTGCATCAAATGCCATAACTGCTTTCCGAACTAACACTAGTTGATTGTCCAGGAAATCGTGGAATTCACAATCAAAGCTACTGCAGCAATGAGCGCCTATGCGAACCAGAACATTGCTGCGAGCTGTATACTTACCGCCCTGCTATCCCACAAGACTATATTCCTTCATCTTGTGAACGCTTCCAGCGGAGCCTTAATCTTTTCGTTGATTTACCAAGAACAAGTCGCACTAATTCGGTATAACACATCAGGCGTTCAGAGGGGTCTAGCTGTGCTCGGGCCACGGCGGCAAAGTAGTTGGAATATACAGTGAAAGTGGAGGAACGAGAACGCCAGTTTGTGCCTGGATCAAGGGATAACAGTTCCTGTAATGATCTTCCAGAGTGCAACGCTGCTCCCAATGCTTTGGGGTAGAGTCTGTGGAAGAACAAGTACTCTGGGACTTCATAGACTTGACCCAAGAGGCTAAGCTCGGCTAAGGTATTCCGATCACAGCCGTAATATCCAACGTAAACCCGTGTCCGCCGCAATGTATCCGCCCTTATGACTCCATACATTTGAATACATAAGTAGTCTGTTTCGATCATATTGTAAAGTCGCACGTGGGGCTTGAGCGAGGTGGTATCAATCTCGATATCGAAGTCTCGTACGGCTCTTCCATTTTCGTCGATTATTTTGGTCCTAGAGTAGCATAAGACAACCGAAGGATTTTATCAAGTACTGCAACGCATTTACTTAGGAATTCCGGATGATACACATCGTCATGAGCAGACCCTGCGAAATACTCGCTTGAGGACAGTTCAAAGGTATGATACCAATTCTGGATAGCCCCGATATTCGCGATTTCGAGAGTAACGAATCCGCCGATCTTTGGCCGTATATGCCTGACAGATGTCTTGTGTTCCATCGGTCGAGGCATTGTCTGAAATAATCAACTCGAAATCCTGATAAGTCTGTGCTAGAGCAAATCAAGCGTTTCTGCAAGGTACTGCTCTCCATTGAAAACCGGCAAGCCAATGCTGACGCGAGGTACGGTGTTGTTCATGATCTTTTTAATTTCTCTGAATCATCTCTTTCAAAGTTGTGGTGGCTATGGGGCAGGACCAGGATTGCCGGGATGCCACCTGATGTTAGATCGAACCTGGGTCGGACGGCTGCCTACCGTTTCGCCCGCCGACGGCTTTCAATGTTTGGCCAACCTCCAATAGACTTTCCTCGAATTCAACATCCTTGTGGACCGCAACTCCCGCTTGTTTGAAGGTGGCTGACTTAAAGAGGCGACCCACGTTATGGATCTCCGGATTTGGTTCCCAGTTTGGCTAATGAGCATAAAATCGGCAGCAGAATTCATCATCTCGGTCAAGGCATCATTTGTACCTACAAACTTCTTCAGTTCCAGATACCGTTTCAGATGGCCCCCAGTGACGGCGTAGGTTTCACATAGGAAATCTACAACCATGTCTCTCTTTCGTGGTATTCTAGAGTAGCATTCTCCAGGTAAAGCATGCCCGCGATACCATGAGGATCTCAGGTTTGCTCACAAGGTGTCTGAAGAGTTTGGCAAGTTGCGCGGGAAAGAACAGAATGTCATCATCAACCACGATTTATACTCCGGATCAAGCTCATTTGCAACAAACCAGCGATAGCCACAGCCACGCCTGACGCTTTGATTTATAAAGACCAGGCGGCTATCTTTGATCTTGACCTTGTCCTCAATGCGTACATCGGATTATGGTTCGAGATCACTAGCTTGTCGACAAAAGTACACTTGAGTATGTTGCGAACTTGGGGTTCGATGTGCTGCATCCGTGCAGGATGGTAGTAGGTGATCAAAACCGTGACTTTTTGCGGAGCATGTGCCGATACGGTTCTGCCAACGTATCCGTTTAAGGTCCACAGAACGTATTTCAGTTTTCTAGCAAGAGTTCTCACAAACTGAGCTCCTATCGGATGGGGGTTTGTCTCGGTTTTCGCCACAACATAGCTTCCGTTCCTCACCGCATTCGCTAGTATGGGCATGCGCTGGCTCCATCCGGAGTTGTTGCCTATCGCCCAGCCTGTATCATCCCATTTCATTTACAAGTAATTATACGGCGCAACCATCTGCTGATAGACCTCACGGGTCTCTCGTGGCGCACCTTGTCCACGAGAAATCGGCTGCCCGCGCAAGCCCCTTCTGACTCAACTCCTCGCGCAGGGTGGTGTGCAACAGCAGTTGCTCAGTTGCATAAGCCATTCCCTGTGCGTCCTCGGCATCTACAAGAAGTGCCGCTCCGCCTGCGATTTCCGGGATCGACGAATTGCGAGCAGCTACGACGGGTGTACCGCAGGACATCGCCTCCAGCATGGGAAGGCCAAAGCCTTCTTCTCGTGAGGGAAAAACGAACACTGACGCTGCGTTATAAAGCACCACCAGCTCATCGTTGGATACATCTTCAATGAATTGTACCCGCTCCGTCAAGCCTTGGCTTCTGGCTTGCTCGGCCACGTTGGAAGCGAGGAGGTTGTGCGTCCAGACGATAACAAGAGGATGGCGATCTCTTAAGGTATCGGACAACTTCGCATATGCTCGCAACAAGGTATTCATGTTCTTGCGACGATCCGCCGAACCGATCGCTAAGATGTAACCGGGTTCTAAACCAAATCTGTCTCGTAGTACAGCCGCACAGGCGGCACTGTCAAGAGGGCGGAAGATGTGGTTGGCCGCCTCGTAGGTGACAAAGATTTTGTCCTGATGGAGGTTCAATTCCTGCACGATGTTCGCTTTGGCAGCATGCGAGACGGTGATGACAGCCACAGCCCGCCGAGCAGATGACTTCGCCACAATCCGATAGTACGAGTCCAGCATCTGTCGTTTCCAGCCCAAACGCGAATTTGTCGAGATCCTGTGTTGGTGGTACCAAATCATATCGTGGATGGTCACGACGGATGGGCAACCCAAACGAAGTGGCGCGGTCAAGGATGGAGAATGGAGCAAATCGATCTTATCGTGCGCGGCTCTCCTGCTCAGACTAACCTGCTCTCGCCAGGGCATGCCAAGAAAAGGGCGCCGGCCGTCCACGACGCGGAAAGCGAAGTTGGCCTCGCTCGGCAATCTGATTGCATCGCTTGGAATTCGATCCAGGTATAGAATGTACTCGTTTTCCTGATCGATCGTGGCCAGTGCACTGATCAAGTTCTCACTGTATGTCTTGAAGCCACCGCGCTGGGGATGGGTTAGAAACCGAGCGTCAATGCCGATCCTCATTGTTGTCTCGTCCTACTCTCTGTGGTAGAGAGTGATCATCTCAAGTCCCAGCAGAGTTTGACAATGTCGAGATTTGATGTGAGTTCTTTCTCTGCGTACTGGCGCTGACTAGGTATCGCCATGGCAAGGCCCCACCAGGCCGCTTTTGCGAGACTTAATCCACCCAGCATCACGCGTAACGCATTTGCGCGAAGTGGATCATAGTTCCTGCGATAGAAGAGCATTTTGCCTCTGTAGACCATCTTGCGACGCCCCCAGCGGTTCATGCTCTTGCCACCATAGTGGATGGTTGTAGCTTGTGGTAGATAACAGACCGGCCAACCGGCTTTTTGAAGCCGATATTGCAAGTCCGCTTCGTCGCCGTAGATAAAGAACTCCTCGTGCAGCAAGCCTACCTGGTCCAGAGCCGATCGCCGCAACAGCAGGCACGCGGAGCTTATCCACCCGACTACGCGCGTTTCCTCGGCGTCATGATGGGATGGATATCCATCCCAAAGATGTTCACCCATCCTGGTGGCGATAAGTATTTCTTCTCGCAAGGAGGAGAATTCTGCATAGCCTGCCTGGAACGAACCATCCGGATTGAGGAGCCGTCCACCGGCGGCGCCCGCCTCGGGATGTGTTTCCAGGAATTCAACCAAGGCATCTAGGGAGGAGCCATTGACCAGCGTGTCGTTGTTTAGAAGCAGTACGTAGCGACCCGCAGTTGCTTCAATCCCCTGGTTACAGGCACGCGCCAAGCCCACGTTGCTCTCATTCTGTATGATCTGTACGTCCGGGAATTTTCTGGCCAACATGACTTGGCTGCCATCAGAGGAGCCATTATCTACCACAACAACATCGAACGTGCTGCGCAAACCGCTTCCGTATAGGGAATCGAGACAGGGCTCCAGGTACTCTCTGTTGTTCCAACAGACGAGCACAATCGACAGAGCAGGCGCTGATGCAGATCCTTGCGCCAACTTGTCGGATAACGCTTCGTACGGATAGTTCATTGGGTCTTTCTTTGTGGAATTCATGGAAATCTGGCCTAAGGCGCCGTAGGAGGAACCATGCCGATCCTCATCGTATCTTTGTCCTAAGTCCCGACCAAAAGTCAGGCGCAAAAACGTGCAGCCCTGAAAGCGCCAGTCCTGTAGTCATGCGACTTAACGCCGTAAAGCCGGCGTGGCGCTTAAGATTCCAGCCGGCAGACGCGAAATCGGCGCGAGTTACGCGGCCGCGGAGAAAAGGTGTATTGGCCGAGGCGCGCAGCCGTGCAGTAGCACCGTACATTCGCAATGCTTTTTCTCGTCCCCAGCGATCGCCTTCCGCAATTGTTGACCAGTTTGTCGTACTGGTCTGTTCACCAATGCGGATTTGGGCGACGATCTCTGGCGTGTATGCCACAGCGCCGTCGAACGCCATGCGTCTTCCCACATCGCGGTCTTCGACCCCGATGATCGCCGGATGCGGATCAAATGCACCGGCTGCATGGAAATGTTTGGCCTGAAGCAACGATGTCTGGAAGGGAATGCCCTCGCCGGCAATCGTCAGTGCAAAGATATCACCGACAATTCCGGGACGAAATACTGCAACCAGGTTACCGTTATTGTCGATCGTCTGGTAGCTGCCATAAAGCCAGACCACGTCGCTAGTCTCGCGATCCAGTTTCCAGAATGCGTCCATAGCGCCAGGGAGAAGCACATCGTCGTCGTCCAGAAAGTGCAGGTATCTGCCACGCGCGATCGCCGCCCCGGTATTGCGTGCGACACTCCGTTCACGACAATTCGTATCGATCACGCGTACCTTTTCTGATTTCTGCCAATCCATTTCAGGCAGCGGGTCTCCTGAGTCGTTGACCACAATGACTTCATTGCAGGCTGCATGGAAATCTTGCTCGAGCACGCTGCGCACAGCGAGACTCAAGGTGTGCCTACCTATGGTGGGAATGATCGTAGAACAGAAAACGTCCATGTTACTGGGTCGCGCTTGTCGGGCCTGTTCGTCGCAGCCTTAGTCGATGCACAACATCGACAAGCCCAAGTGCGGCGAAAATCAAGAGAATCGCATCCACGGGCAGTCGATATCGAATCAACGCCCAGCTAGCCAGGTGAATTCCCGAATAGAATACGATAAAGAGATAGAGCAGGGCAATCTCCGAGCGCTGACACAATGTGTCAGGTTTGCGGAGGAAGCGAAGAGAAACCACCAGACCATAGAGCATGAACGGTAGGGCGATGCCAAAGGATGCCACCCGCGAGACATTGCTGACGAAGCCGGAATCTGCCGATGGCCAGAACTCAAAAAACTCGCGCGTACGGCTGATTGACAACAAAACAAAGCGCTTCGGATCGTCGAGAACGAACCCAAATCCTAGCTTCAGCAAAGCTTGATCCAGCTGGCCTTCATTCAGGCTCCGTAGGTTCTCCGGAATGAGATCGGTGTAGGCCGACCAGCCGCCAGGGAGGAGTCCAAGAAAGTGCGTTCCGTAGATGGGATGGTTGCCCCAGAAAAAGGCAAATCCCGAATTCGTATTCAATGGAACCAGTGTTTGAAAAGCCAGCTGGTTGCGAATCGTCCACGGTATGATCAGAACTGCAACCACGAGGCTGGCGGCAATCAGCCCTCTAAGAGTAGACCAACGCAGCCTGCCCGCGCCGTACGACCCGGTGGCAACTTTGGCGGGCGTGTTCCACCAGAGCCAGGCGAATAAGATTGGAACAAACAATAAGAACACCTGACGAAGCAGGACGGTGACGCCGATGGCCAGTCCCAGTTCAAGCCACAGCCACCAGCGTTGCGACCCCGGTTCTTCCCCAGAGTCCCATCGCTCGCGCAGGCGGAGGGAAACGTCGAAACTCCACAGAATACCGATGATGTAGAAGGTTTCCGTTAGAAGGCCACCGGAATAGTAGACAAAGTAGACATAGACAGCACACAATGCAGCAGCTATCACGCCCACTGTGGGACCAAACACCCGCCGACCCACCTGCCAGGTCAGCCACGTTTGAAGCGTTCCCGCAAGGATCGCTTGAAGCAGGCGTGCAACGACGGGCTGCGGGCCAAACAGGTAGTAGATCGCGGAGAGATACAGGGTGTAAAGATAACTCCAGTGCGCGGTAGGCTCGCCCGGCGGTGTCGCCGGCCAGTGGCGTTCGGCAAAGCTGAAGCCGTAGCCCTCCACAACTCTCCGCGCCAGACCATCGTATGAAATCTGGTCGTAGATGCCAGGCAGGTCCGTTACTGTGTTGCCTTGTTAGAGCGCAGATGCAACTCGCAGCAGAGTCGCAACAAGAATAATGACCAACACTGCTCGCTTGGCAAAGGTTGTCGGCTTAGCAGTGGATTGAGTGGGGGGGACAGTTGCCCGATCTTGAGTTTTTAGGGAAGTATCGGTACGCACAAAGTGCCTCTGGCTCCGAAGGTAGCATCAACGGCACGATCGTCTATTTCAGCTCGTAGCACGTTTTGATGACATCCCAGTTTGACCGGATCTCTTTCTGGGCTTGCTCGCGCCACCGTGGTGCGATGCAAGCCGGGCCCCAATATACGATCTTCGACAGGCTAAGGCCACCCAACATGGTTCGCAACGCTGCGGTTCGCAAAGGACCATAGTTCTTTTCATAGAATAGCAGTTTGCCTCGATAGACCATCTTGCGCCTACCCCAACGGTTCATACTGCGCCCGCCGTAGTGGATCGTCGTCGCAGTGGGCAGATAGTACACATCCCACCCGGCCTTCTTCAGCCGGTACTGCAAGTCAGCCTCATCGCCGTAGATAAAGTATTCTTCGTCGAGCAAGCCGACTTGATCGAGGGCAGAGCGACGCAACATCAAACAGGCCGATCCCAGCCACGCGACAGACCTTTGCTCGTCATCATTGACTATCCCTGGGTATCCAGGCCGAACGAGCTCTCCTAGCCGGGTAGCCACCAAGAATTCCTCCCGCAATGTAGAGAAGTCATTGTAGCACGATTGATCCGTACCATCCGGATTGAGTAGTCGTCCGCCGACCGCAGCTACCTTTGGGTGCGAATCCAGGAAGTCGACCATGGCGTCCAGCGATGGTCCGTTGACCAGAGTGTCATTGTTCAACAACAAGACATGCCGGCCCTCGGTAGCCTCGATACCTTGGTTGCTCGCCTTGCCGAGCCCAACATTGCGATCGTTCTGGATGATCAGTATCTCAGGGTACTTCTCCTGCAACATGGCCTGACTGCCGTCAGTGGAGCCATTATCAACGACTACGACGTCAAAACGGCTACGGAGCCCCCCTTGATACAAGGATTCCAGGCAAGGGTCCAGGTAGGTCTTGTTGTTCCAGCAGACGAGAACGATGGACATGTCAGGTATAGTTTCAAAGGGCCGCTGCCGAAGGTCCGTGCTAGTTTTCACCAGGGGTTCCATATCTCACTCCTCGCGAAAACGATGATCCATCTCGGCGATCTCTTCATACGTGCCCAAATCAATGTAAGAGCCGCCGATCATGTGCACACCACGGAACGACATACCCTCAGCGATGGCGCTGTTCATGACCCGGGCGAAATCCGATATGTTTTGTTGCCTGACGCAGTCGTGCAGAAATTCGGTAAACCGCGGCCGCCAGATGATGCATCCCCACATCTCGGTGAGGTCGGTTTGGCGCGGTTTGTCGACAATTTCAACAACGCGACGATCTTCACCCAGACGCACCATTCCGAATTTCTCCGGCCTTTGCGTGGTGAACAAGACCAGAATGACGTCCGTATCGGGCGGTACTGACTCGTACGCCTGTTTGAAGACATCTTGGGGCTGCATAATAGTATCTGCCATGCCGAAGAAAACGGTTTTGCCTCTAGTCAGGTGGTAAGCCGAATCCAAAGCATGGGCAAGACCCGGAGAGGTTGACTTGTCCTCGCCGTTCATCTGCTCCTGAACGACGTAGCTAATATCGCAGCCAAAACGCTGGCCGCTGCCGAAGTAGCCAATCAACTGGTGTTTGGTTTCGTTGATGACAAACACGACGTGACGCAGTCCTGCGTTGGTCATATTGTCAACAACAAACTGCGCCACAGGTTTGTAGCGATTGTCACGGATGATTGGGTACAACTCCTTGGGATAGGGCAGTCCAAGCCGCACTCCCTTGCCGGCAGCAGGTATCAGCCCAACCAGGTCATCATTCATTGCGAGCTTCTCCTTCCTCTTCCAGTTGTCTCATTGCGAGGTCAATTCACCGTTGCGACGAACCATCTGCTCGATGCTAACCAGGCCGCCCAGAAACAGCCAAGTTAGTACGCTGCCCCTGAAGCCGGCGAGACCGATGTTGTACGTAAAGGGCAGGAACCAGTCAACCAGCATACCCGACACCAGCATACCTGCCAGACCACCCAGCGCGCCGTAGACATAAGCCCGCGCGAACCCCTCGGGCGCCCGGTTGCGGAGGGACCAGCCCAGCCGGGCCACCTCTGCCGCAAACCAGGCGAAGCAGGCCAGGCCGACGATGCCGGTCTGCGCCAGGATATCGACGTATTGGTTGTGTGAGTTGAATTGGACGTGCCAGCCGCGGATTGGGAACAGCGGTGTATACCAGTAGTAGTTGGCTGGACCAAAACCGAGAAGCGGGTTCACCTTGAGCATGCCCAGCACGATGATCCATGCGTCGATGCGCGTGGAGTAGCTGTACTCATCCGTGGCAATGGCAGTTGACGCGAGGTAAATGGCTGGCAGAATGGCAAGCAGAGCCACCAGCAATCCAACTCGCCATGAGCGCGCTCCGATGATTACGGCGAGCGCTACCATGACCGGCAAATAGCCCGATTTCCAGCCGCTGTTCAATATAAAGGACACATACAGAATGGCAACGACCAGGAGGCTAAGAGTAATTCTCCACAGTGGGTGCAGCTTGCGATTGTAGGCGGCTTGGCTGAAAGCCAGCGCCGCCATCCATACCCAAAACATGCTGTTGCCGGTCGCACCAATCTGTAGCTGGCTGCCAATCGGGCCCAGCACCGTGTACTCCATCCAACCTCCAATATGAAACGCGCCTACGAACAGAAACACCCAGGTCATTGCCTGCAACCAGCGCAAGTCGCGAACCTGGTTTGCGACCAACAGGAAGGCGGCGCCGGACAGCACGAAAATGGCCACGCCGCCAAGCTGGGTCTCCATCGGGGCAGCAGAAACGGATCGGAACCATCCGAGCTGCCCCACGATGAACGACAAAACGACCACGGACATGAACACCAACAACGGCTTTACCGTCCGCGACCTGACCGGTTGGGTTTCACGCCGCTGCAAGAGCAGGGCCAATAGCCAGAGACCGATGAGCAACAACACGAACAGCACGGCGACATTCAGCCCTCCGGGCAGGTAAGGTGAGGGCACGACCAGGCAAACCAGGATGAGCAAAACTGGTCCCAGGGCCGGGGAGCGCATCAATGCAAGAACAATACCAGCTAAGAAGAGCAAGCCGGTAAGGAGGGTCACCAAACGCAGTGACACCAGCTGTGGAAGGGCCAGGCTGGCCGCCAACGCTCCTCCGATAATGGCCACACGCACCCAGCGGCCAGGAATCCGCAGCCCCCGAGGCAGGCTTAGGTCAAGAGAAGAGTAACGACTTGTCATAGGATAGAAGTTGGCGCGATTCAGGTCAATGCCTGGGGCCGGCCGATGGTTGCTGAGCGACCTGTTCGACGAGTGACAAGAAACGAGGCATGATGCCCTTCCAGTCATACTTGTTGCTTACCAATTGGTAGGCATTCTCGGCCAGTCTCAGGCGCAGTTCCGGCTCGCATAGCAGTCGCACCACTGCTGCCGCAAAGTCTTCCGGCGTATCTGCCACGAGCAGGTGCATCCCGTTCAGAGCTTCCAACCCTTCCGTTCCTTTGGATGTGGCCACAACCGGTGTGCCAAGGGCCATTGCTTCCAGGATTTTTAGCCGCGTTCCTCCGCCAACCCGCAGCGGCGCCACGCTGACCCAGGAGGAGGCAATCAGCGGGCGCACGTCTGGTACGAAGCCCGCCAGAGTCACGTTGTTCGCCGGCGGGAGGGACAAGCCAGCGTGGTCGCCGGTGATAGTCAAGCTTGCCTCCGGAATCCGCGCTTGAATGCGCGGCCACACGGCTTCGAGGAACCAGATCATGGCATCGTGATTGGCAGCATAGCGAAACGAGCCGGTATAGATCAAGCTGTTTGGCTGCGGCTCGGCACCCGTAACCTCGTAATCGGCAACGTCAATCCCATTGGGAACGACCTCAACCAACCCGGAGCCAGGTACGGTTCGCTGCAAAAGCTGGCGTTCGCGTTCAGAGACGACGGTGCACGCTCGGAAATTCTGCAACACACCGGCCAGATATCGACGATGCTTAAGCCACGTGAGATGGCGCCGGGCACGTTGCCGAGAGGATGTGGCCTGGGCGACCTGTTCATACAGTAGTGCTACCTCAACTTCCTCCAGCAATGCCGGCGTCTTGCGCAACATTCGCCCATATTGGGCCATGTCCAGCTGCGACGCAATGACCAAGTCGTAGTCACAGGTAGACAAGGCTCGTTCGACATGTTTGCTCATACTGGGAGAGTAGGTGTCTACATAGGATCGCGGCGTGATGCTCAGGAAAGCCCAGCGCGCCTGCCGGCTCTGTGGGTCGAACGGCTTCCAGGGTACGGTCTGGACATCGTGACAGATTCGGCGCAGCTCGGGCACATTGGGGTCGGCCGTCGGTTCATCGGCGAAGCTCAGCAGCGTGATCTGATGGTGTTGCGACAGTCCGCGCAGCAGGTTGTAGATCCGCAGCTTGGAGCCGTTGTTTGGTGGGTAGGGAAACCATCTGGACAAGAAAAGGATACGCATGATTATGTTGCGGGATAGGATTGACGCTTAGGACGGCATCTGACCCCATCGCCGTCTCAGGAAATCCATGATACCTTGCCACATGGCGTTGCGATGCTGGCGCATTGAGCGCCATTTGGGCTTGACTGTCCAGCTCGTCAGTGTGCGAAGCATTCCGGCCCACACGAGCAGCCACACGAGCGGGGGCGCGTGGTGTTTTGAGAGAGTCAGCAACCGGTTGCGAGTTGCGTAGTAGGTCACCGATGGCTTGGGTTTATGATCCCGCGTGACTCCCTTGTGCCACATCTTTGCTTGCGGCACATGAACGACCAGCCAGCCGCTTCTACCCGAACGCAAACACCATTCACTCTCCTCCCAAAAGTAAAAGTAGCGCTCATCGATCATCCCGACTTGCTCGATGACCTCGCGACGCACCAGAATACCACAGCCGGAAATCCAGTCAACCAGATGTGGTTCGGTAAGCTGCCCAACGTCTGGCTCATCTCTGGCGATATGGATCGACTCCCAGCAAAGTCCAAATTTGCCTCCGGCCGATTGAATCACCCATGGCTTGCCATAATGATACACCATGGGTCCAACAATCCCGACTTTCTCATCACCCTCGCCTACCCGTACCAGCTCGGCAAGACAATCGGGATCGACGACAGTATCCTCGTTTAGAACGAACACCCAGTCAGCGCCTCGAGATAACGCCAGTACGATCCCGACGTTGTTATTGCCGGCGTAGCCCCGGTTCTCTTGCAGCTCCAGGATCTCTACGTCGGGATAGGATCTGCGTATGGCCTCCACCGATCCGTCGGTAGAATGGTTGTCTAGCACGATTACCTTGTGGTTAGGGTAAGTGCCCATTGCCAGCGAGCCAAGGCACTCCAACGTGTCGTCGCGCCGGTTAGTATTGAGAATGATGGTGATAACGATAGGTTGCGGCATGGGAACGAAGCTCTATGAGGCTATCCTCAGGATGCGGCACTGGCAGCGAGTGCGACTCCGTTTTGCTGCCACGCCGCCGGGAAATTCTTGGTTACCTCAATGCCTTCAAATTCCTGGCTATGTCGGGCGCCATGTGCTTTGACCCAGGTTGCCATGCGATCTAAGCCCTCGTCCAGCTTGTGGAGCTTGCGCGGACCGAACACGCGCTGCACCTTTTCGTGTGACGAATAGGCGTTGAGAACCTCACTGCGCGCGGGTAGGTGAACGATATTTGGCTCGACCTCCATGGCGCGAGCTACAGCTTCGGCCAGTTCCTTGACCGAGTAAGCCTGATCCGCGCCGATATTGAACACCTGGTTGGTGGCCTGGGGTACGTCGATGGCTTCGGCTATGATGGGCGCGATGTCGCCAATATAGCTGAACGCTCGCGTTTGCGTGCCGTCGCCGAAAACGCTCATCGGCTTGCCCTGCAAGATTTGGTTCATGAAGATGCCGACGACGTTGCGATATTTATCGCCGATGTTTTGCTTTTCGCCGTAGACGTTGTGAGGCCGGAAGATGATGTAGTCCAGATCGAACATCATCTTTGAAACCTTCAGTTCTTGTTCTACCGCCAGCTTGGCAATGCCGTACGGATCCTCCGGATGCGCCGGGGTCTCCTCGGTCATAGGCAACTCAGGACTGGCGCCGTAGACCGCGATGGACGAGGTGAAGACAAAGCATCTGACGCCGGTATTGACCGCGGCGTTGATCAGGTTAACGCTGCCGATCAGGTTGTTGTTGTAGTTGAAGCGCTTGATGAAGTGGCTCAAGCCCTCCGCCGCATACGCGGCCAGGTGGTACACGTAGTCAAAGTGCTGTTGTTTGAACAGGTCGTCGACCAGTTCGACGTCGTTGATGCTACCATGGACAAAACGGGCCCTTGCAGGCACATTATCGATGAAGCCACCACTGAGGTCATCCAGTACAACGACATCATGGCCGCGCTCCACAAGACCTTCGGCAATATGCGAGCCTATGAAACCCGCACCGCCTGTGACGAGAATAGTGCTCATAAGTATCTCAACCTCGTCGATGCGTGTGACTTAATTCCTTGAGGCAGCCAGGTAGCTTTCCAGTTGAACTACTGACCGATCCCATGTCCAGTTCTCCAAAACGTGCTCGCGTCCGTTACGACCATACTCTGCAGCTAGCGTTGGGTCAGCGAGCAAAAGGTCGACAGCTTCTCCAAATAGCGTCGGATTGCGCTCAACCAAGAAGCCCGTTTGCCCGTGCACGATACTCTCTTGCACTCCTCCCTCTCTTACCCCAACTATGGGCGCACCACAAGACATAGCTTCCAGCGGAACCAAACCAAAAGGCTCCAGGACTGGTGCATATACAACCAGTCGAGCCTTGTTGTACTCAATCAGAAGCTCAGCCGTAGCAAGGTTGACCTTCACCTGCAGCTCAACTTCATGCCGAGCCGCTAGATGCTCCACATAGTCCCTTTCTGAAGGATTCACAGTGTTGCAGACCAGTCGCAGCTTCGGGCGTCTCTCGGGAGGAATGCATCCAAGGCTCTCGACAACGAAGTCGAACCCCTTTCGAGGTGACAGTTCGCCGACAGATAAGACGTGATCTTCTTTGGACACGTCAAGTATCGGGTGAAAACTATCACAGTCCACCCCAAGGTAACAAACTGACGTGTCCACCCCATGGGCTGTTTTCATCTGTTCGAGGGTGAAGCGAGAGTTGGCCAACAGCAGATCGGTTTCGTGAACGCTTTTGCGCTGCAGGTCTGCAAGACGGTTTTGGTAGAGCATGATCAGCGGATCGTAGCGATTCAGTGTTTTTCTTCGGCCATCATCTTCTGCATAGGGGCGACGAAACTGACGCACGAACTTCGGACCGAAAGGTTCATGCAAGTAATAGGTTGTTGGAACCTGGACAAACTGCAGACAGATTGGAATAACCGTGTAAAGACACGTGTGAGCAAACACAACATCATAGTTGCTTGCGTCAATTTCCTGGGCAATCCTGTACCCAAGATGAGTCAGCTCACCCAGGTCTCGCCACCGCTGTAACTGGTTCAAACGTCCAAAAGGACTCCCGAAGAGCTGTCGAGGTTCAAAGTCGAAAACACGATGTTCATGTACAAACGGGCGAACATCGCAAAAGTAGCGATCGGCGCTACTCAGTGTGTAGACATCTATCCCGTGGTTCTTGCTCAGGCGTCTCGTCCATTCGTAGATGGCTCGTTTGGCGCCACCACTGGGTGCATTATGAAACAGTGCTATATGCATATGTGTGGTTATAACATGATAGAAGAGCTGGAAGGAGCAGGTGTAGGCATGCGTCCGGTCACGAATTGGCATCCTGCCTCAATGGGGTTGAAGTCTTCCGGAGGTATCATTTGTGCTGAATTGGTGGGTGTTGAAGCGAGTGTGCCTTTTTCAGATCTGACAACGGGGGAATGTTAAGTGGGTCGACCTGACGCCGGGCTTTAGTACGCAATAGCCGTTTACAAAGTGAGGGACTTATTCGATAAACCAGATAAAACAGAGTACCGCGCTGATCTTCTGGATCTAATGCACGAGCGCGGCGGAGCCACTCAGCAGTGTTGGCATGGTCTCCCTCATACACCAGTGCCTTACTTGCCATCAAGCGCAATAACCTCGCTTGTTCCTTTAGTGGTAGACCGTTGAATTCCGGCCAGCGCAAGATCTCGATTTGTTGATTTGGGTACCTTCGTAAGAGATCAACGAGTAGATCGTAAAACACAGCCGAACGCGTTTCAACCGAGCAGTTCTGGAAGTGGTTCATTTTGACAGCGTTTTTCCGGCATTTGGCCATTTCCAGAGCGCGTCTCTGTAAGTCAACGCGTGCCGTTATGTTCGATTGATGGACACGATATAGGCAAGTGATATGATCGATATACCCAAACCGTGCCTCAGCTGCATACTGGGTAAAAAAGTCCCAATCAGGCCCAATGACGATGTTTGTGTCAAACCTCAGGCTATTGCCAGAGATGATATCTTGACGCAGCACAACACACAGAGGAGGCCCAAACACGTCCGGTCCGCGCACGACTTCTTCGAACAGGCGTCCTTCAAAGGGACCACGTCGCCGACTTGATAGTGCCTGTAGACAAGTTCCATTCTGGTCGCAATAGTATCCATCCGTATAGACCCCGTCACAGTCTTCGTGCGACTGTAAAAAACCGACCGTCACTTCCAAGTGATGAGAAAGATAGACATCATCCGAATCGAGAAAGGCTAGAAACTCACCCTGGCCGTACGTCAGGGCCGTATTACGCGCCGCGGCCTCGCCGCCATTGGCTTGCTGGATGACCTTAATGCGTGAGTCGGTAAATTGTGATGCTATCTCGGCCGTCCTGTCCTTGGATCCATCATCGACGATGATCAACTCCCAGTTTGCATAGCTCTGAGCTAGCACACTCTCGATGGCTTCTCCGATATACTTCTCTGCATTATAAGCCGGCATCATCACAGTGACGCATCCGGGCTGCATCTTTATCTCCTTTACGATCCTACACAAATTGGAGAAGCCATACCTATCGGCATCAGGAAGGCTTCTGACCTGGAGAACAGGCGCCTCATGCGCCGAACCCTAAATAGGGCTCACAGGTTGGCCGTCAACAACCGCAATGAACAAGCGCTCAAGGCGTGAAAAGTAATGCTCCCAGGAGTGCTCTCGTTCAGCGTTCTCCCGTGCCTGACGGCCCAATCGCAACCTAAGAACCTCGTCGCCAATTAGCCGCTGCAAGGCAACCGCCATGGCCGAGGTATCTTCCGGGGCAACCAGCAAACCGTTCTTGCCATCTTCAATCACGTCGGTGAGCTGTCCCACTGCCGAAGCAACAATAGCAGTACCTGACGCCATATACTCGAAAAGCTTCAATGGAGACAGCCATAGATCTTGTTGCATAACTGGGTAAGGTACAACTGCTATGTCGGCTGCAGCCACCAGACGTGGGACCTCATCATGAGCTACCAGGCCCGTGAATTGCACCGCGTGGCCTATCCCCAGATCAGCAGCGCGTTGCGCCATCATCTGGCGTTTCTCTCCATCCCCGACCAGGACGAGATAAGCTTCAGGATAGATTGTCAGAACCTGAGAAAAGGCCTTCAAGAGCGTCGCAACGTCGTGCCATGCGTAGAAATTGCCGACGAACATAACCAATGGACGGTTACCTAGTCCTATCGAAGTTCGAACCTCGGCCCTGGCCTCCGGCCAGGGTCGGAACCGCTGCACATCTACGGCATTGGGAAACACGACAATCTTGTCTGCTGGCACGTTCCAGACACTCACCAGATGTTCCTTGCTCGGTTGCGAAACACAGATGATGCAATCGGCCGCGCTGAAGTTGCGACGACGCGGTCTCCTTGGCTCGCCAGCGTAGCAAGCCGGTAATCGGTTTGCCCATGATATCGTGCTCCAGGATATCGTCGGCTTCGACGTACAAGACATACGGTAGGCGAAGCCGCTGGCAAGCCATGGCTACACCGACTCTGTAAAGACTATTACGTTCATATACTAGGTCATGGCCGGGGAAGCATTGCAGACATGCATCATAGAGCCGGTAGTTCGAAAACACATTCAAATAGGGCACGCCAAGCCGCTGCTGTACGCGCCAAGTGTTTCTGCTAACTAGATCGAACCAGCGACTACCAGACCAGGACCTGGGGGCCGGATTTGGTTTCTGCGGGTCATCGGTACACACAATCTCCTGGAAATCGCGGGGCGCTATGAAGGTTAGGCTATGTCCGCAAGCTAACAGTCCTTCCGCAATATATCCCTGAATGATATACGTTGCATCTGACGGTTCACCGCGCATCACCTGCTGTAGTGGTCGATATTCGGGCGGACACATGGCGATGCGAAGGCAACGAGATACCCCATTGGCATTGATGTCGGCGTTTGCCCGAGATTGTCGGGTCTCCCCAACGCCATTCCCATGCGAGTTCAATTGTCCGACCATAGCTTTGGGCCTAAGCCTTGAATACTCATGCTGAGATTTCCAAGTCGCCGCAGCGCCGTTGCGACTTGGCGAGAAATCGGAAATGCTGCGGCGCGTCTACTCTTGACATAGAATGTCATCCAGTGCCCAATACCGTCTTACGGGATGCGGGATCTGAGCGTGACATACCGGAAGAGTTTCGGGTTTGCATACCGATTGTTCCTCGAAGCGGATTAGGGTTCGCTTAACTGGAACTGCACGGGTGATCCGTTTCGCTCCCGTTGAACCACTTCCTCGTAGATTGAGATGAAATGGTCGCACACCGCTGAGGGTTGATAAGGTCCTCGCTCATAGGTCTTTCGAGCTGCATCGCCCAACCTGGTCCGCAAGGCAGGATCCTCAATCAGGGCTCGTACTTGAGCAGCCAAACACTCCGGATTCCTGGGCTGGCACAACAGGCCGTTGACCTCGTTCTCGATCAGCTCAGGAATGCCTCCGACGGAAGTCGTTACGATGGGACATCCGTACGCCATTGCCTCGACCACACCCAATGGCTGTCCCTCGAGAATGGAAGACATCACGAAGATGTCAGTCTGATCCATAATCACACTCAGTTCTTCGCGAGTAGTAAAGGAGCCAACGAAGATGGCGTTGCCTTCCAAACCAAGCTGGCCAGCATAGGCTACCAGTTCCTGGCGCAGTGGTCCGTCTCCATATACCTTGAATTCGGTCTGTGGATAAGTCGACCGAACCTGTGCAACCGTATCAAGTAGATACGTCAGCCCTTTAGCGACGACGAGACGAGCGACCGTGGTTATCTGAATGGGTTCATCACTCTGCGGCGATCTGTTCTTCTTGTGCCACCCTGAAGCCACTGGGTCTGGCAAGAGCGGACTTCTGACCACAATAGGCTGGGTGACGCCGCATACAGAGCGCAGTGCCTGCGCGCTTTTTTCAGACACAGCTACCACCACCGCAGCCTTGTTAATGCTAAGCTGAAAACCATGCCACCAGTTGAACTGAGCGTCGGGCGTCTGATGCTCCTCGTATACAACGGGTACGTGGTGGGCGTGCGCCCAATCGATGACAAACAACAGCGTTCTCGTGTAGCCCTGGATGTGGAATAAATCAGGATGCCAGCGCAACCGCCACCACTTCAGCAGAAGGCGAGCTAGGGGTTCACGCCGATCCGGTCCGATGTACCGGTTCAACAGTTGTCCATGCAGCCAGCCATGGGCGCTGGTCAGTGCTTGCTCCCAGGAGCATCGCCGCCGCAAGAATAACCCACCAGCCAGCAAGTAGACCAGCGGACTGGCTAGCCACATGACTATCGCCAGCATCCTCATTTTGGTAGGCCAGTGTGAAGCAGGCCATGACAACCATTTAGGTAGCTGAACAACCGTCACATCATGCTCACGTAACCTGCGCAGGTACTGATTGTCAGGTGGGGCCCAGGTAGTAGACAGAACACTGACCTGGTGGCCGCGTTCTTGCAAGCCTATGGATAGCGTGGCAGCGTATTCCTCTAAACCGCCGAACTCCTGCGGATCATAAAGAACCATGCAAATTCTCATTGGTCATCGCCATCGCAATTTAAGAAGTCACCAAGGTCATTACTTGTAGCAGTTGTCATGATTGGATCCGCTTCAGAACGTAGCTGAGATGCCGGTGACTTTCATGGGTCAAGTAAATCATTTCCCAGTTGTGTCGTACACAAAACTGGTGAACCGCTTCGATGACGCCACAATCTGATGCTGCTGAGCCACGCTCCAGTCACATAATCGTGACCGGCTATCAAGCCACCCTCTGCTACTTTTTCGCGACAAATCTCCAACTCCTCAATCGTCGTTTCGTAATCATGAGAACGTATCGACATAAACCCAGTCGATGTACCCGTTCTCAATCCTCTTTAGCTCCACAGCTGATAGTCCTTGATGTACATGAACTTGTCCGAGCGCAATCTCCTTGTCAAATCGTTTTTGGACGAGTTTTGCCATATCTACGTATCGTTCATCGTGAGCCCATTAGTCAATCAAATACAGTTCTTTAGGTTTGGTAACGGACAGGATTTTTGCGGAGAAATCGCCTTGCGCAACGCCGAGTTCCGCGACAATTGAATGCTTGGGCAGGACATCGAGTAGCGCATCCCTATTGACGAGCACTCGCATATTCTGGATGTGCTCTAACCTTAGCTCGACGTGAGGAAGCTTCGCTTCTGCTTCCTGAGCTCTTCCATTCTCATCTTGTTTTCCTTGTTTTGCGACAGCTAAGTAAACATTGGCTCTGATAGAAGCTGGCAATAGTCTGTAGAGTTGACGGATCATTCTTGAAGCCTCCTTTGAGGTGGACGGGTTTGTCAAGACATGGAAGTGTCCTTTCGTAGGGTAGAGCATCCTCCTGTTCTTTAAGGTTCCGCGTCTGGATAGTTGCGGTAGTAGAGGCTGTGGGTAAGTGGGCAACTGCTGCTTTTTGGCAATTGTCCACTTACTCACATCCCAGGTTTACATCCTTACGCCATCGCCGTTAGAACTCGACCTGGCGATAATCCCAGACGCATGGGTCCATCACCTGGTTGAAATGTTGCTGTGCTATGCAGCGTCGATTGTATTAAGTGGAGCTGAGTGCTTCTCGTTCAGCAAGTCCAGAGTCCGGACCTGTGCATTGCATAGAATGGACGTATTAACGGCTCACTGTCGTCATCCAGTCCCAGGTTTTGGTCAGTCCCTTCCAAACGTCAACTTTAGGACGCCATTTTAGCTCTTGAGCCGCTAAACTTGTATCCAAGATGATGTGAGGGGCATCAAACGTGCGCAGAGGTTCATATTCGACGATTGCCCTCTTTCCAACCGTTTTCTCGACCATGCCAAGTAGCTGAAGCAGCGTAATCCCAGTGCTACCTCCGATATTGAAGATCCGGTACAGCCCGAGTTCTTGCTGTGCACCAGCAATCAGGGCATCCACAAGATCGGAAACGTAGAAGTAGTCGCGCACCACACTACCATCACCCAGATGGTGATCGGTATGCTGTGGGCTACTCGATACAAGAAGACAGCAACTGCACCTTGCCTACCCAAAGGATTTTGCCGCGGCCCATAGGGTACAGACGGTCGTAAAATCACATATCAGCCCATGCAGGTGTCCAAACATCTGTAGGTACTTTTCCACAGCGAGTTTTGTAACCCCGTAGGCGGTGATAGGGTCTTGAGGATGGGTCTCAGGAACGGGCGATGTCTGAGTTGGTCCATACACAGTTCCCCCAGAAGAAGTGAAGACGACTTTGCGCACGCCGGACTCGACAGCAGGCTTCAATCAATCGAATAGAGGGAAGTAGATTGGATTCTGCATCGGCTGCCGGATCCAGATTTGCAATCTCATAAATCGTTGTCCATGCCAGGTGAAATACCACGTCTACAGCGAGTAAGGCTTCACGAGTCAAATAGGCTTAAGTCAAATCCCCTTTGATGAATCGGACCTCTGGTGGCATATTTTCATAACGGCGTTCGTTTAGATCGAACACCGTGACATCCCAGCCCACTCTTGACTAGTCTATCTACTAGATGGGAGCCGATGAAGCCATTGCCTCCTACCACTAGTGCTTTCATACATCACTTCCTGTCCTTGTTACCATCACAAAATCAAACATCGAAGCGTCTTTAAGCATATGCAGATCAGTGTCCAGCTAGCTAACAGCGGATGGATCGATTAGATGATTGGTCTTTGGCTGTAGCACTGTTCTTGCTGTCGAGCGCAGCAGGATGGAGATGACTCCACAATTCGTAAGATAGGCTGGGTCGCTGCTAACAGCCTGTAACACTCGTCCAGGAACATCGGCGTAAGCACCAGCACCATAAACTTGAAAAGCTCGATTGATTGCGTAAGATCCCTGCAGTCAACGGATGCTGCGTCTATCTCCTACTTGCCCAACATATGGGATCAGCTTTTGAATAGCTACCCTGGTGGCCTCAACGCCAAATTCGTTCTCATAACCTAACAATTGATAAGTCACCAGTCGAATAAAAGCGTCGTCTATGGTGGCCTTTAGCGCAACAGCCTGGCCGAAATACCAGGCACCCTTCTTCGGGCCGATCCCACGGTATTTCACCGCGTGCCTTTCAGTAAGTATCCTCGAGCCAAAGCCCAGTCATAACAACTCGAAATCGCTGACAGCTCTCGCGGCAACTGCTCAAATACTCGTTTCATTGAATGCGCCAGATCACCACGCTCATCATCAACGCTGTATGCGATCAAGAAGCTCAATAATCCACAAGGCTCACCTTCAAGAATCGCCGGATTCAACCGAACGGCTTCCCGAATGCATTCTTGACCTAGATGGATCTCTTCCTGCGCCAACGCCCAATATGCCCAAACCAAATAGTTGTTGGCATAGGCACGATACGCGTAAGGCCGAAACCTCATCAGGGCATCGAGGATCAGCAAAGACCGCATCCAGGTTGCGGAACACAGTTCGTAACGAGCCCTCGAGATTCTTCCTAAACCTGGCAGGATAGTTGCGACGGAAATTGAGCGCCCGATCCACGAGTCCGAATTTGCAGCCGGTTAAGGCAAGCCTGCAATTCGTGTTGAGGTCTTCCCCAGCAAAAACGTTGCTTTCATCAAACAGATCTATTCTGTACAGCCATTCTCGTCGAAGCACAATATCGCTTGGCGAAAAGGGATAGCTAAGCACCAGATCTGCAAGAGTGACGGTGCGAGGCGCTCGCCATAGCTCGCGAATTATGCGGAACGAATGGATGAACTCAAACCGAGAATTGTACGTTACTCCAACTTGCGGATACTTCTCCAGAAAGGCCACATGCAGTTGAAGCTTTTCACGATGAAAGATGTCATCTTGATCCAAAAGAGCGATAAATCTTCCACGTGAAGCTTGGACACCTGTGTTCCTGGAAGCTGGCAAGCCGCGGTTTTTCTCATGAACGATGTATTTAAGGCGAGGATCATCAAAGTCGCTGACAACCCTAGTGGTATGGTCGGGTGAGGCGTCATTGACGACTATGATCTCAAAATCGGTAAACGTCTGATCGAGAACACTCTCGATCGCCTCTCCGAGATAATCCGCACCATTGTATACCGGGATAACGACGCTAACGGCTGGCTGGCTCATGCTATCTCTCCAGCTCTATTAAGTTTCTTGATGGTTACTCTGGCGCCAAGATCTGCTAACCCTTGTGCGCCGTTTGAACTTTTGACCCAGAATCCCATAGCCCGTTCCAACCGGTCATAGTAATGACTTAAGTCAGACGCGGCTACATCAACACCCAATTCGTACTCACCGTCGAGCAACGCTAGATCCAGAGCGAACTCTACCGTGCAATGCTCGCCGGCAGAGAACGTTGGCGTCTCTATCTTCAGCCAGAGCGTCGTGGTGTCATATACCATTCGTCCATCAGGGGTGCGAACGGTCAAGGAAAAGATGGGATGTTGCACGGCTCTGTTGAAACAAACATCCACTACAGCCGATGCTGACGTCCCGGAATGCAAGACAGTGCTAGGTTGACCAGTGTCATCAAGTAGGCGAACCCGTTCAATTTCAGCATCAAATGTCATTACTCGTTCAGACAGGCCTCCCTCTGCCGGTGGAGTGATCTGAGCTTCGCAAGCCGCCTCACGCAGAGCATTAGAATAAGCTACTATAGCTTCGGCCGAAGTGCCCTGAAAAATGCCTTTGCCACGGTACATTACGAGTCCTTTGCCGCAGACCCGACGGACAGCATCCATATTGTGAGAGACGAGGACTAGAGAAGTGCCTTTGGTACGCAACTCATCCATACGCGCATAGCACTTCATTTGAAATGGATAATCACCCACAGCTAGCACCTCGTCAACGAGCAATACCTCGGGATCGACATGCGCAGCAATCGCAAACCCCAGGCGAGCGTACATGCCAGAGGAATACCGCTTCACCGGCGTGTCCAAGTACTTCCCAATCCCAGCGAACTCGACGATCTGGTCGAAGCGCGCCCTGATCTCCAATCGACGCAGACCCAAGATCGTGCCATTGAGGAAAATGTTATCTCGACCGGTCAGGTCTTGGTGAAATCCAGCCCCCAATTCGATCAGAGCAGACATACGTCCGTTGACGTTGATTGTGCCACTGGTCGGCTTGGTAACCCGGGACAGTAGTTTTAGAATCGAGGTCTTTCCAGCACCGTTAGGTCCAATGACACCTAATGCTTCACCCGGCTGAAGGGAGAAGGTCACGTCGCTCACCGCTAAGTGATATTGCTCAGGCTGACCGTTTTTTCTGTTCCCCAGCAGTGATCTCAGACTAAGATGTCCCTGACCAATTCGATAACGTTTTGAGAGGTTGACAACTTGAATGGAGGAAGTCATTTTACCTACACCACATCCGCTAATTGAAACTCAACTCTCTTGAAGAACCAATAGCCGACCACCAATACCACAAGCGAGATCGCAGCAGATAGGGCTAGGTATGTGCCAGGCAACTGCTGATAGATCACGACAGCGCGGTAAGCCTCGATGATCCCAGCCATCGGATTGAGAAAATAAAGTTTACGCAGTGATTCTGGAACGGCAGAAACTGGATAGATGATCGGCGTTGCATAAAACCACAGCTGCAGACCTAGTGCTACGATATGCCTAACGTCACGGTAGAAAACGTTAAGGGCTGACAACGCCAACCCTAGTCCCAAGATCAGGGCTAGCTGAACACCCAATATGAAGGGCAGATACAGCCAACCTGCCCAGAACAACGGTTGTCTGTAGAGGATCATGAGAACCAACAATACGCCGGCCACAATCGCAGCATCAAGTAGCCGCGCCAACAGCAAAGAGATCGGCAGGATTTCCCTCGGAAAGTAGATCTTGGTCACAAGGCCTACGTTGGAAACCAATAAGTCGGTCATATCGGCAAGGGAGGTCGAAAAAAAGTCCAAGGTACCATGGCCACATAGGAGAAAACGATATAGGGAGTTCCGCCAGTATCTACCGGTATGAACCGCGTAAAGATAACGGTGAATATCAACACAGCAGCCAACGGTTGAATGATAGCCCACAAGCCACCTAGCAGTGATTGCTGGTAGCGAGCTCGGATAGTGCGCAAGGTCCAGGCAGTTAGGATCTCGCGATGGCTTAAAAGAGCGGAGATAAATCAGTGTGCAACATCAAGTCCTCTGGAAGTTCCTTCTTGACAGGCTACCAGTCAGCATGTTTTGTTCCCACAGTAAGTCACATCTAGCCTCGACTGTTTCAGCAGCGAGCTATGAAGCACCCGGTTTGTCACCTGTGGCACCAACGATGAACAGAATACCTTGCCACGATCAACACCATGATGACCAAGACTGTGGGACCCAGGCCAAGGACCAACAGCGTCGCAGGTGAGCTTTTCGGAACAGTTCCTGCAATCTCTGACCTAGATATTGACGAAAAGAACAGCTGGTGCTGACGGGTCTTTGGTTACTTCATTGACCGGTGCAGGTGTTGGCGCTAAGTTACTCGCCGCCATAGAAGCGGGAGTAGCCGCAGGCAAGTGCAAAGGCTTCACTGGCAATTCAGGAGCATCAATGACTGCAAACGAGTAGAACGTGCCTCTCTCAAGTCTTCCCGGATCAGTCATCCAAGTCAACAAAACCGTGTTGCCTTGGCTAGCCACTGCATTGGCAATAGACGGATCAAAATCATCACTGACTAAACCTGATACGATAGCTTCAGGCGCCGTCCACTGACCATCGCTCCAGACGCTGTGCCAAATCCCTTGGTATATTACTCGATCTATGGTGACACGATTTCCGAAAAACATGTGTAGAACGTCGTTGCTGTCAATCACGAAGGAAGCAGGACCGTTGCTGCCGACATGGGAAAACAAGCGTACCTTGTCGGTCCAAGTCTTCCCTCCATCGGTGGATCTCCGCATGTAGCAAGTCACTCCTCCTGGGCTCGCAGCATGATGGATGAGGAACAATTCTCGGTCATGTTCAATGATAGAAGGTTCCCCAGCCGGTAGGTCTCCGACAAATTCCACTTCGGTTGGTGTACTCCATAACTCCTGGCCCGTTTCCAATTTTGCGTAGTAGATAGCTTGCGTATTGCCAGTCTTGTTATGAACAGTCCAGACTAGATGAATCTTACTCAGTGCATCGACATGTGTATTCAGATCATACGGGGTCAAATCTTCATCATACGTGAGAAACATAGAGACAGGTTTTGACCAAGTGCTCCCTCCATCGCGGGAATTCGTTACGTACAAGCCCTTTCCTTCTTAACTCGCCGCTGTAAATGGTGTAGAGGTTTCCCTGGCGGTCATCCACCAGGACGGCATTGTCGTTAATGTTGGCAGAAGGTCCGATAACTCGCGGCGTCAACCAAGCGGAAGCGCGGCCAGCCATGAGGGCGGGTGCCCTGGAGTAGTAGATATTTGCCTCATTCTCGTCGCCGGCATAGAAGATGATATGCATCATGGCATTCTCGTCAAGCAACGCCCCACGGATGCGCGCCTCTCGCTTGAGAGGCGGCAATATGATATCGTTCGGCTCTGTCCAACCTTCATCGAGGGTCCATCGCCGATACACGATTGCCCTCACAGAATACCCATCGGCTGACGTGTCATCGTCCAACCGCGATGAGGCAAAAACATGCACGGTTCGGTTATTGTCGGGCACAAGATAAGGAGTCCAGGTCGTAGGATCATATCCTGATATGCGCTCTTGAGCAGCCCACTGAAGCTGGCTCTGCGCCAAGACGACAAGCGTCGTCATATGCAAGGCCAGGACAAGGAGAATTGCTTTTCCCGCAACTGGAAGTCTAAGATACCACTTGTTCATGGTTTTTGATGTGCAGGCATGTTCGGATGTGAAGCATGTCGAACTGCTTCCAGATTGACTTTATGGTATGCCGTTTCACTGGAGATTTTTGGTTGCGAGGTGCAAGCCATGATGACCTAGTGGGACGCAAGAGGAACCTGGCGATCAATATACCACACAGTGTTCATTCCATCCGAATAAAGCTGAAAACCTAGCCTGGTGTTGCGTAACCAAATCAAACTGGGCGTAGCGTTGTCTTCATAGTGGATTGCTACGGGCCTGTTCAATGCTTGGATTTCATTGATAGCCTCAGCTATGTTACTACTAGTGTTGTCATTGCTGAACACGGTTTGCGCAATGGTCTCTCTTCGATCGAGTAATTGTTCTGGGTAGCCGCGAAACTGTATCATATTGTAGCAATTCGGCAAGCTGTAACCGGCGACAGATTCTCCCGCAAGATCACTAGGGACGAACAGCGATCGACGCACAAATGGCCCCATGTGAATGTCGGAATTGCTGGTCAGCAAGACGGTATCATCGGGTGTAGCATCGCGAATGCTTTCTATCCATGGCAAGTCTGCTTCGTCAGGGCTTAACTCGATCCAGAAATGATTCTCATCAATCTTTGGGGCATTGGCGAGGTTATCTGGGATGAAACCACCCAGGTGAAAAATCCAGAGCAGATCGATACCGACAAAGAGCAGCGGTACTGCTGCTGCCAATGCCCAACCTGTTCTTGGTGACTGCACGAACCAGTTGTTCACACTGGCAGCACAAAGTGGAGCAAGCACAATAGGAGCAACGTAAACATACTTGTACTCGTTACCACCCAAATCTGTTATCACTGAAAGCCCCATGAGGCATAGACCTGTCACTACTAGGAGAATGGATGCACCGTCACGCTGTCTGAAGCCTTTGACGGATGCCGGCAGTGCAAGCATCACGAAAAAAAGTAAAGGTGTGACAGCTTGAAGTGATCTGGCCTTTCTGCCCGATGAGGCTAGTGACAGAGCGCCTGCCCCATCTTGCGTAAAGACGAGATAAGCGATGAAAGAGATCAAGATCGATGTACCGAAAGCAACTCCCAGAAAAAGTAGTTGTCTTCCACTATAGTAAGCAGAGCCCGGGTGACCAGCGAGTAAGCAAGAGGAGGATCTGAAGTCCAACCAATACGCAGCCCATGGGCAAAAGGATGGGGTAAACAACGCCCAGGGCCACCAACAAACACCCAATTATCACCTCGAGATACTTCATCGGCTGCCTCAAGCTGAGTATGACGATCAGCAGAAGCGCTAACAACAAAGCAAAGGCAAATGGCATCACCTCAAAGCCACGATATTTCTCCAGCAAAGGGCCGACACGATAGCCGAAGTATTCCGTCCAGCGCCACTTGTCGTGGACGATCAGTCGAGCGCTGAACGCAACCATTTGACCTCCCGTGAACATCAGTCCAACGCTAAACGCGGCTGCTGGCACCGAGAGATCAAACCCTTTCTTGGCCACTTGATAGGCCAGGAAAAAGGCTGTTGCTAGCCAGATCACATTACTTATTGGATAGATGCGTGTGGGAGACCAATTGGTCAGCCACCCGAGAACAGCCCAGTAAGAGTGGCCCAGCCAAGCATATGCTAATTGCAGGCCGGCTATCTCTGGTTCTTCAGGAAGCACAGCGCTTTGACTAAGTTTGTAGATGATGTCTGTGTGCATCAACGCATGCCACGAAAACAACCGGTACTTAGGAATAAGGACCCAAGGCAACGTCAGAGCTACGACAAGCACCAGGAACAATAGCAAAGGCAGAACCACGGATCTGGATAACCGAGGTCTCGCTAATGGAAAGAGCGTGCGGATGACCAAGGACAGGCTCGGCAGGTTGAGCAATAGGATTAGGAGTGAAGCCAGAGCGAAATCCACCCGCAGCAGTTTCAACACCAGCAGCTGCACTCCCAACACCGCTGGCGACAGAGTGACTCCCAAAGCTAGCCTAATCGGCCAACTCAACGTTTTGAACGGTAGACCGAAGGAGATCCAAGCTCCAGGGAGTATTGTCAGAACTGCTGCAACAACTGTGAACCAGAGATATTCCATGGCGAGATTTAGAACACTAGTCGTTGACGCGCCTATCCGCCATGCAATGACCCGGCTAGGCGACGTTTTCGCAGCTCAGCATTAGTTCCGATCGCGAGAGATTTGCTGATTGAGGCGAGGCTCAGCACGGCAAATTCCAATGACTTGCCACTTTCTGAATGTCGATCACGTCGATCACGCCATCTAGGTTAACGTCGTAGCGGCTTTCATAGTTGGGCGTGTTTGGGTCATTGTCCAAATCAGGGTTAGCAGCAGTGAGTGTCCAACGCTCAGCTACTGAAGTTATCTCGGCGGTATCCACAGATACACCACGGTAGTCATGAAACATGACTCGGTCGCATCTTTGCCTGATGCACGTCTGGCTCAGATATACGTGCTGATTCAAGAACAACCTTGTGTGCGTAGAACGCCTCTGCATAGCCGGCAGGCGCGCGTGATTCGACGCCTCGCAGGCGCATGATCGAGCGAAACGTCTCCGGAGAAAACCAGTGCTTGTTGTTCTGCGTACCAAAGTAGGTCATGAGCCAATCGAACTTTTTGGTCGCAGATTGCTTCGTCCAGATGCACGTACGCGTTGGGTGCTCCAAGATCCCCGTCGTACTTCGGGATCTCGTACTCCAGGATAAGGTGATTGCGAAACGTGTTCCAGGTCAGCTCAGAGATGACCCGATGATCCTGGTGCAAGTCGCGGCGATAATGGGTGAAGATGAGGTCCGGCGTGACTTGACGCTTCAACAGACTCGAACACATCCTTGATCGTCGCCGCCATCGTACGGAAAATAGCCATCTCTGAACTGGTGGACTTCCACGGTACGATCCACCTGCATCAGCAAGAAAGGCCTCTGCACTCTCGACTGCCTCACGACGTCGCTCAGGGGTCGAGCTGAAGACGACCCAGTGAACGGATAATTCCAGGATAAGACCGGGTCAGTTGCAGTATTGTCCCGCCACATCCGATCTCGATGTCGTCGCTGTGGGCGCCCAGGCACAGGACGTGGAGGGGCCTGCCGCTGTCCAATTGCAGTGACAGACTAACCATGGCAGTGACTCGGAAGTATCGAAATGCATCTACCTGCGCGTTCAACGTCATGTCTTGGCACCTGGCCGCCGTGGTACGCTCGCCCAGGGTGTGTGGCCACGGGCGTACATGTCGTCGATCGTCTTCTTTTCCTTGAACGTGTCCATGCAGATCCAGAAACCGTAATGACGATAGCCGATAAGCTCTTCCTTTGCTATCAAACGCTGGAAAGGCTCGTAAACAAGCTCTTCTCCGTTGTGGATGTGATCGAAGATCTCCTGCCGGAAAATGAAGAAGCCGCCGTTGATCCAAAGATCAATGTCTTGCACGGGCCCGATACTACCCACGAGACCATCTTCTCGTACCGACACCACGTCAAAGCTTTGAGAAGGCTGCACACACAAGAAAGCTGGCAATCTTGCGACGCTCACGGAAATATTGGAGATATTCGGACAGGTTCAAGTCCGTCAATCCATCCGTGTAGTTGGCCATGAACATTTCGTCGTCCTTGACAAACTTTCGAACGGCCATCAATCGTTGACCAATGTTCGAATTCAACCCCGTATCGACGAAGGTGATGGTCCACTCCGAAATATCGCTCCCGAGAAGACGAACGGTACGGCCGCCGTCAGACAAGACGAAATCGTTTGACAGGCATTCGTTGTAGTTCAGGAAGTAGTTCTTGATCATGTCACCGCGATAACCCAAGCACAAGATGAAGTCCGTGTGGCCAAATGCCGAATAGTACTTCATAAGGTGCCACATGATGGGCCGGTAACCGATATCCACCATGGGCTTGGGAATCGTCTCCGAAAACTCTTTGAGTCTTGTGCCCAGGCCACCGCAAAACAATACAACTTTCATGCTCCACCTCTTTTCCGGAGGGCGATCGCTGGATTAGCTAGTTGTAGCTGCGAAATACCGGCTTGACGGATCGACCGACCAAATACCTGTCTGCCCCTTCGTCGAGAGCTTTGCGATAGACGCCCAGCGCTTGGTCGATAGCGCCGACCGTAAAGTCGATATCTGCGTCCGAATGCGAGTAGCTGACGACCAGGGACGGCATGAGCAGCCCGCGCTTGATCGTCTCCTGCAAGAAGAGCGTGCGAAAAGCTTGCGAGCGAAGCTTCTCCTGGTCGCGGGTGATGTAGATCAAATTGCATGGGCGTCCTGCCACTTCAAAGTACCCCTCCAGGTCGTTGGCCACAATCGCCTGGTTGATCCCTCGGGTAAGCCGTTCACCTTGGCGATACAGATGCTCCACCACGTGCTCCTCTTCGTAGATTCGCATGGTCTCCATGGCAGCGGCCAAAGAAAATGTCTCTGCGCCAAAGGTCGTCGATAACAGAAACACCCGCTCCTCTGTCATGGTTCAGGCCGCCTACCTCCATGATGGCACGCTTGCCTACCAAGGCCGCAATAGCAAAGCCATTTC
Organism: uncultured Chloroflexia bacterium; assembly: GCA_963709505.1. Classification (GTDB taxonomy): domain Bacteria; phylum Chloroflexota; class Anaerolineae; order JAAEKA01; family JAAEKA01; genus CAVPXC01. The sequence goes on along the minus strand of CAVPXC010000005.1, from coordinate 83,955 downwards.
CCATGGCCTTGCCGAAGGTCGAAAGATCCGGCACGATGTTGTAGCACTTCTGCGCTCCGTTGAGATGCCACCGGAAGCCCGTGATGATCTCATCCAGAATAAACAGCGCGCCCTGCTGGTGGCAAAGCTGGCGTACGTTCTCGAGGAAGTTGTCGCGCGGCGGCTCGATGGTCTCGGCCTCCATGATCAGGCAGGCAATCTGGCCAGGATACTGATCGAAAAGCGCCTGTACGCTCGCAAGGTCGTTGAAGTGGAATTTGACCGTCAAATCACGCACGACTTGCGGGATGCCCGCAGCCATCGCCGTGCTGCCGATAAACCAATCGTCGACCGAGAAGAATGGATGGTCGGCGCAGACTGCCACCCTGTCGCGCCCGGTGACGGCGCGTGCTAATTTGATGGCTGCCGTGGTCACGTCTGAGCCGTTCTTGGCGAACTTAACCATTTCGGCGCCTTCGATCAGGCTCAACATCTTCTCTGCGCACTCAATCTCAATTGCAGCCGGGCGCACGAAATTCGTGCCTAGCTGCATCTGGCGATAGGCTGCTTCCACCACGGGCTCGTAGGCGTGACCCAAGGTAACAGACCGCAGGCCCATGCCGTACTCGACGAATTCGTTGCCGTCGACGTCCCACACGTGGCAGCCCTTACCCCGCACAATGAAGCCAGGCGCATTCTCGGGATACTGATCGTCGCCTTTGGCATAGGTATGGGCGCCGCCCGGAATGAGGGCATGGCTCTTCTTCTGCAAGTCGCGTGATCGTTCAAAGTTCATAGGTCATCCCGCTTCTCCTCGATCGTCTCACAAGATGGGCATCTATTTCAGCGTTTCCAACAAGCTGTGTTTCTGCAGCACGTCCGCTACCTGGTGCACCATCCGGAAGCTCAAGCCCGAACGCTGTGCGATGTCCAGCAGTGTGTGCTGACCATCCGACAGGTTCAACACCCAGAGCATGGCCAATTCACTCTCCTTCGTGTCCTTGCGCCCTCCCAGGGCGCTGTAGAGGCCGCGGCGGCCAAGCTGTGGCTCGCACCTGGGATTGGTATTCCGATAGCGCCGGTTGTTCTCCAGGATAGCGAATACTTCAAGATAGTGCATCATGGAGTCGGCAAGGAATTCCGGCTGGACCAGATCAAGGTTGTCTGCAGAGGTATGATATTCAGGATAGCGACCGTGGGGCGTTCTTGTCAGGCTGCCTACAGGCAGATTGAAGCCCGGCGAGCAGTATTGGCGCTCGTCATAGCCATAGGGGGAGAACTCCAAAACCTCGAACGGCTGTCCTGAATGCTGGAGTACTTGGATTACGGCCTGGTCGATCTCTGCGTCGCCTCGACGACTTCGCTTGTAGTGCATGTGACCAGGGTCCCCAACACATGCGACGACCAATCCGTGCTTGATGTGCTTGACCCGATCCTCGTTCAGCGCAAGCCACGTGATGGAACCGATGGTCCCCGGGATGAACAAGAACCGATACGAATACCGGCGTTGCCAGGTCCCAAGCACTTTGGCGAGAAACGCTGCCACGACCATTCCGGAAAGATTGTCGTTGGCCAACGAGGGATGGCAGCAATGGCAGGAAATCAGGACTTCATCCGCAACCTCACCGGGTAAGTAGGTCTCTCCGTAGGTAAGGTGACCAGGCTCCAGCGTGGCGTCGACGCAGACCTCATACTCACCGTCCGGCAGTGTCGTCAAGTCATTGTGGCTAACACAGAAACCCCAGGTCTCATGATAGTATGATGTGCGATAGGGTATCAGGTCCGGCTGATCCGGAAGCGAATGCAAGTGCGGCTTGAGTTGGTCCAGGGACATCCAGCCGTGGATTGGAAGGCTGTAATTGACAAGGTGTAAGTTGGAGCGCTGGAAATCGATCACTCGCTCGCCGGATCGATTCTTGACATAGGCGTCCCGTACATTCCACTCGTTGGGCACAGTCCAGTCGAAGACGCTTGTGCCCGTCGGCACTTCGTGCGTTTCCAAAGACAGGTGCTGGCTCAACAGTTGCAGCGATGCACGGAATCCATCACCGGTAATGCTGCGGCAGATAGGATACAGCCTCCGGATTAGGCTGTGCATTTCCTCGCCAATACCAGCGTGCTCGGCTGTGTTCAAATCCTTGATGACTCCTATGCTCATTCCCGTTTTCACAACCCAGTATCTTTCAAACGCCTATCGGGACGACTCGGCGATCCGTGCCGCGCTTTCCGGTTCGCCGATGCTGTTATACCACCACTGGCGCAGCGCCGGCTGATCCAGGCTCATGTCCACCGTTTGCCACAGGGCAGCAGCTTGCTGGACGTGGCCGGTCACCGCATAGGCCTCTCCAAGGAGACGGCGGACGGCCCTCTGGCCGGGAGCTGTCGCATAAGCTGCCTCCAAATGACGCCTGGCTTGGTCGTACTGGCCCAGGGAAAGCTCGATCTGTCCGAGGCGACGATTGGCGGCTACATTGGATCGATCCAACGCTAAAGCTGCCTCGTAGCGCGCGATTGCTGGCTGCAAATCCACCTCCGGCGAGCGGCGCACGGCATCCTGCACCGGCCACTCGGGCCATCGATAGACCGATAGCTCCGTCCGAGACTGTGTCAAGGCGCCCAAGTTCGCCTCCACCATGGCTCGGCCAGCAGGCAGGGTAGCTCCAATCACTATTGCCACGAAGATACCCGCTAGAGCAGCAACTCGGATCACCGGCGTCTTTTTTGGCTCTTGGCTGGCGGGTTCGGAACTCCGTGCGATCAGGCCCAAGGGCAGGAACAGCAACAAGGCGCCCACGCCGTCGTATCCGTAGAACGAGTCGTCCACCAGGCCATGGAGCAGTATCACGACGAGGGAGGCGTAAGCGGGTGCTCGCCAGCGAGACCCTTGGCTGCGGGAGCCAAAAGCGGCCGCCATCAGCCAAATCAACGCCAGTAGCCCGATCACCCCTTGCTGCAGCCACACGTCCAGATAGATGTTGTGGGCGTGGCTCAGGTACGGCACGTGGAGCATCAGGATGTAGCTGGAATAGGCCATCTCAAAGCTGGCCAGCCCCAATCCCGTCAGTGGGTAGTCACCTATCAGCTCCAGGCTGTTGCGCCACAGGTCGAGACGGCCACTGTCCGATCCTTGCACCCAGACGCCTAGTCGAGTCGTCAACAACAGCGCAAACACAAGGAGGGCGCCGGCGACCGGTACGAGGGTAAAAATCGCCCGCCGCCGGCGAACAAACCGGCTGGACGGAGGCGATGCTCGCATACGCTCGCTGCGCTGCCACAGAATCCATCCGGCTGCCACAATCAATAGCGCCAGAATTGCGCCCCTGGCGCCGCTCAGGAAAAGCACTGCCACCGACAGGGCCAGCGTGGGGGCTGCAATCAGTACTCGGCGACGACGCAGCTCGATTGTCGCCAGCGCCGCAACCTGTAGTGGTAGCAGCCCTGCTACGATGCCGGCGGCCTGGTTGGGCTCCAGCTGGTAGACTGGCGCGCTCAGCATGCTGGCTGCTAACCAGTCCCGAAGTGGTCCCAGCCACGTGGCGCCTCGCGGATCGGTCTGCCAGTTGTGGGTCGCCAGGAAATAGCCGGCGATGGCCGACGGCAGAAGGATCAGCAGCAGGCGCAGCGGTTGCACCTGTCGCCTGGCGCCAAGGTGGATTACTTCGGGGATCCGCGCCACAACGTAGAACAACGCGATGCCGCCCAGGATCAGCGCAAATCTTCGCCAGCCTGCATTCCAGTCGAAAGTCAGGTACGCGCCAAGCACTGCGGTCGCAAGAAAGAGCGCCAGCGGCCCGGCAAAGGGTGTGCGCGCAGCACGCACTTGGCGCATCAGGGCGGAGGCTCGATCCCCTGCGGCGCAGCGTCGACCCCATCCATGTCTTAGCTCGACACGAACTTCAGCGTCTGCACGCCGACGCTTACAGCGCTTTTGAAGCCTTCCCAGGTGTTGAGGCCCTTGGCGAAGGTGAGTATCGGCCCGGGGCGGAAGGACCACTCGCGCGTCGCCCGCTTCTGCCAGTACTCCAGGCGCTCGGCCGAAAGGTCGCCGTAATCGAGCACGGTGGACTTGTCCATGTCGACTTCTTCCCAGTTGGTGCCGGGACGGAACCAGTTGTTCTCCACGACCTCATAGAAGAAGGGTGTGCCGGGATAGGGCGCGGCGATGTGGAAGAGGGCGATGTCCAAAGGCAGCGATTTGCTGTAGGCGATCGTCTCCTGGATGGTCTCCTCGGTCTCGCCCGGCAGGCCAATGATGAAGTAGCCCCAGTTGCTGATGCCGGCCTCGTGCGCCCAGGTCAACGACTCGTAGGCCTGCTCCTTGCGGTAGCCTTTGTGAGCGCGCTTGAGGATTTGCTCGTTAGCGCTCTCGATGCCCCATGAGATGTAGTAGCAGCCGGCTTTACCCATTAGCTGCAGCATCTCCTGGTCGACGTAATCGACGCGGCTGTTGCAGGTCCAATGTACCTCCAGCCCGCTGTCGATGATCAGCGCGCATAGGTCAACCACCTGGTCGCGGTTGACGGTGAACAGGTCGGCGTACATGTGGACGTTGTGCACGCCCAGGTCGGAAAGCAGCTGCAGCTCCTCGAAGATCTTCTCGGGCGAGCGCAGGCGCACGCTGTTTTGGTACGAGACGTGCTTGATGCAGTATTTGCAGCCGGCCGGGCAGCCGCGGCTGGAAACGATGAAGGTAAACGGTCCCTTGATCATCGGCATGCGCTGTTTGTCCAACGGCAACAGGTGATGCAGCGGCATCGGCAGGTCGTCGAGGCTGGGGAAGAAGGGCCGGTCGCGGTTGAGGATGATCTCGCCCTGGTGGCGCCAGGCCAGGCCCAGGATGCCGGCCAGGGAAGACTGGGCGGCGGCCTCCAGTATCGGTTCGGGTAAACGATCCAGGGTGGCGGGTGCGAAGGGTGAAAGGAACGAGGAATTCTGAATGATCCGCTCCGCTTCGCTCCGGGACCGTGTGAGTGATGAATCCGGAGTTCCGAATTCATCATTCAGCACTCCCCGTTCATCATTTCTCCCCTTGCCTCTCACTGGTTGCCCCAGTTTGGTGTCTGCCACGATCCGGGCCACGGCGGCCTGGCTCGGCGACTTGCCCTCGAGCATATCGAGCAGCTCGCGCAGGGTGGCCTCGGGCTCGCCGCGCAGGATGAAGTCGAGCGCCGGGAAGGGACGCATCGTCTCCAGGGTCATCGGCGTGACGTGCGTACCAAAGGCCATCGTCTGCGCGCCCAGGCACTTGGCCAGGAAGACGCCGGTCATGTCGTTGCGCAGGGTGGGCGCGGTGACCTGGGTGAGGTAGTATTTGGGCCGTTTCTCCTCCAGCAGCTGCTCGAACTCCTTCCAGTCCATCCGCGTGGCGATGCAGTCGACGATCTCGACCGTGTAGTCGGGCACGAGCAGCGAGGCCAGTTGCGCCAGGCTGACCTGCGGCCAGATCATGTTCTCGCGGCTGCGCCGGCCGACCCGGTGCTGGCTGCGGATCCAAATGCCGCCGTCGGGCGAGGGCGGGTTGACCAGCAGCACGTCGACGCTGCCGGCCGGGCGGGTGGAGGAGGTCAAGGTCTGCACGGCCGCGCCGGCGTCGGGGAAGTTGGAAGGCCGCAACGCCGGCACGCGGCGGGTGCCGAGGTTTCGTTTAAGTTGGTTTGGATCTGTCATGAAAATGATTGCCTCTTCAATAAAGTATTGGAAAAGTATTGGAACCAAAACGGGACATTTCAATCTGGTTGTAGGGGCAGGTCTTGCACCTGCCCTCGGCTGGCATTGCATATCACCTAGGGCAGGTGCAAGACCTGCCCCTCCAGGTGCATATCACCTAGGGCAGGTGCAAGACCTGCCCCTACCAGGCGCATAATCACCTAGGGCAGGTGCAAGACCTGCCCTGCCTCGGCAGGCATCTGCATTGAATCACCTAGGGCAGGTGCAAGACCTGCCCCTACCAGGCGCATGTCACCTAGGGCAGGTGCAAGACCTGCCCCTAGGCCAGGACTGCATATCACCTAGGGCAGCTGCAAGACCTGCCCCTACCAGCGGGTTTCAACCACACCCAGACGAAATCGGCGGACATTGCATATCACCTAGGGCAGGTGCAAGACCTGCCCCTACCAGGTGTATATCACCTAGGGCAGTTGCAAGACCTGCCCCTACCAGGTGCATAATCACCTAGGGCAGGTGCAAGACCTGCCCCTACCAGGCGGATCTCACCCATAGGCAGCAGCAAATTCGGACGGTGATTGCCAAGTCCCGAGCACTCGTCCAGTCAAGAACAGACCGACATCGGTTGCGCATAGCACAACGTGTTGCAGGTTTGGTCCAGGTAGATTGTATGGCATACTGTAGTCACCTGCACAGAGAACGGGCTGCAGGAGGGATAGTCTGTGTTTCGTCAACATGGTATCGAAATGGGAGTCCGAAGGTCACCCCCCACAGACGTATCAACAGACCACCTAACACAACGATCAGCAGCATGCGAACGGTGTTACTCATGGCTTTGTTTTGCCTAACTTAGCACTATGTCGCCAGGTTCCCGCCGTCGCCGTCGGGGGAGGGCGAGTTGACCAGCAGTACGCAGCCGCTACCGAACGGGTGGGAGGAGGTTAAGATATGCAGGGCTGAATCGGCCGGAGAACGCAAAGACGGTACCCGCCCGGTGCCTAGGTTTCGTTGTGAGTTGGCTTGGATCCGCCCTGGAAATGATTGCCTATCCATAGTATCAAAACCAAAACGTCCATCATCCGTTAAACGTAAAGATGTCGGAAATCCGCCAAACTACACCGTAGGAGTTGCACTTGGTCGATAGTCAACTGGGGTTCTGGCAGCCGCTCGCTCTGTGGGTCTACCCGCTTCGAGATCTTCCGCCGCAAGCACATCCCGCCGGCTCAACTCCTCCAACACGCGCATGAGCATGAAGGAGATGAGGAACTGTACGCCCACCAGAAACAGCAGCGCGCTGATCAGGTAGTAGAACCATAGGCGGCCACCCGGCCAGCCATTCAGAGCGAGCACCAGGCTCACGACGCCGACCAGCAGGCCTAAGCCCATGCCCAAGAGTCCCATCCACCAGAAGTGACGGTCCAGCGGCGGGTCGAAGAGGGGCTTGCCGAAAAGACCCTGCTTGACCGGTCGTTGATGCGACAGCGCCACCAGGTAGTTGAAGGTTGCTCCCAGGTTGAACAAGCTGACGCCGGTGACGGCCAGCACCATCATGGAAAACAGAGCGAAGGCGCCCAGCGGTCCGACGGTTGTCTTGCCTGACAGGCGGGCGATGACCGTGGCCAGGAAGATCAGGCCGGCCAAGCCCAGAAGAACTAACGCAATCCCGCCCAGGATGCGCACGGGGTTGTAGTTCAGCGCGGTCCAGGTGATGGTCTGGAGGTAGCGGGTGCCGTCGCGCACCACGTTCAGCTTGGAGCGGCCCACCCGCTCGCTGTACGGAATGGCCACTTCGACCATGCGCACATCCTCGTGCAGGGCCCGGGTGCTCATGATCGGCGTGAAATTCAGGCCATCCGGGAGCGGGTATAGCTTCTCCAGCGCCTCGCGGCGAAAGACCCGCATGCCGCTGGCGCTGTCGGTGATGCGCTGCCGGCTGACCAGGCTGATCAGGCCGGCAAAGACCATGTTGCCGATGCGCCGCGTGGTGGGCATCTCGCTCTCAGCGCCGGCCATACGCGAACCAACTACGATGTCGATGCCGGCGCCGGGTTGCAGCAGAGTCTGGCACAGCTGGGGGAAGTATTCGGGCGGGTAGGTGCCGTCAGCGTCCAGAAAGGCCAGCAGTTCCCCGTGGGCGGCGCGAAAGCCGGTCTTTAACGCCGCGCCATAGCCCTTGTTGACCGGGTGTTGCACCAGGATCGCGCCCGGCGTGCTTTGCACGATCTCCGCAGTCCGGTCGGTGGAGCCATCGTCGACCACGATCAGCTCCAACGCGTCGACGCCGACGGCCGGCAGTCGCGGCCGCACGGCCAGCACGCGCTCCATAATGGCGGCGATGCCATCTTCTTCGTTTAGGGCTGGGATTACGACCGAAAGGACTGTCATTGGGGAGCGACCTCCATGGGCTGTGCCGGCGACGGGCAAGCTCCGCCGCCTATCGGGTCACCACGGGTTGCGAAGGGTCGGGAGCGATCCGCATGGCAGCGTATCGGCCCTGAGCCAAATCCAAACCGTAGCTGGACGTAGGAGTACTAAGAGAGACTGTGGACAGCGGCCGGAGCAGAGGCTACGACGAACCGCTGAAATGTAGAAGCTGCAGACTAACGTAAAGCTCGCCTGCATGGGATACGTGCTGCACCAATCTCAACGCACGGGGTGTCGCGCGATCATACGACCCCTGAAATCAGGTTAAGATGATTGAGAGAGAGCTTTCTGCCCCGAAAGTTGAGATCGACGTTGATGACGATGCATTCTAAGAACTTTCTGCCAAGTTGTCAAGTAATTGCTGCCATTACCAGCAGTCTTGGAAAGATAGCGCTTTCGGGGCAGACGACCATTCGCTGGGTCCGTACTGCAACCGTCAAAGAAAACTCCTCGACAAGTCGAGGAGTCCGGCGCATGCCGAGGACTCCTGAACTTGTTCAGGTATTTTTTGGGTCAGAAATCCGCGACGCATTGTGACCGTATTAACCTCTATTGTCTCACGATTTTCTAGCTCCGTCAACACATTTATGTTACGCCTTCCTTACAATCGTAGAACTCCCGGCCTCGTAACCGATGTACTTCGTTTGTCGCCAATCTTCGAGTGTAGTATGATAGGATCATAAAACCACAAGTAAACCAATCAACCTTACTCCACAGCCTACGAGAACCACTTTGCCTCCACTTACCTTCGGTGAGATATCCTTGTTCGCTGACCTACCGGCGGACGCCCGAGACGAACTCACGGCGATCCTTCGACTAGCTACTCTTCCGGCTGGGGCCATCCTGTTTCGCGAAGGCGACCGTGGCGATACTGTTTGCCTGGTGCTGGATGGGCAGGTGGAGATTATCAAAGCTATCGATACCGGCGAGGAACGCCTGATTCGCCTGCAAGGGCCGGGTGCGTTGTTGGGTGAGATGGCTCTACTAGACCCGGATGGCCTGCGGACGGCCACAGTGCGAGCGTTGACTGATCTGCGTCTGGCCGTCATGGCCCAGGCCGACTTCGACACGCTGATGGCTCGCCGTCCGTCGCTGGCTTTGGATTTGGTGCGTACGCTGGCACTGCGCCTGCGCGACGCCGACAACGCGACGATCCGCGATCTGCGCGAGAAGAACCGTCAACTGGAGGAGGCCTATCTCGAGCTGGAAGAGGCGCACGAACAGATTGTCGAGAAGGAAAAGCTGGAGCTGGAGCTTCAGCTGGCGCGCGAGATGCAGGAGAACATCCTGCCGCGTGAGATGCCCCGCCTGCATGGCTATGACTTTGCCGCGCTGATGGCGCCCGCCCGGGCGGTGGGCGGCGATTTCTTCGACTTCATCCCGTTGGACGGCGGCAATCTCGGCATCGTGGTAGCCGACGTCTCTGACAAAGGAATGCCGGCGGCGATCTTTATGGGCCTGACGCGTAGCCTGGTTCGGGCCGAGGCCAGTCGCGGTGTGTTCCCGAGCCAAGTCCTCCGCAGGGTCAACCAACACCTGGTGGACATGAACGCGTCCGGCAGCTTTGTGACTGTCCTGTACGGCATCCTCCATGCGAGAACCGGGGAGTTCCTCTACGCGCGCGCCGGTCACGAGCTTCCGCTGCTTTTCGACGCGGGCGGGCAGCTTATCCCGCTGCCCCACGGCCCAGGTCAGGTGCTCGGAGTACTCCCTGCGCCCGCTCTTGACGAGCAGACGATTAAAATTCCGCCGGGCGGGCGACTCTTGCTCTACACCGACGGCGTCACAGATGCCACCGACGTTGACGACCAGCCCTTTGGCTTGGTGCAGCTCCAAGCCACCGTCAGCCAATCCGAAACTGCAAACGCGCGGGCCCTCTGTGACGAACTCTGGCAAGTAGTCGCCGTGCACCAAGGCGCCGCGCCCCAATTCGATGACTTCACATTGGTGGTGGTGGAGTCGAGTGCTAGCTAGACCCCTTCGGCGGCCTCAGGGCAGGCTCTTCGGGTTTCTCTGGTAATGGGTGACATCTACTCGAACCGGCAGGTCGTTCAAGGACGAGAAACCCGAAGGGTCTGTCGTAGTCGCATTTGCATTGACGTACGATTCTTTTTCTGCTATAGTAGGGGTAGAGGCCGAGATGCAAGCGCTGCAAGAAGCCTTGGAGCGTCTGCGGGCCGGCGTGGGTGGGATCGTGACCATCGTCGGCGAGGCGGGCATCGGCAAGTCGCGGCCGGTGGCAGAGCTCCGGAAATTGTCAATTGTCAATTGTCAATTCACAATTGACAATGGTTCGTGGCATCTCCGGGACCTGGCCGGGGCGGGACTACCGCCATCGCTACACGGACCTTTGGCTCCAGCCGCTGTCGGCAGCGGACAGCGAAGCGCTGGTTGGCAACCTGCTTCATGTGGATGCGTTGCCGCAAGCCCTGCGTTTACGCATTTTGAGCCGGGCCGAGGGCAATCCCTTCTTCGTCGAGGAGGTAATCCGCACCTTAGTCGATTGAGGACATCGCACCATGCAAGCCAACGTATCTTGAAAAAGGCTGCAACGTCATGACTTATGCTATCTGCAATGCCGAGGAGTGTCGTGCTTGAAAGGAGGATCCAACTTATGCGTGCGTCTTTGCATGCCTCGTGGCTCATGGCTATTCTGATTGCCGTGTTGTTGGTGATGGCTGTTGTTCCGGCGGTGCAGGCTGCGCCGGAGCCGGCGCCTGCCGCTGCGTCTTGCGGTTACTGGTACGCCGTCCAGCCGGGCGACAGCTGGTCGCGCCTGTCGGCTCGGACTGGGGTCTCGGTCGCCGCTTTGCAGGCTGCAAACCCGAGCAAGGTCCGCCCGCCGCGCTATTGGCTCTACGTTGGGGAAAGCCTTTGGATTCCGTGCGGCAGCCCTCCGCCTCCCCCCCGCCACCCTCGTGTGGCTACTGGTATACTGTCCGCAGCGGCGATAGCTGGTCTGTCATTGCCAGTAGGACGGGGACTTCGGTGCATGCGCTGCAGGCCGCCAACCCGGACAAGGTGCGTCCGGGAAATATCCTGTATGCTGGCGAGAGCCTGTGGATTCCGTGCGGCGGTGGCCCGCCACCACCACCCACCACCACCGCCACCCCATCCACCTGCCTGCGTTTACCACTATACCGTCCAGCCGGGCGATTCGTGGTACCGTATCTCAGGCATGACCGGCGTGCCGGTCAACATGCTGCAGGCCGCCAATCCTAGCAAGGTGCGCCCGCCGAGTTACGTGTTGTATGTAGGCGAGACATTGTGTATCCCTGATCCATGAAAGTGATCGGTGATTTTCGGACGGATGCAAGGTAGTCAAGTGAAGAGAGCCCCGCTTGCGCGAGCGGGGCTCTTCGTTTTGTCCAAACATCGTTCAGTGGTATGATCAGGTATGCCCTGACGTGGCGACACATGACGTACGACGAAGGACGTTTGCAGTATGACCCACATCGATGGCGTAGAGATCAAGAAGCTGGCGACTTTTCCCGACCCGCGCGGCTTTTTCCGCGAGGTGATCCGTGTCAACGACCCTTTTTTTAGTGAGGGTTTCGCCCAGTGGAGCCATACCAAATCCTACCAGGGCGTCGTCAAGGCCTGGCACATCCACAAGCATCAAGTGGATTGGTGGTATGTGGCGTTGGGTCGGGTCAAGGTCGCTCTGTATGACACGCGCCCAGAGTCGCCTACCCACGGCCGGCTGCAGGAGTTTCTGTTGGGCGATGAGATCGAGCCGTGCGTGCTCAAGGTGCCGCCGGGCGTGGCCCACGGTTACAAGGTGCTAAGTCCCGAGGCGCACTTGTTTTACATCACCAGCCGCACTTTCGATCCAGCGGACGAGGGACGGATTCCATACGACGATCCCACGATTGGCTACGACTGGATCGCAGGGCCGGCGATTACTTGAGCGTGAGGAGAGCTTTGTGAAACCATTGATCCCGTATGTTCTAGCCGCTGGGCTGTTCGTGCTCGGCCTGGCCGTTGTGGGTGGCGCCTTGTTTGGACGCAAGCGCAACCAACGGCTGCTGCTCGTTGCGGCTGCCGCGATCCTGTGGGGTTCGGCCCTGTTGCTGTACGGCTGCGTGGCGCCGCCTGTACAGCCTACTCAGACTCCCTCGTCGCCGGTAGCCGATGGCCCGACGGCTACGGCTGTGCCTACGTCGACAGCGCCTGTTTCCCCGCTTGCGCCGTCGCCCAGCCCGGCAGTGACCGCAACCGTCGGGTTGATCCAGGCGCCGCCGACGGCCGGTCGTATCGTCTTTCATTCGGCGCGCTCGGGCGAACTGGATATCTACACCATGAATGCGGACGGGACCAATCTTCAGCGCTTGACCGACTCGCCGGGTCGCGATTTCGAACCGGACTGGTCGCCGGATGGCCGGACAATCGTCTTCTCGTCGGATCGCGACGATCCGGAAAACGCCCAACTCTATGTGATGAATGGCGACGGGAGCAACCAACGCGCGTTGATGCCCTTCATCGACGCCGATTTCATTGCGCCGCGTTGGTCGCCGGACGGCGAATGGGTGCTATTTCACTCCAACCAGGTTGTCGACCTTAAACCTCGCTTTGAGATCTACAAGGTGCGCAAAGACGGCACGGACTTGATCAACGTCAGCAATGTACCGGGCAACAATTTTCGTGGCGATTGGTCGCCTGATGGCCAGCGTATTGTTTTCGTCTCCGAGCGCGACGGCAACCGCGAGCTGTACGTGATGAACGCCGACGGCAACAATCAGGTGCGCCTGACCAACAGCCAGGCTGACGACAACGGGCCGCGCTGGTCGCCTGACGGGAGCGCCATCCTGTTCGAGAGCAATCGAGATGGGGAAAACACGGCGCTGTATCGTATGGACGCACCCAGCGTGGTGGTGGCTGGCCCCCAAGAGGATAAGATCCGTCTTCTCACGTTCCCTGGATTTAATAGTCAGGCCGGCGCCTGGGCGGTCGATGGAAACAAAATCGTTTTCAGCGCCGATCGCGATTCGGGTTCGATCCAGAATTGGGAAGTTTACATTATGGACGCCAACAGCGCGAACATCTATCGTCTCACCGTCGACCCGGCGCTGGATCGGTTCCCGGAGTGGACGCCGTAGATCTGATCTGAGAACCGCGGACTGGCAGGGGCGCGGACCAGAGCGGAGGCGGAATCCCTCTGGTTCGCGCCCCTGCCAGTCCGCGGTTCTCAGATCAGGCGTTGCCGAGAACCTCGGCGTCGAGCCGTTCGAAGAACTCGACCATGACTTGGTGGCGCTGCTCGGCGATGCGACGGGCTGTCGGGGTGAGGAGCTGGTCCTGAAGCCTGGCCAGCTTGTAGACGAACTCGTGGCTGGGGCTATAGTCGATTCCGCTCGGCGGTGTGTTCTGGGGGTCGATTTCGGATAAAGGCTCGGACCAGAGGCGGTGGCCGTGTGTTGCGCTGTAGGCTACTGCGCGCGCTACGCCAATCGCGCCGATTGCGTCGAGCTTGTCGGCGTCGAACAGGCAGGCGGCCTCGACGGTGGCCGGCTGCGGCCCTGTGCGAAAGCGATGCGCCTCGATGGCGTGACAAACCGCCTCGACGCGCTCGGACGGATACCCGCTCAACAGCTCGCGCGCCCGCTCGGCTCCGAGCAGCTGATGGTCCGGCTCGGCGCGCGCGGTGTCGTGCAGCAACGTGGCCGTGCGCACGATCTCCAGATCCGCACCCTCTTCGGCCGCGATGTGCTCGGCCAGGGCCAACACCCGCAACACGTGATCGAAGGCATGGGCGGAATCGGCGTCGTCGTACAGAGATCGAGCCTGCTCGATGGTAACCATGCGGTGTTATCCTGGCTGGCCGGCGGACAGGCTCTGCGAGTCGTCCTTAACCCGGCGGATGCGCAGCCAGAGGACGCCACCTGGCAAGCTGCCGACGATGATGATAAACGACATCAGCACGCTGACGGCGACGGCTTGCTCGACCGGCACGCCCAGCAGGGTATAGAAGAAGGGATAGGCGCCCTGGATCACGCCATGGCCGCCAATGCTGATCGGCACGAGCAGGACCAGCGCGATCAGCGGATTGAACAGCATGACGTCGACGAAGGGCACGCCGCCGCCGACTGCCTCGAAGAGCAGCCAATTGACGACGTTTGTCACCATCAGGCCAACCAAGGCGATCAGAAAAGCGCCGAGCAAGGCGCGGTAGCGAAAGCGATAAGCATCCAACGCGTTGGAGATGCCAGTGTAAAGCGGCGCTAGACGAGTCAGCGGTCCCCAGTTGAAGATCTGACCCACCTGCCGGCGGAGCCGCCTGCTAAACAGCACGGCCATTGCGGCCACCATCAGCACTAGTGCCACCAACGCCAGATTGAACAGCCAGCGCAGGTTGGTATGTCCCATGACCGTGATGACGACGATGGCCATCACGGCTGCCATGCTCAAATAGGCCAGCAGGCCCACCAGGCGGTCCACGACGACCGAGACCGCTGCGTCTGCGGTGCGGTCGGTGGCGCGTGCCATCCCATAGCCGCGCATGACGTCGCCGCCGATGTTGGCCGGGAACACGTTATTGAAGAAGAAACCCACGAACATGTATTGGAGGACCGCGCGGAAGGGCACGTGCACGTCGAGCGCTCGCAGCAGCACGTTCCACTTAACGCCGCTGATGATGATCGCAAGCTCGAAGAAGGCCAGCGCCAGCAGGATCAGCCAGGGGTTGGCCGTGGCGAGGCTGGCAAGCACGGCCTCCAAATGGACCTTAGAAAAAACATACGCGATCAACCCAAGGCTGATCGCGATCTTGGCGATGGTGAAGAGTTTTTGTTTCAATAGCTTTGGGTTGCAGGTGGCAAGTGGCAGGTCTGCAGGTGGCAAGTGGCAGGTCGCCGGAAACTTGCTCCTAACTGCAACCTGCCACCTGCAACCTGCCACTCAGTTGTTAGCCTGTTGCTTGCTATTGGCAACGCCGGCCAGCGCTACCGGCCGGGTGCCCGGATCTGTCCCATTTTCGCGCATCTGTTGGACGTTTTGCTTTTGGCTGTAGGCCATGTCCCAGACCACGTGGCGCTCGCGTTTGATCGCGTAGTCATACCAGCCCAGGAAGCGGCTCCAGCTCTCGCAAGCGGCCAGCAGGAACAGGGTGAGGATCAAGCGCACGGCCCCCCAGAGCTCGCGGAACGCGATCCGGGCCACGCGTGAGTTTTGCATGCTAGACACTTGGTGCCCGTACTTATGCTGGAGATACAGGTGGCCGGCGTGGTTGCGGCGGCGCTGGCGCACGAAATCGCCGATCGTATCCGGCCCGGTGTTGTAGACAACGGCGTCGGGCGAATAGATCACCCGTAGACCGTGTTTGATTACGATGGCCTCGACAAAAGCTTCGTCCATGGCCACGTCCAGCGGGATTTGCTCCAACACGCGGCGGAAGGCGATCATCTCGCCGAGCCGCGGGATGTCCAGGCACAGCTCGTGTTCCATGCGCAGCCGCAGGTGGGTGAACAGGCCTACCAAATGTTCGGGTGTGTTGACCGGTATCTTGTGTGCGCCGGTCATGCCGACCGTGGGGTCAAAGAACACCCGCACCAGGTTCTCGACCGCGTTCTCGTGCGGCAGGGTGTCGCCGCTTTCGAGCACGAGGATGTGCTGGGTAGCTGCTTGCAGGAACAGATTGATGGCCGAGGTCTTCCCTTGCCGCTCTGGCTGCACGATGAGCTTGAGACGCGGCTCCCTTTCGAGGTAGGATTGGATGATCGGCACCGTGTTGTCGGTGCAGCCACTGGCGACGACGATGATCTCGGCGATCTCGACGTCGTGCAAGTGCTGGTCGATCATCGCATCCAGCAGCGGGCCGATATTGTCCTGTTCATTGTAGGCAGTGATGCCGACACTGCAGCCCAGCTTGGGCCGATGTTGAACCACGGACACCTCTAGAGATGGTGACGCACGGACAAGGCCGTGCGGTGCGTAGTCGTGCAAGTGGTCCGCACGGCCAGACGACTATACCACACATGAAACGAAACATCAAACCGGCTCGTAGGGGTTGGTTGGAAGGTTTGTGCTTGAATGGTTGCGGGTTGCGGGTTGCAAGTTGCAGGTTGCAGGTCGGAGAAGTAAGCTATCTCCGACCTGCAACCTGCAACCTTGCCACCTGCAACCCGCAACCCGCATCTTTTCTTTTAGCCCGTTTTGTGCTACCATTGCATATGAGATCACCGTAGTTCCGTTGCCGTGCATTGGAGGAAGTATGATCCGCAGTCTGCGCATTGTTAGCGTGCTTGTCTTGTTGGTGCTCCTGGTCGGTGTGGCCCCCTCGGTCGTGTTGGCGCAGGATAAGACTCTATACTGGGAGACTTACGACGTCGACATCACGGTTCAGCCCGATGGATGTTTTCGTGTGGTCGAAACCCAGCAGTTGGTGTTCACCAGCGGCACGTTCCGGTTCGGCATGCGCCATATTCCGACCGAAAACACATCGAGTATCTCTGACATCGCCGTCGGCGAGGCTGGCGGGGTTCTCTATCGCGAGTCAGACAGCGGCGAGCCGTTCACTTTCAGCACGAGTGAATCTGCCGGCGAACTCAACATTCGCTACAACTTTCCACCAACCACCGACGACGACCGGACAATTGTCGTCGAGTATACCGTTTGCGGTGGGTTGCTTTTCTACGAGGGCGGCGACCAACTCGTGTGGAAGGCCGTACCCTCCAACGACCTGTTCCCCATTCAAAACGCCAGCGTGACCGTGCATCTGCCCGACGGCGCCACGGTAGACAACTGGGATGCAACCGGTCCACAAGGCACAGCCACCCTGATCGACAACAACCAGGGTGTCCGCTTTGAGGCAACCGAGCCTATCCGGCCGGGAGGCCAGGACTTCGCCGTGCGTTTGCAGTGGCCGCACGGCATCGTGGTCGGCCAGCCAGCCGATTGGCAAATAGCCATGGACCGGCAAGACCAGATCGCACCAGTCGCCAACGTCGCCGGCCTGGCGCTGACGGTGTTTCTCCTGGTGTTTGGGCTGCTGGGGATCTATCTGCTGTGGTACAGCAAGGGCCGCGACAAACCCACCAAGCTGCCGGCGGAATGGATCCCCGAACCGCCCAGCGACCTCCCGGCCGGCATGGCCGGCACGCTGGTCGACGAGAAGGCCGACAACAAGGACGTCATCGCTACCCTGGTCGACCTGGCGCGGCGGGGTGTGTTGGCGATCCAGGATGAAACCAAGCCTGGGGCTTTCGGCATTGGCGAGACCCGCGAGTTCATCTACCACCTCGAGGACGCCACCCTGCCGATGCGGCCGTACGAGAAGCTGCTCGTCGACAAGTTCTTTGGCGACCAGCAAGAGAAGCGCCTGTCTGACCTGCGCGAAAAGTTCTATGCCAACATGGGGCAGATCAAGCAGGGGCTCTACCAGGCCGTGGTAGACGAAGGTTACTTTCCCCGGAGCCCGGAGAGCACACGCACCAAGTACGCGATGCTCGGTGTTTTGGCGCTGGTCTTCGCCTTTATTGTCGGCTGCGTCCTGACCGTGGCGTTGATCAACTACTCCTCTTTTGCGCTGTGCCTCCCCTTCGCGCTGGCCGTGCCGGCTATCGGCCTGATCGTCCTGGCGCGTTACATGCCGCGCAAGTCACCCATGGGCGCTGAAGAGGCCGCCAAGTGGCTGGCCTTCAAGCGCTATATGGAGGACATCGAGAAATACACCAAAGTCGACGAGGTCAAGGAGATTTTCGACCGTTACCTGCCGTACGCGATCGCCTTTGGTCTCGAAAACAGCTGGATCCAGAAGTTTTCCCGGGTCGATACCGCGCAGCCGCCCTGGTATTACCCTGGTCCTTACCTGGGACCTCGCCCGCGGGGCTATGCCTGGTGGGGCGCCGGACAGATGGTCGGCGGCTCAGGGGCTCCTCGGTCCCGATGGAAGGTGGCAAGCCGCCTACATTGAGCGACATGTCGCGTGGCACGGGCGCCGGGCTTGCAGGTATGAGCACCGGCCTGGGCGCGATGTTGACGACCTCTGCCGGCGCCCTAACCAGCCGGCCCGCGCCGGAGATGGGCAGTGGCAGCTGGGGCAGCAGCAGTTGGAGCGGCGGCGGCGGCTTCAGCGGCGGCGGCTGGAGCGGCGGCGGCGGCTTTAGCGGCGGTGGCGGCGGTGGAAGCAGCTTTGGATAATTGTCAATTGTCAATGTTCAATTGTCAATTGTTAATGATCAAGCGACACCCGACACGTGAAACTTGACGCTTGACATCCGAGCATTGACAATTGACAATTGACAATTCACCATTGACAATTTTCTGAAAGGAGATCTTATGGGCGGACCTGGACGAATTGTTGGTATCCTACTGATCGTCTTCGGCCTAGCGGCCTGTGCCGTGGTCGGCGTCTGGGCCGCGGCGCAGATGGCCAGCGGCCCGGAGTTGACCATGGGTGGCGCAGCGCTAGGGCTGGCGCTTGTGTTTTTCCTGGTGAGCGCACCCTGCGTCGGCGTGGGCGCCTACCTGCTTGTCAAGGGTCGCAAAGAGGCCGCCGAGTTGGCCGAGGTGGAAAAGGAACGCAAGTTGCTCAACATCGTGCTCAGCCGCGGCCAGGCAAGCATCTCGGACCTGGTATTGGAGCTGGGCACGACAACCGATCAGGTCAAAGCCTGGATCTACGACCTCGTCGGCAAAGGGCTGTTTAGTGGTTACATCAACTGGAAGGACGGTATCCTGTACTCAAAACAGGCCGGCGCCATCCGCGAGACCAAGAAATGCCCCAACTGCGGCGGCCAAATGGAGTTTGGCGGCAAGGGCGTGATTACCTGCCCGTATTGCGGAACGGATGTGTTTTTGGCATCGTGACCGGGCAGCTCGTTCACGGGTGTCAAGTGCCAGGTGTCCTGTGTCAAGTCCCGGAGTAGTTTGATGCTGCGCACCCGACACGTGACATTCTGACACGCGACACTTTGACACGTGACACTCTGACATCCGACACCTGACACTTCTGATAACAAGGAGAGCACAATGACTGATGACCTGATGAATAAAGCCAAAGACCAGATGAACGTCCTCGAGCGCGTGGTCGCGGGCGTGCCTGGCTACAAGGGCTACAAGGAGAAGGAGCTGCGCCGCGAGACCGACAAGACACTGCGCACGGTGCTGACGCGGCAGATCGAGGACCAGAAGGCGCGGCTGACCGGACTGCAGACCGAGTTAATCAGCAGCGGGCAGCTTGGCTTGATGGACGACATAGAGCGCTGCGCCACCAAGATGCAGATCTTGGCGGACAGCATTCGCACGGCCAGCTACGGCTACGCGCCGCTTTTCGATGACGTACGCGTCAAGGAAGAGGAGTTGGACGCGCTGGCGCAATTCGACGAGGGCCTCGCCGCCGGGGTCGAGCGCATCAAGACCATTATCGACACCATGGGCACTCTGGCCGGCCGGCCGGAACAGGATTGGATGGAGTTCGATCCGCGCCTTAAACATCAGTGTCGAGAGCCTGATTACCCAGTTTGGCCATCGCCGCGAGGTGATCCTGCAGGTCGCACCTGCGGCCGATGAGAGCCAAGCAGAGTCATAAGGACCTGTCCGGTTACACCTTCGTATTTTTGCCCCGGAAAAACCAGTGCGAATATGCGAAGTTGCTTACGGACAACCACTTAAGGAGAGATACGCATGCCTAGAATTATCGACATCATCGAGGCGCCCAACCAGGGGCCAAACGACATGGTGGTGCGCCAGCCGGAGATCGGTTCGGGCGACTTTCGCCTGGGCTCGCAGGTCATCGTGCGCGAGAGCCAGACCGCCGTCTTCTTCCGCGACGGCAAAGCACTGGACACCTTCGACGCCGGCCGTCATACCATCAGCACGGCCAACGTGCCGATCCTGTCCGGCCTGCTGGGCCTGGCAACCGGCGGCAAGAACATGTTCACGGCCGAGGTGTACTTCGTCAACCGCCGTGACTTCCTCGACATGAAATGGGGCACGCCGGAGCCGATCTCCCTGCGCGACCCCGACCTGGGACTGGCTCGTCTGCGCGCCTTCGGCAGCTATTCCATGGCCGTCAGCGACCCGCAGTTGTTCGTCACCAAGATCGTGGGCACCATGGGGCTGTACCAAACCAGCCAGATCTCGAATTACCTGCGTGGGATGATCATCTCCAAGCTGACCGATGTGCTTGGCGAAAGCAAGAAGGGCCTCTTCGATATGGCCGGCATGGTTGACGAGATCAGCGCGGCCGTGCGGGCCAAGGTCACCGACGACTTCAAACTGCTGGGCATCGCCATCAAGCAGTTCTTCGTCGAGTTGGTCAGCCCGACTGAAGAGACGCAGCAGGCCATAGACAAGCGCGCAGCCATGGGCGCGGTGGGCGCAACGTCGTTCATCGAGTACCAGACCGGCATGGCCATTGGCGGTATCGGCCAGGGCGCGGCCCAGGGCGGCGGCAGTGGTGGCAGTGCCGCAGAGACCGGCATGAGCCTGGGCGCGGGCATGGGTATGGGCGCGGGCATGGCTGGCGTCATGGCGCAGGCCATGCAGCAGGCCACGGCACCTAAGCAGGCTCCAGCGCCGGCCGCCCCAACCGAAGCGGCTCCTCCTGCGGCAGCAACTCCTCCTGCTAATCCGCAGACGCCGGCAGAGGTGCAAGCCCTTCTGGACCAGCTCGATACCCGCCTGGCCAACGGCGAGATCAGCGAGAGCACATACAACAAATTGTACGCCAAGTGGGAGCAGAAGCTCAAGGACTTGGGCGGCTGAGTTGATCAGTAATTCCGGTGAAAAACGAGGCTGTTGCAATACAGAAAGGACCTTTCTTCCGAGAAAGGTCCTTTCTGGTTTTTCACAGCATTTGGCCAAAATAGCTCGTCAGGCGAATTCGACGATTGTTTCCATACAATTCGTCTGATCTGTATAGGCGGGTCTTGCACCCGCCCGTCCTTACCTGGCGCGCGCGCTCGGCAGGCGGGTGCAAGACCCGCCCTTGCACTGGCGAACGCGGCGGGCGGGTGCAAGACCCGCCCCTACACTGGTTTCTGAGGGGAACAAGAAGACCGGCAACGTACCTTCTGGGGCATCGGTTGCCGGTCCTGGTAAGATCAGACGACTGGCTGCTGATCGGCGTCTACTTCGCCTTGCCTTGCGCCGCGACAGCCGCGGCCGCCTTGGCGATCTCTTCAGGGTCGCCGAGGTAATAGTGCTGGATTGGCTTGAGCTCCCGCGTCCAACTCGTAGACCAGCGGCACGCCCGTGGGAATATTCAGGCCGATGATCTCCTCGTCGCTGATGTTGTCGAGGTACTTGACCAACGCCCGCAGGCTGTTGCCATGGGCGACGATGACCACGCGTTTGCCGGCCAGCACGTCTTTCGAAATGGTGTCCTCCCAGTAGGGCACGAAACGCTCCACCGTCAGTTTGAGCGACTCGGTCAGCGGCAGTTCGGCCTGACTCAACCTGGCATAGCGCGGATCCTTGCCGGGATAGCGCGCATCGTCCTCGGTGAGCTTGGGCGGGGGCACGTCGTAGCTGCGCCGCCAGACCAGCACCTGTTGGTCGCCGAACTTGGCCGCGGTTTCAGCCTTGTTCAAACCCTGCAGCGCGCCGTAGTGGCGCTCGTTCAGCCGCCAGGAGTTGATCACCGGGATCCACATCTGGTCCATTTCGTCCAGCACGATCCACAGGGTGCGAATCGCGCGCTTGAGGACCGAGGTGTAGGCCAAGTCGAATGTATAGCCGCTCTCACGCAGCTGCTTGCCGCCGCGGTGAGCCTCCTCGACGCCTCGCTCCGACAGATCGACGTCCGTCCAGCCGGTGAAACGGTTCTCTTTGTTCCAAACGCTTTCGCCGTGGCGAATCAGCACAAGTTTGTACATTGCAGGAGTTCCTTTCTATGTCTTGGCAGGTGGCTAGGGGTCTATTGTACACGATTTCTCAAGACAGCACCAACCGGCGAGGGGCCGGCAGGCCGTCAGGGAAGCGGTGGGTGGCGGCAGGCCGATTTGTTCCAAAACCCGGGCTACGTCGGCGAGAGGGAAACCCATCACGCCGCTGAAGCAGCCGTCGATACGCTCGACCGGGGCAAAGACAAGATTCTGGATCGCATAGGCGCCGGCTTTGTCCATCGGATCGCCGCTGGCGATGTAAGCGGCGATCTCTGCATCAACATAATCTCGCATCCTGACGAGAGTTTGGCTCAGCGCCGACGCCTCCTGGCTGGTCGCCGGATTCCATGCATAAAGCGCGCTGAGGACGGTATGGCTGCGGCCGCGCAGGCTGTGCAACATGGCCACGGCCTCGGCGGCATCGATCGGCTTGCCGAGCACGAAATCGTCCAGCACGACGATAGTATCCGCGCCCAGCACCGCCTGCCCTGGGAAACGCTGTGCTACAGCCAGTGCTTTCTCGCGCGCCAGACGCTGCACCAGTTCGGCCGGCGGCTCGCTCTGTCGGGGCGTTTCGTCCACGTCGGACGTGGTCACGTCAAAATCAACGCCGAGTTGCGCCAGGAGTTCCTGGCGTCGGGGTGAACGGGAGGCGAGGATGAGAGTCGCGGACATCGTGGTTGCGGTTGATATCACAACGAATTTGGGACAACGAATGCCGGAACGGAGCGATTTTCTGCTCCGGTATTCGTTGTTCCGCATTCGCTGGGAAATGCGCTTGGCGAGATATCACAACGAATTTGGGACAACGAATGCCGGAACGGAGCAATTCTTCTGCTCCGGTATTCGTTGTTCCGCATTCGCTGTGAAATGCGCTTGGTGAAAGCTCGGAACTACAGGTCGCCCGGCCCGACGATTTGGTCGTAGATGGCGCTGAGTTCTTCCTCTGAGAAGAAATGAATGACGATCCGGCCGCCGCGCCGGCTGCGGTAGAGATTGACCTTGGTGCCCAGCGCGTCGCGGAAGCGAGTCTCCAGTTGGCGGGTTTCCGGGCTTACCTCTTCTTCGACTATCTGCTCCTCGCGCGCCGGCTCGGCAGCCTCGCGAGCCAGTCGTCGTACCAGCTCCTCGGTTTGACGCACGGTGAGCTCATCGGCGATCACGACGGCCAAGGCCTGCTCGATCAGCTCGTCGCCGGGCAGGCCGAGCAGCGCGCGGGCGTGGCCTTCCTTGATTGCCCCCGAAATGACGGCTTCTTTGGCCGGCGTGGGCAGTCGCAGAAGACGCAAAGCGTTGGTTACCGCCACACGGCTCTTGCCGACGCGGCCCGCCACGACCTCTTGGGTCAGCCCGAACTCTTCGACCAGTGACTGATAGGCCGCGGCCTCTTCCAGCGGATTGAGGTCGGCGCGCTGTACGTTCTCGACCAGGGCCAGCTCGAGCATGCCCTGCGGCGACACTTCCTTGACGATGGCCGGCAACACGGCCAGGCCGGCCATCTGTGCCGCTCGCCAACGCCGTTCACCGGCTACCAGGGTGTAGGGCACCGGGCTGCCCGCCGGCGCCAGGGCCAGCACGAGCGGCTGGATGAGACCATGGGTGCGGATCGATTTGGCCAGTTCAGCCAGCGCCGCAGGCTCCATGACTTCGCGCGGCTGCCGCGGGTTGGGCGCGATCTGCTCGATCGGCACCTCTGTCAGGCCGGAAGCGGGGATCGCCGAGACAGGTCCTACTTCACTCTTAGGGATAAGGGCGCTCAGGCCTTTACCGAGTCCACGTCGCTGTTCCACAGTCACCTCGCCTCGCGGCTAGAAGTTCGTTTACCAGGGATTGGTAGGCCAGTGCTCCGGTTGAGGCTGGCGCGTAGGCCAGGATCGGCTGGCCGTAGCTGGGCGCCTCGCTCAGGCGCACACTGCGTGGAATAATACTGTCGAAAATCTCGTCGGGAAAATGCTGCCGAACCTCGGCCACAACGTCCTGCGCCAGATTGGTGCGGGCATCGAACATCGTCATGACGATGCCGCAGATGCGCAGCTTTGGGTTGAGGTGCTCGCGCACCAGGCCGATGGTGTGTGTTAGCCGGCCCAGGCCCTCGAGCGGAAGATATTCGCACTGAATGGGGATAATGACCCCGTTGCTGGCCGTGGTCAGGGCGTTGATCGTCAACAAGCTCAGGCTGGGCGGGCAATCCATCAGAACGTGATCGTAGCGGTTCAAAACCGGTCCAAGTAAACGCTGCAAGAGCCGCTCGCGCGCAATCATGCTGACCATTTCCACGTCCGCGCCGGCCAGCTTGGGCGCCGACGGCACCAAGTCGAGGCGCAGCTGGCCGGTGAGCGTAATGATGCGGTCCAGCGGCACCTGGTCGATCAGCGCGTCGTAGAGTGAATACTCGAGCTTGTCGGCAACCACGCCGAGGCTGCTGGTGGCGTTGGCCTGCGGATCGCAGTCGACCAGCAAGACCCGCCGGCCGGCCGCGGCCAAATAGGCCGCCAGGTTGACCGCCGTGGTGGTCTTGCCGACGCCGCCTTTTTGATTTGCTAGAGCGTAGACGTGGGGCATGGGAGTGCGGAATGATGAATGCGGAGTGCGGAGTGCGGAGTGGGCGGAGGGTTACCAGCCGTGTTCGGCGAGGTAGGCTTCGACCTGGGCGCGGGTGGGGGTGGTGCTGTAGCTGAGGCCTTCGACGGAGAAGGATGCGGCGATGTTGGCGAAGCGCGCGGCTTTGATGGGGTCGCCAGTCTCCTGAAAATAGATCAAAAAGGTGGCGGTGAAGGTATCGCCGGCGCCGGTGGGGTCCACCTCGATGGCGCGGCGCGGGCGGACGTGGGTTACGTGGCCGCCGGCGTACACATCCGCTCCGTGAATCCCGCGTGTCAACACAAGCACCGGCACGGTCTCGGCATAGCACTGCGCCAGGCTGATGTCGTGTCCGACGTCTTCCGTGCTGACGACCAGGACGTTGGCATAGCGCAAGAGCTCGTCGGCGCAGCCGATGGGGCGCTGAGAAACGTGGCCGCGCTCGTCCCAGCGTCGCATCCAGCCCTGGGGAACAACGCCCATGAGGGAGTTGGGAAACAGCTCGGCGATGCTTGGATCCAGTTCGCCGGCCAGGGGACCCAGTAGCACGATAGGCGGGTTGTTTTCGCACAGCGACTTGGGGACGTCCTCGTTGCGGATCGGATCGGCGAAGGCATGGATGGTCTGAACGCGACCGTCAGGCGTATAGATGTTTTGGAACGTCAGTGTATGGGCGGACGGCAGCACGTGCAGCTCGACCTGGTCGTACACGTTCGGCAAGGCCAGATCGGGGCCGACGCGCGTGAGCACGCCCGGTCGTCTGCCTAGTTGCATTGCAGCCACGGAGGCGTAGGTTACGGTGCCGCCGACGGTATAGCCGCCGGGGATGAGGTCCTTGGTGATGTTGCCGATCGTTAGGAAGTCCATTGAAGACATTGTAACATAGCGACAAGGGACGGTCAAAGCGGGCGCCGGTTTGGGCGCATTTCGCGTTGCTGCCAGACCCTTCGGGTTTCTCGTCCTTGACCAAGTTGCGGGTTCGAGTAGATGTCGCTCCTTCGCCAGACCCTACTCGACCGGCGCTACCCTTCAGCCACATCATCCACCCATTTGATCCAGACGCACTGCTCCGTCAATCAGTTTCCGGAGCGCATAACTTGTGGTATCATGCGACTATGATCGACGTTTCTCTGTCGCCACCTGCACAGCAGGGTGACTCCGCCCAGTTAGGACCCAGCGATGCACCTCCTGCACCGTCGCTTGGCCGTCCCGGCTGGGACGCGCTGCTGCTGGCCGTGCTGCTCATCGCGCGTCTGCGTATCAATTCCTTTGCCGAGGCGACGCTTTACGAGCATTTCAAGAACGTCACGACCCACTCGATCCTGGGCCGGCTGCTCAGCGATCGGGCCGAGGCTGCGTTCGGACCCTGGTTTGGCGATCCGATCTTTCTGCTGCTGGCCGCGCTCAGCCTGGCTGTGCTGATCGTCTACCTTGTCGTCGATGCCGTCGGATCGGAGCGTTCGGGGCGAGATGCGGGTGCAAAGCGTCAGCAGCGAATAAAGCTCGTATTGATTTGGCTGATCATTGCCTTCACTGTTCTGCTGCCGACGGCCAAGATGGCGCTGCTCCGCCACGAGAACCTGCCGCAAAGCTACAGCCACGACGGCGGCGTGATCCAGACCGAGGCCGCGATCGATTTCTTTCTCGCCGGCCGCAACCCCTACGTCGAAGACTACCGCAGCACGCCGATGGCCGAGTGGGGCCTGCCCGAGTTCCGCACCGCGCTCGACCACTATCCTTACCTGCCCTGGACCTACGTCTTCTCCGCGCCGGTCAAGGTGTTGAGCGATGCGCTTTTGGGCTGGTATGACCAGCGTTTCGTTTACCTGCTCGTCTTCGTGGTTGCGCTGCTCCTGGCCACGCGCCTGGTCCCAGCCATCCGCCCGCGCAACCGTCTCGGCCTGCTGATGCTGCTCGGCCTGAACCCGCTCATGGGCCTGGATCTGATCTTCGGCCAAAACGACCTCTTCGTCTGGGCCTGGATCGTCCTCGCCCTCTGGCTTCTGGCGCGCTCCGCTATCCGCCGATCACCCTCCACCCTCCACCCTTCACCCTCCACCTTCCTGCTAGCCTCCGCCACCTTTGGCCTGGCCTGCGCCAGCAAGCCGACGGCCTGGTTCTTTGCTCCGTTTTTTGCCTTGCTATTGGTGCGCGATCAGCTCAAAAACTGGCGTGACATCCCGCGGGCGCTGCCGATGATGCTCAAGCGTGGCTGGCCGGCGTTGGCAGTGTTTGCGCTGCTAGTGGGGCCGTATCTGATTTGGAACGCCAACGCCTTGATCGACGACGTTTGGCGCTGGGCAGCGGGAACGACGGCCAATCACTACCAGATCTGGGGTTGGGGTGCGAGCAACTTCGTGCTGGCCTTTGGCGGGCTGGCAAGTCGTTTCGACACGTGGCCCTTTTGGATCCCCGAATTGATCGTAATCGTGCCGCTGCTGATCTGGCTGGGCTGGCGACAGACGCGGCACAACCTGGTGGCTGCGGCCTGCTGGCACTACGGCCTGCTGTTGCTGGGGTTCTTGTACGTCTCGCGGTTCTTGAACGAGAACTACCTGGGGTATGTCCTGGTGTTTCTGGCGATGGGGTATTTTATTTGGGACAGCCAGGATGGGTTACGCCCGCAATCCGGCGGTGACTAGTTGCACGTCCAACCAGGCTCTATCTTGCTCAGACAGCGGTGGGGGTGGTGGGGGTACTGAATAATCTGTAGTTCGCCCATAGTCAGACTTGTCGTAAATGACCGACAATGCTGCTTGCAGATCGAGCGGCACGTCTGCATCCGGCGTCCGCAACGGCAGCGGCAAGACGGGAAGGTCCTGTGTCAACTGAATGGGCCACACCTCGGTAGCAGGCTGTGCTGCGCGGGTGAGCAACGCCAGGTAGGGAGAGGGCGGCACGGTTGTAGCATCTGGCAGCCAAGGCCGTTCCCCGCGGCGAATCAGGTCGATCTCGAGCAGGTGGACACCGGAGCGGATCAGTTTTGATCGTTTGCGCCGGTAGGCGCTTAGGCCTGGCTCGCGCTTGTTTGCCGGCGACACGATTTCGATGGACGTGACAAGCTCGTTGTGCTCACTGTCCCGCACCTGCACGCTGGTGAGGCGTGTCTCGAGCGTGACTCCTGTCGGGACCACGAAACTTGGCGGCGTAATCCCATGAGTAAGGGTTGAGGACAGTGCATAGTCTCCTCCAGGTTCGCGGAACTGACTTTTCGGCCGTGTGATCTCGACGTCCGGGTAGACCACACCGAGTTCTTGCACTGGGACTTTGTCTCGGACGAAATACACGGCTAGTCGCACCACATAGCGCGGCCGCAGCAGCGGACTCAATTGGTGCTTGAACTGGCTGGCCAGCGACTGGTGGACGTCGGGCCATAGATAGCCTTCCAGATAGGGATCCATTCCAGGAAATGGTGTGGGCATGGGGTCCTCCCGTGACCTACTCGACTCAGCAAACGGAGTATCGGCTCGTGTCGGAGACAGTATACCTTTGGTGAAGGTATGCGTCAATCCGCTGAGGCTTGAAATCGAGGCGTCTTGGTCGTTTAATAGGGTGTTCATGGTGTCGCTGGCAGAATTTGTTGCGAGGCAACTGGCTGCCCTAACCCGCAAAATGGGCCGCTGCGTTTTTTGTTGGCATTCAAGCCTGCCTTGTGATATAGTCCTTCCGTTGTGTTCTTTGCCGGTAATGCTACCGTGTCGTTATTTTCAAAGCCTGGGATCACCTTATGCGCTATGCCGATCTCGAAATCCGAGTTCAGAAGCGGGATGCCAACGGCTACCCAGTCGAGTTGACGCTTGACGGCGAGCGGACCCTGGGCCGTGGTGTTCTGTCTCCCTCTATCGTTCCCTGGGTGCTAAGCGCCGACTCCGCCGCCGATGGCGAGCGGCTCTTCATGCTCCTCTTCGCCGCCGACCGCCTGAAAGAAGGTTGGGCGTTAGCCCGCGGCACGAAACCACAGCGCCGTTTGCGCCTGCGCATCGACCCCGATGCGCCCGAGCTGCATGCCATCCCGTGGGAGTTGCTTCGTGACCCCGGTGACGGCAAGCAGCCGCAAGACCTGGCCGCCACCGACGCGACACCTTTCTCTCGCTACCTTGAAAGCGATCTTCCCCACGGTCTGCCGGTCAGCCAGCGCCCTGTCAAGGTGTTGGTCGTCATCGCCAACCCGACCAACCTCGGCGACTATGACCTGGATTCGATCAACGTGGCCCAGGAATGGGAATTGCTTCAGGCCGCAATAGTGGGTCGGGACATTGCTCTTACTCGGCTTCCTGTTCCTTGCACCCCGAGCGCACTCGAGGCGGAGCTAAAGCGGAATAGCTACCATGTACTGCACCTGGTCGCCCACGGCGCGTTCAACAAGCAGAAAGATCAAGCCGTGCTGTTCCTGGCCGATGACGCCAACCAGGTGCAACGGGTATCCTTCGCCGAATTCAGCAATATGCTGGCGCGCCAGTTGCAGGACGTGGACCCCACGCAAGATAAACGCTTGCGCCTGGTCTTTCTAGCCAGTTGCGACACAGCCAAGCGCGACATCTCTGACGCCTTCCGCGGCTTGGCGCCCGTGCTGATTGCCGCAGGTGTGCCAGCTGTGCTGGCTATGCAGGAAAGAGTGCCAATCGCGACAGCTCAAGCCTTTGCCGGTACGTTCTATCGCCGCTTGCTTGCCCATGGCGTCGTAGACCTGGCAGCGAATGAGGCGCGTTCGCATGTGATAACGGCGCGTCTGCCCGGCGCATCCATACCGGTGCTATTGATGCGGCTCAAGGACGGACAGCTCTTTGAGCGCCCCAAAACCCTTACCAAACGCCGCATGCTCGTGGCAAGCATCGTGGTTGCATTTGCCATTGTGTCCGCTTTTCTGCTTGCGCGGCCGACGCTGGTGAGGAGTATTCAGACTCAGGGCGCAGAGGCGCTGGACGCGGGACAGCCTGATGAAGCCGTCAAGAGGTTTCAGCGGGCAAACTGGCTCATGTTTGGACGCGACGCTAACGTTCACTTCAATCTAGGTAACGCATACGAGTCAGTGCCGAATCTCGTCAAAGCAGCCGACGAATATCTGCAAGCCGTGACATTGGATAGCGCCAATGCAGCCGCTTACAACAACCTGGGGCGGCTTGACATTCAGTACAACAAAGATCCCGACTCGGCGTTGGCCCGTCTGCGACCCACCCTCAAAACGACGGACGACCCCAAGAGCCAAGCAGTTCTACACAAGAACATCGGCTGGGCTTACCTGGAGAAGGGTCAGCATAGAGATGCCCTGGACGAGGTGCAGCAGGCAGAGACCATCCTGCTGACTATGGATGCGGGCGATTGGGACATTGCTGTTTATCTGGCTGAAACCTACCATTTGATGGCGCTGGCTCTGGCGGGCATGGGCCGCGATGACGCTGCGCAGAATGCATGGCAATCCAGTCTGGGCTATGCACTGGCCGTGATAGACTCGCCAGAGTGCAGCTCGCCCCCTGGTAGGCAGCCGAGCGATTGTGGGAAGGCGAAAGATTGGTCAAATGAAGCGCAGGAGAACACCGCGTCTCCCGCCGACTCGCCGCCATAAGTGAGAGTTCGTTCTGTCACAGAAACTCGGTTCAGATACGCTATCCTGGTAAGCCGATAGCGCAACCGTCAAAAAGGAGTTGGACCATGACTGTTAGGCGCCATCTGCTAATAAGTACCATACTGATCTGCCTTTGCACCTCGTGCAACACCCCGCTGCCAGCAACCCCTGCGGCTCCATCCATTCTGCCAAATGAACTGGTGATGGCTGAAGGGCAGGTGACCGTCAAGCGGCGGGAAGCGACCGACTTTGTTTCGGTTGGCGTTGGCACCCAGCTGGAGCCGGGTGACCTGCTGCGCGTGGAAGGGGGCAATGCTGCTATCTTTTGCGGCAATGAAACATTATGGGATAGCGGTCCGATCACTTTGACTGCCGGCAAGAGCCATGGCGTCCCTTGCCTGGCCGGTCGTTCGCCAAGGTCTGCGCCTGATCTGACGCGGCTGCGTGGCGAGACCGGCCCCAGCGTGGACAACATTCCTTACGTTCTGAGCCCTCGGAGCGGCTTCGTTCGCAGCGACCGGCCCACGCTCCGCTGGCATACCCTGGTCGATACCGGCGTGTACACTGTCACACTGGCCGGCGACGACGGGTTGGAACGCCCGGCGGTGCAAGCCAGCGGTGGCGAGCTGGCCTACCCCGGCGCCTGGCCATCGTTGGCGGGCGAAGGCGCCAGCTACCGCCTGGTGGTCCAAGCGGGTGAGCGCAGTTCGGAAGAGGAGGTATCTGGCGCGGCTAAGCCTTGGGGATTCTCTTTGCTCGATCCGGTCAAGGCTGCACAATTGCAGAGCCAGGAGGCGAAGCTGCGCGCCCGCCCATTCAGCGAGGAGGCCTTGACGCTGTTGTTGGCTGAGCTCTACCTGAGCGATGCGTACAAACTGCGCAGCGAGGCAGCAGAGTTGTTGTCTGGTGCCGCCGCCGAGAACCTGGCATCAGCACAGGTTCTGTTGGGTGAGGTGTACCTGGAGATGGGGTTGGTAGACGAGGCCCAGCCGGCGTTTGATCATGCATTGGTGCTAGCTCAGCAAGCCGGGCTACCGGAGTTCGAGGCCGGCGCAGCGTTCAGGCTGGGCACAGTCGCGTGCCTGCGCCGAGAGCAGGCGCAGGCCGAAGGCTACTGGCAAGCAGCGCAAACCCAATACGAAGCATTGGGCATGGCCATGCAAGCGCAGACGGCAGTGGACCGGCTGAGTGCAGCAGAGAACGAATGCAGCACTCGTTAGTCACCTCGTCATGGTCATTATTCAGGAGATCGATGATGCAGCGACGCTGGATGATTTTCTCCTTGGTAGTCTTGTTGGTTTCCGGCTTTCTTCTGGGTCAAGTCCCGGCACAAGCCAGCCGGCTGGCGCAGGACGATCCGGTCGCGCAGTGTGCCGAGGGAGTGCAGCTTTTTCTCGATGGCCGGGTTTTTGAAGCGGGACCGCTGCTAGAGGCCGGCTTTGCCGGCCGGGACGCAGCGGAGTTTGCGGATCCGAATGACCTCGGACTGTGTGCTCTGGTACTAGGGCTTCTGCTGCGCAATACAGGCAACCCCACAAGAGCGTTGGAGACATATGCTGCTGCGTTGGCGACGTTTCAAGTCAGCGGTGATCGGCAGCGTGAGGGCGTGACACTGAACAACATCGGCGGGGTCTACGACGACCAGGGGCGCTACGCTGAGGCGCTGCCAAACTACCAGCAGGCGTTAGCCATCGCGCGGGAGATGGGCAACCGGGCCGGCGAGGGCGCGATGCTGCACAACATCGGCGCGGTCTACGACAACCAGGGGCGCTACGCTGAGGCGCTGGCGAACTACCAGCAGGCGCTGGCGATCGCGCAGGAGGTGGGCGACCGGGCCGGCGAGGGCGCGCCGCTGCACAACATCGGCGCGGTCTATCGTCGCCAAGGGCGCTACGCCGAGGCGCTGGGGGCCTTGCAGCAGGCGCTGGCGATCCGGCGGGAGGTGGGTGATCGGACCGGCGAGGGCGCGACACTGAATAACATCGGCTTGGTCTACACCGGCCAGGGGCGCTACGCTGCGGCGCTGGAGGCCTACGAGCAGGCGCTGGCGATTCGGCGGGAGGTGGGCGACCGGGCCGGCGAGGGCACGACGCTGAACAACATCGGCGGGGTCTACGCCAACCAGGGGCGCTACGCCGAGGCGTTGCAGGCCTACGGGCAGGCGCTGGCGATCCGGCGGGAGGTGGGCGACCGGGCCGGCGAGGGCGCGACGTTGCACAACATCGGCGGGGTCTACGACAGCCAGGGGCGCTACGCCGAGGCGCTGCCAAACTACCTGCAGGCGCTGGCGATCTTGCGGGAGGTGGGCGACCGGGCCGGCGAGGGCGTGACGCTGAACAACACCGGCTTGGTCTACGACAACCAGGGGCGCTACGCCGAGGCGCTGGAGGCCTACGGGCAGGCACTGGCGATCGAGCGGGAGGTGGGCAACCGGGCCGGCGAGGGTATGACGCTGAACAACATCGGCGAGGTCTATCACAAGCAGGGGCGCTACGCCGCGACGCTTGAGGCCTTGCAGCAGGCCCTGGCGATTCTGCGGGAGGTGGGCGACCTGGCCGGCGAGGCCGCCACACTGAACAACATCGGCGGGGTCTACGCCAACCAGGGGCGCCACGCCGAGGCGCTGAAGGCCATGCAGCAGGCGCTGGCGATCCTGCAGGAGGTGGGCAACCGGGCCAGCGAGGGCACGACGCTGAACAATATCGGTTTCATCTACGCCAACCAAGGGCGCTACGCCGAGGCGCTGGAGGCGGACCAGCAGGCGCTGGTGATCGCGCGGGAGGTGGGTGACCGGGCCGGCGAGAGCGCGCCGCTGCACAACATCGGCGCGCTCTATCGTCGCCAGGGGCGCTACGCCGAGGCGCTGGAGGCTTTGCAGCAGGCGCTGGCGATCGCGCGGCAGGTGGGTGACCGGGCCGGCGAGGGCAGGGCGCTGAACAACATCGGCGGAGTCTACGACGACCAGGGGCGCTACGCCGAGGCGCTGGAGATCTACGGGCAGGCGCTGGCGATCCTGCGGGAGGTGGGCGACCGGGCCGGCGAGGGCGCGACGCTGAGCAATATCGGCGAGGTCTATCGTAGCCAGGGGCGCTACACCGAGGCGCTGAAGGCCATGCAGGAGGCGCTGGCGATCCTGCGGGAGGTGGGCGACCGGGCTGACGAAGGCACGACGCTGGGCAGCATCGGCGGGGTCTACGACAGCCAGATGCGCTACGCTGAGGCGCTGGAGGCCATGCAGGAGGCGCTGGCCATCGCGCGGGAGGTGGGCGACCGGGCCGGCGAGGGCGGGACGCTGCACGGCATCGGCTTGGTCTACGACAACCAGGGGCGCTACGCTGAGGCGCTGAAGGCCATGCAGGAGGCGCTAGCGATCTGGCGGGAGGTGGGCAACCGGGCTGGCGAGGGCGCGACGCTGGGTAACATCGGCGGGGTCTACGACAACCAGGGGCGCTACGACGAGACGCTGAAGGCCTACGAGCAGGCGCTGGCGATCTTGCGGGAGGTGGGCGACCGGGCCGGCGAGGCCGCGGCGCTGTACAGCATCGGCTACGCCTACCAGAAACGGGGAGAGGTACCCAAGGCACTGGAAGCGTATGAGCAGGCTTTGGCGGTGTTCGAGACGCTGCGTTCCGTCGCCGGCAGCGAAGCCGGCCGGGCAGGCTTCGCTGCCCGGTACGCCGATCTGGACAATCAGGCTGTTGGGCTGTACCATCGTCAGGATCGAGACATCGACGCCTTTTTCACGAGCGAACGCGGTCGTGCCCGGGCATTCCTGGATAGCCTGTCCACCGGCTATATCGAGCTCTCCGACAACGCAGCGGCCAGCCTGCTGGCGGCCGAGCAGGAAGCCTACGCGGCTCGCCAGACCGCGCAGGATGCCCTGGCCAAGGCCCGCAGCCTCGAACCGCCGGATCCCGCTCTCGTCGCCGACCTGGAGGTGCAACTGACCACCGCCGAGCGGGAGCATCGGGCCGCCCTCGATGCCATTACCGCTCGTGGCGGCCAATTGGCTGCCCTGGTGCCCGGCCGCAGCGGGGTGCTCGACCTGGCCGCGGTCCAGGCGTTGCTGGACGACCAGACCACCCTCGTCTCGTACTGGGTGCTGGGCGACGAGGGCACGCTGGCCTTCGTCATCACCGGCGACAGCTTCACCACGGTCGAGCTGCCCGACGCCACATCAGCCAAGCTCTCCAGTGCGGTCGATAACACCCTGAGCTGGCTCAACCGGGAACAGGCTCACCCCAAGCCTCTGCGCGACCTGTACTCCTGGCTGGTGGCTCCCCTGGCGGAACACCTGCAGACACCCCAGGTCGTCATCGTGCCCCATCAACAGTTACAGTACGTGCCCTTTGCCGCACTCAGCGATGGCCAGAGCTATTTCGGCCAGCAGCACCTGCTCTCGGTCATCCCCTCGGCCAGCGCTCTGCCCTTCATCCAGCAGAATGCCGCCAAATCAGCCGCGAAAGCGAACACGCACGCCCTCGTCTTCGGCAACCCGACGACTGGCGACCCCGCTTTTCCGCCCCTAATTTACGCTGCAACTGAAGCCAAGGCAGTCGCTTCCCTTCTTGACACAGTCGCTGTTACCGACGCCGAAGCCAGTGAGACCCGTCTGCGCGATGAGGCGGCCGGCAGCAAGGTGATCCACCTGGCGGCCCATGGCAGCTACAACATCGCCAACCCGTTGTACAGCGCAATCTACTTGGCGCCGGCCGGGGAAGGCGCGGCTGGCGATGGCCGGCTGGAAACCCACGAGGTCTACGGCCTGGACCTGAAGGGCAACGAGTTGGTGGTGCTCAGCGCCTGCCAAACCAACGTCGGCGAGCTGTCAGCCGGGGACGAGCTGGTGGGGTTAACGCGGGCCTTCTTGTTCGCGGGCACGCCCACGATCCTCTCGAGCTTGTGGTCGGTGGACGACGAGGCGACCGAGGCCTTGATGACGGCCTTCTACCGCCAGTGGCAGGCCGGCATGGGCAAGGCGGAGGCGTTGCAGGCTGCTCAAGCCGAGGTGCGCAGCAATTCGCAATGGGCCTCGCCCTTCTACTGGGCCGGCTTCGTGCTCAATGGCGATCCTGGCGCGAACACTCAGAAAGTGCCGGAACCGTCAGGCCAGGCGGCTGGGAGCCCGACTTCACCCGAGCCCACAGCGTCGACGGCGCTACAACAACCTGGCCGGTCCTTGCTGCCCGTGCTGCTTGTCGCCGGCGCACTGGCGCTTGGGCTCGCAGTCCCGACCAGCGGTGTCTTGCGGCGGAGAAGATCAACTTAACTGGCGAGGTTCAGGAGGAGTATGATGAAGCATTCGATAAGACGATATCCGCACGTATGGTTGCGCCTGGCATTCCTGGTTATGGGCATCGTCGTGGGTCATGCCCCGTAACCGCCGCCTGCGCACTCAACGACCGTCCCATCGCCCAAGCGTCCTCAAAGGTGCCAGGATCTAGCACGGCTTCTGCTGTTGCCTGAACTCTTGCCAGTAGTAGGTTGTCTGGCTGCTCTGGTAGGGGTTGGTTTACAGAGGGGCGCCTGGGCGCCGATAGCGCATCGAAGACCATGGGCAGATCGGGAGCCTTCAGCATTGTGTTGACGCCAGAAGCGGTAGGACTTATACTTTGGGGGGAGGAACCGCCCGATCAACCCGTGGAGACGTCGTATGCAATCCCATAAACTCACGCTCTCTTTCGTCCCCGGTGTACTTGCCGTGTGTAGATTGGATCCGACGTCGCCCGTGCCAGGCTGGGCGACGTCGGATGGATTCACTGCAATCGTGCGCACGGTTGACGAGCTTTCGATCGTCTGCGCCGAGCAGGCTGTGCCACTCGACGCGACCTGCCAGCGCGGCTGGCGCGGCCTGAAAGTTGTCGGGCCCCTGGACTTCGCGCTCACCGGTGTTTTGGCCAGCCTGGCTACCCCCTTGGCCGAGGCCGGCGTCAGCATCTTCGTCGTTTCGACGTACGACACCGATTATCTGCTCATCCGAGAGGAACAACTCGGAACCGCCGTCGATGCACTGCGACGCGCAGGGTTCGCAATTGCATAAACCGGCTTTTGTGCTACAATTTACAAAACTTACATGAAGTTAGCCTCTACCAAAAAGCAGGCGCTGCCCGGACGAGCCGAGCTGATGAAATTATTTGACATAACATTGCTCGTTTGCCGGCCGGCAGCAGGAAAGGACTCTTGCCACCCGTGACGAACGCCTCTGCAAGCACAAAAAACAAACTCGGTTTTCTTTCAGATATGGAGATTTTTCAGGACCTCTCGCCCAAAGAGATGGAGGAACTGGACCGCCTCATCACGCTCAGCGCCGTCAAGAAGGGCAAGGTGTTCTACCGGCCTGAGGAAACGGGCGAGGTGTTGTTCATCGTCAAGGAGGGCCGCGTTCAGCTCTACCGCATCTCACCCGAGGGCAAGAAACTTGTGATCGCCACCCTCGGCGCCGGCACGCTTTTTGGCGAAATGCCGCTCTTGGGCCAGCAATTGCACAACACCTTCGCCGAAGCCTCGGAGGAGAGCGTGATCTGTATCATGAGCCGCAAGGACCTGGAGCGCCTGTTCCTCAGCAAGCCGATGGTGGCCTTGCGCGTGCTCGACATCACCGGCCGCCGGCTGCGCGATGTCGAGGAGCGGCTCAAGAGCATGGCTTTTAAGGGCATCCCTGCCCGCCTGGCGTCGTTGCTCCTGTTGCTCGCTGAGGAGAACGAGACGCTGGAAGTGGTCGGCCTCACCCACCAGGACCTGGCCGAGACCGTAGGCACCTACCGCGAGACCGCCACCCAAGTACTGAACGACCTCAAGTCACAAGGCCTGATCGAAATCGGCCGCAAGCGCATCCTCATTCTTGACGCGGAAGGTCTGCTGGAGGTGGCCGAAAGCTAAAAGCCCCAGAGATCGGAAATCCCCCAGCGCATCCGCATCCCTATTCGCATCCGTTCAATCCGTTGTCAGTAATCCGTTGACACGGTTTTGACATTTGCTCGGAGTAAAGGTACAATTTTTCTCAATCACTCGTTAGCAGCGCGTTGCGTCTGCTCACAGGCGACTTGTCAAGCATCTTTACCATAACCGTCCGCACGGAATCAGCTCAATCAGGAGAACATCGATACATGACACACGTAATTTTTGATCTATGCATTCGCGATGGGGCATGCGTGGAAGTGTGTCCCGTGGAGTGCATCATCCCTGGCCAGCCGGAATCGGAGTGGCCCTGGTACTACATCGATCCCGACACCTGCATCGACTGCGGCGCCTGCGTGCCTGAGTGCCCGGTCGAGGCTATCTTCCCCGAGGAAGACCTCCCCGCAGAGTTCAAGGCCTCGACCAAGCTCAACGCTGATTTCTTCAGCAAGGGCCCAGGCTACGAAGCGCTGAACATGTAGGATGGTCCAGGCGCCTTCATCCGGTGTACGTCGCTAGCGGTTCCGGGCGGGCGAACGAGGGTCGGCACTCTGTTTGTTGGCCCATAGTCTCGGGCCATTCGCGAAACTATCAAAGGGCCTCTGTGTAACAGCAGAGGCCCTTTGTACGCCCAGAAGGTGTCTCTCAATCTGTAGGGGCAGGCCCCCGCGGTTGCCCTGGCGGGCAAGTGCAAGACCTGCCCCTACCCGTGATTATTGAGAAAGATACCCCAGAAGTTGACCAGAAAGGAACGATCATGACTGCTTATCGAATTGAGAAAGACTCCATGGGGCCGGTCCAGGTGCCGGCCGATGCGCTCTATGCGGCTCAGACGCAACGCGCGGTCGAACAATTTCCCCGTCAGCGGGATCCGTTTCTCGCGCAGTTTTATCCGGGCCTTGGGCCTGATCAAACTGGCCGCGGCGCAGGTCAACCAGCAACTGGGCCATCTGGATGCTACCTTGACTGCAGCCATCGCGCAAGCCGCGCAGGAGGTAGCCGACGGCCGATGGGATCAGGACTTCCCGATCGATATCTTCCAGACCGGTTCGGGCACCTCGACCAACATGAACGCCAACGAGGTCATCGCCAACCGCGCCCTCCAGATCCTGGGCGAGGATTTTGGCTCCAAGACCGTGCACCCCAACGACCACGTCAACATGGGGCAAAGCTCCAACGACGTGATCCCGACCGCCATCCACGTTGCGGCCTATCTGGAAGTATACGATGCGCTGTTCCCCGCGCTGCGCCACTTGCACGCCGCGCTGGCCGCGAAGGCCGTCGAGTTCGACGACGTGCTCAAGACCGGGCGCACGCACCTGATGGACGCCATGCCGGTGCGCCTGGGCCAGGAGTTCGGCGGCTACGCCGCACAGATCCAGGCCGGGATCGAGCGCATCGAGTCCAGCCTGCCAAGGCTGGCCGAGCTGGCGCTGGGCGGCACGGCTGTGGGCACAGGCATCAACGCGCTGCCCGGTTTCGCCGCCGCGGTCGCCGAACGGCTGCACGACCTGACCGGCATTCCGTTCCGCGAGGCCGCCAACCATTTCGCCGCGCAGGCCGCGATGGATGGCGCAGTCGAGTTGAGCGGCCAGCTCAAGGCTTTAGCCGTCTCGCTAATGAAGATCAGCAACGACCTGCGCTGGATGAACTCCGGCCCGATCGCGGGCCTGGGCGAGATCGCCCTGCCTGCGCTGCAGCCCGGCTCCAGCATCATGCCCGGCAAGGTCAACCCGGTGATCCCCGAGGCCGCAACGAT
Source organism: uncultured Chloroflexia bacterium (assembly GCA_963709505.1). GTDB lineage: Bacteria > Chloroflexota > Anaerolineae > JAAEKA01 > JAAEKA01 > CAVPXC01. The sequence goes on along the minus strand of CAVPXC010000005.1, from coordinate 45,263 downwards.
GGTCGCCGCCCAGGTTATCGGCAACGACGTGACGGTGACTATCGCCGGCCAGTCGGGCGTCTTCGAGTTGAACGTGATGCTGCCGGTGTTGGCGCACAACCTGCTGCAGTCGATCAGCCTGCTGGCGGGCGCCAGCCGTATCCTGGCCGACAAGGCCATTGCTGGCACAGTCGCCAACCGCGACCGCATGCTGGGCCTGATCGACAAGAACCCCATTTTGGTAACTGCACTCAATCCGGTAATTGGCTACGACAAGGCCGCAGCAGCGGCCAAGAAGGCTTATGCGGAGGGGAGGACCATCCGCCAGGTCGTCGTCGAGCTCGGCTATCTAAGCGACGAGGAAGCCGCCCGGCTGTTGGATGCCCGGCCGATGACGGGGGAGTGATGTCTGACCTCGAAAAGAAACATGTGTCATCCCGGACTTTATGAAAAGCACTCAGCGTATTCTTAAGATAGTCGAAGGGTGGTCCACCCCACTTGCGTGAGACGTTCCACCCTTCGCCCATCTGAGAACCCCAACGCCGGGGATCGGCCGGTTCCCCCCGGTCCGCCCGCGGCAGTCGAGGCGACGATGGCCTGTTCAGGCACTCTATGTTATAATAATGCTGGCAGCGAAACCTGCTGGGTGCGCTTAGACGGAGCAACCGGTACCAGCCGGTGGGCGACTTGCCGGGCGCACTCGACCAAACTCGCACGGCCGGAAAATGCCAGCACATTCACAGGCGACATTCCTCCCCCCAGGATGCCTCCCAGCGCCCCTTCGCCGTCGATTCCGACGACGAACAGCGCCCCTTGAGCGTGCGCTTCCGCCAAAAAGATCCGCAACCGCGGATCGTCGCCCAGCCGTTTGATGGCCGCGGCGCCGCCCGGAATGACGACGCAGGCCGCCCGGCCAACCAAGGGCAATGCCTGATCCAAGGTCAGGTCAGGCGCAAGCGCCAACCCATAGGCGCCGGCAGAGGCATGGCTGACCAGGCTCACCAGCTTCGTGCGCAGACCGGCAATGCGAAACTCCGTTACGAATACCGTCGCGGCAGATTCGTCGAAGCGATCTGCCCACAAAACGAACATGTAATCACGTGTCCTTGACATGAGCCACTCTCCCAAGAGACCCTACTCGGTCATCCATGCCTTCAGACGCCAGTATAGCCCATCTCTCCACGTCTTGACCCATCACCTCCCTCTCACGGACCTATTACGCGGCACGTCCGGACGTTCGCTTGCGCGCTTAAGGAAGGACGTTCGTTGACCGATCAGCCTCTAGCCGTGCCGCCCACCTTTCGCGAGGACGTCGCCCAGGCGATGAAGGCATGGCGCGCCGATGCGTCGCAAGACAGCCCGCTCGACTACCTGTTTTTGGTTCAGATAGCTCTAGCCGAAGGCAGCCTATCTTCGCGCCATGCTACAAACCAAGTGCTCCTACGCGCGATTGAATCGATGGCCGAAACCTACGATCGCGAGGCTGAGGTGCTGCGCCTGCGCTTCTTGAACGGCGAGCTGGTCTACGCGGTCGCGAATCGTTTCAACATCTCCGAGCCGACGGTGTACCGCCTGCAAGCTCAGGCGCTGGATCACTTGGCAGACACGCTAGCCCGCATGGAAAAAGACGCTCATGAGGTGCGCTTCACCCAACTCGAGACGCGCCTAGAGCCGCCATCCGCTGCCGGCCTGGTAGGTGTTGACCTGCACATCGGCCGCCTGGTGGATGAACTCTGGCGTCCTAATGGTCCGTTACTTGTTCTGATCGAAGGGACTGGCGGCATCGGCAAGACGACGCTGGCAGACGCGGTGCTGCGCCGCATGGCCCACGAGCGCCCTGCCGGAGAGATCGGCTGGGTCAGCGCGCGGCAGCAGCGGATCGACCTCGCCGGCGCGCTCTGGTCCACGGAACGGCCCGCGCTGACACCCGAAGCGCTGCTCGACGCCTTGGCCCGGCAAGTGCTGCCCGGCGCGCCGCCTTTTGGTTCCAGCGACAAAGCGCTGGCAGCCCTGCGTAACCATCTGGCCAAACGCCCGGCCGTGATTGTCGTCGACAACCTGGAGACCGTGGCGGACGTGGCGGGTCTACTGCCCGCGCTGCGCCAACTCGCTAATCCGACCCGCTTTCTGCTCACTTCACGCCGCAGTCTGTACGCGGAGCCCGATCTCTACCACTATCGTCTACCGGAACTCGCCGAGCCGGACGCCCTGCGCCTCGTGAGGCAGGAGGCCGAGCGGCGCAATCTGCCCGACCTGGCCACAGCCAGCGACGCCGAACTTCAACCGATCGTGGCCACGGTCGGCGGCAATCCATTGGCGCTGCGTCTGGTAGTGGGTCAGACCCATGTCCATTCTCTGCGCGTAGTTCTGGAGGGCCTGACCTCCGCACGCGGGCCGACGGTAGAGAATCTGTACTCGTACCTCTATCGTCGCGCATGGGACAGCCTGGACGAGCTGTCTCGCCGCGCGCTGCTGGCGATGCCGCTGGCTACTGGGCGCGGCGCCGATCTGGATTACCTCGCCGAGATCAGCGAACTGGACGCCGGCGACCTGCGCGCCGCGCTGACCCGGTTGGTCGATTTGAACCTCGTTGACAGCTGCGGCGATCTGAATGAACGGCGGTATGCCATTCACGCGCTGACTCGGAGTTTTTTGATGGAGCAGGTGGTGCGGTGGAATAGATAGGAGTGAGATAATGAGATAGTGAGATAGTGTCGGAATGGTCGGAGTGGTCCGAGTGATGGAGTGGTAATATGCGCCAGGAGAGCGGCGACGATGGCTATGGTGTGGTTTTTCGGGAGTATGTGCGCCGGAGTGTGAGGCGGGCGCTGGCGGATGCGCGGGCGGCGGAGGCTGGGCTGCCGGCGGAGCAGCGCGAGCAGGCGTTGCAGACGCTGACTTTTGCCCTGGACGCGACGGACGCCTGGCCGGAGGCGCGTGATTTGCTGGTCGCACTTGCACCCAAATTGGATCAAGCCGGTTGGCGGGAGGAGGTGGTCCCATACCTTCTACGCGGTATCGAGGTCAGTGAATCGACTGGGGACGACGTAGGTCTCGCCGAGTTGCGCCTGCAACTGGCAATGGTGCACATGGTGATGGGCAAGCTCGACGAGGCGTATGGCGAACTGATCGCCAGTGCGGCTGATTTTGACAGACTGGAAGACCGGCGCAACCGCGCGCGTGCCCTCAATCGGGCAGCCTACGTGGCTCGCATGCAGCGGCGCTATCCGGAAGCAACCGCACTGGTCGAGACCGCTGCGGCTTTGGTCGAGCCGGGAGATGCCGAAGAGGCCTATGGCGACTTCGTAGCCGCCACGCTTGCGCTTGACGCCGAGGACTGGACGCGCGCCATGGCGGGCATCAACAAATCATTGGCTGGCTGGGAGCGTTTAGGCGACACGACGATGATCGCTCGCAACCTGACGAACCTTGGCACCGCCCTGCGCGGCGCAGGCCGGGCCGGCGAGGCCGTGGCCTGCTACGAACGAGCCATCGAGCTGATGGAGCAAGGTGGTGACGACATTAACGTGGCCGCCACACGTGTGAACCTGGGCAATGTCTTCTGGACAACCAAGCAGCCAGCACGCGCTCTGGAGCAGTATCGCCGAGCTGAACTGGTGTTTCGTCAAGCCAATGATCAGCTGCGCATGGCCTCGATCACTCAGAACATGGGGCTGGCGTATACCGATCTCGGGGAGTTTGAGCTCGCACAGATGATGTTCCAGACCAGCATCGAGTATCAACGCCAGCGTGGAAACAGACGCGGGATTGCGAACTCACTAGACGGCCTGGGGGTCGTGCTGCGCGCCAAGGGTCAACGCGCCGCGGCTGAGGCGACCTTCCGTGAAGCCCTCGAGATGTTAGAGACGCTGGCCGGCCAACCGGGCGCCGCTTCGCTCAGACAGGAAGTCGAGGAGCATCTCAGAGAGATGCAAGAAGGGGAGGGTTAACGGCGGCGTGACGATGAACTCAGTACCCTGTAAACCAAGTTTCTGCATAGTGTCACCCTGAGGCTCGGCGAAGGGTCCTCGGCTTGCACAACCGAGGGACCCTTCGCCGAGCCTCAGGGTGACACTACGCCAGGATTGATTCTACACAGTACTCAGTGGCACGTAACATCATCACACTGTGAAAGCGGCACGATGGGCGCGGCGTGGGCCAATGGCGTAGCGGCCAAGCTAACGGGCAGGGCAATCAGCCATGCGGCGCATAGGGACACCAGCAGCATTCTTACACGTCTAGTTGACATGGGAGCACCCTCCTCGATGGGTGTTGGCACATCGGGGAACCCGACGAGCAGGCCATAACGACCTGCCACCACCCTACCCCGTTTAGGCTCTCAGTGGTCGATCATCCTCCTTTCACCGGGCCATCACGCACCTCTCCCGCCCCCTGACTATGGATACTCGCTCCCGAAGGGGCGTGCATGACTATGGCGAAGCGCGTGCGAGTCCTTATCCGTCGTTCCCGCCGTCGCGGGAATCCGAGCTGGTGGTTTGCGTAAACACGGCGACCCACTGGCCGCATAAAAAGTAAGAGGGTGGTCAGGCGCACCCCCTACGTGCGTCCAACCACCCTCGGTATGATACCTCCAGCGCTTTGGGCCGACCGGCTCCCCCCGTCCGGCCGTTACGCTGGAGCGAAGTAGTAGAGTTCATGGTTCTACTTCAATGCAACACGAGAATACAATAGGACCAGGTACTGTGACCTACACGGTTACTCTACGCAAACTCTACCGCGACTCTATGGCATAGGGATAGGTCTCATGCGAAGGGGGTGTATTTCAAGTTGGGGGCAGACCCTTCGGGTTTTCCGCAAACCCGAAGGGTCTGCCCCCAACTTGAAATACACTTATGCGAAGGTCAGCTTTTGACGGAGCAGGGTATCTCGCGGTATGATACAACCATCGATTCCAATCCGTTTGACACGTGCACCCCCAACAGCAGGTGGGCGGCATGGCTTACCAGGAGAGTATGATGAACAAGGACGCGCTATTCGATCAGATCCACGCCGGTCGCAACCGGTGAGAAAGCGCATTGGCGCTAACACCTTCGAGCACTACGACGAGCACCTGGCCGACATGCTGATCAGGTTGGACAAGTAGGTGACCATGTCCGGCAATCAATCCTCCCCCATCCGTACCCAAGAGATCGCCTTGCGCAACGCCTATGCCGAAGGCGATCCGCTGCGCTGCGCTGCGCATCATCTCAACCTGGCCAATCACCAGGAGGCCGCCAACAACGAGCCGACGACTTTCCTGGCGCATCGCCTTGCCGGCGGTGTGTTGCTCTTCCAACTCGGCTCGGATCTGTACACCGACGCTTTGGGCGACCTGGCGATGAGTTTCGTGCGCTCAGCACCGCGCAAGCCGCCGCTGCCCGACAGTTTCGACGAGCTGGCGACGATCGTAGAATCCCTCGACGGCGTGCACTTCCGCGCGCTGGTCGATCAACTGAGCCAGGACGGCGGCGCCGACGGCGACGAAGCGGTCCATGCGGTGGCCGGCATGGCGCGGGCAATGGCCGGCTGAATGCTGAATGCTGAATGCTGAATGATGAATGCTAAACGGTCTTCCGCCAGACGCTATCCTCCCGGCCCCAGGTCACGCTTTCCGTTGGAGCTAATCGCGCGTTTTCGCAGCGATCGGCTGGGCTTCCTGCTGGATCTGGCGTCCTACGGCGACGTGTCGCACCTGGAGCTGCAGGGCCGACACTTCTATCTCTTGAATCATCCCGATCTGATCCAGGACGTGCTGGTGACGAACGATCGTCTCTTTATTAAGAGCCGAGCGCTGCAGGTCGCGTGGCGGCTGCTTGGCGAGGGTCTGTTGACGAGCGAAGGCGACATTCACCTGCGTCAACGTCGCCTGGTGCAGCCGGCATTTCATCGACAGCGCATGGCGGCCTACAGCGAGGTGATGGCGTCGTACGCCGCCCGTTCGTCGGAGCGCTGGTCAGCCCAGGGCGCAGGCTTGACCGTGGATATGTCGGAGGAGATGATGCGCCTGACCCTGGCCATCGTCAGCAAGACGCTGTTCGACGCCGACGTTGAAGGCGAGGCACAGGAGATCGGTAAAGCGCTCACGGAGGCGCTGCATGGCTTGAGCCGTACGCTCTTGCCGGGCGGTGAGATGCTGGAGAAGCTTCCTCTACCCGGCAACCAGCGCGCTGAGGAGGCCCGTCAACGGCTGGATGCCACCATCTACCGACTAATCCGGGAGCGCCGCGCAAGCGGCGAGGATCGCGGCGATCTGCTTTCGATGTTGCTCGCCGCACGCGACGAGGACGGGAAAGAGGCCGATGGCATGTCCGACCAGCAGGTTCGTGACGAAGCAATGACGCTCTTCCTGGCCGGCCATGAGACCACTGCCAACGCACTGACGTGGACATGGTATCTGTTGTCGCAGAACTCGGTCGAGGAACGGCAACTGCACGCCGAGGTGGATCGGGTGCTGGGCGGGCGGATCCCCACCATGGACGATATCACCAACCTGCCTTACACCCGTATGGTGCTGAGTGAGGCGATGCGCCTGTGCCCGCCGGTCTACGCCATCGGTCGCCAGGCTATCGAGGACTACGGGGTACGCGGCTATGTCGTGCCGGCCGGCTCGACGATCTTCCTTAGCCAATACGTCATGCATCGTGACCCCCGCTACTGGTTTGACGCCGAGCGCTATGATCCCAACCGCTGGACCCCAGAGGCGCAAGCTCGACGCCCGAAGTTCACCTATTTCCCCTTCAGCGCTGGACCGCGCGTCTGCATCGGCGAGGGATTCGCCTGGACCGAGGGCATCCTCGTGTTGGCTACCCTCGCTCAGCGCTGGCAGGCCCGCCTGGTTCTCGGCCACCCCGTCACGCCCGAGCCGCTGATTACCCTCCGGCCTAAGTTTGGCATGCGGATGACGCTGCATCGGCGGAATCAGGGGAGAGTGATGAGTGATGAGTGATGAACGATGAATGAAGAGTTAACGGGTTCGAATGATACTTTGCGCTTCGCTTGTCGCCCTCCATTCAACACTCATCACTCATCACTCATCACTTCTGCCTCCCCAAACCGAAACGCCCCCGGAAAATCCTCCCCCACCGCCTTGCGCTTGCCGCTCCAGTCGTCGATGTCGATGCGGTAAACTGTGGTGCGGGCGAGCTCGTCGTCGGTAATCGGGCGGTAGTCGCGGCCGGGCTGGAGATGGGTGAAATACTTGTCGAGCAACTGCTGCAAGGCGCGTCGCGCCTCATTGGAGTCGTCGACGACTTGCCCGCGGCCGAACACGGTCACTCCACCGTACTCGACACTAAACTCGAGCGCCGTGTCGGCCGGCAGCAGCCGGCCCATCTCGAAGACGTGGAAGCATACCAGTGCTTGCTCGGGCCGGTCTGTGCGCAGCCTCCCGGAGGGATCGACCGAGCCCGACTCGATATTGCTGCGTGTGCGGCCCGTACGGGCCGTGTGCAGGTAGATCGCATGGGCCGCCTGGTCGTAGATGAACAGGTTGCTGTTGATAAACGGTTGGCCACCGCTCGCAGTCGCCAGGACTCCGACCGGTGCGCGCTGCAAGAAGTTTTGGATCCATGCCACGTCCTCGACTGCGCGATCGCTGCGGCGGACGTGGGTGAGAGGGAGGGTGGTGGGATCGAAAGCCATAGAGATGATCCTATCGGTTGGTACTACCTTCGGCAGGTGCGAAAAACACAAGCACGGCCAGGTCTTCCGCAATGCTATGAAAGCGGTGCTCGACTGCGGCGGCGACGTAGACGATCGAGCCAGGCTCGACTGGCCGGTCTTCCTTGCCGACGCGGATTTGAGCGCGGCCGGCGAGGACGTAGTAAACCTCGTCCTCGGTGTGGGGGTGTTGCGGGTCTGCGCTGCCGGCCGGCAGCGTGTAGAGTCCCATGCTCAGCGCCGGGACGCGCAGGAACTCGGACCAGGCCTCGCCGGTGTGGCGATGCTGATCGAGAAGCGTGGTTAACTCGAATACTGTCATCGATCTAGCCTTTTTTGACAGGGATCACGGGCCGAAGCGAAGAAATGTTATAGTAGAGTGTATCATCGTGTCGTGTGACGGTCAAACGAGAACAGGCAGGGGGCAGTGCTCAGGGCATTTCAAATCGGTCTCGATACGGTCCTGGCGGCGAGACTCGTCTGATGTGAGCCTTCTGTAACACTGAGCGCTTCTGTGACACGCCGCCAGGACCTACTCGACCATCGCTAGCTTCTAACCCTTCATGAACCCATTTAGAACACACCCATTTCAAAAGCCCGCCGAAGCGACGACACTCCAACGGGCTTTTAAAGTGCCCTGCGTGAACTGACCTCCCTTTGACATTAAACCCCTTCAATGCTAGACTGCCAACGTTCTTGCGTGTCCTATTTCGCTCGATCGGGAGCTTGGTACGATGGCATATTCCGCCTGGTTTCAATGCGTTCGCGGCTGCACCGGCCGCTGGTCACTCTACGAGGTGATCTATCGGTGCCCCACCTGCGGCGGCTTGCTGGAGGTCACCCATGACGTGCAGGCGCTCGCCGACCGCAGCGCCACCGCCTGGATCCAGCTGATGGATCGCCGCGTGGCCGCCAGCCAGTGGCCCTACGGCAGCGGCGTGTGGGGCAAGAAGGAATGGGTGGTTCCGGATATCGACGACGCAAACATCGTCTCGATGTTCGAAGGCAACAGCAACCTGTTTTGGGCCAACCGCCTCGGCAAACAGATCGGTGTCGAGGATCTGTGGGTTAAAATGTGCGGCAACTCGCACACCGGCTCCTTCAAGGACCTGGGGATGACCGTGCTGGTTAGCGTGGTCAACCAGATGATGCGCAGCGGCAACTCGCCGGTCAAAGCGGTGGCCTGCGCCAGTACCGGCGACACCTCGGCCGCCTTGGCGGCCTACGGCGCAGCCGCAGGCATTCCTACCATCGTCTTCCTGCCACGCGGCAAGGTCAGCGCGGCTCAGCTGATCCAGCCAATCGCCCACGGCGCGCTGGTTTTGGCCCTTGACACTGATTTCGACGGCTGCATGCGCATCGTGCAGGAGGTCACCGAGGATAACGGCATCTATCTGGCCAACAGTATGAACAGCCTGCGCATCGAAGGTCAAAAGACCGTCGGAATCGAGATCGTGCAGCAGTTCGACTGGGCTGTGCCCGACTGGATCATCATCCCGGTCGGCAATCTGGGCAATATCAGTGCGCTGGCCAAAGGGCTGCGCTTGCTCAAAGATCTGGGTGTCATTAGCCGGCTGCCTCGGCTGGTGGCGGCCCAGGCCGAGAAGGCCAATCCGTTTTATCTCAGCTACCGCAACGACTTCAAAGAAAAGGTCGCGGTCAAGGCGCAGGGCACGCTCGCTTCGGCGATCCAGATCGGCGATCCGGTCAGCTACGAGAAGGCAGTACGGGCGGTTCAGGATTTCGACGGCATCGTCGAGCAGGCCAGCGAGCACGAACTCGCCAACGCCGCGGCGCGCGCCGATCGCACCGGTATGTATTGCTGCCCCCACACCGGGGTGGCACTGGCCGTGTTGTTCAAGCTCGCCGAACGCGGCGTGATCAAGAGCAAGGACAGGGTGGTGGTCATCTCCACGGCCCACGGTCTGAAGTTCACCCAGTTCAAGACCGGCTACCACGAAGATACGCTGCCGGAGGTCGAGGCCGTGCAGGCGAACCCGCCGGTGTATCTCCCGGCGGACACCCGGATCGTCCGCCAGACCATCGAGCGCAGGCTGGAGCAGATGGCGTGATCGAGCCCACGATGTTTCGCACCAAACCCAGCTATCAGTTCTTTTATTCTTTGCCCGTGTTGCTGGCGTTGGCACAAATAATCGACATAATCCTTGCGCCGGGTCGCACTAAGGGACTGGGCCTCGTCATGATCCTCATCGTGGCGCTGCTGACCGTACCGCTGGCCTGGACCAAAGTTACGCTCGATCGAGATCGTTTGACTCTGCAAACGCCCCTGCGCAAGCCGCGATCCGTCGAACTGCGGCAGCTGGTACAGCTGGAGGAGTCGTCTCGCATGTGGCACAGCCTAATCCTGCGCTATCATCCCCTCGATAATCAGGGCAGGATGGATCGCACCACAGAAGCGTTCCTCAGCCTGCCGCCTCTGGAGGATCAGCTAGCCCTCGAGGAGCGCCTGCGCAGAGGCACTCCGTCTTCACATTGAAACACATCCCCGCGACGACGCTTTGCCTCCGTTCTTGTCCGCGTCTCCGCAAGTCCGCGGTTTTTACATCAGGAGAGTCTCATGCCAGTTTGGAACGATCTAGGACCCATGTGGAAATCCTTTTCCGAACTCGATGTCACCTCGATCCGTGACGAGGCGATGTTAACCCCGCGCCTGGCGATGATTGGATCGCCGCAAAAGACGGGCGTGCTGCAGGGGCTGCTCCAACAGGGTCCCCGCGCCGGCGATCAACTCATCACCGCCGTGGCCACGTACCGATTGCCGCTCAGCGCCTCCGATATCGCAGCCTTGGCGGACTATGACCTGCGCATTGTGTTGCTCGACGACGCCGACCAGGCTCAGCAAGAGGGCGTGCGCGCCGTGCTGGCGCAGCCGGCATCCTCCGTGATCGTGGTCGAGGCTGCTCAGCAGCGGGCCATCTCAATCGATGTCATCGGTCGAGATGATGCCACGTATCACGAGGTACGTGTGGTCGCCTGCGCGTTGAGCGACCCGGCGGCCGTGCACAAGGATCTGTTTCCGCTACTGATGAAGCAACTGCCCGACCGTGAAATCGCCCTGGGCCGCGCCTTTCCCGGCCTGCGGCCGGCTATCGTTCACAGGCTGGTCCAGGACGTTAGCCTGACCAATGCCACCTATGCCGGCGGCACGGGGTTGGCCGAGATGATACCGGGGGTCGGTATCCCCTTTGCCGTGGCCGACGTCATCATCCTGACCAAAAACCAGGTAGTGATGGCCTATAAGATTGGCCTCGTGATGGGCGAGACCGGCACGCTGCGCGAGACGCTGCCGAAGATTGCAAGCGTCGTCGGCGCGGGCTTTATGTGGCGTCAGGTCGCGCGCGAGTTGGTGGCTTTCATCCCTTTAGGCATAATACTGAAAGTTGCGATCGCATACTCGGGCACGTTTGTCACCGGTCAGGCTGTCTATCACTTCTATGCCACGGGTGAAAAGTTGCGGGGTAAAGATCTCAAGCTGCTCTTCAACGAGGCGATGATCCGTGGCCGGGAGACGGCGAACCATGTGGTTGCACGGCTGCGCCCGGAGAAAGCACCAGGGTTGATCGATGCACCCCCAAAGAACGCTAAGAAGGGCTTGAAGCTGCCGCAGATCGGCAAACGCAGATCTGCGGCAGCGTGATGGCGATGATGTCGAGCGCAGATCCTTCGGGCTTCCCTCCTCGAACCCGCTATCTGGAAGCATGCGACATCTGCTCGAACCAACAAATGGGTCAAAGACGAGAAACCCGAAGAGCTTGCCCTGAGGCAGCCGAAGGGGTCTAAGGCTCGTCGGCCTGTTTGACAGCAATACGCTTCTGTGATATAAAGCGAGCCATTCAGCACGCTGTTGGGCGTGCAGGACCTAAACACCATGAAAACCCTCATTTCCTTCCCTAGGAGGCCCAAGCTGTCACCCGGACTCAAGTCTGGATAGATGCGCGCGGGCCGAGGATCAGCAATGAGCACGGCAGCAGAGCTCTCCAGGCGGAGAGCTTTTTTTGTTGGTACTGCATTGTAGTCGTTGTTTTTACTCGCCGTGTGTCATGAGGAGTGCTTTGTTAGGTTGAAAAGTGCGAGTGTCATCCTGAGGCTTGGCGAAGGATCCCCGCTTGCATCCACGCCGGGATCCTTCGCCAAGCCTCAGGATGACACGACACAAAAATTAACCTAACAAAGCACTGAGGGCCGCCCAAGCATGACGCACGAGCAGCAGCAGTGACAGACAGGTATGAACACATGATCAAAGTAGGCATCATCGGCGTTACCGGATACACCGGCTTTGAGCTCTACAAGCTATTGCGCCGGCATCCGACCGTAGCCATCGCCTGGCTGACCACTGAAAGCTACGGCGGCCAGCGGCTGAGCGATGTCTTTCCCTGCCCATGGGATGAACCACTGCTTTCCTTGGCCGACGCGCCCATCGCCGAGGCGGAGGTGGTCTTTCTCTGCCTGCCGCACGCGGCTTCGATGCCGGCCGTGGCCGCGGTCCGGGCAGCGGGTGTCAAAGCCATCGATCTTAGCGCTGACTTTCGTATCCACGATGCAGCTACGTACGAGCGCTGGTACAGCACGTCGCACACCCAGACCGCCCTACTCGCCGATGCTGTGTACGGCCTGCCCGAGCTGCACCGGGCGGAGATCGCAGAGGCTTCGCTGGTTGCCAACCCCGGTTGCTATCCCACCAGCGTCATCCTGGGCCTCTGGCCGCTGGCCGAGGCTGGTTGGCTGCAGGGCCAGATCATCGTTGACAGCAAGTCCGGCGTCAGCGGCGCCGGCCGCAAGCCCAAGCTCTCTAACAGCTTCGTCGAGGCCAACGAGAATCTTTCGCCCTACAGCATCGGCTATTCGCATCGACACATTGCGGAGATGGAACAGGAGCTGTTGCAAGTTGCAGGTGGCACGAAGTCCCGGAGTGGAGCGGAGTGGAGGTGGCAAGAAGAGGCAGACCTGCAGTCCCGGATTGTGTTCTCGCCGCATTTGTTGCCGGTGAGCAGGGGCATTCTGTCGACGATGTATGTCACATTGCCGGAAGGCGTGGACGAGGCGATGGTGCGGGCGGCTTACGCAGACACCTACACCGGCGAGCCGTTTGTCCACTTGTTGCCGGCCGGCCAGGTGGCTACTCTGCATCACACTGTCGGCACCAACCGCTGCGCCATCGGGCTGACCTTCGTCCCCGGTACGGCGACGCTGATCGTCACAAGCACGCTGGACAACCTGATCAAAGGCGCGTCCGGCCAGGCCGTGCAGAACTTGAACGTTATGTTTGGACTCGAAGAGACGATGGGACTGGAAGCGTAACTCGTAAAGCGTAAAGCGTAACCCGGAAACCGGAGGCGGAGTAGCTTTGACGACTGCTCCGGGTTCCGGGTTCCGGCTTCCGGGTTACTGGGTTACGCTTTACGAGTTATGGATCAAGACGATGAACTACGAACACACTACTCATGACATACCATGTCATTCGTTTGCGAATACCGCCCCGGGATGCGGGGTCTACTCATGACATACCATGTCATTCGTTTGCGAATACCGCCCGCGGGATGCGGGGTCTCAGCATGACACGGTAGTGATCAAGGTCGGCGGCAACGAGATTGACGACGACGGCTTTTTGGCCGGACTCGTGGCGGCGGTGGCCGAGGTGCAGAAGCATGCGCGAGTCGCTATTGTCCACGGCGGCGGCAAGGAGATCGGCGAGCTGCACGGCCAGCTTGGCATCGACTTCGCATTCGTCGAGGGCCTGCGGGTTACCAGCGCCGATAGCTTGCGCCTGGTCAAGATGGTGCTCAGTGGCCAGGTCAATACCCGGCTCACCCGCTGGTTGGTAAACGGCGGGATCGACGCCCTGGGCATGAGCGGCATCGATCTGGGCCTGGTGCGCGTTGAGCCGTTGCGGCCCAAAGGGCTGGACATCGGCTTTGTCGGCCGGGTCGTTGGCGTTCGGGCTGAGCCGTTGCACCTGCTGCTGGCCAACGGCATCGTGCCGGTCATCTCACCCATCTCTTTGGGCGTGGACGGCCTTTCGTATAACGTCAACGCCGACCAGGTGGCCGCGGCTTTAGCCGTGGCCCTCGGCGCCGGCCGGTTGATCTTCGTCAGCAATGTGCCCGGCGTGCTCATCGATGGGGCGCTCGCGCCGCAACTCAGCGTAGCGAACGTCGAGGCGCACATCGCTAGCGGCCAAATCTCAGGCGGCATGGTGCCCAAAGTGCGCTCTGCCATCGAAGCCGTCCAAGCCGGCGTGCCCGCGGCGGTGATTACGAATTTGGACGGGCTGCGCAAAGGCGGTGGGACGGTGATCGGTAATCGGTGATCGGTAGTCAGTGGTTTAGCTACCTGATAGTTTGATTGGAAGTGACTAACGCCGGTCGAGTAGGTCCTGGCGGCGTCTTACTGAAGTGCTGAGTGTTGACGGAAGGCTCGCACTAAACGAGACTCGCCGCCAGGACCGTATCGAGACCAGTGCACCGAAAGGCCATCGTAGTGAGATCCAAGGGTCTCGATACGGGTCTGGCGGCTATCGATGATTAGGAAACATTAGGTGCTCAAGCTAATCAGCGTAAAGCGCCGCCAGACCCTACTCCCTCCGGGACGGTTCCCAGTCGACCCACGCTTATGAGACACCACCCCAAGAGTGTCAGGTAGTTAGACCACCTAATACCGATCACCGATCACCGAATACTTCACACCATGAACCCAAATACAACCATCCCCCTCGAACATACCTACCTCCTCCAAGTCTACGCCCGCCCCGATTTTGTGTTGGATCACGGCGAGGGCTGCCGTGTGACAGATACGGTGGGGCGCGAGTACATCGACTGTGTGGCGGGCATTGCCGTCAACGCACTGGGCTATGGTGATCCCGACCTGCAGCGGGCGCTGATCGAGCAGGCCGGCAAGCTGTGGCACGTCAGCAATCTATATCATTCGGCGCCGCAGGCGCGCCTGGCGCAGTTGTTGTGCGAGACCAGCTTTGCCGACCGGGTGCACTTCGCCAACTGTGGCGCCAGCGCCAATGAAAGCGCGTTCAAGTTCGCTCGACGCTACGCACGCGAACTGGCACGGTCGGAGACCGGCCCGAGCACAATGGGGTTGGCCGCCCCCGGTGAATCCGACAAAGTCCACATCGTCGCGTTTACCGATGGCTTTCATGGCCGGCTGTTTGGCTCGCTGGCTGCGACCGACCGCCCGAAGTATCAGCAGCCCTTCGAGCCGTTGATGCCCGGCGTGCGCTTCGCTCGTTTCAATGACCTGGACTCGGCGACTGAGGCGATTCGGGACGATGTGTGCGCGGTCATCGTCGAGCCGATCCAGGGCGAGGGTGGGGTGCACCTGGCTAAACCCCACTTCCTGGCGGGCTTGCGCGAGCTATGCGACGCCCACGGCGCGCTGCTGATCTTCGACGAGGTGCAATGCGGCCTGGGCCGCAGCGGCACACTCTGGGCCTACCAGGGCCACGGCGTCACTCCCGACATGCTGACGACGGCTAAGCCTCTAGCCGGCGGCCTGCCCATGGGCGCGGTGCTGATGACCCAGGCCGTTGCCGACGCCATCCATCCCTTCGATCACGCCAGTACATTCGCCGGCGGTCCGTTGGTGGCCGCCGTGGCCGAGGCACTGGTTGGCAAGGTCAGCCAGCCAGCCTTTCTGGAGAGCGTTCGCCAAAAAGGCGAGATCTTCCTGGAGCGCCTGCTCGAACTCGATAGTCCGCACATCCGAGAGGTACGCGGTCAAGGGTTACTGCTCGGAACTCGAGCTGGACATCCCGGCGGCAGACGTGGTCAAGGCCGGCTACCAGCACGGCCTACTCACCGTCGGCGCCGGCCCCAACGTCTTGCGTCTTGTCCCGCCGCTGATCATCAGCGCGGAGGAGATCGAGCAGGTTGTCGAGCGCCTCGGTATCGTTCTAGCCAGCCTTTAGCTTACCACCTAGTCAATTCGCCGATTCCCCCTTGTTTCCCTAGTCTACCCTGTCTACTCTATCCAGCTCGGCCCACGAGAACTCCCATGCCCATCACCATCCGCTTCGCCACGGAAGACGATATTCAAGCCATCTGCGATCTGGTCAACGCTTTTGCTGCGCTCAACCTGATGCTGCCGCGTCACGAGCATCAGGTAAGGGCTGCGTTAGCCGATTTCCTTGTGGCTATCGAGCGTCTTGATTGCGAGGGGAACCCGGAAGGCGAGCCGGCCGGCCGGCTCGTGGGCTGCGGGTCGTTGATTGCCCTGACCCCGACATTGGCGGAGATCCGCTCGCTGGCCGTAGCCACAGACGCGCACGGGCAGGGCGTGGGCGGCCAAATCGTGGTGGTGCTGCTTGAACTGGCGCGCGAGCGTGGGCTGGACCAGGTCTGTGCGCTTACCCTGCGCCCCAATTTTTTCCAGCGCCAGGGTTTTCACGTTATCGACCGCTGGGGCCTGACCCCGAAGATCTGGAACGAGTGCGTGTTTTGCCCGAAATTTAGCCGGTGCGACGAGATCGCCGTGGCGCTCAACCTGCATGATCCTGAGACCGTGCCCGCAGGCGCGCCCTGGTGGCGGGTGTTCGCGCAGCACGCGCCGCAGCCGGTGCTTCGGCTTCTGGCGGCGTGGCGCGTGTAATCTGGTCCTTACTGGCGTATCGCTTCAGGCGCTGGTATAATCCGGGTACATTTGAAGTGGATGGTAGGGGCGGGTCTTGCACCCGCCCGTGCAGCCGGCGCGTGTATGGGCTCGTACACGGGCGGGTGCAAGACCCGCCCCTACAACTAGGATTGAAACCAGTAGGGAAGACCGAATCGATGTCAATCTCCCCATCACCCCCAAGCTGGAAGCGCGAGACGCGGGTCATTGTCACCGTCATCGCCTTGTTGGTGGCAGCCGCGCTGGTCTATCTGTCGCGTTCCGTCATCCCGCAACTCGTGTTGGCGGCTGTCTTAGCGTATATTTTTCAGCCGCTGGCCACCTGGTTGGAGCGACGTGGCGTCAAACGAGGGCTGGCAGCAGGGCTATGCGTCCTGTTGTTGATCTTCATCGTGGCGTTTCTACCGGTGCTGCTCATCCCGGCGATTGTCAATGGCGTGCGCGCCATCCTGGACGTGCTCAGCCGCCTGCCTCAGCTCATGCAGGAGGTTCTGGACAACCTGCTTGCCAACCTGCCGATTCTGCAGATAGCGAGCTATCGCGTCGATCTAGGCGCCGTGGCGCTGGCGTTGCGCGATCAGGCGCAACAAACGGTTGGCCAGCTAGAGGTGCCCGCCCTGGATGCGCTGTTCACCTACATCCTACAAGGTGTACGAACGGCTGGCGGCGTGCTGAGCACGGCAGCGGGCATCGCTACCGGCGTTTTTTCCTTCGGCTTGAGCACGTTGCTGCTTCTACTTTACATGTTCTATCTCACCAAGGACAGCTCGCGCACTGAGCGGTTGGCTGGATAGTGTGATCTTGCCTGAGTATCGCCCGGAGGCGGAAGAAGTGGGCCGCCGCCTGGACAGGACCTGGAAAAGTTTCTTTCGCGGGCAGATCCTGCTTTCGGTCACCGTCGGAACGGTGGTCTTCGCGTTCGACGGCCGCGCTCGGCCTGCCTGGCTCGTTGGTGTTGGGCATTTTGGCCGGCATCTTGGAGGTCGTTCCGACGCTTGGGCCGATACTTGCCATGATCCCGGCGGTGCTGCTTGCCTTGATCCAGGGTTCGAACTTCCTGCCGGTCAACAACCTGATCTTCGCTTTGATCGTGGTGGGGGTCTATTTCCTGATCCAGCAGATCGAAAACAACGTGCTGGTGCCGCGCATCATGGGGCAAAGCCTTGATCTGCACCCAATCATCGTGCTGGTGGGGGTGGTGGTTGGCGCCAGCTTTGCCGGTGTGCTGGGCGCGTTCCTGGCCGCGCCGGTGCTTGCATCGCTCAAGATCCTGGGCTGGTACGCACACGCCAAGCTCACCGATCAAGACATGTTCGCGCTGGCCAGGTCCATCCGAGATGCAGCTGGTGCCGACGCAGGCGATGACAGGCGTGTTCGGCAAATTGTTTGGGCGCAAGAAGCCGCAGGCGCCGCCTGCAACGGACGCGCCTAAGCCGCTGGCTGTCGAAAAGCCGGCCGCGCCGGCCGATCTTGCCGAGGCCAGCTCCCTGGATTCCGATGCCGCATGAGCATGATTTGCACGATCGATCTCATCTTGGTGGGCCTGGGCAACGTGCATCGCCAGTTTCTGCATCTGCTCGATACGCGGCGGGAGGTGCTGGCCGGACGCTACGGGCTGCAGCTGCGGGTCGTTGGCGTTGTCGATAGTCGCGGCGCGGCTGTTGACGCCAACGGACTCGATCCTGCTGCCCTGTTGGCCCATAAGCTGGCTGGCGGCAGCGCAGCCGGCTTCCCCTCAGGGGGCGGCCTGACCGGCGCAACCGCGCTCGACGTGTTAGCACAAGTCCGCGCCCAGATCCTCCTGGAGGCATCACCGGTTAACCTGCGGGATGCCCAGCCTGCGCTCAGCACCGTGCTCACGGCGCTCGACCGTGGCCTGGATGTGGTGCTGGCCAACAAGGCGCCGCTCGCGCTGTACTTCCAGGAAGTACAGCGGGCCGCGGCCGTGGCTGAGGCGCGGCTGGCCTTTTCAGCCACCGTTTGCGGTGGCCTGCCTGTTGTCAACGTGGGGCAGCGCGATCTGGTGGCCGCGCAGGTGCGCCGTGTCGAGGGTATTTTCAACAGCACCAGCAACTACATCCTGACCCAAATGGCCGCCGGTCACTCCTACGCCGACGCTCTGGCCGAAGCCCAGCGTCGCGGCATCGCCGAAACCGATCCCACCCTGGACGTTGACGGCTGGGACACGGCCAACAAGCTGACGATCGTGGCGAACGCGGTGCTCGGCTTCCCGGCAACCGTTCGAGACGTTCAACCGGTGATCGGAATTCGAGCATCGAACCTGTTACAGGAGGCCAACTCATCGAACGCCATGCCAGGACGTTTTGCCCAGCCTGACGGGCCAGAGGGACGGGTGGTCAAGCTGCTAGGTGTGGCGCAACTCCGCCCGGATGGTGGCTATGACCTGAGCGTACAGCCGACGGCCCTAACGCCCAAGCACAAGCTCGCTCACGTTGACGGCTGGGAAATGGGTGTCGTGTTCGAGAGCGATTTGTTCGAGACGATCTTCATCTGCATCGACGAGCGTGGTCCGACAGGTACTGCGGCGGCGATGATGCGGGACGTAGTCAATTTGTATCGGTAAAGCGTAGTGAGGTGACTGGCATGTCGATGTATTCGATCTCGCATTTATTTGGAGCCAAATCCTGGCGGCGTTTTCACGGTCACGAGTCCGGATATTCCAGGTCTGGTAACCGAAGGACGTACGCCAGATGAGATTTCTGCGAACGTCCAAGATGCATTGGATGCTCTGCGATTAGCGTGGCGTGCACTTGGGAAAGAATTACCTGCGGCATTGCGACCGACTCTGGCCGATCGTCCGCAGACGGTTGAACTACTTGTGGCTGCCTAATGCGTTACCGAGAATTAGCCAAGCGACTGCAGCGACTGGGATGTGAAGAACTACGCGAGGGGAAAGGTAGTCACAAGGTTTGGCACAACCCCAACAACGACCGGACAGCTACTGTTCCGAATTGAGGATCGGGAGATCTTGCTCCAGGTACGATTTGCGCCATCATCCGCGATCTTGGCATTAACAGAGAGGAATTTGGCCCTGTCGAGTAAGGGGCCGGATCATTTGCAAGTATGATTGTCGACTTCGGAAAGACCTCAGAAGACTACAGCCGCTACCGCATCGGGTTCCCGCCGGCGTTTTTCGACCGTTTGGCGACCTTCGGCATCGGCCAACCCGGCCAGCGCCTGCTTGACCTGGGTACGGGGACCGGCACGCTTGCTCGCGGCTTGGCTTTGCGAGGCTGTCAGGTCATTGGCATGGATATCGCCGCTGCGCAGATGGAGCACGCCAGGCGACTGGACGAGGCTGCCGGCGTTACCGTCGAGTATCGGGTAGCGCCAGCCGAGGACACCGGCCTTCCGTCAGCTAGCTTCGACGTCGTCACCGCCGGCCAGTGCTGGCACTGGTTTGACCGGCCGCGGGCTGCCGCCGAGATCCAACGTGTGTTGACGCCCGGCGGCCGTCTGTTGATCGCGTATTTGGACTGGCTGCCAATGCGCGGCAACATGGTTGAGGCCACCGAGACACTCATCGTCCGGCACAACCCATGGTGGACCTACCTTGGCGGCGTCGGCATTCATCCGGAGTGGGTGCGCGACGTGGCAGAGGCCGGATTCGGCGACATCGAAACCTTCTCGTTCGATGTCGATTTGCCCTACAGCCACGAAGCCTGGCGAGGCCGGGTGCGGGCGAGCGCGCCGATTGCCGCGACCCTTACTCCCGACCAGGTCCTTGTTTTCGATGCCGAATTTCAATCACTGTTGGCGCAGGATTTCTCAGCCGAACCCATGCTCGTCCCGCACCGGGTTTTCGCAATCATATGCATCACGCCAGGGCTGCGTGAACCATTGTAGGGTTGATATGGGTGCATCTTCTCAATCTGTAGGGGCACGGCCTTGCGCCTGCCCTGCGGGCGACCGCAAGGGTACGCCCCTACGGCTGCGGGACGATCTCCTAGTCGACCGGCGCACTATCTCACTATCTCACTATCTCACTATTTCACCATCTCACCAAAGGAAGACAAATCATGGCAACACCTCCTGTTAAGAAAGTCGTTCTCGCCTACTCCGGCGGGCTGGACACCTCGGTCATTGTCCCGTGGCTGCGCAATACCTACAAATGCGAGGTTATCTGCCTGACGGCCAACCTAGGCCAGGGCGAGGAATTGGGCGGCCTGGAAGAGAAGGCAATCGCTTCCGGCGCCTCCAAGATCTACATCGAAGACCTGCGCGAGGAATTCATCACGGATTACCTGTATCCAATGCTTCAGGCCGGCGCGATCTACGAGCGCAAGTACCTGTTGGGCACCAGTGTGGCCCGGCCGCTGATCGCCAAGCGCATGGTCGAGGTCGCCGAGCTTGAGGGCGCTGACGCCGTTGCACACGGCTGTACAGGCAAGGGCAACGACCAAGTGCGTTTCGAGCTCACCGTGATGGCTCTCAACCCTCGGCTGCGTGTGATCGCGCCCTGGCGCGAGTGGTCGATCCGCAGCCGTAAGGATGCGCTGGACTACGCCGCCGAGCACAATGTGCCCGTCACCGCCACCGAGAAATCGATCTACAGCCGCGACCGCAATATCTGGCATCTTAGCCACGAGGGCGGTCTGCTCGAGGATCCGTGGAATGAGCCTGAAGAGCCGATGTATCAGTGGTCGGTCAGCCCGGAAGCCGCACCCAATGAGCCAGAGGAGGTCGCGATCGACTTTCACAGCGGCGTTCCCAAGCGCATCAACGGCGTGGCCAAAGGTCCAATCAGCTTGATCGAGGCGCTGAACGCTGTCGGCGCAAAGCACGGCATCGGCCGGATCGATCTGGTGGAGAATCGCTTGGTGGGCATGAAGTCCCACGGCGTGTACGAGACGCCGGGCGGAACGATTCTGTACGCCGCCCATCAGGCGCTCGAGGAGTTGTGTCTGGACAAGGAAACGCTGCACTACAAGCAGCAGGTAGCGCTCAAATACGCGGAGCTCACCTACAATGGCCAGTGGTTCACTCCCCTACGCCATGCGTTGGACGCCTTCGTCAGAAACACACAGGAGACTCTCACCGGCAGCGTTCGGCTGAAGCTGTACAAGGGCAACTGCATCCTGGTCGGCCGGCGCTCGCCATTCTCACTTTATCGAGAAGATTACGCCACGTTTGGCGAAGAGGACGTCTACGACCAGCAGGATGCCGAGGGCTTCATCAAGATCTTCGGCCTGCCGATGAAGGTCGAAGCCATGCTCGACATTGCCGGCGTCGGCGCCAGCAAGTATCGCACGACGGATTATTCGGCGTTCAAACGCGACTAGAACCGCGGACTGGAGGAGGCGCGGACCGGAGATCGGAGATGCGTGATCGTGTCGATCCGTGGTTCTATCTCTGGCCTGGGCCTCAGTCGATTCTGGCCGTTGCAGCTCAAGACACTTTTGATCCGCGGAGCAGCAGCTTCTCAGACCTCTGGTCCGCGGCTCCGCCAATCCGCGGTTTTTATGTCCCCAACATTCTTCAATCGCGTCGACGACGCTCTCAAGAACGACCCGCTCCGCACGACGTTGACCCGCTCGACGAGCTTGTTGAACCGGCTGCGGAACGAAGGCTATTCACAGACGGAGGACTTTGCCGAGTTGCAGGCCGCAGCCCGGGCGATGCGTGAACACGCGCTCGGCCAGCTACCGGCGCTGCTTCTGCAGCTAGAAGCGCAGGTGACGGCCAACGGCGGAGATGTCGTTTGGGCCGATGATGCCGCCGAGGCCAGCCGCATCATCGTCGCCTTGGCCCAGGCTCGCCGTGTGAAGACGATCGTGCGCAGCCGGTCGGCCGTCGCCGAGGAGATCGGGCTCGACGCTGCGCTCGAGGCGGCCGGCCTGCGGGCAGTCGACACGGAGCTTGGCGACGCGATCCTTCAGCTATCCGGCGATAGCTCATCGCACCCGGTCTACCCGGCGATGCACTGGCGCAAGCAGGAGGTGGCCGCCTTGTTTACGGAACAGCTCGACATGCCCGAGACCGTGGACATCCAGTCGCTGGCCGGTATGGCGCGCTTCACGCTGCGCAGCCGGTTTCTCCAGGCCGACATGAGCATCGGCGGAGTTGACTTTGCCGTGGCTGAGACGGGCGCGTTGGCCCTAGCTAGCGATAGTGGCGGCGATCGCTTCGGCTTGGCCGTGGCACCCATTCACGTCGCTGTGATGGGGATCGACCAGGTCGTATCCTCGCTGGAGGAGCTGTTCTTCCTGCTGCAGTTGCAGGCGCGCAGCGCCAGCGGTGGCGCGCTTGCTGGCAGCGTCACCCTGCTCGATGGTCCAGCCCGGCTCGGGGAGCCTGACGGTCCTGACGAGCTGGTTCTGGTGATCGTGGACAACGGCCGTAGTGACTTGCTGCGCTGGGGCTATGGCGAGGTGCTGGCATGCATCAAGTGCGGCGCTTGTCTCAACATCTGCCCGGTGTATCGCGAGATCGGCGGCCAGGCCTACGGTGGCAAACCGGCCGGACCGATCGGGGCGGTGATGCTGCCGCTGCTGCCGGCGCCCGCGCCGCGTATCGCACTGGCTGGACAGAAGCCCGTGCGCGTCGAAAGACCCGCGCGGCGATCCTCAGCGTCCGCGCCGGCGTCGCCGATCGCTCTATCTGCGGTGCTGACCGGCACGCCCTTTGCCGACTTGCCGCAAGCCAGCACCCTGTGCGGCGCATGTGCCGACGTCTGCCCGGTAGGGATCGATATCCCCCGGCTGTTGATCAGGCTGCGCGGCGATCTCAACCATGCTGGCCGGGCGTCGACCGGTCAACAGTTGAGCAGGCGGCTGTTTGCCTGGGCGATGGCAAGCCCTGAGAAGTATGGCCAGCTGCATCGCTGGTTGGTGGGCAGCGCGTGGCCGTTCGGCAAGGAGCGCATCCATCGCCTGCCACCGCCGCTGCGCAGCTGGACCCGAGACCGCGATCTGCCTCGGCCTGCACAGCGGACGTTCCGCGAGCGTTGGCAGGCCCGTCGCGGCGAGGACAGACCATGAGCGACTCGCGCCAGGTGATTCTTGAACGCCTCGCTGCCGGCATGGATAGATGGATAGCCCCTGACAAGCCAACGCAGCCGGTTCCCGCCGTCGTCCAGCAGGTGGCTGAAACGCCGGCCGCCCTGATGGACCGTTTCACCCAGTCGCTGGATAGGCTGTCGGTCACCTGGGAGATCGCTGAAAGCCCGATCACAGCGCGGCTCAAGCTCGTCAGTGGGTTGAACGACGAGGGCACTCGCCGGCTGATCACCTGGTCGGCCGAGAATCTACCCGTGCCTGGGGTTCTCGAAACGCTAGATGCACTGGACGTGGCAGCGACGACTCCCAATCTGCGGGCCATGCCTGAGAAACTGCGGCCACAGGATCCCCCGGGACGCAAAGAGTTGCTGGCCGGGATCGAAACGGTGGAGGTGGGCATCACCGGAGCCGACGCTGCGATCGCCGAGACGGGCACATTGTTACTCGCCAGCGGCCCCGGCCGGCCGTTGCTGGTGAGCCAGATGGTGCGCCGGCACCTGGTGCTGCTGCCGGCCAGCCATTTGTATCCCACTGTCCAGAGTTGGCTTTCGGCTCAACGCTCCGCAGGCGTCTCGTTGGCCCGGACGAGCAGCCTGACGGCCCTGACTGGTGTCAGCCGCTCGCGGGATATCGAGCTTCACCCGTCGGTTGGAGTCCATGGGCCGCGACGACGTCACGTCATCATCGTGATGGGGATTTGAGCTCCACGGACCGCATCATCCCGTCGCCGATGCTGAACGATCGCCGACGAATGGTCGATCGTGCCCAATCGTGATATACTCCAGTTCGTTCCATTTTGATACACCAAGGAGCATGTCTTACCCATGACCCAGCGTAACCGTCTCACTGCTGTCTTCATCGTCATTGCCCTGGCGCTCACTGGGCTGGTAGTTGTTGGCTGTGTCGGGACTGCCCCGGCCAGCGTGTCCGGAGGCGCCCCGGCCGGATCGCAACCGGCCCCCTTGCCGTTGGGGATCGACCCTGCGACTTACGAGATCGTGACGTATCAAAGGACGGGTGGTGTGGCTGGGCTTGACACACGCGCCCAGCTCTTCCTGGACGGCCACGTGGCGTTGGCGCGTCGCGGCGAGGGGCCGGTGGCGTTCCAGCTGAGCCCGGCTGAGCAGGCCCAGATCGAGGCGGCGTTCGAGTCGGCTGATTTTTACCGGAACGTCCAACAAGCGCCCACGCCGGGGCCGGTTCCAGCCGATGCGTTTCAGTATGAGCTCATGCGACGGGGGCTCTGTTGCAGGGAACACTGAAAACCCACGAGGCCGAGGTGCCCGCGTGGGCGCAGTCACTTCTGCCGCTGCTCGACAACCTGCTGCTGTCGCCGGATCCCACGCGAGTGGCGGCCTTTCAGCAGGGTTCCTCGGCCCAGGCGGTGATCTCCCCAACTCTGGCAACTCCGCTACCGGCGCCTGACATCGTGTTGGTAGAATTTGTCCGCAAGGGCCTGGCAGGCGATGAACGGCTGATGATCAATATGGATCGTACCTACAGCGTGGCTCGAGCGGGCGAGGTGCAGGCCGGTCAGTTGACCGAGAAGGAGATGGCGGCGCTGCTGAAGATGTTGGAGGCCGCCAATTTGCGCCAGCGCCGCGGCGACTACCTGCCGGAGGTCGCCTGTGAGAGCTGCCCCGGTTACGAGCTCGTCTATCGCAATCTGTTCGGCGCATACAAGGTGCGCAGCCAGGAAGGCGCGTTGCCGGATTGGCTGCAGGTCATCTCGAGCGCTCTGGTCGACAGCTTTTTTGCGCCGGAACAGCTGGCGGCTCGCCCTGCGCTGGAGCCGGGCGTGAGCGTTCCGGTCACGGCAACGGCAGTACGGTCCGCAACCGCACCGTCTGTGTCAACGGTTGCTCCTACGGCGACCCGTAAACCGACGCCGCCGCCTACCGAACAGCCGGTGGCAGCGGCCAGCCCAACGGCTGTCAGCACGGCGATCGCAGCGTATGGCCTGGCTGACCTGATCGGCGATCTCGTTGCGGCCGGCGCCAGGGTGGCGCCGGCGCCGGGTCGTATCGTCAAGCCATATCTGTCGGCGAACGGTGTGATCTTGAACGTGGACGGGCAGCCGGTGCAGGTCTTCGAGTATCCTGACGAGGCGACGCTGGCTGACGACGTGGCCGGGTTGGCGTCTGACGCCAGCAGCATCGACGGCATGGCGCTCTCGTGGGCGGCCCCGCCGCACTTCTGGCGTCAGGGTACGGTCTTGATGCTGGCGATCACCGACAACGTGGCGCTGGTGGAGCGGCTCAGCCAGGTGCTCGGGGCGCCGTTCGCAGGCGCTTAGTGATAGGGTGTAGGCACCCATTGGCGGATTGACAGTCTTTCATCCGCAGTCTATAATATTTGTGTTGTTCCTGGCTTGCACCGATCGCGAGAGTGTGCTTCCTGAAAGGAGGAGGTCCATGAGAGTGCGCATTGCTCTGTTGACGTCCCTGCTTTTCTTGGCGGCGTGTGCGCCTCCTATGTTGTCAGAGCAGCAATTGGAGGATTATGCGCGCTACACGTCGTTGCGTGCGACGGAAGCCGCAGCCACCCAACTGATCGCCTCGGCCAAGGCTACTGAGGCGGCAGCAGCTCAGACCATTGCTCAGGTCACGGCGGTGGCCGTTTCGCCGACTGTTTCGATCACAGCGACGGCACCTATGACCGTTTCTGTACCAATCAGCGGAACGGAGGCGTTGACCGCGACAAATGCGCTGACTGCGACGGATGTGCTCACCGCAACGGATGTGCTGACTGCGACAAACGTGATCACCTCCGTATCGGCCGTGAGTACGACGGTGGACGCCGCTAGCTCGGAGCAAGGACCGGCCGTGACAGCGGTTGTGACGACATCGACAGCCGTTACATCCACTCTTCCTCTTACCCGGTCCGTGGCATTGTCTCTCACGACCGAGACGCCGGCGCTCCTAACGGCCACCCCAACGCCATCGTCAACGCCGACGGCCACCCCAACGTCATCGTCAACGCCGACGGCCACCCCAACGCCATCGTCAACGCCGACGGCCACCCCAACGTCGACGCAATCGCCTTCGTCAACGCCGACGGTTACGCTATCGCCGATCCAAACTGTTGTGTTGACCGAATCCGTGCGTACGCCTGTTTCGACCGGCACACCTTCCCCGGCCGGCACGGCGATCTCCGGGCTCCCCTGGCCTCCTCAAGTCAACCCGGAGGCGACCGGATCACCCACCGTAGCTCCAACCGGGTCGCCCACCTCGACGCCCACAGCAACACCTGTGCCCACACCGGCAGGAATTGCACTGGTTCGCAACAGCCAGGTGAACCTGCGCGGCGGACCAGGGATGGAGTTTGACGTCGTGGGCACGGCAGCTCAAGGGACCGCGTTGGATGTGTTTGGGAGCAACTTGGACCGCAGTTGGTGGCAGATCTGTTGTACCGACGGCAAGCCGGCATGGGTCAGCAAGACGGTTGCTACTTTCCAGGGCGACTTGTCAGCCGTGCCTGTGGTGTCACCGATCATACCGGATGACCTGGAGGCCTCGTGGGCGGTGCGCTGGGAATGTCATGCCGAGGGGTGTGTGCAGGAGGAGTGCCTGGGACAGAGTGAGGCCAGTACGCTGCAAGTG
Source organism: uncultured Chloroflexia bacterium (assembly GCA_963709505.1). GTDB lineage: Bacteria > Chloroflexota > Anaerolineae > JAAEKA01 > JAAEKA01 > CAVPXC01. Next base: position 18,367 of record CAVPXC010000005.1, on the reverse strand, counting down.
CGCCCGCCTCGTTGGTTGGAGGTAAAGCGCGAGGCAACTTGGGTAGAGCAGTGCGGCAAGCGCGAGGAGTGGATCGCCCAAGTAGATCGCTACACGGGCAAAGAGCGCCAAACCCAAGGCGCCGATGCGCCGCTGTTTAGCATCTTTGCGGGCATGGACCCTGGACCCGAGAATCGGAGTATCGATCTCCTGGGTCGCCGATTGTCCCTTTGGTGCACCGACAAGCGTACCAAGGAGGTCGAGCAGGGGAAGGGCTGGACCGTGGTGTTCGAGGGTGAGGCTTGCTACGACCGGCAATCGGGTGTTCTGGCAACCATGCAGTACCTCAAGCGTTGGTTGTTTAGCGGCGACTTCGAAGGGAAGCCGTACGATCGACAGTATTTCGGCGACTACGAGGTATACCAGCAGATTCTCACCGGGACCAACGCACCGCTCAGTGGCGGTTGATGCACTTGTGGGTTTGCAAGAGCAGTTTGCGGTCTTACGCAAACAGGCCCTGGCACGATGCCAGGGCCTGTTTTTCAGTTGAGTTCAATTTGTCTGGGGCTTAGCCTTTGTAAGGCTCGCCGTCCACCCAGACCTGGACGTTGTCAAAGTAGCCGTTGACGTTTTCGGCCAGCGGGCTGATGACCTGCAAGAAGATCATGATGCGACCCTCGGGCCCAGCTACGACCGTATGCTCCAAGGGGAGCCACTGGCCGTGCCATGGGCCGTTGACCCATTCGGCATCCATGTCGTCGCACTTGACGCCGAGAGCGGCCCAGTCGTAGGTCCAGTTTTCGCCGCCATGGAGGCCGCCGTGATCGTAGAGCAGGTACATGGTCCGCACCGTAACCTTGGCGCCGGGCTTGACCATGATTTCGCGCGAGATGCCGGCTTCAAACGGTACCGAAGCCGCAACCTTCATGGAGTAGCTGCCGTCATAGGGGCTTTCGTCCTTAACGACCTGCTCGCGATCGAGGGTCACGCTTTCAGCCCCTCGATAGGCATAGCCACCCCAAAGGTCGGGGATCATGCGCGTTGTGATCCCGTAGAAGTGGTCAAATGTTTCAAAGAAGGGGCCGGGATTGGACGAGTTCAACAACTGGTTGCCGTAAGCCCACTCGTTGCGAGCTGCCACTCCACTTTTGGCCGGGCCATGACCGACAATCGTGGAATGGTCCGTACCGCGGGCCACTTCTTCTGCATGCGCCATCATTGAGGGCTCGGGAAACGTGGGAATCATGTTGACCCAGGCCTGCAACTCGGCAAAAGATGGTGACTTCGTGGGAATAGGGCGGCCGGCCGGACTACCGGGGCCGCTGGCGGATGGGGGAACAATGGGCGTAAAATACGCCTGCCAGGCTGACCAGTCGGACATCGGCGCGTCTCCAGAGGCGCCTGCGCCGCCAACCGTAACGACCAGCAGCACAACCACGGCCAGCAATGTGAAGAGATGGTTCGGACGACGTTGCATAGTCTTCCTCCCTGCTGAGAAAAGGCTAATCCAAAAAACGGATATTGACAATTCTATTATAGAATCAGTTATGCAAAGAGTCAAGGGGCAATTTGACGAAAATTCGATTATTGTACGCAGCATTCGTCGGCTTTTCGTTGGACCATCACAATTCCGCCGGCGGCGCGGCGCACGAGAATGCCGATTGATCCCTAAGCTGTAAGCGTTTCCCTATCTTTAAAGCGTGGAGTTCATAGAAGGATATCCTGGGGACCCTGAATTATCCGGCCAACAGCCACTTCAAGGGTGCTAAGCGGATCATGGGTCCGTAGATCACCAAAGTCAAGCTCGGCAAGCGTTTCGACGAGAGAAACGGGGATCTGGTAGGTCTTGTACTCGCCATACGCAAACTCGAGATCCTCGATCAGGTTCTTCTGTGCTCTGCAGGTAGGCGGTGGCCGAAAGTTCGCCATCCTCCTTGAGAATGACGACGACCTTCCAGTATTCAGTGGGGATTTTGTACTCGCCTCGGTACAACATATCGTCAGCCCGGAATACCGGGCCAGTGAACACGGTGACCTTGATATTCTCGCGATCGGCGTTCTGTAGAATGTACTCCTCCAGATCCAGCCAGGTTTGTTGGTTGAGTTTCTTGTGTTGTGGGGCGGCGTTTGTGAAGTGGAAGGTGTCCTCGTTGGCAGACTTCGCCTGGTCGCCCCATACAGGGTCAAGGCGGCGCACCAGGTGACCACGATCAAGGTCATTGTCCTGATAGAGGCTTGGTCCCGACTGATACTGGCGTTCAATCCGGGGATCGAAATACCAACGGTCGCCAGTTCGCAGCAGTTCGATCGCTTGGGCGCCGTCGATGTTCACGGCGGTGAAATAGGCTAAACGGCGCGATTTGCTCATGACCACCGAGAAGTGGGTGTAGTTGAGGACGTGCTCCGTGCTGGCCTTGAGCGGCACAACGTCATGCATGCGGAGATCTGAGATCTTTGGCAGATCGACGGCTGGACCCAGGAAGTTGGGATCGTATCCGATGCTACTGGCGTACCACGCCAATTCAAGCTCTGCCGCTTCGATCGGTGTTGTCGTGATTGTCTCTTCTGTTGTCATAGTATTACCCTCAGTTTCTTGTGGCTACTGATCGTTTCGTTGCGAAAACATACTAGCCTCAGTGGAACATTGACCTCACGGACCGGGCCAGAGGTCGCCAGCATCTGTTTGGATGGCAGACATCAGGATGCCCTCGTTGACGAATTGGCGGTCGCCCTGATCGTTGCTCTGCAAATCGCCACCGGCGTGATGAAGTGCAATGACCTGCCACAGATCGTTGAAGACCGGCGAGCCACTTGAGCCGGGCATCGTGTCAGTCGAATATTGGAGCCGGTGTTCCCAGAGCCCGACAACCTGGTTGGCCGTCACGGCAATCTGTTTGGGTGCGCCATTGGGATGCTGGATGATAGTCACATGCTCGTTGGGCACCGGATCGGCACGGGGGTTGAGCGGGAGATGGCCCCAGCTTGCCAGGTCAGGTAGATCGTTGTTCGGGTGAACACCGATGATAGTGTAATCCAGCTTCTGTGCCGGGCTCGTGTGAAAACGATCAGGGTCGAAATCGTACCGGTAGGTTGGCAGAAGGGCGCCGGTGACGTTGTGCTGATAGTTGAACTCGGCCTTCGATAGCCGTGCAATCTCAGGATTTGAGAGGACGTGATTGTTGGTCATCACGAGGTCGGCGGCGATCAGAAAGCCGGTGCCCGGTCCGACCGGGGTGATGATGCGGCACACGCTCCTCGCGCATTGCAGGCCTTGTTCCAGCCAGGAGATCTCCTGAAGGTTGTTCATCCCGATGAGCTTTGCCATGCCGAGGTCATCAGGTAGCGGTGTGTCGAGCACCTCTCTGATAGGACCAGAGACATCACGTGCCGTCGCTGGTTCGTCGATCGGTATTTGTGCCAGGATATCCAGCACTGCGTCTCGAATCTCCGCGCGTCCGGCCCGGGCCGTGGCGCGGCTGATCTCACCTCGCACCTCGTCGCCGGTGAGCGTGTGCACGTGGGTTTGCAGCAGGATCACCTGGGTGTACAGGCCGGAGTCAGCCGTCCTCAGATAGCTTTCCAGTTGACCGAGCGCTCCCTGAAGATCTCCTCGGGTCAGCATGTACTTGATTGTCTCGATGGTTACTTGCGAGTTTCTTGTTGCCATGTTTACCTCCATTGGTGTCACACTCCCGGTCTGTGTTGCAGATGACACCTTGGGATGCCCTCGCTGACGCTTGGCTGGCGGCGGTTCTGGAATGTGTGTGATCGACCAATCGTACCAAGATGACAAGAAGCGCCTTATCAGGTATCATAGGGTCGCCTTCGTGTATGGATGTGTTTGGCAACCACCATGACACGGCGGTGACCGTGCTTCAGTCAACACCGAAGCGCGGTCCTTGATTTATGACCAACTCTCATGGCCTTATTCGGCTGTATCCTGGTAAACCATGCCTGCCTCCGTCTTGTGATTCGCCGGTCTTCGTCAAGGTGTTGTGTGCCCGGATAGTATGCTTCATTGGGGCCAAAACTCCTAATTTCGGCGGAAAATCAGTTTAGCTGCGCGGCCAACCAGTCCATGTCTTGCTCGGACAGGCGCGAATCAGCGAAGCTCTTTCCACTGACGGCCCTTGCACCCACCTTCACTGTTGGCGATACCGATCAACGAATCAGGGCGACAGAATCAAGCTCTGATGCCAGGTGCAGAGATTGTAGACGCAGCCGGCTAGGTAGATCCCTGTTTCCGGTGTCTTCGCAGTGCAAGCCAGGGAGCGGCCCCAGCGCACCAGGGTTGCCAGCCGGCTGCGGAAGGTAGCGTTGAAACGCTCGACGTAAGCCACATTGAGAACGCCGGTTCTAGCGTTGATAGAGATCGTGCTGCTCGAACCCGATCTGCGAGTTAAAGCTGTACCCATGGTCGATGATTGGCAGGCGCACGGAGAAGTATCAGCGCATCGAACGTTGATCAGGAGCCCCGGACGCGCCGTACGAGCCTATCCAAGGCTGCCTCTCGATCTTCCGCGGTGATTTGGCCAGTCAGCAGTGCCGGCGGCCGCCAGTTCAGCTCTGCCAGAGCCTGCCAATCCTCATCAAACGCGATCGTGTCGTCGTAGAGGATCTGGCCATCTTGCATATCGAAGACGTAGGGTGGACTAACGATGTACAAGACGCGGCAGGCGACTGCGGTCGGATTGATGAGCTGGAAAAACGTGCCTGGCTGAGTGACGACGGCTTGTTGTTCGGTGAGCCAGAGTGTGTAAGGATCACGGACTTGGCTGTCCTTCATGGCGATCTCGAGCTCCGCGCGCACGACAAAGGTCACCTGCGTCACCTGTGGCATGATGTGAATTTTGGATTTGCTGTGTGGCTCGATGTCGCCGGCCGAGAGACTGAAACCGTCCAGCAGATCCCATGGCAGCCCGCTCGTGGAGTTTTTCGAGTTCAGGAATGGATAGACGGTCGTGCCGTCGGGAACTGTAAACCCACCCTCAATGCCAAAAACCCGGTTCATTGTAGTCCTCCTGCCAGGAAATTATCCTGGCAATCTTTAGCGTATCCGCACACTCGTAGCCTGCGTCAGATGAAAGCCGAATCATCGGGAGTCCAAGGAGGCGCGAAGATGGTTACGAATTCGAGGGATTCCGGACCATCGTTGAAAACTTGATGCTGTTCCAGGGGCTTGATCAGACAAGCCTGATCTGGACGCAGCGTGAACTCGTGATCATCAATTCTTATTCGAGCAGTGCCACGGAGGATGAAGTATGTTTCTTCAGACACATTGTGGTAGTGAAGACGCGATGACCTTTCTGGAGGAAGCATCACGAGCGCCAGGCTGTGATTCTTCGTTCCGCCAAGCTCGAATGGCGCTCCGATCATCTCGTAGATGGTTTCGCCATCCAGGGTCCTGACTGGCTCTTTCACATCGTCCTTGCTGATAATGCGCATTGCTTTGGGTCTCCTTTGTCCCGGTCGAACGATCATGCTGCGGCTTGAGCGGCGTTGAGCGCTTTTCTGACTTTCCGGGCACAAGAGCTATCAGACGCGTTCGTGGCGATGACGCGCCGGAAGCCTTCGAGGTCGCCTGTCGAAAGACCGGCGTCCTACCTGGCAAAGCCGGCCTTGTTTAAGTATGAGCTCACCTGCCAACTTCATGCGCCGTTGCTGTGGTCAACTTCGGGTGGAGTAGGTCAGATCGGATCAGCTGTTGAACCTGGTGGTATGGCTCTATCACCTCAATTCGGAAGTCGCTAGGCTTCGAGTGCCCCAGGAAGTCAGACAGGCTGCGAAGCGAAGCAAGCTCTTTCGATGGTGGTTCCCCTGCAGCCGAGCCTTCTTGACGGCACTGTAAGCTTCTGTGGCTTGGTTGAGTACAGTTTTCAGTCGCTCTTCCCGATACTCGTCCTTCCTCCGCTCAAGATCGCGATTCTTCTCCCGTTGGTATTCAAAGGTGAACATGGAAATGAATGCGCCGATCACGGATACGACACCGACCTGGAGAAGTGTCGTAGCAAGCTCGAATCCCAAGGTGCCCTGTGCGGGACTGACGTAGATGCTGATCAGCAGGAACGCGAGCATACACGAAACGAAGATAGCCGCCAGAAACCCTGCGAATTTGCGAAACATGGGTCTGTCTCCATTCTGCCAGTTAGCAACTTACCAAGTAAGGAGTGGCCCTCAGTTTGACCAAATGATTGAGCCTGATTAAGTGCCAATGGCATCTGACGAACCGGCCCATCGCTCAGAGGTCAAACTCGGCCCAGACAGCGCCGTGATCTGATGCGGCATTGGTCCAGTGGGTCACGCTGTTGTATTCCTTTTCGATATCGACCATTCCACCGGACGAAGTCGTCAGCGCATTCAGCCTGTGTATGCCGCGCCGTTCTACGCCCGCCCGGTGGAAACGTTGCTGCAAGGGCGCGGACACCAGGATGTAGTCGATCTGTTCGAATTGGTCGTAATGATACGTCCAGCGTTTCATGGGCGTGTTGGGGAACTGGAGCGCCAGCACGTCGTACAGGTTGGGGACATCCAGAAGGGAACGCAGCGGCGCACGTTCCGGGTTGTCGTTCAGATCGCCGGCGACGACGACCCACTGGCTGGCAAGGTCGTACTTGTCCCTGAGGATCTTCGCCACCTGCGCGGCCTGTCGTGTGCGCTTCTCGTCGGCCGTGCCGTCGGCGTCGTAGCCTCGGCTCTTGAAATGGTTGCAGAGCACATAGAGCCGCTGATCCCCGGGCAAGATCACCTCAACCTCCAGGCAGTCACGGCTGAAGATGGTGCTCTGACCTTCCTTGTCGAACATGTGCGTCCATAGCGCGCCCAGCTCATAGGTGCTGTAGAGCCCAACGTCGATCCCGCGTGGGTCGTTGGCTTCGATGAGCATGTGATACCGATACATGGACTTCAGCAGCTCGCTGTCGAATGACTTGAGAGCAGGAAGACCTTCGGCCTCCACAATGCACGCCACATCCGCCCGGACATCTTTGATAACCTTTGCTGTGTTCGTTCGGGCGATCTCGGACCACTCCGCGCGCTTGAACTCGACCGTGCCGTCCCAGTCGCCCACGCCATCAGCGGCCACGCCTACGACGGCCCAACCCCGCTTTTTGAACAACTTGCCGCGATCTTCGGTCACTTCGATGTAGGGCTTGAGGACGCCGGTGTACAGTTCCATGATCTTTGCCTTGTCGGCGGCGGTGTAGACCTCCTTCTTGAGGAGACGACGGAATTCTTCGACGTTGCCCAGAATTGTGTCAGCCACGGAGTGATCCCGGAAATTGAAGACCTTTGCACGGCTGAAGAGGTTCTCGACGTTGAAGGTGGCTAGTTTGAACGACGCTGGCATGTCTGTCCTCCTGTGGTGAAGTGTGGCCTCAGTAACGCGTGATCGTCTGCGTCGACGCGGCGTGCTCCACGGCGATCGAAACCGGCGGAGGGCAACCCACGTCGACACCGAGGCTAATGGTCAACCCGAACGTGAATTCGAGCTCGTTCAGGAGTTCGCCGCCGAAACACCGGATGACTTCGACGAGCGCATTCCGATACCGCGCGATTTTAATGAAGGCCTGTTCCAGTAGCGCAGGCACGTTGGGGTTCGGCAGGTAGGACGCTGGGACAAGATCCAACGCGCCGATGGTCGACTTGATTTGCCCGGCGAACCTGCCGTCCTTCAGTTGCTCGATGATGTTGTGGTAGATTATGGCCTGCTGCTCTACGTGTCTTCGACGAGCTTCCAGTGCGGCCGCGGGTACAGCTTCTTGTACTCGTTAAGCAAGTTTTCCACGTCCAGATCGCCGGCCTCGCAGGCGTTTTCAAGCAGGCTGATTCCTTCATCCATGAGTAGTCTCCCTCGTCAACTGGTGCTATTGCTTGCCGCCATCTCGCTTTGGCTGACCCAGGATGCTGTCTCCCAACGATCAGGTACCGGTCTTGCCTCGTGCTCCCCAGGCCGAGAAGGTATGGTAGCGTTCAGGATGCACAGAGGCGCTTCATCGGTGTTTCGAAACTGAAAGCGAGTGCCCGCCGGGATCGTGAGACAGGTTCCCGGGGCGGAAGTCGACGATCTCCTCCGCTGGCCCACGCTTGCGCCAGACCTAGCCCGGGCCGGACAAACAGTACCATCTCTTCGACGGTACGGTGGACAACACCGCGCTCGACATGGCGCCGATGGGCAGAGTTCAGTGAGCCACCCCACCATTGCGCATATCCGGGAGCAGTCGAATCTTCCAACCGTCTGCTGCCAGATAATCGTCGGGCACAATGCTCACGTCAAGCCCTTTTGGTCTGCGAGAGCAAAGCTTCGAGTTTCTGGATCACTACTGGAATGCTCTCCTTAAAATTCTCGAGAGTGCCGGTTACTGTGCCATACAGAGTCGCCATTATTGGAATTGAACTGCTATCACGTGGAGAACTTGCTCAATTCATCAGTTGCTCAGAATGCATATTCACCACGTCAATCCTCCGAAAGTCCCCAAGATCATTTCGAGGATATCGCCGGTCAGCAAAAAAGCTTACCTGAGTGTATCGTCGTGTCTAGCGCCGCCCTTTCCAGTCTCACATTGGGCAAGACAGCGATTTGGCCTGCACCTGGGAGGTGGGCCTCGTTCATCTCCCCTCCGATGTCCTGGGAAATATCTGCCTGGGCGTCCTTGTTGTCGAAACGGCGGATTGATTGAAGGTTCCTTGTGAGTTCATACCTGATCGTGCTGATGACTTTCGCTCGGTCATCCTGCTCTCGAAGATTCTCCCTGTACTTGTCGTAAAACTACGTGAGGCCAAATGCCAGGAAAGCACCAAGAAAGGTAGCTGAAACAGTCACAAATTCGACCATCGTGGCACCTCATTCAGAGTCGTCTCCAGTGCTAACGCCTTAACGCCTTAATAACTCAGGGGCGACCTGGTTGCGCCCCTGGTTAAGCAAATCGATAATCCGCTTCTCCAGCCGTTGGGCCACCACGTCCTTACGGGCATCCAATTCCTCGATGGTGACCAGCCCTTTTTGGGCCAGAAGTCCAACCAGCGCACAGAGAAACGACTTCGCTTCCAGCGACGAGCCAGGTGTTGGCGTCGGCGCGGCTGTGGGTACACGACACGCCGCCGACAATCCCCTGGCCAAGCTTAGCGAGGGCCACCCATAAAGTACAATTGTTTGCACTTGTGAAGTTTTCTCTTAACTCAAGTGGACATACTCAATTCTTGTAGCCCTGTGTTGATCCACAGAATTTGTACTTAATTGATCCGACTAGTGTACCTCAGAGCACTCACTGCTTCTTGCCTCAAAACGGAAATTGGCAATATCTGTTTTCGCTACACTAAAACAGGGCCACCCTGCTGAATTTTGACAATCGAAAACAGGGCCACCGGACCGGTCTCTGCTATCATCGGGTGAGCTAGGCGCAAACCCGATGATAGTGGAGAAAAGGATGATCACGGTGGAAAAACGCGAACAAATACGACAGGCGTACTTTCTGGAACACAAGAGCATTCGGCGCATTGCGCGTGAGATCGGGTGTTCCCGGGATACGGTCAATAAGGCGATCGTCTCGGCAGAGCCAGGGGCCTACACCCTGAAGGCGCTGCGCGAGGCGCCGGTGCTAGGTCCCTACAAAGTTCAGATCGATCAGTTGTTGGCGGACAACGAACACCTACCGCGTAAGCAACGCTACACCAGCCACAAGATCTACGAGACGCTGCGGGCCAATGGCTACCACGGCAGCGAGTCGAACATCCGCCGTTACATTGGCAAACGGCGCCAGGAACGTAGGCGGCCCAAGGTGTACCTGCCCTTGGAGTTCGATCCCGGCCAAGATGCCCAGGTGGACTGGGGCGAGGCCGTTGCGATCATCGGCGGCGAGAAGGTGACGGTGCAGGTTTTCTACATGCGTCTGAACTACTCTCGCAAGCTGTTCATGCGGGCGTATCCTGCGCAGAACCAGGAATCCTTCTTTGAAGGCCATGTGTGGGCGTTTCGCCACTTTGAGGGCGTGCCGCAGCGGATCAGCTACGACAACCTGAAAGCGGCGGTGCACAAGATTCTGCAGGGCTCCAGCCGGCTAGAACAACAGGCTTTCATCGTGTTCCGCAGCCATTACCTGTTCGAGAGCCACTTCTGCACGCCCGGCAAGGGCAATCAGAAGGGCGGCGTCGAACACGGTGTCGGCTTCGGCCGGCGCAACTTCATGGTACCCTTGCCCGATGTCGCCTCGTTCGAGGAGCTGAACGCACTGCTCCTGAAAGAGTGCCTCGCCGACGACCAACGCAAGGTGGATGGCCAGGAGGTGATCATCGGCCAGGCTTGGGAGCTGGAAAAGCCGCATTTACGGCGTCGGCCAGAGCACGACTGCGAGTGCTGTGTCAGCAGGCCGGTCGTGCTCAATCCGTACAGCCAAGTGGAGTTCGGCAGCAACCGTTACTCCGTGCCGGTGGATCGGGCGCAGCCCAACCTGGCGGTCAAAGCCTATCCGTTCCGGATCGATGTGTTGCATCTCAAGGAGGTGATCGCCAGCCATGCGCGCTGCTATGGTCACAACCAGGACTTTCTCGATCCGTTGCACTACCTGTCGCTTTTGGAGAAGCGCCCCGGCGCCTTTCCGCATGCCAAGCCGATCCGTCGTTGGCGCGAGACCTGGCCGGCGGTCTTCGATGAACTTCTGAGCGCTCTGAAAAAGCAATGGCCTGACGGTCAAGGCGTGCGGGAGTTCATCGCCATCCTGAAGCTGTGTGTTGAACACCCTGTGCCGTTGGTCGAGCAGGCTGTCCAGCAGGCGCTGGCGTACGGCTGCGCCCACGCCGACGGCGTTGAACTGTGCCTGCGCCAACTCAGCAACCCGCCGCGGCCGATCTCGGCGCTCGACCTCGGCGACCACCCAGCCTGGGCGTCGGTGGGTGCGCAAGCGCCGAACTTGCGGTGCTACGATCAACTGCTGGCGAAGGTGTGACCATGGAAAGCAACATGCTCCTGGAAACCCACCTCAAGCAGTTGCACCTGCCCGGGTTCTTGCACAACTACCGCAAGTTTGCCGAGGACGCCGCCCGAACCAATCTGAGCTACGACCGCTACCTGCTGGCCTTGGCCGAGCACGAGGTGCTGCAGCGGGACAAGAACCGTCAGATGCGCTGCATCAAGGCGGCGCGCTTTCCGGTGCTCAAGGACCTGGCCACCTTCGACTTCTCGGCCGTCCCAGACCTCAACAAGGCCCGCGTGCTCGATCTGGCCCGGGGCGAGTACGTCGTCAAACGCGAGCCGATCTTGATGGTTGGCAATCCGGGCGTTGGCAAGACCCATGTCGCCACGGGACTGGCGGTGGCGGCGTGTCGCCAGGGCTGCCGGGTGCGCTTCTACAACGCGGCGGGCTTGGTCAACGACATGCTCCAGGCGCAGGACGAGCATCGCCTGCCCAGGTTCATGAGTGCGGCCCTCAAGTATCAGCTGATCGTCCTGGATGAGCTGGGGTTCATTCCCTTCACGCCCACCGGCGCCCAACTGATCTTCCAGTTCTGCGCCGCGCTCTACGAGCAGGTCGCGCTGATCGTCACCACCAATCTGCGCTTCGCCGACTGGACCCAGGTCTTCGGCGACGAGCGCCTGACGGCGGCCCTGCTCGACCGGCTCACGCATCGGGCCCACATCCTGGAATTCGTTGGCAAGTCCTACCGCTTTCGTCAGCGTCTACAGCGCGATGCGCTGCACGCAGGAGGCGATTGACGATGCCTTACGCTGGCACACCTTGGTTCAGGAAGGGTCAACTCATCATCGACACCAGCCAACGCATCGTCGTCAACTCCCCAGCCTGGTTCGCCTGGCTGCAAACGGCAACGTGCTTCTGCTACTCGCCTAATTCCAGCCCCAATCGCCTGACGGCGAGAAAGGAGAAACGACGCCACAATTTCTACTGGTACGGCTACTCCAAAAACGCCTCAAAGTTACACACCGTCTATCTTGGCAAGTCAGAGCACCTGACGCGCCTGCGGCTCGACCAGGCCTGCGAGCAATTGGCGAAGAAAGCCAGGTGACGCTGGGCGGTTGAAATGTGGAAAACCCTCCGGGCCGCCCTCCGGGTTTCCCACATTTCAACCGCCTCTACTACGGCGAGTGGCCCTCTTTTCGACTATCAAACGGCCCTGTTTTCGATTATCAATGTGCAGGGTCGAAGCCAGAATGGCCCTCTTTTCGATTATCAAATGGCCCTGTTTTCGTTTGACAAAAACAAATATCTGGCTCATTACTAGCCAGGGACTGCTCCGCGCACTTCCGACTACGCAAATACACGTCCGCCGTGCAGAGAACGATTGAACTGGTGATTTCACTTCAGAATTTCAGTATCTCATCATCTTGGTCGTCCAGATCTTGATAATCCTCGAACTCCCAGTGAAACATTTTCGATAAGCAATGGACAATATCTTTCCAACTTTCGCCTTCGCACTCACTCACCGAGTTCTTCAAGCTTCGAATAGATAAGTGTCCAGTCATAGCTCATCACGATCAAGATATGCTGCCCAGAAAAACAATAGCCCAGTTCTGGATGTGCCCGCAAAGCCTCGGGTGTAGAGATTAACACCTCAAAGTTTTCACCGCCTACCTGTCCAGATGGACCAATGGTTAACTCTAAGGGAAAATCGACATCACTCAGTGTGTCCGGTTTCCAAGAAACCCAATCCTTCACATCTGAGCTAAACACGTTTTTGATTATTGGTATCATAAGCCCTAGTCCGTGATATTCGAGATCTGCGTATTCTTCCATGCTCCCGAGAGGCACCGGGCGATGTTGAAAGTTGGCCTGCACTCCCGTCTCAGCGAATGGCAACGTCTCCGCCGTTGGATAACGATATTGCCGTAGCCGAGTCTTTAGAGATCAAACCGACAGGTGTTTCCTTGTAATTATCACCAACCCACCCTTTACCAAGAAAGTCTGATTCTGCTCGTGTTGCTCGACCAATACCCGCATTGCCTTTCACATTTCTTGCTCGATCTAACTTCTTCAATAGCCTCTTGTATGCAGTTGATCCTTTGTTCGGAATGGCACCAACCAACACCCGTGGGTTGAAAAGAGCGTAAATGAGGAATTTGGCGCTTCACGATTTTCGGTCACAAACCCTTTGAACTTGCCGAACCAAGCCTTCAGGCGTTGGAACAATTCATCTAGCTTCTTAATTCCCCTGGCGAAGGTGCGCGATACCTTGAAGAACAGGCGTCCCTTCTCAAGGACAATTTTACCACCCCTTGGCCACTAGGCGCCCAATGATTTTAGCCGCCTTAACCGCCAACTTTCCCAACGTACAGAGCACGCCTTTGACCAATCCCTTGACAGCCGCTTTAGCCACTCCAGCGACAGCCCTACCAACGGCACGGGCGCCACGGCAGCGAGGCACGTATACCCCGCCCAATGGCCTTGAAGGCTCCTTTTTAGCACCCAGCGCCACCCACCTCGGCCAGTAAGAGCGAAGACCAGTTCGATTGCCCCGGTGGCAAACCCGCGGGCAAACCCACCCGAGCCAGCACCGGCCACGTCACCGGCCCAACTTTTCTCCAGATAGGATAAGTGAGACCCTCCGCCACCTTTGGCTAGAGCCTGAGCCAGGAACACGCCGGCCACGATTTCAAGAATGACGGGTAGCGCCCCGGTAATGGCGCCGGCTGTTAAAATCTCTACGGCAATGAAGGCGGCGATTGCCATAATCACTGCGGGGATGATCCACCATAGATTTGGTTTGAGTTTCTCTTCCAGAAATTTCCTAATCCCCGTCTTAATGCTTTTCCCACATAAAATCCTTGATAACGGCGAGCCGCTCTGTTCGGTCCTTGGCCACGATGGCGGCGATTGATTATCTCCTGCATCGCGGGGTCTGCTTGGGCGGCAGCTTCCTCGGATTGCTCCTGACCGCTCGGTACCGGTTCTTGTGGGAGCGAACGGAGTAATTCGGCCTTGACACCATCACCGCCGCGTTCGGGGTCGTTATCTTCGCCAAGCGACCGAGTTTCTCCCTCGTCCACGTCGAGTTCGTCTAGAACCGTCGTCCACCTCCAGTTCCGGGACGGGATCGATGACAACTTCGTCTTTACGCGAATGGTGTCCGCCAAGAAAATCTGATGTTATCTGGGTCCCCCTGACCTGCCTCAGCAGCGTTAAGGTGGTGCCGCCCTCGCCAGCCTCGCCGCCCAACAATTGCGGGCCCCAACTCCTTTGTGATATCAAACCCGACCAGTTCCTTCCATATCTCCCCTTCAATCATTCCCAGGCCATCCCGGGCCACCTGGCCCAAGATTCTTGAGTTTTTCGTAGAGTTCTTTGAATTGGCCCGTGGCGATCAGTTGCAGGACGCTCAGGGCGATGTTCCAAGCGGTTTGGACATTCTTGAGAAGGGTGTCGAGGGTCTTGCCAACCCAATCGAGTATAGCGTCGGTGGCCTTCTTCAAGCGCCTCGGCAGCGTCGTTGACTGCTTGGACGGCGGTCCTTGACTTTGCCGTCAATCCATTCACGGGCGGCTTTCGCCTTCTCCGGATAGGCGATAAGAGCGATGGTAATCAGTCCCTTGACGAGCACTTCCACCAAAGCCCTTGATCAAACCCACGACTACGATACGAGCCACTTCGATGATGCCGCGCACCACTAACTTGGCCGCTTCGATAATTCCTTTCACCAGTCCGCGTAGCGCATTAAAGATAGCATTGACCGCTTTCTTGATGGCATTGAAGAAACGTCAGAAATAGCGCCCTTGACCCTGTCCCACCAACTACGTGGTCTGTTCTCCGCTTCCCGCTTCTTTTCTGCCAGCCTCAGTTTCAGCCTTGACGCGCTCCTGCTCTGCTTTTGTTTCGGCGTTTGTTAACTCGGTGTCGGCTCGCCTCGGACGTTTTGACCTCGGTCGAAATTCTCTCGTCTACTTCCTTGCGCTTGACCTCGGATTTAGTAGCAAAATCTTCCTGGATCTCATTGTCTTCTTCACGCCATTGCTCACGCCGAGTTACCACATCGCTCCGCGCTTCTTGCTGCATCCCTTCTTGCTCGTTGCGAACCCGTGTGGTCTCTTCGGCAATCTGACGCTGTCCTTCTCCTCGCACCTCTTGGGATTGCCGTTGATAGTCGGCCTTATCTTGTCGGTGTTGCTCAACCTGTTCGTTGACCTTGTCGCTCAGCCAGGGGGCTGCGCCCTGGTCGAAGGCAGCGCCGGGCATCATCAGGAATAACAGATGGCGTCATTCCGCCACCCACTGCGCTGCCTGGAGGCGGTTCTGGTTTATAGCCAGGTCGCAGCGTCTCTTCGGGCACTGTTGGATAGATATTGTCTTCGCCAAAGTCCGCCATCGTGGCGGCATCGGCTTGCGCTCGCTTCACTCGCTGTATTCCCGGTCCGAGGCTTGCTGCTGCTGCTCATTCTGCGTCGGATCCGCTTCTCCGGTCATGTCTAATGCCGGACAGCGGTCCCGCCGAAGTGGATTCTCCAAAGTCGGTGGTGGGGAGGGCAGTCAGGAAGTTGCGCACACGGTCAATCAGCAAGTACCACCAGTTCCCGCCGCCTTCTTCTTCTTGTGGTTCGCTTACCGCTGTGAAAACCTCACTGCCGGGCACTGGTCCGACTGCCGACTTCATGGCGAGTTTCGGGTGGCTCTCCTTCACGACCGCCAGGACGCTTGGCTTCTGGTGCCTCGCCCCGTTCCAGGTTAGTAGGCTCTACCTCTGGCCTCGGCTGTCGTGGCAGGCCGGTAGGTCGTTCCACCTCCGGGAAACTGGCCTCCAGATCGGTTTTCTCTTGCGCTTGGATCTGAGGGGTAGCCGCTTCGGCCATGGTCACAGCTTGGCCAAAAGAACTGGCCGGCACGGTCGCCCAGGGACTGGAGCAACCCCTCGGTACTGCTGGTGTCGATGGTCGGTGCAGGGGGCGGCGTGCCGGCTCCTGGGCCAACCCCTGCCCCTCCAGGACCACCGACCCGGGTTGCTCCAAGCAAATCCGGGGCGCCACCTCCTGCACCAGCCGCTTCTGTCGTGGCCCGTCGACGTAGATACCAGGCAGCCGGCTTGGCGGCGACAGTTTCTTGAGGAGCGCCGGCAGTGGTGGGAGCCACCCTTGCGGGAGCCAGCTCGGCCCGTGGTTTCTGACGGTTGCGCAGGCGCAGCGGTGAAGGCGCGGTTGCCAGCGGGACCTGCAGCAGGGCACCAGGCGTTCCTGCAGGCGGGGTCAGGGCTGGGGCGGGAGTTTCAATGGGAGTAGCCTTGGCCACCGCCTCGGCTGGCATTGCAGCAGATGGCCGGCCTTCGGGTGGTGCAGTTCCAGCGGGCAGCTTCATCCCAGAGCCTTTCAGTTCTTGCGAGGGATGGAGTCGTAGGGGCGGTAGTAGGCATCAAGTGATACGAACGGCTGACATTGACCCTGGGCGCATACGAGGCAATTCAGGCGAAGGTTTTGGGCGAGCTCCAGAGCGCTGTTTGTTTCAGTAGGGGTTGGTGCCAGGCCAGAACGTCCAGGAAGTGGTCCAGGGGCTGGGAGCATTAGTTTCCCCCGGATCGGGCGCGAGGGCGTGTATCTGAGGCGTCACCGTCGTTTCTGACTGGGTGTCGACTGCTGTCTTATGGGTCGGTTTCTCTTCCTCGGGGGTACTGCCTCTGTTTCTGCCCGGGTAGCCGTCGTAAGTGTGGTCGAGCGGGCAGGTGGAGCCGCTGGCGCAGACAAGATGCGTGCCATATGCGCATTGCCGATACGCCTTTGCATGGTGTTCGCCATCCGCGCCCCGCCGCACCCATCTGCCCCTGATCCGCGACCATCTCACCGCCGCGGGGCCAGAGAGGGTGAACCATCGGGAGGAGGTAGCGGGGAAGAGGCGCTTCCGGCGGCGCGCGCCAATTGCGCCGGCCCACCCTGCTTTTCGGGCAACACGGGCTGCTTGGCGGTCGCCGTGGCCGGCGCAGCCTTGGTTTGCGGCTCAACCTGGGTCTTGGTCGGTGGCATGGCGCGTACTCAATAACACAACTGCAGTAGCTTAGTCTCTGCCTGACTGATCTGTTGGTCGGGCTTTCCTCGGCTGCCGGTCCTGGAACAGGAACTCCAACTCAGAGTTGATCACCCTCTCGAAATACAGCCAGATGCAAGGGTCTGTGCGGCAATCGAACATCCGGCAGGGCAATGGGCGATGGACGGAAGCCGTGCAGCGAGAGCATGCCCGGTCCAGATGCTTGCAGTAGCCCTGGCTGTCCCGGGCGATAATGTACGGGTACTGCCAGGTCCCACTGAATGGCGTCCCCTGTTCGATGTCTTGCTGGGACAAGGGGAACCACATCCGGCAGCACAGCACTCGATGCGGGCCACGCAGTCGATCTCCGCGGCCTCTGGCAGGTTGTCTCGTAGGTTCTGGATGTTGACGCCCATGCCCTTGTGCAGGAAGCGCTTCTCGAGGCGCTCGACGACGGCCAGCTTCACCACGTCGGCCTCGGCGATGGTAATGATGCCCTTCTCGTCGAGATCGATCAGCGCGTAGAGGAAGGCCGCGGCCTCCAGGATGCGGCTGGTGTTGGCGTTGGCACGGCTGTGGGTGTAGAGCAAACCACCACTCAGCTCCTGGCGGAGGATACGCAACGCTTCTGCCGCTCCATGGTCGCCAAACGGCATGCCGAGCATATCGCTCTGCATGGGTGACCCCTCCTCAAATAGTGACTGGTCTGGTCTGTCTGCCATTGCCTGATGCTGTTGTCTGCATCTCGTCTCATTAATTCAGGGCCGCATCTCGATTTCCGTCAGCCCCTTGCCAGGTTGTGCAAGACGTACGCAATGCCGGCAAAGACAAAAGAGGCCAATGTTGCGGCAGCGAACAAAAATCCGAAGTCGACCGCCAAGTGCTTCTTCCGTACGTTATTGGCAAGGATATGGATCTGTGAAGTCAGTACCTCAATCTCGAAGTTCCCGTCAACTGTTCTCAGCGTTCGACCAAGACGGTCGCTGTATCTGAGACCGCGACTATTTGGAAGAACCAAAGACTCCGCGGTGCGTATGTGGTGGTGTCCGTGTTATCGTGTTCTGCCGACTTGATCATTTCTGTCAGGTGCGAACCAGAATAGATCCTGGCCCACAAGCAGTAAACGGCGCTGACCACTGATGCCAGCAGACACACCGTCATGACAGCCAAAAGCAGCCATGTCAAGGGCGGATGGCTGCCGTGATGGCCTTGAGCTGTGCCGGTGCAGCGAAGAGCGAGCCGGTGATCACAGCCAGGAAGATGCCATCCAGCCCGAGGATGACCTGTGCTTTGTGGTCTGCGCTCTGATACCATCCCAATATGTCGTCGTATAACCTCCGGTGGCCCGCCACAGAGCCTTCAGTAGTGTGGGCCACTTTTGTTACCTCCTGGCGTTGGTTCATACACTTCTTTTCGCCGCCGAACAACTCGCGTGCTGCTTCTCG
>CAVPXC010000004.1:0-31021 GCA_963709505.1 uncultured Chloroflexia bacterium | reverse complement strand
AACGCTGGTACCAAAGCATCACGTGGCCGCGCTGCTCGGGTACGAAACGGGCAGGGATGTAGCCTATGCCTGGGGGCAGGCCATCGATCTCGCAGAGCAGCACCCAATAGTCGTAATACCGAATCTTGGAGAACAGGTTGTGTTCCACTCGGGTCGCATCAAGAAAGCCGAGCGCGTCGTCCAGCGGACAGGTCAGGATCAGCGCGTCGAACTCGAGGGCTTCCCGATCTGTTTGCACCACAACCGTTTCTTGTCGCGACACATGGCGCACAGTGGCGCCGAGGTGAACATCGTGGTGCTTGGCCAGACGCTCCCACAGGGTCTCGATTTCTTCCGGCCAGGTGAGCTGCTTCTTTGGATTGCGCATGGCATCGAGCATTGGCGGGTCCAGATACTTTAACACGTAGGCCGCAGGCACCTCGCTAAAGTACCCATAGCCAAAAGCCGTGAACGGCGGCATCATCACCCGGCCGAGGGCCGGCAAGCCGTAGCGCCGCGCGAAGTCCTCGAAAGGCGCGTGGAGGTCGGGGTGAACGTGATCCAGACCGGGCTCGTGGACGCGACGATACCGCAAGCGCGTCAGCAACGCATAGTTGACCTTTAAGAGCCAGAACAGATGGGGAAACTGGCGCAACGCAAACAGGCCTATCTTGCGCCCTTGTTCGTCGTAACATGCGAAGTCCGGACACGGGGCGGCTTTCATGCCCACGGCCTTCATCAGATCCAAGGTGACGGAGTAGTCACGCGTGCCAAAGACGGCGCCCATCTCGTAGACATGTCCGTCCATCTCGACCGAACAGCATTTTCCGCCGACCCGATGCTCCTTCTCGACGATGGTAACGTTGGAGTAGCCCGCCTCCTTCAAGAAATGGGCCGCCGAAAGACCAGACACACCACCGCCGACGATGCCGATGCGAGAGCCGAAGTCGACACTCTGGAGCGTGTCCATGGTTGATCTCCTTGCAACCACAAGCAAGACGGCTGGTCGACCACCTACGATCAACCAGCCGCTCATCATTCATCATTCAGCGTTCATGTCATGGCGCACCGGCAATTCCACCGGTATCGGCGCCTCCGGCTGGCGCTCGAACTCCAGGCGCTTCTGGTCCGGGGTGTCCTCGTCTGTCACCACGGTAACGAGGACGGTGTCGCCGCCGCGGAACTCGCCCTTGAGCAGCCGCTTGCTCAGCGGCGACTCGACAAAGCGCTGCAGCGTTCGGCGCAATGGCCGGGCGCCGAACTGCGGGTCGTAGCCCTTGTTGACCAACCAATGGCGCGGCGTCGTCAGTTCAGGAGGATGGTCAGTCCGTGCTCGCCAAGCCGCTCGCTGATGTCCTGCATCTGCAGATCGACGATCTGGAGCACGTCTTCCTTGTTCAACGTGTGGAAGATGATGATCTCGTCGATGCGGTTGAGAAACTCCGGCCGGAACGACTCTTTCAATCCGCGCTCGATCTGCTGTCGCAGCTTGCGATCCTCGGCATCGAGATTGTCTTCCTCCGACCCAGTACGGAAGCCCAACGCGCCGCCCTGTTTGGCGTATACCGTGCCGATGTTGCTGGTCATGATGATGACGGTGTTGCGGAAGTCCACCACGTGGCCCTGGCCATCGGTCAGCCTGCCGTCCTCCATGATCTGCAACAGGGTGTTCCACACCTCCGGGTGCGCCTTTTCGATTTCGTCGAAGAGTATCACCCGGTAGGGCCGCCGCCGCACGGCCTCGCTGAGCTGCCCACCCTCGTCGTAGCCGACGTAGCCGGGCGGGGCGCCCATCAACCGGCTAACCGAGTGCCGCTCGCGATACTCGCTCATGTCGATGCGCAGCAGCGCGTCTTCGTCGTCAAACAGAAACTCGGCCAGCGCCTTGGCCAGCTCGGTTTTGCCGACGCCGCTGGTGCCCAGGAAGATGAACGAGCCGATCGGGCGGCGCGGGTCCTTGAGGCCGGAGCGCGCCCGCCGCAGCGCATCGGACAGCACCGCAATCGCCTCCTTTTGGCCGACGATGCGCTTGGCCAGCTCTTCCTCCATGCGTAGCAGCTTCTGCGCCTCCTCCTCCATCAGGCTCGTGACCGGGATTCCGGTCCATGACGCCACCACCTGCGCGATATCCTCGGCGCTCACCACCTCGTCCAGGCCTTTCTCCGACCGCCAGGCCGTGCGCGCCACCTCGAAGTCCTGCTGGAGCTTGATGCGGTCGACCTTATAGCTGGCCGCGCGCTCGTAGTCGCGCGCTGCCCAGGCCGCCTCCTCCTCGGCAGTCAGCTTGGCAACCCGGCCTTTGAGGGCTTTCAAGTCCCCTGGCATCGTATACAACGCCACGCGTAGCTTGGCCGCTGCCTCGTCCAGCAGGTCGATGGCCTTGTCTGGCAGCTTGCGGTCGGTCACGTAGCGTTGCGAAAGCTGTGCCGCGGCTACCAGCGCCTGGTCGTCGATGGTGACCTTGTGATGGGCCTCGTAGCGGTCGCGTACCCCACGCAGGATTTGGATAGTCTCGTCGACGTTGGGCTCGTCCACAAAGATCGGCGCAAAGCGCCGCTCCAGCGCTGAGTCTTTTTCGATGTACTTGCGGTATTCATCCAGCGTCGTGGCGCCCACGCAGCGCAGCTCGCCGCGCGCCAGCGCTGGCTTGAGCATATTGCTGGCGTCCATCGCGCCCGCCGCCGAACCCGCGCCGACGACGGTGTGGAACTCGTCGATGAAGAGGATGATCTCGCCCTCGGCGCGCTGGATCTCGTCCAGCGTGCCTCTTGAGACGTTCCTCGAACTCGCCGCGGAAGCGTGTGCCCGCAATCATGGCGCCCAGGTCGAGACCGATGACGCGTTTACCCATCAACGGCTCCGGCACGTCGTCGCTCGCAACTTGCTGAGCCAGCCCCTCGACAATCGCCGTCTTGCCCACGCCGGCCTCGCCGATGAGCACCGGGTTGTTCTTGGTGCGCCGGCTGAGCACTTGAATCACCCGCAGAATCTCAGCATCGCGGCCGATGACCGGGTCCAGCTTGCCCTCGCGTGCGAGCTGGGTCAGGTCGCGGCCGTAACGTTCGAGCATGCGAAACTTGGTTTCTGCCGCGGGTTCGGTGACGCGCTGGCCGCCGCGGATTTCTTCGACGGCGTGTTGGAGGCGTTCTTTGGTAACGCCTTGATCGCGCAGAATATTTGAAGAAGGCGTGTTGCGCTCGCTGGCGATGCCCAGAAGCAAGTGCTCGGTGGAGATGTACTCATCTTTGAGCTTACTCGCTTCCTCGTTGGCCACATCGATCACCCGCTTGAGTCGCGGGGTGATGAAGACCTGCGCCACCTGGCCGCTGTAGCCCACGGCGCCGGACTTTGGCGAGTGTTCGAGCGCCTCCTCGATCTTGCCCCGGATCACCGGCACGGGTGCGTTGACTTTTTCGAGAATCTGGGGCGTCAGCCCATCGGGCTGCTCCAGCAGCGCCAGGAACAAGTGCTCGGTATCTACCTGATTGTGTTGGTAGCGCTGCAAGATCTCGTAAGCCCGCATCGCGGCATCTTGAGCCCGTTCCGTAAAACGATCAAATCGCATCATGGTCTCTTTCCTATGCTGAGAACCGCGGATTGCAGAGGCGCGGACCGGAGCGGAGGCGGAGTGGAATGGTCACTTGCCGTCTCGGGCCGGTCTGCGACCTGGCCGTGCTATCTGCGTCACCTGGGCCGGCCTACGTGGGCCGAGCAGGATAAGCATCAATCTCAATCCTACCACCACTCCTTACGCTCGAGCGTGCGGCTGGTTACTTTTTCATCGAGCACTAACACAAGTCTAACACTGGATCGAGTCCCTCCACCTGTCGTCTGCGCCAGGAGCAAGCATCCCCTGCGACGGCCAGCCCGCAGGAGGACGGCACTAGTCCAGGGGATGCTCGCTGCTCAAAGGCCACGGCGTTCATCCGTCGTGGCCTTTGAGCTCAGTATCGTAGCAGTGCGCCCACCGATCCGGCTGCCTGGAGGCTGGGATTATTCGGTGCCACAGTCAATTCAATGTCCTGCTCGATGGCCCAGCGCATCAGGCTGTCCGCTGCATCGGGCAGGACGCGCAGGGTCGTTTCACATAAAGGGCACGCAACCGAGCTTGACTCCTCCGCGCCCACGTAGCCGCAGTGGTCGCAGCGGACGGCCGGGGCGGAGAACGCATCGTCCATCACCAGGTGATAGGCGCGGCCGGCCAAAACTGCCACCAGGGTGTTGGAAAGGCCCAAGGCAGCCGGGCCGCCTTTGGCCGCAGTGGTGATGAGTTGCTCTACCAGCGAAGCTTTTCGCTCGGCGGCAATCTCGTGAATTAGCGCCAACGACATCTCGCCAACATCGCTGGGGCTGGCCGTGACGTCGGCGCTGATCGTGCCAACTACGGCCTGCAGGGCGTTTTTGGACAACAAAGCAGAAAAGTGGGCGACGTTTGCATCGGTACCACCCAGGATCAGACGCCGTACCTGGCCTTCGCGAACAAACTCACCGATCATCTCGGATGCTTCTTTGAGGTTGCGATAGGCGGCTGCGTCCTCGTGGCGTTGATAGCGCGAAGAGGCCCAACCTCCCTGCTTGTGACGCTTGATATCCTCGCCGGCGACCCCGGTTACGCTCTCGAGTACACCCATGTGGAATATGAACAGATGCGCGCCTTCTTTGTCCACTAGCGCCACGCCGTAGCGGGCAAACGTGTCCAGGACATCGCCTAGCGGCTTGAGATAGGGCCTCAGGCCGACAAAGACCGTGTCATGGACCGGCGCCATGAGTGGAAAGGCGTGCCAAAAGCCCTCGTCGAAATCGCTGAAGAGGGCCAATCCGCGGCTCTGGCGGTCAAACTCCTTTTCGACATAACTCTCAATTCGGGCGCGATCATGCGCAGCGGCCTGGCCCTGGACCGACTCGAGCAGATGTCGCAGCGCAAGCCGGTATTCGTCGGTGGTGCGGGTACGCGGGTCCACGTTCAGGTAGACACTGAGCACGCGCGCTCTTCTCCGTCGCCTGAAATCCCGCCAGCTCCTGCAAAGCTGCCTGATCGATCACGATAGACCTCCTCTGAAAATGACCCCTCGTTGTCCCGAAGGGGCGGGACAAGCGAGAGAATGTCGTGAGATGCGGTTGCCGGCCTGAGTGGATTCACCGATCGAGCTCGGCGACGACACGGGCCGGGCTGGAACAAGGCCGGCAATCGCCAATAGCTGCCGATGGCTGGTTCAGCAAGGACTCCTTTCTACGTATTGCTTCGTTCCAAGTCGGCAAGCTCTTGAAACAGCTGCCGCTCTTGCTCGTTTAGCTGCTTGGGCAGGCGTACCAGTGCCTTCACTAGCAGATTACCGCGCTTCTGGGGATCCCGCAGGTGGGGCATACCCTGGCCGCGCAGGCGGAACGTTTGGCCAGGCTGGGTGCCGGCCGGGATGCGAAGCGAGGCCTTACCTGTGAGCGTGGGCACGGTCATCTCCCCACCCAGGATCGCCGCGTATAGGCTCACGGGCGCTTCGCACTGCAAATCGTCGCCGTCGCGCTGAAACACAGCGTGCGGCTGGACTTGCACCACAAGGAACAGGTCGCCGGACGGCGCGCTGTTCGTGCCAGGGCCTCCCTCGCCAGCCACGCGCACGCGCGATCCCGTCCGCACGCCCGCAGGGATCTTGACCTCAATGCGACGGCCGTCAATGGAGAGGACGCGCTGTGTTCCCTGGAATGCCTCTTCGAGTGTGATCTCCACCGGGTGCTCGGCATCGCGCCCGCGGGCGGACCGGGCAGGGGCGGCGCGTCCCGCCTGCCCGGCGGCCCCACCGAAGATAGATTGGAAGAAGTCAGAAAAAGCTCCCTGCCCAAACATGTCGTTAAGGTCGCTGTACTCGACCCGTGTGCGCGTTCCGCTCGGACCACCCGCCGTCCATTGGCTCCAGTCAAAGCCCGATGGATCCTGGCCGGTGCGCTCATAGGCTTGCCAGTTCGATCCCAGCCGGTCGTACTTTTGCCGCTTTTCTGGGTCGCCAAGCACTTCGTTGGCCTCGTTGATCTCTTTGAACCTGGCTTCGGCTTGTTTGTTGCCGGGGTTCATGTCAGGGTGATATTGGCGTGCCAGCTTGCGATACGCCGTCTTGATTTCCTTCTCGTTCGCGCCCTTGTCTACACCTAAGGTCTTGTAATAATCCTTGTACTCCATGCCGCTTTCCTTTGTCCGCTCTCCGCCATTTCGCCAGATTTCTTTAGATAGTTGCTCAACTTTGATTCTAGCACTTGAGTCGGTCCTTGTCAACGGGCTTGGGCAGGGAATGATCAAATCTATCGCATCTCTAATGTCCGGCGGGCAATGTGCTTGCCCGCAAGAGGAGCTTGTGGTAGAATGCGGCCCGGCAGGTTGGCTGCCGTTTCTTTTTGTTGTGCTGTGCAGGGATCTATTTCATCATGCGAGCGCTTTTGGTGTATAACCCGACAGCCGGCCGCGGCGGCCTGCGGCGTGAGATCCCTGACGCAATGACGGTTCTTCAGGCCGCAGGTTGGCTGATCATGCCGGCCCAGACCGAGGGTCCAGGCCACGCCGCTGAGCTTGCCCGGCAGGCCTGCGTCGAGGGTTACGATGTGGTGCTCGTGGCCGGCGGCGATGGAACCATCAACCAGGCGGCTGATGGGCTGATAGGCGCCGCGCGCGCGCTGGCTTGCCGCTCGCGGCGTTGGGTCTCCTGCCGGCCGGAACGGCCAACGTTTTGGCACGTGACCTGGGAGTGCCAGTGCCGGGCCCAGGGCTAGTGGGCACCTTGTCTGCGGCTGCGCGCCTGCTGTTGAAGTCGACCCCAGAGTGGATCGACGCGGGACTGGCAAGCGGGCCCCAAGGCGAGCGCACGTTTG
Source organism: uncultured Chloroflexia bacterium (assembly GCA_963709505.1). Classification (GTDB taxonomy): domain Bacteria; phylum Chloroflexota; class Anaerolineae; order JAAEKA01; family JAAEKA01; genus CAVPXC01. Next base: position 24,187 of record CAVPXC010000004.1, on the reverse strand, counting down.
TGTGTTGGGCCGGTGTGGGCATCGACGCTGCCATCACCGCACACGTCATGGCCAATCCGCAGGCCAAGCGACGTTTCGGCGCGCTCTATTTCGCCAGCAGTGCGCTGACGCACGCGCCGCAGATCAGGAATGCGCCCCACTACACGATCAGCGTCGACGATCAGGTCTGGCACGGCCAGGGCATTCTGGCGGTGGCAAGCAATATCCAACACTATGCCGTGCTGATCGACATGGCGCCGCTGGCCTCGCTCAACGACGGCTTGTTAGATGTGGTCTTCTTTCACAACGTCAACTGGCGCAATGGCCTGGGGATGTTGCGGAAATTGGCCGTTGGCCAGCACATGGGCGACCCGAGCGTGAGCTACGCTCTTGCGCGACGTGTGGTGATCGATGCCGACACGCCCCAGCCGGTACATGTGGATGCCGAGCCGTTCGGCGTCACGCCGCTTACAGTGGAGGTTATGCCGCACGCATTGCGCCTCCTCGTGCCTCCGTCCAAAGCGGCGAAGCGCCTGGTGCCGGCCCGGCCGGCTGAGTGAGAAACAACGACATGGTTACCGTTTCGCAACTCCTGACCCATATCAAGAACCTCCTGGCCGATGATCGAACCCTCTCCGATCTTTTGCTCGAGGGCGAGGTCAGCAACTTCAAGCAAGCATCCTCCGGCCACTGCTATTTCACCCTCAAGGACTCCGCTGCGGTTCTAGCGTGCGTCATGTGGCGCTCGGACGCTCTACGTTTGCGCCGGCTGCCCCAGGACGGCGAGCAGGTAGTAGTGCACGGGGCGATCTCAGTCTACGAGGCCCAGGGCAAGATGCAGTTCTACGCTGACCATCTGGAGATGGCTGGCGTGGGGCGCCTGTACCAGGACTTCGAGGCGTTGAAGGCGCGGCTGGCAGCCGAAGGGCTCTTCGACCCAGGCCGAAAGCGGCCCATGCCGGCCTGGCCGAAGCGTGTTGGGATCGTGACCTCGGCGCAAGCTGCCGCGCTGCGCGACATCCTGCGCACGTTGGCCGCGCGTTACCCGTCGGTGGACGTCCTGCTGGCGCCCGCCGCAGTGCAGGGCGTCGAGGCGCCGCTGCAGATCGTGGCCGCGATCAACCAGCTGAACGCGTGGAGCACCGCGATCGAACCGATCGATCTGATCATCCTGGCGCGCGGTGGTGGCTCCATCGAGGAGTTGTGGGCTTTCAACGACGAACGGGTGGTGCGCGCGATTGCAGCCAGCGCTTTGCCTGTGTTGAGCGGTGTAGGACACGAGACCGACGTCACCCTGGCCGATTTTGCAGCCGATCTGCGAGCGCCGACTCCTACCGGCGCCGCGGCATTGGCCGTCCCCGACCGCCTGGACCTGGCAAGCCAGGCGCGTATCCTGCGCGACCGGCTGCGGGGTTCGTGGGTCAAGCAACTTGCTGGTGAGCGGCGGCGCATAGCCCAAACGCGCCGTTTGCTGCTGCGGCTCTCACCGCAGATGCAGATCGGCAGCCGGCGCCAACAGGTCGACGATCTGGGCCAGGCGCTGGCGCGCCAGATGCAACAAGCGCTGCTCGTCAGGCGACTTGAGGTCGTGGGCATGCAGGCCCGACTTGCCAGCCTCGACCCGCGCGGTGCTGCATCGTGGCTATGCAATCGTTCAGCAGGAGGTCACTGGCCAGGTAGTGACCTCGGTCCGGCAGGTGAGTACGGGCGACCGCCTGCGGGTTTTGGTGGCGGACGGCGACTTCGAGACCTCTGTTTTGGCACAACGAGGATGATTATGGAAGAACTTACATTCGAGCAAGCATTTCGCCAGTTGGAAGAGAGTGTACACGGCTTGGAAGCGGGCGAGCTTTCGCTGGGCGAGGCTCTGGCGTTGTTCGAGCGCGGGACCCAATTGGCTGAACTGTGTGATCGGCTGCTCAACGAAGCTGAGTTGCGCGTGCGACAGATTGTGCCCGAAAGCTCGGGCAGCTTGGATGCGGTGCCATTCGATTCCTGGCAACGAGATACCTCACAATGACCGTCGAACAACATCAACGCACTGGCCAATCGGAGATTCTAACTATCAAGCAGGGCCTTGTTGCTGGCATAGCTGCGGCGATTGTCATGGCCGTTGTTGCCATGGTTGGCTCGAGCTTGATCGGCAAAGGGCTGTGGACGCCCATCAACGCGATTGGCAGCTTTTTCCTGGGCAGTAGCGCGACACCCATTCCGGTTGACCTGGCCGGGGCAGTGACGGTGGTAGGCATCGCCGTGCAGCTTCTTGTGGGGGGATTGCTGGGCATGCTGTATGCTTCGGCACAGTCCCCGGAGGACACGCCGTCGCTGATCGTGATCGGTGTGTTCTACGGCCTGGTGACCTACATCGTCTCACGTCTGGCCCTGCGGTGGCTCAACCTGGCGGTGTTTGACGTGTGGCGCACCTGGCCGATATTCGTCGGTCAACTTCTGTATGGTGCAACGCTGTCAGGCTTTGCTGCCCTGCGTAATCCCTTACGCCGGCGAGCCGCCCGACATCGCTAGGACAGATGGGCGCAAATTAGACGTAGTAAGCAATAAACAGTGAACAGTGAACATTCATCATTCATCATTCATCATTCATCATTCTTATATTATTCATCGTTCATGTTAACTCTGCTGGGCTGGAATTTTACCTAAAGTTTACCAAAAATACACCTGGACTGCTATTGACAAGCCTGTGAGCGGGGTGCTATACTTCGACATATTGTCCAGACTTACGCTTCGATCTACGCAGAGGAGAAGAGATTGATGGCCGTATCCCGGGTGACTAGAGACGCCGAGGTTCTTGAGGGCGAATGGGAATGCATGGACTGCGGATACATCGAGGAGGGTGCATCCAATCGGCGTCCCAAACGCTGTACTGAGTGCAATGCTCCAGGCTCAGTATTCGAATTCTTCGAGTACGAAGAGGATGACTGGGAGCTTGACGAAGAGGCCGACGATTTCAGCGATTTCGACGACGAATACGATGATGTCGACGATCTTGTCGACACCGATGACGACGAGGATCATCCTGCTCGGCCGGGCAGGTGATCGGGTCGAGGCGGATGGCAGGACAACCCAGCCCATTCACCGGGTAGTGAAATAGCAGCAGCGGAGCACGTCACTCGACGGCTCCGCTGTTGTTTGTTTTACCGGTCTCTAACTCGTTGACCTACTTGGAAGAGGTGAAGCGCCGGCTGCGCCGGCTAATCCTCGGCTCGTCAAGGGTCTCGCTCAGTCGAAAGGGGAAATCAACCTCTGGCGGATCCAAGGACACGACTTGCAGCAAGCAGTCACAACGTGGGCAGAACAGGGTGCTCTCCACCGTTAAGGTGCGAGGGAGAATGAGCGCGCCATCACAGAGCGGGCAGGTTGCCCAAGACATAAGAAGATCCTAACGCCGATCGAGCCGGCCAACGCTCAGTCGCACAACGACCATCGACAGTGACCGATCACCAGTCGTCCCACCGGCGCCTGCCGCGGATCACAACATCCTCTTCTTCGGTCTCATCTTCCAGGCTGGCCAGGTCTTCCTCCGGCGCATCTTCTTCCTCTGCCTCCCACTCTGGCTCCTGCTCGATCTCCTCGACCGAGTCGTCTAGCGTCGAGTAAGTCAAGCAGACGCCTTCATCGTCGATATTGATGCGGGCTGCCGAGCAATAGCCCTCATCCCAGTTCACGCAATCGGTCATTCTACAGCGTACAATGGGCATAGATTCAACTCCTCTAGGCGGGGACGGGCGCCCATTGCCGGGCCCCGGGTTATTCGTCCGCATCCGGATCGACTAGTGCATACCCTTGACCGCGCAAGGTCTGAATGTAGCCCTGGGTGTCGGGTCCCAGCATGCGGCGTAGGTGTCGTATGTGCACTTTCAGCACATCACGGCGGGCTTCATCGTCGGCTGCTTCCGCGCCCCATACAACACTGATGAGTTCGCGGTGCGAGACGACCTCGTTGGTATTGGCGGCCAGGTGTTGCAAGATACGAAACTGGATCGGCGGCAGCCGCACCCAGCGATCGTCCAACGCGACCCGCATGCGTCCAGCATGGATACGGAGCCGCCCGATCTGTGTAACCTGCCGGGTCCTGGCCCGCTCTGTCTGGCTGCGCACGTGCGTCAAGAGATCGGCGAGGCGGTGAGGCTCCTCTCCAGCGCGCATACGCTCGCAGTCTGCTGAAGTCAAATAGATGACCGGAAGGCGCTGCAGTCGGCCAGCCGCGAAGGCGTGACCGAGCAACTCACCGCCATCGTACAGGCAACGCTGTTCCAGGACAATCAAATCCGGGAAATGAGCCTCGATCTGAGCACGGATCTCACTCAGATTGGGAAGATAGGCTCCGGATGCCTCTTGTGACGAAAGCAGGTCCCGCAATTCACGATAGAAACGCGGGTCCGAGTGCACCACCAAAACGTGCATGACACCATCCGGGCTCACGCGAGCCAGTGACATGCCCGGTAGTCCCAGGCACGCCCGCATTGTATTCCATTTACCTGTCTTGTCAATCTGGTGGGTCATGGTACGCTTCATCGCGGCATGACAATTGTTGGCTGCTGTGCTATAATCGGTGCCGCCTGATAGTCCTAAGGACATTCCCTTCGGACAAAAACCGTTGAAATCATGACAACGTCTCAATCGTCCAATCTGAGATCCCCCCATCGTGGGCGAAGACGGCTCATTCTAGTCACTGTAGCTGCTTTGTTGTTCCTGCTCGTTGCGGTGTTGGTCGCCTTGCTCGTGCGTGGCCTGGCCCCGCGCGAAACCGGTGCTACGCCTGGCGCCCGCAGCCGCGGCGGTGGATGAACAGACAACACTCCTCGTGAGCGGCAGCGGTTGGCGTCGCGGCGAAGAAGTGGCAATATGTGCCAGCTCTACAGACGACATCCTATGCGATGCCGAGAGCGCCCTCACGGTGATCCGGGCCGATCATCAGGGCGCAATCGAAGTCGATGTGCTGGCCGGCCCGCTGCTTGCGCAGGGCATGACAATCTTCCTAGCCAGCGGTATCGAATTGGGCCAGGTCGCTACTCGTTCGTTTCGTTTACTCAAGACAGCCGACGGGGTTCCCATAGCTGCGTCCCCATCGATGCCGACAGTCGCACCGGCTGATCTTGCACCGGTTATCACCACGGGAACGCCGAGTTCCCAGAGTATCGCGCCCGTCGCAGGGAGCTGGCTAGGTGAGTATTTCGCCAACCCCAATCTCTTGGGCACACCGGCTTTTTCCAGGGGCGATTCCGAGTTGGTGTTCGACTGGGCTCTACAAGCGCCCGATCTATCTCTACCGCAGGATGGTTTCTCCGTGCGCTGGTCGCAGCGGATTCCTTTTGCCGGCGGTAGCTATCGTTTCCTGGCGACCGCCGATGGCGGCTTGCGTGTGACCGTCGACGGACAGATGGTGATTGACCAGTGGCAAGATCCCGGGACGTCTACTGCCTATACCGCTGTCACCGAGCTATCTGAAGGCGAGCATGATCTGGTGGTAGAGTACGTGGACTCGCAGGGGGCGGCCTCGGTGGCTTTGCGCTGGGAAGCGCTCACCACGTTCGCCGATTGGCGCGGCGAGTACTTTGCTAATCCTGGGCTTGCCGGCGAGCCGTCTCTGGTGCGCAACGATGTTGCGGTCGATTTTGACTGGGGTGAGGCCAGCCCTGCGCCCGGACAAGTCCCTGTCGATGGGTTTTCGGCCCGCTGGACGCGTACCCTGCCTTTTGCCGAGGGATCCTATCGCTTCTCAATTACGGCCAACGACGGCGCCCGCGTCTTGGTGGACAACCAGGTCCTGATAGACGCGTGGAGTGGATCGAGCGATCAGGCGATTGCCGCTGATACTCAACTGCTTCGTGGCGATCACCAGATCATGGTGCTGTTCGTTGATAATGCCGGCCCGGCGCGGGTTGCTCTAAGCTGGATCCCCGTCCTGGCTGCCACCCCGGCGGGTGTGGTGGTCGTGCCCCCCCAGTCTCAGACACCTTTGCAACCAGGAGAACCGGTTAGCTCACCTACGCCGACTTGGACGCCAATGCCGCTTGGCAGCACTGCCACCCCGACCCAGACGGTAAGCACCTCGACGCCGACTGTGACGCCCGGCAGCACACCCACGCCGACGCCCACGGGGTCGCCCGGCAGCTCTGTCACGCCGACGCCTACCGCCACGCCCTCACCCACACCTCAGCGTGACGTGAGACTGAATCCTTCCGGAGGCCCGGTTGACACTTTGGTAGAGGTATCGATCAGTGGCCAGTGGACGCCAGGCACGCCGGTCATTGTGGTCCTGCTGCCGCGTGGGGCAACGATTCCGTCACCTGATGGCCAAGCGGTATCTACCACGGCAAGTGCGACGATATTGAGTGACGGCTCCGCACGAATGCAATTTCGTGTCCCAAACGAACCGCGGCTGTTGGGCCAGCAGCCCATCCAACTCGTCGTGCGCACCACAGGTGACTGGAGAGAATGGTCCGTGAAGGATTTCTCCATCACGCAATAGAGATAAGAACAATCGGCGGTTTTTGGACGTAATAGTCCTATTCAACTGCGCTCTGTTTCCGCTCTGATCCGCGCCTCTCCAACACATGCACTGCGCACAGGCGCAAGTGTCCGCGGCTCTCAAGTTAGTGGGTTCCCATGCAAAACCTCTTTCAAATACAGAGGCTCCCCGAAAACCTCGCCTACCTGCTTTACAGTTCCAATCAGCTTGAGACAGTTCTCGATCTGTTGTTGGTGTCTTTGACCTACTTTCTCATTCTCCTGGTCATCAGACGTTCTCAGGCGGCTGTGCTGCTGCGGGGGGTGCTCATCCTTGCGTTGATCGCCGTGGCTGTCTCAGCGTTGTTCCAGCTGCCGACTTTCACTTGGATGCTGCGCACCGCACTCATTCTGTGCCTGGTAGCCACTCCGCTGATCTTCCAACCTGAGCTGCGGCGCGGCCTGGAACGATTGGGCCGGACAATTGGTTTTCTTCAGATCCGGCCAACAGAGCTGAGTCACCGTGTCGTTCCAGCGCTTGTGCGCGTCGCCTCCGATCTCTCGGACCGCCAGATCGGCGCGCTGATCATTCTTGAGGGCACGACGGCGCTTAGTGATGTCATCAGCACAGGGGTCCGGCTGAATGCCCATCTCAGCCCGGACTTGCTCGAAACGATCTTTCAGAAGACAAGCCCCTTGCATGACGGCGCAGTTGTCATCAGGGAGGACGAGATCGTGTCGGCCGCCGCGGTCCTACCTCTGAGCGAACAGCCTCTCCCCGAGGGGATGCATCAAGGCACGCGCCATCGCGCTGCCCTCGGTATCAGTGAGCAGAGCGACAGCCTGGCCTTGGTTGTTTCTGAGGAAACCGGCTATATCTCCGTCGCCCAGAAGGGGCGTTTGAACCGTGACCTGGACGCGACCGAGCTGCGCGATACGCTTTATCGCTTCTATGTCCCGTTGCAGGCTTCGCCGACTGGGTTCCGAGGCGTAGTCTCGGCGAGGCGTCACAGTCTGGGCCATAGCGGCAAGGCCACGAGACGAATTCGCATGGCGCAAATCTTCCGCTTTGCCTCCACAGTCGTTCTGGCGGTGATGCTCGCTGTCGCCACCTGGCTCTTGGTCGCCGAGCAGGTCAACCCAGCGAAGACCGAGGCCATGGCCGATATCCCACTGCGCGTGGTCAACCAGGACAAAGATCTGCTTCTGGTGACTAACATGCCCGCGACGGTCTCCGCCGTAGTGCAGGCGCCGCAAGATATCATGGCAAATCTGTCCCCTCGGAGCTTTCGTGCTACCGCAGATCTGACCGGACGCCATGCCGATGTGCACCGAGTGCCCGTCGATGTTCGAGCCAATGACGAGCGAGTCCGCATTGTTTCAGTCGATCCGACTGCGGTCGACGTTGAGCTTCAGGCAAAGGCCACGCGTCCTATGACCGTGGCCGTGATCCTGTCCGACCGTGACACCCTGCCGTTTTCCTATGAGGTCAATGGAGAGCCATCCACCGAGCCGTCACAGGTGATGGTTACTGGTCCAGCTGACGTCATGGAAAATCTGGCGCGAGCCGAGGTGGCCCTCTTGCTGCGCGGCGCTCGAAGCACCTTCCAGGAGGATCGCACGGTCGTGTTGAAGGACGTCCAGGGGCAAGTTCTGACCGGTCTGGTAGCCGATCCGGAGAGCGTGCGAGTAACTGTGCCGATCAGCCAAAGCTTCAACACGCGCGATGCAGCTGTGCACGTGGTGATCACCGGTACCGTGGCGCCGGGATATTGGATCAGTAACATCAATGTCGATCCCAATACGGTGACTTTTCTCGGGCCACCGGCCATCCTTGAGCGAATAGGAGGTTTCGTCGACACGACCCCGGTGGACGTCACTGGCGCGGCCGGCGACATCGTGCGCCGTGTGCCGTTGGCGCCGCCTGCGAGTGTAAGCGCACTGAACCAGCGCGGTGTGAGCGAATCCACTGTCGAGGCTCGCATCACCATCGTGCCGCAGCTGGGTAATTTGCGTTTGACCGTGCCGGTCGAGCTCAACGGCGCCCAGCTGACCGACACAGTAAGCAAGAGCCCTGCCTCCGTCGACGTAATATTGTCAGGTCCGCTTCCGGTACTCAACCAAGTAAACGCCGATCCCAAGTTGGTACGCGTCGTGGTTGACGTGACCGATCTCGGCCCAGGCATCTATGACTTGACGCCGACGCTTATTGTGCCGGAGTCGCTCAAGGCGACCGTTGTTCCCGGCACGGTGCAAATTCGCCTGGTGCGTCCCGAGTTCGATCCTTATCCCGACACCCACTGTCATTCCCCGGCGCCCGTGAGCGTCCGAGGTCTGCGTCTCTATTCATCTACATCGTCAAATGCGCGTTCTCATCGACGCTACGCCCTTACAGACCGGCCATCGTCTACGCGGCGTCGGCACTTATACGCGTGAGCTGTTGCGAACGCTGCTGACTCTGGATCGGGACACCGAATATCAGCTCATTGTCCATCCCTTTGAACGGCAGGCAGCTGATGAAGACCCTCTTGCGGCGTGGAACCGTGAGATGGGCGGAGCTGCAGGACCAATTCTGGATCCCTTGTCGGTTAACGTGAGCCTGGTAACCTTGCCGAGGCCATCGCTGGGCCGGCTGACGGGGGCTGCGAGCCATCAACTGCTGCTGCCGGCACTGCTGCAACGGGAGCGCGCCGACTTGTTTCATTCACTCGGTTTCGTTGCGGCCTTTAGCGTGCCGGGCGTGCCTTGGCGGTGTCCGCAGCCCTTGGTGCTCACGTTGCACGATTTTATCCCGCTGCACATGCCTGATCTCTTCAACGGGAAGGTCATCAACCGCTGGTGGTACGGGCGACAGTGTCAGCTTGCGCGGCGGGCAGCGAGGCTGATTTGCGTGAGCGAGGCTACCCGCCACGACGCGCTGAGTCGTGCTCGGCGCCCGGCCGGAGCAGTGCGTTGTCGTGCACGAAGGCGTCGATCGGGCGGTCTTCTATCCCCTACCTGTTGATGCCCCACCCGCCGATCCACCCTTCATTTTGTTTGTCGGTGGTGACTTTCCCAACAAGAATCGGCCTGTGGCGCTGGCCGCTTTCGCCAGACTGATCGAGCAGAACTCGCTGCCACACCGTCTTGTCTTGGTAGGCGCCGACTTAACACCTGACGCCGAGCTGGCTCGACGGTATCCCAGGCTCGACATGACGCGTGTTGAGCGAGTGACGCAACTGTCGCAGCCGGAGCTGGCCCGACTCTACAGAACCGCGGACGTCTTTCTATTTCCCTCTACGTGCGAAGGCTTCGGTTTGCCGGTGCTCGAGGCGATGGCCAGCGGTGTGCCAGTGATCACAAGCACGGTGAGTCTCGCTCCCTGAGGTGGCCGGCGACGCGGCTGTGCTGGTCGATCCGCACAATGTGGACGCGGTCTATGCCGGCCTGGTGGAGGTGTTGACCGAGCGAACAAATCATGAACACTTGCGCACCGCCGGCCTGGCGCGTGCCGCACAACTTACTTGGGAGGCGATGGCTTGCGGGACCTTGGCAGTCTATAGGCAGGTGGCGGAGGGCCGGGGATAAGTTGCAAGTTGCAGGTGGCAGGTGGCAGGTGGCAGGTGGCAGGTGGAGCGTTGAAGGTCTTCCAAGACGTGCGACCTGCCACCTGCCACCTGTAAGCCATCTCCCCGCCTGTCGCTTTTGGCTGTTCATAGGCCTGGTGCTATACTCTGTCGTCTGTGCTTATGCACAGACAAACTTGTTCTGGAGTGAGTCCGTGTTTTTTGTTTCGTTAGTGCATGCCATAGCAGCCATTCTGCTGGCCGTCTATGGTGCGAATGCTTTGTTTCTGGCTCTGCTCTACCTTCGGCGTCGACAGCACTGCCCGCCGGAGCCCCCGACTTTAACTCAATGGCCGGCGGTTACCGTTCAGTTGCCAGTGTTCAACGAGCTGCACGTGGTTGAGCGTTTGATCGACGCCGTTGCCGCGCTGGACTACCCGCGCGACCGGTTGCAAGTCCAGGTGTTGGACGATTCGACCGATGAAACCACGGCTCTGGCCGCAGCCTGCATCGAGCGCCAGCGGGCGCGGGGCTTGGACATCGCGTTGCTGCATCGGGCGCAACGGCCTGGCTACAAGGCGGGCGCCCTGAGCGCGGCCCAATCGCAGGTCACGGGGGAATTCATCGCCATTTTTGACGCCGATTTCGTTCCGCCGTCCGACTTCTTGCGCCGCACGTTGCCGCACCTCCTGGCCGACCCAACGATGGGTTTCCTGCAGACTCGTTGGGCGCATTTGAACGAACGCTACTCCGCGCTCACCGGCGCTCAGGCCCTGGCCTTGGACGGCCACTTCATGGTGGAGCAGACCGTGCGCCAGCGCAGTGGCTGGTTTTTTGGATTTAACGGCACTGCCGGTCTGTGGCGCCGCGCTTGCATCGACGACGCAGGCGGTTGGCAGATCGACACCTTGTGCGAGGACCTTGACCTGAGCTATCGTGCCCAACTGCGTGGCTGGCGCGGCCTCTACTTGCCCGATGTGTCGGCGCCGGCCGAGATCCCGCCGCAGTTGGCTGCGCTCAAGCGGCAGCAAAGCCGGTGGGCCACCGGCTCCATCCAGACTTTTCGCAAGCTGAGCGGCCAGCTCGTGCGGGCGCAGCGACCGCTGCTTCACACCATTGAGGCGCTGATCCATCTGGGTGCGTATTTCTGCCATCCCCTGATGCTTCTTCTGCTGCTTCTGACTCTCCCGCTTCTCTGGTTCGGCGACACGAGCGCCAATCCGCTGCGCTGGCTGCTGACCTACCTGGGCTTGGCAAGTATCGGCCCGCCGCTCCTTTATGCGATTTCGCAGTGGGAGCTGCACGGCGACGAACCGCTCCTTCATGGCTGGTTGCGCCGGCTGCTTTCGTTGCCGCTGCTGGTGTTGATGGGCACCGGACTGGCGCTAAGTAATACCGTGGCAGTAGCGCGCGGCCTAAGCAATCAAATGCCCGAGTTTCGTCGCACCCCCAAGTTCCACCTGCAAGATCCTGGCGATCAGTGGCAAGACAAACGTTATTCCCTACCGTTGAGCGGGTTGGTGTTGGGCGAGATGTTTCTGTTTTGTTATGCGCTGCTAACGGTCATCGTCGCCATCGCACGCGGCCAGCTCTATGCCGCCCCGTTTCTGATGTTGTATGTATTGGGGTTCGGAATGGTGGTGGTGGTCGGCTTGGTCCAAGGCTGGCAACGGCGCCGTCCGCAGCGCCGCGTTGGCGGACGGCCAAAGGCCACTCAGGTGTACGCGGAATAGTGCTGTACCGTTCAAAACGGCCGTTAGTGAACAGTAAACAGTGAACAGTAAACAGTGAACAGTGCAGATTGATTACTGTTCACTGTTCACTGTGGCTAACTGCCCTCTTCGACAGGTGACAGCTCCACCGGCTTGTCTACCACTGGGATCGGCTGGTTGCCGCGTGGCAGCACGAAGGGCTCGGCCGGTGACTTACCCTGCATGACCAGCTCTCCGCGCAGAAAGGCGCCTTCGTCCAAAAGGAACGAGGCAACTTTGATCTTGCCCCAGGCCCGGCCGCCTTCCAATAGCTCTACGCGCTGGGCATCGATCTCGCCGTTGAAAGCACCGGAGATCGAGACCGTGCGCGCTTTGACGGTTGCCATGACCTTGGCGCTCGAGCTAATTATGATGTTGCCGAGGGTCTCCAGCTCGCCGCTCTCCATGACACCCTCGATGCGGATGCTGCCGTCGCAGCGCAGGCTGCCATTGAAGGTGGCTCGCGGCCCGATGGTCACGTCGATGACGTTGGGATCGGTTTTGCGCTCCTTGCTGAACATGGTCACACCTTTCCGTTGGTGCTCGGCACCACACTGGCGCCGGCTTGGCCGCGTGCCTTGGTGATAGCCTCACTCTCATCATTGGTCAGGGTATAGATCGATTCCCAACCGGTCAGCGGCTTCGCGTAGACGCGCGTGCCCTCGCGCGCGTGAAGACTGTTGACGATCGCGCCATTGCCGTCGTGGTCGGCCATGGCCAGCACGAACGACTGATCGCCGCCCGTGTGGCTGAAGGGGTTGTAACGCAGCAGGCCCACGTGCTGAATGTGGCTGCGACTTTGGCGCTCAGCCTCGCGCGCGATCTCCAGCGCCTGTGCAGCCTTTTCCGTGGCCATCCGGACATTATCCAGATGACCAGCCAGCACCTGTTCGAGGCTGCCCCCGCTCGTGCCGGCCGTCAGCTCGGCATAGCGGGTCTGCGCGGCGCGCAGCTGGCGGTGTTGACGAAATCCCCAGCCCAAGGCAAGCAGCGCAGCGGCCAGCGCGGCCAGCGCGAGGTAGGGGGCGTATAAATCAAGCCACAGATACAACGGATTGTTCTCCTAGTCTTCTGTGTCGTAGTCGAGATCGATGCTGGCCTGCCGCGCAAGACGCAACAACGGGGGTTCGAATGCGTCGTGCGGGCGCTGTAGCAACGGGCTGATCGAGCGTCGAGTTCAGATGCGGTAGACACAGTCGGCCAGCAGGGGTGCAATCGACTTGACCACCAGCTTGGGGTGCCGCTTTTCGGGCGGTACGGGGATGGTGTTCGTGACTACGAGCTGTTTGATGTAGTCGGCTTTGTCCAGGCGCTCAAGCGCGCTGGACAGTAAGACGGGATGGGTGATTGCCAGGTAGATCTCCGGACGTGCGCCGGCTTCGATCAAGCCGTCGAGCTGGGTTAAAATGCTGCCACCGGCGATCAGGTCGTCAATGACGATCGGGATCTTATCCTTGATATCGCCGACGACGTGGGTGGTGCGCACGGAGTCAAAGCCTTCACGGCGTTTGTGCATCAGCACAAGCGGTAGGTGCAGGGTCTCTGCAAAACGACTGGCGACCTTGGTGCGTCCCACGTCCGGCGACACTACCACTGCGTTTCGGAACTTAGGGTCCTCGAAGTGGGAGGCCAGTACCTCGCGTGCGGACAAAGGATCGACCGGGATGTCAAAGAAACCCTGGGTGGCCTCGGCGTGGATGTCGACCCAGATAATGCGGCTGGCGCCCAATGTCTCGATCATTCGCGCCACGAGCCGAGCGCTAATCGCCTCGCGGCCGATGGCCATGCGTTCCTGACGGCCGTAAGGAAAATACGGAATTACCAGCGTGATGCTGTGGACCGAAGCCCGGCGAAAGGCATCAATGTACAACAAAAGCTCCATCAGATTGTCGTTGACCGGCGTTGCGCACGGCTGGATCAGAAAGACATCGTCACCGCGCACCAATTCGCTGATCTGGACGTGGATCTCGCTGTCGGCCAGGAAGGTCGTCTTGCATTGGCCTAGATCTTGCTTGAGAATCGCGGCAATTTCCTCAGCCAACGGCCGATTGGCACTGCCGCTGAACAAACGCAGTGGGTATTCCACGCAAGCATCTCCTTTTGCGCCAGACAAACCGCTCAGTCAACTTCATCGCCGCGCGATTATATGTTATCATCCCACCGCGGTCAATTCCATCCGGAGTGAGGAACGATGAGTCAAAAGCTGTTGATAGCCACCCACAACCAGGGCAAGGTGCGCGAGTATCGTGCGCTGTTGTCCGATCTTCCGCTCGAAGTGACCTATTTGGACGCCGAGGGGATCACGTTTGAGGCGGCGGAAACAGGCGCAACCTTCGCCGAAAATGCTGTCCAGAAGGCTCGCGCCTATGCTATTGCTACCGGCCTTCTGACCTGGGCCGACGACTCGGGCCTCGCCGTGGATGCCCTGGACGGCGCTCCGGGGGTCCTTTCGGCTCGTTATGGCGCGCCGGAGGCGCGAACTGACCAGGATCGCTACCGGTTGCTGTTGGCGCGGCTGGCCGGCGTGCCAGAGAGTTGCGCGCACGGCTCGGTTTCATTGCGTCGTAGCGCTGGTGTGGCCAGACGACCAGGTGCACACCGTCGACGGTGTGTGTGAGGGCCGCATCGGCTTTGAGCCGCGCGGCAGCCACGGCTTTGGCTACGATCCGATCTTCCTCGTGGCCGAAGCCGGCTATGCTCAAACCATGGCCGAGCTCGATCCTGCGCACAAGAACAGCATTAGCCACCGGGGCCGCGCCGCCCAAGCCGCCAAACGTGTGCTTCGGGATGCGGTCGTGCCATCCTGAAATCGTATCTTCTCAATTTGTAGGGGCGTACCCTTGCGGTCGCCCGCCGGGCGACCGCAAGGGTACGCCCCTACAAATTGAGAAGATACCTGAAACCAATTTGAGGGACCATCTACCGTCCCCCGCCGCACTCCGCCAAAAACCCCTCCACCGCCGCCGCCGTTTCCTCCGGCGCCTCGAACATGACCATGTGGCCGGCCTCGGGAATACACACCAGGCGGGCATTCGGTAGGTTTTCGACAAGATACTCGCCGTATTTTACAGGTGTCATCCGATCGTTACTGCCGCAGATAACCAGTGCCGGCGGCTGGATGCGAGCGATATCGGCGCGGAGGTCGAAATGGTCGCAGGCGACGTAATCGCCATAGAGCACATCGGGGTTGTTCTCTATCAGGCGTTGCAGAAACAAACGCTTCATCTGTTCCGGCACGTCCGGATCGTGTGTCCATTCGGTGATCATCTTCGCCGTGGCAGGAAAGTCGCTGCGCAAACCCTCCAAGATAGCCGGCGCTACCCGGAGCCTGGCGCCGCTGCCGACCAACACGATGCCGGCCAGCCGCTGCGGATAGTGCAAGGCGAAGTCCAGCGTGATCGCGCTGCCCATTGAATGCCCGGCCAGCACGATGTGTTGCAAACCGAGTGCCTGGCAGAAGCCGTAGACGACGTCCCGATACGCATCGATCGAGTCTCTTCCCGGTCCCTTGGACTGGCCGTGACCCGGCAGGTCGATCGCATAGACCGTCCAGTCGGGCAGGCGGCGCAGCGAAGCTGGCCAGTGCATGTGGCTGCCGCCGGCGCCGTGGATCAGCACAAGTGGCGGCTTGCGCCGCGTCAGGTCGTTGGCGCTGAGACGGTAGTATACGGGCTCGTTGTCGATCGTTACGTAGGACATAGTCGTCTCCTCTTTTCGCCGAGCCACCGGGCAAAATTTCCGGCGACAGCCCGAATTTTAGCACGGTGCGCCCGAAGACGCAACCGCCCGTTGAGCGATTGTCCCTTGCGCATTGTTTTGGGGAATGATACAATGGCCTCGTATTCGCGGCGTGCCTACCACGCCGGAGAGGAGAGTGCACCGTGAGTGTCGATCGGCAAGCAATTCCAAAACAGACGAGCCAATCGAAAAGGATGCCGGGGACGGGGAGTGAGACGGGTCGCGGGATCCCGCCGTTGAATGCAGGCGACCATCTCAGCCGCGCCGAGTTCGAGCGGCGCTATGAGGCGATGCCGCACGTCAAGAAAGCTGAACTAGTGGAGGGAGTAGTTTATATGCCATCACCTGTGTATGTGCAACATGGTGAACCTCATGCCATTGTCATAGGCTGGCTGCTGACTTATGTGGCGGCCACGCCCGGTATCCATTTGCTGGACAACACGTCACTGCGCATCGATTCCCGCAGCGAAGTCCAACCTGATGCCATGTTGCTGCTGAGTGAAGCTCAGGGCGGAAAAAGCCAGGCCACCGGGGATGGGTTTATGCAGGGTTCTCCTGAGTTTATCGCCGAGGTTGCAGCCAGCAGTGCCTCCTACGATATGCACAGTAAGCTGCGGGTCTATCAGCGCAACGGCGTGCAAGAGTACCTGGTTCTGCTGGCATATGAGCGGCAAATTGTCTGGCACGCGTTGGCCGCCGGGAAGTACGTGCGTTTGCAGCCTGACGAGGATGGCGTGTTGCGTAGCCAGGTGTTTTCTGGCCTGTGGTTGCACGCGGGGAAATTCTGGGCGAACGACGTGAGCGGCCTGCTGGCCGTCTTGCAGGAAGGGCTGCGCTCGCCAGAGCATGCCGAGTTCGTGGCGCGGTTGCAGGGGCAATGATCAAGAACAGAAAGGACCTTTCTTCGGAGAAAGGTCCTTTCTTCCTCTACCGCGTCTCGAAACAAGAAAGGACCTTGCCCCGAAGGAAGGTCCTTTCGTAACTGTTCACCCGTCATTCCTGCGAATGCAGGAATGACGGGTGAACAGTTACGTTTCTTCTCTAATCAATTTTCTTAGAGGGACGATAGTCCCTGGTACTTACGCAAGCACCAGCTCGGCCAGCCCGTGCTCGGCCAGAATCTCCGCGTAGCTCTTGCTCTCCAGCTCGGCGAGGAATTTCTCAGTTTGCATCGCCGCGCCGGCGCCTTGGCCGGCTGACGTGACCACCTGGCGGAAGACCGGGTCCTGGATCTCGCCGGCGGCAAACACACCTGGAACGCTTGTGTGATACTTGCGGTCGGTAATGACATAACCGCTCTCATCGATCGCGAGCTGGCCCGCGAGGATCTCGGAGTTGGGCGTGTGGCCGACAAAGACAAACACACCATCCGTCGGGAAATCGTACAGTTCGCCGGTTTTCAGGTTTTTGAGCGTAGCCGAGGTCACCTTGGGCGGGGTACCGTTGCCGTCTCCTGCGCTGGCGTTGATCCGCTCGACGACGGTGCTCCATTTCCAGGCGATCTTTGGATTGCCGTTCGCACGGTCCTGTAGGATCTTGCTGGCGCGCAGTTCGTCGCGGCGATGGACGATAGTCACGGTGTTGGCGAACTTGGTCAGGAATAAGGCCTCCTCGACGGCGCTGTCGCCACCGCCGATCACGATCACGTCCTTACTGCGGAAGAAGAAGCCGTCACAGGTGGCGCAATAACTAACGCCCAACCCCGTGAGGTCTTGCTCGCCGGGCACGCCCAGCCGCCGCGGGGTAGCGCCCGTAGACACGATGAGAGCCTCGGAGCGATAAGCGTTGCCGTTGGCCGTGCGCACCGTGAACGGATGGTTGCTCAGGTCGACCTCGCTGACCCAATCGTACTCGATGCGGGTACCGAATTTTTCAGCTTGCTTCTGGAACTTCTCGACCAGTTCCGGTCCGGTCAGGCCGTCGGGGAAGCCCGGATAGTTCTCGACTTCGTAGGTGATCGCCACCTGACCACCGATCTCGTTGCCGGTGATCAAAAGCGGGTTAAGATCGGCGCGGGCCGTGTATAAGCCAGCGGTGTAGCCGGCTGGACCACTGCCGAGGATAATGACCTTCTCAATATTTTGCTCGCTCATCGTCTTATCTCCTGTAACGTGGAACATTTTGTTTGTCTTTGCGCTCGGACGCGCACGGCAGCGCCATTCTTACTGCGCTTGGCTGCGTCATGCTATTCTCTTGCGTTGGATGCGTGCCGCGCAGCCCGGGTTACGTCGAGGCCCCCGCAACCAAGCAGACCCAGTCACCCTCTTGGGTGCGCTCGATCAGATGCAGGCCGCAGCGATCCAGCGCGGCTACCACATCCTCGGTCCGCGGTTGAATGATACCGCTGAGGATCAGCCGGCCCTCCGCGGCTAGCAAGCGATCGAGTCCCTGGTCCAGTAACAGTACGATCACATCGGCCAGGATGTTGGCAACGACGACGTGCCATCCGCCCGGCCGATCATCCGGGCCAGGCAGTGAGGCGTCTCGGGCCTCGATGCGGCCGTCCAACCCGTTGCGCGTGCAGTTCTCCATCGTGGCCGCAGTGGCGATGGGATCGATGTCAGTGGCCAGGATAGGCGTTGCGCCCAACCGGGCGGCGGCAATGGATAGGACGCCCGAACCGCATCCCACATCGAGCACAGACTGGCCAGGTCCGATGTGTCGTTCCAATGCAGCCAGACAAAGCCTGGTCGTCGGATGCAATCCCGTGCCAAAGGCCATGCCCGGATCGAGAACGATCGGAAGCAGAGGGAAGCCGGTATCCGATCCTTCCATCAGATCGATGTTGTCCGCCTGCCAAGCCGGCACAATCATGAGCCGTTGGCCCACCCGCATCGGGTGATAGTGTTTTCGCCAAACCGTGGCCCAGTCCTCTTCGGCCAACTCGCACAGCACGGGCTCGGGGATGGGGTAGAGCCGGCTGAGAAACCAGAGACCCTCTTCGATCTTTTTGCGCCGGCTGTCCAGCGTTTTGTTCTTGGCCAAATATGTTTTGACCGTGACCACGGGCTGGGTGACCTCGCCGTAATCGTCAAAGCCGCCGACCTCGACAACTGCGCCGCCCTGGGTCTGTCCTGGGCTGCTGTTGAAGCGGTTGAACAGCTCAGCCACCGCCTCAGCCGCCTCGCCGTCGCACTGAACGCTGATCTCAAGCCATTTCATTGATTAACTACCAAATGCATCGCCCAGCGCGCCGGCCAGTTTGTCAAAGAAGCCGCGTTCATCGCCGAGTTTGGGTGTACCCATGGTTTCGCCGAGCTCCTCAAGAAGCTTTCTCTGCTTGGGGTTGAGCTGACTCGGTACGACTACTTTGACTGCGATGAGCTGGTCGCCGCGGCGTTCGCTGCGCCGCAGGTGCGGCACGCCTTTGTTTTTGAGCCGCAGTACCCGGCCGTTTTGCGTGCCCGGCGGGATGACGAGCTTTTCCTCACCGTCAAGGGTCGGCACGTCGACCTCGGCGCCGAGCGCGGCCTGGGCGATGTTGATCGGCAACTCCATGACGATATCGTTGTCGTGACGCTGAAAGAACAGGTGCGGCTGTACTGACAGCGCGACGTACAGATTGCCGGCCGGTCCACCGGCGAGGCCATGGTTGGCTTCGCCCGCCAGGCGGATCTGTGTGCCGTCGTCCACACCGGCCGGAACGCTGACTGTCATGCGGCGAGTGGCCTGGACCTGCTTCTGGCCCTGGCATTCGACACAGGCCGTTGTAATGACCTCGCCGGCGCCGTTGCAGCGCGGGCAGGTTGACGAGGTCAGGATTGTGCCGAATATACTCTGCTGGCGGCGCTGGACCTCGCCTGCACCGCCGCACTGGGGGCAGCGCAGGGGGTTCGTGCCTGGCTCGGCGCCGCTGCCTTGGCAGTGCTGGCAAGTCTCCATCCGCTGCACATCGACCTGTTTGTCAACGCCAAAGACCGCTTCTTCGAAAGACAGTGTGAGGCCCACCCGAAGATCGGAACCGCGCCGCGGGCCGCGCTGGGGCTGTCGCGTCCCGGCGCCCATGCCCATTCCGGCAAACAGGTCTTCGAAGATCGAGCTGAAGTCGGTAAAGCCGCCCGAAAAGCCGCCGGCATTGCCCTGGATGCCCGCGTGGCCGAAGCGATCGTAGGTGGTGCGCTTTTCGGCGTTGCTGAGCACCTCGTAGGCCTCGTTGATCTCCTTGAATTGCGCTTCGGCGTTTTGCTCTTGGCTCACGTCAGGATGATATTGCCGCGCTAGCCGGCGATAGGCGCTTCTGATTTCATCGGAGCTTGCGCTGCGTGGCACGCCCAAGACTTCATAGTAATCGCGTTTTGTGCTCATCTAAGGTTTAATCGCCATCTTCCCAACTAATAATCCAGACACAGAGTCCGGCCAACGCCACAGTGGCACCCATCAGGGCCGCCCACTGTGGTGCCGTAAACCCGACGTTGCGGGCCGCTACTAACAAGACGATCACCATGCCAACTGCTAGCGCAGCCCATAGAATCAGGTTTGGATGCTTATTATACAGAGTTTGTAGTGTTTTCATAGGTCTGTTGCTTACGATGCCAGATTTGCGTCACATTGGCCGTAGGGGCGGGCCTTGCGCCCGCCCGGTTACACATACGTGTGGTCAGCCAGGGCAGGTGCAAGACCTGCCCCTACGTGAGCACCTTCCGATCAGTTGCGGCCTAAGGTTTGCCACGCATGCTCGACCTGTTGCCGCACGTCCTCCAGGCTGCCGCTGTTGTCGATGACGACGTCGGCACGAGCGACTTTTTCCTCTTGAGGCGGCTGCGCATCGATGCGTAGAATTGCCTCCTGCGTACTCAGGCCGCGAGTGGCCATCAACCGCCGAATTTGCTCGGAACGCGGCGCGGTTACGACCCAGACTTGGTTGCACAGCCGCACGCTCAGGCCGGCCTCCAGCAGTTTGATCGCCTCGATGACGACCACCGGCGCTTGCGCATCAGCCACCAGCCGGCTGATGCGCTCGGAAACGGCCGGGTGGACGATAGCCTCCAGCCGGGCCAGTGCTGTTGGGTTGGAGAAGACGATCTGTCCCAACCGGGCCCGGTCGATTGGGCCGCCGTTAGGTGCGATCTCATGGCCAAACTCGGCAAGGACCTGGCCGTAGGCCAGTTCGCCCGGCATCACCACTTCGTGGGCCACCTTGTCGGCATCAATACCAATCGCGCCCAACTCGGCCAACATGCGCATCACGGTGCTCTTGCCGGTGCCGATGTTGCCAGTCAAGCCAATGACGATTTTGGAATCCGGGTTTTGTTTGTCGAGGTGAACGTTTGACATTATCTACAATCGTGGCTAATGGTTAAGCCAGACGCCGGATGGATGCCCTCGGACCCGGGCATGACTGTGAATTCCGCATTCATCACTTCGCATTCATCGCTCATCATTCCGCCATCTCGGCCCACTCTTCCATGAGCTGGTGGAGCCGCTCCTCGACGGCCTGGTACTCGACGCCGAGCTCCTGAACGCGGCGTGTGTTTTGAGCGGAGCTGGCCTGGGTGATCTCGTCGCCGATTGCCTCGATTCGTTGCTCCAGGCCCTCGATCAGGCGCAAAAGCCGATCGGCTTCGCTCGCGCGCTGCTCGGCGGCCTTACGCTGGCGACGATCCTCGCGGCCACGCTCGCGGTGAGTCTGCGAACTCGGTACGTTGCCCGGGTTGATCTGCAGCCGCTGACGCCGCCGCGGCTTGGACCTCCTGTTCGGCTTGAACAGCGGCAAGGTAGTCACTGTAGTTGCCCGGATAGGCTCGGAGTTCCTCCTGCTGGGCGTCGATCATCCATACTTGGGTGGCCACCGCGTCCACAAGATAGCGGTCGTGGGTCACCAGCAATACCGTGCCAGGGAAGCCTCGCAACACGTCCTCCAGCACCTCCTGCGACTGAATGTCCAGATGGTTGGTCGGCTCGTCCAACAGCAGGAGATTGGCGCCTTCGAGGGTCAGCCGGGCCAGGGCCACGCGACTGCGCTGGCCTCCGCTTAGCGAGCTGATCGGTTTGGACACGTCGTCGCCGGAGAAGAGAAAACGGCCCAGAAAGCTGCGGGCTTGTCCGATCTCCATCCGCGGCGCCTTTTCCAGAATCGCATTCAGCACGGTCGTCTCGGGGCGGAGGTCGCTGTGGGCCTGGGCGAGGTAGCCCGGATGCACACTGGCGCCTACCCGTACTTTGCCGGACAATGGTGGCAGATTGCCCATGATTGTCTTAAGGAAGGTGCTTTTGCCCGCGCCGTTTGGACCAAGCAAGGCCGCGCGCTCACCGCGTTTCAACTCGATATTCTCACTGCGGAAAAGCAGGTTGTCGTCCGGGCCGACCGGTTGGCGGCTGCCGAGATACTCGAATCCGCCAGAGACATCTTCACGGCGGGGCGTCTGACGGTCGTCGTTCTGGTGGCGGTAGCCGATGGCCAGGTCGAGGGTTCGAAGCACCATATTACCGCTGCGCAGACGTGCGTCCAGGTGAAGCCGGATGGACTTCTGTTCTAGCGGGCGTTCGATCAGGCCGTCTTCTTCGGCCAGCCGCTCCAGCCGGGTGCGCCGGCCCTGGGCCTGCTTCGTGTTTTGCCCGGCGATGTTCCGGCGGATGTAATCCTGTTCCTTAGCGATGAAGCCCTGCTGGCGCTCCCATTCCTTGAGCTGGCGCTCCCGACGCTCCGATCGCTGCTGGGAGTAATGGCTGTAATTGCCGCGATAGACCTCCATCTGCTGCCTGGCCAGCTCCCAGATGCGCGTGGCGAGGCGATCGAGGAAATAGCGGTCGTGCGAAACAACCACCATGCTCCCCTTCCACTGGAGCAGGATGCCTTCCAGCCACTCGGTGGCGTGAAGGTCGAGGTGGTTGGTCGGCTCGTCCATCAGCAGCAGATCGGGCTCTTGCAACAACAGCCTGGCCAGCAGGCCGCGCGTGCGCTGCCCGCCGCTGAGATGGGTCAGAGGCATCGTGTGCTCGGTGGGCGGGAAGCCCAGGCCGGTCAGTACCTGGCGGACGCGATGCTCCCAGTCATAGCCGCCGGCGGCTTCGTAGGCGGCCTGCAACGGCCCGTACTCGGCGAGCGCCTCTTCGTAGGTGGCCGGATCGGCCATGTTCTCTTCGAGCCGTTGCAGCATTGCGGCCTGGCGGCGCAGAGCGTCGAACTGGCTGGAAACGTCGTCCCATAGCGTCTTCTCGCCCGGCGGCGGCGGGTCCTGCGGCAGGTAACCAACCGTCAGCCCGCGCATGCGGGCGATCGAGCCGTCGCTAGGCGCGTCCAGGCCGGCCAGAAGGCGCAACAGGGTTGTCTTGCCCTCGCCGTTGGGACCGACCAGCCCGATACGATCGCCCTTCTCCACGCGCAAATTCACCCCCTGGAACACGTCCAGCGGGCCGAAGCGTTTGGCGAGGTTGTTGGCGGTGAGGACGGTCATAGCATAAAGAGTTGACAATTGACAATTGACAATTGACAATTGTCGGACGAGTAATCGTTGTTTCGATCGATGCAAACCAAATAATTATAGCATAGGTCTCGAAATCCCAAGGCATTTCATCCTTTGTCCGCGATGGTGGGGTTGGCTTTTGGCTCTGGTCGTGCATCGTGTACAATCGAAGCCTATGCGAGGCGCGATTGTTTATTTGCTTTCATTGCTGATTGGGCTGGCGGCAGCGGCAGGGTTGGCGTGGCTGGTGTTCGAGAACCCTCCGACGCGGCCGAATGTGGCGCTGGCGATCGTGTTGCTGGTGGCTGCAGCCACGGGGTTGCTCGCGCCCTTGCTGGCCTGGCTGCATCGTCTGGTCCCCTTTGGTGGCCGGCCGCCCGTGCGCCGGGCCGCGTTTCGGCAGGCGTTTTTCATTGGTCTGGCGCTGGCGCTGGCTGCGCTCCTCATCCTGGTCGATCTGTTGGATGCGACTTTGTTGCTAGGCATCCTGGCGCTGGTGGTGCTGCTGGAATGGCTTGCTCAAACATGGCATCCGTCGAGCAGAGGGCGCTAGCGGTGACGATTGACTTCGTTGGATATGATGCATTCAAAACGGGTTGATTAAGCGGTAGAAGGTCAGCGCCGGTCGAGTAGGGTCTGGCGACGATCTACCAATGATCCACTCAAGCCCCCGCTATTGACAGCTATCGACGACCGCCGCCAGGACCTACTCCCTCCGGGACGGTTCCCAGTCGACCGACGCTAGCTTCGGACGTTGTTTTTTACCAATTTTCGATGCACCCTATTGATATGACCGGGCATTTATCAGAACGTTGGCAGATGGTGCTTCCTTCTATCGGGCAGGTCAGCGTGCTGGTGCGTCCGCACGCCATCAACCTGCTTGTTGAGAACGAAAGCCCCTCGTTCACGTTCGATCCCTTGGGGCGATTGCACGGGGCCTTTATCGCAGGTCTGAACTATCGGCGTAGCCTGGACAATCGCGTGCTGTGCAAATGGGCGGAGCCGGTAGCCGGCCGGCGGCAGCGCCAGCGGCGCTGGCTTCCGGAGCCGGAGGCGCGTCGGGTGATCGAACCGGCCTATGGCCTGGCCAGACAAGTGTCGGCAGCTGTTGACGGCGCGCCTCTTATCGTGCGGCAGGCGTTGCAGCGGCTGGCGCAGTGGGATTGGGTGGCGCTGGACAAAGACCGGCAGCGCTATGAGCAAATCTATACGCCGATCGGGATCCTGCCGCCCGACCAATATCTGGCGCTTGTGCTCCAAGCCACCCACGGTTGCTCCCACAACGCCTGCACCTTTTGCACCT
>CAVPXC010000003.1:0-353798 GCA_963709505.1 uncultured Chloroflexia bacterium | reverse complement strand
CGGCAGGCTGGCGCTGCCTAGTGTCCCGTGAAGGAGCAAACTATGGATCTGAACAACATCAACTCGAATCTCGGCTGCTGCTCGTGGATTTTGTTCGGTGCATTGGCCGGTTGGCTGGCAAGCATCATTACTGGCCGCAACAACCGACAAGGCTGCATCATGAACATCATCGTCGGCGTCGTCGGCGCATTCATCGGCGGCGCGGTGTATGGCCTGATCACCGGCGGTAAGCTGGCGGTTGGTTGGAACCTCACTGCGCTTGTCGTCGCGGTGCTGGGCGCCGTGGCCCTCCTGGCGATCGTCAACCTCTTTACTCGTAACCGCTGAAACTAAGCAGAAGCCCGATTTCGCAACGGAACCGGGCTTCTGCATAGTTTCCAGCTAGACCGTCCTCTGGAATCATCTCCATGCATACCGTCTACCTCGGCCTAGGCGCCAATTTGGGCGACCGGCAAAATAATCTGGTGCAGGCTCTACAGCTCCTGCGAGCGCAGATAACGATCGAGCATGTGTCGTCTTGCTACGAGACCGCTCCGGTCGGCTACACCGAACAGCCTGCCTTCGTCAACATCGCCTGCCGGGCCAGCACGGAGCTGGCACCCCAGGATTTGTTGCGCTTTGTCAAGCAGGTTGAACAGCGTATGGGCCGGCTGGCAACCTTCCGCTATGGCCCGCGACTGATCGACGTGGACATCCTGCTCTTCGACGAGATGATTGTAGATGCGCCCGGACTGACGATACCCCACCCACGCATGGCCGAACGCGCGTTTGTGCTTGTGCCACTGGCGGAGATTGCGCCTTCACTGCGACATCCTGTGCTGAGACGTACTATGGCCGAATTGTTGGCAGAAGTCGATCAGGCGGGTGTATGGCCGGCGCGGCGCTGTCTGGAATTGACCTTTGAGCGCGACGTGCAGAGCAGCCAACCGCGCGTCCAGATTGGCCTCAGCCGGGTCGGCGTCACTAACCTGGAGCGCATCATCCGCCTGACCGGCAAAGGCCGCGATAACCTGTTTTACGCCACGGTAGATCTGTTCGTGGACCTGGCGCCACAGCAAGCGGGCGTGCACATGTCGCGCTTCAGCGATGAGTTGGAGCAGGTGATAGATGAAATGACGGTGCTGTCGGCGCCTGACATCGAGACCTTCGCCGAGCAGCTCGCGCGACAGGTCGTCGCCAGCCAGCGCGCGCTGCGCGCCGAGGTGCAGGTTAAGGCCAAGTTCCCCATGCGTAAGACCGCGCCGGTCTCGGCCAAGCCTACCCAATCGATCTACACTCTTATTGGCATGGCGGTGGCCACCGGCAAAAGCGTGCGACGCATCGTTGGCGTGGAAGCCGATGGTTTGACGGCCTGCCCGTGTGCACAGGACATGATCAGAGGCTACGCGAAGCAACTGTTGGAGGAGCAAGAAGGACTGGATGCTGCCACGGCCGACCGGATTCTAGACCTTGTTCCTTTGGCGACGCACAATCAACGCGGCCGCGGCACACTGTTGCTCGGCACGCAGACCGAAGTCCAGGCCTTTGACCTCGTGCATATCGTCGAGCACAGCATGAGCTCGGAGATCTACGAACTACTCAAGCGCCCCGACGAGTTCTTCGTGGTCAATAAGGCCCACCGCAATCCGCGCTTCGTCGAGGACGTGGTGCGAGAAATGTTACGGCTGACCCTCGATTTCTACGGCGCTCTGCCCGATGGCGACTTCGTGATGGCCCGCCAGGAGAACCTCGAAAGCATCCACCGGCACAATGCCTTCGCCGAACACCACGGCACCCTCGGCGAGTTGCGCGATGGCCTCGACGGTTACCACCGCGGCTACACGACGCTCAATCAATGGCTTCTGAGCGATGAGTGATGAATGATGAGTGATGAACAACGGACTCCAGAGTCCGCCGTTCATCACTCATCATTCATCACTCATCGCTCCTTCATCCTAACCATGACGTGGCTCATACAAAGATGCTCGACCTGCTCGAGCTAATCGTCAACTGGTTCTACACTCGCAAATACGGGGCAATGGCCCGGCGTTTTGGCCGCGGCACGGCCGAAGATGACGGTCGTCAAGGCCTGATCATCTTGCAGATCGACGGCCTTTCGCACACCACGGTGCAACAGGCCATCGAGAGGGGAGCCATGCCGCACCTCAAACGAATGCTCGAACGGGATGGATACACTCTTCAACAATGGTGGTGCGGCCTGCCCAGCAGTACTCCTGCCGTGCAAGGCGGTCTGATGTACGGCAACAACTGGAACATCCCGGCTTTTCGCTGGTACGAGAAACAAAGCGGCAAGACACTGGTCGCCAAACACCCGCGCGATGCGCGAATCCTGCAGGACCGCTTGAGCGCCGGCCGTCGTGGCCTTTTGGAACAAGGTTCCAGTTATGTCAATATCTATGATGGCGGAGCCAGGCTGTCGCTATTTACGGTCAGCGCGCTGGGCGGCGAGCGCTTTTTCGAGAACGTGCGCGGGATCAGCTTTGCAACGCTGTTGCTGCTGAGTCCGCTTCGGCTCCTGCGCCTGATCGGCGATGTGGTGTGGGATTTCACACGCGATCTTGGACAGCGGCTGGCAAGCCGCATTGCTCCCCGCGAGGGAACGCATCGCCGGCCCTTCTCGCCGCTTGCGGCCCTGTTCCAGATCTTCGCAAGCGTCGTATTCCGCGAGCTCCAGACCTTTGGCGTCTTATTGGATATCTACCGCCGTGTACCGGCGATCTACGCCAACTTCTACGGCTATGACGACGTGGCACACCAGCTCGGCGTGTTTGATCGCGAGACAGCGCGCGTGCTGCGCAGCATCGATGGTCGAATCCGCGAGATCGACACCTGCAGGCGGCGCTTCGCCAATCGTCGTGATTATGATTTGTTCGTGCTTTCCGACCACGGCATGAGCCCCTGCACGCCCTTCCAGGAGCGCTACGGCCAAACCCTGGGGCAGTTCATGACGTCACTCGTCGAAGAGCGCCATGCTTCGGTCGTGGTCGACGAAGGCGACAGCGGCCAGTGGCGGTCGACCACAGAAGCACGCTTATTGCTACAGGAGCTGGAGAGCATCCAAGCGAACTTGTCACCGCACACGCAGAAGCTAGCCGGTGCGCTGCGCAACTTCCTGGCTCGCCGCGTCCCGATCGACGACGAACACGAGTGGGACCTCAGCCGCCAACGCGACCTGATCGTGCGCAGCTCGGGTACGATCTCGCTCATCTACTTCAACGTTACCGTGCAGCAGATGGACCTCAGCGAGATCGAACTCATCTATCCTGGATTACTGCGTGGGCTGGTGGAACAACCCGGCCTCGGGCTGATCCTCGGCCGCGAGCACGGGGAGGCCATGGCGATGACCGTGCGTGGGCCGCGGCGGCTGTGTGATCTGAAAGACCCGCTGATCTCCGACCTGCTCGACAACCTGCCCAGGCCTCAGGTTGTCGCCCAACAGCTGGCGCGGCTGATGTCCTTTCCGTCCACCGGCGATCTGGCCTTGTTCGGCAGCTGGGACAGCCGAGGGCACACCATCGCGTTCGAGCCGCACTGGGCCACCCACGGCGGCCTGGGCGGCGATCAGAATTGCCCGTTCCTGCTTGTACCTTCCCGCGTGCCTTGGGACGTCACGACAATCACCAGTCCGGAGCAGCTATACCCGTTGTTCATGGACCGCTATGCCGCACCAAAACCGATGGCACGCGCCGGATCGGCGATTTGACAAAGGCCTCTGAGCCAGATAGAATAAAATCGTTCCGGCTCATTCGTCTAGAGGCCCAGGATATAGCCCTCTCAAGGCTGAGACACGGGTTCGAGTCCCGTATGAGCCACCAAATGTCAAAAGCCCATACCTTTCTGGTATGGGCTTTTTACATTTATGGCCTGCGCCAGTCAATGTGACTCTTCGCCGCCATCGATGCCAGCAGTGTTCACAGGTCATTGTCGCCACGCACCTGACACGGGTTAATGTCTGCTTGCACCGCAGGTGCCTACGATACCGTGAACAGTCCTCGACGACCAACCATACGCTTCCGAGTGGATCGTGCCCGACCAATAGAAACTTGGATTGATGCCGGCTGATATTGCCGACGGTTCCAGTGCTGTGACAGCCACTACCGGGCTGTTTGCCAGGTCCACCACGTTGGCGTAACGTGCCGCCCAAGGAGTACCGCCCAGTTAGTCTGATTCATTCGCCGGGTCGCGCATGCGCAGCAGTGCTCGGCATGGTTTACCGTCAAACCACGTCTCAATCCGGAAGTAGCGCTGTGCTCCTGCCGGCACGCGGTGTTTGCGGCAGCGTAAGCTCCCAGTGGGCATCGAACGTGCCGGGCTAAGGCCAGATAGCCCAGTTACCGTTACCGTGAACGTCCCGTATGCGCCGCAGTGTCCAAATAGCTCGATCGGCATTGTCGAATCAGACAGCGCCGTCTCCGTATAGGTACCCGTTTGCCCCCAATGGCCGGCAGCGAGTTGAATGTCCGTCACGTTGATGGTGCCGTTGTGATCCACGTCGCAGGCCGGATCGTAGGCGCTCCCAGGCATGCAAGGGCTAGCTAATGGTGTTGAAGCTGCTGCGACTGATACCGCTGCTAGCAGGACAAGTGCGATGCACATAGAGAATAGTCTTCCAGCTTTCATAGCTCAACCTCCTTGCGAGATAGTCCCGAAGTTCGATATCTTCAGTATACCACGAAAGAAGGAAGCGCGCGCCTGTCAGTTTGTCAATCCGTGACATGCCGGTCGCTTCCAAAGCTTGCCGCCGATGCCTGGATGAACACTCTTGCTCGCGTCTTATGTTTGACAGATAGGGTAGCTCTGGTACAATGGCACTCAGTCGCTTGTTTCAATCAGCAGCTTTCGTGAAGTGGAAGTACGCCTGAGCGCAACCCCGCTGATTTGTTCGAGTGCCGTTTGAGCCACCTCGCCAGGTTGCCCTCCGTGTTTGGGAGGGCATTTGTGTTTCATGATCTAGATTGGACCTTTCTCCGAAGAAAGGTCCAATCTAATTGACTTCAGGAGAAGCCTTGATTATGTCTGGCCTCCATCCACTTCACAAGCAGTTCATCGTTCCGCAATACGAATTCGAATTGCTTCAGCAATATTCCGCCCTTCGTTCGGTCGTTGCTCTTGGACGAACCACCGTCCCAGACTGGCGCTTGCCAATGCCAGTCGGGCGCCCGAACGCTCGCGTCACGTCATTTTGCTGTTTCTCAACTCCTTTGGTTGGCATTTCTTCGAGCAGCACGCCGACGGCTACCCGTTTCTGCGCCGCTTTTTGGCCGGCGGCAGCGTCACCCGCCTGACCTCGCAGTTCCCCTCCACGACTGCGGCCCACGTCACCACGTTGTACACGGGCGTCACGCCTGGGCAGCACGGCGTGTTCGAGTGGCAATACTACGAGCCTCGGCTTGATGCGCTGATCGCCCCCCTGTTGTTCTCCTTTGCCGGCACGAAGACGCCTGAGACACTTGTGCCCACCGGCGTCAAGCCCGAGGAGATCCTGCCTCATAACGCCTTCGTGCAAGACCTGGCACGTGGCGGGGTCGCATGCACCATCTTCCAGAAAAACACCTATGCCAGTTCGACGTACTCGCGCTGGATCGGACAAGGCGCGACGCTCGTGCCATTCCGGACGCTGGTCGAAGGACTGTCCTCCGTCAGCAGGGTGCTGAAGCAACAGGACGGCTCCACTTTCCTCTGTCTTTACTACGATCAGATCGACTACGTCGCGCACAACCATGGACCAAACTCGCCTTCCTTCCTGGCTGAGCTCGACGAATGCTTCGCCGCGCTCGAGCGCTGGTTTCGGGAAGATCTTGCAAAAGCACCGCGTGACACAGTTCTCGTGATCACGGCCGACCACGGGCAGATTCCGGTCACCCCCCCCACCACGATCTACCTCAACCGGCAACCACAGATCGAGCAGTTGCAGCCGATGCTGAGGGTCAACCGTGCAGGCAAAGCCATTGTGCCAGGCGGCTCGTGCCGAGACATGTTCCTGTACATCCAGGAAACGGCGTTAGAGGACGCCCAGGCGCTACTGGCCAGGCAACTCGAGGGCAAGGCCCTGGTCTGCCAGGTTGCCGACCTGATTGACGAGGGCTACTTCGGGCCGTTGCCGGTCTCAGAGACGTTCCTATCCCGCGTCGGCAACCTTGTGATCCTGCCCTTCGAAGGCGAGGCCGTGTGGTGGTATGAACAAGGGCGCTTCGAGCAAAAGTTCTTCGGTCACCACGGCGGCCTCACGCCAGGCGAGATGGAGACGCCGCTACTGGTCTACGCTTTGGGTTGACCTGTGGTATAATCGCCGCATGCACCTTGCACGCGTGATTGGCACACTCGTTGCCAGCCAGAAGTATGAAGGACTCGCAGGCATCAAGCTGTTGATCATCCAGCCCCTGGACAAGCAACAGCAACCATCCGGCGAGCCGGTCGTCGCCGCGGACGCCACCGCCCAGGCCGGCCCCGGCGAGCTTGTGTTCTTCATCGCCAGCCGCGAAGCGGCCCTGACCCTACCCATCACCTTCGTCCCGGTCGATCACGCGATTGTTGGTATTGTCGATCAGGTCAGTACGGAAGTGAGATAGTGAGATAGTGCGGTAGTACGGTGGTACAGTAGTGCAAATAGCGCGATGTAGCGTAAACCAACTCACTAGCTCATTATTTCACTTCCGCACTATCTCACTATCTCACTATCTCACTATGTATATCGGACGCGTCTTCGGCAACGTTGTTGCTACCATCAAACACCCGTTTTTTGACGGCCATAAGCTGATGTTGGTGGAGCGCCTGCAGCCGAACGGCGGCGCGGAGGCCAGGTATGACATCGCGGTCGACCTGGTGCAGGCCGGGCCGGGCGATACTGTGCTCGTATTGGATGAGGGCAGCAGCGCGCGGCAATTGCTCAACTCGGAACCCAACGGACCGGTGCGAGCGGTCATCGTCGGCATTGTCGACGATATCGACTTGCCGGAGGCCCAGGCATGAGCGCGCTCGTTCGCTACGAAGCGCGCAAGGCGCCCACCCGGCGACTTACCGAACAGCAGCTGCGGCAGGAGATCATCCAGGTCTGCCGGCTCCTGCACCAGCAGGGCTACTGTTTGGGGTATGATGGCAACGTCAGCGCGCGGCTCGACGGCGAGCGCTTTCTGGTGACACCCAGCGGCGTGGGCAAGGCCTTTGTGCGCGCCGACCAGCTCGTTACCGTCAACTGGGAAGGCAACCTGACCGGCCAGGGCCGGTATGGGCCGCAGCGCGGCCTGAAGCCCAGCTCAGAGATATTGCTCCACCTGGAGGCCTACCGCCAACGCCCCGACGTGCAATCGGTGATCCATGCTCACCCGCCGCTGGCCATTGCACTTAGTATTGCAGGCATCAGCCTGGCCCGCTGCCTTCTCCCCGATATCATCCTCTACTTCGGCTTGATCCCGACGACGGACTACGCCACGCCAGCCTCCGTCGAGGGCGTCAAGGCCATCAGCGACCTGATCAAGCGCTACGACGCGCTGATCCTGCAGCGCCACGGCAGTGTGACGGTCGGGCCGACGATCACAGACGCCTATCTAAAGCTTGAAAAGCTTGAGCACACGGCGCTCATCACCAAAACGGTGGTGGACCTTGGGCGCGAAAAGCCCTTCCCGCAGGAGGAGATCGCCAAGCTGGTGGACTGGCGCAGGGACGTCGGGCTGATGCGGCCCGGCCAGGCCGAGGACCTGTGCGCGGCGTGTGGCGTGTGTAACCTGCTGGGAGCAACGACCTGTCGCGTCGAAGAAAAGTAGACCAAGACCGGCCAAGTCAGAAGGTCCTTTTGCTGTTTGACGTGTGAGCGATCTTGGCCTATACTTATGATGACGGCCAATCTCACGTCAACCGATAGTCAACCCACCGGCAGTCAACCCACTACTAGGAGATCCAAGATGAGCACAGAAGAAGAAAAGAAGGCCAAAGAGCAACCCGAACCAGAAGAGGCGAAGCACGAGCCTGAACAAGGTGACTTTGCAGCTGGCGAGCGCACAAGCGACGTGGACGAAACTGGGACGGACTTTGCAGCTGGCGAGCGCACCAGCGATGTAGACGAGACTGGTACGGATTTTGCGGCCGGCCAGCGCTCGGAGCCCAAGGACCCTGAGGATCACTCCGATTTCGCCCGTGGCCAGGACGACGAGGAGAAAAAAGAGGAATAAGTCCCTCAACCTCGCGAAAGTTGTTAATTGCCCTGCTTCGTCCGCGGCTTTGCCGATCCAGGCTGGCAACGGCGATTCGGAGTTCCGTCGCCACGTGCAAAGCAAACGGGGCGAGGGTCCTCGTCAGGACCCTCGCCCCGTTTCTTGTTGGAGTTGAGGTATCTTCTCAATTTGTAGGGGCACGGCCTTGCGCCTGCCCGCCAAGGCGACCGCAAGGGCGACCGCCAGGGCGTGGCCCCTACAAATTGAGAAGATACGACGAGTTGAGCACCTGAAATGCACCCATTTCCAAGCTCGAACTTGACGCGATAGCGCTTCGATGTTAGAATGCATCCATGCAAGGGCCATTCTCACCCAGCCCCGGATGAGAATGGCCCACTATTACGCCCCCATCGTCTAGAGGACTAGGACACAGGCCTTTCAAGCCTGCGACAGGGGTTCGAATCCCCTTGGGGGCACAGGATCACGCCAATCCCATCAGCAGTCGGTGATGGGATTTTCTTTGGACGCGCTACCAGGGCAAGTTGAGGGAAAAGTGCTGGATCGTGTATAATGGGGTGCATGAGTTTTGCGAAACAGGTATGGCCGGCTGCTTTGCGTGGCCCTCATCCCTCTCTCGATGGCAAACAACTGCCCAGGCTAACCAGCTTGCTCAAACTGTTCAACCTCCCCCGGGGAGACTGAACAAAGACTACCGGAGGTTCGACATTATGCTTGCTTCAGGCGATCTGATCTTTCACCCGAGACACGGTTTTGGCACCATTAGCGGAATGACGCGTCGCGATCCGATCCGCCCAATCCAGGACGTTGTGATTAGCGATGGTGTTACTGACCTGGCACAGGACTACTACGATATCCAGCTCACGAATGGGGGGACGCTGCTTGTGCCGGTGAGCCGGGCAAAACGCCTTGGTCTGCGCCTCCTCACCAATGGTGTCGACGCGATCACGATTTGCTTGCGCGCGCCGGCTCAAAGCTTGCCCGGGGATGCCCGCGAGCGGGCGGCTGAACTGTGGGCGCGTGGTCAAATTGGCGAGCCAACTGCGCTGGCCGCCTCTGTGCGGGATATGGTGGCGCAGAGCCGCGGTCGAACTCTCACGGCCACCGAGAAAACGTGGCTCAACAAGTCCTGCGAGCGCCTCAGCACCGAAGCTGCGCTGGTCGATCACATTCCCAGATCGCAGGCGCACGCCGCCATCTGGGAAGCGGTGAACCAACTGAGCGCCACATGATCCCTGAGACAATCTGAGACATGTGCTCGCATGAACTTTGTGAACGCCTGGGAAATCGAGTCGATGCACACCGATGACCAGGAGGCGCGGACCAGAGATCTACGATAAATCAACTCCATAAGACCCGGCCGACAGCGTCCTTCCAACCAGCAACTAACCGATCTCTTTGAGCATCATCCGTCGATGGCTCGTAGCGCACCTGGGGGCGTGACAGCGCGGCGATTTCCGTTTCTGAACCCCACAGTCCCACGGTCAGTCCCGCCAGGTAAGCTGCGCCCAGCGCCGAAACATCACTAGCGAGGCTGCGCAGAACCGGTACGCCCAGGATATCCGCCTGGAACTGCATCAAAGCCTGGTTGCGGGTGGCGCCGCCATCCACAAGGAGCACCTGTAAGGGTATACCCGCCTCGGTTTGCATCGCCACAAACACATCGCGAATCTGGTAAGCGATCGACTCCTGCGTGGCCCGGGCGACGTGCGCTGCGGTTGAACCGCGGGTGAGGCCGGTAATCAAGCCACGCGCGTTGTCTTTCCAATAAGGCGCGCCCAATCCAGCCAGCGCCGGAACAAAATAGACTCCGCCGGTGTCGCTGCTCTGGGCCGCCAATGTCTCCACCATGTCAGGGGTGCCCAGACCCAGGAAATCCGAAAGCCACTGGATTGCCGATCCGGTGACGTAGATATTGCCCTCCAAGGCATATTTTGCTTGTTGATAGCCCCAAGCTATGCTGGAAGACAAACCCTTCTCCGAGAAAACTCTGGTCGAAGTCGGCGTCATCAGGGAGGAGCCGGTGCCGTACGTGGCTTTGATTGCGCCGGGTTGAAATCCAGCATGGCCGTACAAGGCGGCATGGGAATCCCCGATCAGAGATCCGATCAGTATGCCGGCCGGAAAACCGGGGAGATCCACTGTCTCACCATACAGGGCGCTGGACAGTCTGACCTCCGGAAGTGCAGCGCGAGGGATCCCGAAGATACCCAGGAGCTCGATCATCCCAGGTCAGAGTCCGCAGGTTAAACAGTTGGGTGCGCGAGGCATTGGTCACATCGCAGGCATGCACCACCCCGCCTGTCAGATTCCACAACAACCAGGCATCCATCGTTCCCAAACAAATCTCACCCGCCTGAGCCCGACGCAGTCCATCAGGGATAGTCTCCAGCAACCAGCGGGCTTTGCTGGCCGAGAACATGGGGTCGATGGTCAACCCCGTCAGGCGATAGATCGTGTCGGCCAGGCCGCGTAAACGCAGCTCGCCGCAAAAGGGCGCGCTGCGTTTGCACTGCCAGCTGATGCACGGTCCGAGCGGCTTGCCGGTGGCGCGGTCCCAGGCAAGCACGGATTCGCGTTGGTTGGTGATTGCCACCCCAGCCACCTGCTCGGCAACCACGTTTTCCAGCACTTCAGCCGCAGCTGTGAGGGTAGTCCGCCAGATCTCCCAGGCATCTTGTTCGACCCAGGCCGGTTGGGGATACGCAATGGAAATCGGGCGAGAGGCTTCTTTGACGATGCTTCCCGCCTGATCCACCAGCAGGGCTTTCGTATTGGTGGTGCCCTCGTCAAGGGCGAGGATGAATTTGTGGTTGGATGTCCTCATAGATCTCCGCTTAATGATTATTGCTCGGGCCGGTCTTTGCGCAGCACCCCGGACCACGGCTCACCGGTTCCGAGGATAGGTGAGTGGGCCGACCGTGCCCGAACAACGATTGGCGGTTTTCAGGGTCGGCGCGGCGCCTACTTTGACAGCAACTGACGGGCCGTCTCTGCCAGGCCGCTGGGTGAGATGCCATAGTGATTGAAGATTTCCTTCTGGGAGCCAGACACCATATGCTCATCCGGAAAGCCGAGGATCTTAAAAGGGACATGTGCGCCTTGTTGCATCAAGATAGCCGCGCAGGCTTCGCCCAGCCCGCCATGAACGCTATGCTCCTCAACCGTGACGATCGCCCGCGTCTCGTGGGCAGCTTTGCGCACGGCTTCTTCATCCAATGGCTTAAGGGTATGCATGCTCAATACCCGGCACGTGACACCTTCTGCGGCCAGATGCTGGGCCGCTTCAACCGCAATCGGGACAGTCTCACCACAGGCGATAAAGGTCATTTCATCTCCGTCCTGGATAAGGGCAGCCTTCCCGATTGTGAAGCTGCTCCCCTCGGCATGCACATGCGCTATCGGCGCTTTGCCGAGGCGCACATAGACCGGATGAGCAACATTATGGATGGCCTTGATCGTCTCACGGGTTTCGAAATTATCGGCTGGGGCGATGATGGTCATGTTGTGGACGGCGCGCAAGGCGGCGTAATCATGCAGGGAGTGGTGGGTGGCGCCCAAAGCGCCATAGCTCACCCCCGCGCTGATCCCGATAATCCTTACCGGCTGGTCGGAATAGGCAACGTCGTTCTTGATCTGTTCGAAGCCACGGGCGGTGATGAAACACGCAGGCGAAGCGGCAAAGACTTTCTTTCCGGCAGAGGCCAAGCCGGCAGAAATACCGATCACATTTTGTTCGGCAATGCCGAGCTCTACGATTTGATCAGGTAGAGTCTCACCAAACTGAGTTAGCTTCCCCGAACCGCGCGAGTCGCTGGTGACCACCAACACATCGCGGTCCTGGCGAGCGATCTCCAGAACTGTCTCCGCAAACACATCGAGGTTTGCACGTCCGAGTTCCATGTTATCTCCGTTCTAGCTGTACGAAAGCCTCATCCAATTCACGCCAGGCGATCTCAAGTTCTTCATCGGTAGGAACTCGATGGTGCCATTTGACGGAATTCTCGATAAAGCTGACGCCCTTGCCCTTGACGGTATGGGCAAGCAAGAGGTTTGGCTTGCCGGCTTCAAAGGGCACCTGGTCGAAAATCTCCGCCAGCGCCTGCGTATCGTTACCATCCACCCCGCGCACGGCATACCCAAAGGCGCGAAACTTCTCCTCCAGCGGCTCGAGCGGGTTAACGCTTTCCGTCGAGCCGGTGATTTGCAGCCCATTCCGATCGACGATCACAATCAGATTGTCCAGCTTATAATGAGCGGCGGCCAGGGAGGCCTCCCAGTTGGAGCCTTCGTCCAACTCGCCATCCCCCAACAGCGTGAAGACGCGGTAACTGCGCCGATCCAGCTTGGCCGCCAGAGCCATGCCCACGGCGACCGCCAAGCCGTGACCGAGCGCGCCGGTGTTCTGTTCGATGCCGGGCACATCGCGGGTGGGATGGCCAATAAAGTGCGATTGATACTTGCCAAGTGTATCCAGCTCGTCCACCGGGAAAAAGCCCCGATCGGCCAGAACCGTGTACAGGGCCTCGGCACAATGCCCCTTGCTTTGCACATATCGGTCGCGATTCAGATCGGCGAATGTGGCTGGGGTAACCTGCAAGATGTTGTTGTAGAGCACATTGAGGATGTCTATGGAAGACAAGTCGCCCCCAGTATGACCTGCGCGCGCCTGTTTGATAATACGCAGGATGGTCCGACGATATTCAATGGACTTTTTTTTCAGCTCCGGATCCGATAGCATGGTTAGCTCCTATTTTCGAGAACTGAACTGCTCTGCATAATTATTCAGTATTGTGATATTATTACACCTGAGCACAGTATAGCAGCAGGAATCTGATTTGTCAAGTAGTTGCGGACTGCGACTCACCAAATTTTAAGGTTAGCCCCTTGACATCATTCAAAATCCGTGTTAAACTGATGTCTGCATATATTCAAAACTTAGAATAAATATTCAAGCATGCACTAGCAGGCATCACCGCAGGACCTCCTCCATGAAATCGAGAAAACTGATCATCACGTTGGTTGGCCTCGTCGCCTTTCTGGTGGTTGGCTATTTCGTCTGGCCCTACGCATTTACGGTTGTCCCTATCGCCGAAGTGGAGCAACAGAAGCTCGACGAAGCCTTCGACCCGGTCAAATACGTCGACGACCTCTGGGATAGCAAGATTATCCCTACGATCAATTCCAAAGCCGTCAACCTGGCCGACGTTTTGACCGCCATGCAACCCAATGCTCAGGGAATTGCCACCAAAGATGACTTGATCAAGGTAGCAAACCAGTTTGGGCTTGTTACCGTCGGCGAGGCTCATGTCTACCTTGTCAAGGGCGAGGGCAAGGTCGTTTCGGTCGATACCAAGACCAGCCTGGGCGTAATGGAAATCCAGCCCGTCGGCTACGAAGGTCCGATCAAGGTGCTTGTTTACCTGGGTCCGCGCATCCCCAGCGACGAGACGTCGGTGCGCGATGGCGTCGGTTTCATCGATTTCGGCGACTTTAAGGAACAAACTGAGTTTGGCAAAGTCGGCGCCGAAATCAACAAACGCGTCATCAGCCAGGCCTACCCCTCGGTGGACAAGGATCAGCTCGTCGGGAAAACCATCGCTTTTACGGGCGCCATGACCATCCGCACCTTCAACCTGGTAAACATCGATTTGACGAAAATGACAATCGTTCCAGTCAAGGTCGAAGTAAAGGGGTAGCTTAATGAGCGAGCAGTCTGCAGCAATGCAATCCCCCGACTTGAGCTCCAGCCCAGAGCCGATCGTTCTACGCGCCCTGAATATCACCAAGGTCTTTCCCGGCACCGTCGCCTTGGACAATGTCACCTTCAACGTCTACAGCGGCAAAGTCAACGTCCTTGTCGGCGAGAACGGCGCCGGAAAATCCACCTTGATGAAAATCCTGGCCGGCGTAGAGCAGCCAAGCTCAGGACAGATCTTCTTGGAAGACAAAGAAATCCAGCTTCGCAATATCTCGGAGGCAACCGACCACGGGATCGGCATTATCTTTCAGGAAATGACCTTGTGCCCGAACCTGAGCGTGGTTGAAAACATCTATTTGGCCCGCGAAGTCACGCAGCGGGGCTTGGTCATCGACAGGAAAGCCCAGAAACAACACACTCGCGAGCTGGTTCGCCGGCTGGAGCAGAATATCGACCCGGACACTCAGGTCAGCGATCTGCGCATCGGCCAGCAGCAGATCATCGAAATCGCCCGTGCTTTGACGCAAGATGTTCGCATCCTGATTATGGATGAACCGACTTCGGCATTAAGCGCCAGCGAAGTCGAAGTACTCTTCCGCGTGATCAACGAGCTCAAGAGCCGCGGCGTCTCGATCATCTACATCTCGCACAAGCTGGACGAACTGCTCCAGATCGGCGATTACGTCACAGTGCTACGCGACGGCAAGTTGGTAGAAACTGCCCGCGCCGCCGACATCTCGGTCACCTGGATCATCGAAAAAATGGTCGGCAAGAACCCGGCAGCGCTGTTTTCGCGCACAGAGCACCACGTTGGCGATGTCCTGATGAAAGTGCAAGACCTGACCCTGCCCCGACCCGGCGGCGGTTACGTCGTCGACCACGTCTCGTTTGAGCTCCATGCCGGCGAGATCCTCGGCCTCTACGGTCTAATGGGCGCCGGGCGCTCCGATGTGGTGGACTGCCTCGCCGGGGCTCGACCTGAGGCCAGCGGGAAGATCTGGCTGGGCGACCAGCCTGTCCTGGGCGCTGCGGTCCCCGAGCGCATCCGGAATGGAATTGTCTTGGTTCCGGAGGATCGCCAGCGTGAGGGCCTGGTCCAGACCATGTCGGTCCACGACAACATCTTGCTGGCAAGCCTAAAGAGCTATCTGACCGGATTCTTCCTGGCACCCAAGAAGGAAAAGGAGGCGGTCAAGGACATGGTGAAGCGCCTGTCGATCCGGGTAGCCAATGTCAACCAACCGATCACCAGCCTCAGCGGCGGCAACCAGCAGAAGTGCGTGGTGGCCAAAGCCCTGCTGACCGCGCCCAGGGTGTTGATGCTCGACGAACCCACCCGCGGCATCGACGTGGGTGCAAAATCCGAGATTTTCGAGATCACCAGCCGGCTGGCCGAGCAAGGGTACGGCGTGATCTTCATCTCTACTGAGTTAAAAGAAGTCTTGGCGATGTCGGATCGCATTCTGGTGATGTCGAAAGGCGCCATCACCGGTGAGTTCAGCCGCAAGGAAGCTACCGAAGAGAAACTGGTCACCGCATCGGCGATTGGGCACGGGCTGACAGGCCCAGTCATACAGAATGGAGCAGCAACCAACAATGGCCACAACTAATGCCCTTCCAGCACGCAAATCGCACCGCTTCACCAGGGCCAACGTACTGCAATTTCTCTTGCGCGGCCGGGCCTTCATCGCCCTGATCCTAGTCGTTTCGTATTTCGCTTTTACGCTCTGGCCACAGTTTCTCAGCACTGCCAATATCGAGATTGTCTCGAAACACGTCGCCCAGAACGCTGTGCTAGCCATCGGCATGACCTTTGTGATCTTGACCGGCGGCATCGATCTTTCGGTTGGCTCACTTGTTGGCCTCACCGCAATGATCGCCGGCATGTTGATCAATAAGGGTATCATCATTCCTGCCCTGGGAGTTGTCGTCTACCCCAGTACCTGGATGATCATGGTGATCTCGATTGTGATCGCCACCCTGTTCGGAATGATCAATGGTCTTATCATCACCCGATTCAACGTC
Source organism: uncultured Chloroflexia bacterium (assembly GCA_963709505.1). GTDB lineage: Bacteria > Chloroflexota > Anaerolineae > JAAEKA01 > JAAEKA01 > CAVPXC01. The sequence continues at coordinate 337,907 of CAVPXC010000003.1, read as the reverse complement.
GCCCCATTTATCGCCACCCTGGGCATGATGTACGTCGCGCGTGGGTTCGCCGGGCTGCTCAACAACGGCTACACCTTTGCCAACCTGGTCGGCCGGCCCGAATTGGGCAATACCGGCTTCGAGAAATTGGGCGCCGGAGACTTCCTAGGCATCAACTATTCGATTTGGATCATGATCGTGTTCGGCGTAGTTGCCTGGTTCGTCACCACCCGCACACCCTTCGGCCGCCACGTCTATGCTATCGGTGGCAACGAACGCTCAGCCGAGCTTTCGGGCGTGCGCATCAAACGCACCAAAGTGGCGGTGTACATGATCAGCGGCTTCTGCGCCGCATTCGTCGGCCTGATCATTGCTTCCCAGTTGGTCGCCGCTCACCCTGCGACCGGCAATACCTTTGAGCTCAACGCCATTGCCGCCGTCGTCTTGGGCGGTACGTCACTGGCCGGCGGCCGCGGCAGCATCGGCGGTACGATCATCGGCGCCTTCGTGATCGGCGTCTTGGGCGACGGCCTGGTGATGTCGAATGTCTCCTCGTTCTGGCAGATGGTGATCAAAGGCACCGTAATCGTCCTGGCAGTCATTATCGACCAGGTACAGGCTCGCATGCAAGCGCGCATCGCCTTGCAGCAACAGCAGGAAATGAAATAGGAAGCTTGAGCCGCAAGGAGGTGAATGCAAAGAAAACCGACCCCGCCTCTGATGCGATTACCCGCCATGTAGGGACAGGCCTTGCGCCTGCCCTCCGGAGCATCACGCATCAGGCCCGGGCGGGTGCAAGACCCGCCCCTACCCATGAGATACGGACACATCCAGTTGATACGTTCGTCTGACCCTTGCTGCACCGAAGCAGCACAATCTAACCACTCTTAGGAGAGAGAAATGTCCACCAAGAAAGCCTTTACCATTTTCAGCCTGATCCTCATCGTGACGATGTTGATCAGCGCCTGCGGCGCTCAGCCCACCCAGGCGCCGGCCGCTACCCAAGCTCCGGCCGCCACCGCGGCCCCAGCCGCTACCGAACCCCCCGTGGCAACAACTGGCGAGAAGATGATCTGCGTGATCGTGCCGCCGGTCGAGAACCCCTTCTTTGGCGCCATGCAGGAGATCGCCGCCAACAAGGCCGAGGAACTGGGCTACACCACCCTGCGGCTAAACCACGGCGACGACGCCAACAAGCAGATGGAGCTCTTCGAAAGCTGCATCGCCCAGAAGGCCTCGGCCATCATCCTCGACAACGCCGGCGCTGACGCCACCGTGGCCGCCGTGCAAAAGGCCAAGGACGCGGGCATCCCCACCTTCCTGGTTGACCGCGAGATCACCGCCGAAGGCGTCGCCGTCGCCCAGATCGTCTCCAACAACTACCAGGGCGCCACGATCCTGGCCGAGCAATTCGCCCAACTGATGGGCGAAAAAGGCGAATATGTCGAGCTGACCGGCCGCGACACCGACACCAACGCCCGCGTCCGCTCGCAGGGCTACCACGATGTGCTCGACCAACTCCCCGACATGAAGATGGTCGCCCAGCAGACTGCCAACTGGAGCCAGACCGAAGCCCTGGGCGTCATGGAATCGATCCTGCAGGCCAACCCCAACATCAAGGGCGTCATCGCCGGCAACGACACCATGGCCCTCGGCGCCCAGGCGGCCCTGATCGCCGCCGGCAAGCCTGAGGTCATCGTCGTCGGCTTCGACGGCAGCGACGATGCCATCCAGTCCATCGGCAAAGGCGAACTCAAAGCCACTTCGCTCCAGCCCGTCGCCGAAATGGCCATCCAGGCCGCGATGCAGGCAGATGCCTACATCAAGACCGGCAAGACCGACAAACCCGAAAAGCAGTCTATTGACATGGTTCTTGATCACCCCCGAGAACTTCTGCCAGTATAAGACCTTCGCACCCACCGGCTCCACCGAAGCGTGCGCTTCTGCGGCAGCGCCAGTAGAGCCAAGCGGTGAGGCTATGATCTGCGTGATCGTGCCGCCGGTCGAGAACCCCTTCTTTGGCGCCATGCAGGAAATCGCCGCCGACAAGGCCGAGGAACTGGGCTACACCACCCTGCGGCTAAACCACGGCGATGATGCCAACAAGCAGATGGAGCTGTTCGAAAGCTGCATCGCCCAGAAGGCCTCGGCCATCATCCTCGACAACGCCGGCGCTGACGCCACCGTGGCCGCCGTGCAAAAGGCCAAGGACGCGGGCATCCCCACCTTCCTGGTTGACCGCGAGATCACCGCCGAAGGCGTCGCCGTCGCCCAGATCGTCTCCAACAACTACCAGGGCGCCACGATCCTGGCCGAGCAATTTGCCCAACTGATGGGCGAAGATGGCGAATACGTCGAGCTGACCGGCCGCGACACCGACACCAACGCCCGCGTCCGCTCGCAGGGCTACCACGACGTGCTCGACCAACTCCCCGCTATGAAGATGGTCGCCCAGCAGACCGCCAACTGGAGCCAGACCGAAGCCCTGGGCGTCATGGAATTCGATCCTGCAGGCCAACCCCAACATCAAGGGCGTCATCGCCGGCAACGACACCATGGCCCTCGGCGCCCAGGCGGCCCTGATCGCCGCCGGCAAGCCTGAGGTCATCGTCGTCGGCTTCGACGGCAGCGACGACGCCATCCAGTCCATCGGCAAAGGCGAACTCAAAGCCACTTCGCTCCAGCCCGTCGCCGAAATGGCCATCCAGGCCGCGATGCAGGCAGATGCCTACATCAAGACCGGCAAGACTGACAAACCCGAAAAGCAGTCTATTGACATGGTTCTCATCACCCCCGAGAACTTCTGCCAGTATAAGACCTTCGCACCCACCGGCTCGACCGAAGCCTGCCCAGCGCCGTAAGTTGCAGCGCCAGACCCTTCGGGTTTCCGTCGTCAAACCCACTTCCAGGTAAACGGCACCTTCTGCTCAAATCGGGAAGATGGTCACAGACGAAAAACCCGAAGGGTCTGCTGAAAGCCGATCGAGGTAATACCCTGTGGCCAGAATAGTCGTCGTGGGCAGCTTCAATATGGACTTGGTGATACGCCTGCCCGCCATTCCCCGGCCGGGCGAGACCCTGTTGGGCGGGGTGTTTGCCACTTACCCGGGTGGTAAAGGCTCGAACCAGGCCGTAGCCGCGGCCCGTCTGGGCGGTGAGGTTACCATGATCGGCCGCGTCGGCGCCGATGCCTTCGGTGACCAACTTTTGAGCATGGCCCGTTCGGAAGGAATCGACACCCGCTTCGTAGGCATCGACCCAAACGAAGCGACCGGCGTCGCCCTGATCGAAGTGGATGCTCAAGGGCAAAACAGCATTGCCGTTGCCTCCGGGGCCAACTTCACCCTGACCGCTGCCGACGTTGCTACCGCCTTCGCCGATCTCGAACGGGTTGACCTGTTGGTCATGCCCCTGGAGACCCCCATCGACACCATCGTGACTGCTGCCGAACTGGCCCGCAAGGCCGGCGCGCGAGTAGTGTTGAACCCGGCCCCTGCCCAACACCTCTCCCCCGAGTTACTCATAAACGTCGACATGCTCATTCCCAATGAACATGAAGCTGCCTTCATGGCCGGGATCGAGATCCGTTCGTCGCAAGACGCCCACCAAGCCGCGGCACACTTACTCCGGTCCGGGCCACGCAGTGTGATTATCACCATGGGCAGCCACGGGAGCTCTGATCGCCGAAGCAGCCCAGCCAGAAAACGTCTATACACAGACCTCAGCCTTTTCAGTCAAGGCCGTTGACACCACTGCCGCCGGGGATGCCTTTGTCGGTGCCCTGACCGTAGCCTTGGGCGAAGGACTTTCCCTGACCGATGCTGCTCGTTTTGCCAGCGCCGCTGCGGCCGTTTCTGTCACCCGAGCCGGCGCCCAGCCATCGCTGCCCACCCGCGCCGAAGTCGAAGAATTTCTGCGTGCGAGGTCATCCTCATGAAGAAGATCGGAATCATCAACGGCCCTATCTGTGCGGTGATCGCCCACCTGGAACACAGCGACACGCTCACCGTCGCCGACGCCGGGCTGCCCACCCCGGATACCACCCAACGCATCGATCGCTTGAGGGTTCAAGTCATAATGGACTGCGTATCAGGACTGGAATCTATTTCATCGGATAGGTAACTATGGCGCGCATTGATGAACTACGCTTGATGACGAAAGTCGCTCGGTTGTATTATGTAGACCGTTTGCGGCAGACAGAGATCGCGGATCAGTTGGATATTTCCCAGGCCACAATCTCCCGCCTGATCAAACGGGCGCAAGACGAACAGATCGTGCGGATTAACATCAGCGCACCGGCAGGCACGTATGCCGATCTTGAGAGGGAACTAGAATCGGTCTACGGCCTTAAGGAAGCGATCGTCGTTGAAAGCTTCCCCAGCGAAAAGCAAATCATGCGCGACCTCGGTTCGGCGGCGGCCTACTACTTAGATACCACCCTGAAACCGAAAGAAGTGATCGGCATTTCATCCTGGAGTTCAACCCTCCTGGCGACCGTAAGTGCCATGACGCCGATCACAAAACCGATTGGCGCCCAGGTGATTCAGATTTTGGGTGGAGTGGGCAACCCGACCGCCGAAAGCGACGCGGTGTATATCGTCAGCCGGCTGGCCGCGCTGGTACAAGGGCAATCCATTTTGTTGCCAGTTCCAGCCGTCGTTGGGGCGCTCGACACGCGCCAGTTGTACTTGCAGGACCCCTTTGTCTGTGAGACCATCGAACGCTTTGACAGTGTCACGCTCGCGCTGGTGGGGATTGGTAGCGTCGAACCATCCGACCTGCTGGCGTCAAGCGGCAATGTTTTTTCATCGCAGGAGCTCGAGTCGCTGCGGAATCTGGGTGCGGTTGGCGATGTATGCCTGCGCTTTTTTGACGCCGATGGCGCGCCTATCCAAACCCCGCTTCACGATCGTGTCATCGGCATGGAGCTTGAGCAACTGCGCAAAGTAAGACGCTCAGTTGGCATCGCCGGCGGACCACGGAAGCTAGCGGCCATCCGCGGCGCCGTACGTGGTGGGGTAATCAACGTCCTGATTACCAACTCGTTCAGCGCACAGGCATTGATTTCTCCGGAAGCCCGCACGGGCGACCGCACGGGCGACCGCAAGGGTACGCCCCTACATGTCGAAACTTCTCGATAATCCAGGATAGGGGCACGGCCTTGCGCCTGCCCGCACGGGCGACCGCAAGGGCCTGGCCTCTACAAAAGGCCACACCAGGCCGAACTCAGATCCCACAAGCGTCGCGCTTTCGCCTCATCGTAGGAATCATCGCTAGAACGTCTCTCTTTGCCATCCACAATGAACTTGCCGCCGACACCTTCAAGGCTTGGATCGGTGGCGGCCACCATGTACGAGGCGGACGCCTGCTCCAGTGAACGCGCAAAGGGCATGCGCGCCAGGACTTCCTTGTACATGAAGCGGTCGATCGGCGACGTCCTGCGGTCGGCAATTGCTGCCGGCACAAAGCCCGGGCACACCGCATTCGATGTCACACCTGTGCCATTGAGCCGGCGCTGCAACTCATACGTGAACCACATATTGGCCAGCTTGGAGTTGCGGTAGAAGACGTTGGCGTCGTAGTACTTTTCCCCCTTCAGGTTGTCGTAATCGAAATCCGGCGGCTTCCCGCCCGCATACCCGGGAATGTGCAACTGCGAGGACACCGTGATCACGCGTGCCGGGGCAGACCGCTTCAAGTCGCCGAGCAGCAGATTAGTGAACAGAAAGTGCCCCAGGTGATTCGTGCCAAGCGTCAGCTCGAACCCATCGGCGGTGAACCTGGCTTGCTTGCCCGGGATTGACCCTCCGGCATTGTTGATCAGGACGTGCAGCGGATAGCTCTTCGCCTGAAACGCTGCCGCGCACTGGCGTACAGATGCAAATGATGCCAGGTCAAGGGGGATCGATTCGACGCTGGCGTTGGGATTGCCTGCCTTGATCCGTGCTATGGCCTGTGCGCTGGTCTGCTGGTTGCGCGCCGCCATGACGACGTGAAAGCCACTGGCCGCGAGCTTGCTGGCGGTGGCAAATCCAATGCCGCTGTTCCCGCCGGTGATCATCGCGACACGTTGGTGATTGACTGACATGAGGTCGTTCTCCGATCAGTTTGCTTTGACTTGGGACCGCTCATCTGACGTTTCCTTTTGACTTCGGCGATACTATCTTACCACATCGACAAAACGGTGATAGAATTCGACACCGTAGTCAATATGGGCTGATGACACTGAAAAGCGAGCGCCGGTCGAGTAGGGTCTGGCGGCGATATACCAATGATCAACTCAAGAATTCAGGACTCCCAGCTAGCGACAACCGCCGCCAGACCCTACTCGACCGGCGCTGACTTGCAACACCGGCATAAACCCATGTTTAACACACCCCTATCAATTGATCATTCTCGCATGCCTGAGTTACTGCAATTGGCCTGCGACGAAGCCGTTCGGTTCTTGAACGGCCTGGACGAGCGTCCTGTCAACAGAAACCTGCCCCAGGGTGCGCCTCCGCGACTGCCCAGACACGGCCTTGGCGCCAGTGAAGCGCTCGCTTTGCTGACGCAAACCTACGAGGCTGGCATCACAGGCAGCGCGGGCCCGCGCTACTTCGGGTTCATCACCGGCGGCAGCACGCCGGCCGCCGTCATGGGCGATTGGCTGACCCCCGCCTATGACCAGAATGCCTCTGACACGTCAAGCAGCGCCGCCGCTCAGATCGAAGCCAGCGCCGTGGGCATGCTGCGGGAGCTTCTGGGCCTGCCTGAGCTTTTCCACGCCCGCTTCGTCAGCGGCGCTACCATGAGCAACTTCGTTGGGCTCGCCATCGCCCGCCAGTGGTGGGGAAAGAAACATGCCGCGAACGTGGCAGTGGACGGCCTGGCCGGTTTGCCCAAGCCAGCGGTGTTGAGCGGCTCGCCGCACTCGTGCATTTACAAGTGCCTCGCCATGCTGGGGATGGGACGCGCCAGCTTGCAGCTCCTGCCCACCTTGCCTGACCGCGAGGCCGTCGACGTCGCCGCCCTGGAACAGGCCTTGCACGACCAGGCTGGCCAGCCATGCGTCGTCGTGGCCAACGCCGGCGTGGTGAACACGGTGGACTTTGACGACATCGCCGCGATCGTCGCGCTGAAGCGCAAGTTCGACTTCTACCTGCACGTCGACGCGGCGTTCGGCGGTTTTGCGGCCTGTTCGCCCGTCTACCGACACCTCGTCACCGGCTGGGAAGACGCCAATTCGATCGCCGTCGATGCGCACAAGTGGTTGAACGTGCCATACGACAGCGGGGTCCAGTTCACGCGCCATATCGATCTCCAAGCGGAGGTGTTCCAGAACGCCGCGGCCGCCTACCTGGGCACGCCAAATACCGCCGATGCGCTCCACCTCACCCCGGAGAACTCGCGCCGCTTTCGCGCCCTGCCGGCCTGGCTGAGTCTGATGGCCTACGGCGCGGACGGGTACGGAGAAATCGTCGAAGCGAACTGCGCCTGCGCCGCACTGCTAGGCGAGCGGATTGCGAAGTCGTCGCAGTTCAGGCTGCTGGCGCCCGTACGCATGAACGTCGTGTCGTTCACCCTCCAGCAGCAGAATCCGTCCCGCGACCAGGTGACAACCGTCCTGAGCCGGCTTCGGGACAGCGGTGAAGCCTTTATGACACCCACCGCCTACAAGAACACAAACGGAATCCGCGCCGCTTTCAGCAACTGGCGCACGACGCCAAGTGATGTTGAGATTGCTTGGCAGGCATTGGTGGAAGCCGCAACCAGCTAGTCTGCTGACAGCACCGTAAACGCCACATCCCTGTACGACTCATTTGCATAGGAGCACCAAGGAGAGTCCCATGAAGATCCTCATGATCGGCGGCACCGGGCTGATTAGCTCGGCCTGCTCTGAACTGGCCATCGAACGTGGCCACGAACTTTTCTTGCTCAACCGCGGCAAATCGGCCAACTATCCGATCCCGACGGGGGCTACTCTAATCCAGGGGGACATGCGCGGCGATCCGCTAGGGACGGCGCGCCTGCTGGAAAAACACACGTTCGACGCCGTCGTGGATTGGGTAGCGTTCACCCCCGACCACATCGAAGCCGACCTGCAGGTCTTCGGCGGTAAGACGAGCCAGTTTGTGTTCATCAGCTCGGCCAGCGTCTACCAGAAGCCGGCCACCCACTACCTGATCACCGAATCTACACCGCTGGCCAACCCTTACTGGCAATATTCCCGCAACAAGATCGCCTGCGAAGAGCGGCTGATCCAGGCTTATCGCGAGTCCGGTTTCCCGATCACCATCGTGCGCCCTGCGCTGACCTATGGGCCGTCGCAAATACCGATTGCCGTCGGCAGCTGGCAGCACCCCTACACAATCGTGGACCGCATGCTGCGCGGCCAGAAAGCTATCGTTCCGGGCGACGGCACCTCCTTGTGGACCGTCACCTGGAATGGCGATTTTGCCAAAGGCTTCCTGGGGTTGTTGGGACACCAGCAAGCTATCGGGCATGCCTTCCACATCACGTCGGACGAGGTGCTCGCCTGGAACCAGATTTACGAAGGGCTGGCTGAGGCCCTGGGGGTCAAGCCCAACCTGGTGCACATCGCCTCCGACCTGATCGCCGCCTACGACCCCGACATGCTAGGCAGCCTGACCGGCGACAAGGCCGTCAGCAGTGTCTTCGATAACACCAAGATCAAGCGCTTCGTACCCGATTTTGTCGCCACCACGCCTTGGACGGTGGGGGTGCGCAAGGCCCTGGCCTGGCACGCCGCCGATCCCTCCCGACAGACGATTGACCCCGCCGCCAACCGCCTGTGGGACACGATCCTGGCTGCCTACGAGCGGGCATTTCCGCAATAGCGTGTCACTGGTCCTTGACAAATCCGCGCTCGGTTGCTACAATGCACACGTCTGCACTGTGCGCTTCCTGCGTGCCCGCAGAAGAAAGCGACCGCATGAACCGTCGATCCGTCTCCATCCAGGACATCGCTCGAGAGGCCGGGGTCTCCCACTCGACCGTATCGCGCGCCCTGCATGATAGTTCGTTGATCAGCCCCGCGGTGCGCCAACGCATCCGACTGCTGGCGGAGGAGATGGGCTATTCCCCCAACGAGGTGGCACAGAGCCTAAAGGGGCAACGCACCAACACCGTCGGCCTGGTCGTCACCTCCATCGCCGATCCATTTGTGGGACGGGTCGTGCGCGGGATCGAGGATGTGGCCCGGGCCGCCAGGATCAACGTGTTCCTCAGCGTCTCCAACAACGAGCCGGAGCGAGAGATGGAGGTCATCGAGACCTTCCACCGCCGGCGAGTGGACGGCGTCATCAGCGCCGCGGCCCAAATCAGCGGCCCGTACACGCAGCGGCTGGCGCAGATCAAGATGCCGACGATTCTGATCAACCAGCAGGCCGAAACAGCGACCGAACAATTGCACTCGGTTGAGGTTGACGACTACGCCGGCGCGCGCCAGGCAGTCGAGCACCTGCTAGCGCTCGGCCATCGCAGCATCGGCTACCTCGGGGCCGGAAATCGCCCTCGATCCAACCGGCGCCGCCTGTCCGGTTATCGCGATGCGCTTGCCGCCGCCGGGGCTGCCGGGAACTCAGCGTGGATTAGGATCGCCCCCCCCGACCATCGCTACCATACCGACGACGTTGAAGATGGTCAAACCCTACTCTCTGAGCTCTTGAGCATCGGGGTCTCGGCCGTGTTTTGTTACAACGACATGATCGCCGTCGGCGCGCTGCTGAAGTGCCGCGATCTTGGCGTGGCGGTACCCGAACAGCTGAGCGTAATCGGGTTCGACGACATCGAGATTGCGCGTTATGTCACGCCACCTCTTACGACGATCCATCAGCCGAAGCTGCGCTTGGGAGAGCTGGCGATGGAAATGCTGCTGCACATCCTGGAAGAGCGCCCCGTTCAGAACCACGTCCTACCCACGGAACTGATGATACGTGCCAGCACAGGTCCGGTTATCTGAACTCGCAATTCGAAGTCACTTACACCCCTGAAAACACCCCGCGGAGGATATGATGGCGACTTCGATACCATTGCTTGAGACAGTTACAACTACCCGCACCGACTACTGGAACAACTCCTGCTCAGTTGAAGAGCTTACTTACGCCATCGAACGAGGCGCGGTCGGCGCAACCACCAACCCCAACATCGTCCTCAACGTGCTCAACAAAGAGATGCACCTCTGGCGCGGGCGCATTTATCAGATCATCGCCGAAAACCCGACCTGGTCTGAAGTCAGAGGTGGCCTGGAAGCTGATCGAGGAAATGGCCGTCAACGGCGCCGGCATGCTCCAGCCGGCCTGGGAACGCTACGAAGGCCGCAAAGGCCGCCTCTCGATCCAAACCAATCCGATGTTCTACCGCAACTGGGAGGCCATCGTCGACCAGGCGCGCCACTTCGACACGCTGGCGCCCAATATGCAGGTCAAGATGCCGGTCACGAAGGCCGGCATACGAGCTGTCGAGGAGTCCACCTTTCACGGCGTCAACGTCAACGCCACGGTCAGCTTCACCGTGCCGCAGGCCGTCGCCGTGGCCGAAGCCGTGGAGCGCGGCCTGAACCGGCGGGCGGCCGAGGGCAAGGACATCAGCCACATGGCCCCGGTGTGCACGATCATGATCGGCCGCACCGACGACTGGATGAAAGTAGTGGCCAAGCGCGACGGCATCGATATCGATCCCTCCTACCTGGACTGGGCCGGCATCGCCGTCTTCAAAAACGCCTATCGCATTTGGGAGGAACGAGGCTATCGCGTACGCTTGCTAGCCGCAGCCTACCGTCACCTCGGCCATTGGTCGGAGCTGATCGGCGGGGACATCGTCCTGACCATTCCCTACGAGTGGCAGTTGAAGATCAACGCCTCGGATATTCCCGTGATCGAACGAATCCACGATCCCGTAGCAATGCAGATCGTCGAAGCGCTCTACGAGCAGATCCCTGACTTCCGCCGAGCCTACGACGCCAACGGCATGTCCATCGACGAATTCAACTCGTACGGCGCCACCGTGCGCACACTGCGGGCCTTCATCGCCGCGGCGCACGATCTGATGGGCGTGGTGCGCGATTTTATGTTGCCGAATCCGGATTAACCGCTGCACAGGTCCGTTTCGCGTGAAGGCGCAAGAAAGCCCAAAAATGACCGAAAACAGCGCCTTACTTTGCGGCTCCGCGGCTTAACGTGAGCTTCTCAAGCAGTTTCAAAGAACGGAGCCTTCATGCACCAATACACTGCCGACAACCTCGTCATACACCCCAACAACGCATCTGATCCAAACGTCATCGTCGAGGTAACGCCCGAGAACGCAGGCTGGGACACTATCACTTTCCAGGCCCGCCGCTTGGCCGCCGGCCAAACATGGCCGTTTCAAACAGAAGCTAACGAGCTGGTCTTGGTGATGCTCGGCGGCAGAGTAGATGTGGACTCAAATCGCGGCCAATGGCAAGCGATCGGCCGCCGTGCAAACATTTTTGCTGGGCTTCCCTACGCACTCTACTTGCCGCCACACACCACCTTCACGGTGACCGCGACAACCGACTGTGAATTCGCTGCAGCTTGGGTCCCGTCCGACAAGGACCACGAACCCCAGCTCATTACGCCGGCTGACGTCGGCATCGAGATCCGTGGCGGCGACCACGCCACCCGGCAGATCAACCGCCTGTTGCCGCCCGGCTTCCCCTGTGAACGGCTGGTCGTGGTCGAGGTCTACACGCCCGGCGGCAACTGGTCGAGCTATCCGCCGCACAAGCACGACGTCCACACGGTCGATGCCGACGGCGCTCTTGTGCAGGCCGATCTGGACGAGACGTACTACTACAAGATCGACCGGCCAGAAGGCTACGCTTTGCAGCGCATCTATACGGATGCCGAGTCGCCGCTGCACCGCGCAGGCTATCCGATTGACGCGGCGGTGGTCGCCCGCAACGACGATGTGGTGCTCATCCCCGAGGGCTACCATCCCGTGTCCAGCCCAGTCGGCTACATGACCTACTACCTCAACGTGCTGGCCGGCAGTGCGCAGAGCCTGGCTGCTAAAGACGACCCAGAGTGCGCTTGGATCAAGGACTCTTACCGGAGCCTTGACCACGCGTGCCGGTCTATGATGTCGGTGTCGATTAGAGCTCCAACCGGGCGACCGCAAGGGTCGCCCCTACGATGGTGGAGAAAATGTATGGCCGCGCAACCGGGCGACCGCAAGGGTCGCCCCTACGATGATGGGAGAAAACATATGTCAGAGCCCGCGACGATCCGCCTAACCATGGCGCAAGCCCTTATTCGTTTCCTCAAGAGCCAATACGTCGAGCGCGACGGCGTCGAGACGCCGTTCTTTGCCGGCTGTCTGGGCATCTTCGGTCACGGCTGTGTGGCCGGGGTGGGTGAAGCGCTGATGCAGAACCCCGACTTCCGCTACTACCAGGTCCGTAACGAACAGGGCGCCGTCCACGCCGCGACGGCTTACGCCAAGGTCAAGAACCGCCTGCAGACCTTGGCCTGCCTCAGCTCCATCGGGCCAGGCGCCACCAATATGATCACCGGCGCAGCCACGGCCACCATCAACCGCTTGCCGGTGCTCTTGCTGCCGGGCGACATCTTCGCCCGCCGCAACGTGGCGCCCGTCTTGCAGCAGCTCGAATCGGCGCAGAGCCAGGATTTCTCCGTCAACGACTGTTTCAAGCCCGTAAGCAAGTATTGGGACCGCATCAACCGACCCGATCAACTACTGATGGCCCTGCCCGAGGCGCTGCGTGTGCTGACTAGCCCGGCCGATACCGGCGCGGTGACGCTGGCGCTGCCGCAGGATGTGCAGACCGAGGCCTACGACTACCCGATCGCATTCTTCCGCAAGCGCGTCTGGCACATCATGCGCAACCGGGCCGACCAGGGCTAGCTTGCTGCGTGCCGCCGAAATGATCCGAGCCAGCAAAAAGCCGATGATCGTAGCCGGCGGCGGTGTGATCTACGCAGATGCCACCGAAACGCTGCGACAGTTCGTGGACGCGACGGGCATCCCGGTCGGCGAGACGATGGCCGGCAAGGGCAGCCTGCGCTGGGACCATCCGCTAAACCTGGGCGCGATCGGCGTCACCGGCACGTTGGCAGCCAATCGCATCGCCAAGGAAGCGGACCTGGTGATCGGCATCGGCACGCGCTACAGCGACTTCACGACGGCCTCCAAGACCGCCTGGCAGAACCCGGACGTGCGCTTCGTCAACATCAACGTCACCGAGTTCGACGCCGGCAAGCACCACGGTCTGCCGGTGATCGGCGACGCTCAGGCCACGCTGGAAGAGCTGGCGGAGCTTCTGGCTGACTACGCCGTAGACCCGGTCTACCGCAGCGAGGCGCAGCGGCTGCACGACGAGTGGGACGCCGAGGTGCAGCGCATCTACGACATCCGGCTGAGTCCCCTACCCAGCCAAGGCGAGCTAATCGGCGTGATCAACGCAGCTTTCCGGCCCCGACGCCATCATGCTGAACGCGGCTGGCTCCATGCCCGGCGACCTGCACAAGCTGTGGCGGACCACGCATCCCAAGAACTTCCACATGGAGTATGGCAATAGCTGCATGGGCTACGAGATCGCCGGCGGCCTGGGCGCCAAGATGGCTGCGCCGGAGCGGGACGTGTTCGTGATCATCGGCGACGGCACCTACCTGATGTTGTCGTCCGAGCTGGTCACGTCTGTGCAGGAAGGGATCAAGCTGATCGTGCTGCTGTGGGACAACGGCGGCTTCAAGAGCATTGGCTCGCTCAGCCGCTCGCTGGGGCTGGATGGCTTCGGCACTCGTTTCATCCATCGCAAGGACGGCGTGCTTGTCGGCGATTCGGCCGGCGACGCGGTGGAGCCGCTGCAGATCGACTTCGCCATGAACGCCCGCAGCCTGGGCTGCAACGTGATCGAGTGCGTCACCCGCGACGACTACGTGGCCGCGCTGAAGGCCGCCAAAGAGGCCGACCGCACGACGGTCATTACCATTCGCAACGACCGGCTTCACGGTGTGCCGGGATACGAGAGCTGGTGGGACGTGGCCGTGCCCGAGGTCAGCGACGATGCCGTCGGTGCAGGAGACCCGCGTGCAATACGAGGAGATGCGTGCGAAGGAACGTCTGTTTCTGTAATTAACAATTGACAATTGACAATTGACAATTGACAATTGTTAATTGCCCAAGGAGCAACTCCCATGACAGAAATCCGAATCGCCAACGCTCCCTGCTCGTGGGGCACCCTGGAATTCGAGGGCCTCAAGGGCGAGCGTATCGGCTACGAGCAAATGCTGGACGAGCTGGTCGAAACCGGCTACGTCGGCACCGAATTGGGCGACTGGGGTTTTATGCCCACCGATCCACCCGCCCTGCGCTACGCGCTGGCCAAGCGCGGCCTGACCATGGTGGGCGCGTTCGTTCCTGTCGGCACTGAAATACGCCGAACGACACGACGCCGGCGTCGAAGAAGCGCTGCGCTATGCCCGCCTGCTGGCGGCGGTTGCCGAGACCGGGCCCACATGCCTGGTCGCCCGTCATCGTCCTGGCCGATAACAACGGCACGGAGCCCGTACGCACCGCCAACGCGGGCCGCGTCACGCCAGAGATGGGCTTAAGCGATGCCGAGTGGCGGATTTTCGCCCACGGCGCCGAAAAGGTGGCGCGTGCGGTCAAGGCCGAAACCGGCCTGCGCACCGTCTTCCACCATCACTGCGCCGGCTACGTCGAGACTCCCGCCGAGATCGCGCGGTTGCTGGACATGACCGACCCCGCGTTGCTTGGGTTGGTCTTTGACACCGGACACTACCTCTACGGCTCCGGCACGACAGACCCGTCGGTGGTGCTGTCGGGACTGGAGAGCCTGGCCGGCCGCATCTGGCACATGCACTTCAAAGACTGCCAGCCCGAGATCGCCACGAACGCTCGATCAGAAGGTTGGAACTATTTCGAAGCCGTGCAACACGGCATCTTCTGCGAGCTGGGCCGTGGCAATGTGGACTTCGCCGGCGTGAAAGCTTGGATGCAAGCGCGCGGCTTCGAAGGCTGGATTGTAGTCGAGCAGGACGTGCTCCCCGGCATGGGTGTGCCCAAAGTAAGTGCCGGCCGCAACCGCGGCTACCTCGTCAGTATTGGACTTTAGTACTCTGTAAAATAAGCCCTTGCGTAGTGTCACCCTTCGCCGAGCCTCAGGGTGACACTACGCAGAAACTTGGTTTACAGGGTATTTAACATCTCTTGGAGGATAGTTTCATGGCAAACATGTTGAACGTCGGCATCATCGGCGCTGGCCGCATCGGCAAGGTTCACGCCGAAACCCTGACTTATCGCATTCCAAGCGCGCGCTGCCTGGCGATTGCCGACATCAATCTGGCGGCCGCACAGCGGGTCGCTGCACAGCTTCAGATCCCGTCGGTCACCGGCGACTACCGTGCGATCCTGGACAACAATGCCATCGAGGCCGTGTTGATCTGCTCGCCCACCGATACCCACGCCCGCTTCACCCAGGAAGCGGCGGAGGCTGGCAAGCACATCTTCTGCGAGAAGCCCATCGCCCACTCCCTGGCCGAGATCGACGCCGCCTTGGCCGCGGTGGCCAAGGCCGGCGTCAAGCTGCAGGTCGGCTTTAACCGCCGCTTTGACGCCAACTTTCGCCGGGTACGCTGCGCCGTCGAGAGCGGCGAGATCGGCCAGCCAGCGCTCTTGCACATCGTCAGCCGCGACCCAGAGCCACCGCCCGTCTCCTACGTCAAGGTGTCTGGCGGTATGTTCCTGGATATGACCATCCACGACTTCGATATGGCTCGCTACCTGATCGGCGCGGAGGTGGAGGAGGTGTACGTGCAGGCCGGAGTCACGGTTGACCCGGCGATCGGCGAGGCGGGCGATGTAGACACGGCTGTGATCATGCTGAAATTCGCCAACGGCGTCATCGCAACCATCGACAACTGCCGCCGCGCCAGCTATGGTTACGATCAGCGTGTTGAAATATTGGGCAGCAAGGGCGCAATAAGTACAATGAACAACTATCCCAACGCTGCAACCGTCAGCGATGCAGTGAGCGTGCGTCGTGACCTGCCGCTGAATTTCTTTATGGACCGCTATACCGAGAGTTTTGCAGCCGAAATGGCATCCTTCGTCGACGCAGTGCTGCACAACCGGCCGGTGCTCGTCACAGGGCTGGATGGTCGCATGCCGGTGGTGATGGGCCTGGCGGCCGGCAAATCGTATCGCGAGGATAGGCCAGTGAAGTTGAGCGAGATTGACAGTGAGCAGTGACCAGTCAACAGATACCGTTGGTTTATTTGTGGTCAAAAGAGACACATACTTACTCAACCCGCCGGTCGCGACAATAGCCAGTCAGCCTCTGCCTGCACCCTACTGACCTGCCTGAAGGAGAGACATCTCGATACCCCAATCCGAAGGCCTAGCAGCCTCTCCTCAAGCTGGAGGGTATCTCCAAAGCTTTCCGGGTACGCGCCCTGCACAACGTACACATGGAGGTGCGCAAGGGCGAAGTGCATGCGCTGTTGGGAGAAAACGGCGCGGGCAAATCGACCCTGATGAAAATCCTCTCCGGCGCCTACTCGCGTGATACGGGTGAGATCTTCTGGGAAGGCCAGCCGATTGTTATCCACAACCCGCGGGAGGCCCAGGACCTGGGCATCGGCATCATCTACCAGGAATTCAACCTGATTCCCCAATTGAGCATTGCCGAGAACGTGTGGATCAGCCGCGAGCCGTTCCGCAACCGCAGGCTGCAACTGCTGGACTGGAAAGAGATGCGCCGCCGGACGCAAGTGCTTCTGGACGACCTCCATTTGCCCCTTGATCCGCGGCGACTGGTCGCCGGGCTGGGCGTCGCCCAGCAGCAGATGGTCGAGATCGCCAAGGCGCTGTCGCTCGATGCCAAGTTGCTGATCATGGACGAGCCGACCAGCGCCCTGTCCGACACGGAGATCAAACAGCTCTTTGCCTTGATCCGACAGCTGAAGGATCGCGACGTGTCGGTTGTGTTCATCTCGCATCACATTGACGAGGTGTTCGAGATCTGTGACCGCGGCACTATACTGCGAGACGGCGAGTACATCGCTACGGTCGATCTCGTCGATGTGTCCGAAGAAGACATCATCCGGCTGATGGTTGGACGCACCCTGGATCAGCAGTATCCCAAGATGCCGCCGAGGCGCGGGGAGGAGGCCTTGCGGGTTGAGGGACTGAACCGTGACGGCCTGCTCCACGACATCAACTTCACAGCCTACACCGGGGAAATCTTGGGTATCGCTGGCCTGGTAGGCGCCGGACGAACGGAGTTGATGCGTGCGGTCTTTGGCGCCGACCCGATCGAACTCTGGCCGCGTCGTCATCTTCGGCAAGGAAACGGACGTCAAGTCGCCGCAAACAGCCATCCGAGCCGGGATGGGTCTGCTACCCGAGGACCGCAAACAAGAGGGGCTGGTGCTCATGATGTCGGTGCTCCACAATATGAGCATGGCCAGCCTGGATCGGCTCACGTCCCACCTGCTGCTCCGGCTGGGTGACGAACGTGCGCAGGCCAACGGCTTTGTTCAAAAGCTGCGCATTATGACACCTGGCATCAACCAACAAGTCCAATTCCTAAGTGGCGGCAACCAGCAGAAGGTAGTGTTGGCCAAGTGGCTGGCCAGCCAGTCCAAGATACTGATCTTCGACGAGCCCACGCGCGGGATCGACGTTGGGGCCAAGGTCGAGGTGTACAACCTGATGAATAGCCTGGTCGACAGCGGCGTAGCGGTCATCATGGTCTCCTCGGAAATGCCAGAGTTGCTCGGCATGAGTGACCGAATTCTGGTGATGCACGAAGGCAGCATCGCCGCCGAACTGAGTCGTCAAGAGGCGACCCAGGAGAAAATTCTAGCGGCAGCCATGGGAGCAGACAAAGATGACTGAATTTCAAGCCGCCGAGGGTCCAGAAAAGAGCCGGCGCATGTTCGGAATGACGCTAGGGAGCTTCATTGCCCGATTCGGGGCCTTGTTTGCGCTGATCATTCTGGTGGTTTTCCTGTCTTTCACATCGCCCGTCTTCTTGTCGACAGACAATGTGTCAAACATCGGCCGCCAGGCAGGCGTCAACGCTCTGCTCTCGGTAGGCATGTTGTTGGCGATCCTCACGGCCGGCATCGACCTCTCGGTTGGCTCGATTCTGGCGCTATCCATGTGTACCTTGGCGGTGATGGCCATTCAATGGCATATCAACCCCTATCTGTCGATGCTCGCCTGTCTGGCTGTCGGCGCGGGCGTGGGGCTGACCAACGGCCTGTTGCTGACCCGACTGCACCTCCCCCATCCGTTCATCGCCACGTTGGGCATGATGAACGTGGCCCGCGGTCTGGCGCTGATCATCACCGGCGCGTCGCCGATCTCCGGCTTTGATCGGGCTGGCGCGCCGCAGGTGCTCTGGCTGGGCTCCGGCTCCATCGGCCCGATCCCGGTCGTGGTCATCTTGGTGCTGGTGGTTTATGTCATTTTCCATGTGCTGCTCTCGAACACGGCGCTGGGCCGGCACATCTACGCCGTCGGCGGCAACACCTCGGCGGCGCGGCTCTCCGGCATCAACGTCGATCGCACCTTGCTGATCGTCTATACCCTGACCGGCCTGATGGCCGGCGTGGGAGCGTTGGTTCTGGCCGGCCGCACGAACTCAGGCTACCCTACGGCGGGCGCCGGATATGAGCTGGATGCGATCGCCGCCGTGATCATCGGCGGCGCCAGCTTCTCCGGCGGCATTGGCACAGTCTGGGGGACGCTGATCGGCGTGATCCTCATGGCGGTGCTGCGCAATGGCCTGGTGCTGCTCAAAGTGCCGACCGAATGGCAGATCGTCGCGATCGGCCTCGTGATTATTGGAGCAGTCTACATCGACGTGCTTCGCCAGCGCGCGCGGCGTTAATGCGAGGCTCGGAGATCAGTCGGATGTATTCAAAAGCTAGCGCTGGTCGAGTAGGGTCTGGCGGCGATTTTTGAAAAATCATCCTTAGCATCCAATACTGCCAGTTATCAAGTACTCGCCGCCAGACCCTACTCGACCGGCGCTGGCCTTTGGTGCTGAATCAACCGATTTTTGATCCGCCTTTCTACTCAACATCAACGACACCAACTCGTCATTCCCGTTCCGGCGGGAATGACGATGGAGCAATTACGATGAAAGGAGGTGATCCTCGGAAAACCCTCGCCATATCCACAAACAACCAACCGTATCCCTTTCGTAAGCCAAACCAACCTTCACACGAGGAGAACTCCATGTTACGCACTTCGAAGACCCTGATTTTGGTTAGCCTGGTCATGCTACTGGCTTTGGCCGCTTGTGCGCCACCAGCCGCACCGAGCGCTCCAACCGCACCCACCACTGCCCCTGCTGCCGCTGAGCCTACTACTGCTCCCGCAGCCACTGGCGGCGAGGTCAAGCCGCTGAACATCGCGGTGATCGTCAAGTCGGTGACCAGTGCCTACTGGAAGACCGTGGGCGCAGGCGTCGAGCAGGCCATGAAGACCGATCCCACGATCACGGCGTCCTTCCTCGGACCCAACGAGGAGACCGACATCGAAGGCGAGATCCGCATCATCGAGTCGCAGATCTCCGCCAAGGTCGATGCGATCGCGGTGGCGCCCTCGCAGGCCGACCAGGTGCAGCCCACCCTGGAGAAGGCCGTCGCCGCCGGCATCCCGGTGATCCTGATCGACACCGACATCGCCGGCTTCACCAACAAGTCCGCCTTCGTCGGCACCGACAACAAGCTCGGCGGCCAGCTCGGCGGCGAGTTCATCGCCGGAGCGCTCCAGGCCGGCGACGAGGTTGCCATCATCCGCGGCGTAGCCGGCGATCCCGTCCACAACCTGCGCGAACAGGGCGCCAAGGAGGCCATGGAGAAGGCCGGCCTGAAGGTCGTCGACGTCCAGGCCGCCAACTCCCTGCGTGACAAGGGCCAGACCGTGGCCGAGAACCTGTTGACCGCCAACCCCAACCTCAAGGGCATCTTCGCCACCAACGACGAGATGGCCCTCGGCGCGCTCAACGCCGCCAAAGCAGCCGGCAAGACCCTGGTCATCGTCGGCTTCGACGCCACCAACGACGCGCTCCAATCGATCAAAGACGGCGACGCTCAGCGGCTCCGTCGCCCAGTTCCCCACCAAGATCGGCGAGCTCGGCACCCTCACCGCGGCCAAGGTCGCCCGTGGCGAGAAGGTTGACGCCTTCGTCAACACCGGCGTCGAGGTCGTCTCCAAGGACAACGTCGATAAGTTCATGCCGCCCGCTGCCCCGGCCACGGGCGGCGGCGAGGTCAAGCCGCTGAACATCGCGGTGATCGTCAAGTCGGTGACCAGTGCCTACTGGAAGACCGTGGGCGCAGGCGTCGAGCAGGCCATGAAGACCGATCCCACAATCACGGCGTCCTTCCTCGGACCCAACGAGGAGACCGACATCGAAGGCGAGATCCGCATCATCGAATCGCAGATCTCCGCCAAGGTCGATGCGATCGCAGTGGCGCCCTCGCAGGCCGACCAGGTGCAGCCCACCCTGGAGAAGGCCGTCGCCGCCGGCATCCCGGTGATCCTGATCGACACCGACATCGCCAACTTCACTAACAAGTCGGCCTTCGTCGGCACCGACAACAAGCTCGGCGGCCAGCTCGGCGGCGAGTTCATCGCCGGAGCGCTCCAGGCCGGCGACGAGGTTGCCATCATCCGCGGCGTAGCCGGCGATCCCGTCCACAACCTGCGCGAACAGGGCGCCAAGGAGGCCATGGAGAAGGCCGGCCTGAAGGTCGTCGACGTCCAGGCCGCCAACTCCCTGCGTGACAAGGGCCAGACCGTGGCCGAGAACCTGCTGACCGCCAACCCCAACCTCAAGGGCATCTTCGCCACCAACGACGAGATGGCCCTCGGCGCGCTCAACGCCGCCAAAGCCGCCGGCAAGACCCTTGTCATCGTCGGCTTCGACGCCACCAACGACGCGCTCCAATCGATCAAAGACGGCGAACTCAGCGGCTCCGTTGCCCAGTTCCCCACCAAGATCGGCGAACTCGGCACCCTCACCGCGGCTAAGGTCGCCCGCGGCGAGACCGTCGATGCCTTCGTCAACACCGGCGTCGAGGTTGTCTCTAAGGATAACGTCGACAAGTTCATGCAGTAAGTACACCCCGGTGAATGGAATTCACCGGCTGAAACAGAGAAGGCCCCTCAGGGCCTGGGATCGGACCGTTCCCCAGTGCCTGAGGGCACTTCTCAGTTTCAGCCAGGGGATTTCCAATCCCTGAAGCTGTCCAGGAAAGCTTGATCAACCAATCGCATCGGCAGATCTGGCGATCTGCCGATGCGATCTCCTCCTCTCCCGGGCAGATACGAAGGTGACTACCTCAAACCAACTGTCCATCGGTATCATCGGCACCGGCGGCATGGGCACACGCCATGCCGTGAACCTGCACGAGCATGTCGGTAGGGCGCGCGTAGCCGCGGTCTACGACGTTGACCCCGAACGCGCCCGCCTGGCCGCGGCCCAATGCGGCGCGCCGGCAGTGATCGACGACCCGTTGAGCCTGATTTGTGACCCGGCGGTCGAAGCGGTCATCATCGCCTCCCCCGATGCCACCCATGCCGAGTATGTGCTCGAGTGCTTGCGCTGCCGAAAGCCGGTGCTTTGTGAGAAGCCGCTGGCAACAACCCTGGAAGACGCCGCAAAGGTGGTCGAAGCGGAGCGGGCGTTGGGTCAACGCCTGGTAGCCGTGGGCCTGATGCGGCGCTTCGACCCGCAACACGTCGCCGTGCGAAACGTGATCGCCTCAGGCAAGCTCGGCCGCCCAATTCTCTACAAAGGCGTGCATCGCAACGCGACAATCCCGTACAACTCCGGCGGCGAAGTGGTGCTGACCAACTCGGCCGGCCACGATATCGACGCGGTGCATTGGCTGTTGGGGCAGGAAATCGAGGAGGTCTACGTGCGCGGCGTGCGCTCCCACGCCTCGTTCCGCCCCGAGACGACGGACTTGCTGCTTTTGCAGATGGCGCTCAGCGGCGATTGCCTGGCCACGGTGGAAGTCTACGTGGCGGCCGAGTATGGCTACGAGGTGTCGGCCGAGATCGTAGCGGAGCGTGGCACGGCCATGACCGGGCAGCCCGATCGTGCATTCGTCCGCTCCGCACAGAATCGCTCCGTGGCCATACCCATGGATTGGCTCGAACGGTTCCAGGAGGCGTACGTCGCCGAGTTGGCGCAGTGGGTACGCTCCGTTCAAACCGGAGAGCCGTTTGCCGGGGCCAGCGCATGGGACGGCTACCAGGCACTTCTCGTGACTGATGCCTGCGTCCGGTCGCTGCAGAGCCGTAAGCCCGTCGCTCTGCAACCCCTCTTGCGCCCCGCACTATACCGATAATCCGGAAAGCGTCCGGCCGCAGCGCCCCGCAATGAGTGGAGCGCTTCTGTTCCCCGTATGCTGGCGCAAAACCACGACCCTCGTCACGTGACGAGGGTCGTGGTTTTTGCGGTTTTTGCGATCAGATTTCGCCGCGTGCGAAGCCGCTGATCAGCTCCGGCATGGCGGTGTCGAAGGCCAGGTAGAAGGCGGCATCCAAGGCGTCCACCACCTCGGCCCACCGGTCTACGCCAGGCGCAGCGGCAGCCGGCGCAGCCGTTGGCCCGTCAGAGCGTAGACCGCGTTGGCCACGGCCGGCGCCACCGGCCCGATCGGCGGCTCGCCGATGCCGCTGGGCTTGTCGTCGCCTTGCAGCAGCACCACCTCGATCTCCGGCGTGGCCGACATGGTCAGGATGCGGTAGGCGCCGAAATTGGCGGGCATCAGCACGCCGTCGACCACGGTGGTCTCCTCCAGCAGCGCCGAGCTGAGGCCCATGACCACGTTGCCCTCCACCTGAGCCGCGACGCCGTTGGGGTTGACGATCAGGCCCGGATCGACGGCCGCCGTCACCTTGTGGACGCGAATCTGGCCGCCCTCGACGGACACCTCGGCCACGTTGGCCACCACCGTGCCGTAGTCTACGCAGCAGGCGACGCCGCGGGCCCGGCCGGCCGGCGCGGGCGTGTTCCAGCCGGCCCGGTCGGCCGCAGCCAGCAGCACGGTGCGCAGCCGTTGGCCGATGTTCCCCTCCGGGAGATGGCGCAGGCGCAGCTCGATGGGGTCCACGCCGGCCGCCACGGCCACCTCGTCCATGAAGCACTCGACGGCGAAGGTATTGGGCAGCAGGCCCAGGCCGCGCCACCAGCCGGTCAGGAAGGGCAGTTCGGCCACCCAGGCGATGGTCGCGCGGTTGGGGATGCTGTAGGTGATGCGCGCGCCGCGCCAGGCGCCGAAGTCGTGCCCCAGCACCGCGCCGGCAATGGCGGGCAGGAAGGGCAGCGCCACCTTGCCGCTGGCCTGCTCGTGGACCATCGTTTCGATGCGTCCATCGTCGGTCAGGCTGGCCCGCAGGATGTGATTGGTCAGCGGGCGCACGAAGCTGCTGCGGAAATCCTCCGGCCGGCTCCAGACGATATGCACCGGCCGGCCCACGGCCTGGGAGAGACGGGCGGCCTCGACCGCGGCCGTGGTCTCCACCTTATGCCCCAGCCCGGCGCCCAGGTATGGCTGGTGCACCACGATGGCCTCAGCGTCCATGCCGAGCGCGTCGGCCACGTCGTTGCGCACGCTCTACGGCCGCCTGGGTCGAGGTATAAACCTCAGCCGAGCCGTCCTTGACATCGGCCACGCCTGTCAGGGTCTCGAAGTGGGCGTGGTAGGCCATCGGTACGCGGTATTCGGCCTCGACTGCGGCGCCCTTGCGCAGCCGGTCGCGCACGGTCCCTTCCTTCTGAATGACCACACCGCCCGGCCCGCCGGCCGAGACCGCTTCTTCGACCTCGGCCTGCTGCCAAAGATAGCCAGGATCCCACGTCAGGTCCAGCGCGTCCACGGCCGCATAGGCTTGCTCCCGGCTCTCGGCGACGACGCCGGCAAAGCCGGCCTTTTCGTCGATGACCACCGCCACCACGCCCGGCATGGACTCGGCCTGGCCGGGCATCGCGCGTTTGAGCTTGCCATCCACGGTGGGAGGATGGGCCACGGCGCCGTGCAACATGCCGGGCAGACGCACGTCGATGCCAAAGATGGCCTTGCCCAGGATCTTGGCGGGCAGGTCGACGCGCGGTATGGGCTTGCCGATGTAGCGAAACTCGGCTTCGGTCTTGAGCGGCGCGGGCTGCTCCGGGCACGACGAGCGTGCCGGCCGCGGCCACGATCTCGCCGTAGGAGCGGCGCACGGCCGGATCGGCTCTTAACGTAGACATAGCCCTGCTCGGCCACCGTGTCCTCCACGGGCCGGCCCAGTTGGCGCGCGCCTTCCAGACGCAGCATCTGGCGCATGTCGGCGCCCGCCTGGCGCAGGGGCTGGTAGAGGGAAGAGACCGAGTTGCTGGCGCTGGTGCCGACCGGGTCGTCCAGGCCCTGGCCGGTAGCCGCGCTCAACACCTCCATCTGCTCCCAGGCGGCCTCCAGCTCGTCGGCGGCGGCCTGCGCCAACGCCGTGTGCACGCCCTGGCCCATCTCAACCTTGGGCAGGAAGAGGCGCACCGTGTTGTCCGGCATGATCTCGAACCAGGCGCTGGCCGGAGCGTCGATGCCGATGGGGGGACCGCCCGACGAGTCCAGGAACTCGGCGATTTGCAGGCGGGCGTAGGGCAGGCCGGCCACGCGCAGCGCCGCCACGGCAGCCACGCCGGTCACGCCGGCCCCGATCAGGAACTGGCGGCGGGTGATGCCTCGCTTCTTCTCGTCTGCGCCGGTTGGCTCGCTCATAGTCCACCCTCCTGTGCGGCGATCTCGGCCGCCCGCGCCACGGCCCGTTTGATGCGCACGTAGGCGCCGCAGCGGCACAGAACCGGATCCATGGCGGCGACGATCTCGGCCTCGCTGGGTTGGGGATTGCGGCGCAGAAAAGCCAGCGCGGTCAGCATCTGGCCGGTCATGCAGTAGCCGCACTGGTGCACCTGCTCCTCCTCGAAGGCGCGCTGCACCGGGTCCAGGACCAGTGTGCCGTCGGCGGCGGCCGTCGCCAGGCCCTCCAGGGTGAGTATAGCCTTGCCAGTCACAGCCGAAAGCGGGGTGATGCAGGTGCGGGTGGGCTGACCGTCCAGCAGGACGGTGCACGAGCCGCACATGCCAATGCCGCAGCCGAACTTGGTCCCGGTCAGGCCCAGTTCATCGCGCAGCACCCAGAGGAGGATGCGGTTGGGTTCGCCGGCCACGGTGTAGGTCTGGCCGTTGATCGATAACTCCATGCGGACTCCTTTCGACGAGCATGTCACAGGATGGCGTCCGGGCCAGGCGCTGGCCCGGCATTGACACAGTTTCGTCCTCTAAATCTGTAGTTTGCCGTGTAATCCGCGGCAATTGCCCTTGACGGGCTTTCAGGACGAGCCTTCGGCAATCAGGCGGCCGCGCTCTGCGGTTCCTGTGGTTCCTCATCCCTGGGACGCCTGATCTTCTTGGCCACCCACAGGCCGCCGCCGAACAACAGGGCGAGGATGATCACGGCGAGGTAGTCGATCACCGGGATGCGGATGATTTCGTTGATCTTGGGCCAGCCGCGCTGGCTGTAGACCGCGAGCACGCTGCCGATGTAAGCGGCCAGGATCAGCCACTTGTGCCAGGCCTTCAGCCCCAGCCCGTGCATCTGGGTGATCACAAAGATGCCGGCGAAGCCAAAGAGGAACATCGGCCAGATGCCGTTGCCCTGCATCACAGCCACCAGCGTGCCATGGATCAGCACGGTGAACTCCATAAACAGCGTCCACCAGCGGTTGATGTGGATGCGTGTGAAGAAGAGGCTGCCTTGCAGCATCAGCAGAAACATGTACACAAAGCCGACCAGGTGGCCGGGGGTGTTCACCATCGGATGGTACCAGAACGTGTAGATCGTCGCCCAGGCGAAGAAGTAGCCGTGGTACTTGCGGGCGAAGCGGATGATCTCCTGCTTGATCGGCAGCTTCTTGCCGAAGACCATGCCGCGACGGTTGTTCTCCATTAAGAGTACCCAGACCAGCAGCACGATGACCGATCCCTGCGAGCTGAAGATACTCACGTCCTGGGCCAGACCGTCGTACCAGAGGTGGCGTCTGCACGAAATGCAGGAAGATGAAGAAAGCCATGGCGGCCAGCGCCCAGATGTTGACCTTGTGCAGGCCGGTGGTGTAGCGCAGATTGCTTTTCTGTGCGTACCAAATCAGCCACCAGATCGTGATCTGGTTGGCCAGGTAAAAACCCCAGGCCGTGGCTCGCGTGATGAGGGTTGGCTCCGGCAGCTTCCAATAATACCAGGCCACGCCCTGATCCGGCAGCAAAGGAATGCTGTTCAGCCGCTCGCCGGCCAGCCAGATGATTCCAGTGAAGATGAAGCTAAACGCGATCCCAGCCCACAGGACCATCAAATCCTTGCGGCGGGGCTTGGGTGTCTCGGCCTTCCCAATGGGTTGTGCTGTGACGGTCATAGGTTCTCTCCTGGGCAGTGCTTTGACAGGTTCTCGACTGTCGGGTCGTGCCACGTGCGAAGGCAATCAGTCGAGAAGATGCAGAGGTCCTTTCCGGTTGCGGTGAATTGTAGCACAAAGGTCAGGACTTATCGAATTCATGCTGAGACCCCGCATCCCGCGGGGCGGTATTCGCAAACGAATGACATGGTATGTCATGAGTAGACCCCTGCATCCCGCGGGGCGGTATTGGCAAATGAAGAAACTTGTTCGTGTCACTGACGCTGCGCCGTGAGGCTCGGCGAAGGATCTCCGTTTGCATCCACGTCAAGACATCTGCACGTGCTTGCGACGCAAGTGTGCTTCGGCGGACCTACTCATGACATACCATGTCATTCGTTTGCGAATACCGCCCCGCGGGATGCGGGGTCTCAGCATGACATAACTGGGCAAGTTTCTGAGCAGGATACTGCTAGGCGGGCGGCCAGGACTTGACCCCTGCGGAGGCAAGGCAAGATGCCCCTACCAGGCGCAACTACCCCGATCGGGCTGGTTCTCACCAACTCTTGACCGGTCCTGCGCTAAAGTGTACAATAATTACTGAACCCTTTCGTGGTGGTGTCCGGTACGGCTTTTGGGCAACACCTGGCCATAAGCACCAACAATCAGATCCTGGAGGAAACAAAGATGTTAAGCGAAGCAATGCAGACAGCCCTGAACGACCAGATCCAGAAGGAATTACACTCGGCCTACATCTACCTGTCGATGTCGGCCTATTTCGAAGCGCAGAACCTTGCAGGTGCAGCCCACTGGATGCGCCACCAGTCCGAGGAAGAGCAAGAACACGCCATGAAGATCTTCGAGTTCGTCACTGACCGGGGCGGGCGTGTGGTTTTGCAGGCCATCGGTGCACCACCGTCCGACTTCGCCTCGCCGCTGGCGGTTTTCGAAGCCGCGTACGCGCACGAGCAGAAGGTCACGAAGTCGATCCACGATCTGTACGCCCTGGCGGTCAAGGAAAGCGACTACCCCACCCAGGTGATGCTCCAGTGGTTCATCGGCGAGCAGGTGGAGGAGGAGAAGAACGCCAGCACCATCGTCGAGCAGCTCAAGATGGTCGGCGACTTGCCGGCGGCGATGTTCATGATCGACCGGCAGTTGGGCAGCCGGGCGGAAGCGGAGTAGGAGATCTTTGTCCTTTGATCGGTCCGGTCTTCAGGGACCGGACCGATCTCTCGGAGGAATTGCTGTCCATGAATTATGTCGACGTACGATGGCAAAGCGCTGACGGCCTGCAATTGGTCGGTCGATCTTGGGAACCGGCTGGTGAGCCGCGTGCCGTCGTGTGCCTGGTGCACGGCCTGGGCGAGCACTGTGGCCGCTACCAACACGTAGCCGCGGCGTTGACCGAGGCCGGCTTCGCTGTGCTGGCCTGCGACCAGCGCGGCCATGGCCGCTCCGCCGGCAAGCGGGGCGTCATCCCCTCCTACGACGCGCTGATGGACGATATCGGCCTCCTGCTGGAGCAGGCCAGCCAGCGCTATCCGGTCAAGCTGCGCTTCTTGTACGGTCATAGCCTTGGCGGCAACGAAGTGATCAACTACGCATTGCGGCGCAAGCCCGCGCTGGCCGGTGTGGTGGCCACCAGTCCCGGCCTGCGCACGGCCTTCAAGCCGCCAGCCGCGCAGCTGGCAGTCGGCCGGCTGATGAACAAGGTGTGGCCGTCATTCACCATGCCCAACGGCCTGGAGCTGGCCGCGATCTCACGCGACCCGGCTGTGGTCGAGGCCTATCAGCAGGATCCCTTGGTACATGATCGGCTGTCGGCCCGCCTCGGCATGGAGCTGCTAGAGACCGGCGAGTGGGCCATCGCCCACGCTGGCGAGTTCCCTGTGCCCCTGCTGCTGATGCACGGCACCGCCGACCGTCTCACATCGTACGAAGCCAGCCAGGAGTTCGCCAGCAAAGCCCCCGACTACACGCTCAAACTGTGGGATGGGCTGTACCACGAAACGCACAACGAGCCGGAGAAAGACGTAGTTCTCGGAACTGTGATTTCTTGGATCAATGACCTCGCACAGTAGGGCCTGCGGCAACAGCCACCCGACGCCGTAAGGCCCTGGGAATATGTGCCATAGGGGTTAGTTGTCGGCAAGCAGCGGGCGCCCCCGCGCAGGCTCAGCAACGCATAGGCGCGAGCCTTGCGCAACGTCACTCGTCCATACGCTTGACGCAAGGCGTGCAGTGCTTGTAGTTCTTGCTCCGCTAGCTGGCGTTGGCCCTGCAGGTCGGCCAGGTAATGGAGTTGTTCTTGCTCCTTGTCAGACATGGCGCTGCGGGCGATGGCCCACAGTTCTTGGTCCGTCAGCCAGGTCATGCGGGCCAGCTCGACCCGCACGTCGGCCGGAGCATCTTCGAGGTCGGGCAAGGCGGCGGCTAAGGTAGCGGTGAGGACATCCTCCAGAGGCCGCTGCAAGGCACTGGCTGCTTGCCGGGCGCGCTGCAAGAGCGTATCGGATAGATGAAGCGTTACATTCTGCATAGCCATACACACCTCTGCGCGAAGTACCGGCAGCAGGTCACACGCCGTAGGTCATGGCTGCTTACTTCCTGCGACCATCACTCAGTTTTCGCCAACCTTTCTAGAAAGCGTTGAACACTCAGAACTTCAATGCCTTGCTCCTGCATCCGAGAGATGAGCTCCTGATCGCGCTTCAGATCGTCATCTCGGCTAACAGCAAACTGCGCATTCCCATTCAGTGCGGTCTCAAGCATCAAATCATCATCGGGGTCGCGGCACAGGTGCAGGTTGCCAACAGTTGTGACTGTTATTGACTTCTCGGCGATGAGCCGCAGAAACTCCTCAATGTCCTCGGTTTTCAAACCGTACTTGTCACAGATGTGAGGTCGCGACAGTACATCGGCGAGCTCATCCAACAAGGCGACTGACACCACGATTTGAAATCGGCCGTCCCGCCAAGCATCCTTCAGGCGCGCAGGGTAGCCACGCGGATTGATCAGCGCGGATATCCAAACGTTGGTGTCAACCAGCGCTACGACGGGCACGACGCAGTTCCTTCACCTCTTGGGCCGCCACAGTGATGTCCGCCTCGATCTCCTCCGAGCTGTACTGCTCTGAGTTCGCTTGCACTCGCGCCAGCAGTGCATCGAACGATTGCCGCCAGGTCGGCTCTTCCTGGTGCAGATATCTGCGCAGGGCGTCATCCGCCAATGTGTCGGGCGAGACTTTGGACTGATGCGCACGCTGCCGCAGTAGGACGTAGACATCGGGGGAAAGTGAAACACTGTAGGTCATCGCAGTAGGTCTCCTGAGTTCGTCACCATCGCTAACACTTTATCACTTGCTCCGTATTATACCACAACGCATCGACGGGATGACAAGTGCCGGTTTTTGCCTCATACCCGCATGCTCAACCCAATCCGCCCCCGCTCCTTGTCGATCTTCGTCACCTTCACCTGCACCACGTCCCCCACGTGTACAACCTCGTGCGGGTTGCGGACGAACTTGTCCGCCATCTGGCTGACGTGCACCAGGCCGTCCTGCTTGACGCCGATGTCGACAAACGCGCCGAAGTCGACGACGTTGCGCACCGTGCCAGTCAGCACCATTCCCTCCTTCAGATCTTCCATGCTCAACACGTCGTGCCGCAGCACGGGCGCCGGCAGGTCGTCGCGCGGGTCACGGCCAGGCCGGAGCAGGGCATCGAGAATATCTCGCAACGTCGGCACACCCACGTCGAGCACCCCCGCTAGATCCTCGATCTTGTTCTGCCGGCGGAACTGCTCGAGGCGGCTGCCAAAGTCGGCCATTCGAAGGTTCAGCCCAGCCAGCTCCAGCAGGTTCTCCACTGCACCATAGCTCTCGGGGTGCACGGTGGTGCGGTCCAGCAGGTTCTTGCTCTCCGGCACGCGCAGGAAACCGGCGGCCTGCTGATAGGCCTTAGGGCCTAGCCCCTTGACCTTGAGCAGCTCGCTGCGCTTTTGAAATGGGCCGTGCTCGTCGCGATACGTGACAATATTTTCAGCCACCTTCGGGCCGACGCCGGCCACGTGGCGCAGCAGCGCAGCCGAGGCCGTATTGGCGTCGACGCCGACGGCGTTAACCGCGTCTTCAATCACCGCATCGAGCGTCTCAGCCATCTTTTTCTGATCCACATCGTGCTGGTACAGCCCCACCCCAATGCTC
This sequence comes from uncultured Chloroflexia bacterium, assembly GCA_963709505.1. Taxonomy (GTDB): domain Bacteria; phylum Chloroflexota; class Anaerolineae; order JAAEKA01; family JAAEKA01; genus CAVPXC01. Next base: position 307,251 of record CAVPXC010000003.1, on the reverse strand, counting down.
TTGGGATCGATTTTCACCAGCTCCGCCAGCGGATCCTGCAGCCGCCGCGCGATGCTGATCGCCCCACGCAGTGACACGTCAAGATCAGGAAACTCCTGCCGCGCCACATCCGACGCCGAATACACACTCGCGCCCGCCTCATTCACCATCACATACGCCAGTTCCCTCCCCTTCGCCTTCCGCTCCCCGCTCTCCACTCCCCGCTCCTCGCTCTCCGCGATCACCTCTGCCACCAATTGCTCGGTTTCCCGACTCGCTGTGCCGTTGCCGATGGCGATGGCGTCGACGCCGAAGCGTTCCGCAGCGGCGGCCAACTGCTCCTTGCCACGCCGCGCTTCGTGCAGATAGATCACGAAACTCGCCAGGTATTTGCCGGTGCCATCGACTACAGCCACCTTGCAGCCGGTGCGAAAGCCCGGATCAACACCCATGACGACCTTGCCGCGGATCGGCGGCTGCATCAGCAGCGACTTCAGGTTCGTCGAGAACACCTGGATGGCATGGTCGTCCGATGATTCCGTCAGGCCGCCGCGCGTCTCGCGCTCGATGGATGGCGCAATCAGCCGCTGGTACCCGTCCTCGACCGCCGCGCGCAGATGCGGCGCAAAGGGCGAGCGCGGGTTGCGAACGACTCGGCTCTCGATCTGGCCCACGATGAGGTCCTCCGGCGCATCCAGCACGACCTTCAACGCGCCCTCGGCCTCGCCGCGGTTGATCGCCAAAAGCTGGTGCGGCGGCACCTCTTCCACCGCCGCCTTGAAATCATGGTAGTTTTGGTATTTGCCGGCCGGGTCGGCGTCCTTCTTGGCAAGCTTGACGATCAACCGGCCCTCCTGCCGGGTGGTCCGCCGGGCGATCTCACGGGCGACGGCGTCTTCGTTGACCTGCTCGGCCACGATGTCGCGCGCGCCGGCCAGCGCGTCTTCGACTGTAAGCACGTCTGCGCTCAAATAGCGACGCGCCAGCGCATCAACCGACACGCCAACTTCCTGCGCGGCCATCAGGTCAGCCAGCGGCTCCAGCCCGCGCTCGCGCGCGATCATCGCCCGAGTGCGCCGCTTGGGCTTGTAGGGCAGATAGAGGTCTTCGACCTGCTGCAACGTGGCGGCGGTCTCGATCGCGAACTCGCAGCTCCGGTGTCAGCTTGCCTTGTTCCTCGACCGAGGCCAGCACCGTCTGCTTGCGCTCCAGCAGATTGCGCAGGTACGCCAACCGCGCCTCAATCTGGCGTAATTGCACCTCGTCCAGGCCGCCGGTGACCTCTTTGCGATAGCGTGCGATAAAGGGAATGGTATTTCCTGCGTCGAGCAGTTCGAGGACGCCGGCAACCTGGTAGGGCTGCAGGTCAAGTTCCTTGGCAATCATGACAGCCAGAACGTTAGACATATCAATGAAACCTTTTAGAAACGTTACTGCTCAGCCTTTCCTGTTCCATGGATTGGAAATCCCCTGTCTGAAACTGAGGAGTGCCCTCAGGCACTAGGGAGCAGATCAGATCCCAGGACCTGCGGAGCAGATCTGTTCCCCAGTGCCTGAGGGCACTCCTCAGTTTCAGACGGTGAATTCCATTCACCGGGCTGAGCTACGAATTCTCGCCAGTGTGCATGCAGACAAACAACAAACCCCACACTGCGAGCAACCAGTCGATATTGCCACCAGAGGGCCTGCTTGTCAAAATCACTTGACAGACCGGTGGGGCAGTGCTAAACTCCGTTGGCGCAGAGTGCAAGCTGGCGCACCCTATTACTCTCGACGAGGCACACTGTTTGCAATGATCGAAGACATTACAAGCATGCTCTATCCCAGCGTATTTCCCGATCTGGTTGGCGGTTCGCTGTTGCGGCTGGAAGGCGGCGAGCGGCTCTGGAAACTGTACTTTCTGCGGCCGGCATGGGGCCGAGATGATCGTGTCGAACACCGCATCTACACCAAAGAACAGCCCGACGGCCGTATCGGTCTGGTCAGTTACAATTTTCGCATGCCTCCGGGCAGCCGGCCAGTCAAGGCCAACCTGGCCTATGCCAAGGATATCCCGAAAGACACGCTGAACCAAATCATCTGGAACGTGGTCCGCCAGAGCAAGATCGGACCGGAAGAATTCGAGATCGTCGACCTGTCGCAGTTCGAGACGCTTGAAGACCAGATCAATCACATGCGCACCCTACAGCAGGTCGGCGGCGATGAATAAGGAGGATCGACGATGATCCTGACAAGTGCACAATTCAGCGAACGCGAACGCTTGATCCTTGCGCCCTATGCCATGATGAACGGCGACAGCCGGGGACGGGTCTATCCTGAGGACGAGCACCCCTATCGCTCGCCGTTTCAGAAGGATCGCGACCGCGTGATCCACACAACCGCCTTCCGGCGGCTGGAGTATAAAACGCAGGTCTTTGTCTACCACGAAGGTGATCTATACCGCAACCGGCTGACCCACTCGATCGAGGTGGCGCAAATCGGACGCACGATGGCCCGCGCGCTGCGCGCCAACGAAGACCTGACCGAGGCCATTTGCCTGGCGCACGATCTCGGCCACCCACCTTTCGGCCATACAGGCGAGGCCACGCTCAACGGGCTCATGGCCGAATTCGGCGGCTTTGACCACCAGCGACAGACCATGCGCTTGGTGGAACGACTCGAAGATCGCTATCCGGGTTTCCCTGGCCTCAACCTAACTTACGAAGTACGCGAGGGGTTGGTCAAGCACGACACTGACTACGATATCACGGATGCCAGCGGTTACGAGCCGGACAGAGCCGGCACCTTGGAGTGCCAGATCTCGAACCTGGCTGACGAGATCGCCTACAACTCCGCCGACCTAGACGATGGGCTGCGCAGCGGCATCCTGGACCCGTCGGACGTTGGCCGGCTGTCCATCTGGCAGAAGATCCGAGAGTCGCTTGCCGCGGCGCCTGACTATCCCGTGCCGCAGGACACACCGCTCGACAGCCTGCTGCGCGCGCGCGCGATCCGTAAGGTGATCTCCGCAGAAGTAACTGATGCGGTCACAACTACGGCGATGCGATTGGAGGCACTCGATTTTGGCTCGGTAGACGAGCTCCGCGCCTACGGCCGCAACGTTGCTACCTTTTCGCCCGAGATGGAGGCGCTCAACCGAGAGCTGAAGGACTTCCTCCTGGAAAAATTCTACCGCCACTGGCGGGTTAACCGTATGGCTGCCAAAGCACAGCGCATCCTTCGAGACTTATTTACCTCGTACTGTTCAGATCCTGGGCAACTTCCACCCGATGCACAGGCCCGGCTTAAGACCGAGCCCGAAGGCATCCAGCGAGCCATCTGCGACTATATCGCGGGCATGACAGACCGGTATGCGATCCAGGATCATCTTAAGATGTTTGATCCGGAGACGCGGGTGTAAGGGGAGTGTGACACTCCGCATGGGCTGAAGCCCAGCGGCTTCCAGGGAGCTAATGAGGCGCCCTGGCAAGGTCCGGGGTGTCGGCCCGACTACGCAGCGTTTCACGAAGAAACGGCCTGCGATACATTGGAGAAGGTGGAGCGATATGACCAGGTTCGCCGTAGATATGCGCAGACAAGATGTTGACTGCGCCGACGACGTCCCGGTGAAACACGCCACCGCAAGCCGCGCATCGATAGATGCGTCCGCTGGGCTTTTTCCTCTGCCCACACGCGGGGCATGTCTGGGTCGTGTAGTGCTCATCCTGCAGCACGACCTCGATCCCGACATGCTCGGCCTTGTACGTGATGTACTGGCGCAGCCGCCCATGCGACCAGCCAGACAGCTTCTGGTTCGTTCGGTGTCCCAGGTTCACGCCATCGGCCACGTCCCGCACGTCGCCGATGACGATTTTGCCTGCACGCCGGGCCACTGCATGATCGACCACGGCGCGCGAGACTTTGTGCAGGATGTCCTTTTCGCGGCGTTCCTGTTGGGCCTTGAAACGGTTCATGCGTTTCTGGATGCGCTTCCGGTTGGCCGACCCGCGCTTCTTCCGATCCCGCAAAGAAGCGAGTTCCGACCGGCGCTTGTTCCCGTACTGCTTACAAGCCCTCAGCGCTCGGCAGGAGAGCACCAGGGCTTGCTCGGTGTCCGCTATGACGGCCGGGTGGATTTCGCCCATGTCGACCGCCAGCACCCGGTCTCCCGGCGCGGCTGGCGGAACAAGACCATCTTCGAGCACCATGTGCCAGGTGTACTTGTAGGACTTCTTGTCGAACACAAGCCGGGCTTCCAAAACCCGACAGGACTCCCAGTCTGTCGGTATCGACACCGTGAGCGGTGCCAGGCCCCGAGCTCGAGCCAGTAGCAGGGCGCTTCCACTGCGCCTGATGCCAGTGTTCTTCCAGATCGTGGTACGAAAGCCTCGGCGGTACTTGGGATATCGAGCCTCGCTGTTCCCGTTCCGCTTGAGGGTTCTCGCCGTCTTGCACGACCGATAGAACGCCTGCTGGGCCGCATCCCGGCTGTGCGCGTGTAGGATCGTGCCATCCGACTGGTAGTCCTCCCAGCGGTAGGCCGACTTTTCGGAGAGCCAGACACCCTTCTTGCGGAAGGTGCGCCAATGGTTGGAAAGCGTTGCGTTGTAGTGCCTGGCGCTTTCCTTATTCAGTTCATCGGCCAGGGCTTTACTGCCCCGGTAGGGAAGCGTCTGCGTGGTGATCATAGTTTGGATTGGGCAGCGATGTACTTCTGGATAGTCTCGCTACTTACGTTGCCTGCGGTACTGGCAAAGTAGGAACGAGTTCAGAGTGATGGCAAACGTTGCAGGTGCTTGTGCTTTTTCCGAAGCTCTCTCGAAGTAGCGCCCTTGCATTCTTGCACGATGTCGGCCGCTGCATCGCTGGGCCAAGCTCTGCAGGAACAAGTGGACATGGTCTGGCTGGATAGCTAACTCAAGAATCTCCCATCCCTTTTCTTCGCACTTTGCCTCGATGAGAGATCGCAGATCCTTGACTACTTCTCCGACCAATACTGGTTTGCGCCGCTTCGGGCACCAGATGAGATGGTAGACGATTAGGTGTACTCTGTGTTCGTCTCTTTGGTATTCTACGTGTTGTATTATACAATTATTTCGACAACCGTGCAAGTCTGAGACTCTGGCTACCCTGGCCCGTGCCGGGCTGCGGGCACGGGAAGCCGGGGAAAAGCCCGCCTTTCCAGCCAGGGCTGAAGCCCTGCGGCTTGCGGCGGGCTAATTCTCTGTCAGGTGTCAGAGTGTCGGAGTGTCAGGTGTCAGAGTGTCAGAGTGTCAGAGTGTCGGAGTGTCAGAGTGTCAGAGTGTCGGGCAATTGGCGGGTAGAATGAAACAGCAGGCGAAATCGCCTGCTGTTTTGTGTTGCTTGGTTTCCCGTCACGGGCAAATAGACACTTGGTCCCGGCACTCCGACACCTGACACTTGACACTTGACACTTGACACTCCGAATCACTGCCCCGGCTGTCGCATCACCTTCAATTGAACCGACAAGCGCCGAAGCGTGCTTCGCGGAGGCGCGGCGCTATCGTCGTACTCCTGGGCCACGACCTTGCCCATCAAGCGTAGGGTCTGGGCGTCCAACACAAAGCCCATGTCAGGGGAGAGAAGCAAGGCGTCGCCTTTGGAGGACAGTTTGTCTCGCAGCGCCTGGTTGCCATAGGCATAGTCTGACATCAACACCTTTGTGACGGTTCGGATGTCGCTCTTATCGAAGAGCCACACTTCCAGCGCCGTGACCCGATTCGGATCGCCGTTGACCAGCTCCGACATGGTCAGGCCGCACTCGCCCCAATAACTGCCATCGGGCGCCTCGATGTCAAAGCTCTGGTCGTACTCGACATCACCCTGGTGAAAGGTGGCGGAATACTCCTGGCCGGCTAGCAGATCTCCGCTCGAACTAGGAGCCGCCAGAGGCGCGCGATCCGGTGTCTGGTTTGACGGATACGTTGCCGGCTTGGCCGGTGTCTCCATGGACTGCCGAGCAGGGCCACTGTCTTCCACCTCAGGCGATCGACGGCGAAGCAGAAGCCAAGCCGCCAGGGCAATGCCGCCGCCGAGCAGCAGGATTCCCAAAAGCGTGGGTAGAACACTGCCGCCTTGCGCCGGCTGCGCCGCGGCAGGAGGCGTGACAGGTGTCGTCAGACTGGGCAGTGCCAGGCCTGTTTTGGTTGCCAATTGCGTTGTGCGGTCAACTGTAACCAGATCGCCCTTGCTGGTGGCGTCCTGAATGACCTCGGCGGCCAATTGGGCAACCTCTTGCTGGGTCCCTAGCGCCTGCAAACGCTCAACGGCTTTGGCGGCGTCCTGGGTCAAAGCGAAGGCTTCCGCCTCCGTCTCGATGAACACCTTCTTGGCGGCTGGCTGCAGATCCTGGACAAAAGCGCCGCCCCACTGCACGGGGAACAGCCACCAACCCAGGATGATCCAGCCAAGAAGAAGGCCAACGATAAAGGCGACGGCGATGATCAGAATACTGCGATTGCGGGTTCCCATGTGCAACCTCCTTGCTGCGAGCGATCACAAGCTACTGCGGACGTTTGACTTGGCGTGCTATTAGCAAGTTTCAAGTTGCAGGTTGCAGATGGCAGGTTGCAGAAGACTTGCCACCTGCAACCTGCAACTTGCCATCTGCAACCTGCAACTTGAAACTTGCAACCTTAAGATCGTTCACCTTCACGACCCAGGCTGCCACGGGGATGGGCCTGACGAACCACTTCATGAAGCCTCGTCTGACTGACATGAGTGTACCGTTGAGTGGTCGCCGGGCTCTCATGGCCAAGCATTTCCTGGATCAATCTAATATCCACGCCCTCGTCGACCAGGTGCGTGGCAAAGGAGTGACGTAGAGCGTGGGGGGTGACCTTGCGCTCGATGCCAGCCTGCCTGGCGTAGTGGTCGAGCAATCGAATGATGCTCACGCGTCCCAGGCGTTGGCCAAAACGGTTCAGGAACAGGGCATTGTCCGATTTGTCGCTGACCAGCCTAGGCCGGCCCTGCTGAAGGTACAAGCGCAGTGTGGCTTCCGCGGCACGGCCGAACAAGGCGATACGCTCTTTGTTGCCTTTGCCCAACACAAGCACCTCGCGCCCGGTCAAGTTGACGTCCTCTAAGTTGAGGTGTTCGAGCTCACCGAGCCGGATGCCGCTACCGTAGAAGACCTCCAAAATGGCCAGATCGCGTTGGCCCTGGGGCTTAGTGACATCCGGCGTCCGCAGCATGGCGAGCACCTCATCGTAGCTCAGTACACGGGGCTGTGGGCGCGGCTGTTTGGGCGATGCCATGCTCGCAAGCACATTCCGCTCCAGCAGCCCTTCGCGCACCTGGAAGGTGCAACAGGAACGCACCTCCGACATACGCCGCGCGATGCTGGCTGGGACATAGTCAGCCTCTCGCAGCTCCGCCAGCCAGCGGCGCACGAGCGCCTTGTCCACCTTATCCCACGTTTTGACACCGTGGGCCTGCGCGTATTCGATGAACTGGCCGATCTCCGTGCGATAATTGCGCAAGGTGTACGGCGACACGTTGCGTTCGGCAATCAGATAGGTGACATAGCGCTCCAAAGCATCGTACATGAGCTTACTTGGCGCTTCCTCCAGCCTCTTGCCGGGCTTCCAGTTTCTTGAGATCGAAGGTGTGGCCACACACGGTGCACTTGCCCCGATCCTTGCCTGACTGGCTGACCAGCCCAGCGCAGTCGGGGCACGGGGTAAGCAGCGGTCGCTGCCAGACCACAAAATCGCACTCCGGATAGCGGTCGCAGCCGTAGAACGTGCGTCCTTTGCGACTGCGACGCTCAGCGAGCTCGCCCTGCTTGCACTTGGGACAGGTTACACCGGTCATTACCAAAATAGGCCGCGTGTAGCGGCAGGTGGGATAGTCCGAGCAGGCGATGAACTTGCCGAAACGACCAAAACGCATCACCAGGTCGTGACCACACTGCGGGCAGGCTTCACCGATCGGCTCCGCCTGCACCTCAGCGCGCTCCATGGTGCGCGCAGCGTCCTCCAACTGGCGCTCGATGGGGCTATAGAATTCGCGCAACACCTCAACCCAATTGCGTTCACTGTCGGCAATTTCGTCTAGCGCCTCCTCGAGACGCGCCGTAAACCCCACCTCGAACACGTCCGGGAAGTGCTGCACCAGTTGGTCGGTAACGACGAAGCCCAGATCGGTTGGATACAGCCTTTTCTCGCGCAGATCGACGTAGCCGCGCCCCTGAATCGTGCTCATGATCGGCGCATAGGTGCTGGGCCGGCCGATACCGTTCTCCTCCAGAGCCTTGACCAGCGAGGCTTCGGTGTAACGCGGCGGCGGCTGGGTGAAATGCTGCTCCGGCAGAAGCTGAATCAAATCGAGCAACTCGCCCTGAATCAGCGCAGGCAGCCACGCGCCCATCTCGCCTTCGTCGCCGGTATCACTATCCTCGCCGTTGCCGTTCGACTTAGTTTTGCCGCCCGGCTTGTCGCCGTTACCCAACTTGCCATTCTCGTCTCGGCCCTCCTCGTAGACGCTCAGGAAGCCGGCAAAACGCACACGCGAGCCGCTGGCGCGAAATAGATACGTCGGAACGTCGCGCTGGCTTGCCAGCGCAACCGCCTGGTCCGGGCTCAAGGTTGCATATTCGCTCCGAGGCAGGCCGGCAATATCCACCGAGATCGTGTCATACAGTGCCGGCGCCATCTGGCTGGCAACAAAGCGCTTCCAGATTAGATCATACAGCGCGCGCTGATCTCGGCTGAGATGGCGAGCCACCGACTCAGGCGTGCGTAGGATTGCAGTCGGGCGAACAGCCTCGTGGGCCTCCTGTGCGCCCTTGGTGCGGGTCTTGTAGATCGGCGCGGTTGGCGGCAAAAAGTCCGGCCCGTAGCGTTCGGCGATGAACACACGCGCTTCTTCCTGGGCCTGCTTCGAGACAGTGACACTGTCCGTTCGCATGTAGGTGATGAGGCCGACCGGCTCGTCGTGTCCGAGGTCAATTCCCTCGTAGAGCTGTTGGGCTGCCCGCATGGTCTGACGAGCGCCAAAGCCCAGCTTGCGCGAGGCCTCCTGCTGCAACGTGCTGGTCGTGAAAGGCGCCGCCGGCTTGCGCCGCCGCTCGCTCTGGCGTACAGAAGTGACCAGGTAATGTGCACCCGTCAAATCGTCCAGGATGGCCTGAGCATCCGCCTCATTGCGAAGGTCGACCTCAGCGCCGCGCAGGCGATGCAACCGGGACATGAAGTCGGGCCGGGGACGCGCGGCACGTGTCTCCAACTGAGCCAGTTGGGCGTGGATCGACCAGTATTCCACGGCTATGAAGTTCCCGATCTCGCGCTCGCGGTCGACCACGAGACGCAACGCCACCGACTGGACGCGTCCGGCCGAGGTGCGCCCGCGGACTCGGTCCCACAGCAGCGGGCTGATCTTATAGCCTACCAGCCGGTCGAGGATGCGTCGAGCCTGCTGCGCATTGACCAGGTCCATATTTAGCTCGCGCGGGTGCGCAAAAGCCTCGTCTACAGCGTCTTTTGTGATCTCATGGAAGACGACTTGCTTGGTGCGCTCCGGCTCCATGCCCGTCGCCTCGACCAAATGCCAGGCAATGGCCTCGCCCTCGCGGTCGGGGTCGGTCGCCAGGAAGATTTCCTTGGCCCTATCGACCTCTTCCTGTAGGTCCTTGACCGTCTTGCGCTGGTCGTTCGGAACGCGATAGGTCGGTGCGAAGTTCTTTTCGACGTCCACCGAAAGCTGCGACTTGAGCAGATCACGCACGTGGCCGACCGACGCCTTGACCACATATCCCTTGCCGAGGAAGCGGCCCACAGTGCGAGCCTTCGCCGGCGACTCGACGATGACGAGCTTTCCGCTGCGCTTGACCGGAAGAGCGACCTTCGTAGTGCTGGCCGAGGCCGCTGCCTTCGACCCACCGCGCTTGATCGCGGAGGCGGCTTTCGAGGAGCTAGCCGAGGGCGCTGCCTTGGGTCCGCCGCGCTTGCCTGCACTTGTTCGAACGACCACCGGCTTGGGCAGCGCATCATGGTCGGAAGTTGCGCCGATCTTGAACAGACCGGTGCCGCAGACCGAGCATTCACCGCGCGCGGCCGGCCGGCCGTTGGCCATGTACACCGCCATACCGTTTTTCATCGGCCGGTTGGTCTTACATTTGACACAATACGCCGTCACTTCGATGGTCAGCGGCGCGGAGATGTCCTCAGGTGCAGGGCCGGCGGCAGGCTTGGGTTTCGGCGCCTTGGGAGGCGCGGCCTCCACCTGTGGGCGCGGTAACTGGGCATGTTCAGGCGTCTCGCCTAGACGGGTGAGCTTGGTGCTGCAAACAGGGCAGACGCCCTGCGTCGCCGCGCGCCCGTTCTGAAGCCAGACCGCTTGAGGGTTCTGCATGGGGCGTGTGATTCTACATTTTGTGCAATATGCTTCGACAGCCATTATTAGCCTATAACGTATTCCACTCGCCCTTCGCGGGCAAGTACATAGTTCATTCCGCCAGTCTGACGGGCCAGCCCTTTGAGCTCGAGCAAGGCCAGTGTGCCTGCAACGTTTGCCGGTGGCAGATTGGACAGGCGGCCCAACTCGTCAACATGGGTGGGCTCGGATGAGAGTAGGTCTAGCACGTGTCGTTCGGTGGGCGTGGTCGGAACGGTCGCGCGCACCTCGGCTTGTGTGCTCACTTGCTGCAGATTCAACTCCTCCAGGATGTCAGCCACGCACAACACGGGCTTTGCACCATCCTGAATGAGGCGGTTAGTGCCTTCGCTGGTACGCTGAAAGATGCTGCCCGGGATGGCGAAAACATCGCGCCCCTGGTCGCCTGCGAAGTCAGCCGTGATCAGCGCACCACTGCGGACGCCAGCCTCGACCACCAGCGCGCCAAGGGATAGCCCACTGATGATGCGATTGCGCGGCGGAAAATTACTTCGCTCCGGCTTGGTGCCAAGTGGATACTCGGACACCAGCGCACCCTGCTCCTGCAGCTGGCGAGCCAGCGCAGCATTCTGCTCCGGGTAGACAACGTCCACGCCCGAGCCAAGCACCGCAATCGAGCGGCCACCAGCTTCGAGCGCTGCCTGGTGAGCAACCGTATCGATGCCAGCTGCAAGACCGCTGACCACCGTCACGCCGTTGCGGGCCAGGTCACCAGCCAGACGCCGCGCCGCCTCTTTGCCGTAGACGCTGGCGTGTCGTGTCCCAACCACAGCCACGGCCCAGTCATCCTCGGGGAACAGCTCGCCTTTGACATAGATCACCGGCGGCGGGTCGTGGATATTCCGCAGGTTGGTCGGGTACTCATCTGAGACCCATGTCAGCGCCTTCACGCCTGCCCGATCCAAACGCTGTAACTCAGCAGCCAGATCGAGCGACCGGCGCGTTGCCAGCAGGTTGTTCGCCGAGCGCTTATCCAAACCCGCATGCTGCAGGCTGGCAAGGTCGCCCTGCCAGGCGTCCTCGATGCTGCCGAAGAAGTCCAACAAGGCGCGCAAGCGAGCTGGTCCAATTCCAAGCACCTTGTTAAAGCCAACCCAATACGCCAGTTCGTCCACGGCTTCCCTCCCATCCCGATAATCCGGAGTGCGGCTGGATTGCTCGCTGTCGCACGGCGCCAGCATAACCCATCCAGCGTGTTTTGTCAAGCTACATGAAAACGGCTATTTGCAGCGCGGCCCCCCCGTCGCAAGTCAATCTAATAGGCCAGGCACGGGGTGTACGACAATCTCGCCGAGCTCGATATGCTCGCTTGCGATAACGTCAGAGATATAAGGGATGAGGACCTCTGACCCGTCCTCCGCTTTCACCACGAAGACATCGTTGGCGCCTGTCGCCAGTATCTCGGTGATCACGCCTAGATCGCGATCATCCGTAGTGCGCACTCGCACGCCGATGAGGTTGAAAACGTATTGCTCGCCATCCTGCAAAGGTGCGACATCTGCCAGTGGAATTTGGAGCCACAGGCCTACGAGAGCCTCTGCGGCGGCGCGATCGGCACAGCCTTCAAGGCGCACGAGCATGGCGCCCTGGTGCGGTCTGGCGCCGACTACCCGTACCGGACGTGCTTCTGGCCCAAGTAGACCAACGGCAATTCAGTGAAGCGCTCGGGAAAGTCGGTGTGAAGGGTGACCTTAACCTCGCCGCGCACACCAAACACACTACCAATGTGTCCGATTGCGATATATCCGTCAGCGATTTCGGATGATCGCCCTGTGAAACTCTGCATACGGATCACTCCTCCAACAAAGCGGAAAGCAGGAGTATGGAACCAAACTTGAGATCGGTCCGATCTTCGGAGATCGGACCGATCTGGTCGCGAAACTTAAGAACGGGAGCACGGAACTCAGAACGTCCGTTGAAGTCTATCTCACCCAGGAGACCGAATCCTCCCGCAGATACCCAGTTTGCTTGAAAACCGTCCGCAACTAGCTTCGTACCGGTCGCACCGATTTCCGGGGTCGAACCTGAGCCAAAACTGGATAGATCTCTAGTTGATCTCGAGTGAAACTTGCTTGCCCTGACGCATCGCGGGCACATGCAGCACCGCGCGCATAGCGTTTGCCACGCGTCCTTCGGCGCCAATTACACGGCCCATATCCTGCCGGGAGACACGCAGCTCAAGCACGATACCCTGGCTCGTGCGGATATCCTTGACACGCACCTTATCGACGTCGTCGACAAGGTTTTCGGCGATATACTGAATCAGGTCCTTCACCGCATACCGTCCTGTACTCAGGCGCCAGGCGCCGGGGTCCTGGGGGTTTCGATCTTGGCAATCACACCCGCGTTGACCAACAGCCGCCGCACGGCGTCGCTGGGCTGGGCGCCCACGCTGATCCAATACTGGGCCCGGTCTTTGTTCAGTTCCACGGTTTCGGGCTCGGTGCGGGGGTTGTAATGGCCGATGTTCTCGATGAACTTGCCGTCGCGCGGCGCATCCTTGTCAGCGACGACAATACGATAGCTTGGTTGTTTCTTTGCGCCCATGCGGCGCAGTCTAATCCTGACCATGGGTAGAGTTCCTGGGTTCCCTTCGTACGGTTTGTTTTGCATTCACCTACGAGCCAAATCTTTCCGGCTGCGCGGTTTGGGTGCAACGAAAAATAAGTATACCGCAGGATGTTCATTCAAGCAAAATGAAGACGCTTGCGGATTCTCGCGTCTTTGCGTCAAAATAAAGCAACCTCTCCGTTTAGGATCTAGTCCGAAGAGCCGTCCGAACTCGCCGCACAACGTCCTTCTCAGCTTCGAAGGTCAGTTGAAGCTCAGCAGCCTCGAAGTCCTCGACCCACAACGGGCGAAACAGCGCCTCGCGCTCGCTGACGAATTGTGGCGCTTGCCACCGGTCGCTGACCAAGGTCATCAGGTAGTAACGCTCATCTCGAACGACAGTCGCACCCGAAAGTTCGAACTCCACTGTACGCCATCCAAGATCGGCGCGGATCTCCAGGTCGCAGTAACCGGTCTCCTCGCAGACTTCGCGACAGGCAGCCGAATCCGGCTGCTCTCCCGGCTCAATGTGGCCCTTGGGCAGGCGAACTTCGTGGACTCCGTCCACGATCCGCTCGATCACGAGAACCCGACCGTTCGGATCGACCACCACGCCGCCGGCCGCCTGATAGTGAATAAAGGAGTTTTCTGGCATCGTTCCGCGCTCGTCAACTGTACAGTATAGTGGGCAGTATACCATGAAACAGCAAGGGCTGCCGAAATCGACCAGGAGCGGGTGTATTTCAAGTTGGGGGGCAGACCCTTCGGGTTTGCGGAAAACCCGAAGGGTCTGCCCCCCAACTTGAAATACACCCCCAGGAGTGTCGCAGGGTTGCGCAAGTATCGGGAGCTATGGTAGAATGGATCTCAGAAAGCGTGGCGCACATAGTGAGGTAGATCATGGACTACGTCAAACAGTTCAGCTACACTCCCCACGTGCCACCTCACAGCAGGTCAGGCCAACGGCGCCCTGGTTTATGACTACGTTGTTGACGTTGTTCGCAGCCCGGGCCCCATGCCCGGGCTGCTGATTTTTTGCAGTATTTTTTCAAAGGAGCATCCTATGCATGCCGAGACCTACATCGAACTTGAGAATACCTATGTTGCCAATATCTATCACCCATTGGACGTAGTGATCGAACACGCCGAAGGGGTCTGGATGACCGATGTTGAGGGTAAGCGCTATATGGACTGTCTAAGTGCGTACTCCGCGGTCAGCCAGGGCCACTGCCATCCGCGCATCGTCAATGCCCTGGTCGAACAAGCCAAACGGGCCACTCTTACGTCGCGCGCGTTCCGCAACGACCAGTTGGGCCCATTTAGCAAGGAATTGTGTGAGCTTCTGGGCTACGACATGACGCTGCCTATGAACTCGGGCGCGGAGGCGGTCGAGACCGCAGTCAAAATCGCGCGCAAGTGGGGCTACGAAGTCAAGGGCGTGCCCGACGGCCAGGCTGAGATCATTGTATGCTATGGCAATTTCCATGGCCGGACAACCACAGCCATCAGCTTCTCCAGCGAGGCAAAGTACCGCAAGCATTTCGGCCCGTACACGCCGGGTTTCAAGTTCGTGCCCTTCGGCAACATGGACGCCCTCGTCGATGCGATTACCTCCAACACGGTCGCCTTCATGATGGAGCCGATCCAGGGCGAGAACGGCATCAACGTCCCGCCAATCGGCTACCTCAAGTTCGCCGAGACACTTTGCCACCGCGAAAACGTCCTGCTGATCGCCGACGAGATCCAGGTCGGCCTGGGCCGCACCGGCGAGATGCTATGCAGCCACCACGACGACGTCCGGCCGGACATCGTGATCCTCGGAAAGGCGTTGTCGGGTGGCGTCTATCCCGTGTCGGCTGTGCTGGCTGACCGACCCATCATGGGCCTGATGCACCCCGGTGACCACGGCAGCACCTTTGGCGGAAACCCGCTGGGAGCAGCCGTCGCGCGTGAGGCGCTCAAGGTCCTGGTCGATGAAAAGTTGGTCGTAAACGCGGCCGAGCAGGGCGAGTATTTGATGCAGCGGCTGCGCCGCATCGAAAGCCCCTACGTCAAGGAAGTGCGCGGCCGCGGATTGATGATCGGCGTCGAGGTGACCCACGAGGCTCAAGGCGCGCGGCGCTTCTGCGAAGCGCTGGCCGACCGCGGCGTACTATGCAAGGAAACCCATGGCACCGTGATACGCATCGCGCCGCCGCTGGTGATCACCCGCGAGCAAATCAACTGGCTGGCCGACCAGGTCGAGGCCGTGTTTGCTGATATCGAAGAATGGGACAGAATTGAGGAAGAAGAGGAGGAGGCGGCAACGGCCGTCTAAGCAAACGCCGTGTCAAGTCTATCTGACGTGCCCTTAGAACGCAAGCCAGGTGTCACAATGCAAGAATGTGACACCTGGCTTTTTTTTACCGCCATCGGTTAAGAGCCAACGTATGTTCTTGGACACGCGGGCGACCGCAAGGGTCGCCCCTACATGAGGGATCGTATGATCTTCTGATCGGTTACGGGGAAAGGAAAGGCGGCCAGTTCGTCCAGATTGACCCAGCGCCAGGCGGCGACGCCGATGGGTTGAGGTTCACCGCTAAGAAGCCGGCATTCGAAGGCGTGCAGCGTGATACGAAAGTGGGTATAGGCGTGGCGAACGCTGATCAGATGCCGGCCGACCTCAACGTCGATGCCGAGTTCTTCCTGCAACTCGCGGCGCAGACACTCGGGGAGGGTCTCATCCGCGTGACGTTTACCGCCGGGGAATTCCCAAAGCCCGCCCAGCATGCCCGTCGGCGGCCGTTGGGCGATGAGCACCTGATCTGGGTGATCAGGGCGGAGCAGCACTGCTGCGGTGACGTCGAAGTAGGGTAGAGCCTTGCGAGGCGTCTTGACTGGACGCATTTCCTGGGTATCGCGTGCGTGGGCGAGGCACTGCTCATGCAGCGGGCAGACCGGGCAGCGCGGCGCACGAGGAGCGCACAGAGTCGCGCCGAGGTCCATCAGTGCCTCGTTGAGGGCGCCGGCCTCTGTCGAATCGACCTCAGCGACCAACGACTCGGCCAAATGCCATAGATGCGTCTCGGTTGCCGAAGCCCCGCTATCCTCTTCGATGTCGTACAGCCGGGACAAGACCCGTTTGACGTTGCCGTCTAGTACAGCGGCGCGTTGGCCGAAAGCGATGCTAAGAATCGCACCGACGGTGTAACGCCCGATGCCCGGTAGAGCCGCAAGCGCTTCGCGTCCAGAGGGAAGCTGGCCGCCATGCTGCTCGACAATCAATTGTGCTGCTTTATGTAAATTCCTTGCGCGGCTGTAGTAGCCCAGACCCTCCCAGGCCTTGAGCACCTCGTCCTGGCTGGCCGCGGCCAGCGCCTCCACCGTCGGGAATCGGTCGAGCCAACGCTGGAAGTACGGGATGACCGTGGCCACCTGGGTTTGCTGCAGCATGACTTCGCTGACCCAGACAGCGTAGGGATCACGCGCATGTCCAGGCAAGGCGCGCCACGGCATCGAGCGAAGCTGGCCTGAGTTGGCTCCAGGCTAGGAGGCTCCTGGCGATAGATTCTGGCGAGGGAAGATCGGAGTCTTGGGTGGTTTCAGGATCGATCGACATAGATAGATATTGACAAGAACGGTCCGGTCTCGGAAGACTGGACCGTTCTGTGGGTACAATCGTCACGGTTGAGAACGGTCCAGTCTTCGGAGACCGGACCGTTCTGCTTACAACGCTTCTCTCTCGCTCTCCGCCGGCTCCCTCGACTTCCGCCGATTCGCCGCGACCAACGCCGCCGGGACCGCCACTGCCGCGGCCGCGCCAAGGGCTAGGAGCGCCTTGTCCGCAGTGCTGCGGCCGGAGTGACCGCCGTTGTCGGCCGCACCAGCACGCCGGCGCTGCGCCGCCACCTCAGGGGCTTCGAGAAAAGCAGTCTTTAGCACACCCAAAGAACGCGGGATAACCTCGATGCCGGTACGCTCGAGGCGAACACCCTCTTGACCCACGTCAGACCAACCCTGCCCATCGGGGTCAGGCTGAACGTGTTCCCAATTGGCGAAGAGCCGGCCCCATTCGCTGTTGAGCGCGCCCGCCATCATCTTTTCGCCTTTGAGAGGATACCAGTACAAATCGTGATAGGCCACCGAGGCCAGGTACGACCACGGCGCCAGCACGGTCTTGAGCGACCACTCGATCGGCGCCTTGAGCGGGCCCCAATAGATCTTGTGCTGCATCTGCGAGGCAAAGGTCATCTTGTCGAACGGGCCGGTGAAGTGCCAATTCTCCGCCGCCGCATCCAGGTCGCCGACGATCTCGATCTCGTCGGGATCGCCGCAGCCGAGGCCCAGCTCGTGCGCCAGGCGGATGTACTTGATATCCAGCGGGTTGAAGCCCATCAGCTTGGCGGCCATGGCGTCGATCGCTACCTGGTCGCTGCTGGCCAGGAGCACGTTCTTGACGTGCGGGATCATGCAGCGCGGGCCGGGCCCGTCGCCGGCGAAGGTGCTATCCATGACGGCAAAGACGCCGCGATGGATCTTCTTCTGGATCATCAGCAAGTCCACCAGCGTCTCGTGGATCACCGGATGGGTCCAGTGACGCCGCTCGTTAAGCAAGCCGCCGAAGGCGTTTTTCATAGCACCGGTGGTGGTAGTGAATATGTGGCACTTATTCGTCGGCAAGTGAATGATATTCTCCCCGATAAACCGCTTCGGAATATAGAAGCCGTCCGGGAAGACCTCGTTGAGCACCAGGAACTTATCGGCCAGATCGCCGACCGCGTCGCGCACGCTGATCCACTCCTCGCCCTCGTAGAGGTGGACGTTGCGCAGCCCATGGGCCTCGACGACATTGACCTGCTTATTCTCGGCCTCGCCGAGGTGCGCGTCGATCACCACCGTGCGGTTGTGGCAGGCGTGGATCAGGTCGGTGCTATAGCCATCCTGCTCCATGGCGCGGATCACGCCCTCAAGCTGCCAGGGTGTCGTCGAGCTGCCGGGGAAGAAATAGTGCCACGAGATATTAACCTTCAGCGCCGTGTCCGCGTCTTTGGCGATGACATCCTGGTAGCCGGCCAGGTTCATCAGCCGATGATAGTCGGCCAACACGGTGCGGGGAGAAGTTCGTACAATCGCTACTTTGCTTTTTGTCATAGCTATTTATCCTTTCGCTATAGGATTTTACCACAGCACGGGCTATTGCCAAGAGTCAAGGGGGACCGCCGTCTGGTGACATGGCCCGTATGGCTGCAGGAACAGAATTTGCTGCCGTCGTGATTACTATGATGATTGCGCTTACGGTTTCTTTACGGGCGCGAGGTTATGGAGTTAATATCACAACGAATGTGAACAACGAATGCGGAATGCGGAGGGCGGAGGGCGGAATGCGGAGAAGGCGATATTCCGTCAAGCCTGGTCCTTGGCCAAGCCAAATCAGGGGCCTTGATCAAGCCAGATCACGGACTCGACTCCGTTCCTACTTCCGCATTCGTTGTCCCCCATTCGTTGTGATATTCCCCCGCCTTCCCCCTCACGTCACAATCACCGTTCGCACCGCACCCGCACCATACCTCTCCAGCCGATCCATCACAGCATTGATTTGCAGTGCGTCCAGCGAAATGGTCTCCGTAACTATCGGCGCCAGATCGAGCACGCGACGACGCACGAGCTCGGTCAGCAACGGGATCTCCGATGCCAGATGGTCCGAACACCCGATAATCTCGGCCTCGCGGTTGATGATCTCTTGGTAGGGATACACCGGCACCGGCTCTTTGCCCAGGCCCACGGCCACCACCCGACCAAACGGCGCCAGCGCCGCGATAGCCGGCCGCAGGGTCGCGGGCTGACCCACGAAGTCCAGCGCTACGTCCACACCGCGGCCACCCGTGAGGCGTCTGATCTCGGCGGCAGCATCGACAACGCCGGCATCGACAGGCATCGCGCCCAACTGCTCGGCCAAGGCCAGGCGGCCAGGCATCCAGGTCGACTGCGTAGACCGCCAGCGCGCCGAAAGCCCTGGCGAGTTGGATCGCCGACATGCCCAGTCCCCCGACGCCGAAGATGGCCAGGCTCTCGCCCGCTTGCAGCCGGCCTTTGCGCAAAGCATGAAACGCCGTGGCTGACGAGCACATCATCACTGCGCCCTGTTCAAACGGGATCTCAGCCGGCAGGGGGAAGACGCTGCGCGCTGGCGCGGCGATAAACTCGGCGTAGCCGCCATCGCGGTGCTTGCCGATCATCTGTCC
Source organism: uncultured Chloroflexia bacterium (assembly GCA_963709505.1). Taxonomy (GTDB): domain Bacteria; phylum Chloroflexota; class Anaerolineae; order JAAEKA01; family JAAEKA01; genus CAVPXC01. The sequence continues at coordinate 288,103 of CAVPXC010000003.1, read as the reverse complement.
AGTCGCGCAGAATTGCTCGGTGCCCTGGTCGCAGTAGCTGCAGTGGCCGCAGGTGACCATGTAGTGCAGGCAGACGCGGTCGCCGGTTTGGAAGAGCGTCACCTCTGCACCCACGCGGACGACGGTGCCCGCCACCTCGTGGCCCAACGTCAGCGGCAGGGGACCAGCCGGCGAGACGCCGGCACGGTAGTGCACATCCGAATGGCAGATGCCTGCAGCCCGGACGCGCACCAGCACATCTGCCGGGCCGATAGTTGGGATCGGCATTTCTTGCAGCTCAAGTGGCTGGCCTACTTTCGACGAGACGTACGGCTTGCATGGGGTTTGGCATGGGAGGCTCGTTTCAGACAGACTTCCGAGGTCACGGAAGACCTCGGAAGTCGATATGCCTGTGACGATACGACCTCCGAGGTCTTCCGTGACCTCGGAGGTCTTTCCGAAAAGGACGCCTACTTTTTCAGCGGTGGAATGGTTACGGTCAGCGAGTAGCCGGTGGCTGGGCCGGTGCTGATGACGCTGACGATGTAGTCCTGGCTCTTTGGCAACCCACCGCTCCATGCGGTCTCGCCATTACTGCGGCTGAGGAGGCTCGCGCCGTCTGCGCCCTCCACCGCAAGCACCACAGCGCCACCCGGTGAGTTGACGTCGACCTGCATCGACTGGCCCTTGAGCGCGCTCAGGACGTAGCGGTCGATTCCACGGCGGGCAAGCTCACCGTTGACCGTCGCGGAGGTTGCGCCGCGCGCGAACTGGATGCGCACCGGCCGGTTTGAACTCGCCGGCGGCACAGGGATGGCGCCTGGCGCCACCGCGGCCGCAAACAACGGGTCGCCTGGCGCGAGCGCGGCTGCCCGAACGAGATCCTCGCGCACCTTCGGATCACCCGGATCGGCCAGGTAGCCGCCCCAGGCGCGCACGAAATACGCTGGGGCCAGGTCGGGCTGGCGGGAAAGGGCATCGGTGGCGCTCTGCACGAGGTAGTTGGTCAGGGACTCCTCCCAGCCTTCAGCCACCGTGCCCGTGACTAGCGGCGTATCCTGGCTGAAGATCTCGGACAGGCTGAACGGGCGCATGATGTCGACCGCGCCGGCGTAGTCGCCATAGAAGACAGAGCTGAGCAGCGGATAGGCGCTTGAGCGCAAGGCTTCGAGGTACGCATCATGATCCAGCTTGATCAGCGCCTCGTTCCAGCGCAGCGAACCGGCGGCCGTGGGTGGATCCGCGGCTGCCAGCCAACTGGATCGCCTCACCGATCTTGGCCAACGCCTCCGACCACAGGCCGGCCTCGGCTAAGCGAACGGCTTCGTTGTTCGGCTGCCAATACGGCTGGCCCTGGCCGGCTGCGCCCATGGGAGCAATGGCCACCGGGCGCATCTGCCGGCCATCCCAGGTGTAAACCTGGAAGTACGGCGCGCTGACGCCACAGGCGTAGCAAAAGATGTACCGCTCGGTGGTGTTCAGGATCACGTCCTGGTGGCCATCGCCGTTCAGATCGGCGATCGCGCCCGCGCCCGGACTGGACGAAGCGCCGCCGACCTCCTGGCGCAGCGACTGGCCATCAAAGCTGAGTACCTGAAAGACGCCACTGTGCGCGCCGACGCCACCGTCAACCTGCAGCCAGACGCGATTCGGATCGATCGACGCCTGCCCGACGCCATCCCGCGCAATGAAATCGGGCCCCACGCCCACGAGCGGGTCCCCACCAATCGGGGCCATGTCCAGATCAAAGCGAGATAGTTCCTGCCATCCATCGGGTCCTTGAGTGAAGATGGCAACAAAGTGACCTGGCGGCGGGACAAGGTCGAAATTGCGCATCCCATAGCTATAAACCGCCCACAGCGGCTGGCTATCCGCCGGCACGGCCAGCGGAAGAACCGCAAGCCCTTCGAAGGCGCCTGCCGGCAACGACGACTGCACCATGGCAATCATGTCGTCGGTGGAGGCCTGAGGAGTGCCTGGTGCGGTCGGAACGGCGGCTGGCGCGGTCGGAACCACAGGGTCGCGGCGGAGGCGCCTGGCGCGCATTCGCCGCGGAAGAAGGCCCACTCCTCACACTCGCTCCCATCCGGAAAGATGCAATAGCCCGTCTGGCCGCCGTCGGCGGCAGTGCGGATTTCCAGCGTGCCGCCCTGCTCTTGGCAATAGACCGAGGCCGGGTTAGGCACGCCAGGCTGAGCCTTAGCGGGAGCGTCCGGTTCCGCCGCCGGCACGGCCGTGGGGACCGGCAGAGGTACGGTGTCGCAGGCTGTCACCAGCAGAGCCATCAACAGGACCACGACCAGCGTCAAAACGAGGCGCGATCTCTTCGTCATGGTGCTCTCCTTGACTTATCTCCCATTCTAGAGAACCGCTTGGCACTGCTCAGCCTACAGCCCTCAGCGATAGTCCTCGTCAGGACTGGGCTTGTTCTGCAAGATGCCCTCGATGCGCTCCATGACCTCTGGGGTCAGTTTGTCCACCACGTCCAGAGCCTTCATGTTCTCCACGACCTGCTCTGGCCGGCTGGCGCCTGTGATGACAGTGCTGACATTCGGATTCTTCAAACACCACGCCAGTGCCATCTGCGCCATGCTGCAGCCCAGCTCAGCGGCAATCGGGATCATGTCACGGGTCTTGAGGATGTTGGCCTGGCCCGCAGGACTTTCTACGATCGCTTTCAGCCACTCGTAGCCAGGCAACGTCATGCGCGTGCCGTCTGGGACACCATCGCTGTATTTGCCGGTCAGGATGCCGCTGGCCAGCGGGCTCCAAATCGTCGTGCCCAGGCCGATCTCCCGATAGAGCTTAGCGTACTCCTTCTCGACCTTGTCGCGCTCGAGCATGCTGTATTGCGGCTGCTCCATGGTCGGCGGGATCAAGTGCTCGCGGCGGGCGATCTGATAGGCCTCCATGATCTGAGCCGCGCTCCATTCGCTGGTGCCCCAGTAAAAGGCCTTACCCTGATCGATGATGAAGTTCATCGCCCGCACGGTTTCCTCGATCGGCGTGCGGATGTCAGGCCGGTGGCAAAAGATCAGGTCGACGTAGTCCAGCTGTAAGCGCGCCAATGCGGCGTCCGTGCCCTCGACGATATGCTTGCGCGAAAGGCCCTTGTCGTTGGGGCCGTCGCCGCCCCAAAAGATCTTGGTCGAAACGACCAGGTCCGATCGCTTCCAGCCAGCGCGCTTGATGGCCTTGCCCATCAAGGTTTCAGCTTGACCCTGGGCGTAGACCTCGGCGTTGTCGAAGAAGTTGACGCCCGCGTCGTAGGCGGCCTTCATGCAGTCGTAGGCCAGGTCTTCGCCGAACTGCTGGCCAAAGGTTACCCAGGCGCCGAACGAAAGCGCCGAAACTTGCAGGCCGGATGAGCCGAGATGGCGGTATTCCATGGGAGATCTCCTTAGTGAGATAGTGAGATAGTGAGATAGTGAGAAGTGCCGGAGTATTGGATAGGGTGCGTTCAAAATAGGTTGATGAGGTGGCAAGGAGTTAGCTTCTCAATGTTTCATCGACCCGTTTTGAACACATCCTGGAGAATTTTACCACAACTGGCCGCTTGGTATCAACTCCATGTGGCTGGGCTGTAAATTGCTGTAGCGGACAAGATGAGATATACTCTTATGTCGGTTTTGTTTCCAGGCAATCAGAAAGAAATCATATGCCCATCAACCCGCAAAATCCGCTCGTCGTGCAAAGTGACCGGTCGATCTTACTTGAGGTGGATAACCCCCAGTACGGCGATGCGCGCGACGTGTTGGCGCGCTTTGCTGAGCTGGAAAAGAGCCCGGAACACATCCACACGTACCGGCTCTCGCCCCTCTCGCTGTGGAACGCCGCGGCCAGCGGCCTGACGGCGACCGGCATCCTCGATCTGCTGACTCGTTACAGTAAATACGACGTGCCGGGCAATATCCAGGCCGACGTGCGCGACTACGTCAGCCGCTTCGGCCGGCTCAAGTTGGTGCGCGGCCCGGCCGGCGAGCTGCTGCTGACCACAGATGATCCCATCCTGATGCTCGAGGTCAGCCGGCAGCGCAAGGTCAGCCAGTTCATCGTCGAGCAGATCGACGCGCGCACCGCACGGGTCAATCCCGCGCTGCGCGGCCACGTCAAAAAGGCCCTGGTGGATGTCGGTTTTCCCGCCGAGGATCTGGCCGGCTACGTCGACGGCACCCCGCTGTCGATCGGGCTGCTTCCGATCACGCGACGCACCGGCCATCCCTTCGGGCTGCGCCACTACCAGCAAGACGCCGTAGAGGTCTTCCACGCCGGCGGCGACGCCAGCGGCGGCTCCGGGGTGATCGTCCTCCCTTGCGGCGCAGGCAAGACCATGGTGGGCATGGGCGTGATGGACCGGCTTCAGACTAATACACTGATCCTGACAACCAACACCGTGGCGGTGCGCCAGTGGATCGACGAGTTGGTCGACAAGACGACCCTGGGCGCCGACGCGATCGGCGAATACACCGGCGATTCCAAGGAGATCCGGCCGGTGACGATTGCAACCTATCAGATCCTGACCTACCACCGCAAAGGCCGCAGGGCCGAAGGCGAGTTGGATGAGTGGTCCGGCAAAGGCAGTCCCGATCTGGAGGAGTGGCCTCATTTCAAGATCTTCAATGAGCGCGACTGGGGACTGGTGATCTACGACGAGGTGCACCTGCTGCCCGCGCCGGTCTTCCGCATGACCGCCGAGCTGCAAGCGCGACGCCGTCTGGGCCTGACCGCTACGCTGGTACGCGAGGACGGCCGTGAGGAGGAGGTCTTCGCACTCATCGGCCCCAAACGCTACGACGTCCCCTGGAAGGACCTGGAGCGACAGGGCTGGATCGCCACGGCCCACTGCCACGAGATCCGACTGGACATGGATCCGGAGGAGCGCATCGCCTACGCGCTGGCCGAAAGCCGCGAGCAGTACACGATCTCGGCCTGTGATCCGGCCAAGCTTGTGGCTGTCGAAGAGATCCTTGCCAAACATCCAGACGACCAGGTCCTGGTGATCGGGACCTATCTTGAACAGCTGACAGAAGCCGCGCGGCGGCTGCATGCGCCGCTGCTCACCGGCAAGACGCCGGTGCGCGAGCGCCAGAAGCTCTACCAGGCCATGCGCGACGGTAGTCTGCGGGTGCTGGTCGTCTCAAAAGTAGCTAACTTCGCCGTCGACCTGCCCGACGTCAGCGTGGCAATCGAGATCAGCGGCACATTCGGCTCGCGACAGGAAGAGGCCCAGCGCTTGGGCCGCATCCTGCGCCCCAAGCACGACGATCGCCCGGCCCATTTCTACGCCATCGTGATGCGCGACACCAAAGACCAACTGGTGGGCGCGCGACGCCAGATGTTCCTGACCGAACAAGGCTACAAGTACGAAGTGCTCTACAAGAACGACCTGCCGGCCTACGACCCGCAACACTCTCACGCCCAATGGTAAGCCGATGCTAGCACAATTCCCGCCTGAGCAAAAGGAAGAACTCGTCAAGCAGCTCGCCCTATCGTTGGAGGACCGCAGCATGAGTAGTCTGCGCCAGATGGCCAAGCTGTGGGGCTGGCCCGTGAAGGGAACGGCGAAGACAGCTCTCGTGCAAGCCCTGGCAGCCAACCTGAGCGACCCTGCGACTATGATCCCGGCCTGTGCTGAGCTGCCTGCGATGGAGTACGATGCGCTCGCCTGGGCGTCGATCATGTCTGGCCGACAGAACCCTGCAGCGAACGCTCGCGCCCATGCTGGCACAGTCCACTAACAAGGCAATCTCGGAGAGCGATCTCGCGCCCATTCTATTGGACCTCCACGCCCGCGGGTTGCTCGAAGCTAACTCGTCGGGTGGTTATCACGTGCCCGTGGTCTTCAACGAATGGCTGCAAGGCCTGGCCCCCGCCGCACTGGTGATCGAGGAGCGCACTGAGCCGGCTCCCTCCTTGAGCGCCGCCGCATTGAGCCTGCACGTGGACAACCTGCTGAGCTTCCTCGAAACCGATGCCCCCTCGGTTAAACTGACGGTCCAAGAGTACAAGCCGACGGAGGTAAGAGAAATTTCGCCCGGCCGAGGCCCCGTGACCTCAGAGCTCTTGCAGGAGTGGGGCTACACGAGCCTCGAAGAGCAACACATGGCGCGCTTCCTCGTGACAGCCCTGGTCTACGGCGGCTTGGTACAGGTATCATACCAGAAGACGCCTGCCCGGCTGAAGGTGGACACCGTACAAGTTGCGGCCTGGCAGGCGCTGTCCCCGGCCCAGCAGCAGGCGGCATTGGCGCAGGTTTGGCTCCGGCAGGCGATCAGCCAGCCCCAAACGACCCTTCCAGGCGAGCTCGCCTGGAACGAGTACGACCTGGCGCTGGAATTCCATCGCCAGCAGCATACGGGTTTCTCACTGCGCCAGACCAGGCATTATTATGGCTCTGGCGTCCTGATTGGCGCCGCGGCCAGCTACGCCCGACTGATGCTGGCTGCGTCAACTGAGATCTTGCGTGTCGATACTTGGTACAGCTTCGAGCGCTTCTGCCGGGTCATCCGCGCGTATTCCCCCGCTCTGATGGGCGTTCCGATGGCCAGCGACACAATTCACTGGGCTCATAACAACGATCGCCTCGATCCGAACAGTATCGATCCCGCCACCTGGCTGGCCACCTATGGCAGTCTGGTAGCGGCTTGGCTGACAGGGCCGGCCAGATGGCTGGGACTGGTAGAGGTGGCCTTCAAAGCTGGACGGTTGGTGGCTTTTCAACGGCCACAAGAGACGCGCGCTGCACAACATGTTGACCTGCCGCCTGACGCCCTGCATTTCCTGCCCGACGGGCGGATCGTGCTGCGCTCGATCTGGCAGGCCGCCGAGCTGCGCGATCTGGTGCGCCAGATCGCCTCCCTTGAGGCCCGCGATCGCTCGACCATGACATTTCGCCTGGATCCCGCTGCGTTTCGCACATCTCTGCGCCAGGGCACGACCGCTAATCAACTCACCGAGGCCTTTGCCAGCCGCGGCTTCCCGCTGCCGGCCGAGATAGCAGCAGCGCGTAGGGCTTTGGGAAAGTCGCGCCGGCCGTTTCCACATCTACGATAACCTGGCTGCCATCGAGTTTGGCGATGACCTTGCCCTGCGCGAGGTCGAAAGCGCCGCCGCGTTGGGACAACGTCGAACCTACCCGGCATCGGCGCGTTGCCTGCTGCTTCTTGAGCCCGCCAGCGTTGCCGACATCGTCGACTCGCTCCAACGCCGCGGCTATATGCCCAAGGTGACCTCGTGACTGCGCCGCCCTTGCGCGAGGCCTTCGACGCCTACAAGACCGAAACGCTGAGCGCTGTGCTTAGCCAGGCCGGCGTAACAGCGATACCCAAAACCAAGGAAGATAAGGTCTCGCTGTGGATCCTGGTGATGCCGGACCGCAAGCGGATCGAGCGCAGTCTGGGCCAGTTGACACCGCGCTGCCGGAAGGCGCTCGAACTCCTGCAAGCGGCTGGTGGCGAGCTGCGTACGTCTCGATTCGAAAGCCTGCTCGCGCGGGCGGGGCTGTTGGAAAAGCAAAGCAAGCAAAAAAAGCCGGCCGAGCGATGGGCGACAACCAGACCCGAGGAGGCCGTCGATCCGGCTACTTTCCAAGAGGTCCTGGCCGCACTGGTGAAACACGGCCTCGTTTGGACCCACACCAATCCGGGCAGCACGAACGCCAGGCTGGCCTTCGATGCGCCGGGACGCTTCGTTATCATCCTACCCATCGTGGCCGCTCATCTTCCGCCTCCTCCCAAAGGAACGGAGACCGTTCGAGAGGTCCCCCAGGTGCTGGCAGGGTCCGCACGCACCTGCCAACGCGATCTGTACCTGGTTTGGAGCACCGCCGCGAGACGCCGTTTCAAGCGGTCGCCACAGGCCAACTCCGCATGAGCGACCTCAAGCGCTTGAGCAGCCAGCTTCTCGTGCCGGAGACTATTGCCAAGGGGTCCAAGGAAAGCGATTACCGCCGGCTGTTTTTCCTGCGCAGGCTGGCCGAGAAATTGGCGCTGCTGCGCTGGAAGAACGAGAAAGGGGTCTACCAACTCACCGCCAAGGCCGACCCTGCTTTTCTCCACGTCGATCCGGCGCAGCGCGTCCAGAACAGCTTTCTGGCCTGGCGCGATGGCGATTGGTGGAATGAGCTGTGGGCAACCTATGTCCAAGGAGATACGCGAGCAAGTGGCTCGTTAACCGACCTCGCGCCGCCCAAAGTGATCGAAGCGCGTCAGACGGTGTTGAATGAAATTGTCCGCCGCGCCAAGGGCAACACGACCTGGATCTGGCTCGACACGATCAGCTTGTGGCTGAGTACACGCAACGAGAGTTTTCTCGTCGATCGAGCGGTGTCCGAGACCCAGCGCCCGACGTATTACAGCTATGGCCCGGTAGCCGTTTCTCCCTATGCCTACAACTCGCTCGATTGGGTTTGGGAGTCTTGCCGGCGTGATGAGGACCTGGGGTGGCGGAGCGTCGAGGAAGTTTTTGTTCGCAGCGTGGTTGCCGAAGGGCTGTATTGGCTGGGGCTGGTGGATTTGGGCTATCTCCAGCCGGTCACGCCGTTGGGAGGCGCGGCGCCGGCCAACGCAGTGGCCGTGCGCCTGACCGAGATGGGTCGATGGCTGCTGCTGGGGGATCCGCAACCTGCGTTGCCGGAGGAGGCCGGCCGGGTGGTCATACAGCCCAATTTTCGCATCTTCGCCTTCGATCCCATCGCCGATCGCGTTCTGGCCCAGCTAGACACTATTGCGACGCGCCTCAACGCCGAGCGTGCAATCGAATACGATCTCAGCCGCGAAACGATCTACCGGGCGCTGCTCGCCGGACAGAACGTAAACAAGATCAAGGCCTGGCTGGTCGAGGTGTCTGGCAATCCGATCCCGCAGAATGTCGAGCGCAGCCTGGACGAATGGCAGGCGGCGTTTGATCAAATCACCATCCGACGCCACGTGGCCGTCGTACAGGCAGCCTCACCCGAGCTAATCGACGCCCTGCTCGCCGTTAGTTCGGTCCAATCTGCGATCCTCCAGCGCCTCAGCGGGACGTTGGTGATGGTCAACGCCAAGAAAGTGGATGTCGTGGAACGGGCCCTCCTATCCATCGACGAGCTGCCCACGCGCAGCGGCCGGGCGGAAGATGCCCTGCGGGGCAGCGTTGCGATAGACGATGACGGCGCAATCCATTTTGCGCACGGCATGCCCAGCCTGTACGTGCGGGGGCGGCTGCATGCCTTCGCCGATGAGATGGGCGGTATCTGGCGCATCACGGCGGCCAGCGTGCGGAGAGCGCAAGAGGCCGGCATCGAAGCGCAGGCTATTCTGAGCGATCTGCGCGAGCTCACGGCCGGTCAGTTTCCACCCGCGCTCGAGACCCGGATCAAGGCCTGGAGCAGGCACTACGGCGATGCCGTCGTCCAGAACGTGACACTCCTTGAATTCCAGGACCAGGCCACTTTAGACGAGTTGCTGGCCGATTCGGAGCTCAAGCGCTATCTCAAGCCGTTCAAACCCCGGGCCAACCTGGGCCTGGCACTGGTAGACCCTGAGAACTTGGACACGGTGACGAGCCTTCTGAGCGTGCGAGGCGTGGCTGTGCACGGGTGAGAACCGCGGATTGGCGGAGGCGCCGATCTGACGAGTTCTTGAGATCGTGCTCGGGCCGGTCTCCGACCGTGCCCGCCCATTCTTGTTGACAGTTGTCGCTGGACTTGGAGCTTCGACGCCCGCCCAGAGGGCACGGTCGGAGACCGGCCCGAGCAATAGCCCGAGCAGTAGCACAATCGAACTTCAAAAGAGGACTTTCTGATGACTCAACACCTTCCCAAGGATACCTTAACGCTGCGCCCGCTTGACGATAGCCACCGGATGAAGAAAAGGCGTTGGCCACTGGTCGCCGTGATCCTATCGCTGGCGCTGCTGGCTCTGAGCGCCTGCTCTGGTGGCGGGGCCGAGCCCTCGCCGACACCAACCAAAACGCCACGGCCGGCCGCTACTCCGACAAGTGCGGCCGCCGTTATGGCGACAGAAACAGCGGCCTTCGTCGCCACCGAGGCGGCACTTGCCACGGCCACGCCTACGGCCACGCCCATTCCGACCGACACGCCCACCGTTACCGCCACGCCGACGGTTACTAACACGCAGGCGCTGCCAACCGCCACACCAGCGCCCCCTACTGCGACGCCAGCGCCGGCGTCCGTCCAACCTACTGCCACCCCGCGTCCGCCGGCGCCGCCCACCAACACCCCGGCACCGGTAGCTGCGGACCCATGCGCCAACATCCCCGATGACGGCTGCAAATTCAAGCTCCGCGGTGGACCGGCGTTCGCTGCCAATGGCGGTGTTGAACTCAAGCTGCAGTTGCACTTCATCCACAGCGGAATCGACGGCGGACAACCGCAGGGCGACTATCGCGTGTGGCTCGAGAAGGATGGGCAGAAACTGCCCGGCTTTGACGACACGACGAGTATCGCCCTTCAAGACCAACAGGGTACGCTCGGCAAGTACAACTACGAGCACAAGGCCGGTCTGGATTCGCTTCCTGGCAATACGGTCGCCGGCAACTACGTCATTTGGGTATTGGATGGCAACCGGGTTCGTGACAGCCAGAATTTCTCCTTCACCGTGCCTGATGGCCAGGGTGAGGTCTGGATCGAATTCGACCAGGGTTAAGCACAAGACCCGCCCCTACAGCTGGAAATCAGACGTACCTGCAATGAAACGAGGCCTATGGCATTTTGAGAATGCCATAGGCCTCGTTAATTGCTGGTTGAGACGCCGCTTCTATGCTATTTGGGCTATTCCGTCCCGGTCAAGATGGCGGAAAGCGACTCACTCGCTATTCCGTTGGGCTTTTCAACCTGTGTCAACGCGGCGTCCATTTCTGACAGGGCCTGCTGCATGGCGGCAGATTCTGTGGTCGGCGCAATCGTCATTGGCTCATGACCGGGCGTGTCCAGATCAAACACGTTGGCAGCAACCTTCGCAGCAGTCAGGGTCTTGAGCAAGGGCGTCAGGCTCTTGTCTTCGACAACGATCAACAGGATGAAGCTACCATTCGGAACGTCCGCCATCAGTTGGTCGATTTTGACTTGCTTCAGCCTGGGATCGCCAGCAACGACAGTATCGCTCAGTGTCGATTTGTCGCCGGCCGCCAGGTCGCTGCTTCCGACGTGTCCCAGGGCGCCCGTTTCGTCTTTCACCATGACGGCGGAGGACACGATTTGAAACACGCCATTCCGCACCGCATCCTGAAGAACGTTCGTCGTATCGCGGACTTTGCCCATCGAAGGAAGGATTGCCAGCACAAGCTCCAGTCGCATCGGTTTGGCGACGATGGCCTGTGCACCTTCCGGCATCGCTGCCTGCTGCTTGCGTTTTGGGCGCAGCTTCTGACGAATGCGATCCAACAGGAACTCGTTTTGCTTGGCCTCCCATGAATAGATGACAACGGTCTTGGCAAGCTTGTCCATGAACCCCTGGCGGCGATCATCCCACAGGACCCACAGGTATCCGACGCCCAAAGCAAGGAACGAGACAAAGTAGCCGATCCAGCGCACCAGCGACCGCCAGAAGGTCATGCGTTTGCCGTCCAACCGCACCACGCGCAGTCCCATGGCATACTGGCCCAACGTTTGACCGCCCAGGGTCCAAAAAAGGCCGAAGTAAACCGGCGCTGCCACGAACGTCAAGACCAAGCGTGTCAAATTGGCCACATGGCAGATTAAGCCCGATTGAAATACCCCGTTGCCAAAGCTCAAGGGCGGACAGCTTGCCACGTCGAACCCTAGAAAGAAGTCTAGCGTCAGAGCGATTGTGCCGTTGATCACCGCAATGATAGCAATGACGATAAGGATATCCAGCACAAAGGCGATGGCGCGGCTGACAAATCCCGCATACTGCCCCTGTAACCCTTTTAACTTACTTGCCTGTGCCATCGGCCCGCTCCTTCTGCTGCACAAAGTCGGAAGGCAATACTGGCGTGCTGGCGCGACGCTGGACTACCTCAGGCGGTTCCTCGACCTCGGTCCGTGCCTTCCTGCCAAGGATACGGCGCGCGAACATCTCGGCCACCGTGTCGGCCGTCACCGTGCGTTCACGCACTTCGTCCATCACCTGGCCGGCGATGCTAAGGCTCTGTCCCGACACCAGGCTCTGCACGGCGTCCGGATGGTCGTTCAGGTAATCGATGTAGATATCTCCCTGCTGGCGGATCAGCGCCTGGATCTGCTCCGAGTTTTGCGTCAGGTAGAGCAGATAAGCGCCGGCCTGCTTGCGGATGAGCTGCTGGATCGCAAAATTATCGGCCAGCTTGGGCAGAAAGATCGTCGACCTGTGCCTCGATCAGCTTCTGCATGTCGGCGCTGTCGGCCAGCTCCGGCAAGATCTGATCGAGCTGGGCCATGATCAGCGACTGGATGGCTGGGCTCTGGGAAAGCACAGGCAGGATCTTGTCGACCTGAACCTGGATGAGCCGTTCCACGGCCGGATGTTCGGCCAACAGCGGCAGCAGTTTGTCGATCTGCAGCTCGATCAAAGCGTCGACCGCCGGGCTCTGCGCCAGGTAGTCGACGATAGCGTCGATCGTGCTGGCCAGGGTGGAGCCGGCGCGGCAGGCGGCTGCGCTGTACTTCCGAGCGGCCAGTCTCTTCAAGAAACTCAAAGGTCGATTGGACTCTTGTAGTGAGGGCGTCCACCGGCCCACGGGCGAGATCGGTAACGCCAAGCGCGTCCATCGGCGCACGAATGGGCGTTGTAGCCGCATCAAGGATGCGCTTGTTGATACCCCAGGCTCGCGAGAAACCTTTGCGCATCAGGCCCTGTGTCGCCGCCGCAACACCGACCGCACCATCGAACGCGCGCTCTGACGTCGATTCGGAGGCTGCGGCCGGCGCCATGCCGTCGATTGACACGTCTTGCGCGCCGCGGTCTGGTGAAAGCGCACCCAAGAGGGCATCTGGCTTCTGCACGACCGAGGCGCCGATGGATACGCCGCCCAGGCCAAGCTGCACGAGCGCCGTCAACAAATCGGCGCCGTTGGCAGACGGGCTGGATGAGGGCGAAAAATCTTGGTATGACTGCAACGTTTCGGTCACAAGACAGCCTCCGGGCCGGCATGCCGGCCCTCCGATGGATGAGAATTCCTCGACAAGTCGAGGAGTCCGGCACGGCGCGTGCCCGGCACGTTGCCGAGGACAGGTCCGCGCTGAAACGTCATGAAACTGGATCGGAGTCCGAGTCCACGTTCTCAGGTTAGGCTCCAGACAAGTATCAAACAGACGAGTCCAAAGCATGCGCCAAAAACCAGCACTCAAACTCGTCAAGCGTTGCCTCCATAGTACCACAGGTCGATCAACTTGAAAAGTGTTCAATTTGACAGTTGGGGCATTATGCTTTTAATGGTGTATTGTTGCACGCGTATCTGCCATGGCGACGAGCGATAGGGCTGCTCGTCGCCATGGCAGATACGCGTGTTCTGGCGTATTGCGGTTTCCCCCGCTTGCTAGTAGGGCAAATCGCTTTGCTTGTCAATAGCCGAGCGCATCGATGCGACCTATATAGGAAAGGTCACTCAAAATGCCTCGTCACTGGCGATTCCCTTTCAATCTGCACGCATTGAGTTTGCTCGTGGTGCTGGCCCTCGCGCTGGCGGCTTGCGGCGGGACGCCGGCTTCCCCGACCCCCACTTCGGCAGTCCAGGATAGCCCTACCCCCGGTGACGCCAGCGCTACGCAGCCGGTGGCCGAAGGTCCCTCTGATAAAAACGGTTCCTTGGTGCTGCTCGAATGGTCCGGCTTTGAGCTGCCCGAATTTCACCAGCCTTTCACCGAGCAGTATCCGAAGGTGCAGCCGGAATATAGCATCTTCGCCGAGGATGCCGAGGCCTTCACCAAGCTGCAGAGCGGATTCGAGGTCGACCTGGTTCATCCCTGCAACGGCTGGTGGGGCTTGTATGTGGAACAGGGAGTGGTCCAGCCGATCGATACGTCGAAGCTCGCTAACTGGAAGGGTGTCGACCCCAAGCTGGCGGCCATGGGCCAGTTCGACGGCAAGCAGTATTTCATCCCGTGGGACTGGGGGTACGAGTTGATCCTGGTACGGACCGACAAGGTCAAAACAGTCCCCCAATCCTGGGCCGACCTGACCAACCCGGAGTACGCCGGCCACCTGGCTCTATGGGACTCCGGCGAGTCCAACCAGATCATCGGCGCCCTGGCTCTGGGCTTTGACCCCTGGAACACCACCCCCGAACAGGACGCCCAGATCAAACAATGGTTGATCGATCTAAAGCCCAATCTGTTGACCTACTGGGTGGATTTTTCGGAGCTCTCGCAGTCGATGGCCTCGGGCGACGTCTGGGTTGCCGCCAACGTTTGGGCCGATACCTATCGCAGCCTGCTGGATCAGGGTGTGCCGGTGCAGTACGTCGAGCCGAAGGAAGGCAAGCTGGGTTTTGTCTGCGGCTTTGGCATCAGCAGCACCGTCAAGGACCCTGAGCTGGCCTACGCCTATATCGACGCGGCGCTTGCGCCGGAGTCGATGGCGGCTTTCTCGAACACCTACGGCTATGGCTCCTCCAACCGCGACGCGCTGCCGCTGATCGATCCGAAGATCGTCCAACTGTTTCAACTCGACGATCCGACCGCTCTGGAAAAGACCGTCTTCTACCGGCCGTTGACTGCCGAGCAGCGCGAACGGTTCACCAGTATGTGGAACGAAGTGAAAGCTGCACCATAAGATGGAAAATCGCAAGCGGATCGCCATTCTCATGGGCCCGCCGGCCCTGTGGCTGATTTTCTTGTTCCTGCTCCCGCTGGGAATCATGGCCCTCTACACCTTTCGCGCCGGCACCTTCGGCCAGGCGCGCGAGGTGTTCACCCTGGAGAACTACGCCGAATTCCTGGCCAACTCCGCCTATCACCGCCAGCTGCTGCGGTCGACCTGGATTGCGTTCCTGGTTTCCCTTCTATCGGTTGTACTTGCCTACCCGCTGGCCTATTTCCTCTCGTTTCGAGCCGGCTCACGCAAGGTGATGCTGCTGACAATCCTGATTATCCCGGCTTGGACGAGCTATCTGCTGCGCATCCTGTCATGGCGGCTGATCCTGGGATCAAACGGCATCCTCAACAGCATTTTCCTGGGGCTCGGCATCATGGACGAAGCGGCGCCCATCCTGCTCTACAGCATGACCGCCGTCACGATTACTTTGACGTACGTCTGGATCCCCTTCGTGGCGCTGCCGATCTTCGCATCGCTGGAGCGCATCAACAAGAGCCTGCTGGAGGCGGCTGCCGACCTGGGCTGCGCGCCTTGGAAGACCTTTCTGCGCATTACGCTGCCGTTGAGCATGCCCGGCGTGCTGGCAGGTTTCTTCTTTGCCTTCATTCCAACTGTAGGAGAATACGTGACGCCATTGCTGGTCGGCGGCGCCAAGGGTATGATGTACGGCAATCTGGTCCAGGATCAGTTCATCAAAGCCTTGAACTGGCCGATGGGCTCGATTATGAGTCTGGCGATGCTCCTGGTGGTGCTGGTGCTCATCGCGATCTTTCTGCGCCTGGTGCGTGTTTCAGACCTGGTGGAAATCTAGATGCGACGCCGCACCTTGCTATCCCTCAGCTTCTGGTACTTCGTCGCCTTCACGGCGATCCTTTACCTGCCCATCTTCCTTTTGATCGTCTTCTCTTTCAACGACTCGCAAGCGCTGGTTTTCCCGCTGAAAGGGTTCACCACCAAGTGGTACAGCGCGATGCTGCAAAGCACGGAGCTCCTGAAATCGCTCCGAAACAGTGTGGTGTTGGGCCTGGTATCTTCACTGATCGCCACGATCCTCGGCACCATGGCCGCCATTGGTGTGGTGCGCTTTCGTTTTCGTGGACGCGGGCTCTTCGTGGCAGTCGCGGCCATGCCGCTGGTGATCCCGTATGTCGTGCTGGCCGTAGCCATGCTGGTCATGTTCTCGCAATTCGACATTCCACTGTCGCTGTGGACCGTGGGTATGGGCCATGTGATCATCAACATCCCGCTGGTGTTGCTGATCGTTGCCGCACGGTTGATCGGCATGGAGCGCAACCTGGAGGAGGCGGCGATGGACCTGGGTTCGACCTATTGGGGCACCCTCTTCCGGGTCACCTTGCCAATCGCTTTTCCGGCGATGGTGGCAGCTTTTCTTACTTCGTTCACCACCTCCTTTGACGAGTTCGCCCTGGCCTTCTTCCTAATCGGACCGCAGCCAACTCTCCCTGTGTACATTTATGCGCAGCTGCGCTTTCCAAGCCGTCTGCCGATCATCGTGACCATGGCCGCTGTGATCATGGTCGCATCCGTGCTGATGATCGTCTTCTCCGAGTATCTGCGTCGCGCAGGCGAGAACTCGGCCCGACCTGTTGAGAGCGCCCAATGAACCCACAAACCACAAACAGCGTCGCCGCCGCTGTCGAGCTGCGCAACGTCGCTAAGGTCTTCCCGGCCGGCCGCGCTGAACATGAGGTCGCTGCGGTCAACGGCATCAGCCTGATCATCCCGAGCGGCGAGTTCTTCACACTGTTGGGACCCAGCGGCTGCGGCAAGACCACCACACTGCGCATGATCGCCGGCTTTGAGACCCCCAGCAGCGGCGAGATCTTGATCCAAGGCAACGAGATGAGCCGGGTTCCGCCCTACCGCCGGCCGGTCAACACGGTCTTTCAGAACTATGCCCTTTTCCCGCACTTGACCATCGAGAAGAACGTGGCTTTCGGCCTGAACGTCAAGAAGGTGCCCAAGGACGAACAGCATCGACGGGTCAAAGAAGCCCTTGAACTGGTGCGCCTGCCCGACGTCGGCCATCGCAAGCCGTCACAACTCTCGGGCGGCCAACAGCAGCGGGTGGCGCTGGCGCGCGCGCTGGTTAATCGGCCGGCCGTGTTGCTACTGGACGAGCCGTTGGGAGCGCTGGACTATAAGCTGCGCCAGGCGATGCAGCTCGAACTGAAAGCGCTGCAGCACGAGGTCGGCATTACCTTCATTTACGTCACGCACGACCAGGAAGAGGCGCTGACCATGAGCGATCGGATTGCGGTCATGAGCCAGGGCAGGGTGCTCCAGGTCGGTACGCCGGTGGAGATCTACGAGCGGCCCACGCACCGTTTTGTGGCCAATTTCATCGGCGAGACCAACTTCCTCGACGGAC
This sequence comes from uncultured Chloroflexia bacterium, assembly GCA_963709505.1. Lineage (GTDB taxonomy): Bacteria > Chloroflexota > Anaerolineae > JAAEKA01 > JAAEKA01 > CAVPXC01. The sequence goes on along the minus strand of CAVPXC010000003.1, from coordinate 270,979 downwards.
AGGTAGTCCAATCCAACGGTAACCGTTGTACAGTCAAGGTTGCGGACGGCGTGACGGTTAGCGGCAGCAATTATCAACCGGTGGCGACAGGTGACCAGGTCACGGTTAGTGTTCGTCCAGAAAAGATCCGCATCCACGAGAGCCGGCCCGATCCGTTGCCCAACCTGTTCGAGGTGCGCGTCGACCGGGTAGCCTACATCGGCTCTGACACCCAACTCGAAATCACCATGCCCTACGGGGCCAAGGTGCGCGTCTACGACCAGAACGACCTCTCGACGGTCGACGAAGACTACTTCTACCAGGCCGGCGACCAGGCGTGGATCAGCTGGCGGCCGGAAAATGCTTTGGTACTGAAGAACTGAAGATTGGTAACTGCTCACCCGTCATTCCTGCGAAAGCAGGAATCCATCCGGATTTCGGTGAATGCAAGCTTACCCGATGGATTCCTGCTTTCGCAGGAATGACGGGTGAGCAGTTACGAAGATTGGTAGATGAGTGATTGGTGATTGGTGAAACGACGCGTGTTTCGGCCGCTTATGCCAGCATCCCAGTGAGGTGATCGCCAATGGCTGAAGAGTTGTTTGTCTCCCTCGCCCGAATCTATCCCCCAGACCGGGTGTTGACCTATCCGGCTCAACTGGCACCCTACGAATGCGATGCGCTGACCGCAATGCGCGTGCGTCCGCGTGCGGTCGTTCTGGCCGAAACTCAAGATGAAGTGATCGAGACGGTGCGCCTTTGCCATCGCCTGGGCGTGCCCTTCGTGGCGCGCGGTAGCGGCACCAGCCTTTCTGGCGGGTCTTTACCCATCGCCGATGGGATTGTCATCGCTCTGAACCGGCTAAACCGCATTCTGCGCCTCGATCCAAAGGCGCGCGTTGCGGTGGTCGAGCCGGGTGTGATCAACCTGGACGTCAGCAAGGCCGCCGCGCCCCACAACCTCTACTACGCGCCCGACCCGGCCAGCCAGTCCGTCTGCACCATCGGCGGCAACGTGGCCTTCAACTCCGGCGGGGTGCACTGCCTGAAATACGGCATGACCAGCAACCACATCCTGGGCATCAAGGCGGTGCTGGCCGACGGCGAGGTCGTGACCCTCGGCGGCGACAGTCTCGAGGCGACCGGTCCCGACCTGCCGGGCTTTTTTGTCGGCAACGAGGGGCTGTTCGGCATCGCGCTTGAGATCACCCTGCGCTTGATCGCCCGGGTCGAGACCTATCGCACGGTGCTGGCAGCCTACCGCTCGCTCGAAGAGGCCGGCAATGCCGTCTCGATGATCGTGGCCTCGGGGCTGCTGCCCGGCGCGCTGGAGATCATGGACCCGCTGGCGATCAAGGCCACCGAGGAGGCCGCCCACGCCGGCTATCCCCTGGAGGCCGGCGGCCTGCTGATCGTCGAGCTCGAGGGCGAGACGGTGCAGGTCGAGGCCGATTTTGCCCAGCTGCACGAGATCATCCGCCAGTCGGGCGCCTATGAAATCCGGCCGGCACGGAACGACGCGGAGCGGTTGCTGATCTGGAAGGGGCGTAAAGGCGCGTTTTCGGCCGTGGGCCGGCTCAGCCCGCAGTACGTCGTGCAGGACGGTGTGGTGCCGCGCAGTCACCTGGGCGCGGCATTGGCGGAAATCCAAGAACTGAGCGAAAAGTACGACCTGCGGGTGGCCAACGTCTTCCACGCCGGCGACGGCAACCTGCACCCGCTGATTCTGTACGATGCCCGCGTGCCCGGCGCGTTCGACCGGGCCGAGGAGATGGCCGGCCACATCCTGGACATGTGCATCCGGCTGGGTGGCTCGATCACCGGCGAGCACGGGGTGGGCATGGAAAAGCGCGCTCACCTGCCGGAGATGTACGGCGAGACCGACATGGCCACGATGGTGCGTCTGCGACAAGCGATGGACCCGAAGGAGATTGCGAATCGGGGGAAGATGCTCGAAGTTGCAGGTGGCAGGTGGCACGAAGTCCCGCAGCGAAGCGTAGTGGAGGTGGCAAGTGAGAAGGCGATTGAGCGGGGGGTGGAGAGTGCAGAGTGGAGGGTGGAGAGAAGGGAGCGGACGACGGAGAGCGAAGGTGGCCTGGCTGGAGTCGAGGGTTTGGTTGATTTGCTCCGACCTGTGCGCGTCTCTGAAGTACAGAAGGCAGTGCGGAGTGCCAGCCGGCTGATGATGCGCGGCGGCGGGAGTAAGCCGGGATTGTCCACGCCAGGCGACGGCGTCACAGTGCTCGACATGAGCGGGTTGCGCGGCGTGGTGGAGTATGAGCCGAACGAGTTTGTGTTTACGGCTTTGGCCGGCACACCGGTAGCTGAGGTGGTCGCGATGCTGGCTGAACACGGCCAATACCTGCCGTTCGATCCACCTTTCGTGGACGCCGGAGCGACGTTGGGCGGTGCGGTCGCTTCCGGTCTGAGCGGGCCGGGCAGGTATCGTTACGGCGGTGTGCGTGATTTCGTCATCGGCGTGCGTTTTGTAGATGGCCTCGGCCAGTTGGTGCGCGGCGGCGGCAAGGTGGTGAAGAACGCGGCGGGTTTCGACCTGCCCAAACTCATGGTGGGCAGCCTGGGCCAGCTGGGCGCGCTAGTGGAGCTGAGTTTCAAGGTGTTCCCCAAGCCGCCGGCCTTTGCCACGCTGCGAGTCGACTATCCGTCGCTGGCCGCGGCCGTCGAGGCCATGGCTACCTTGGTGACGAAGCCGCTGGATATCGAGGCGGTCGACCTCGAACCTTCATCTGCTGGCGCCAGTCTCTGCGTTCGCATCGGCGGCCGGGAGGACCAGCTCGAGCCGCGAATTCGACGACTCCAAGCGCTGCTCGGCGACGGCGAGATGCTGCTCGGCGACGCGGAGCAGTCGTACTGGCAGAGCATCGGCGAGTTCCAATGGGTTGCCAAGAACGAAACGCTGGTGAAGACGCCCTTAACTGCGGTGCATATCGTTGCCTTCGACCAGAAGCTGGCGGCTTTGGATGTGCGGCGCCGCTACAGCGTCGCCGGCAACATGGCCTGGATCACTCTGCCACAGGACGGCCAAGTAACGCCGTTGGATGAGGCGCTGAAATCACTGCGCTTGGCAGGCTTGGCCGTACGCGGAACAGTCAGCAGGCCGCTCCTCGGCGTCCGCAACAGCGAGCCGTTCTACCGGCGGGTCAAACAGACGCTCGATCCGGATGGCCGCTTTCTCAGTCCGTAACGAGAGATCAACAGTTTGGACCTCCATGCGCTGAGTGCCTCCGGTAAGCGTCCATGAAAATGGATCAACTCCAATCCGCCTCCGCACCGGTCCGCGTCTCCGCCAGTCCGCGGTTCTCAAGTTAGGCAGACGACTATGTTGGCGAAACTCCTGGCACAACAACTCGGCCATCCATCAAGCATTGCGGGCAAGTGGGTGTTAGCGCCGTTGTGGAACAGGCGCAACATGGCCCTGAACGACGTCGCATTGGCGAAGCTGAATTTGCGGCCGGACGACCGGGTGTTGGAAGTGGGATTTGGTGGCGGTTATCTGCTTCGCCGGATCGCCGCGGTTGTCACCGAAGGCTCCATCGCCGGAGTCGACGTGTCTGAGGCGATGGTTGCTTACTGCCGGCAGCAAGATAGGTCGACTACTCTGACAGGCCGCCTCAATCTGTGCTGTGGAACTGCCGAAGCGTTGCCTTACCCGGCGGGACAGTTCGACAAAGTGTGCACGGTCAACTCGGTCTTCTATTGGGATGATGCGCCGAGAGCAATCGCAGAGATTGGACGAGCCCTGAAAGAAAACGGACTGTTGGTGCTGTGCTTCACGTGCAAGGAAAGTCTACAAGCCAAAAGCTTCGCACGAAATGGACTGGCTTTGTACGACCCTGATGATGTCGAGTTGATGATAGAAGCGGCGGGCTTCTCTCCGATAGCTACGGAACGTCTCTCCGATCGGCATCGAGAGTTTTGGTGTATGACGGCAGTTAAAATCGGTTCTGTGGACTTGACCTGAGCAGTGCGCAGATTGGACCTTTCTCGGAAGAAAGGTCCAATCTAGTCGCAGGTGACAAACCCGATTGGACCTTTCTTCCGAGAAAGGTCCAATCTAGCAGCAACTGGCGAATCCGATCTAACCCTTCGAGGTCTCCCATGCAGCACAGTATCCCCGTCGAAACCCTTGGTCCGCAGGGCGAGATCATGGCCCATGCGGTGCAGGCATGCGTGCACTGCGGCTTCTGCCTGCCGGCTTGTCCAACCTATCGCCTGCTGGGCGAAGAGATGGACTCGCCACGCGGCCGCATCTTCCTGATGAAGGAAGTACTGGAGGGCGAGCTAGAACTCGACCAGGCCATGCCCTACGTGGACCGCTGCCTCGGCTGCGTCGGCTGCGTGCCGGCCTGCCCGTCCGGAGTGCCCTACGGCGAGCTGCTGGCATCCTTCCGAGCCTATGCCGAGCCACGCCGCACTGACCGCCCGGCAGCCGAACAAGCCACGCGCCTGCTGCTGCGCGAGACGCTGCCCTATCCTGGCCGCTTCCGCACCGCAGCCACGGCGGGACGGCTCGCCCGGCCGTTTGCCAGGCTGGCGCCAGACCAATTGAAAGGGATGATGGACCTTCTGCCGGCCAGTCTACCCAAAGCCGCGCCGCTGCCCGCTTTCTACCCAGCCAAAGGTCCGCGACGCGCGCGTGTGGCGCTGCTGGCAGGTTGCGTGCAGCAGGTGCTGGCCCCGGAGATCAACTGGGCCACGCTGCACGTGCTAGCGCACAACGGCATCGAGGTGCTAATTCCGCAGTCCCAAGGCTGCTGCGGCGCGCTGTCGATCCATATCGGCGAGGCTGAGCAGGCGCGCAGCCTGGCGCGGGCCAATCTGGCTGTCTTTCCCGAGGACGTGGACGCGGTGATAACCAACGCGGCCGGCTGCGGCTCGGGGATGAAGGAATACCCGATGCTTTTCAAGGGCATGGAGGAAGAGCCGCGAGCCGCAAGCTTCGCGCAGCGAGCGATGGACGTCAGCGTTTTCTTACAGCAGATCGGGCTGGCCGAGCCGCCGCCGCTTGCCCGGCCGCTCGTCGTCGCCTACCACGACGCCTGCCATCTGGCCAACGCCCAAGGCGTGCGCAGCCAGCCGCGCCAGCTACTCGCCAGCATCCCCAACCTCACAGTCGTCGAGATCCCCGAAGGCGAGTTGTGTTGCGGCTCAGCCGGCACGTACAATCTGCAACAGCCTGAGTTGGCCGGCCAGCTTGGAGAACGCAAGGCCAAGAACGTCCTGGCGACAGGCGCCGAGGCCATTGTCACAGGCAACATCGGCTGCCTCACGCAGATCGGCCTGCACCTGGCGCGGCTGGGTAAACCGCTGCCGATGTTGCACACCATCCAGGCGCTGGATCTGGCGTACCAGCGCAAATTGTAGCAGAACCCAGCTCAGTCTTAGAAAATCAGCCGCAACCCGAGGACAATCAGCATCACCAACACCAGTTTGCTAAACACGGCCTGGTTGACGCGACCTGCCAATAGCGTACCAAGGACCAAACCCAACGTCATGGGGATTAGGGCTAGCAAAAAGGCTTGCCAGACTTCCGTGTTGATGCTGCCGCTGGCGGCGTGAGTCACAACCACAACAAGATCGACCGCCAGGAAGAAGCTCTGCAGATTGCCAAGAAACTCGCTTGGCGTCCACCTGCGGCAGTTGCCGTAGATCACCACCGGCGGCCCCGACGTGTTGTAGGCGCCGCCGAGTACCCCGGACAGAAAGCCCACCAGATACGGCCAGAAGGCGCCGTCGAGACGGGGCAGCTTGAGCTTGAGCAGGCCATAGACGGCATAGCTCACGATCACGACGCCCAGGATCGTCAAAACGATGGTCTCGTCGACACGCTTGAGCATCAACACGCCGAGGGGAATACCCACTATCGCGGCCGCGATCAGCCGCCACACCACTCGCAGATCGAGCTTATCACGGTACCGAATGACCAAAATGATCTCCACTGTCAGCCCGATCATGGCCACCAGAGGAGACGCGATCTGGATGCCCACCAGGCTCACGAGCAGCGGCATACCAACCATAGCTGTGCCAAACCCCACCAGGCTTTGCGTGAAGACGGCGAAGAAAACGACAAGAAGATAGAGAGCGATTTCCATGGCTGCAGTGTACCACTGAGGAGGTCAAATGGACCAAACTTTCCCCGCGCAGCGGTGCCCGGCGCCTGATCCAGGTGAGAAAAGTTGGTCATTCGCTCGTTTGATGGTATCATAGGCTCCGTTTGAGCAGCCATTCAATCTGATAGAGATACTTCGTGCTGCATGACAAATCGCCTTGAGGCACAGTCGATGCAGCATGTTTTTGATCATCTGTAACTCGTACTTTTCGGAGGTTTGAACATGGCAAACAACAAGAATTCTAAGGGAACGATCGGTATTCTCACCGGCGGCGGCGACGTTCCGGGCCTCAACCCGGCCATTCGCGCCGTCACGATCCGCGCTTTGCGCGAGGGCTATCAGGTCATCGGCATCCGCCGTGGCTGGGCCGGCGCGATCGACATCGTCCGCGAGAAGGATTATGACAACACCGACAATTTCCGCGTCCTGACCGAGGAGGTCGTCAATCGTGCCGGCCGCACCGGCGGCACCTTCCTGCACACCTCGCGCACCCGCCCCAGCACCGTCAAGCGCAAGGATGTCCCCACCCATTTGCAGGACACCTACAACGAGGACATGAACGACCTGACGCCCGAGGTCCTCAAGAACCTGGAATGGCTCGGCATCGACTACATGATCCCGATCGGCGGCGATGATACGCTTAGTTATGGGGTGCACCTGTACAAGCAGGGTGTCAAGGTCGTGGCCATCCCCAAGACCATGGACAACGACGTACCGGGCACCGACTACTGCATCGGCTTCAGCACGTGCGTCAGCCGCACGATCAGCCTTGCCAACACGCTGCGCACCTCGGCCGGCTCGCACGAGCGCTTCCTGGTACTGGAGGTCTTTGGCCGCTACGCCGGCTTCACTGCGATGCTGCCGACGATGGCCGGCGCGGCCAACCGCTGCGTCATCCCCGAGTACAAGTTCGACATCGAGCGCTTGACCGAGTTACTGGTGTATGATCGTGAGACAAACCCCAGCAAATACTCGATCGTGATGGTTTCAGAGGGCGCCATGTTCGAGGGCGGCGAGATGATCTTCAAGGACGGCACGACCGACGCCTACGGCCACAAGAAGCTGGGCGGTATCGGCGACCTGGTGTCTGAGAAGATCAAGGAGTTGTCCCCCAAATTCAACAACGGACGCAAGATCGAGACCATCCACCAGAACCTCGGCTACCTGGTGCGCGGCGGCGACCCCGACGCAATCGACTCGATCGTGCCCATGGCCTACGGCAACCTGGCGCTGGACCTGCTGCTGAGCGGTATTCACGGCCGGCTGGTGGTGCTCAAGAACGGCCGCTACGACAACGTGCCGCTGGACGTGGTCACCGCCACCAAGAAGGTCGTGGACGTGCAGGAGTTCTACAACACCGAGCGCTATCGCCCGCACTATCGCAAGTTCACCATGAAGCCGCTCTTCATTATGACTAGCGAGATGGAATAACCTGAACAAGTTCAGGAGTCCGAGGCACATGCCGGACTCCTCGACAAGTCGAGGAGTTTACATCCACTGCGACGCCGGCCACGGCATGAAGGATTGATTCAAGGCTCTTCAGGCAAGTGTTTTGCCCGGGGAGCTTTTTAATTCAGGCCTTTCGCCACATTGCCGGCTCGGGGGGTTCCTTTTCCTAAGTGCGCAGGGGCAGCTTTTGCCACAATGCCCAAATCGCGCTACCATTCACCGCATGGACGCCCTCTTCCAGCGCCTTGCCCACCGGCTGTGGCCTGATCTCGACTCGCTCGACGAGCGCGATCGCTCGCGCCTCTTGGCCGAGTTTGCCACCAGTCTACTCAGCCTGCCTCTCGTCGTCTTGAGCCTGGGCTGGTTGATAGCAGCAACCGATTTGAGCCAGGTGCGCACCCAATGGCCGGCGCTGCTGCTCGTTCTGGTGCTGGGATACACGTTCAGCCAGGTTAGCTTCTACCAAGCCATCGGCTCGCGGTCCGGCGAGTTCAGCTTCAACAGCACCAACCTGGGCTCCATACTCCTGGTTTCCACCCTCCTCCTGCTCGGACCTCTGGCCATTTGGCCCTACGTGTTCCTGACAGTCAGCTATCGCATCACCCAACAGCGGCATCTCAGCCGGGTCCTGAGGTGGAATTGGCTGCGCAACCTGCTCCACAACCTCTGGTCTACGACACTGAGCGCCCTCGTTGCCCTGGCAGTCTATCGCGCGCTTGGCGGCAGCATTCCGCTGGCCGATCTTTCCCTGAAAACGGTCGGGCCGGCGTTCGTGGCAGTGACCGTCTTGATTGCTCTGAACAGCCTATTCCTCTGGGGGCTGTTCATTGTCCAGACGCGCCTCCTGCCGCGCCTGCAGGGTAGACACGGCATCGCAGGATTCAGAGAAAGCGTTGGCTTCTTTCTGCTGTCCGAGATCCCAGCCTATTTCGGTATCATGGCGGCCGGCCTCTACACCCAGATCGGCGTTGGCGCGTTCTTGTTCTTCATGACAGGCGTGGTGTTGGTAAGCCTACTGGCGCGCCGGTTGAGCCAAGCGGCAATGATGGGCCAGCAGCGCTCGCGCGAGGCCGATCTATTGGAGCAGTTGGGACGCGCGGTCATCGACGGCCCACCCGATGCCTCGACCTTTCCTGTCCTGTTGGCCGAGTACGTGCCGCGCATGGTCCCATTCCGCCAAGCCGGAATCCGTCTGTTCGGGGGTCAACAACTTCTGCACCTGCCGGTCGATACCCCCTCCCTACCCGAGACCCTCTGGTCCTGGTTGCGCGAGCATCCCACCCATCACGTAATTGAACCGGGCCAACCCCTGCCGTGGGGAGAGAAGGCGCAACCCTACCGGCATCTTCTAAGCCCGATCCTCTCGCCGGACCAAGGTATTCCGGTGGGCGGCATCTGCCTGATCCAGGATGCCAACTACGCTTTGACCACCCCGGTCGATCTACAGCCGGCGATGCAGGCGCTGGCCGCACAAGTGTCGTCGACACTTCGAAGCGCCGAGGCGTTCCGAAAGACACTGGAACACCAGAAAATGGCGCAAGAGCTGGCGGTTGCCGGACAAATCCAGGCCAGCTTCTTGCCCACTGAGTTGCCGCGTCTCGATGGCTGGCAACTGGCCGCAACCCTCCAGCCGGCCCGAGAGACGTCCGGCGATTTCTATGACGCCTTTCCCCTGCCCAACGGCAAGCTGGGCCTGCTCGTCGCGGACGTGTCCGACAAGGGCATGGGCGCTGCGCTCTACATGGCACTGGCCCGGACGCTGCTGCGCACCTACGCCTTCGAGTATCACACGCGGCCCGACTACGTGTTGCGCATCGCCAACCGCCGTATTTTGACCGACACGCAGGCCGGCCTGTTTGTCAGTGTGTTTTACGCCGTGGTCGATCCCTACGCCGGTACGCTGACCTACGCCAACGCCGGCCATTGCCCGGCCTTCCTCCTGAGGCCACACAATGGCGGCAAGACAGAACGTCTCAAACGAACAGGCATGGTGCTCGGCGTGATGGAAGGCGTCGAATGGGGACAGGTAACCGTTCCGATGGGCCAAGGCGACATGCTGGTGCTCTATTCTGACGGCGTGACCGATGCTCAGAACGAGCAGGATGAATTCTTTGGCGAGGAGGGGCTGCGATCCGCCCTTGACTTCGGCACAGGACGAACTGCCGGAGAGCTGCTGGACACGATCCTAACAGCACTGCGCCAGTTCACGGGCGACGCACCCAGGTTTGACGATATTACTCTGATGGTGCTTGAAAGGGAAAGCGTTCCATGACCTCTGATGCGATTCAACGCCACTTTATCTCTCCTGGATTCGCGGTTTGGACGAAGCATCGCGAAATTGTGAAACCCGTCGCTTTCACGCTATAATGTGTACGTTCGCCCTATCCAACTTCACACCTCTTGGATATGACGTCCCGGTGCAAGCAGCGGTTTAATACCCCGAAAAGGAAGAACACAAGGAAGGAGCTTTTCATGTCTTCAATCACTAAAGCCTTTGGCTGGGCCCTAACCGCCTTCGGAGTGTTTGTCGTCGTGCGCTCCAAACAGCGCCACATCACTGGTCTCTTCCCTAGCCTGATCGGCCTACTGTTGGTAGCGTTTGGCTTTGCAAGCGAAAAAGAAAGCCAGGCTACTGCTGCCACGGCCGCGGCTGGGGTCGTGTCTCTTGTGGGAGTATTGGTCCCGGTGCAAGGAATAGCGTTCCCCGGCCTCTTCCCATCTACTGCAGCGGACGATCAGCCGCATCCTGATCGCCGTATTGCCCAAGCAGGCACGGCGCTGCTGTGCAGTATTTACCTGCTGTTTGCGCTAAGCGCCCGCCTGTTGAAAAAGCAGGGCAGCTGATGGCCTCCCCGTTCAAAGTTAGGCTCACTTCGGAGCAACGTGGCGCCTGGCAGAGCCTCACAAGCCCCGCCAACATCCAGGCATTTCTCGACAGTATTCCGTACAGCTCCGAGGACGCCAACCGCTCGCCGCTGCGCGTACTACAGGAACGTCAGGCCCACTGCCTGGACGGCGGCCTGTTTGCCGCGGCGGCACTGCGCCAGCTCGGCCATCCTCCATTGATCGTCGACTTGCTGCCCGAACCTGGCACAGACGACGATCACGTGCTGGCGATCTTTCGGCGCAACGGCTGCTTTGGCGCGGTCGCCAAATCCAATTACGCCGGCCTGCGCTATCGCGAGCCGATCTACCGCAGTTTGCGCGACCTGGTGATGTCCTACTTCGAGGTGTACTTCAACGTCCGCAGGGAAAAGACGCTTCGATCGTACACCGTGCCACTCGATTTGGCCACTTACGATGCCATGGACTGGCTGACAAATGACGCGGCCGCAGATGCGATCGAAAAGCGCCTTCCCCAGCTCCGTCGCACGCCCCTGCTCACCCCCGCGATGATCGCCGAGCTATCCCCGGTGGACCAGCGATCCTACGAGGCAGGCATGTTTGGCACGAACTTGGACGGGCTTTACAAGCTCAACGACGGTTAAACCGTCGTTTCATGGCTTTACAAATGAGGTGCGGAGATGACCGAACAGGTCCTTGCCAGCATCCACGCTGGCGTCTTCAAGCTGCAAATCAACCGGCCGGAGAAGAAGAACGCGTTAACGATCGCTATGTACCAGGCGATGACCGATGCACTACGAGCTGCCGAGACAGATCCATCGATCCGGGTCATCCTCATCGCGGGCACGGAAAGCTGCTTCACGGCCGGCAATGACCTTACCGACTTCCTGAACAACCCGCCCACCGGTGAGGATAGCCCCGTCTTTGTCTTTCTCAAGACGCTGATCGGGGCGCAGAAGCCGGTGGTGGCAGCCGTTCACGGCGTTGCGGTTGGCATCGGCACAACCCTTTTACTGCACTGCGACCTGGTCTACGCAGGGCCCAGCGCACGTTTCCAACTGCCATTCGTCAATCTAGGCCTTACGCCTGAGGCAGCCTCCAGCCTGATTCTGCCGCAGCTCATGGGCCATCGCCGAGCAGCCGAGATGCTAATGCTGGGTGAAACCATAGACGCGCAGACGGCATTGGATTTCGGGTTAATAAACGCGGTGCGGGCCGACGGCGAGCTGGACGAGTTCGCTCTGCACAAGGCCGAGCAACTAGTGGCCAAACCGCCAACGGCCCTGCGCCTGACGAAGTTGCTGATGAAGCGTTTGCCGCTGCCGGCAGTCCAGGAGGCGATGAGCGAAGAAGGCAAGATCTTCATCGCCCGGCTGCGCTCCCCGGAGGCGCGCGAGGCGATGCAGGCGTTCTTCGAGCGGCGCCAGCCGGATTTTTCCCAGGTAATGGACGACGTGCTGTGACCAGTCGCACATGCACCACGTAGGGGCGGGCCTTGCGTCCGCCCGAAATGCACATCTCGGGTAGAGCCCGGCCTTGCGTCCGCCCGAAATTCACATGCGTACCGAAGGGCAGGTGCAAGACCTGCCCCTACCAATCAGATTTCAGAGCCTTACAAACAAAGAGACCGGATGCCTCTCGAACCATCGAGAGGCATCCGGTCTCTTTGTTTGTATCCAATACCGGTTACGCCGGCACGAGTTCGCCCATCTTGTAGCCGTTACCGCCACTGGCGGAAATCGGCGCCGCCGTTTCGGTCTCGGCCTGGCGACGGAACTGGCTCATGTACAGGTTGTAGTAGAAACCCTTCTTATCCAACAACTCGTCGTGGCTGCCGCGCTCGACAATATTGCCCGCGTCCAACACTAGCACCTCATCGACGTTGCGAATGGTGCTCAGCCGGTGGGCGATTACGAAGCTGGTGCGGCCTTTAAGCAGGTCATTCAGCGCCTGCTGGATCAGCCGCTCGGTACGAGTGTCTACGCTGCTGGTTGCCTCGTCCAGGATCAGGATGCGCGGATTGCCCAATGCGGCGCGCGCAATGGAGATCAACTGGCGCTGGCCCTGGCTGAGGCCGCTGCCTCGCTCGCCCAACACCGTTTGATAGCCGTCGGACAGACGGTCGACAAAGGTATCGACGCGTGCCAGCTTGGCAGCCTCGATCACTTCCTCGTCGGTTGCGTCCGGCCGGCCAAAGCGGATGTTCTCCATCACCGTCGTACTGAACAAGAATGTGTCCTGCAGGACGATGCCGATCTGGTGGCGCAGCGATACACCCGTCACGTCACGCACATCGATCCCGTCGATGGTAACCGAACCGCCGGTAACGTCGTAGAAGCGCGGCACTAAGTTGATGATCGTCGTCTTGCCGGCGCCGGTTGGACCGACGATCGCTATGCTCCTGCCTGGCTCGGTCGTGAAGCTAATGCCGTTGAGCACCGATTGATCCTTCTTGTAGGCCGCGTAAACGTCCTTAAACTCCACCGTGCCGACAATGGCTGGCATTGGTTGGGCATTGGGTTTGTCCAACACTGCGGGCACCTCGTCCAGCAGATTGAAGATGCGCTCCATGCCGGCGATGGCGTTTTGGATGTTTGTCCACAGGATGGCGATCTGCTGGATCGGCTGGTTGAAGCGCTGGGCATAGGCGATAAAGGTGATTACCAAGCCCAGCGAGATGGTCGTGCCGAAGAGGGTCTGGTTGCGTAGCAGCACCAGGCCGCCGATGCAAGCCACGAGGGCCAGCGCAACGTAGCCGAGCGCCTCAAGCGTTGGTGCGAGCGCACTGGTGAAGGCCACTGCCTTGACGTTGGCGTCTCGGTTGGCTGCGTTGGTCACCATGAAGTTCTGAATGTTCTCCTTCTCACGGCTAAACGCCTGCACCTCGCGCACCGAGCTGATGCTTTCTTGTAACTCGGCATTGACGTTGCCCAGATCCTCGCGTGCCTTGCGGAAGGCCTTGCGCGCCTGGCCGGAGAACCAGATGGTAGCCAACAGCATGGCAGGAACGACTATCAGGCTGATCAAGGCGTAGGGCACGCTCAGTTTCAACATTGAGTAGCCGATCCAAACCAAAAGCAAGAGACCACCAAGCACTTGCAGCAATGCGAAATTGATCGCCTGTGAGATCGTTTCCGTGTCGTTGGTGATACGGCTCATCAGATCACCTGCCTCGTGCTCGGCATAAAAGCTCATTGACAGCTGATGGAGGTGGTCGAAGAGCTCAAGCCTGATATTGCGGAGGACGTGCTGACCGGACCAAGTCATGAAGTAAAACTGTAGGCCACTGGCCAGCGAAATGAAGATGTACAGTGCAAGAATGATCAACACCGTTCGGCCGAGCCCAGCCAGACGCTCCTGGGTGGTCAGCCTTTCGGGTTGGCTCTCGAGCGTACACCGCTGCTGCCCGGACTGCGAAGCGCCGTTAAGGAAGGACGGAAGGGCCGCTCCAGCCTCACCTGTCGCTGCCGAAGGGACGACCAGATAGCAGTCAACTGCTCCGCCGAGGAGCTCAGGTATCTTGACCTGGGCCCATGTCGAACTGACAAGGAGCACAGCGACGACCAGCAGTGCGTACCAAAAAGGTCTAAAATAACGGGCAAGACGCCCCAGCGTCTGCCGAGTGTTACGCGGCTTAATGTTGTCTTGGCCCATCATGCGGGCCATACCAGCGGGTCCACCAAACATATTATTAGCTCCGTTTCTAGGGAAGTCTCATGTGTCATGTGCCACGTGTCAAGTTGTCCGACACCTGACACCTGACACCTGACACCTGACACTTTCTCCTCAACCAACCTGATTACGCGATCTCCAAGACATCCGCGTCCGCTTCCTCGATCTCCACATCACTCACAAGCTGAGAGTTGTAGATCTCGGCGTAGATTTCGCTGGTCTCCATGAGGTCGGCATGCTTGCCGCGGGCGACGATGCGACCCTTTTCGAGCACCAGGATCTGGTCGGCGTGCATCACCGTGCTGATGCGCTGCGCAATGACGAAACTTGTCCGGCCTTGCATCAGCTTGTCGAGCGCCTTCTGGATGTGGTACTCGGTCTCAAGGTCCACGGCGCTGGTCGAGTTGTCGAGGATCAGCAGATGGGGATCCAACAAGAGCGCCCGAGCGATGGCAATGCGCTGCTTTTGACCACCGCTCAGCGTCGTGCCGCGCTCGCCCACCGGCGTGTCGTACCCGTCCGGGAAGGACATGATGAAGTCATGCGCCGCAGCGGCTTTGGCCGCGTCGATGACCTCGTCCATGGTCGCATCAGGCTTGCCATAGGCGACGTTATCGCGAATCGTGCCGGCGAAGAGAGTTGTCTCCTGCAAGACGATGCCGATTTGGGAGCGCAAGGTCTCAAGAGACACGTCACGAATGTCGTGGCCGTCGATGATCACCCGGCCCTCGGTGGGATCGTAGAAGCGCGGGATCAGGTTGATGATGGTCGTCTTGCCGGAGCCCGTAGCACCTAACAGGGCAACGGTTTGGCCTGGCTCAGCCTCAAAGCTCACCTCACTGAGCACCGGGTCGCCGCCACCGAAGTAACGAAACGTGACGTTATCAAAGGCGACTTTACCCTGCACAGATGGCAACGGCACAGCAGTGGGTTTATCAGCGACCTCGTTCTTGGTGTCGAGGATCTCGAAGATACGCCCGGCTGACGCCGAAGCTTGCGACATTTGCGTGATGATGAAGCCCAACTGCGCCAACGGAAAGAAGATGAAGATCAGGTAAAGACTGAATTCCTGGTACTGGCCCAGTGTCAGCGTGCCGTTGATGATCTGCCGGCCGCCGAAATAGAGCACAAGCGCCTGGCCGACGTTGGCAATCAGGAACACCAATGGGAATAGAAAGGCAAAGACCCGAGTCACGTCGATTTGCTGCTTCATCAGAGAATTGGCAGCGACCTCGAACTTCTTCTCCTCGCTCTTCTCGCGTGTAAAAGCCTTGACGACCTTCATGCCTGCCAGGTTCTCTTGCAACACAGTGTTCAACGCCGAAAGGCGCTGCTGCACCTTGACAAAGAGCGGCTGGCTGACCTTGCCGAAGATCATGAAGACGATCAGGGCGAGCGGAAGAATGGGGAGCACGACCAGCGTCAGCTTGGCGTTGGTGGCCGTCAAGATGATCAGTGTACCGGTCAGCAGCAAAAAAGCGCCAACTGCCTGGAGCAGGCCCTGACCGATAAACAGACGCACTTTCTCGACGTCGTCAGTGGCCCGGATCATCAACTGCCCGGTTTGGTTGCGGTCGTGATAGGAGAAGGACAGCTTGGAGATCTTCGAGAACAGGTCGTTACGCATGTCAAAGGCGATTCCTTGTGAGTTGCGCTCGGCCCAATAGGTCTGTAGGAATGAAAACACACCGCGTATAGCTGCAAAGATGACGATGGCGATCCCTGACGTGATCAGAATGCGATCGGCATTGGCGTATAGGTTCGCAAGTTGTTCTGGTGTGTAGCCAAGTTGCTCAAACAAAGCCGGCAAGAGTTGCTTCGGCACCTTGTCGAGGTTAGGCACCACGTTTTGGGCTATGACGCCTCCTGAGATGGCGTCGATGATATTTCCGACCAACTTTGGCACCATGAGCTGCGACAAAACAGCGATGACCAGGAACACATACGGCAGAGCCGCTTGTGCCTTGTATTTCGAAAGGTAGCCAATAGCCCGACCCAGGGCGCCTTTGTTCTTGGCGCCGCGCGCGATCAGGGCGTTGTGCTTGTGCTTGCAAAGTCGATTCTCCTTTCAACGATAGCCTCAAATCATGCCGAAACAGACGTGACTTCAGGCGCCTGACTTTCCTCGAAAGCATGCCGTTCCAGCCGCGTGGCCGCATCCGTTAAGAGGTCAAGTGCTGTTACGATAGTCTCTTGCTCCGCAGGCGAGAGCACCGTAGTCAACCCAGCCATCCATTGGACGCGCGCTTCGATGCTGTCTTCGAGCAGCCGGCTGCCAAGCGGGGTCAATTCGAGCTGTTTGACGCGCCGATCGTTGGGATCGGTCGAGCGCTCCAGCAACCCTTGTTGCACCAAACGATCCACCATCTGGCTGGCAGCCGCACTGGTCACGTCCAGGTGATCGGCGATATCCGACACCCCGCACGTGCCCTGGTAATGGAGCTTGAAGAGCGCGCTGACCTGCGGCATGGTCAGACCGGAATTGCGCATGAAGGTTGTGAAGTCTCGCATCGAGCGACGCATAAAGACTTCGGACCACTCACGCAGGACCGCGGCGAATTGTTGATTCGGGGCCATAAGGTATCCTTGGAATTAGTTAAGCGATCTTAAATATTAAGCGTTCTATGCTTTTTGTCAAGTAAGCGAGCATCCAAACGCGCTGTCCGGTCTCACGCGGGTTCGCACATTGGCAGAGAATTGGGTGACGTGATAAACTTAGCCTGTCTCACGATCGACTTCCGATGCGTAGTCTCCCAGACCTCCGAGGTCTCGGAAGACCTCGGAGGTCGAAAAGGGTAGTTTGCGATAGAAGGAAGACCAGAGAATGACCACCCCAAAGGACCACAAGCGTGTCAACGATATCTTGCTTGGCCCGCTGGAGCGGCCGGCGCTGCAGTGGCTGGCGGCTCACGCCCCGGCCTGGATGACACCTGACAAACTCACCGCCATCGGCACATTCGGCGCGTTTGTCATTTTCTTTAGCTATTGGGCCAGCCGGTTTAATCCCGCCTTCCTTTGGCTGGCGAGCTTCGGCTTACTCATTAACTGGTACGGGGACAGCCTGGACGGCACGCTGGCTCGCTACCGCAACATCCAGCGGCCCAAGTATGGCTTCTTCATCGACCACACGGTCGATGGTTT
Source organism: uncultured Chloroflexia bacterium (assembly GCA_963709505.1). Lineage (GTDB taxonomy): Bacteria > Chloroflexota > Anaerolineae > JAAEKA01 > JAAEKA01 > CAVPXC01. Next base: position 253,763 of record CAVPXC010000003.1, on the reverse strand, counting down.
CAACGAGATGTTGATCGTGCTCGGCTTGGGACTATCGCCGTATGTCACTTTCAACATTGCAGCCATGGCTCTCATTGGCTATTTGCTACTGTCTGTCTTTGTCTACGTCCGCACCTTTGTCGAAGGGGTGTTCCAGATCTCCTATGGCAAGTTCGGACCGACCGAGGTGCGCATGATTCTCTTCCTGTTGAATACGTTGATGTTCTTTTGGGTCGGCGCGCCTACGTTTGCTATGCCCTTCGGTCAGATGACTGTCTACGACCTATTGGTCGGCTTGATCGCCGCCGTGCTTATTGGATTGTACGTAGGCAATACCTTTAGCAAAGCTCGCGAGCTGTCGACCATCGACCGGCCGCCGCAGCCTACGTCGGGCAAGTAAACGAACAGGTAAGCATCAATCTCTCTGAAAACCAGTAGGGCTCCTGCCCAAGAGGTGATACTATGAATGACGCATTCGACTTGTGGGATCTTCCGACGGCGAGCGAGGTAACCTTGATCGCAGGCTGGCATCAATGGGCCGACGCCGGCAACGTCTCCTCCGGCCTGCCGCAGTATCTCATCGACACCCTGGACGCCCGCAAAATCGGCGAGATCCAGCCTGAGGGCTTCTACTTGTTCCAAATGCCGGGCACGCACCACTTTTTCCGGCCTGAGATCAAATTGAAGGAAGGCCACGTCGAGTTGATCCAGGAACGCGCAAACGAGTTCCACTACTGGAGTAATGGTGACAAAGGGCTGGTGATTTTCCTGGGCCAGGAGCCGCACCTCAATGTCGACCGCTATTGCGATGCCTTAATGGATGCCGCAGAAGAACTTGGCGTCAAGCGCATCCTTTGCCTCGGTGGAGTCTACGGATCGATGCCGTACGACCGGGACCGCGAGATCCACTGTGTTTACAGCCTACCGGCATTGCAGGAAGAATTGGCCGATTACGCTGTGTCGATGTCTAACTACGAGGGGGGCGCAACAGTCGGTGTCTATCTGACGCACGCCGCAGACGCGCGGGTCTCGAGGTCATCGACTGGTACGCGTTTGTTCCGGCCTATGATTTCTCGGAGCTGTCGAACACTGTCCAAGGTTTACGCATCGACAACGATTTCAAGAGCTGGTACGAGCTTCTGTTGCGCTTTAACCGCATGCTCGGCCTTGATATCGATCTGTCTGACCTTGCACAGCGCAGCGAGGAACTGGTGCACTCAATGGATGCGAAGATCGACGAGCTCGACCGGCGCATGCCGCATCTGAAGGTCAGGGAATACATCGCTCGACTTTCCGAAAATTTCGCCGAAACCTCCTACCTCCCCATGGACGATCTATTGGAACAAGAGCTGGGGGATCTACTGGATAATCTCGGAGACTAACTGTCGTGACATGCCAATAGGGCCGTTCATGAACTGTAATTTAGGTGTAAGCAAAGAGGCATTGACAAAGTTTATGAGTTGTAGGATAATCTTAGGAGGGTAGATGCATGGCAAATGCTCTGTCTGGGAGTTTAAGGGCATATCCAACATTATCATTGTCTTAAAGTGCGTGCAAATGCAGCACAAATAGTTGTGGTTTCATAACGAATGGACTACAATGCGTTCTCCGAAATGAGCCTCTCTTTAAAACTTCGTAGCTTTTCCCTCGGCGCAGAGCCTGAATCTGCTTGCCGAGCAAGCAGGCGTAGAATATTCGGACATTGATCCTTCTCAAGCGAGGTCTAGCGCAAACTGGCGTGATGTGAGGTACGATTTTTCGAGGCGACATCGCCCCTACCGAAGGTCAGCGCAGCCAGTTTTTTTTGTAGAGTGGAACGAGGTGCCAAGATGAACCTGCCAAATCGCGGTCAAAGGGGTGCAAAACGGCGTCTGATGACCCTATTTGTGCTGTCGGCATTGATCCTGTCCATGACGCCAGATCCCAGGGACCTGAGCCGCCCATGGGCTGATGTTATCGTACAGGGCGTTCCAGGAAGCAACGTGGCTGCCCTGGTGGAGCGGCATGGAGGCCAAGTCACGCGCGACCTGAGCATTATCAACGCAGTCGCGGCATCGCTGCCGGCGTACCAATTGGATGCACTTGAGCACGCGCCAGGAGTAGTCCGTGTCTGGCCGGATGCTGGGGTAAGAACAACGGACAGCGCCGATCCTGGCACGACTTATGCGCCAGTGTCCGGTGGTGAGTACTATTCAACGGGCATTGATCTTTCCAGAATCGCGAGATGCGATGATAACCGGCAGAACGTGAATCAGATCGCGCTCAACACTATTGACGCTCACACAGGCCATCTCTACAACTTCAGCGCAATCGTCAACGCCTCGAACCTGCCCAGCCAAACGAACTTGCGATTGATCTTTAGGGAAAAAAACCTGGGACAGGCACAGATCAAAGTATATCAAGAATCGACTCGAACTTGGCACACGTTTCCGATCGACACGCTCAGTACCAATGACAGACCCATTGTCACCATGGTAGATCTGACCAATGTCCTGACGACGCCGGAGGATTTTGCTAACTTGAAGGTGCGCTTCCATGTGTCACGCAACGGCGGCGGGGAAAAGGCCGAGGTGGATTGCGTCAACCTATGGCTAACGCCTGCTGGGGGCGGAAACCAACCAACGATCCTCGCGCCAACGAATGGTAAGGAATACTTGGCGACCGGCTTTGAGCTTGCAAGGATCACATCGACGGATGGTAGTCGAGAGAATATCGACAATATCAGCTCGGAACCCAGCGATAGGTTTACCGGCCAAGTCTACACGTTCAGCCCGGTGGTGGATCCCGCCAACCTGCCGGGGCTGCTCGACTTGCGCTTGGTCTTCAAGGAGAAAAGCCTGGGACAGGCTCAAATTGCCGTGTACCAGGCTTCGACCAGGATTTGGCATACTTTCGGTATCGACACGTTGAGCACTGAGGATCAGCTCATCGACACGACCATTGACCTGTCCGGCGTCCTGGAAACACCCGATGATTTCGCCAGTATTCCGGTACGCTTCTCGGTCTCTCGCAACGACGGCGGGGAAAAGGCCGAGGTGGACTACGTTGGGCTCCGGCTGGCTCGGCTAATGGGCGACACATTACCATCGACAGTGACGCAAGCGTATGAAGCTCTGAACGCCAACCCAGTGTGGTCAGTGGGAATCACCGGAAGGGGGATCACAGTTGCGGTGCTTGACAGCGGTGTCAAGAAATACAACGAATTGGAAACCGATAGCTCAAACGGGAAATCGGGCCTCCTTAAGGGGCGGAACGTACTTTCGAACAAGGATGAAGGTCGAAATGACAAGAATGGACACGGTACGATAGTTGCCTCAATCGTCAGCAATCGAAAGTATGACAATCAAGGCCGGTATTATGGTGTAGCGCCGGACTCTGTGATCATCCCAGTCCAGGTACTGGATGAGAACGGACAGGGCCGCTACTCAGAGGTCGTCGACGGCATTCAGTGGGTAGTTCAGCACAAAGATGTCTACAACATTCGTGTCTTGAATATATCGCTTAGTGCGCCGGTGCAATCGCACTATTGGGATGATCCCCTCAACCTGGCGGTCATGAGAGCCTGGCAGGCTGGGATCGTGGTCGTAACAGCAGCGGGCAACGGCGGCCCCAATCCCATGACCATCGGGGTTCCGGCGAATAACCCTTATGTGATCACGGTGGGCGCCCTGAGCGATGCATATACACCAACCGACTGGGCCGATGATTTTGTGCCGGCATTCTCGGCCGCCGGCCCAACCTTTGAGGGGTTTGTGAAACCGGACGTCATCGCTCCGGGAGGACACGTTATGGGGTTGATGTCCGACAAGAGCAGGCTGGCGAGGGTCCATTCCGAACAAAGGCGCCACAAGGATTACTTCGAACTCAGTGGCACCTCCATGAGCGCAGCGCAAGTCTCAGGAGTGGTAGCGCTCATGTTGGCGCGTATGCCAAACCTTACTCCGGATCAGGTCAAGTACAGGCTGATGGCTTCAGCTCGACCAGCTGTGAGGTCAACTGGTGAGCTCGCTACTAGCCTGTGGCAGCAAGGCGCAGGGCGCATCGATGCCGCCAACGCGGTCTTCGGCGACTATTCTGGGTCGGCCAACCAGGGGCTGGATATTGGCGCCGATTTAGCCGGGACTAAGCACTATGGCGGCCCGACGCACTGGAATCCGAGCACAGGCCAGTATTACCTGGTCGATGGAAACGGTCAACCGATGGCAGATGGCTACGTGTGGAGTGGTGGCTATGCCTGGAGCGTCGGCTATGCCTGGAGCGTCGGCTATGCCTGGAGCGTCGGCTATGCCTGGAGCGTCGGCTATGCCTGGAGCGTCGGCTATGCCTGGAGCGTCACAACCAATTGGAATAACAGCCCCGACTGGAGCTCTGCTACAGCCGCTCTTGACACGTGGGTCCCGCCGCAATAAATGACCCGGCGAGCCAGGCTTACGGCTCTGTTAAGTTGAAAAGTGTGAGTGTCATCCCTTAGTTCATACCTGAACGACGCTCGCTGCCGCAGGATTATTGGCAGGAGGTGAGGCCAGCCTGGTTAGCACGTCCCAAACGACTTTGGAAAGCTCGGCCGCTTCGGCAAACGTATGTGCGCGATCCATGGCGTCCGAAGAAAGCCGGCTCGCCAGATCCGCCAAGCCATGCTGCGCCATTTCGCGAGTTGTTCGATCGCTGGCGTCGTGTTGCGCCACAAAGGCATTGAGCTCCGCAGCTTGTGCCAATTGGGTCGGCTCGCTTACCGCCATCAGACTTGCTACTCCCCCCAAGACTTCGAGAACCAGCGGAACTGCATCGATCTCCCATGAGATTCTTAGCGCTTCGGAGAAGCAGTCTGCGGGATTTCTCGAATTCGACTAGCTCCCGCAGAACTGCGCCCAGGTTTCCGAGACAAAGCGCAATGTGATACGGGTCGCCGATCTGGCGTTGAACAGCGAGGCTCTCCTGCAGCAACGAATTGGCCTCTGTATTCTGTCCACGCTTGAAAGACAGGTAGCCGAGATTGTTTAGAGCGGCTCCAACACCTGCCACGTGTCCAATCTGCCTGCGAATGGCCAAACACTCATCGTACATCCTTTTTGCTTCGTCATAGTCGCCCAGGCCATCCGCGATAATGCCGAGGTCGTTAAGCGTATTTGCTATACCAATTGAGTCTTCACTTTGCTGGTACAGGATGCGTGCCTGAAGAAGCGACTGCCGCGCCTCCCCAAAACGGCCTTGCGAACCAGCAATGATTCCCTGGTGGCGAAGCGCTCTGACCGTGCCCGGCAGATCGTTGATCTCTTGGCTGATCCTCAGGCTTTCTGCGCATTGTCCTTCCGCTTCCGAAAACCTTGATTTGCCACGAGCAATGGTGCTCAAAAGATAGAGATAGAAAGCGCGTTCTCGCCGCGCATCGGGACTTCCTGTATCCGCAAGCCCTTGTAGAATCTTCAGGCCAGTCTCCAGCGACTCCTTAGCCTCATGTTCGCTTCCAAGGCGATATGAGAATCTGGCCCTGCGGGCAAACAACCGTGCGACGAGCAAAGCGCGCTGTCCGTTCGCAGGATTATTGGCGTACCAACCGTCGCCTCGACCTTCAGCTGGGTACTCCTGAAGACCTGCAATGGCCGCTTCAAACATCCGTTCAGCTTCTTGGTACCAGCTTCGAGCGAAATAGAACTGGTGCAATCCCTCCAAACTACGGTCGATCTCCCCAATCTTCTGGTGGCTAACGGCCCAGTTCCAAGCCGATCTGATGTTGTCGATGTTCAGACTCATCTCATCTGCCACCATCCGTTGCCTGGCTCCTCGCAATCCTGTTTCCCGCTCGCAGATAAAGTCGGCGTAGAAGCTGCAGTGTCTATCGTGGGCTTCTTGAAGTTCATCGACGTGCTGGGCGAGTTTCTCGGACGCATATCTTTGGATCATTGGATGTAGATCAAAGCGCCCCAAGCGATGGCCGCTCAGCATTGACTTGCCTACCAGCGACGCCAGAATAGGGAGGTTCCCACCGGCCACCTGCTTGGCTGCACCTTGAGAGAAGTCACCCTGGAACACCGACAGCCTTCGGAGCGTAACTCGTTCCACATTCGAGAGCAGTTGCCAGGAATGTTCAAACAGCGCCCTGAAACTGCGATGCCGAAGAGGTATATCTTGCCAAGCAGACGCCAGGCCATCCGGGTCTTCCCTGATTTGCTCTAGAATCTCTTGAACTGGCATCATGTTTACCCACGCTGCCGCCAATTCAATACCCAGCGGCAAGCCTTCCAATGCCTGACATATGCGCATCACGAACGGTATGTTTGCATCCGAGGGCAGAAACTCAGACGAGGTCCTACGTGCCGTCTCATAAAACAGGGCAACTGATGTGTAATCTTGCCAGGTCTTACCTTCTCCTTTTTCCGGGGCCACTCCTGTCTCCCCAGCCTCTAACGCCTCCTCCTCGGCATCGGGATACGTCAAACCGTCAACCTGCAACAACCATTCAGAGGTTAAGTTCAGCTTCTCGCGCGAGGTAACCATCAATTTGGTTCCGGCCGAGCTTCGCAGAAGATCCGTAAGCAATCCTGCCCCTTCCAGCAAATGCTCGAAGTTATCGAGCACCACGAGTGTTCTCTTGTTTCGGAGGTAATTCTCGATCTTGGAAACGAGATCCGTTCCTTCGTAGTCCGACAAGCCAAGGGCCTCGGCAATGGTCGTGCCTAAAAGGGCAGGCGAGGTGATCGTAGCCAAAGAGACCAGATAGACTCCATCTGGGAAAACATGCATGGCTTCGGCTGCAGCCTGAATAGCCAACCGCGTCTTGCCGACGCCTCCGGGGCCGACAAGCACCAGAAGGCGACATTGTGGCTGCTCAACCAGAAGCCGCCTGATCTCCGCCAGTTCCTGCTGACGGCCCACAAACGGAATCAATTGGGTTGGCAAGTTGTGTCTGATGAGAATCGTGGCATCAGGTGAGGCGGTATCGACTTGCGCGGTGCTGCCACCCGATGCTGATCCCAGGTTCGCTTCGCTCTGGATCAATTCAGAAGAAACTGAGGAGGAGGTGAGTCCAGCGACCTTCTGCTGCTCTACATCAGGTGGCGCGGTCAAACGTCTTGCCTTGATCAGCTCATACAGTTCTATTGTGGCTGGTTCCGGCGGTATGCTGAACTCACTTCGCAGCAAGTCGACGCATTCCTGATATTGCCGCAGCGCTGCACTCTGCTGTCCCGTCCGTGCGTAGAGTTGCATCAGTTGCCGGTGTGCTGGCTCGTGCCAAGGATCAAGAGCCAACCATCTGCGGGCAAAGGTGACGGCCTCGGCATACTTGCCCAAATTGCTGTTAGCAGTGGTGAGCTTGATCAATGCACTTGCCAGTTCATTGCGCAATGACTCACCCTCGAAAAACTGCCATTCATCAAACTCTGTACTGTCGGGCAGGGTGAAACCCGCCATAAAATCGCCCCGGTAGAGTGCAACCGCATCGGTCAGAAGGGGGATGCATGCGGGGCAAACCTCATCCGCAGCATGTCCGTGCAACCTACAGTCCACCAGACGCTGACGGAACTGTTTCACGTCCAACCAGACTTCCAGGTCATCTCGGAACCCCACCGCTTCCCGGTGACGTTTAACCATTCCTTGCCAAGTGCCTTGATCAACTCGGATAGATCGCGGCGCAAGTAGGAGTGGGCCATTGTGGCTGCCACATCCGGCCACAGCAGAGTGGCCAGCGTCTCCCGGCGATGATTGCCAGCGGCAACGGCCAGATAGGCCAGCAAACTCATGGTTGTGCGCCGGCCAATCTTGATCGCGACGCCATCGAGTTCCACGCGAGCCGAAGCAAACAAATGAAGCTTGAGTTCGGACATGATGATGGGCAGTAAGATCCCTGGTGGATGAAGCCGAATGGTTGACTGAAAACTGGCGAAACTGCTGCGCGAGCTTGGGCTTCCGGATTGTGCAGTGGAGAACGCCCTGTGGAAATAACCGCGCAGCTATTGTATCACAACTCAATGGAACCATCAAACCCATTCTGCGATTTGAGGATTTGGCGTGAATTCTGGAACGCATTTTGGAACGATAATGGCGCGCAACTCTGTTTCAATTGTTACGATGTTATGCCGCCGTCATTTAGCCCACAGATCCAGCGAATTCGCCAAGCGGCCAGTCGTAGATTTGGACTAGAAAATCCAAAGTTTGCCATTTCTCGTCGTCGCTCGATTCATCCGGTCCAATCCTCAGGCGATCGTGGCTCTGCCCCAGCGTTCGCACCAGCCCCGTGCCTAAGTGCAACGGAGATGCCGGCCACTCGCTCGGCCGTTACGATCCAATGCGTTACGGATTATGTTAGGTGGATTGAGTTTGGCCAAAGCGGCGTGGTGGACCCTTGCTATGGTGATGCCTGGCCAGCGCCAACATGCGAAGAAAGAGTTCGCGTCAAATCTTGACATTGTCAAACTCTGTCGGGAATTGGAATGAGCACTTCTCTTACCAAGTTGTTCCTTTTGCCTTGTTCTTAGCTGTAGTCCACAGCCACGGCCGATGACCGGATTTGCTTAAGGAAGGAGGTGCTCCAGCTGCAGCCACCAAAAGAAACTGACGCCCATTCGCCGGACAGGCACCTAGTGGTGAAACAACCACACTCGGTTCGCTGACAACAAGGTGCGACGCCATAACCGGCCGGAACAGCGCTCACAGACCTGGTTGCAGAAAACACTACGTATAGTCATAGACCCCCACTGAATTTCGACGTAAGCTAATCGATGAGGAGATCAAGTGATACGTATGAGATCTGATTTGAGAAGCGTCTCAACAAAATCGATCAGTTCCCTGAAAGGAGCAAACCCATGAAACAGTCTTGGTTTCGCCGGCTTCGGCAGCTGCCGTTGGCGCTTCTAGCGCTGGTGGTGCTTATGGCGTTGATAGTCTTTGCTACGACTAAGGCCGCCCTCGCCTCCAATCCACTAGAACAGTCGCTTCTTGCCAATAATATGATCCAAGAGTTGACTGTATTCACATTGGGTGACCGCGTATGGTTCGACCAGAACATGGACGGCATCCAGGACCTAAAAGAGCCCGGCTACAACGGCGTGACGGTCCAGCTCTTTCCCAACGCGACCTGCAGCGGTGCGCCGTCCGCCACCACGACGACAGTAACCGGTCCGGGAGAGTTCGGCGACGGCTATTACCTGTTCTCGGGTCAGCCCGCCGGCGTCTACTCCATCCAGTTCTCCGGCATCCCCGCCGGCTGGGTCATCAGCCCGCCTAACCAGGGTAGCAACGACGCGCTCGACTCTGATGCCAATCCAACCACGGCTTGCATCACCAACATCAACCTGACCACCCATGACCCCAACCAGGACATGGGCATCTATGTCTCTGGCACCTTGGGCGACAACGTCCAGTGCGTGAGCACGGGGCAGCCACTGGCCAACATCAGAGTGAATCTGTTCAAGGACTTCGACGCCAACGGCGTGCCGGATGGTCCTGTGTTCCAGAGCACCCAGACCAACGCCAGCGGCTTCTACCAGTTTACCGGACTGGAAGTCTCCCTGTCGGGCGCCGGCTACCTAATCAAGTACATCGTGCAGGTAGACACCGCCGACCCCGACCTCGGCGCCTGCAACGTGCCCATCCCGCCCACCTCCTACAACCCGCCGCTCACCAGCACCAACCCCAACGACCCCACCAACGACTTCAAGTTCGAGAAGCCGGCGCGTTTCACGCTGGGTGACCGGGTGTGGTACGACCAGAACCAGAACGGCATCCAGGACCCCAACGAGCCTGGCTACAACGGCGTGACGGTCCAGCTCTTCCCCAACGCCACCTGTACGGGTGCGCCCTCCGCCACCACGACGACCGCCGCCGGCCCGGCTGGCTTCGGCAACGGCTACTACCAGTTCCCGAACCTGCCCGCCGGCCCCTACTGCGTCCAGTTCTCCGGCATCCCCGCCGGCTGGTCCATCAGCCCGGCCAACCAGGGGAACGGCACGAACGACTCGAAGCCCAACCCGGCCACCGGTCGCATCACCAACATCAACCTGACCGCCAACGACCCCAACAAGGACATGGGCATCTACGTCCCCGGCACCTTGGGCGACAACGTCCAGTGCGTGAGCACGGGTCAAGGCCTGGCCAACATCACCGTCAACCTGTTCAAGGACTTCGACGCCAACGGCGTGCCCGATGGTCCCGTGTTCCGGACCACCCAGACCAACGCCAGTGGCTTCTACCAGTTCACCGGCCTCGAAGTCGCGCTGGCCGGCGGCGCCAACACCACCCAGTACATCGTGCGGTCGACACCGCCGACCCCGACCTCGGTGCCTGCAACGTGCCCATCCCGCCCACCTCCTACAACCCGCCGCTCACCAGCACCAACCCCAACGACCCCAATAACGACTTCAAGTTCCAGCAGCCGGCGCGTTCACGCTGGGTGACCGGGTGTGGTACGACCAGAACCAGAACGGCATCCAGGACCCCAACGAGCCTGGCTACAACGGCGTGACGGTCCAGCTCTTCCCCAACGCCACCTGTGCGGGTGCGCCTTCCGCCACCACGACGACGGTCGCCGGCCCGGCTGGCTTCGGCAACGGCTACTACCAGTTCCCGAACCTGCTCGCCGGCCCCTACTGCGTCCAGTTCTCCGGCATCCCCGCCGGCTGGTCCATCAGCCCGGCCAACGTCGGCGGCAATGACGTGGTTGACTCCGACGCCGATCCGGCCACCGGCCGCATCACCAACATCAACCTGACCGCCAATGACCCCAACGAGGACATGGGCATCTACGTCCCCGGCACCTTGGGCGACAACGTCCAGTGCGTGAGCACGGGTCAGGGCCTGGCCAACATCACCGTCAACCTGTTCAAGGACTTCGACGCCAACGGCGTGCCGGATGGTCCCGTGTTCCGGACCACCCAGACCAACGCCAGTGGCTTCTACCAGTTCACCGGCCTGGAGTCGCGCTGGCCGGCGGCGCCAACACCACCAGGTACATCGTGCGGGTAGACACCGCCGACCCCGATCTGGGAACCTGCAACGTGTCCATCCCGCCCACCTCCTACAACCCGCCGCTTACCAGCACCAACCCCAACGACCCCAACAACGACTTCCGCTTCCAGGAGCCGGCGTTACGCTGGGTGACCGGGTGTGGTACGACCAGAACCAGAACGGCATCCAGGACCCCAACGAGCCTGGCTACAACGGGTGACGGTCCAGCTCTTCCCCAACGCCACCTGTGCGGGTGCGCCCTCCGCCACCACGACGACGGTCGCCGGCCCGGCTGGTTTCGGCAACGGCTACTACCAGTTCCCGAACCTGCTCGCCGGCCCCTACTGCGTCCAGTTCTCCGGCATCCCCGCCGGCTGGTCCATCAGCCCGGCCAACGCCGGCGGCAATGACGTGGTTGACTCTGACGTCAATCCGGCCACCGGTCGCATCACCAACATCAACCTGACCGCCAATGACCCCAACGAGGACATGGGCATCTACGTCCCCGGTTCCTTGGGCGACAACGTCCAGTGCGTGAGCACGGGTCAGGGCCTGGCCAACATCACCGTCAACCTGTTCAAGGACTTCGACGCCAACGGCGTGCCGGATGGTCCCGTGTTCCGGACCACCCAGACCAACGCCAGTGGCTTCTACCAGTTCACCGGCCTCGAAGTCGCGCTGGCCGGCGGCGCCAACACCACCAGGTACATCGTGCGGGTAGACACCGCCGACCCCGATCTGGGAACCTGCAACGTGTCCATCCCGCCCACCTCCTACAACCCGCCGCTTACCAGCACCAACCCCAACGACCCCACCAACGACTTCCGCTTCCAGGAGCCGGCGCGTTTCACGCTGGGTGACCGGGTGTGGTACGACCAGAACCAGAACGGCATCCAGGACCCCAACGAGCCTGGCTACAACGGCGTGACGGTCCAGCTCTTCCCCAACGCCACCTGTGCGGGTGCGCCCTCCGCCACCACGACGACGGTCGCCGGCCCGGCTGGTTTCGGCAACGGCTACTACCAGTTCCCGAACCTGCTCGCCGGCCCCTACTGCGTCCAGTTCTCCGGCATCCCCGCCGGCTGGTCCATCAGCCCGGCCAACGTCGGCGGCAATGACGTGGTTGACTCTAACGTCGATCCGGCCACCGGTCGCATCACCAACATCAACCTGACCGCCAATGACCCCAACGAGGACATGGGCATCTACGTCCCCGGCTCCTTGGGCGACAACGTCCAGTGCGTGAGCACGGGTCAGGGCCTGGCCAACATCACCGTCAACCTGTTCAAGGACTTCGACGCCAACGGCGTGCCGGATGGTCCCGTGTTCCGGACCACCCAGACCAACGCCAGTGGCTTCTACCAGTTCACCGGCCTCGAAGTCGCGCTGGCCGGCGGCGCCAACACCACCAGGTACATCGTGCGGGTAGACACCGCCGACCCCGATCTGGGAACCTGCAACGTGTCCATCCCGCCCACCTCCTACAACCCGCCGCTCACCAGCACCAACCCCAACGACCCCACCAACGACTTCCGCTTCCAGGAGCCGGCGCGTTTCACGCTGGGTGACCGGGTGTGGTACGACCAGAACCAGAACGGCATCCAGGACCCCAACGAGCCCGGCTACAACGGCGTGACGGTCCAGCTCTTCCCCAACGCCACCTGTGCGGGTGCGCCCTCCGCCACCACGACGACGGTCGCCGGCCCGGCTGGCTTCGGCAACGGCTACTACCAGTTCCCGAACCTGCTCGCCGGCCCCTACTGCGTCCAGTTCTCCGGCATCCCCGCCGGCTGGTCCATCAGCCCGGCCAATGTCGGCGGCAATGACGTGGTTGACTCTGACGTCGATCCGGCCACCGGTCGCATCACCAACATCAACCTGACCGCCAACGACCCCAACGAGGACATGGGCATCTACGTCCCCGGCTCCTTGGGCGACAACGTCCAGTGCGTGAGCACCGGTCAGGGCCTGGCCAACATCACCGTCAACCTGTTCAAGGACTTCGACGCCAACGGCGTGCCGGATGGTCCCGTGTTCCGGACCACCCAGACCAACGCCAGTGGCTTCTACCAGTTCACCGGCCTCGAAGTCGCGCTGGCCGGCGGCGCCAACACCACCAGGTACATCGTGCGGGTAGACACCGCCGACCCCGATCTGGGAACCTGCAACGTGTCCATCCCGCCCACCTCCTACAACCCGCCGCTCACCAGCACCAACCCCAACGACCCCACCAACGACTTCAAGTTCGAGAAGCCATTGGTATGCGGCCTTGTCATCGACAAGAAATGCGCAGTGACGCCGACGCCGTCGTCCCAGTGGGTGTGCAGCGATGCCAAGCCCATCAATTCGTTGTCGATGATTTGGAATGGGACCCAGCCCGTCAAGATAAAGGCGTGGAAAGGGGCAGTGAACAGCACGCTGTTGGCGAGCGTCGACAATGTCGTGCCTGGCCAGAAAGTGACGGTCACCGGCTTTGCAGGCTCGCCCAACAACGTCATCTGGGAGATCTTCGCAGCTGGAACCAGCACCAAGCTGGGCAACTCCACCTTCCACCTGTCGTGTTCGGATGCAGACATGACCGGGCCGGAGGACTGTGGCAAGGCTCAAGGCGACGGCAAGGGCCAGACAGGCTTTATCAATACCTGGAAGCTGGAAGGTATGGCGGGCAACGGCCAGTCGTTCCTCTGCACGCCAACGCCGCCGGCGCCAGCCGACAACTGCACCTTCGCTCCTAGTCCGGCGCCAAGCTGCGATACCCTGAACAAGCCGACCAGCCTCACCTTCAAGTACACGGGCGGTGGCTGCGGAGCCAGCACCAACCCGCAGGGCGGCAAGGCGACTTGCAGCGGAAGCATCAATCCAAACTTGCCCGCTGCGGTCAGCACGAGCAACTCTGGCTACTCCATCAACCCGACGACGGTGAGCCCGAACGGAGAGTTCACGGTCAGCGCCAGCAGTTTCAGTTCCAACTCGTTCTTCACACTGCGCAACGGCAGCACAGCTGAGCAGTTGAAGATCCACACCTCATGCTCGCAGGTCTTGCAGGTCGGCAACGTCTTCGGCAGCTTGACGCTGGTGGCCTTCAGCGGTCAGCGTGGCGGCAGCGAAGTAACTTACTTCTATGAGGTTAGTAACCAGGGCGATCCGCTGACCGGCGTGACAGTGACGGACGACCCGCTCGGACCCATCGGTGGACCGATCACCCTGCCTGCGGGTGGTACGCAGACTTTCCAGAAGGTAACACGGATCACGCAGACGACAACCAACACGGGAACCGTTCTCGGCACCCTGGCCAACGGGCAGGTCTGCACAGACAGCGACACGGCCACGGTGACTGTGGAAGTACCGGACCGCTGCGACCTGAGCTCCACCAACCTCGTGTTCGGCGGCAAGGAAGTCAAGACGAAGATCACCAACAGCGGGGTTGACGACCTGGTCATCAGCCGCATCTCGATCACCTGGCCACAAGCCAACGGCTTCCTGGACGAGATCAAGCGCGGCGGAGACACTATCCACAAGGGCAACTTCTCGTGGACGTCGGCCGTGCCAACCGCTGTCATCGACTCCGGCTGGGAAGGCAATCTCGACAAACGCGAGATCAAGGCTGGCGATGCCAAGGAACTCAAGTTCAAGTTCCAAAACAACGTCACCTCTCAGGGCGCCTACAAGATCGTCGTGGAGTTCGACCTGGGTTGCGTCGTCGAGATCACCTACACGCCTGGTGGAAGTGGTCAAACCTTCACGTGCAGCAAGCCGATCAACCAGCTCAGCATGATCTGGAATGGCGGGCAGCCTGTGAACGTCATCGCCTACAAGGGCGCGGTAGGCAGCACTGTGCTGGGGACCTTCCCCAACGTGGCGAACGGTCAAACGGTGACCGTCCCTGGTTATGCCGGCTCGCCCAACGACGTCATCTGGGAGATCTTCGCTGCCGGTGGCAGCAAGATCGGCGAGTCCACGTTCCACGTCTCCTGCTCCGATGTGGACATGAACGGCGCAGATGACTGTGGCAAGCCTGAGGGCGACGGCAAAGCCAAGTCCGGTTACCTGAACACTTGGTTATTCAAGGGTATGGTTGATAGTAATGAGACGTTGACCTGTCCTTGACCGTAGCAACTATCCGCTTGACGGGAAACCGTCTCTACCAATGGGTCCGGCAGCAAGCCGGATCAGTAGGCCGATAACCGCTAGCCCTCGACTAGATGGCTTCACAAGCTAGTCAAGCCTGACAGCGTCGGCATGCACAATCGTCCTGGAAGCTCCGGAGCTTCCAGGACGATTGAACGACCCATGAAGTGGACACGGGAGACGGTTCAGGATGTTACCCTGAGCCGTCTCCAACTGTCGTGCTCTCGCATACAGTTTGATGAAACTTTGTTGCGGGAACGGTTGGTGGTACGAATTTGGCGCGGCAACTGAGTATTCTAAGATAAAAGACCGGCTGATACTGGCGCAAGGCGCCGGCCGGCGCGGCGACACTATCTTAGGCGCTACCGATACGAGTGCTCCTGGTGACTGACGAAATGAAAAAAGCTACACGAGGGACGAAATGAAATCTTCCACTAGCCCACCGACCTCCATCCCGCCTATGCCCCCTTCCTCAACACGAATGCCCAATGTTGACCGCAGAAGACAGCAAACCGGAAGGCAGCAAATCAAAAGACAGTATACTGAGGAAACGGGGATACTAACGCCCGCCAACCACATCGGAACGGACATGGCTGCTCAGCTGGTGCGACAACAGGACAGAGCACGCAAACTTCTGCTGTTGCATCAAATGGTCAGCGCCACGAGCGCTGTGCAGACCCAGGCCGAACTAGTTCGGAGCATCGTCAATTCAATCCACACTGTCCTGGGCTTTCCAAACGTTGCTCTCTTTCGCGTGGAAGCCGGCCTCGGTCAGTTAGTTCTCGAAGCCATGGCCGGATCAGCTTCTCAGCGCTATCCGGTAGGATATGTGCAGCCTCTGGGCACAGGCGCGCAGGGAGGGGCAGACCCGGAAGTCCGATGCATCGTCGCCAACGATGCACGGCAATCGCTTGGTCACATGCCACATTCGGCGCCGGCAAAGCCGAAAGTAGTCTTTCCAATCAAGACCGGTGGCACCCTCACCCATCTGCTAGAGGTGTCAGATCTGGAAATCAACGCTTTCGATGATACTGATCTGATTGTGTTGCAGGCAGTAGCAGATCATTTGGGGCTCATGCTATTCAATGCAGCGCGCTTCAAGGAGCTGAATGAAAAATTAACTACTCAGAAAACCAGCCTACAGAACATCGCGCACGATCTACGTACTCCTCTTTCCGTGATTGCTGCGTACGCTGATCTCTTGGCATGCCGCCTCCCAAAGGAGGAGGAGGAACACCTGAGATTCACAGCTATTATGCTCGAACAGACCGAGAGAATGAACCGCCTGATCAACCAGTTGATTCCCGTTAGTAACGCCGGTTTTCAAGCGTATTCTTTCGAGAAGTTCTCCCTAAGTGAATTGCTCCATGCCCTGGCTCTTCTTTGGGCGCCAGTCTTAGCAAAGAGAGACTTGCGACTAGTCATGAATATCACGGACTTGGCCGCTTACGTGTATGGCGACAGTGAGTACCTCATCCGTGCAGTCCAAAACCTGCTCGATAACGCCTGCAAGTACACGCCCCAAGGTGGCAGTCTGACCTTGAGTTGCTGGCAAGAGGGAAATGAGATCTTCGTCAGCTTGGCTGACACAGGCGTGGGTGTTGCCCCACAGTATCTTCCACGGTTGTTCGAGCGCTTCTACCGAGTGGCTGAAACCAGCCACCAGCCCGGCATGGGTGTCGGGCTGGCTATGGTGCACCAAATTATCGTACGGCATGAGGGAAGGATCTTCGCTCACAGCCTTGGAGTGGGTCACGGCCTAACTGTCACTTTTGTTCTTCCGGCTATTGAGTGACGATGGCGACCGGCAGCGAGCCGGTGTGATGGGGCCGGAACTAACATCGGTGATCTGTAGGTCACTCAGGGGGCATACCGCACGGCGTGAACCGCCACTCCACATTACATTCAAGGGGTTGAGCCGTACTGATCCAAGGGCGTCCAGGCCCCTTTGACGCGGCACAGATCGCGGAACGGGTTATGTGCAGTCGGTGGGTGGTAGACTACGGCGCCGCGCACTACAAAGCGCGGTTGCATAAGTTGATACGCTTTATGCTACAATGTTTGAGATCGGTCTATTGGATCATACAGGTAACTGATCGTCGTGTCATGCGAACGGTCGCCAAAGCATCCCCCGGTGTATGACACCTTTCAGAGAGGTAAAATGCTACAAGGTAACAAGACCCTCCTGCGCGCATTGCGCCGCAGCGACATGGAGTTGCTCTGTCAATACAACAATGATATCGAGGTCGAACTGGCTGGCGGCGGCGATGCACCCATGCCGCAACCTCTGGAACGTCTGCTCGCCGAGTTCGATACGGAGTCCGGCAAAGGAGGACGCGACGACTGCAGGTTTGCCATCGAGGCCGACGGCAAGTTCATCGGCCAGTGCGCGCTTTTTCACTTCAATGGCGTCGCTCAGACAGCCGGGCTCGGCATCGCCATCGGCGACAAGGCGTACTGGGGCCGCGGCTACGGCCGCGAGGCGGTCATGCTGCTGCTAGACTACGCCTTTCGCCTTCGCAACCTGCGCAAGGTGTGGCTGTCGACCAACAGTGACAACGAACGCGCCATTCGAGCCTACCTGGCGTGCGGTTTTGTGGAAGAAGGCCGGCTGCGACAGCATGTGTGGAGCAATGGGCAGTACCTCGACGAAATACGGATGGGGGTTCTGCGTGGCGAATGGGAGCAAGGACCCGGAGCGAGCTGGGCAGGTTTGAGAGCGACCTGACATTATTTGCAACTGTTTTGCTATAGCGTTACTATTGTCAGATTAAGACGATTTTCACAAGCTCATTTCACACAACAAAAGCCTTTTTGCCCATGCATCCGCTTAGCGATCCCACCGAGTTTGGTCGAGCCGCACCGTCCACTCGACATCTACGCGCCTTCTTCCAGGCTGCCGTTGCCGGCACGCTGCCGGTCGCATTGTGGCGACTTCCGTTCACGAACGGGAGCCATGGTATTGTCGACTTCTCGAACTCAGCAGAGCCGGCGCCGATCGATTTTCGCGCTGGTGAGCCGGGTTTCGTCTTTTCGCCTTTTGTCAGCGCAGACACCCACGCTGCTCTGCATATCAGGGCGGATGTGCAGCTGACCCCCGATGGGCTGCATACCCTGCGTCACCTCTGGAACGGCCAGCGCGGCCGGTTCGAACGCTTCACGACGAACTATCAGGTCCTTCTGATGGGTGAGCAGTCCGGAGCATCGGCCTGGTACGCCTCGACCGGCCAGTCCACCAGCCGCTGTTGCACAAAAGCCGAGTACCGAGAGCTGGTGCATGACGCGATCGAATTCATTGCGCACAGCGGACTCGACAAAGTAGTGGTTTCGCGCATGGCGGAAACCGACCTGCCACACGATTTTGATCCAGTTGCAACGTTTCAACAACTGTGCGATCGTTATCCCGGGGCATTTGTATCGCTGGTGGCCGTGCCGGGCATCGGCACATGGATTGGCGCAAGCCCGGAGTTGCTGCTAGCCGATGACGGCGCCTCGCTAAGTACTATGGCACTGGCCGGCACACAAGCGCGCCCGATCGACCGGCCGCTCACGGCCGTGGCTTGGAGCCAGAAAGAAGTCGAAGAGCAAGCGCTGGTCAGCGACTACGTCCGCGATTTCTTCCAACGGGCCGCTGTAGCAAACGTCGAAGAGACCGGCCCGCGCACCGTCGCCGCCGGGAACATCGTTCATTTACAGACGGCCTTCCGGGTCGCGCTGCCCCACGCCCCGCGCATGGACCTGGCCAATCGCATCTTGCACGAGCTGCACCCCACCTCGGCCGTGTGCGGCATGCCCAAGGACAAAGCGCTGGCCTTCATCCTCCGGAATGAGCGGTACGACCGCAGCTTCTACAGCGGCTTTCTCGGGCCGGTGCACGTCGATGGCCAGTCTCATCTTTATGTCAACCTTCGATGCATGCAGATTCGGGAGCGCATAACCGCGCTTTACGTTGGCGGCGGCGTGACGGCAAACTCCGACCCCGACGCAGAATGGCTCGAGACCGAGCTGAAAGCAGAGACGCTGCTGGACGTGCTTCGGCACGGAACGAGTGTCTCAATCACCCAAACAGTCGATGCGCAGGCCGTGTAGAGGACGCCAATGACGGCGACAGAGCCACGTTTGGGCGTCATGAAGCAGATTGCTCGGCTTTGCGCTGACAAGGGGGTGGGCGCCTTCATCGTCGCGCCCGGCTCACGCTCGGCGCCGCTGACAGTCGCATTAGCTCAGCAGTCCGAGCTGACCTGCCGCGTGGTCTGCGACGAGCGCTCGGCCGGCTACATAGCGCTGGGTCTGGCGCAGCAAAGCGGTAGTCCCGTTGGACTCGTGTGCACGTCGGGCACGGCCGCGCTGAACTTCGCACCGGCGGTGGCCGAAGCCTTCTATCAGCAGGTGCCTTTGCTGGTCTTTACCGCCGATCGCCCCCCGGAATGGATCGATCAGCAGGATAACCAGGCCATCCATCAGCGCGGCCTGTACGAGCCGCACTGCCGCGGCAGCTTCGATCTGCCGGTTGACTACACCCACCCTGACGCCGTTTGGCATGCGCTGCGCACGGTTTCGGAGGCGATCGAACGAACCCGCAGTCTGGCGCCGGGGCCGGTACACATCAACGTACCGCTGCGCGAGCCGCTTTATCCGCCCGAAGAGACTTCTGCCGCAACAAATCGCGCGTCTGCCACCATACAGCTGAGAAGCATCGATCGGCTTCTGCAGAAGCGAATCGACGTGCCGCCTGCCTGGCCCCAGCTAGCCCCTCAGACGTGGGCCACCCTCATCGCCGCATGGAACTCAGCCGGACCCAAGCTAATCGTGGCCGGAATGCATCCTCCCGAGCCAGACCTGCGTAATGCCCTATCGCAGCTGGGCCAACAACCGGATGTTGCGGTCGTCGCGGACATCACGGCCAACGTCTTTCCGGAGGGCACGCCGCTGTACCGTTGGGATGCCGTGCTGGGCACGAAGGACGAGGCCACGTACTCGGCACTCCAGCCCGACTTAGTGGTCAGCTTCGGCGGGCCACTTGTTTCCAAGTACTTGAAGCAGCTCTTACGCGCCCATCCCCCCAAGGTCCAATGGCACCTTAGCCCTGCAGGCGACGCTCCCGACACCTATCAGTGCCTGACTCACGTGCTGTCGATGCGGCCGGCCGAATTTTTCCCCGAACTAGCGGCGCGATTGGCATTTACGCCGCGGGTTACAGCCTCGATCTATGCCGCACAGTGGCTTGTGCTGGAACGCCGCGCTGGCCAAGCAGTCGCCAACTTCTTGGAAACGGCCCCATTTGGCGAGTTCCAGGCTTTGTACCGGGTGATGCAGGCTCTGCCTGCGGGCAGCCGGCTGCAGATCGGCAACAGCATGCCGATCCGCTATGCGAATTTCATTGCTCACGTTCCGGGGATGTCGCTCGACCGGGTCAACAGCAACCGCGGCGCCAGCGGCATCGACGGCACAGTCAGCACCGCGGTCGGCGCTGCCCTGGCGACCGACAGGTTGACGATCCTGATCACCGGCGACCTGGCCTTCTTCTACGACCGCAATGGGCTGTGGCACCGCCACGTGCCGGCGAACCTACGCATCGTGGTGCTCAACAACCACGGCGGAGGAATCTTTGACAGCATCGACGGCCCGAACCGCCTGCCGCGCGGGTTGCAGGAGACCTACTTTCTAACCCCGCAGCCGCTCACCGCCCAGCGCACGGCCGCCGACCATGGCCTCGACTACTTTCACGCCGTCGATGCGGCCGGCTTGCAGGCAGTGTTACCAGCTTTCTTCGCATCACAGCAGCGCGCCGCTATTTTGGAGATCGAGACCGACATGGGCGTCAATTCATCGGTGTTTCGGAGCTTCAAGGACCTGCTTGCCGAACTCGCGTAGTCCCGCAGACCTCCGAGGTCTCAGAAGACCTCGGAGGTCGATCTATCTCACCGACTTCCGAGGTCTTCGGAGACCTCGGAAGTCTGCACCACTCAATACCCCATAACCAGGAGCAAACCCGCCATGACCGACCCCGTCACCTGGCAACCGATCAAGACCTACGACGAAATCCTGTTTGACTTCCACGACGGCATTGCCAAGATCACTATCAACCGTCCTGAAAGACGCAACGCCTTTACGCCGTTGACCGTGCAGGAGATGATCGACGCCATGCTGATCTGCCGCGAGGACCCGCAGATTCAAGTCATCATCCTGACAGGTGCGGGCGATAAGGCGTTCTGCAGCGGCGGTGACCAGAGCGTGCGCGGCGTGGGCGGCTATGTCGGTAAGGACGAGGTGCCGCGGCTCAATGTGTTGGATCTGCAGAAGATGATCCGCTCGATCCCCAAGGCCGTCATCGCCATGGTGGCCGGCTATGCCATCGGCGGCGGACACGTGCTTCACGTGGTTTGCGACCTGACCATCGCGGCCGATAATGCCCGCTTCGGCCAAACCGGCCCCAAAGTAGGCAGTTTCGACGGAGGCTTCGGCGCCTCGTACCTGGCGCGCGTCGTCGGCCAAAAGAAGGCCCGAGAGATTTGGTTTCTCTGCGACCAATACGACGCCCAGGAAGCGCTTCAGATGGGGCTGGTCAACAAGGTGGTGCCGCTGGATCAGCTTGAGGCGACAACCCTCGAATGGTGCCGCAAGATTTAAGAAAAGAGCCCGCTATCCATCCGCCTGCTCAAGTCTTCCTTCAATGCCGAGCTGGACGGCCAGGCCGGCATCCAGGAGCTGGCAGGCAATGCCACCTTGTTGTACTATCTCTCCGAGGAGGCGCAGGAAGGTAGAAACGCCTACATCGAAAAACGCACACCGGATTTCTCCAAATTCCCAAAATTCCCGTGAAACTCAGCGCCCATCCGTACACCTTGCACTTCAAGCGCCCCGCGGCGACGTCGCGGGGCGCGTTGTTTACCAAGCAAGCCGTGTTCCTGGCAGCAACTCGCGCCGACCTGCCGGGCGTGGTCGGCTGGGGTGAGTGCAGTCCGATGCCGGGGCTGAGCGTAGACGATCTGCCGGATTATGTCGATAAAGTCCAGGCCGTCTGCAACACCTTCGATGCAGGAGGCGACATGCCGGCATTGGATTTGGTCGAGCTGCCCAGCGTAGCCTTTGGCCTGGAAACTGCAGTGCGTGATCTGCAAACCGGGGGCAGGCAGCGGCTGTTCGACACAGCGTTCAGCCGCGGCGAGGCGGCATTGCCCACGCACGGGCTGATCTGGATAGGTGATGCGCAAAACGTAGTGGAGCAGGTCGAACTCAAAGCCGCCCAAGGCTGCCGGGTGATCAAGATGAAAGTGGGCGCGCTGCCGTTCGAGGAGGAGCGTGCCCTGTTGAGATCGATCCGGCAACGCTATTCCCCTCGCGAGATAGAACTCCGGCTCGATGCCAACGGCGCGTTTGCCCCAGCCGAGGCGTTGGAGAGGCTGAAACGGCTGAGCGAATTCGACGTGGCCTTTTTGGAGCAGCCGATTGCAGCCGGGCAATGGCAAGCCATGGCCGGCCTATGCGTCCATTCGCCGATCCCGCTCGCGCTCGACGAGGAACTGATCGGAATCGCCGGAACGGAGGCGCGCCGGCAGCTGATGGACACAGTCCGCCCGCAGCATCTGATCCTCAAGCCCTCGCTGCTGGGTGGATTAGCCGGTTGCGAAGCATGGATCGACGAAGCCGAGCGACTGGACAGCCAGTGGTGGATCAACTCCCTGCTCGAATCGAACGTCGGCCTGAATGCAATCTGCCAGTGGACGAGCGCGCGGCAGGTAGAAAAAGACGACCGCGTTCACGGTCTCGGCACCGGACAGCTCTACGCTAACAACATCCCCTCGCCGCTGCGGCTGGACGCGTGCGGGTTGCGCGTGGATCCCGCTGGAACCTGGGATTTTCGTTCGATCCTGGCGTGATTTGGGTATCTCAGATCCTCGTCGTAGGGGCAGGTCTTGCGCCTGCCCCTACGGCACGTACCCACCGCGTACCGGGAGGGCAGGCGCAAGACCTGCCCCTACGACGGGATCGAGATCGCGATCTGCGTTACAGCCTGAGTACCAACCCTTCGTTGGGCGCCATACTCAACGCCGCCAGGTCGACGATGCCGGTACGATTGGAGGATGTCGCTACTGCCACGGCGGCTTGCGGCGACACATGGCTCAGGTCAAGCGTATGGGCGTTACCGCTAAAATTGAGAACGACCAGAAGACTCTCGTCGTTCCCGCTGCGCGTGTAGGCGAAGACGTCGTCCGCGCCGGCATCCACCGACGCGTAGGCCCCCACCATCAGCGCCGGAGAAGACTGGCGCAACGCCGTCAGAGCCCGGAACAAACCCAGCATCGAATCCGGGTACTCCGACTGCACCGCGACGTTGCGTTGGCTAAAGTCGGCAGCCAGTGGCAGCCAGGTGCGCACTCCCGCTGCAGCAAAGCCGGCGCTCGGCGATCCATCCCATTGCATGGGAGTGCGTTCCGGATCCCGGCCCACCAGATGGGCAACCTCCGGCTGGTTGCGCGCAGCCGGATCCTGGACGAACTCTGGCGGAATGGGCACGTTCTCCATGCCCAGCTCATCGCCGTAGTAGCAGGTTGGCGTGCCGCGCAGAGTCAGCAACAACATCGCAGCGACGCGAGCCTGCGCCGCGCCGACGCGCGTCGCCAGCCGGTGCTGGTCATGGTTGCCAAGCACCCAGTTGGGCCACGCGAAAACGGGAAGATCCCTTTCGTATTGATCGACCAGGCGCCGGACGGTCGAGGCATCCCACGGCGCACGAATCAACTGGAAGTTGAACGGCATGTGGCACTCGTCGAGCTGAGCGCCGTAGTAGGTCATCAGATCCTGGTTGGGTAGGTAGATCTCACCCACCATCATGCGGTCATCAAAGGAATCAAGCACAGCTCGCATCTGGCGAATCAGCTCGTGCACTTCGGGCCGGTTGCTGGTGTAGACGTGCAGCAGCCGATGGTGGCCCTTGATCCCGTCCCAGTTGGGATCATCCGGCTCGTCACGAAAGAGGTCATCCTTGATCATCAGCCAGATGACGTTGACTCGGAAGCCGTCGACGCCGCGGTCGAGCCAGAAACGCATCGTGTCAAGCAAAGCCGTGAGGACGGCGGGGTTGCGATAGTTCAGCTCCGGCTGCTGCGTGACAAACTGGTGCATGTAGTACTGGCCCGTGTGTGGGTCGTACGTCCACGCCGGACCGCCAAAATAGCTTAACCAGTTGTTCGGCGGACCACCGTCCGGCGCCGGGTCGCGCCAGATGTACCAGTCACGTTTTGCCTGATCGCGGCTGCTGCGGCTTTCGACGAACCATGGATGCTCGTCCGAGGTGTGGTTCGGCACCAGGTCGAGGATCAGTTTCATCTCTCGACGATGCACCTCGGCCAGCAGGCGGTCGAAGTCGGCCAGCGTGCCGAACAAAGGATGGACGTCGACGTAGTTGGCGACGTCATAGCCGAAGTCATGCATCGGCGATGGGTAGATCGGCGATAACCACACGGCCGTGACGTTTAGACTCTTGAGATAGTCCAGCCGCTTCGTGATTCCGGGCAGATCACCCACGCCGTCGCCGTTGCTGTCCTGGAACGAACGCGGATAGACCTGGTAAACTATCCCGGTCTGCCACCAGTGGTAGGAGTTGTGCATAACACATCCTTTCATTATACCGGCTAATGCTGCTTTACTGACACTGCTCTGAAAATAGCCGAACAAGTTCGGGAGTCCGCGGTGTACGCCGGACTGCCTCGACTTGTCGAGGCAGCCGGACTGGTCAGACCCTGAACAAGTTCAGGAGTCCGCGGTTGCCGAAGGGACACCGCGCTCCGCATTTTCATCCCTAGGGGTGCCGGCAGGCCGGCGCGGCGCCTGGCTTGAAAACAGCAATTGATTTAGACCCTCGTCAGATTATACACGAGTCCTCTGGAAACCTATGAGTCTTTCTCTTACCATCCGTTCCCACTTCTTCACCTTGGCCGACCTCAGCGCCTGGTCCACGACGTCGGCTTTGAGTGACCTCAGCGATAACAATCGCCAGGCACTAGCAATCTGCCACGACTGGCTGAGCGGCGCGACGGAGTTTGTCGTGCGCACCTCCGGCTCGACAGGCGATCCCAAGCCCATCACCTTGCGTCGCGAGCAGATGGTTGCCAGCGCACATGCCACCGGCGCAGCGCTCGGCCTGCGTCCCGGATGCCGCGCGCTGGTTTGCCTGCCAACAGGCTACATCGCCGGCCGCATGATGCTGGTGCGCGGCCTGGTGCTTGACATGGCGATGACAGTCGTCGAGCCAAGCAACGATCCCTTTGCCAGCCTACCGTCCGGCGCCAGGTTTGACTTCACGGCCGTGGTGCCGATGCAGCTGCAAACGCTCCTGGATGGGCCTCCCCATTACCTCGATCGGCTGAATGCCATGCAGGCGATCCTGGTTGGCGGTTCACCGGTCAGCGCACCCCTGGAGGAGCGCGTCCGAACCCTTGACGCGCCGGTCTACCACACGTACGGCATGACGGAGACCGTCACTCATGTCGCCTTGCGCCAGCTGAACGGTGCAGAGGCGTCAACCGCCTTCCGGCCGCTGCCTGGCGTCGAGCTGGGGAGCGACGACCGGGGCTGTTTACGGGTAAGCGGGCCAATGACGCTGTACCAATGGGTGCAGACCAACGACCTGGTGGAGCTGCAGATAGATGGCTCGTTCCGCTGGCTCGGCCGATGGGACACCGTCATCAACACGGGTGGAGTTAAGGTCCAGGTCGAGCAGGTAGAGTTGCAACTGGGGGAGGCGCTTCGCTCGCTAGGGCTAGGAGAGAGGCGATTCTTCGTCGGTCCCCTACCCGACGAACGGCTTGGTCAAGTTGTCGCGGTCATACTCGAAGGCGAACCATTGGGAGTCGCCACTGAGACAGCAATCCTGTCGGTATTGCACGACCGGCTGAACCGGTTTGCGCTACCGCGTCGTTTCGTCTACTTGCCCAGCCTGGCAGAGACGCCTACAGGCAAGATCGATCGACAGGCGAACCTGCGGCGCGGCGAGCGCCTGAATCAAACGCCCCCAGGCTCGAAAACCTGGGGGCGTTCCATTCCTTAGGATGTTGAGCAACCAGAACTCGTTGCCCGATCACCGATCATAGGTCACGGAGCTGGGGCGGCCGGCGCATTGGCGAAGGTCACCATGACGGGATAATCCGTGTAGTTGCTGTCGGCGTTGACCACGCGCAGCACGAGGGCGTGCTTGCCATCCGGGTACTTAGTCGTGTCCAGATCATAGCTGACCGCGCCCGCTTTATCACCACCGGCCAGCCACACCTTATTGCTGTCACGGATGTCGCCGTTGGGGAACAGTAGGAGTTCCCACTTGGACAGAGCGCCGGCGGCGTTGCCAGTGACCGTAACTGTACCACTCACCGAGGCATCGGCCTTCGGGTCCGTGATGCCGCTCGCAGTCGCAGGTGCGGCCGCAGCCACAGGAGCGGGCGCCGGTGCCGCTGCCGCTGTTGGAGTCACTACCGCGGTCGCTGCAGGCGTCACAGCCGCTGCGGCGCCAGTGTTGGCGACGGTCACCTTGGTGATGTATTCGTCATAATTACTGTCGGCACGCACCACACGCAGGCGCAGGGCGTGATCGCCGTCCGGGAAGGCGGTGGTGTCCAGGCTATAGCTGAACTTTCCGGGAGTCTCACCAAGAGCCACGAAGATCGCGGCGGCGTCGTTGCCGCCGGGCAGAACGTCCAGTTGCCATTTCTTGAACCCGGGTACGTCGGCGTAGCCTTCGACATTTACGGTGCCGCTAGCCTTGGCCTCGGCCTTGGGGCTAGCGATGCCGTTGGTAAGAGCAACGACGGGCTGGGCAGCTGCAGCCGGGGCAGCAGGCGGTAGGATGACCGTGTCGATGACGTGAATCACGCCGTTGGAGGTCTCGATGTCGGTCTTTACGATGTTGGCATCGTTTATCTTGGCCTTGCCGTCGGCGACTGCGAACTTCACGGTGGAGCCTTGGGCAGTTTTGGCAGTCAAGCCGTCCGTAACCTGGGCGCCCATCACCTTGCCGGGCACGACGTGGTACAGCAGAATGTTGGCCAGGGCCTTCGGGTCCTTCAGCAAGCCCTCCACAGTGCCGGCGGGCAGCTTGGCGAACGCCTCATCGGTCGGGGCAAAGACGGTGAACGGGCCAGCGCCCTTCAATGTGTCCACCAGACCAGCGGCCTGGACTGCAGCCACCAGGGTCTTGAAGCTGCCAGCCGCTACCGCGGTGTTAACGATGTCAGCAGAGGCCGCAGCTGGTGCAGCCACAGGCGCCGCGGCTCCGACTGGAGCGGTTGCATTGGCAAACGTCACCGTGCTGGTATACTCGGTGTAGTTGCTGTCGTTGCGCACGACGCGCAGGCTCAGCACATGATCGCCATCCGGGTACTTCGTGGTATCCAGCGGTACGCTGAACTCGCCTTGGGTGTCGTCGGTGGCCAGCCAGGCCTTGGCACTGTCGTCGCCGCCGGGCAACAGGTAAAGATCCCATTTCTTGAAGTCGTCACCGCCGGCGTAGCCGGTCACATTGATTCCACCGCTAACCGTGGCGCCATCAGCCGGAGCGGTGATACCGTTGGTCCCCGCTGCGCTGGCTGCCAGCGGAGCGACGATCATTGACGCGAGGACGGCCATTACCAGCACCGCCCGGAACCATTTGGCTTGGAACATTGTGTGTTTCTCCTTGTGTGTTGATGTTCCCAAAACGTGAACAAGTCACAACGAACACGGCCTGTCGAGGGTCGACAGACCGTGTTCACGTCTGACTAAGAAATTTATATCACAACTGCGACAGTCTGTCAACCTTTCCGAACCAGTGACGCAGCGACAACAACACTTGGGACGTTGCAGCGGATGCGCTAGTGTGGCATAATCGCATCGATCGGGCGCAGGAGTCTCGCCGCGCGCGGATGCCACCGCAGGACCATGATAGAGGAGACCAACCAAGATGCGTTTCGAGTTTGCCACAGCTAACCGCATTCTTTTCGGCCCAGGGACGCTCCAGGAAGCTGCAAAGCTCGCTGCTGAATATGGCCGGCGGCCGTTGGTAGTCACCGGTCACCGCGGAGATCGAGCGGGCCTTTTGATCGAACTGTTGCATCACAATGGGCTGGCCCCAACCATCTTCGTAATCACCGGCGAACCGACCGTGGAGACGGCCCGCGCCGGCGTATCGCAAGCCCGTCAGACCGGCTGCGATCAGGTCATTGGCATCGGTGGCGGCAGCGTGCTCGACGCGGGCAAAGCAATCGCGATGTTGCTGACCAACGGCGGCGACCCGTTGGACTATCTGGAGGTCGTCGGCCGTGGCCAGGCCATCACACAGCGCTCTGCGCCGATGATTGCGATCCCCACTACCGCCGGCACCGGCTCCGAGGTCACGCGCAACGCGGTGCTCGGCTCGCCGGAGCACCAGGTTAAGGCAAGCCTGCGAGCTGCGAGCATGTTGCCAGCAGTCGCCCTGATCGACCCGGAGCTAACCTACACCGTGCCTCCCGACGTCACAGCCAGCACCGGTCTGGATGCCTTCACCCAATGCCTGGAGCCGTTCGTCTCCCCGCGTGCCAACCCGTTGACCGACAGCTTGTGCCGGGAGGGCATGCAGCGTGCGGCGCGCTCCCTGCGCCGCGCGTACGAGGAAGGCGATGACGCAGCCGCGCGCGCGGACATGGCCGTCGCCAGCCTCTTCGGCGGCCTGGCCCTGGCGAACGCCGGTTTAGGTGCAGTGCACGGCTTTGCCGGCCCGATCGGCGGGATGTTCCCGGCGCCGCACGGTGCGATCTGTGCGCGTCTGCTGCCCTTCGTGATGGAAGCCAACGTGCGGGCGCTGCAGCAGCGTTCACCCTCCGGCCAAGCGCTGGCGCGCTACGACGAGATTGGCCCCCTACTCACCGGCAATCCCGCTGCGAGGGCCGCCGACGGCGTAGCTTGGGTGCAGGCACTCACCGAGACGCTGCACGTGCCGCCGCTGTCCCGCTTTGGCATTACCCCGGCCGACTTCCCCGAGATCGTGGCCAAGTCACAGCAGGCCAGCAGCATGAAGGGCAACCCGATCGCGCTGACCGACGCCGAGCTGACCGATATCCTGCGACAGGCCAGTTGAGGGACTTCTTAGTCGTCCAACACGGGAAAAAGATTTGGCGCATCGCCGCGCCTGTGGTAAAATCTTCATTGTCTTTGGGGAGTCGTCTAATTGGCAGGACAGCTGACTCTGGATCAGCTAGTTGGGGTTCGAGTCCCTGCTCCCCAGCCTGAGGACCGGAATGCGATTGGTTGAAACCTTGTCAGCCAATCGCATTTTCATTTCCCGATTGACTGACAATTTCCCTCCGCAATTCCCTTACTTTGAAGCTGTTATGCGTGCAGCACCTGCATGATCTTCGATGCGTAAGTGGCGCTATCCGCATCACCTGTGACGAATCTGATCTTTTGGGGGGAGGTAACGCCCAGACCCAACTCAATCGCTCGGGCGATCTGCTCCTGCTCAAAGACCCTGCCGCGGCTGACCTCGGGAGTCGTGCCGAACAGCCGCAGAATCGCCACGCCGGCGGCATCGATGGCCACGCGATCTATGCCGGCCAGGACGACGTTGGTTGCAGCCCGTGTGCCCGCGGCCGGCCCTCCCTTGACAAAGGCTTCGACGCCGTCCATGACAATCAAGGCCGGCCGGTAGGCCGCGTTGACCTCGGCGATCATCCTGCGCTGGTCGTCGGTGGCGTGCAACTCGCCCATGTAGTTGTAGGAGCGGTAATGCTTGCCGACCAGGCCCACGGAGTTTTTCAGCGAAAGCGTGAAATGCCCGCCGTAGCGGTGAGTTTTGAGGTTGCAGGTCTGCACGACGCGCTCGGCCTCGAGCAGCATCTTGGGCACCGGGAAGCCGCGTTTCCAATGGTAACCATCCCCGTCGAAGAGTTCCCAGGCGTCTTCCGGTAGTTCGTCCAGGACGACCGTCTCAAAACCAAAGGCTTTGGCCAGGTCAAAGACACCCCTTTGTTGCATCACCTGACGCGTGTTGCCCATGCCGCTGCGATCGGCCAGGGTGATCGAGCTTGCGCCCAAGTCGCCCAGGCTGGCGAGCAGCGTCCTCAACACGTCGGGGTGGGTGGAACCGGGCGCCTCGTCCGCGCTGTTGAAGTTGGGCTTGAGCAAGACGTTATAGCCGCGGACCGGGTTGATGCCTAGTAGCTCGATGGCGCGGCGTACGCCTGCGGCCCGATCGCTCGTGGCGACCAGCGCTACGGCGGCCAACGATGGATCGGGAGTAGCGGTGGCGGACGGTGTGGCAGTGGGATCGGAGCGGGCGGCAGTGGAGGTTGGTTGGCGGGTGGCGGTGGGCGCGGTGGTGGCAGTTGCCCCGGGAACGTTGGATGCTGTCGCAGTGGGAGCTGATGTCGGCGTCGTCGCCGGCTCCGGTGATCCTGTCCGCGCACAAGCTTCGAGCAGCGGGGCGAGAACGGCGCCGCTGCCCAGCGCAAGCATGTTGATGCAAAATTGACGGCGGTCCATGCTCGTTGGCTCTTACGCAGCAGCCAGTTGTGATTGCTGAGCCAACTTCTCCTGAAGCCACAGATTCACGAGCGTCTCCACGCCTACGCCACGTAGGCGTGCTTGTTTCTCCATCGCTGCCAATAGATCTGGTTCGATGGATACGGCACTAGAAATCGTGAACTCAACATCAGGCGCATCCGTATCAAATTGGGTGAAGTCGTGCGTATCCCAAAACTCACCCATCTTGGTCAACGAATCGGCTTGTGAAATGCTACTCAGTCTATTTTCGGCCATATTGTCTCCGCTCAGATGGTTCCATGTCACGAGCGCTGATGATTCCGTACGCTCCTATTATACACCAGATCAGTAGGAAAGCGGTAGTGTATGCTTTTCGGTTGAAATTGCGGGCGAGGCGGAATCCAAGTAAGGTATCGGTGCAAACCAAGAACCTGAAAGGAGACCGCCTCGCCCGCAATTTCAACCGAAAAGCATAATCTACCATGTTGCGCATGAGGGCTGCAGACCACGATATTGTGTGGTATAATTCTTCCTCGATGGCGTCCTCCGACAGCGTTGAGCCACTATGGCTCCTTGACTTTGCCTCTCCATCGCCTTTTCCTCCCTCTATCCGACAAGCGCTAATAAGAAAAACTTCGTTATGACAATATCATCCACCACCATTCCGGCGACCCTGGAGCGTACCCGCCGCAACCAAAGCAATGCCTACTTCGTCGCCTTTATCACCCTGGGGCTGGCGATGTCGTCGCTTGGTCCAACGTTGCCTGGGCTGGCGGAGAATACACGCTCTACCCTCAGCCAGATCAGCGTGCTGTTCACCGCTCAGGCCCTGGGCATGCTGACCGGCAACCTGGTCAGT
Source organism: uncultured Chloroflexia bacterium (assembly GCA_963709505.1). Lineage (GTDB taxonomy): Bacteria > Chloroflexota > Anaerolineae > JAAEKA01 > JAAEKA01 > CAVPXC01. The sequence continues at coordinate 222,367 of CAVPXC010000003.1, read as the reverse complement.
GGGCGTTACTACGACCGCCGCCCGGCCCACCCGTTTCTGGCCGGCGTCATCGTCATCATCAGCGTAATGCTCGCGCTCATCCCCCTGATGTCCAGCCTGGCAATGCTGGCGGCGGTCATCTTCGTTATCGGCGTCTGCGCGGGGTCGATCGACGTCGGCGGCAATACGCTGCTGATGTGGATCTTTGGCCGCCAGGTCGGGCCGCGCATGAATGCGCTGCACTTCTTCTTCGGCTTTGGCGCGCTGCTGGCTCCCATCTTCGTGGCGCAGGCCATTGCCTTCAACGGCAGTATTTCCTGGGCCTACTGGCTGCTGGCCGTACTGGTCCTGGCGGCCGTTCCGCTCTTTCTGCGGGTGCCTAGCCCGGCGATTCCTCGCGTCCACACGGACACGGACGCGCCTGTGGAGCCAACGCGCTGGCTGCTGGTGGTGCTCATTGCCACCATGTTCTTCTTATTCGTAGGCGCAGAGCTCAGCTTCGGCGGTTGGATCTATACGTACGCGATCTCACTGGACCTGGCAACCGTGACCACGGCCGGCTACCTGACGTCGCTCTTTTGGGCCGCCCTCACGTTCGGCCGTCTGATCAGCATCCCCATCGCCGGGCGAGTACGGCCGCGCTACCTGCTCACGGTCGATCTCATCGGGCTGGCCCTCTCGCTGGGGTTGCTGCTGGCCTTCTCCCAGTCCAGTGCGATCCTGTGGATTGCCACCTTTGGCTTCGGCCTGTCAACGGCCAACGCCTACCCCACCCTCATGGTCCTGGCCGAGCGACACTTGCGCATTTCGGGAAAGATCACCAGTATCTTCCTGGTGGGCGGCAGCCTGGGCAGCATGACCGTGCCCTTTCTGATCGGCCAACGCTTCGAGGCCAGCGGCCCCCAGGTCATGATGCAAATCCTGCTTGTGACCGTCCTCCTGACCGCAGCCGTGCTCGGCGCCTTCCTGCTTGCCATCCGACCGAAAGTGACGCCAGGGGTTGGCGGCTGAAAGGTGTCGGGTGTCAGGTGTCGAGTGTGCGGGTTTACGGCGGTCTCCGACTTGACACCTGGCACGTGACACCTGCACACCCGCCCGCCTTGCATAATGCCCGGTTCGCGATAAAATCCAGCCAACAGACGTTTTTCCGAACTCTACCTGGTTGTTCCATGACAGTCACGCCCCCAGCATCCAAACAACCTGACCCCAGCACCTGGCAGCCGTGCACGCGCCTCAGCCTGGACCGGCTTCCGATCCCGTTTTGGGCTACGGCGCTCATCTTGGGTCTGGTCGTAGTGGCGGAGCAGGTGATGGAGCGCACGGCGCTAGCTAGCATGCCGACCCTAATTACCCTCAGCCTCGTTGGGAAACGACTTGCTTTACCCCTGCTGACCGTTTACATGCTGCTCGCTCTGAAGACGCTGAAGACAAGTGCTTTGCCGAAGTTGGCAAAATTGCGCCCCGCAGTTCAAGTCAGCGATGACGAATATGCTAACCAGGTTCAACGCATACTTTTCACGAGCCCAAGAGCGGAGGCTGGTTTGCTGGTTCTCTCACTGGTCGTGGTTTGGGCCTGGTTTGCGGTGCTGCGTCTCCCGTTTCCATTGATGACCACCGTCTACCTGCCGTCCCATCCCCTACAGGCCTCACTCGTAATCGTGGCATACACGGTGTTTGCGTGGGCAGGGCTGACCTTGGTCTATAGCACGACACGCTTTGGCTTCGGCTTGGGTGGTCTTGCGCAACGGCCGCTCAAGGTCAACGTGTTCGATCCCAACGACCTCTTGCCGTTTGGTGCGCTCAGCCTACGGCACAGTCTCACCGTCGCCCTGACGGTTCTTCTCCTCATCATCCCCTTGGGCCGGCCCACCGAGCCAAGTGAGTACGCGGTCGTGTTGCTCGCGTCTCTGGCGAGCCTGAGCGCGCTGATCTTGCCGCTGTGGGGCGTACACAAACAAATAGGAAAGGCGCGCGACGCAGTGGCGTCGCGCATCAGCGAGGAGCTGGAACGCTCTCAGGTCCGGCTAATGGAGGGATCCGAGCTGGATTTGGCTGCTGCCACCGAATTAGCCAACCGCACCGACAAACTAGTGGCGTTGCGCACGACCATGTACAAATCGCCTAGCTGGCCGTTTCGCAACGCGTCGTCGATCTTGCGGGTCTCTCTTGCATCTCTGAGTCCGCTGATCTACTTCATTCTCAGCGAAATGCTCCGTACCTATATGCTTCCCCTCCTGGGAATTGGTAGGTAATCCCCCCTGCCGAACCGACGCACCTGGCTCGGCATCTCCTCACGCGTCGAACTACGGATCTTCCCATCTGATTGGCGGCACCTGGACCAGGTTTTCTGCTGATCGAGCCATGCCGCTGAGTTTGCGTTTGTTGATACTCTTCAGCATGGTAACCTGCCAACCATCCAGGCTGATGCCGATCAGTTCCGCCGCCGCGGCGGGATCCTTGCACAGCCTTGAGCGGAATTCTTTGTCAGCGTTCAGCGCGTGTCCCAACAAGCGCTCCAACTCTGCCCGAGTTGCCATTAGAAAAACCTCCTTGATTGCCGAAAAGATCACGAAGGGATAGCCGCACAAGTCTCGGCTTGCGGTGGACCAAAAATCGCAGTTGTGGCATCTTGCAGCCATTTTCGAATCTGGCTGTGCAAGGCAAGTTGGCAAGTGGCCGTCTCCGTCGCGTAACAGTCGAGGTAACGCTCGAACCCGGAGGAGGGGATCGCCTCGGCGTAACATCGGGCGGCTCGGATGTGCCTGCTGGCTAGATCGACGTAGGCGGCGCCAGCCTCGCCCAAGTAGAACTCCCCCAACACGTGACGGCGATTGGCGTCCCGGTTCTGGACAGTCTGGGGCAGATCGGATACGAACGCGACGAAGGCATTGAACCGTCCTGCTGCCAGGTCCGCCGACCAGTCGTCGAGATGATCCAGCAAGACCTGGGCGATGAGCATGTGATCCAGGGCATCTAGCAGCGCGGGAACGGCATCGCTTCTTCCCGCCAAAAGACAGGCTCCAACCGCCGTGATTTTGATCGGCGCGCCCCGCCAGGCGAGGAGCAGCAAGTCGCCCTCGGTCCAGTCGGCGAATCGACGAGCCGGCGCTTGCTCCCCGTCACTCAATGCAAGCTGCCATTGGCGCATCGCCTCGTTCCTCCATCCCCAAAACTCCGCTTGGTCGCCAAAAAGATCACCTAGCCGCCGCATCGCCTGGTCGTGCAAAGCATCAGCCAAGCGGCGCTGGCTGCGCCGGCTGGCCCGCGACGCGCGTTCATCCAGGATCGCATCTTGCAACCGGACGTACCCCAATCCGAAAAGATTACAGAGTGTCAGCACCTCAACGTCCTGAGCAGGCAGATCGAAGTCCCTTCCCAACCACCATGGCAAGTGCCACTCCACCGGCCACTGGACGGGGTTAAGCCGGTCGAAAAGCTGGCGCGCTCGGGAAACCAGGTCAGTTGGCAAGCCATCAAGACCCGCGCTCAATTGTTCACGGTACGCGTCCTGCTCAGACGGCGCAAGCTGGGGATACGCCATCACCGGAATGGTCATCGATGTTTTCCTCGAGCGCTGCCGTGGGCAGATGGCAGAAGGTGGACGGCATGATTCGGATGGAGTTGGCGGTCAATGGCCCACTATCAGCCAAATAACGTCAGAAAAAGTGGCAGTGAGCAATTATAGCATCCAAAAAAGTTGATGTCAATGGATAATCCTTGAAAAACTCTAAACGCAAAAAGACCGGCCTCGTTGCCGAGTGCCGGTCCAATTGTCAAAGCTCATTTCTGCGCCAACAAGCGAAAATACTCTGTAAGATTAATTCTTGCGTGGTGTCACCCTTGAGCTCAGGGTGACACCACGCAGAAACTTGGTTTACAGAGTAATAAGTGACGCTATCCGCCAAACACCGCCTGCACGGCTTGGGTGATCCAGGTCGCCCAGGGAGTGGGCCACACGCCGATCAGGAGCGTGCCCGCTGCAGCGATGATGAGCACCAGCCGGATCCCGCCAGTGCTTGTTGCCAGGGCCGGCACGGTGGGAGCTGCATCGACGGCGACGGGGGCCGCGGCCGGCTTGCCCTTCTTGGGCTTGCCACTGGTCTCTTCAGTCGGGCGAAAGTACATTTGCGCCGTGATCCCGAGGTAGTAAAAGGCCGAGATGACGCTGTTGACGACGCCGATCACCACCAGCCAGCCCCAGCCCGCGTCAAGCGCCGCGCTGAAGACAAAGAACTTGGCGAAAAAGCCGGCCAGGGGCGGGATACCGGCCAGCGAGAACATAAACACGGACATCGCCGCCGCCAAGGCGGGCCGCCGGTCCGCCAGGCCTGCAAACTGGCCGTTCAGCACGTCGTTCTCGCCCAAGCGCTCCAATGCAACAACCACGGCAAACGCGCCCAGGTTCATGAACGCATAGGTAAGCATGTAGAACAGCACGGCGCTGACGCCCTCGCTGGTGCCAGGGACCAGTCCCACCAGCGCGTAGCCGGCGTGTGCGATGCTGGAGTAGGCCAACATGCGCTTGAGGCTGGTCTGACGCAGAGCCGCCAGGTTGCCGAGGGTCATCGTCAATGCCGCCAGGATCGCAAGCGCCCAGCCCCAGGCTGCGTGGGAGGCAGGCAGCGCAAGCACAAACACCCGCATGAAAGCCGCAAACGCCGCCGCTTTGGTCGCGACCGACATGAAACCGGTCACCGGCGTAGGCGCACCCTGGTAGGCATCGGGTGTCCACATGTGGAAGGGAACCATCGCGACCTTGAAGCCAAAGCCGACGATCAACAACGCCGTGCCAGCGAAGAGGAACAAGGCTTCAGGTCCCTGCTCCGGCCGGACCGTAGCCAAGGCCGGCTGCGATCGCCGGCAGGTTAGTCGTCGCAGTAGCGCCGTAGACCAGGGCCACACCGTAGAGGAAAAAGCCCGAGGCGAACGCGCCGAGCAGGAAATACTTCAGTGAAGCCTCGGCGCTGCGCGGCTCGTTGCGGTTGAAGCCGACCAGGATGTAAAGCGCCAGTGAAAAGATCTCCAGGGCCAGAAAGACCACGATCAAGTCGAGGGCCGCGCCCATCATCATCATCCCCGCCACGGCCAGCAGCAACAATGCGTAATACGAGCCCACCTGGTCGCTGATCTGCGGGATGGTGTGCTGGGCCAGCAATACGCCCAGCGCACCGGCGATGACGATGACCACCATGAAGATCAGCGCGTAGCCGTCGGCGACAGCCATCTCCTGGAACGCCTGAGGCTCCGGCTGCAAACTCAACCAGACTGCGGCCACACCGGCCAACAGCAGGGCCAGCAGCGTAACCCAAGGCAGAACCCTGCCGGCGGTCTTCGGGTCCCGGATCAGCGCGTCGAGCAGCAACACCAACAGCGCCGCCGCGACGACGATGATCTGGGGAAGGATGGCGAGAAGATTGATCGTAGGTAGGGTCATGGCGTATCTATTTTTCAACGAGCTGGGCGGCGCTCACCGTTTGCGCTCCGTCGAAACGGATCACGGCGGCCGGGTTATTGACCTGGTTCAGCAGCGCATCGACCGACGGATTGATCTTGCTCAGGAAGAGGTTGGGGAACAGGCCGATGACGATGAACATCACCACCAGCGGCACCATGATGACCACCTCGCGCAGAGTGAGGTCCTTCAGGTCGGCGTTGGCTGGGCTGTTGCTTGGCCCCTTGAAGATCTTGGCGAAGGCCCACAGCAGATACCAGGCCGCAAGGATGATGCCCAAGGTGCCCAGTACGGCAACAGCAACATTGGTCTGCGTGGTGCCAAGCAGGATCGCGAACTCGCCAACGAAGCCGTTCAGGCCCGGCAGGCCGGCGCTCGACATGAACGCGATCAGCGCGATCGCAGCGTAGACCGGCATGAACTTCCAAATGCCGCCGAAATCGTCCAGCATGCGGGTGTGCCGGCGTTCGTACAGGAAGCCCACCAGAAGGAACAGAGCGCCCGTGCTCAGACCGTGATTGACCATCTGCAGCACCGCGCCGGAGACGCTCTGGGCTTGCAGGGCGAAGATACCCAGCACGACGAAGCCCAGGTGGGCCACCGAGGAGTAGGCCACCAGCTTCTTGACGTCCTTCTGCGCCAACGCCACCAGAGCGCCGTAGAGGATGCCGATCAGCGCAAGGATCATAAAGAGCGGCGCAAAGCGGAGCGTCGGCGCGGGGAAGAGCGGCAGCGAGAAGCGCAAGAAGCCATAGGTGCCCATCTTCAGCAAAATCGCGGCCAGGATCACCGAGCCGCCGGTCGGCGCCTCGACGTGGGCATCGGGCAGCCAGGTGTGGAAGGGAAACAGCGGGACCTTGATGGCGAAGGCCAGGGCGAACCCGAAGAAGAGCAGAGTCTGCACGTTGGCCGGCAAGCCCAGAGAATAGAGATCCTGCAGGTTGAACGACCAGACGCCGGCCTGCTGCTTGTACAGGTAGCCCAGGGCGATGATCGCGGCCAGCAGGAAGGCGCTGCCGGTGGCGGTATAGAGGAAGAACTTCAGCGCAGCGTAGACGCGCTCGCGGCCCGCCCCAACGGCCGATCAGGAAGTACATCGGGATCAGGCTGGCCTCGAAGAAGACGAAGAACAGCACCAGGTCCAACGCCACGAAAACGCCCAGCATGGCCGTCTCCAGCAGCAGCATCAACACCAGGTAGGTCTTCAGCTGGTCATGCACGCGTGTTCCACGAGAAAAGGAACACCAGGGGCATCATGAAGGTAGTCAACAGCACCAGCAGCAAGCTGAGCCCATCGACACCCACGGTGTAGCTGATGCCAAGCTGCGGCACCCATGGCACGGTCTCGAAAAACTGCATGCCCGGATCGCCCTGTTTCCAACCGACGTACAGCACCAGCGAGACAAGGAACGTCGCCAGGCTGACGACCAGGGCCACGATTTTCAGCGCCTTCTCGCCGCGCAGGAGCATCAGAAGGAGGCTGCCTAGCAGCGGCAAAAAGACGATGATGGAAAGAATGGGTAGAGACGTCAAGCTTGCCATAATGGTTTATTGGTCTGCTTCCCGAACCAGTTGATACGTTGAACCGCCTCAGACGGCATAGATTACCTTACAAAAAACCTATCTGGACGAAGCCCTACACCAGTTTGGACGGCGACTCATCATCGTTGCCGCCCAGTAATCGAATACCGGAAGCAACGGCCTCAGCGACAATTGTCGGCTGGTGCAAACCTGCCTGGAATTCCTCCGGCGTGTAGCAAAGCGGGTCGACTACGGGAAGCTCGTAGGCATGCGCCAAGCCAGTCTCCCTGAGAAATGTCGATCTTCGCCTGAGCCGCCTCACTTGGCCGAACCGCTTTGACACGACGAGCAAGTCAATGTCACTGTGCGACGATGCCGTGCCTACTGCCCGCGAGCCAAATAGCCACACGGACTCAGGAGCGTACAACCGCTGGATGACTTCACGATACCTGTGCATAGAGCGTCTCGACCTGATCGTCGTGTTTACTTGTTGTCATCATCAGCTGCCTCCGTAGGTGCCTCCTCATCGACAGTCGAGCTCGTCAATTTTTCGATTTCTTGTTCGACCGCCGACAGCGCCTGTTCGGTCAACGAAACTGCCTGCACTACATCGGCCGGCTCAGCAAGCTCGTAAGGCATGGGACCGCTGAAGTCTGGATAACGCAACCGGATGTAGAAATCCTCAAGATCGAGTAATGCTTGCTCAAGCTGTGGACGCATTTGCGTCAAATCCGCCAGTCGCTCAAGCGAATGGATTCGGGGCGGGAATTGACCAGTTTGCGCGATATAGAGCGCCTTGAGTGCCTTTTCCAGCGCCTGCTGGCACAGTACCAGTGCTACATCGTAAAGCTCGATAGTTTGGTTCTTTCTGGCGGCGTCGAGATCATGTGGGCCTGTATCAGCCAGCGCTTGCTCTGCTCGTCCATTACTTCACCAGGGCTGTGATGAGGAAGTAACCCAAGCACGATGACCAAACCGACGAACAGTGTCAGCGCATAGGTGCCCACCAGGCCGGTCTGCAGCCGCCGGGTCCGCTCGCCTACCCAGCCGAAGCCGCGGCCTACGCCATTCACGACCCCGTCGATACCGGTCTGATCCACCGCATCGGCGAAGAAACGGGCCGTGACCCACAGGCCCTTGCGAATCTCATCGTAGGCGGCATCGAAGTAGTAGCCGTTGGCGGCGAGTTTGTAGAACACAGACAGCCGCTCACGCAAGAGATCGTTCCAACCTGACTGGCGGACGTACATGCGGTAGGCCAAATAGATGCCAACAATCGCCACCAGCCCCGACACCACCAGCAACACGATCTCCAAAGCCGCTGAAGGATGTTCCGGCACACCCACCGGCCCCAAAGCCACGATCGGCTCCAGCCAAGCTTCCAGCGGGGCCACAAAGGGCAGATTGATCAGGCCACCGAACAAGGACAGAATCGCCAGAATCCACAGCGGCCACGTCATGAGCCGAGGCAACTCGTGCGCATGATCGTGCAGCTTCTTGTCGCGCGGTTCGCCCCAGAAGGGCACGAACACCATCTTGAAGCTGTACACTGCGGTCAACAGGGCCGTGAATAGGCCAATGGCATAGAGGGCATAGTGATGCTCGTTGAACGCCTCGACCAGGATCGCGTCCTTGCTGAAGAAACCGGCAAGCAGTGGGAAGCCGGCCAACGCGGCCGCCGCGATCAGGAACGTGCGGTAGGTGCTCGGCAGCTTGTCCTTCAGCCCGCCCATCTTGTTGATGTCCAACTCGCCGTGCAGGGCATGCATCACACTGCCGGCGCCGAGGAAGAGGCAAGCCTTGAAGAAGGCGTGGGTGGTCAACTGGAACATCCCCGCCACGTAGCCTCCGACACCTACGGCCAGGAACATAAAACCAAGCTGTGAGATGGTCGAGTAGGCCAGAATGCGCTTGAGGTCGGTCTTGGTTAGGGCGATGGTCGCGCCCATCAGCGCGGTCAGCGCGCCGATCCAGGCCACGACCGGCAGCGTGTTGCCGGCTAACTCGAACAGAGGACTGAGGCGCACGATCATGTAGACGCCGGCCGTGACCATGGTCGCGGCGTGGATCAGCGCGCTGACCGGGGTGGGGCCCTCCATGGCGTCAGGCAGCCAGACCCACAGCGGGATCTGGGCGGATTTGCCGCTGGCCGCCAGCAGCAGGAGCAAGGTCACCACACCGGCGATGCCCGCCAGCAGCGCCGGCGAGGTCGCAATGACGTTGTAGATATCGGGCCAGGAGAGGCTTCCTGCCACACTGCCGATAGCGCGAAAAATCAAGAAGATCGCTATCGCCAGGCCGAAATCGCCGATACGGTTGACGATGAAGGCCTTTTTGCCGGCGTCGCGCGCCGAGGGCTTGTGGTACCAGAAGCTGATCAGCAGATAGCTAGCCAGGCCAACTCCTTCCCAGCCCATGTAGAGCAGGACCATGTTGTTGGCCAGCACCAGGATCAACATCGCGATGATGAAGAAGTTGACGTAGACGAAGAAGCGCACGTAGCGCCGAACGTCCAGCTCGTGATGCTCGTCGTCCAGCTTCATGTACTCGATCGAGTAGATGTGGATCAGGAAACCAACGCCTGTCACCACCAGGATCATCAGGGTCGACAACGGATCGATGTACAGCGCAAAGTCGGGCCGAAACGTCCCGATCGTGATCCAAGACCACAGCGTAACCGTCACAGCGCGCTCTTCGACCGGCAAGCGCCAGAGGCTAACGAAGAGGGCCACGGCAACCAAAAACGACAATCCAACCGCCAGCGCGCCAAGCCATCCAGCCACGGGCCTTCCGAGGCGGCGGCCAAAGAAGATGTTGATTAGCGCAGCTAGAAGCGGCGGAACGAAGATGATCCAGGCGTAGTTAAGCATGCGTGCTCCGAGGGGGGCGGGGAGCGGTGGAGGGTGGAGAGTGGAGGGTGGAGAGATGGACGTCGTTAAACTCCGTCTCTGGAACCTCACGCAGTACTCCAACACGCTTCTATCCTTGCAGCAGATTGATATCGTCCACGTTGGTGGTATCGCGATGGCGCACCTGGGCCATGACGATGGCCAGTCCGACGGCTACCTCGGCGGCGGCCACGGCCATGACGAAGAAGACGAAAATCTGGCCCGTGAGCTGGCCGAACTGGAACGACAGGGCGATCAGCGACAGGTTGACGGCGTTGAGCATCATCTCCACACACATGAAGATGATCAACGCGTTGCGCCGCAACAGCACGCCGACCGCGCCGATGGCGAAGATGATGGCGGATAGGATGAGGTAGTAGGTGGTTGGGACGGGAGTCATAGGTGTTAAGTACCAAGTGTCAAGTGTCAGGTTTCGCTGCGAAGATCAACGTGGCTTTCGAGCCAGAACGACGGCGCCGATCATGGCTACGAGCAGCAGGACAGAGGCCAACTCGAAAGGTAGGAGATACTTCGTAAATAACACTTCGCCGATAGCTTGAACGCTGCCATTGCCCGGAACGTTGCCAGTAGTGCTTGCCGTGACGCCGGCAATCGCCATGTAGCCCAGGCCCAGTAGCATCAGCACACCCGCTGCGACTGCCACATAGGCCGCGATCGTGCGCCCGCGGCCGCGCGTTGCGAACAGGCCCAAATCACCGCCGATCAGCATGATCACGAACAGGAACAAGACGACAACTGCGCCTGCGTACACGATGATCTGCACCACGGCCACAAACTGTGCATGCAGCATAATGAACATCACCGCCAATATGGCGAAGTTCAAGAGCAACGACAATGCGCTATAGACCGGGTTCTTGCTCAGAACAACCCCGAGAGCGCCGGCAATCGCCAGGACGGACAGGGCGAGGAAGAAGAGTAGTGTCATGGGACGAAATCTCGGGACGTGTTAGGTGTCAGAGTGCAGAGTGTCGGGTGTCAGGTGTCAGAGTGTCGGAAATCCTAGAATAAACTCGGCCTGCCGTACTTGACACCTGACACTCCGCACCTGCACTCCCTCATGCTTCCGGTCGAATAGCTACGTTCATCTCAGGCAGCTCGAGGAGCTGTTCTTTGACCAGGATTAAGCTGCGCCGGTTCAGCTCAGGCAAAGGAAAGGCCTGGGTCAGCACGATGGCCTCGACCGGGCAGGCTTCCTCGCAATCGCCACAAAACACGCAGCGCAACAAGTTGACTTCGTACGTTTTGGCGTAACGCTCACCGGGCGAATGACGGTTTTCGGGATCGTTCTCGGCAGCATCCACAAAAATTGCGCCGGTTGGGCAGGCCGCCTCACACAGGCAACAGCCGATGCACCGTTCCAACCCGACCGTCTGGCCCGGTGCCGGATCGTACAGCCGAAGCATGTGCCGCCCGCGATAGCGCGGGAACACCGCCGCCGGCTCGTCGGGATACTCCACAGTCACCGGCTTCCTCGTCAGCTGCTTAAGCGTCACCCCCATCGCTTCTGCGATCTGTACTGAACCCTTTACGACCTCGCTAAGACTTGCCATACTTCTCCGGAACACCAATGTGGAAAATGTGGAATGCATGAATGCGGAATGCGGAGTGATGCGAGATAAGTAATTCAAAAGAATACTCCTGCCCATCCTATACTCATCACTCATCACTCATCACTCATCACTCATCACTCATCATTTAAACAAGTGCCACCACCACGGCCGTAATCGCCAGGTAGACCAGCGACAGTGGCAGCAGAAACTTCCAGTTGAAACTCATCAGCTGATCATAGCGCACACGCGGCACACTGCGCGCACCCAAAGGAACAAGAAAAGCACCAGGATGACCTTGACGATGAACACGCCCACGCCCAGCAGCGGAACCTGGCTGACGTCGACGAACGGCAGGGTCCATCCGCCGAAAAAGACGGTCACCATGACGCCGCTGGCGACGATCATGTTGATGTATTCAGCCATAAAGAATAGCGCGAATTTCATGCCACCATATTCGGTCTGAAAACCGGCCACCAGCTCGTTCTCCGTCTCCGGCAGATCGAAGGGGCTTCGATTGGTCTCAGCCAGCATGCAGATGAAATAGATCGGGAAGCCAATCCACAGCCAAATCCAAACCCACCAAGGACGCGGCGAGGTCACAAGGTCCACCAGGCTGAGCGAACCAACGCCCGTCGCCAAGGTGGTGGTCATTACGATGCTTACCAGGATGATACCCATCGGCAGCTCGTAGCTGACCATCTGAGCCGAGGTGCGCAGAGCGCCCAAAATCGAGTACTTGTTGTTGCTGCTCCAGCCGGCCAGGATGACGCCATACGTGCCAACGCCAGCCACAGCCAGGATGTACAGAAAGCCGATGTTAACGTTGGCGATGTAGAGGTTGACCTGGTAACCAGCCAACGTGATCGGCGGACCAATCGGAATGACCGCATAGGCGATTAAGGCTGGAATCAAAGCCAACGCGGGCGCAATCAGGTAGATCAGCTTGTCCACGTGGTTCGGGATAAGCTCCTCCTTGAAGATTGCTTTGACCGCGTCGGCAATGGGCTGCAGCAGGCCAAGTGGACCAGCCCGATTTGGACCGTAACGCCCATGGAAGCGCGCCAGCACCTTGCGCTCGTAATAGGTCAAGTAGGCGAACCCGGTGAGCAAGAGGATAATGAGCACCAGGCTCTTGATCAACGGGACGGCTATCAGGGCGACCCAATGCATAGAATGCTCCAATCAACCAGCCATGTGGGAACCATCCCGGAGGGACGTAATGCACACGTTTGCGCCGGCACTGGCCTGGTCGAGCAATGTCTCGACCGGTGCACCCGGCAGCGAATAAGGGATCCACAAAGTGCCGGGCTGCACGGCCTCATCCAGCTTAGCCGCCAACTCCAGCTGACCGCTCGTCGAGCTAACCGCCACTGGCTGGCCGTCCGAGAGCTTCTCCTTAGCGGCATCGGCCGGATGGATGCCTACCGCAACGGATGAAGCGATAGCTTGGGCGCCCTCGGTTTGCTGGAACAACGTGCCGCCGTCGTACAGCACCCGTCCTGGCACAAGGACATACGGGAAAGCATCGCTGCGCTGCGCGACGGGTAGCCGCTGGGGAACGGCGAAGCGTCGCAGCGGCGCCGTCGAAACCTCAACTCCACGGCCGGTGTCGGTGCGAGGTGTTTCCCACGGCCACTGCTTGCCTTCGTCGCCCAAAGCGGCCCATGTGATCTTGTCGTACATCGGCACTGCGCGGCTGATCTCGTCCAAGACCGCTTGAGCGGTACCCGTGGCCCACGGCTTCAGGCCCTCGCCCTTCTTCCTGCTCTTCTTGTCCTTGCCCTCGATGCCCATCTGCGGCGCGGCCAAGCCTGGCCAGCGCTGTGCGAGATGAACCAATATCGACCAGTCGGGCACGGCCTGGCTGTGCGGATTGGCCAGCGCCTTAGGCGCCCGCTGGACACGCCGCTCCAGGTTGGTGAAGGTGCCATCGGCCTCGGCCCAGCTCACAGCCGGCAACACCACATCTGCCAACTTGGCCGATTCGGTCAGGAAGAGGTCCTGCACCACCACAAACTCCGTCTTTTCGAGCGCCGTGCGACCCTCAGGCCCTTCAGAGGCCGGATCGCTGGCGACCAATAGCAGGGCCTTCAAACGGCCGCTGCTGGCTGCGTCCAGCATGCCCTCGTAGGACAGGCCCAGTTCCAGGGGCACTTTCCCACCCCACAGTCGCTCCAGACGCTCGCGCGCCACCGCGTCGCCGATGGCGGCGTGGCCGGGCAAGCGGTTGGGAAGAAGCCCGACATCGCGGACACCCACGCTGTTGGCTTCGGGCGCCAGGTAATACGTCCGATCAGCGCAGCCGGCCAGCAGAGCGACGTTCATCAGAGCTGTGTGGTTGGCCTCGGCGTTGAGTCCGCTGACCAAAGACGGGCCGTATAGGATCAGCGCCCGCTCTGCGCCCTGCAGCACCTTGGCGGCCTCGGCAATTGCCTTTTGATCCAATGTATCGCCAGCCAAACCCGGGTTGAGCCATTCGACGAGATCGGCGTAGCCAGGCACCTTGGCGACGCGGTCTTTGATTTTCGGGTCGCGCATCAGGAAACGGCTCAAGCCGTCAAACAGGCCGGTCTCCTGGCCGGGAAGATAAGGCACATACACACCGGGATAGCGCGTGGCCTCGATTCTGCGCGGGTGCAGGATGACCAGCTTCGTGTCCTGGCGTCGAACCGCGCGCCGGATGAAGAGGTCGAGCACCGGCTGTTCCTCGGCCGGATCGACGCCGGCCAGCACGATAACGTCGGCCTTTTCGAGATCGCGGATGTTGGATAGGCCGCGCGGGTCAGCCAAAACCGCCGAGCCGCCCTTGTGGTCGATATTGTTCGTGCCGACCAGACTGCGCATCAGCTTCTGCAGCAGATAGGCAGACTCGTTGCTGAGCTTCGCCGAACCGATGGCGCCGACCGCGTTCGGGCCGTGTTTTTCGGCCAGACCGGACAAGCCTTCAGCTACCCGCTTCAACGCTTCGTCCCACGAGGCCTCGCGCAGCTCGCCCTTTTTCTGATCGCGGACCAAGGGCGTGGTCAATCGGGTCGGTGCGTCTACGAAGGCGTGGATAAAGCGCCCCTTGTCGCAGATCCATTCGTCGTTGACGGCCATGTTCTCGCGGGCGACGATGCGGCGGAGCTGGTGGATGCGGGCATCCAGCCGCACGTTGCAGCCCTGCGAACAGTGCGTGCAGATCGACTTCGTACGTTTGAGCTCCCAGGGGCGATAGCGGAAGCGGCTCATTCGGTTGGTAAGCGCGCCCACCGGGCACAGATCGATGATGTTGCCGCTGGTCTTGGCGTCGACCGGCTGGTCCGGGAAGGTATCGATCACTGTCTCGCCGCCACGATGATACAGGCCGAGCTGTGGCTTGTCCTCCCACTCCTCGAGGTAACGGATACAGCGCCAGCAGATGATACACCGCTCCTGATCGAGCATGATCAGGTCGCTGATCGGATACTGCTTCTGCTTGTGGGTCTTGGTCTCCTCGAACACCGAGGCGCCGGGGCCGTGCTTGAGGGTCTGGTCCTGCAACGGACACTCGCCGCCCTTATCGCAGATGGGACAGTCGAGCGGGTGGTTGATCAGGATGAACTCCAGCGTATCCTCGCGCGCCTGGGTAGCGGCCTCGCTGGCATAGCGAAACTTCAGCCCCTCGGCCACGCGCGTCGTGCAGGCCGGAACAATCGTCCAACGGCCGCGCACGTCCTGCTCGACCAAACACATACGGCACGCGCCCAGCGGATCCAGCTTGGGGTGCGAGCAAAAAACCGGGATGTCGATATCGGCGGCCTCTTTGGCCGCGTCAGTCAGCAGCATCCCGTTAGGGACTTTGTATTCGACGTCGTCGATCGTGATGGTTACGAAATCAGGCATGTCAGCTAGCTATTTCTCCAAAGAACGAAAGTCAAGGCTGGCTCAAAGCAATTCTTGCAGCTCGTCCTTATCGATACCAGCTTGCTTTAGGATTGCAGTTGCTGTGCCCTTCGGCAGATCCTTCTTGTGAAAAGGCACGACAGCGCGGCGCTTTGTCTCCGGGTGAAGATAGATGTGATGGCTACCCTTGACACGATCAAGAACGAATCCCTTTCGCTCCAACACGCGGATGATTTCAGCCGGCGTCAGAGTTGGGATGCTAGGCATAAGCGGGCACTGCTACCGTGTACTCGAACGTGGCTTCTTCGGTGGGAATGGCTTCGCCATGAGCTTCGAGACTCTCGATATACAGGTCAATAGCTTCGCGCGCCATGACAATCGCCTCGTCGACAAAATCGCCGAAGGTGACACACCCAGGAAGAGATGGTACCGTGACAGTGTACCCGCCCTCCGGCTCCTTAGTAAGCCATATACGATAGGTCAGTATCTTTGCTTGGGGCACGTCTCTTGCTCCTGATTAGACTTACGTTCACCATTGGTGAAACCCAACAACAGCTCAAATCCTTTGCTCACTTCAACACTTGTGACACGAACCATGGAGTCTCAGACCGGAGCCATATCCATCAGGTGCAACATTCGACCCTGTATCGAGTCCATGATCAGTCGCGCAGGAATCGACTTGCGTTCAGAATCTCGACGCCAAGGATCTGCCCTTGAGCGTCCATCTCCACCGTGATGTCAGGGCTTAGCTCAACGCTCTGTGCCTCATCTCCACCGGCAACCATCAAATGCAGAATATCCTCTTTCTCAAAGTACGCCATTCTCATTTCACTCATTGATCAACCTACCAGTCCTTACTCGAAAGTTTGCCTGCTGTCGCGTCGTCACGTGTATGGTCACAGGCGTTACCGGATCGTTTGGCTCATAAGGTATCATCACCAAGTCTCCGCCATGACGACCGACAACGATATGCCGCTGGGTTGCGGCGTCAAAGTAACGTTCAGTCGAGTATGTTAGAATATGCTCAATCCTCGCAAGGTCAAATCCTCTGAGTCTTGCGCGATATCGCAAGTAATCTGTCCACTCGACCTTCATCACGCCCTTACCTTCGGCGCCACGTCACCAGTATCCGGGCGATAGATGGGCCGCACGGGCAACGACCGGCCCCTTGCCGTCCGGATTGGTCTGCTGGATGTAGGCTTCGAAATCGGCACGGAACAGCTTGAGCATGCTGCGCACGCCCCAGACCGACGCCGCGCCAAATGGGCAGAAGCTCTGCCGCTCGATCGGCCAAGTCAGCCGCTCGATCAGGTCCAGGTCGGAGATTTGGCCCTCGCCGCGTTCGATGCGCTCCAGGATCTTCTCGATCCAGCCGCCGCCCTCGCGGCAGGGCGTGCACTTGCCGCAGCTTTCCTCGCGGTAGAAGCCCATGGTGCGACGGGCAATCTCGACGATGTTTTCACCCTCACAGACCACGATGATGCCGCACGAGCCCAACGACGAGCCGGCCGCTGCGATGCTCTCGAAGTCCATGGGCGTGTCGAGCTTGTCCACGCCGAGATGCGGCATGGATAGGCCGCCAGGGATGATCGACTTGATCGGCCGGTCGTCGAGGGTGCCACCGGCATAATCGTAAACAAGCTGGCGCAAGGTGGTGTCATACGGCAGCTCGTAGACGCCGGGTTTCTTGACCTGACCGCTCAAACAGTACAGGGCAAAGCCAGGGCTCCTCTCGGTGCCCCATTGGCGATACCAGGCTGAGCCATTCTTGACGATGTGCACGACTTGGGCGATGGTCTCGACGTTGTTGACCACCGTTGGCTTGCGATACAGGCCCTCGACCGCCGGGAACGGCGGCTTGAGCCGCGGATGGCCGCGGTAACCCTCCAGCGAGGTCAGCAGTGCGGTCTCCTCGCCGCAAATGTAGGCGCCAGCGCCGCGATGGACCGTCACCTCCAGGTTGAACTTCGTCCCAAAAACGCCCTTGCCGATATAGCCTTTGGCCCGCGCTTCGGCCACGGCCTGCTCCAGCCGTTGCGCGCCGAAGAAATATTCGCCGCGTATATAAATGAACGCATGGCTGGCTTCACAAGCGTAGGCCGCCAGAATGATGCCCTCCAGCAGCTGGTGCGGGTCGTACTCGATGATCAGGCGATCCTTGAAGGTGCCCGGCTCGCTCTCGTCGGCGTTGACCACCAGGTAGCGCGGGTAGACGCCCGCAGGCAGAAAGCTCCACTTCATGCCGGCCGGGAAGCCTGCGCCGCCGCGACCGCGCAATCCGGCGGCTTTGACCAGATCCCTAACCTCTTCCGGCTTCTTGCCGTTCAAGGCGTCACCAGCAACTCGATAGCCGCCGTCTGCTTCATAGCTTTCGATCGTGTGGCTATTGGGCCGATCAATGCGCGCCAGGATATTGTTGGTGGCGGGTGCATGGTGGTGGTGATAGGGGCCGGAACCCCCTCCCCGGCCCTCCCCCTCGGAGGGGGAGGGAGCGCTGGGAACGGAGCGCTCCGGTTGCGGCAGTTGGTTAGAGGACACGGTAGCCAGGCGTCGCAACTCGTCGAGCATGGCGTCGATGCGCTCGGATGAGTCCAGCTGCTCGTAGTAGCGGGTCCAATCGGCTTGGCGCTTGGTCACCGATACCATCGGTGCGGTGCCACACGAGCCCAGGCACTCCATCTCGCCCAAAGTGAACAGACCATCAGGCGTGGTGCCATGCCAATCGACGCCCAGCTTTTCCTTGAGCTGGTTTGCGCATTTGCCCGCGCCACGCAGCATGCAAGGCACGTTCGTACACACCTCGACGTGAAATGTGCCGGGCAACTCCTGGTGGAGCATATGATAAAAGCCAACGAAGGCCCTTACCTCAGCTGCATCGAGATCGAACAGTGCGGCCACTTCGACCATCGCCTCATCAGGGAGATAGCCAAGCTGCTGCTGCGCTGCCTCCAAGGCCGGACCAAGGGCCGAGCGCGGCTGCGGATAACGGGCTATCAAGTCACGGATCTTGTTGCGAGTAACGTCAGTTAGCATGTCGAATGATGAATGTTGAATGATGAATGCTGAGTGATGAACGATGAGTGCGGAATGCGGAATGCCGCATCCGGCACTCATCATTCATCATTCAGCATTCATCGTTATCGGTCTACCTCGCCGAGCACGATGTCAATCGAGCCGATGATGGCCACCAGGTCGGCCAGATATTCGCCGCGCGCCATGGTGTCGGTGGCGAAGATGTTGACGAAGCTCGGCCCGCGGACGCGCAGACGGTAAGGATGCGCTTCACCGTCAGAGACCACATAATAGCCCAGCTCGCCTTTGGGGTTCTCGTGGCCGAAGTAGACCTCACCGGGCGGCGGCTTGATGCCTTCCGTCACCAGCTTGAAGTGATGGATCAGCGCCTCCATGCTGGTTTCCAGCTCGGCGCGCGGCGGTAGGGCGACTTTGCGGTCGGCCGTCTTGTGGGGTTGACCCTCGGTAGCCTTCACGTCCTCCAGAGCCTGCTTGATGATGCGTAGACTTTGACGCATCTCCTGCACACGGATGAGATAGCGGCCATAGGAGTCGCACGTGGTCGAGATCGGCACTTCAAAGTCATAGCGGTCATACCCGCTGTACGGCGCCAGCTTGCGCAGGTCATAATAGACGCCGCTGCCACGCAGCAACGGACCGGTGGCGCCTAAGCTCAACGCATCGGCCCGGCTTAGCTTACCGATGCCTTCGAGACGCCTGCGCAGGATGACGCTTTTGGTCAGCATGCGCTCGTAGTCGTCGAGGCGTGTTGGGAACAGGCTGCAGAATTCCTCTACCTTGGACACGAAGGCGGGCGGCACATCTTTCCAGACACCGCCGATGCGCACGTAGGAGGTGGTCATGCGCGCGCCACAGATCATCTCGAAAATATCGAGAATCATCTCGCGCTCGCGCAACGCGTACATCAGCAAGCTCATGCCAGTACCGCTGGTGTCCAACACATGGGTCGCCAGCCAAATCAGGTGCGCGGCGAGGCGCTGTAGCTCAGCAACGACCACCCGGATGGCCTGGGCACGCAAGGGGACCTCGACGTCTACCAGTTTCTCGATGGCCAGACAATAGCCCAGGTTGTTACACATCGCCGCCGTGTAGTCCATGCGGTCGGTGTAGGGTACGAAGTCCTTATAGCGGACGTTCTCGCCTTGTTTCTCGAAGCCGCTATGCAAGTAACCGGTATCGGGATGAACGCTGACGACCGTCTCGCCGTCCAGCTCTACTGCGAGGCGCAGTACGCCGTGAGTAGCTGGATGGTGCGGCCCCATGTTGAGGAACATGTGCTTGGACAGATCGACGCCTTTGGGCAGTGGCGCCTGCACCGCCGCCGGATCCATAATCTGGCTTCCAAAGGTTGCGAAGTCCGGGTCGTTCCAGGTCATGCTGAACGGCACTTCCTCGCCTCCCAGCGGCTGATCCTTGCGCAGTGGATGGCCCACCCAGTCCCACGGCAGCATGATACGGCGCAGATCGGGATGACCCGTGTATGTCAGCCCCATCAAATCGAAGCTCTCGCGCTCCATGCAGAAGGCCGCCTTCCACAACGGGTAGAGGCTGGGTACGCTGGGCTTCTCGTCCGTGCCATCGGCCGGCACGGTCAAACGGATGCGCCGGCGGTGGGGGATCGAGTACAGAGTGGTAGATCCCGGCGAAGCGCGCCTGGCTGCCGGGCCGTGACCGCTGTCTCGAAGGTAGTTCGCTGCGGTCGATGCTTGTCAGGTCGGCCAGATGGATGAATTCCAGGCCCGGCTCGTCGCGCAGGAAACGCGCCACCGACAAGAAATCGCCGGCCTTGACAGTGAAATCGATCTCACCGTGCGCGCGCTCGACGTCCATCATTGCGGATGGAAAGCGCTCCTTGAGGCGCGCCTCGACGTCTTGAAAATCCTTCGTGTCCACTGGTTCAGCCAACGTCGCCGGAGCGACATTCGTAGGTTCAGGCATGAGTTACTCGAAGGTTGCAGGTTGCAGGTGGCAGGCGGCAGGCGGCAGGAAGATGGCAGGTGGCAAGTTGCAAGTGGCAGGTGGCAGGTGGCAAGTGGCAGGTGGCAAGTTGCAAGTCATGCAGCTTCCGACCTGCAACCTGCCACCTGCAACTTGCTAGCCCATACTCCTGCTCTTAGCCGCATCCATATACTGCACGTCGTACTGGCTAAACTTCTCGCCCTTGATCTTCTTTTGCAGAAGCATCAGGCCTTCCAAGAGGGCTTCAGGCCGCGGCGGGCAGCCAGGCACGTAGACGTCCACAGGGATGATCTTGTCCACGCCTTGGATGATGGCGTAGTTATTGAAAGGACCGCCGGCGCTGGCGCAGATACCCATCGCAATGACCCATTTGGGTTCGGGCATCTGGTCGTACAGTCGTTTGATCACCGGCGCCATCTTGTTGCTGACCGGGCCGGAAACGATCATCAGGTCTGCCTGGCGGGGCGAGGCGCGGAAGAGCTCCGAGCCGAAGCGGGCGATATCGTGCCTTCCCGCGCCGGTGGCAATCATCTCGATCGCACAGCAGGCCAGGCCAAACAGCAGCGGCCAAACCGAGTTGGCCCGGCTCCAGTTCACCATGCTTTCAAGCGACGTAACTACGAAACCGTCGTCGCCGAGTTTGTTCTCAAGTCCCATACGTTCATCCTTAGGAGGGATTGGTAAATTGGTAAATTGGTAAACTGGTAAATTGGTAAATTGGTAAATTGGTCATCGGTGCCAATTTACCAGTTTACCAATCTACCAATCCAAAGCGCCCTTGCGCCACACGTAAAGATAGCCGACCAGCAAGATAACCAAGAACACGCCCATCTCGATCAGGCCGAAAAGCTTGAGCTGGCGCAGAATCACCGCCCAGGGATAAAGGAAAATCACCTCGATATCAAAGAGGATAAAGAGGACGGCGATGACGTAATACTGGACGGGAAAACGGCGGCGGGCATCGGAGTAAGGCAACATGCCCAACTCATACGGCTCCAGGCGGGTCTTGGTGGGGCGGTGTGGCCCCAACACTGCCGGCACGACCAGAGCAATCACTGCAAACACAGCGGCCAGGAGGATAAGGACGACTAGTGGGACATATTCGACAGGCACGGCTGGCTCCGGAGACTGAGGGAGTTTTGGCGAGCGTGGCGTGCCGACCGATGCGCTTCGCCAGAAAAGAGTTCTTGAGGACCGGCGCCCACCACAGAGCGCCCCGTACGGCACGATTGCGAATTCTAGCACACGGCAAGGCAAATGTCAAACCATTTTCGCTTGATTTGTGAAGGGAGGAGCTAGCGAAAGGAGAGTTTTCCTATTTACATGGGCGCGAAGGAATGGTATAATAAGATAATTAGCTAGCAGCAATCATTGGCACGGCACTTTGGCCACCCCAAACACACTCTGCCTGCCAATTCGGAAGCGTTGTGGGACCTGGGCGATATCAGAGAGCGACCGGAATATGAGACGAATTTGTCACCCCGGCCGGTGGGCATAGCACTCATTCTTATCTTCGAGGACGATTGTATAGACAACAGAATTAGTTGAGATCAGGAGTGCTGGGTCTGCATAGGAGGCATTCCATGAAGTGTTCCATCTGCGATGCCGAGAATCCCCAGGAGGCGATCTCGTGCAGCAGGTGCGGGTTTGAACTAACCCCGGCTCTCCGCGCCTGGCCGCCAGACACTCAAGGAGGAGAACCGCAGTTACCCGGACAAGCCCCGTCACCAGACGAGACTGCGCACTTAGCGAAATCAATTCGAATTCGCCGGCAGTCATCTCGAACGAGCTTACGCCTTCCAAGAACGGGGAAAACACGAACGGGCCCTGGCCGAGGTGGAGCGTGTGCTTCGATTTCGAGCCGGATCTGGCCGAGGCCCACAACCTGCGGGGTATCATCCTGGACGAGCTGGATCGCAACGACGATGCCCTGGACGCCTATCAGAAGGCAGTCAAGTGCGATCCGAACTTCGCTGAAGCCGCAGAGAATCTGCGCGGTCTCGAAGCGGAGCTTCAAGCACCAGCAGAGAGACCGCCGCAAGAAGAGGTCCAAGGCCGCGGCAGAGAGACCGGCTGGAAAACCCAGCTCACCGCGCTTGAGGGCGTGCCAACGGTCTCTCGTGGCTGGAAAATCGTCTTAGCACCGGTGTTCTTCTACCTATTGGTAGGCACCGGCGCACTTTTTTTGATCTACGAGCCTCGAGAAACTGGTCTATGGACTGGGGCACAGGGTTCCGCGTGCCAGGCCTGAGCGATGGGGAAGCGACAGAGTGGCACACGAAGGACCTGCGACTGGTCATTGCGTTCCCGATCATCGCGCCCGTTTTGGCTGTGTGGGACCTGTACCTTTGCTCCTCTTGTGGGACGGCGTGGCGGCCCTGAGGCGTGGCATGTCCGTCGTGGCGACTCGTTCCTGGTCGGCAGTAAAAGCGGCTGCGACCTGGCTGGCTGACAAGTTGTCCCGTGCCTGGGCATGGACGAGCCGTTGGGTGCAGCGGATCGTGGCCGGCATTGCAGGCGCCATCGCTGCGCTGTGGCTCCTGGTTACCCGGCCGGTCGTCGCCGTTTGGCGATGGCTCGTCCGTGCGGCCAGCATGGCCTGGCGTTGGCTGGCCGCCGGCATGGCATTGGTGTGGGAGTCGCTCGTCGAGGCGTTTGCCCGCGGCACGATTGTGGATCGCTGGCGCCATCAGAACGTTCTGGGGGTGGCTTGTCCGCCCAGTGCGAGCGTTTTGGCGGCGGACCCTTCGCATTCTCAGCCTCGGTCTGGGCCTGGATTGCCGCCGCCATGGCCGCGCTCTATGTTCTCGTCACCAGGCCACTGAAGGCACTGTGGCGATGGCTCGTCCGGGTTGGTGGTGCGCTATGGAACTCGTTGGCCGGCGCGCTCTCCTGGCTCGGGCACGGGCTTGCGAAGGTGATGATCACTACTTGGCAAGGGCTCAGGTTGGCTGTGACACTGATCTGGGCCGGGCTCGTGGCAGCCATCTTACAGATCGGACGGTTCTTGGTCAGTGGACTTCGGACGGCCTGGCGCCTGATCACCCGGCCGCTGATGGCTGCGTGGCAATGGACCGCGCTCCTGCTTGCGGCAGCCGGCCATTGGATCGCCGCTGCCGCTTCGCGGATCGGGCAGTGGATCCTCAGGCCGATCCGGGCCGTGTCGCCGTGGCCTGTGCGCACGGCCAATTTGCTTTGGCACGGCCTCGTCACGGCACTGCAGCGAATTTGGGGGTGGATCATCCGCCCAATCCAGACCCTCTGGCGCTGGATCGTTCTGGCGGCAAGCGCGATCTGGCACGGACTGGTGGCCGTTGTGCTGGCCGTTTCGCACGCCATGGCGAGCGTTGTCAAGGCGATCGGGCGTTTCACCGTCAGCGTGGTCAGCACCGTTTGGGGAGCGCTAGTCGCAGGCACGCAGAGATTCTGGAGGTGGATCAGGCCGCCGCTGGCGGCCGTGTGGCATGCGGTCGTGCGGATCGCCAGCGCGATCCGGCGAGGGACGGTGGTGGTCGTCCGCGCCGTTTGGCAAGCGGTCAGCAAGATGACGCGAGCCATATGGACACAGGTATCCAGTCTGACACGAAGCGTAGGACGCGGGCTGGAGCAGGCGTTTTCAGCGCTCCGCAGCGAACTGAGCCGTTCGATTCACTGCTGCCAGAGAGTCGCTAATTCGCGCCTTGCACGAAGGTCGAAATCCCAGCTGCTGCATCGTTCGGGAGCGAAGTGATGCCGGCACAGAAGACCCTGTTCGAATCAGTTGTGTGATTACGGAGGCGAAGGGTAAGGAGACACAGATGCCAGAAAACGACAAGGTCACACTTGGCGACAACACTGAAGAGCTGGGCGATGCATCCGCCTTGTCAGTCTCCGAAACAACTACTGAAACGACGCCAGCCGAGCAGCCGACGGAAAACGCAGCGCATGTTGAGCCGACCATGTAGATGAAGCAGGCGCCCGACTCTGGACTGCGCTGGTACCAAATATGGACTCGGGCCACCAGAAATATCCACTGGAGGAAGCCATGATACCCAAAACGAAGTCGAGAGGAACCTACGCGGTGTTCCTGTTGGTCCTCGCATTGGTCCTTGCGGGATGTCCAGAAAATCGGGGCACTACCTCCGAGACCACGCCTGCTGCCCTGGTAGCCACGGTGGCGCAACAGGCATCGCCGGTGCAGCCGGTCGTCGAGGCGCCAACAGCCATTCCCTCGCCGACCGTGCCACCTGCAACGGCCACGCCCACCCAGGCGCCGCCGACGGCTACGCAGACCCCAACCGCGAAACCGACACGCACGCCAACTCCCGCGCCGCCAACGGACACACCTACGCCGAAGGCTACCGAAACGCCGACGCCGGTGCCGGCCGATGCCGTGGTCACGGCGCCTCAACTCAACGTGCGTTCCGGTCCGGGCACGGCCTTTGGCTCGGTTGCAGCCCTGGTCAAGGACGATGCACTTGACGTGATCGGGCAATCGAACGACTGCGCCTGGCTGCAGGTACGCACCGCAACCGGCGCCGAGGGCTGGGTGGCGCACCTGATTGGAGGGAAAGAGTACACATCGCTCAATATCGAGTGCGACAGCGTACCAGAGGTGGTGGTGTCCACACCTACCCCTCGACCCCAACCGACCAGCCCGCCAGCCGCGCCAACCCTTCCACCTTCCGTAGCGACGGCCACACCGGAATCGGAACTGCCCCCCAACCTGGGCTGCTACTTGATCCAGAATCAGATCGGTGCCGAGATAACGGTCACCATCAACAACGGGAGTTTCAGGGTGCCGCCAATGACGGACTACCCACTGTGTCTTCCCCCTGGTCGATACAACTACACGATTGATGCGCCCCCTCCTTGGAATAGCATCAACGGTACACTCGAGGTCGCGGCCGGTGATCGGTTTTTGTGGCCCATCCGCGGCCAGTGATAGGATCTTGTGACCAATCCGATGGCGATTGCTGTCACTGCTGCTACTATTGCGATTGCTGCAATCCCGGCGACTGTAGTGAGTGCGAGTGCGGCGAAGGCTGCGGCGATGGAGGCTGCGACGGTGACTGCGGGACTTGCGATTGTGGCGGCTGTGACTGCGGAACCTGCGATTGTAGTTCCTGAGCTGCTGCCCAAACGAGGACATACCTGACAGACTGGCTTGCGAACGCCACGGACGGCCGGCTATTGACACGGAGGAAAAACCATGTCAAACAAAAGACAACTCGTACCGGTGATCGGCCTGGGCCTGATCGCCCTCGTGTTGGTTGCATGTGGCAGCCAGACTACCCCCACTCCTGCCCCGCCGACGCCCACCGTGCTCCCAGCTACGCCAACGCCCATTCCCCCAACACCAACGCCGACACCGATATCGCTGTCGTCCTTGGTCGGCGAGGGTTACGCGGCCATGGCGCGCAGCGACTTCGCCGGCGCCATTGAGCTGTTCGAACAGGCCGCGGCAGCGGACCCAACGTATGCGCCGGCAGTCATCGGGCTGGCAACGGCAGACTATTGGCGGCTTGGGAACGAGCCGCGCTCGCTTGAGTTCGCCAAAAAAGCTGTCGAGCTAGCTCCGGAGAGCGCCGAAGCATACGTTGCTCTGTCCCGCGCCCAACGAAGCATGCGCAACACTAGCGCTGCAGTCCAAGCAGCCGAAAAGGCCGCCGAACTGGACGCGACCAGCGCCGAGGTGCAAGCGGTACTAGCCGACGCTTATCTTTCCGACCGCCAGTATGAGGCTGCTCTGAAAGCAGCCGAGCGGGCGATCGAGCTGCAACCGGACCTGGCCGTGGCCTACGGAACTCTCGCATCCTACTACTGGTCCAAAGGTGAAGCCGGGCGCTCCCAGGCCGCCTACGAGCGCGCTATCTCCCTGCAGCCGGACTTTGCACCCTGGCACATCGCTTTGGGCGACATGTTGGCGGAAGGCGGACGCTACGAGCCGGCGCAGGCCGAGTTCGACAAGGCGCTGGAGCTGATGCCAGATTCGGCCGATGCACTGCTCAGCCTGGCCTATCTGACCGCGGAGCGCGGCGACTACGACGCAGCTACAGCCCACATCGACGAGGCAACTAGCCTGATCCCGGACGCCCCGCAGCCCTACATTGCCAGAAGCCGGCTCTATCAAGTGCAGAGAGAGCCAGACGATGCCCGCGTTCAGTTGCGCAAGGCGCTGGACAAACGCGAGAACTATCCAGCGGCGGTTGAGATGATCGGTTGGACCTACTTGAACGAAGGGGAATGCGACCTGGCCGTCCGTCAGTTCCAGACCCTGATGGCGGAACAACCCCGCTCAGCCGATGGTCTGGTCGGGATGGGCTTTGCCAGGCTGTGCGATGGCGACCCCGTCAAGGCGCTGGAGTACCTGCGAAAGGCAGTCAAGCTGGACCCCTATGACGAATGGGCTTACATAGGCCTGGGCGCCGCCTATCAGGCGCAGGAGCGATGGGATGAGGCGGATCTTGCCTTTGCCCAGGCTCTGCAAGTTGGCCTGGCGGATGCCGAGCCACATCGTGACCTCGGCTCGGCCCTGTTCCAGCAGGGTGGTACCGAGGCAGCCCAGGCGGAGTTCGACCTGGCATTGCGGCTCAACCCAGAAGGGATTGAGAACGCCTCGACTCATGCGAAGATCGGCTATCTGGCGATGATCGATGGCAAACTCGATGCAGCCGAAACCCATGCGCGGCAAGCCCTAGGCCTGGATCCTAACGATACCACGGCTCAGCTCGTGCTTGGCATGGCCTTGGTCCGCCAAGGCAAGACCGGTGAAGCCATCGACGTGCTGGAAAGTTTGGTCGATGAGGAGCCAGAGAACGGCCCTGCTCAAGCCTTCCTCGGCCTGGCCTACAAGGGAGAGGGGCGCTTTGATGAGGCCGGAGAAGCGCTCGAGACCTACGTCTCGCTGCAGCCATCCGGCGAGGACGACACCCGGACCGCAGAGTTGATCGAGACATTGAGGCAAGGCTATACCCTGACCGAGGCCAAGGCGCTGGCCGACCTGACCGACCAAGTCAAAGAAAACCGGGAGCGTGAGGCCACTGCCCAGATCATCGAAATTGACGACGTGGGCCGCACGCTTGTCGTTACCCTGACGGCCATCTCAGATCAGGAACCGAGTGACGTCTTTACCGACATGGCCACGACAGCCGCGATAGGATCCAACTATCTTCCTCGCATCGAACCGGCCGTCGAGGGAGGCACAGTGGTTAGGTTGGTAGACGAGGGCAAGGTGCTGTTCACCATGGCTGCGGACCACCAAACGGCCACTGAGTTCGCCGATACCATCCTCGAGGCGACGGAGTTTGTCGACGCGCTGGAGTTCAAGCGGACGACACCCAACACAGCGCAAGACACTGCCGACGAGATCAAGGCCAACGTGTCCAGCACCCGCGAGCTCAGTCCAACGGCCGATGTGCCCTTCCGGGTGCTGACCGAGGATGACGTGCGAGCGCGCTTCGAGAGCGAACTCGACGACGAAAACCGCGCCGATCTGCGGGAGAGCCAGGCCCTGCTGGCACTGTTGGGTGTTATCGACCCCGGCATCGATTTGGAGAAGCTGTTCATCGACCTCAACGCCGAGCAGATCGGCGGCTTCTACGACCTTGAAGAACAGGCCTTCTACCTGGTGGATCGGGGCGAGTCGACGGCTTCCGACCAGATGACCGTGGCCCACGAGTATGTTCACGCGCTGCAGGATCAGCACTATGACCTGAGCGCGCTCAAAGAGAGTGGCGCCAACTCCGACGAGAAAGCTGCGATAAGGGCATTGGTTGAGGGAGATGCAACGCTTGCCATGTTGCTGTACGGTGATGAGCATGTAATCCTCTACGACATGATGCAGTCCATCTCGGAGGCTGGCGGCATGGAGAGCACAATCCTGGACACGAGCCCGGCCTTCATTCGTGAAAACGAGGTATTCCCCTACCTACAAGGCCTGGATTTCGTCGAGACGCTCTACGACCGCGGCGCGTGGGAAGCGGTTGACGAGGCGTATCAAGCGCTGCCGCGCTCCAGCGAGCAGATTTTGCACCCTGAGCGCTACCGCCAAGGCGACGACCCCGTGGAAGTGACGATCCCCGACCTGGCCGGCAGCCTCGGCGGCCAATGGCAGGAGGTCGATCGTGACGTCATGGGAGAGCTTGGGCTACGCCTCTACCTGCAAGAGCACGTTGGGCCTACTATGGCGGCGATGGCTGCCGAAGGCTGGGCCGGCGACAGCTACGTTCTTCTTCGTAACGGCGAGCAGGGCCCGTACCTCTTAGTGATGCAGACCCAGTGGGACAACCAGAACGAGGCCGACCAGTTCTGGGCGCTCTACCAGGTCGCTGTGAGCCATCGGAGCGACACCATGCAAGAGGTCACGAGTCTGGTGGGCGAACCCGATGGCCTCTGGTGGCATAGCGACACCGCCGCTACCTTCGCCCGCCAGGATGGCGAGCGTGTGCTCCTAATCATCGGCCCCGATGCGCAGACGATTGAGGCTGCCTTGGCCGGACTCAAGTGAGCAGATCAGATCGAGTCAGCAATCCGCAAGGACGGCAGAAAAAGGAGACTACGATGCCTACGCAACGAACCCGGCTGTTACTGATCGGCGTTCTGGTGATCGCACTGGCATTGGTTGCCTGCCAGGAGGAGGTGCCACCCGCCCCCGTCCCGCCAACGGCTACCTTCGTCCCGCCGACGCCGACCCCAGTGCTGCCCACGCCAACACCCGTTCCCCCGACGCCAACTCCTGAGCCGGCGGCCACACCGGCACCCCTATCGGCCGAGGCGATCCTACAAGGGGCCTTCGATGCCTCAGAGCAGGCCAGCTCGTACCGCTTCGATATGAACCTACTCATGGTGCTGAGCGGTGCGGACATCGGCGAGGACACAGAGATGCCCATGCACCTCGTCGGCGACGTCCAACCGCCCGACACCGTCCAGGGGACCTTGACAATGTCGGTCAACGGCGTCGAAGTCGAAACCCAGGTGGTGCGCGTCGCAGGCACGACCTACGTCAAGAATCCATTGACCGACAAGTGGCTGATCGAGCCCCAAACCACGACCATTTTCAACCCGGAGGACCTGGTGGCGGACCCGACTACCGTCGATGAGCTTGAGCTGCTGGGCGAGGAAACCGTGGAGGGCACCCCCGCGTACCACCTGACTGGTCGAACGAGGCTTCCGTTTAGCTTTGACGAGCCACTAGGCGATGTCGAAACGGATATGCTCGTCAACTACTGGATCAGCCAGGAAGACCTGCGGGTTGTGCGATCTACAGCCGAGGGCGACATAGACTTCACAGGTCAGATCGATGCCACTGCGACCGTCTCCATGACCATGCGAGTGTTCGACTACGATGTCCCCATGGAGATCGTTATACCCGAAATTGCGGCAACCAACAGCATCTCCGTGCCTGAAGTCGGGCCGATTGCGATCGAGGCAACGCTGTTGGCCCCGCTAGAGAATGACACCCCAGAAGGCCACGTGCAGCGCGGCCTGGCCAGCCTGGCCGACGGCCGGCAAGGACTGGCCATAGCTCACTTCAATCAGGCATTGGCCCAAAAACCAGGCTGGACCGATGCGCTCCTATACCGCGGAGCCACGCTGGCCATTGGCGGTGACTTGGATGCCGTCTTTGCCGACCTGGACCAGGCGATTGAGACCGAGCCAGCGCGGGCTGATGCCTATGCCTTGCGCGCCTGGGCGCACATGCGAACCCTATTTCGTGACGAGGACGAGGCCGGCACCGCCATCAGCCTGGCGCGAAAGGACGTTGCCAAGGCGCTGAAGATCGAGCCGGACCTTTCCGCTGCCCTCGCCATTGGGGCCGTGGCCGACGTGATGGAGGCACTCGATGCCTACGAGTCCAACCCGAAGCAGGCCGCCGAAGACTTCGAAGCTGGTATGGCTAACCTGGAGGCTGCCATGCAACAGGATCCAGACGCTGCAGCCGGCAGCTATCTAACGATGCTGCAGACTCTGGCCCAGCTAAAAATGGAGGATCGCGGCTGGCTCTTCCAGCAGGTGGATGAGGCAACCACCCAATTGGAACAAAACCCCGAGGACTACGCCGCCTACGGCGTTCGAGCTCTCTTCAAGCTGTTCCTTGGATCGCAACCGACCCCCAACGTGCAGACTCTGCAAGAAGCGGGCGATGACCTGCTTTCGTCCATGGCCCTGGTGCACCAGCACCTGCCCGACCTGGCTGACCCAGCCGGCGGGCCGTTGCAGGTGGCGCGCATCTGGGATTTGCAGGAGGCCTCCTACGCCAACGGCACCCTCTATAGCCAGGTCTTCTTCAACCAAGACCCGAAGCTCTTCCCGCAGTTCACTCAGATGCTGATCAGCTATTCCGAGTTGAAGGACAATTTCGCTGAGATCGTCGACGACCCCATCGTGTTTGGCGTGGCCTTCAGTCCGGATGGATCACAGATCGCCACGCTGAGCGAGTCGGCCCAGCTACTTGCGCCTCTGGGACGCCGCCACGGGCGAAAAAATGCACGAGGTTGAGCTGGGCCTCGATGGATTCGTGATAGCCACCACCGACGGCAGCCTGGACTACAGCCCCGACGGCACGAAGGTGGTCGTGGCCTACACCAACCCGGTGGCACGCGTGATCGATACGGAGACCGGCGAGGTGACTCTGGAGATCGAGCATGATAAATCGGTCCGCTCCGTTGCTTTTGCGCCCGATGGAAAGCGCATCCTGACGGTCGACCCTGATGCCGATGCGCCTATGATTTGGGACGCCACGAACGGAGAAAAACTCCTGACGGTCACGGTCGAAAGCGCGGTCTCCGCTGCGGCCTTCAGCCCCGATGGCCGCCAGATCGTCGGAGGCGGAGAGAAGGTCCAGGTGTGGGACGCCGAAACGGGCGAACCCATCACTACGTTGCCTGGATACGAGTCCAGCTACGCCAACGCGCCGGCGATTAGCCCCGATGGCAAACTCCTTGCCATACCGGGGTATCCAGTCAGAATCTACGATCTGATCGCTGAGACAGAGTTGTATACGATCACGACCGGAGCACGCACAGTGGTATTCAGCCCGGACAGCACACGCATTGCCACAGCCGGCTTCGAGACAGCAGGCGTCTGGGACGCCGAAACCGGCGAGCTGGTCTTCCTGGCGGGCCATCCCAGCGGCGTCGACTCGGCCGACTTTAGCCCGGACGGGCGGCAGTTGGTGACCGGCGGTTCCGACGGCCGTTTCCGGGTGTGGGACGCCGAGACGGGCATCGAGCTGAGGAGCGGGATGGCGGCCACACTGTGGTGGGAAGCCAGCGCAGCCGAGGTGGAAGAGCCGGAGCCGGCACCAGCCCCTGGTGCCACCCTTTCGCCCAAGCCGACCCCCGTCCCCTTGCCCACGCCTGTCAGTGACGAGGGCCAGCGAGGTCTGGCACTATTCGCTGCCCAGGGCTGCGCAGCTTGCCATGGCACGCCGGGTGGGGGTGGCCTCATTGGCCCGGACTTGAAGGGGATTGCCACCGCAGCAGGTGAGCGAGACTCTTCTCTGTCCGCAGAGGAGTACGTGCGCCAATCCATCCTCGATCCGAATGGGTCGGTGGCCCCGAACTGTCCACCGGGACCCTGCCATGCCGGCATCATGCCGCACCTCTTCGGGGATACCCTGAGCGAGGCCGAGCTGGACGATCTAGTGGCCTACCTGCTTAGCCTGGAATAGTCACTGTGGCCTGAAAGAAAACAATCTATGTCCTTCCTCACGAAACTCAAAGGCAGAATCAAGGAGGCAAACCATCCGCCCGACGGGCAGGCCTATCTTGATCGGGCTGCCTCACACAGGAATCAGGGCAATTACTCGGTAGCGCTCGATGACCTCGAGGCAGCGATTCGTCTTCTGCCCGAGGGACCGGATAGGGTTGCAGCCTATGCCAATCGAGCGCGTGTCTACCGCGCCATGGAAAACTGGGAAGCGGCCGCAGCTGACCTCGCTTATGTCTTGAAGGAGGCGCCAAAGGCTGGATTTGCCTACGCTGACCGTGCATTCGTCTTGCTCATGCAAGGTGACAACGAGGGATACGTCAAGGATCTGGATCGAGCAATCGCCCTTCTACCGGATGGTAAGGACAAAGCTATGGCCTACACCAACAGGGGCTTGGCCAAGCAAACAATGGGTGACCTTCCTGGCGCGCTGGCCGACTTCGAGCGGGCTATTGTCAACTGGCCCGAGTTCAAGCCGGCATACGAGCAACGAGATACAGTGGCTAGACTGCTCGCCGATGCTACTCCCCCGGCAGAAGTAGCCGCAGATCCCGCAGGGCTTGCCGCCGAACTCCAGCAGCACGCCAGAGAATGCGAACAGCAGGGCAACCTGATCGACGCACTGGCTAGTTACACCCGGATCCTGGAACTAACGCCCCGCGATCCCGTGATCTTTCATCGGCGAGGGATCACCCACTGCAAGTTGGCCATGGGCCAGGAGGCTTTGGACGATCTCGACTGGGCGATATCGCTGCGCGCTCGCTTTCCTGCTGCCATCACCGAGCGCGGCCTGACCCTCGCCCTCATGGGGGAGCTGGAAAATGCCATGGTGGCCATTGACGAAGCACTGGCGCTCGACCCTGGTTACGCTATTGCGCACCTGAACAAAAGCTTCGTCCATAGGCTTGCCGGCCGCTTGCAAGAGGCATGGGCCTCAATTGACATGGCGGTGCACCTTGAGCCGAACAATGCGGAGTATCGCGCCGGAAGAGGAGACATCTACGCCAACCTGGGCCAGTTTGA
Organism: uncultured Chloroflexia bacterium; assembly: GCA_963709505.1. GTDB lineage: Bacteria > Chloroflexota > Anaerolineae > JAAEKA01 > JAAEKA01 > CAVPXC01. The sequence continues at coordinate 189,386 of CAVPXC010000003.1, read as the reverse complement.
CAGCGCCCGCCGGGACTTCCAGGCTTATCTGGATGCGCTACCTGAGGGGCCTAGAGCGAACGCCATCCGCAACATGCTGAGCCAGATACCTGATAAGACCGACGAACAGCCTGAACTAGCTACCCCGTGGCCTGCTGAGGCGCTGTGGCAAGACTACGTCGTTCTTGACCGCGACACGACGATCGAGCAGATGATACAGCGAGTTCAGCACGGCAAGGCCTACTACGTCGTTCTGCCTCTGGTCGATGGACGGTGGGCTGTAGAGTCGGTGTACGGTCAGGCGGGCCTGCGCGACCGGCTGACCACCATCGCCGACGTGATCGGCCGAACGATCTTGCCGGTGCGCCTGGGCCAGTTCCCAGATCTCTGGCGCCCCTGCGTGCCGGCATCGCCGGCATCAAGCGAGGAGGACGCCTGGAAAGCTGTCGTCGAGAGCGGTGGCAGAACCTTGTTGTGGGAGGAAGGGGAGATCATCGGCGTGCTGGAGGGAAGACCAACCCAGCACTATCCCGATTCTCTCACGGCGCTATTCGGCCCGGCATCCGCCTTTGACCGCGAGCAGAGCCAAGATCAGCACCACAATTGCCCGAACTGCCAGGCGACATTCGCTTACTACGCACCTGTCCTGGGAGAAGGCAAGCTCATCGACTACGCCTGTCCGATGTGCGCAGCCAGTCCAATACCGGCCTGGATCGAAGCACGAATGCGGCCCGGCCTGTGGTCCCAAGGGGGGTTCCTGGCGCAGGGCGAGATGCTGCACGAAGTCATAGCCTCAGATCAGGAAACGCTCGACCAGGTAGGCGTGACCCACGAACAGATCGCTGCGGCGCTGGACCGGCTTCTGGATACCGCCGTCGCTTCATATCAAGCGGAACTTATTGAAGCGATAGACTACTTTGGCGCCAACTGGGTGGCTACTGAAACCTATGCGCTCAACACCGTGGCCAAGCCGACCATGCGCTATGACTTGAATGAAGTGGAAGACCAACTACACCAGGGCAGATTGCCGGTGGAGACCGCCGGCGCAAGGAACGGTGACTTCCAGGTGCTCCTCCAGCCCTACCTCGGCTATCAGTATTGCCCGTTCACCGCCCTATGCCGTCCGTGGAGCGACGAGGTACTCGGCATCCCGATCCAAGTCCTGCCAACAGAACAGGTAAATGTCGTCACAGTGGAGACGGGCTTGGCGCTGCCTTGCCAGGCTGGACAGACGTACCGCTACAGCGACATCGACTTCTTGCTGATCAACCGAGGGACGGGCGACTACCTTGCTGGGCCGGGGTTGATCGTCCACCTGATCCGCGATCATCGCTTCTTCGAGGGTCCAGCTAGTCCCTACCGAGTGGACCCGGTAACCGCTGCGCGTGTGCTTGGCCTGTTGCAGGCTAACTGACAGAACGCTTCACCGGGACAACCACAGACGCAGCATCGGCCATGCCAAAATCACAGGATGTTCGCCAATGACCCAAAAACCGACCGAACCCCTTGCTGACATTCACAAGGCGCTGCTCAGGCTTACTCAAGCCTGGGCGCTGCGCCGGCCCTTTGACGCCGAACGCGCTCGGGACCTGCGCCGCCAGGCCATTCTGCTCAACCACGAACACTATCTGCAGACGATCCCAGCCTACCAGCAATTGGCCAGAGAGGCTGGGATCGGGCTGACGGATGACGTGGGCGCGATTGTCGAGCAGCTGATGGTCTCCGACGACCTGTTCAAGAGCTACAGCCAGCGTTGGCTGGACGCGAACGACTTCACCCGCATGAACCGGTGGCTTTCCTTCATCCATCACCGCCAGGTGAACGTGGACGTCGAAGACGTATGCTCCATCGACGGGTGGATCGACCGCCTGGGTCAACACGACGTCATGCCGGTCTACAGCTCGGGCACGTCGGGGGCTTTCTCGTTCATCCCGCGCGACCGGGCCATGTGGGAGCTGGTGCGCATGGCCAACACCTGCTATCTGCTTCCCCTGCTCACTTACAACAAGCTGGGTTCGTCCTGGCAGCGCCTGCTGACTCGCTGGGCGGCCGCCTGGCTGTCGCCATCCAACTTCAGCCAGGCGGTGAGTAGCCTGAGCGTCAAACCCTTCGATGCGGTCTTTCTCGATTTCCAGGGTGGCCGTACAGGCATGCAGGCCATCGGCGAGGAGCTGACGTCTGCCTTCCGGCGCACCACCTTCCTCTATCCGATCCGGCTCTCGGCCAACGTGCTGCGCAGCCTGCGCCGCGGTCCCAAGTCGGAGGAGGAGTTTGCCGCGCTTCAAGCCGTGCAGGCCGAAACCTCGGGCAGGCGTCACATCGTAAGGCTTCGTTGGCTATCGCCTGGTTCTGCCGTTGATTCGAAGATAATGCTCTGGGAGATCGCACGATCCAGGAGGCACTCCATGATCCAGCACGCAAGAGAACAAATCCAGTGCAGCTCGGAAGAGGACCTAGGCACGGTGGCCAACGTCATCACCCTGCTGCGTATCACCATTTCCTTGCTTCTGTTCTGTGCAGCAGCCTACCAGCACAACCCGATGCTGAACCTGGCCGGCCTGGCCGTCCATTGGGTGGGTGACGTGGCCGATGGGTTCCTGGCGCGTCGTCTCAACCAGGAAACGCTCTTCGGTGCGCAGTGGGACATCCTGGGGGATCGAATCTCGGTGGCTTTCTTCTACCTCAACAGCCTCTGGATGTATCCCTACCTGCTGCCATCCATCGCACTGTTCCTGGTCCAATTCATGGTGCTCGACCACTACCTCAGCAACCAGTACATGCGCTGGCCCGTCATGTCGCCCAACTACTTCTACCGGGTGGACCGCACCATCTGGGCCCTTAACTGGTCGAAGCTCGGCAAGGCATGCAACACCGGGTTGGTGACCTTCCTGTTGCTGGCGACCAAGTCCAACGCCGTCGTGTTGCCGGTGGTAATTGCGTTGCTCGTTGTGAAACTGTATTCCTGCGTGCGGCTAATGCGCCTCCGCGAGCCCACAGTCCGCATCCACGAACCGCGGCCGTCCATGGCGCCGGAGGACGAACAACCGCAGATGACCGGTGGGTGACAGCCTTGACACGGAGGCCCGTCATGTCCAAACAGCAGATCCTACTCAGTTCCCTTGTGGTCGTCGCGCTCTTGGCCCCAGGCGTAATCCTGGCCCAGCCAGCCGCACCGCAAGCCGCTCCTACGCCGGAACCGCAGGCCGGCGCCATCCTCTTCGTCGAAAACGCCGGCCAATGGCCCGATGCTGCCCGATTCCGGGTTTGGGGCGGGCCGGGCACGATGTGGCTGGCGAAGGACGCGATTTGGATTACTGTAGAGAGTAGACAAGTAGACAAAAGGGAACAAGAAGGATGTGACAACCCCCTTATCTACTTGCCTACTTGTCTACCCTCCCCTCGGCGCGGCGTCAACCTCAAGCTCAGCTTCCCCGGCAGCAACCCCGACGTGCGCATCGAGCCGTTCGACCCGCTGACCACCACCGTCAGCTACTTCCTGGGCAACGACCCTGACCAATGGCAACCGGCAGTGCCGGTGTGGGGCGGCGTGCGTTATGTCGATCTCTGCCCTGGCGTGGATCTGGAGCTAACGAGCGAAGGTGGGCGAATGGCGCAGCGCTTGGTTGTCCAGCCCGACGCCGATGTGAGCGCTGTGCAGTTGCAGGTAGCGGGAGCCGAGCTAAGAGGTGTTGAAGGCCGCACGTTGCATCTGGTGAGCGCAGCCGGCGACCTGGCCTTGCCTTTGCCCGGCGCAAGTTTCTCTCTGACAATCGTGGGCGAGGCGGAGACCGGCCAGACCTCAACCTGGACGGCAGCGCCCGGCAGCGCGCCGGACGTCGACGCGGCCCTCCCTGCCCCGTCTGCATTGACGCCAACCGACAACCCCACCGACCTGCTATACAGCACCTTCCTAGGCGGCACTGGGTTTTATGGGGACTCTGGCTCCGGCATCGCCGTGGACGGAACGGGCAGTCCCTACGTGACGGGCAGCACCGGTTCCAGCAATTTCCCCACCACGCCCGGCGCCTTCGATCCGAGCTTCAGCGGCGGCTACGGCGACGCCTTCGTGGTCAAGCTCAACCCGGCCAGCAGCGGCCTGGCCTACGCCACTTTCCTGGGCGGGAGCGATTTGGACTCTGGCTCCGCCATTGCCGTGGACGGGGCTGGCAGCGCCTACGTGACGGGCTACACTCACTCCATCGGCTTCCCCACCACGCCCGGCGCCTTCGATCCGAGCTTCAACTACGGCTACAACGATGCCTTCGTGGTCAAGCTCAACCCGACTGGCAGCGGGCTAGAGTACGGCACCTTCCTGGGCGGCAGCGGATCCAATGGAGACACCGGCGCCGCCATCGCCGTGGACCAGGCGGGCAGCGCCTACGTGGCGGGCATGACCACCTCCAGCGACTTCCCCGTCACGCCTGACGCCTTCGACACGAGTTACAGCAACACCGAGGCCTTCGTGGCCAAGCTTAACCCGGCCGGCAGCGGGCTGGCCTACGCCACTTTCCTGGGCGGGAGCGATGTAGACATTGGCTCCGCCATCGCCGTGGACCAGGTGGGCAGCGCTTATGTGACGGGCTGGATCCTGTCCACCGACTTTCCCGTCACGCCCGGCGCCTTCGACACGAGTCACAACGGTAGCGCCGACGTCTTCGTGGCCAAGCTAAACCCGGCCGGCAGCGATTTGGCCTACGCCACCTTCCTGGGCGGCAGCAGCGACGATGAGGGCCGGGCCATCGCCGTGGACGGCTCGGGCAGCGCCTACGTGACAGGCGGGACCACCTCCAGCAACTTTCCCACCACATCGGCTGCCTTCGACCCAAGCTACAACGGCGGCGACGGCGACGGCTTCGTGACCAGGCTGGACCCGGCCGGCGGCGCCCTGGAGTACGGCACCTTCCTGGGCGGCAGCAGCGACGACAACGGGCTGGCCATCGCCGTGGACGGCTCGCCCAGCGTCTACGTGACCGGCGGTACTTACTCCAGCAACTTCCCAGCCACGTCCAACGCCTTCGACCCGAGCTACAACGCCGGCTATGATGCCTTCATCGCCAGGCTGGACCCGGCGGGCAGCAGACTGGTCTATGCAACCTTCCTGGGCGGCAGTGGCCAGCAAGACCGCGGCTGGGCCATCGCCGTGGACGCAGCGAGCAGCGTCTACGTGACGGGCGCCACCAGCTCCAGCAACTTCCCCACCACACCAGGCGCCTTCGACCGGAGCTACAACGGGTACGGCGACGCCTTCGTGGCCAAGCTAAGCGTGGGTGGCTCTCCAGCCTGCTGCGACTTCGATGAGGATGGCGCGGTGGACGTGGACGACCTGGTCATCATCGCCGGCCTCTGGGGCCAGCAGGCCGGCGCGCCCTACGACCAGGACGGCGACGGTTGGATCACGATTGTGGATATCCAGCGGGTGGCGCGGTGGTGGGGTTGGCCGATCCCGTAAGTGGCTAGCTCGATTGAGGTAGTCCATCACTGCGAGCAGAACGGCTGCCAACGACTCACATTGACACCTGACCCTCGTGCGGCTATACTACAGTCACCATGGAAGGAACAGGCACGCACGAAGTCGCCGTCTATCAGCGCTCAGCCCGTCAACGGGAAGAGCGGCGTTTACGCGCGCTGGCCGAACGGCGCGAGCGCGCCCGGCAAGTGGCTCAAGCGGCCGCTCAGGTTCTGAGAGAACGCTACGGTGCAACGCAGGTGATTCTTTTCGGATCGGTAGCTCACGGTCAGGGGTTTCACCCGGAATCGGACATCGATCTGGCCGTCGAGGCCATTGCGCCCGCCGACTTCTGGCGCGCCTGGGCCGCACTCGATCCCATCGACCCGTCCTTCGAGATCAACCTCATCGCCGTCGAGGAAGCGTCGTCTTCCCTGCAGACTGTCCTTGATGCGGAAGGAGTCGTGCTATGATCGCGCGCTACCGTGTCTTGCAGAAACGCATTCTTGAGGAACTCCACGAGCTTGAAGGAACCGTGGATGCGATACAGCGCCACTGGGACGAATGCAGGATTTGGTTGTCAACCTGCCAGAGATATGGCAGACGGTGCGTCAGGAGATAGAGAAGTTCGCCGGCCTCCTGGACGAACTGGCTCACGCGGATGAAGCGTGATCCGCCTCATCGCGCCACCCTAAACGCCCGACCAGACTGGTCGGGCGTTTTGCTGTAAAGTGATTGGCATGAAGGCTTACTTGACGTGTTGGCGCACCCTATGATATACTCCAGTCACCCCATCCCCCCTGGGGAGGGATACCGCCTCAAAGGAACACGAAACGATGGACGTCGATCAAAAACGCCAGGTATTAAACCGCTTGAAAAGCATCGAAGGCCACGTGCGCGGCATCCAGCGCATGGTCGAGGACGACACCTACTGCATCGACGTGATGCGCCAGGTACACGCCGTGCAAAAGGCGCTGGAGGGCGTCAGCGCGCTGGTGCTGGAGAACCACCTCAATACCTGCGTCACTACTGCCATTCGCGGCTCGGACGCCGACGAACGCGAGCGCATGATCGGCGAGATTGTCGGTGTGTTTCAGGAGACTGGCAAGTTATGAGTGATGAGTGATGAGTGATGAGTGATGAGTGATGAGTGATGAGTGATGAGTGATGAGTGATGAGTGATGAGTGATGAGTGATGAGTGATGAATTCCGGACTCCGGAGTCTGGAATTCATCACTCATCACTCATCACTCATCACTCATCATATTTCAGTCCCGATTAAGGAGGACACTATGACCGTCAAAACCTACACCGTTCCGGCCATCAGCTGTGGCCACTGCGTCGCCACGATCGAGCGCGAGCTCAAGTACGTCGATGGCCTGCAGTCCGTCAAGGCCAACCAAGACACCAAGGCCGTCATGGTCGAGGTGAGCAGCGACGACGTGCTGACGCAGGTCGAGGCGACGCTCGTCGAGATTGGCTATCCGCCGGCGAAGGCATAATCGTGTGGCGAGTGTCAAGTGTCAAAGTGTCAAGTACCGAATTACCTGACACACAACACCTGACACCTTGACACTCGACACACGACACCTTTCCAATACTTCAATACCCGGAGGATGCTCATGAAGAAACTTATCCTTTTGTTGGCCGTCGTCGGCCTGGTTGCGGCATGTGTAGCGCCGCCGGCTGCACAGCCGATCAGCCAACCGGCCGCCCAACCAGGCCTGCCCGAGGTGACCGTCTTTCGGTCACCCACCTGAGGCTGTTGTGGCGACTGGATCGCGTACATGGAGAAGAACGGCTTCACCGTCAAGGCCAAGGACCAATCGTCCCCCGAAGCGGTAAAAGCGCTTAGCCAAGTACCCCAAAAACTCCAGGCCTGCCACACAGCCATCGTCGATGGCTACATCATCGAGGGCCACGTGCCCGTCGAAGAGATCAACCGCCTGCTAGCCGAGCGGCCAGCCAACCTTGCCGGCTTGGCCGTGCCCGGCATGCCCGTTGGCTCGCCCGGCATGGACGTTCCCGGCCAACCCGCCCAGCCCTACGATGTGATCGCGTTTGATAAGGAGGGCGGGACTGAGGTGTATGCAAGCTACGGAAAGTAGAAGGTGTCAGAGTGTCAGAGTGTCAGGTCCCGGAACCAAAACCTGTCCCCTACGACTTGACACTTGACACTTTGACACTTTGACACTTTGACACTTTGACACTTTGACACTCTGACACTCCGACACACCACTTCTCGCCACTCCGTAATAAAACAATGACCCAAACAACAGCCAAACGCCTAAGCATTCCCGTCACAGGAATGACCTGCACCAACTGCTCCAACACCATCGCGCGTAACTTGAAGCGGGTGAACGGGGTGGTGGAGGCCAACGTCAACTTCGCCAACGAACGGGCCGAGATTATCTACGACCCGTCGGTGGTGAAGCCGTTGGACTTGATGCAGAAAATCGAAGACGTCGGCTATGGTGTGGCTGAGGCGACGATCGACCTGCCGATTGCCGGCATGACCTGCACCAACTGCGCCGCGACCATCGAGCGCAGCCTCAAGCGCATGGACGGCGTGCTCGAGGCCAACGTCAACTTCGCCAGCGAGTTGGCCCACGTGCGCTACCTGCCTACGGCCGTCAGCCGAGGCGATATGAAGCGCACGATCTCAACCATCGGCTACAAGGTGATCGAACCGGCTAAAGGGGCTGGCGAGACCCTGGAGGATGCGGAGCAGCAGGCGCGGCAAGCCGAGCTGGCCGATCGGCGCCGCCGGTTGACTGTCGGCATCGTGCTGACGATCCCAATTCTGATCCTTAGCATGGGCCACGATTTTGGGCTGATCCCCCACTTCGCAGCCCGCGATTGGCTCCTGCTGGCGCTGACCATCCCGGTGCAGTTTTGGGTGGGCGAGCCCTTCTTGCGCAGCGCCTGGAAGGCTCTCCAGAACCGCACGGCAAATATGGATACCCTGGTGGCGATGGGCTCGCTGGCGGCCTTCTTCTACAGCCTGGCCGTGCTGCTCTTCGGTCTGGATAGCCACCTGTATTTCGAATCCTCGGCCGTGATCATCACGTTGATCTCCGTGGGCAAATATCTCGAATCGCGTGCCAAAAGCCAGTCGGGCGACGCGATCCGCAAGCTGATGGGGCTGCGCGCCCGCACGGCGCGTATCGTGCGCGCCGGGGAAGAGGTCGAGGTGCCGGTGGACGAGGTCGAGATCAACGACATCGTGCTCGTGCGCCCCGGCGAGAAAATCCCGGTGGACGGCATCGTGCTCAATGGCCAATCAGCCGTGGACGAGGGCATGATCACCGGCGAGAGCCTTCCCGTCGATAAGGGGCCAGGCGACGAGGTCATCGGCGCCACGATCAACAAGTCGGGCAGCTTCCGCTTCCGGGCCACCAAGGTCGGCAAAGACACGGCGCTAGCGCAGATCATCCGTATGGTGCAGGAGGCGCAAGGCTCAAAGGCGCCCATCCAGCGCCTGGCTGACCGGGTGGCGGCGATCTTCGTGCCGGCAATCATAGTGCTGGCGCTGGTGGTCTTCCTGGCCTGGTACTTCATCGGCGGCGTGGGCTTCACTGACGCCATGCTTTTTGCTGTCTCAGTGTTGCTGATCTCCTGTCCCTGTGCACTCGGCTTGGCCACGCCAACCGCAGTCATGGCCGGCACGGGCGTCGGCGCCGAGCACGGCATCCTGGTCAAAAACGCCGAGGCCCTGGAGACCGCCGGCAAGCTGACGACGGTCGTTCTGGACAAGACCGGCACGATCACCCAAGGCAAGCCGCAGGTGACCGACATTGTAAGTGCTGAACGAGGAATGCTGAATGCTGAGTTTTCCGGAAACTCAGCATTCAGCATTCAGCATTCAGCACTTCTGCAGCTGGCAGCCTCGGCTGAGAGCGTTTCCGAACACCCGCTGGGCCAGGCCATCGTCGAGGCGGCCAAGGCGCAGGGTTTAGCGCTGACCGAGCCGCAGGACTTCGAGGCGGTTGCCGGCGGCGGCGTTCGGGCCACGGTGGACGGACGCGTCGTGCTGGTTGGAACGACGCGACTGTTGACCAAAAACGGCGTCCGTCTCAACGGCCTGGAGGAGCAGGTTAGCCGGCTTCAGGGCGAAGCCAAGACCGCTATGCTGGTGGCCGTGGATGGCGAGGCCCAAGGCGTGATAGCCGTAGCCGACACGGTCAAGCCGACATCCAAAGAGGCTATCGAGCAGCTTCACGCTTTAGGCATCGAGGTCATTATGCTCACCGGCGACAACCCGCGCACCGCCGAAGCCATCGCCGCGGCAGTCGGAGTCGATCGCGTCCTGGCCGAGGTCCTACCTGGCGAGAAGGCTGCGGAAGTGAGCAGGTTGCAAGGGGCGAGTGGCAAGCCGCAGGTGGCTATGGTCGGTGACGGCATCAACGACGCGCCCGCCCTGGTCCAGGCCGACATCGGCATGGCCATCGGCACGGGCACCGACGTCGCGATCGAGTCGGCCGACGTGGTGCTGATGCGCGGCGACCTCCGCAGCGTGCCGCAGGCAATCACCCTGAGTAAACGCACCATGCGAGGCATCCGGCAGAACCTATTCTGGGCGTTCTTCTACAACGTGCTCGCCATCCCTATCGCTGCGGGCGTGTTGGTGCCTTTCCTGGGACCGCAGTATCAGCTCAACCCGATGGTGGCTGCCGGCGCCATGGCGTTTAGCTCGGTGTTCGTGGTGACCAATTCACTGCGACTACGACGAATGAAACTGTAAGCGGGGTTACGAGTTAGCAACGTTTGGTGCAGCAATCCGCCTCCTTGTTCAAATCCGACTTCTCCAAGTTGAGCGTTATACTTTTTGGATTGCGCAACCTGAACCGAACCGGTAGTGTTCAACTCAACATCTGGAGGAACTCGATGAAAAGGTACGTATTGATTGCATTGGCTATAACCCTAGCGCTTGGCACAGTCATTGTGAGCGGTCAGTTCTCTCAGGCCGCTGCCAAGGAAGCCAAGATTTCTGGAATTCGACACGATGGTTGGGCTGCCCAGGCTTTCACCGGTACCCAGAACCCCATTCGTGGCATAAACGGCGGTGGTTTGCCGTGGGCGATTGGCTCAGGCTTTGGCGAGCTTAAGGCGGATGGCAAGTTAGAGATCCGTGTGCAGGGCCTGGTGTTTGCAGCCGGTCCGAACACAGGCAGCAACACTGTTCCCAACTTCCGGGCGACTGTAAGCTGCTTGACGAATGATGCTCAAGTGGTGAACGTCACGACCGGGCTTTTCACGGCCAGTGTGGGCGCTGCTTCAGCAGGCGGTGGCAACGCCAAAATCGAAGCTAGATTGACGCTGCCCCAGCCGTGTATCGCACCGATCATCTTTGTGACCAGCCCGAGTGGAGCGTGGTTCGCCTCTACCGGTGGTTAAACCCTTCAACCAGGGAGAGCCGCCAATCAATCCGGTCAACCATCCTGCTCGACCGATGAAGAAGCCCTTGCGCACATGCGCGAGGGCTTTTTCATGGCGTGGCCTGTCCATTTGCTAGCCGCTTCTGAGCGGTCCACATCACGCGAATCCTGTCCGGCTCTCGTTTAACAAAATACAGGGTGTTGTCACGCGCTGGTCGTTTGACGTGAGTGAGTTTCTACGCTTGGGCTGGAGGCCCAGGTGCTCACCGATACATTTTGGCGACCTAACGGAGGTGATCGCAATGTCTACTCCCACCAAAGATTTCGCGCGTCAGGTGGTGTGCCTGACTATCCTCTTAGCGTTGATGGCTTCTCTTGCGCTGACACCAGAATCACAGGCGGCACCAGCTATACGCCGGGGTGAACAACAAAACCCTGGCACTCCTGAACAAGCCCTACGCCTGTCGCAGGAACTCGGACTGGATCTGCAGCTAGTAACAACACTGCTGGATGCCGGTATTCCGCCTGAGGATGTCAGCCGCGAGCTGGCTGCCGAATGGCCTGCACATCTCCGGCGGCTGGCCGAGCGCGAGGCCCGCCACCGGGCCAGGCCCGGCACGCAGGGCAGTGTTCCCCCCGAGCATGAGAGTCCTCCGGCGCCGCTCACCCAATCTGAGCCCGACGAGGTCCAACGTCTGTGGCTTGAGATCGAGTCCGCCTACCACAACGGCGACACCCAGCTGGTAGCCAACCTGGTCGGCCAGCTCCCCAAATCGGAGTGGATCGCAGCGGCTCGCCTGTTGCGTGAAGTGTTGCCGAATGCTGACCGTCCCACCATCAACCGCGCCGAGCCGATCTCCCAACAAGATGAAGAGCGCCTCACCATAGAGGCGGACGCCCATCGCGCGGCCTTGGAGCAGGCCGAGGCCGCCAGCCGGGCGATCGCCCTGGCGACTGGCCTCGATCCCGAGAAACTGGCCACCCCGGCCGGCGCCGAAGACAAAGAGGGCGGAGAGGCGATCCTGACCGTCGGCGACAGCTGCACCTATGCCACCCTCCAGGCAGCCGTCAATGCCGCCAGCTCCGGGGATACGATTCGCGTCCAAGGCCGCACCTACACCGGCGCTGCGGCTACGGTGAACATCAACGCAAAATCCTTGTCGATCTACGGCGGCTACAACAGCACGTGCACCGCGCAAGGCACGACCCAGACTGTGATGGACGCCACGGGCGTCGCCGACACTGTCTTCGAGATCTACGGCGGCGCGGGGCCACTCACTGTCTACATCGACAACTTCGAACTCACGGGGGGTACGGACGATCTCGACGACGGCGGCGGTATCGAAATCGACAACCAATTCACCGTCACCCTCAACCGCACCTTCGTCCACGACAACCGGTCGGACAACGGCGGCGCCGTGCACATGAGCGCAAGTACGGTGCTCAACGTTCAGAACAGCTCGTTGCTCTACCTGAACAGCGCCCTGACCGGCAACGGCGGGGGCATCTACTGCATCGGCGGCGCCATTACTGTCTCGGACGACTCCTACGTGGGTTTCTGGCTCTTCGCCTCACTGGGCAACACGGCGCTAACTGGCTCAGCGCTGGAGCTGTACGACAGCGTGGTGGATCTGCGCAACAGCCGGATCAGCGGCAACATCGCCACCGGCATCAACGACAGCGCCGTGCACGTCTACGACGTTGGCGGAGCCGGTCCTACCTCGACGTTCGATGCCCTGCACAACACCTTTGCCGGCAACACCAACTCCGCCGTCTACTATGCCGCCGGCACCAACGGCGCCTTCAATAACAACATTGTCTGGGGCAATGGCCATGTGGGCCTGATCACGCCCAGGGCGACTGCGGCCTGCAACGACACCCAGGGCGGCGCGCTGCCCGGCGCGGGCAACATCAGCCTGGATCCTGACTTCATCACCACCCTCCGCGGCGGCTACCACCTGGCCCCAGGGTCGCCGGCCATGGACGCCTGTGCAGCCGGCGCCAGCCCCGACCTGGATAATGTGAGCAGACCCAAGGGCGCTGCCTATGACATGGGTACATTCGAACTTTGGTGCGCCAGTGGAATCACCGACGTCAACGGCTCTGGCGCGGTGAACATCGTGGACATCCAACTGGTGGCCAGCGACTGGAACGACCTAGCCTACCTGTCGTCGCACGACATCGACTGGCGATGTGGATGTCGGCGACATCATCGCGGTGGCGGGCGATTGGGCGCCTTAGACGCTAACCCTTCGGGTGTTAGACCCGAAGGGTCTGCCCCCAACGCGGGATACGCCGCGCCGGCAGGGCTTTTCAAAAGTCCACTTGAGTGTCATCCCTTCGGCGGCCTCAGGGCAGGCTCTGAGCGGGTCATTACTGTAGACTGCAAACCGTGCGACGAGCAGATCAAACTCATAATCCCGTTCTCTGCAGAAAAAGCTAGCGAAGGATCCCTCTGGTGGTCGTTGGGAAGACCGAGATCCTTCGCTGGTTAGGCGCGAGAACGGAGTTTCGAGTTGGACTGAGACGTCGCTGGGTTTTGGCAAACGGTTTGAACCCGCTCAGAGCCTGCCCTGAGGCCGCCGAAGGGATGACACTGGGATGGACTTTTGAGAAGCCCTGCCGCGCCAGCCGCGACCATTGACTCAGCCCAGTCTGCGCGATATAATGGCTCATGAGCAGCCAGTTGACTCGTCCACTCAATGTTTTTTGTGCGCTCAGTTTAGGAGGTACCCCATGAAACTTGATCCGTCGAAGACCGCGCTTGTGTTCATCGAATTCCAGAACGACTTCACGTCGCCCGGCGGCTCGCTCCACGAGGCCGTCCGGCCGGTGATGGAGAGCACCCACATGCTCGATCACGCCGTTGAGACCGTAGAGAAGGCCCGGGACCTGGGCGTCACGATCATCCACACGCCGATCAGCTTTACCGAGGATTACCACGAGCTGTCCCCGGAGCCGTACGGCATTCTCAAAGGTGTGGTCGATACCAACTCCTTCCGCAAAGGCACCTGGGGCGCCCAGATCGTCGACGCACTGACGCCCGAGCCGGGCGACATCGTCATAGAGGGCAAGCGCGGCCTGTGCGGCTTTGCCAGCACCAACCTGGACTTCATCCTGCGCAGCCGGGGAATCCAGAATGTGGCCCTGGGTGGCTTCCTGACCAACTGCTGCGTCGAGTTCGACGATGCGCACGGCATACGAGAAGGGTTTCAACGTCATCACCCTCACCGATTGCGTCGCGGCGACCAGCGAGGAGGAGCACCAAAACGCCATCGCCAAGGACTACCCGATGTTCTCGCGCCCGATGACCCACGGCCAGTTGCTGGATGCGCTGGCAGGTGAGGGTGTAGTAGCCGACAGCAGCCGCGGCTATACTGGCTGACGATGCGTGGCTAACTACTCTGTAAAATTAATCCTTGTGTGGTGTCACCCTTTTCGCCGAGCCTCAGGGTGACACTACACAGAAACTTGGTTTGCAGGGTACTAACCTCCGCCAAGAAAAAGTCCTTGCGCACGTGCGCAAGGACTTTTTCTTGGCGGTGCGTGTTTCTCCTCATACCCATGTCCGCGAGCATTCATCTGCGTGTCGCGAACCGAATAGGCTCCCGCGTCCGTGGGAGTGACGCCGTGTTAGGATCCAAACGCTTGACCCTGCATGCGCCGGGGGTGTATACTGAAATCAGCCTTTGGAATGCCCCGCTTCCACAAAACAAAGGAGGATGAGCCATGCGACCCAACAATTGTGTAGGATGCACAGCATTCCCGTGTACGGATGTCAATCACCAGAGTTATGTCATCCCGGACGTCGAGATCACTCCGGAAGCCGTGCGCATTGTGCTAATCTCGGAGGCTGCGCCGGCAAATCGTGCCGATTATTACTACGCGCAAGGGTCTCCCCTGTTCGAGCAAACGACGGTGCAAGCTTTCCGCGAGGCCGGAGCGGAAGTGTCGTCGATGCAGGATATCCTGGACCTTGGGGTGTACCTGACCACTGCCGTGAAATGCGGCAAGACGGGCTATGGTATCGAGACCGGCACCATCAAGGAATGCTCGCACATCCTGGAGCAAGAGCTTGCCCTGTTTCCAAATGCCACCGTGTGGCTGTTGATGGGCGATGTGGCGATCAAAGCCGTCAACGAGATCGCCAGGCGGGCCGGAGAGAAACGAGTGATCCCGGCCGCGCCGACCTACAAAATCCGGGGAGGGGAGTTCAGCTTTCACGGCAAACGGGTATTGCCATCCTACCTGCAGGCCGGACCCAGCTTCTTCATCGAGAAGAGCAAGCGCAAGATGATTGCGGAGGATATTGCAGCAGCGCTAAGGCTCGTGGGGTAGCCGGCTGTTCGGACAGACCTCCGAGGTCTCGGAAGACCTCGGAGGTCGCGCTAGGTTTCGGACAGACCTCGGAGGTCGTTCTGCTAGAAGTAATCGGACTGCAGCATGTGCCAGGGCGAGGAGGCAAAGGCTCCGGTCAACGCGGCGCAGGCCGCGTCGTCGGCTTGCAGCCGGCCTGTGATGCGAGCTGCTTCCGCGCTGAGTAAACCCGCATAGAGCTCGCTGAAGGTTGCGATATCACAGGCGGCGGCGTGCTGGTGAAAAGCGCCTGCAGAGGGAGCATCGTTAACGTCCAGCGCGGCGGGGTTGGAAGCGCCGCTGGCCGGCGGCGCTTCCTCGGAGAGCCGCTCCACCTGGGCGACACCGGCGGCGATGCGAACGCGCAATGGCTGGCTGTTGGCGGGAAGTTGGGGGTCGTCAACTCGCAGAACGAGTTCCGTTGACACGTGGGATAGGTAGCGCCGCTGCGCCATTGCCTGCTCCAGGTGGACAACCCGCGCCATAAAGCCGTTTACGAGCCGCGCCGCCGGGAAGAAAACAAAATCTGCCGGCCGGCCGGTGCGGTCGTAGGGTTCCTGTAGAACCCACAACAGCGGGCCTTGTTGCGGCGCGTTGAAAGTCAGCACCGTCGCTTGCTCGCCGAGGGCCGACAGAAACCCCGCCAGCCCACGCCAGGCTGCGTCGCTTGTGCACACCCACTCGATTACCCGCGCCGGACTGCCGTCGCTCCCGAAGCTTAATGTGTACACCAGGTAGCCTTCGACGCTCCCCTGGTCGACGTATACTACCACCTCATGCTCGGGCTTCCATACCCGCTTCTGCCACTCCCAATCGCCGCGCGCGAGCCAGCCGTTGTTCTGCGGCAGGGACATCGCAGCTGTGTGACAGGCGCGTATGCCGGGCTCATCGTCCGTAAAAGCCCGCCTGACCGCGTGCCGCTCTGCAAAATCGGGTAGCAGCCGCGGCGCGATGTCCATCAGCCAGGTCAGGTTGGCTAAGCCATAGCCCAGGCTGCGATACCAGGCCACCGAAAAGGGAAATAGCAGCGAAAGGGGCGTCTGCCGCTCATGCAGCTCCGCCAACAGGTCGTTCATCATCTGCCGGCCGTAACCGCGACGCCGGGCCTCGGGCGGCACGGCCACGCTCGCGATCAAGCCAGCCTCCAAAGCCCCGCCGGCCAGGCTCATTGGGCGAAAAAACACCGAGAGCGCCGCCACGGCATCGCCCCGCCCGTTCTCGAAGAGGCGCTGGTCCTGCCAGCCAAAGCGGCCTGAACCGGAGTAGGCCTCGACGTAGCGGCTGGCGTCTGTGCGAAAGGCACGGGACTGGATCTCTGCGACAATGGGTATTTCGGATTGGGTTATGGGTCGATAGGTCATGATGGTTGCTTATCTCGTCGCGCCGCGCACGGCCAGTCGCTCACAGAGGCCGGTTTCTATCACCAAGGTGCTGCTCGTTGCATCCCAGCGCCATCCATCGACTTCGCGCCGATCGACTTCAACCGCGTCGGGCGCACCGGCCAGGCCGATCACCTCCCAGCGCAGATGAGTGCGCGGCGAGGCAAAAGCGCCCCCCGCCCGTACAACAATGTCCAGCCAGGTTTCGTCGCCTCGCATAGCAAAACGCGTCAGGCGGCTGTCGCCCGTTCGATACGCCTGGCTGCGGCCATCGTCCTCGTAGAGCAAGCTCTCGCCCGTGCCGGGATAGACGCGCAGGATCAGCGTCTCGGGCACAGGCTCGCCGGTGTGCTGGATGACCGGCTGCATCGGCAGGACGCTGCCGGCCTTGACGTATAGAGGGATGCGATCCAGCGGCGCGTCCGCCCAGACATCGCGGCTGCCGGCCAGCCGCTGGCCGGTCCAGAAATCGACCCAGTCGCCGGCCGGCAGGTAGACGCGCCGGCCGTTAACGCCAGGCTCGAGCACCGGCGCCACCAGCAGGTCGCCGCCCAGCATGAACTGGTCATCTATCGCCGCGGTGCGGGGATCGCTCTGGTAGGCCAGCACCAGCGGCCGCATGATTGGCAACCCGATCTGATAGCATTCCCAGAAGGCAGTGGCAAGGATGGGCAGCAACTCGTAGCGCAACTCGATGGCCCGTTTACAGATGGCCTCGATCTCCGGGCCGAAGGACCATGGCTCCTGCCGGACCGAGTGCATGGCCGCGTGGTTGCGGAAGAACGGCGTGAACGCGCCCAGCTGCGTCCAGCGGGCCAGCAGCTCGCCCGTGCAGTCGCCCATGAAGCCGCCCACGTCCGCGCCATTGAAGGCCAGGCCCGACAGCCCCAAGCTGAGGCCCATGGGAATGGTCAGCCGCAGGCTCTCCCAAGTGCTGTAGTTGTCGCCGGTCCAGACCATTGCATGGCGCTGGTGGCCGGCGAAGGCTGCGCGGCTGATGACGAGCTGCCGCTCGGCGGGACGCAGGCGAGCCAGCCCGTCGGCCGTGGCCCGGGCCATTTGGGTGCCGTAGGCATTGTGGATCTCGCGATGCGCCGCGCCGAAGCCGTCGAAATCGTGGCGCAGCACGCCGGGCATGGTTTGCTGACGAAAGATCGACGGCTCGTTCATGTCATTCCAGAAGCCGGCGATGCCATCCTCAACCAGGGGAGCGTAGAGATTGCCCCACCATTCGCGCACGGCCGGGCTGGTGAAGTCGGGGAAATAGCACTCACCGGGCCAGACGGGGCCGTGGAATAACGTGCCGTCAGGGTAAGTGAGAAAAACGCCGCGCTCGAGCCCGTCGTCGTGCACGGCGTAGCCCGGATCCATCTTGATACCGGCGTCGATGATCGCGACCGTCTTGATGCCCTCGGCGCGCAGGTCCGCGAGCAATCTGCCGGGGATTGGGAAAGGCTTGCTCGTTCCAGGTGAAACAGCGAAAGCCGTCCATGTAGTCGATGTCGAGATACGAGCGCGTCGCATGGAATGCGGCGACGGCGGAACTCGGCCGCCAGCTCGCGAACGGTCTGCTCGTCGGGATAGCTCCAGCGCGCCTGATGATATCCCAGGGCCCACAGCGGGGGCAGTGAAATGCGGCCAGTCAGGGCTGTGTAGGTCTCCAGAACGTCGGTCAGCTTGGGCGCGGCCATGAAATAGTAGCGCAGCTCGCCGGCCTCGGCTGAAAAGCTCAGCTGATCGGGCTGGTCGTGGCCGATGTCGAAAACGCTGTGCGACGCATTGTCGAGAAGAATGCCATAGGCCGCGTTTGCGCCGCCCATCTTGCCGCCCGAGCCCAGGGACTCAACCGGCACGAGCGCAAGGAAGAAGGGGATGCTCTGGTAGAGCGGGTCGTCGTACCAGGTATAGCATTCGGGGTCGCTGTTGACCAGGTCATAGCGCCGGCCGCGGCGTTCCAGGCCAAAGGCCTTTTCGCCCAAGCCATAGATGTGTGCGCCGGGCGCCAGGCGTTGCTGGCAGATGCCGCCGCCTGGCTCGCCGGTGGCGCTCGGTTGTAGCCAACCCAGCCCATCAGCATCGGAGGCCAACAAACGGCCGTTCGCATCGCTGAAGCTGAGCCGGCAGGGCGATCTCTGCACCCGGCAAGTGATCACCGCGGTGCGCAACACCAGCGCATCGACACTTTCCTCGAACGCGACGTCTACCGCAGGCCAATCCGTCCTTTCGATCGCATAGGAGAAACCGGCGCCGAATTGGCCGTTGGGTGCCAGGCGGACGCGTAAGAGGTCGGGAGCCAGCACGTCGATGCGAACCGCTGCTTGGCCGCAGGTTATGGTTAGGGATTGGTTGTGATAGTCAAAGGATGTTATGTCGCCAAGGAATTGATAGGTGAGGAGGATGGTGAGGCATGGTTCGTTTCGAAGGAGGGTGATGTAGGTTCTCGGCCAGGACTGTCGGCTGCGTCTGATCGGCAGCAAAACGTGCCTCAGCCAATGGCCGTTGAACCCGATAGCGAACGGCTGACCAGATGATGCCAAAGCCGACTGCGCGTAAAGAATGGAAGCCGGTCTTGAGTTTGCGGATGAATGACATTGGAAGCATTGTAGCACAGATCGGACCTTTCTCGAAGAAAGGTCCAATCTACTTTACCTCACCCACCGCACGATTGGACCTTTCTTCCGAGAAAGGTCCAATCTATCTCACCCACCGCACACGATGGACCTTTCTCGGAGAAAGGTCCAATCTGATACTACCGCCACACCGTGCGATCGGACCGTTCTTCCGAGAAAGGTCCGATCTTCGACTTAACGCCAGTCTTCCAGATGAATGGCGCGATCAGGTCTTCCGGTACATCGACTTGGTGGACGGCTTCAAAGGCCAAACGACCACCAAACCATGCCATGACATCATCGCGCAGCAAATGAGTCTGCTTCTGCGATAGCAGTATGTCGTAGGATGAGTACGGCCAGGTTCGGAAATCCGTCACAAACCCGTGCTTCTGGGCGTTTCGGTGGATGTAGACAACCAGATGCGAAAAATAGCTCTCGCTATCGACGACGATTCGCTTGAACGGCCGCTCGAAAAGTGCACCCGTTCGACGATACGCTTTATTGAACGCCTTGGCGTATGCGATGAATAGGGTGTTGAACGCACGACTGGGCTGGATGAGCTGGAAGCCGGAACCGGTCGGCGAGACAAGTCCAGCCTGATGATCTCGCCAATAGGCTTCCTGTTCGGCCTCTGTTCTGATACGCACAAGGAAATGGAAATGGTTTCGCAACAGACAGAAACTGTAGCTGCCGGCGACTGGCTCGATGTGCTGGCTCCAGAGCCTGAGGAAATGGGCGTAGTTGCGGTTTTCACGGAAGATGTTCTCGCCGTTGGTGCCGCGATTGTAGATGTGGTAGTAGTACCCGTATTCGAGCGGTGGTTGTGTAGACATAGCCTCCCTCCAGAGGTGATTGAGATATAATAGATCGGACCGTTCTCAGAAGAACGGTCCGATCTATTTAACTTAAGATCGATCGGGATGTCAAACGGAGACGGTGGTTCGTGTCTGATGCATTCACAGTTAAGCAGATCGGATCCGAATCCAATCGGTCAGGAAGATCGGTCCGATCTGATGAGTCAGGAAGATCGGTCCGATCGATCAGGAAGGACAGGAAGAGGCTTCCTTGGCCGGCCGTCGAAGTTCGGCATCTTGGGCGGGTTCTCCTCTAGGAGCCGCAACACCTCGGATAACGACCGCTCAAGCTGCGGATCGCGGCCGGCGACCCAGTCACTTGGAGTGACTTCCACCTCGATGTCCGGGTCGGTGCCGTAGTTCTCCACGCCCCAGCCTACGTCTTCGAACCAGAATGAGTACTCGGGCTGGGTCGTGATGCTGCCGTCGATTAGGGGATCGAGCGGAGAGATGCCAATCACGCCGCCCCAGGTGCGCTTGCCAACAAGCGGGCCCAGTTTCATCAGCTTGAAGGCATGGCTGAAAATGTCGCCGTCGGAGCCGGCGTACTCGTTCGTGATTGCAACCATCGGTCCCAGCACGGCATAGTGGGGATACGAACCGGGCCGGCCCCAGCGTTGGACGTCGTAGCCGATGCGCCGCCGGGCTAGTTTTTCCAGCAGCAGCTGCGAGACGTGGCCGCCGCCGTTGTAGCGCACGTCCACGATCAGCCCTTCGCGCACAACCTCGGCCAGGAAGGCACGGTGGAACTCGGCGTAGCCGCGCGGACCCATGTCGGGGATGTGCAGGTAGCCAACGCGTCCGCCAGTGGCATCGTGCACGCGCAGGCGGTTGGCTTCGACCCATTCGCGGTAGCGGGCCGAGCGCTCGCCCTTGAGAGTCTTGACTGTCACCGTGCGCGGCTTGTCGCCGTTCTGGCCCGCAATGGC
This sequence comes from uncultured Chloroflexia bacterium, assembly GCA_963709505.1. Classification (GTDB taxonomy): domain Bacteria; phylum Chloroflexota; class Anaerolineae; order JAAEKA01; family JAAEKA01; genus CAVPXC01. The sequence goes on along the minus strand of CAVPXC010000003.1, from coordinate 168,456 downwards.
CAACAGCACTTCCTCCCCCGCATGGTTGACAAGCGCCTGCTGCGGTGTCAGCTCCTGGCTCAGCCGGTGGCCGGCGACGGTCAACAGCACATCACCCTCGGCGATGTTGAGGCCCGGCTCGCGCAGAGGCGAGTCGCCGTCCTCATCCCATGGATCGCCGCGCACGATGTGGGTGATGCGATAGCCGCCGGCCTGGGCGTCGTAGACGCAATCGGCGCCCAGAAAGCCTTGGGCGTAGCTCGGCTCAGGCTTATAGTCGCCGCCAAATTCGTAGGCGTGCGACGTGCCCAGCTCACCCTGCATCTCCCACATCAGGTCGGAGAACTCGGCGCGGGTGGCGACGCGGCCCACCAGCGGCCAGTAGCGCCGATAGACCCGCTGCCAATCCACGTCCTGCATGTCCTCGCTCCAGAACTGGTCGCGTTGCAAGCGCCAGGCGTGGCGATACATCTGAGCCCATTCCGTCCCAGGCAACACCGCCACGCGTGGCCGTCCCAGATCCAGCCAGCCGCTCTGCCGGCTAGGCGCCGAGCCGTGCTTGTTGTCCGGCTTGTCGCCGGCGTGCAACACGCGCAACCGGTTGCCCATGCGGTAGATCAACGTCTTGGCGTCCATCGAGACCTCAAAGCTGGTGATGCCATCCACCAGCGTCTCGAGCTTCTGATCGCCGAAATCGTATACCTCCAACACACCGTTGGCATGCGGGGTCGAGCCAGGCGGGCGTCGCTGGTTCAGGCTGCCCTCGATAGGCCACCAGGAGAAAAGCACCTTTCCCTCAATGCCGCGAATCTGGTCATAGACGCCATCGTCCACCGGGAAGGCCAGGATGCGATCCTGGATCCCGTCCAAATCGATCTCGATGCGGTCATCCTCCTCTTTCTCCTCGTCGCCTGTCTCCGCGGCAGCCTCAGGAGTTCGCCTCAGCCTCGACTGGCGCATCGGCCTTTGCCTTGCTCTTGGCCGCAGTCTGGGCTTCATCCTCGCCGTCGTCCTCGTCCTTTGCGTCTTTGTCCTCGTCGGTCGTCTTTTTGCCCTGTTTGCCGCCCGGCGCACGAGGTTCGGGAAGAAAGGGAGACAGCAGGTCTTTTCGCAGTGTGATGAGATACGGGCGCATGCCGCGCGGGAAGCTCAATTCAAAGTGCAAACTATCGTAGACCGGGTCGAAGTCACGTGCCGACAAGAAATAAAGATAGCGGCCGTCGGAGTCCCAGGCTGGCTCTTCATCGCGCAGCACCGGTCGGGTCAGCTCGTGGGTGGCTCCGGTGTCCGCCTCGGCTAGCTTGATGATCGACGTCTGCTCGCTGTTGAAATAGCCGTAGGCGATCCAGTGGCCATCGGGCGCCCAGGCCAGCCCAGGCATCCGGCTGTACAGGCTGCGGTCGAGAACCTTGGCCTCGCCCTGCTCCAGATCGACTAGCACCAACTCGAAGCGATGGTTGGTCAACGCGACTTGATCGCGGGTGGGAGAGGCCTGCAGGAGCACGGGGCGGCCGATGTCGAGGCCGGCAAGCCGCATTGGCGGCTCGCTGCCGTCGACGCGATGCACCTCAAGCGCCTCCTCACCTCCGGCGTCGCTGATCACCACCAAGCGCAAACCATCGTGCAGCCAGGCAGTGAGCCGGTGCTGAACTGCCACGTCGATACCGTCGATGGCCACAGTGGCCTCGCCGTGCTGCGACACCGCGCCCTCCCAATTGGCCATGGTCAATGACTGGCCGCGGCTGATGAGGACTACGGAATGGCCCTCAGGATGGATATCGAAGTTTTGCAGGTGGCGAGCTGGATCGACGTACCGGCGATTGCGCTGAATGCGCGGGCTTCGCAGGTCAACGGGTATCGGCTGGCCAGTGCCGCTGACCAAGTCGTAAAGAAAAAGTTCACCGCCCGCGCTGTAGACCAGGCGCCGGCCATCGGTGCTCAAGTGGCGCAGGTAATACTCGGGGTCGGCGGCGTGGCGGCGCAGGTCGTCTCCACTGGTCAGGCAGGAATACAGACTGCCGGTGCCCTCGTGGTCAGCCAGAAGATAGATGCGGTCGCCGACCCATACGGGCAGCGTCACGTTGCCGTTCAGCTTCAGAAGCCGCTGCCATTGGCCGTCGCCAGCACCGTCGATCCAGATGTCCCCGGCCAGCCCACCGCGATACCGCTTCCACCAGGAAATGTCAGTTGTGTGGCGGCCGATCACCATGCCGCCGTTTGGGCCGAACGAAACGCTGGCGGCCGGTCCCGTGGGCAGGAGCCGCGGCTCGCCGCCCTCCTGCGGCAGAGCATAGAGAGACGTCTCGCTAAACGGGCTAGCGTGCGCGCTGGCGAAGACGATCTCCGTGCCGCCTGGCGTCCAGCCAACGACACTGGCCTCGTTGCCCAGAAAGGTCAGCCGGTTGGCCGACCCGCCCAGCGATGGCATCAGATAGACCTCGCTGTGGCCCTCCTCGCGGCCGGTAAAAGCCAGCCACTCTCCGTCGGGCGACAGAGAAGGCGAGCTTACCTCGCCGAGATTGGAGGTCAGCCGCCGGGCAATGCCGCCGCCGGCAGGCACTGTCCACAGATCGTCCTCACAAAGAAAGACGACGGTCTGGTCGTGAATGGTTGGGAAACGGTAGTAACCGGAAGTGAGCATGTGTTCTTCTGCTTTCGAGTCTCGTGACTAGCGAGTATCAGAGTATCAGAGGTCAGAGGTCAGAGGTCAGAAGTCAGAAGTCAGAAGTGTCAAATGCACAAATCATAGAAAACCTGACCCTCTGACCTCTGACCTCTGACCCTCTGACCTCTGACCCTCTATCCAAAAACCATCCCACAGACCGACACCAGCGACGCGTTGGCTTGATCGGCGGGACATTGGTCGTAGGAGAGGACCTGGCCTTCGACATCGCCCAGTAGTTTGAGCATGAGATAAAACGGTGAAACACCGCAGACGTTGTTGCGGTCGCGCTCGCGGCGGATTGCGGCGAAGAAACCATCGGCGCTGCCTTCGGCCATTTGTTGCATCAGCTCGGCGTCGGCGGCCTTGATGTGCGCCCGGCTTCTGGCGTCTACGGGCAGGCCTCCAAAGGCCGGCCCAATATGTGACAGATCGCCGGAGGCGACGACGAGCACGTTGCGGTGCGCGATCTGTTGCCCCAGGGTGTCGAGAAAGGCCGTCAGCATGGCATCACCGGCTGGATCGCCGCGGCCGGCGACGAAATCGCCAAAAGAACCTGTCAGGATCGGCACCATGGCTACCGGCTCGCCGCCGCGCATATGATGCAGCCAGGTTGCCACCAGCTCCAGCGAGTGCTCACCACGGTTGCGCAACTCGCCGGCAAACGCCTCCTCCTCGCCGATGGCCTCGACTAACGCGTCGACGATGTCCGTGTCGGTAGGTAGAACGCCGTAAGGCGTGGCATAGCTCTGGCGGGTCAGGGTCAGCCGGTCGCCCATGCTGTAGTGATCGGTGCCGAGCAGCACGACCAGATCGGCGGCACGCGCCATCTCCGCGGCCTGCTTCCAGACGGCCGCGTAGACGAGGCCGCCGCGCGGATAGTCGATGTGCGGGCTGATCACGCCATGGCCAGTGGCCGGGCCCGAGCAAACGCCATTGACCCGGTCGAGATAGGAGTCAAACAAGTGGCGCAGCTGGCCGGGGTCAGCCGGGTAAGACTGGCCGGCCATCATCGGCGGCCGGAAGGGCGCCTGGCGGTAGGCCTCCAGGCTGCGCTGGTGCGCCTCGGCAGCGCGCGCGTTGTCCAGCATGTAGTTATCGTCCAGCACGGCCACCAGTTGCTGCAGGAGGTTAGCAGGTACTGCGGCGCCAAAGCGAATCATGAATGTGCTGCGGATGCCCTCCAAGTCGCGAGTACCGTCGAAGAGCCCCAATACAGGCCCCATTTCTTGGGGCAACACGAGGTAGTTGCCGCTCAACTGCAGCGGATCGCGTAGTAGTAGGGCGGGCTGGCCGTTCTGAACAAAAGGCTGGGCGTCAATGGGTCGCAGCTTGGGGGTAAGATTGTTGGTGTAGGATGCCGGCATAAGACCTCGTCAGTTTGATTGCAGCGCATCCTACCACAGGTTGGACATTGGGCGCAAACCTACTTCCTGTCCACAGGGCGACCGCAAGAGGGCGACCGCAAGAGGGCGACCGCAAGGGTACGCCCCTACAGCGTGTCGACCCAGGGGTAGGGGCAGGCCTTGCGCGTGCCCACGGGGCGACCACACAGAGGATATCAAACCATGGTTCGCAACGCGTCACCAAGGCGGTGGATTTCATCCAAGGTGTTGTAGTACGCAGCGCCGACACGCACCATTCCACCTTTTCCTTCCAAGCCGAGCCGGGTGGTGACTGCCAGGGCGTAGTAATTGCCGTCCCAAACGAAGATGCCCTGATTGCCCAGCGCTGTGGCGATCTGTCGCGGATGACGACCTTCCCAGGTGAACGAGACGGTAGGTACCCGTTCATTCAAACGCTTCCGATCGGTGATGCCATGGATGCGGACGCCGGGAGTTGCCTCTAGCTCGCTCAGAATGGCATTGCTCAAGTCACCATCGTAGGCACGCAGCACGGACATGCCGGTTTTGAGAGCCAAACGACGTCCGGAAAGTCCTGGAAAACGATCCTTGTATGACATACCATACTGCTCACCGATCCAGGCCAAGTGGTTGATCGCAGCTCAGCGTCCCTGCAATACCCTCGTGATTTTGGGTCCCGGTTTCGAATTTACCCGGGGGATCGTTAGGCGCTGGGCGAACCTTGTAGGCACGGAGGCGATCCAAGTGCTCGAATCGTCCGTAGAGCGCGCCAATATGAGTACCAAAGAATTTGTAACCGGACATAGCCAGAAAATCGCAGCCAAGCGCCTGTACGTCGATCGGCCCATGCGGCGCGTACTGCACGGCGTCAATGAACACCAGTGCGCCAGCATCGTGCGCCCAGCGCGTGATCGTTGCCACGTCGTTGACCGTACCCAGGGCGTTCGAAGCATAACCGACAGCGACGATCTTTGTGTGCTCATTCAGAGCATTGCGCAACCCCGGCATGTCCAGTGTGTAGTCCTCGACGTCGAAGTCGACCCAGCGCACGGTGGCGCCACGGTCCTCGGCCATCATCACCCAGGGCGTGATATTGGCGTCGTGGTCCATGCGGGTGACAACGATCTCGTCGCCAGGACCGATCTCGCGGCCCAGTGCACGGCTGATGCTAAACGTGAGAGTCGTCATGTTCGGGCCGAACACGACTTCCTGCGGCGAGGCCGCATTCAGCATGTCGGCGACGGCTTGGTGGGCATCGTCAAGGATGGCATCGCTGTGTTGGCTGGTAGCGAACGCGCCACCGTGATTGGCGTTGCTGTGGGCCAGGTAGTCGGCGATCGCGTCGATCACCGGCTGTGGCACCTGAGTGCCGCCTGGATTGTCGAGAAACACGGCCGGCTGGCCGTCGACTTGCATCGAAAGGGCGGGATACAAGGAACGAAGGTAGGACAGATCAAACGCGTTTGTCACAGCGGGGCCTTTCTTTCGAGCGAGCTATAGCCGGATGCCAGAGCCTTGGTGCGGGCCTGGCCACCGTTGTCGTTGAGCTATCAGATGACGGAAGGCTTGGGACGTGAAGTGCGAACCTCGATCTGAGATCAGAAAGAGCAGGTCTGGCGGTAACAAGGCCTGCAGGGCCTCAGCGATGATTTCGGCTGTCACACGAGGGCCCGCCACGAACAAAGGAAGGCCCAGGCATTGACGGGTGCAATTGTCGGTGATGACCAAAATGGCGATCCAAGCGGTCACAAAGGTCCGCTGACCGACATGGGCCTTGCGACAAGCTTCATCTCTGTCGCCTGTCGCTTCCCATGTCTCAAACAGCAACCGACGTTGCGCTGCCGTGGTTCGTGGAAAGTGTGTGCGTTTGGCTGTCATAGCCGCACATCTTACTTCCGGTAGCTCATTTTGCAAATTGCTGAATGTCTCTGACTAATACACTTTTCGAGTAAAATTTGATCGAACGTCGAGTGACCAAACGGCGACGATCAACGACCGTCAGAGAAGACATCCATCGTCGGCTATGTCACCACGCGGCTTCTGGGACGCCCCCGCATCGGTCACCCCCACACCTGTGGGGAATACTTGATAAGTTCCGCGAAGGCTGCCAGCGCCGACGGTTCACCCCCACCCCTTTGGGGAATCACCCTAGTGATAAGAAGGACTTATCACTAGGACGTTTCAGCCCCTCAGCGCCATAGTACGCTCGGTATGTCCCCTGGCAACTTGTCCGATACTATCTCGGCGGTGGGCCGGCCTTCCCTGAAGTCGAAGTATTCGCGTAGGACTTCGAGCTTGAGTGCGTCGCCCTGGCGCTGTGGATATGATGTTGCGTTCCATGGTGTCCCCCTTGAAGTGTGATTGTTCTTTGAGTATAGCACGTTGCGGCAGGGAAAAGCAATGGCTTAGAAGGTGCGGACCCTTCGGGCTGATTGACAGCTTGCGCAGAATAATGTACGATCATGGGCGTGGAAGCGAAGCAACCGATGAGCACCCTCCCGACCTATCTTCCCCAAGATCGCCGGCTCGCACTCAGTCGCGGCAAATCCCTGCCGGATCGCACCAGCGGCTCAGCCCTCTTTGCCGACATCTCCGGCTTCACGCCGCTGACGGAAATGCTCACCCAACAGCTCGGCCAGCGCCGCGGCAATGAAGAGCTGATCCGCCAGGTCAACGCCGTCTATGACGCCCTCATCGCAGAGATAGAAAAGTACGGCGGGAGTGTCGTCGGCTTTGCCGGCGACGCCATCACTTGCTGGTTTGACGGGGAGAGCGCCCTGCGAGCAGTAACGGCCGCGCTGGCTCTGCAAGCCGCCATGTCCGTCTTCCCCAAACTGGGTCTGAAAGTAGCCGTGACCACCGGCCCGGCGCGGCGCTTCGTGGTAGGCGACCCGGCCATTCAGCACCTCGACACCCTGGCCGGCGCTACGATTGCCCGTTTGTCTACCGCCGAACATCTGGCCGCCACCGGCGAAGTGCTAATTGATCCGGCCACGGCTGAAGTGTTAGCAGACACGGTATCCCTCACCGGCTGGCGCATGGCGGATAATGGCGAGCGCTTTGCCATGGTCAAGCAAGTCACGGCAGCACCCTCGCCCCTTGCCCCGGAGGCGATTTTCTCTTTAGAGACTGACAGCTTACGGTCGTGGGTCTTGCCTGCCGTCTTCGAGCGCGAACAAAGCGGACATGGCGCCTTTCTCACTGAATTGCGCCCGATGGTGGCGCTCTTTCTGCGCTTTGCCGGTACTGCATACGACGACGATGAGCAGGCCGGGGACAAGCTCTCAGCCCTCGTCGGCCATGTTCAGACCGTCCTGACCCGGTACGAAGGCACACTGCTGGACGTAACCATCGGTGACAAGGGCAGCTACCTGTACGCCGTTTTCGGCACACCCATCGCCCATGAAGACGATGCCCGCCGTTCCGTGCAGGCCGCGTTGGAACTCCAACACATGCACCAGAAATTCAGCTTCCTGCAGTTGGTGGCAATCGGCATCAGCAGCGGCACGATGCGCGTGGGCGCTTACGGTGGCTCAACCCGCCGCACGTATGGCGCTCTGGGCGACGACACGAACCTGGCGGCGCGGCTGATGACCACGGCCGTGCCGGGTGAGGTATTGGTCTCGGGCCGGGTACAAAAAAAGGTGGCAGACCTGTTCAGTTTCGAGCCACGCCCGCCGCTGCCGCTGAAGGGCAAAGCCGAGCCGCTACCCGCCTTTGCCGTCACCGGTCAACGTCGCCGGCGCGCCATTCGCTTGGAAGAGCCGCACTACGCTCTGCCGATGATGGGGCGGCAGGCGGAATTGGCCCTCATTGACGAGAAACTTGAATTAGCCTTGCAGGGCAAAGGACAGGTCATCGGCATCACTGCCGAAGCAGGCATGGGCAAGTCGCGGCTGGTGGCGGAGGTGATCCGGCTGGCGCACAAGCGCGGTTTTACCGGCTACGGCGGCGCTTGCGAATCGTCAGGCACCAACACGCCCTATCTGGTTTGGAAGCCGATTTGGCAGGCGTTCTTTGATGTGGATCCCACTGCCCCAATTCGCCGCCAGATCCGCAACCTGGAAGGCGAGGTTGAAGAGCGCGCCCCTTTCCGTGTGTCCGCCATCCCCGTTCTGTCGCTCCTGCTCGACATCCCGATCGAAGACAACGACTTTACGCGCATTCTCGAACCAAAGGATCGCCGCAACGTGCTGACGGCCATCCTGGAAGAGTGTCTCAAGTCCTCCGCTGCCGAAGCGCCATTGCTCGTGGTGCTGGAAGACCTGCACTGGATCGACGCCCCCTCCCACGATTTGCTGGAAACACTGGCGCGTGTCAGCGCCAATCTACCGGTCTGTTTTGTGCTGGCCTACCGTCCGCCGGAAATTGTGCGCCTTCAAGCACCACGGGTCGAGAGTCTGCCTTACTTCACGCTCGTGACGATCGACCAATTGACTGCTGCCGAAGCCGAACAGCTGATCCGGGCGAAGCTGGCCCAACTCTACCCTGCCCGCACCGGCCCCCTGCCGCAGGCGCTGGTCACCCAACTGACCGCCCGCGCTGAAGGCAACCCATTCTACATCGAAGAACTGCTCAACTATCTGCACGACCGGGGCATCAATCCGTATGAAGCCGGCGCTCTCAGCGCGCTCGAACTGCCCTCCACCCTACACGCCCTCATCCTCAGTCGCATCGACCGGTTGAGCGAGTCCGAGAAGGTCACTCTCAAGACAGCCAGTATCATCGGACGCTTGTTCAGCCAGAGCTGGCTGTACGGCTACTATCCGGCGCTAGGCGAGGTGGGGCGAGTAAAGGCCGACCTGGCCAACCTGGCGCTCCTCGACCTGACGCCGCTCGACACGCCCGAACCGGACCTGGCTTACCTGTTCAAACACATCGTGACCCGCGAAGTGGCCTACGAAAGCCTGACCTACGCCATGCGCGCGCAGTTGCACGAGCAGTTGGCGCAATTCATTGAAACGCAGGGCGCCGACCGCTACCTCAACCTGCTGGCTTTCCATTACAGTCAAAGCATGAACACGGCCAAGCAGCGCTACTATCTGCAAAAAGCCGGTGATGCCGCCCAGGCCGCCTTCGCCAATGAGGCAGCCCTCGACTACTATGCCCGCTTGTTGCCCCTGCTGGACGATCCGGGCGCACAACTTGAACAACACCTCAAGCGCGGCGCAGTGCTGGAATTGCTCGGGCAATGGGCCGAGGCTGAAGCAAAATCTCGAACAGCCTTGGCCGTTAGCGAGCAGGTTGCGGATCTAGCGACTACAGCGCGCTGCCGGCGCGTGTTGGGCACATTGTTTGGTTTGCGCGGTGATTACCCATCGGCGCTGGCATGGCTGGAACAGGCCTGCGAGACGTTTACGGCCCTGGACGACCGGACAGGACTGGCGTTGACACGAATAGAAACTGGCAGAGTCTGGTTTCAAAAGGGAGATTATCCAAATGCCCGGCAAGAGTTGGAGACAGGCCTGGCATTGGCCCGCGGACTGGCTGATAAACCGGCTGCAGCCTTGGCGCTCAACAACCTGGGAAATGTGGCCATCAGCCAAGGCGACTACGTGACGGCCCGGGCTCTGTATGGAGAGAGCCTGGCGCTCCGGCGGGAGATGGGTGACAAGCGGGGCATTTCAGGATCACTCAACAACCTGGGAATCGTGGCCAATCGTCAGAGTGACTACGTGACAGCACGCGCTTTGCATGAAGAGAGCCTGGCGCTCCGGCGTGAGATGGGTGATAAATGGGGCATCTCAGCATCGCTCCACAACGTAGGCAATGTGGCCTACAACCAAGGCGACTACGTGACAGCGCGCGCTTTGCATGAAGAGAGCCTGGCGCTCAACAGGGAGATGGGTGATAAGTCGAGTGTCGCAGGATCGCTCAACAACCTGGGCAATCTTGCCATCGAAGAAGGCGACGCCAAGACAGCGCAGGCATCGTATCAAGAGAGTCTGGCGCTCTGTAAGGAAATCGGCGACAAGAGGACGGCGGTCTACAATTTCTCGGGATTGGCAGCAGTTGCAGCGCACCTGGCCGACCTGCCGCGCGCTATACGGCTGGCATCAGTTGCCGAAACGCTGCGCTTGAGTATGAATCAAGTGTGGGAAGCGGTTGGAGGCCGTATCCACGAGCGCACCGTCGCGGCCGCCCGCTCCGGGCTGAGCGAGGCTGCGTTCAACGCCGCTTGGGCGGAAGGAGAACAGATGACATTGGATGAAGCCATCGATTACGCTTTGGCGGAGTAGACCACGAGCACCCTCGACACCTGCATGGGCTTAAACCGCCGGAGCATCCTTTCTCGCAGCGAAGCCACCCTACCAGGCAAGTCGGCTCTTAAAGGCGTCGTCGCTGCACTCACGACCTTAACCCCCAAATAGTCCCGGTGCTCTATACCCCACCACTGCTTCTCGTCGCCCGTGCTAACCTGGGATGCTTTTCTGCCCGCTCCGGTGCGATACCGCCCAGAAATCCGCTTTCGTCCTCGCTCTTGGCCGAACGCATCAGCTCGACGATGGTGCGCAGTGCTTCCGGCACGTGGTCTGAGGCGTACTGCCGCGCGCTGCCGATGTTCGGCCACAAGGGCACGATCTCGTCCAAGAGCTTGGCGTTGTTGTTGTCGCACAACCACTCGCGCACGGTGCGCACCGGGACTTCGCAGCTTCTATCGGCCACTATCTCGGCGGTGGCCGGCCTTCCCTGAAGTCGATGTATTCGCGCAGGACTTCGAGCTTGAGCGCGTCGCCCTGGCGCTGGGATATGATGTTGCGTTCCATGGTGTTCCCCCTTGAGGTGTGATTGCTCTTGAGTATACCACGGCGCGACGGGCGAAAGCAATCGCTGGCCCGTCAGCTCGGCGGAAGCCGGACGCTGTGAAGCGCAACGTCGGCTTGATATTCGGAACCGTGTTCCGGAAGTGCCTTAGCGAGCGAGGCGGTCAGGAAACGCTAGACGCGCGCTGCAGAGACACCCATGCAAAGAGTTGTCACCCAGTGTGTGGAAGAATCGCTCTACGGCCTTCCCACTGCTTCGAGCGTCCCGGAGGGAGAGGCCCGGTCTGGTGGGGAACTATGCCCGGGTGATCGCGCTGCTGGGCCTCGACTTAAGCCGGGCGACTTTGACACCTAAGTGAAACCTAAGAGCGAGGATGTAATATCACATAAATATCAGCACGGCATTGGAAGGGCTGACCTTGCCAATACCCAATAGGAGGAATTACGATGAAAGCGAAACGTTGGTCAAAGATGAATGCACCGCTAGCTCTGCTGCTGGCGCTGCTGCTAATCCTGGCCCCAGTGTAGTCGTTTGCGTCGAGCGCGCAAGCGAAAGGTAATTGCAAAGTTGGCAGCCCGTCTTACCCAACTATTCAATCGGCGGTTGACGACACAACTTGCAGCCGCATTGATGTGCCGGCTGGCACGTTCTACGAAAAGGTGACTATTGACCGCGACCTCACGATTCAAGGTAAAGGCGAACAAACCATCGTGGATGGCGGCGGCAATGGTACCGTGTTCATCATCAACGGTGGAACTGTCGACCTTCAGAGCATGACGATTACGCATGGCATGGGCGACCTCGTCGGCGGTGGAGGCATTCGCCACTATGGTACGCTGACGGTGGAGCACAGCACCATCACCAACAATGCGGCCTATGATGGTGGCGGCATCAGTAACAACGGTACGGTCACCACCATGTTGCACAGCACCATCACCAAGAACACGGCTAGTGACCGCGGCGGTGGAATTTACAACTATGGCGGCACGCTAAACGTCACGAAGAACTCCATCACCAACAACACGCCAGACGACATATATCCGTGATCGCTCACAGGGCAAAAACGCGCATCGCCGCCAATAACATCGGTTAGTATCTGAATGCGAGAGTATGTCTGGCCTGAGCTTGGCGAACTCATAGAAATCGGCTGGCAAAGCTTCTGTCTCCATCGGACAGTTCGGCATGTTCATCGTTAAGCCGGGTGGTCAGTTGCTCCATAATGAATCGTCTGAAAATCTCGTCACTGCGCTGGCTGGTAGCGAACGCGCCGCCGTGGTTGGCGTTGCTTTGAGAGAAGTGCGACGAAACCGCGTCGATCACCGGCTGTGATACCTGGGTGCCGCCGGGATTGTCGAGAAAGACGTCCGGCTACGGCCGAAGCGTATTCCTGAATAGCGTTGATCGACGGCTACGCTGTGAAGGTAGCAACATGGGTTACCGGTAATAAAGAAGGGCCCTTCGGGGCCCTTCTTCCTTGACAAAGGTGTGCCGAAGCCCACCGCGCATTCCTCACTTACTTGAAGTTTGCCATGACCTCATCGATTGCTTTGAGGAGGGTGCTCTGGGGATTCTCGCCCGCTGGGATGAGATAACCGCCCATCTCAGTGTGCTGGAGGTAGGGATTTGCGTCATGTTTGGCAACGAGTTTTCAGAAGAGGTATAATATCTTGCGCTCGCAGTGCAAGCTGACAGGAGATGCCTTGCCCAACGCGATCTCCCGACAGCCACTGAGGATCCAACAACAGGCACGATCCTGTCGGAAGTCACACCATGTCCGAAACGACGAACGTCATCATCTTTCGAGAAGAACAGCGCTTTCGTCAGTGGTGGGTTTGGCTGGCAGTCTATGGCGTGGCGGCGCTCCAGTGGTGGGGCTTCATCCAGCAGATTGTGCTCGGAAAACCCTGGGGCAATAATCCGGGGCCCGATTGGATGGTGTGGCTGTTCTGGGTGCTCTTTGGCATCGGCCTGCCTATACTCTTCTACATCCTCAGACTTACGGTCGCGGTAACCCCCGACCACATCTTCATCAGCTATCGCCCCCTGACCAAACGCGTCATTCCCCTGGCCGATGTCGAGCGCGTCGAGGCGCGCACCTACAAGCCGATTCGCGAGTACGGAGGCTATGGTTTACGCGGCACGCGCCGCAACACGGCCTATAACGTCAGCGGCAATCAAGGGGTTGAATTGACGCTGAGCGATGGCCGCCGGGTCATGATCGGCTCGCAACGGGCCGCGGAATTGGCGCTGGCCATCGACAGCGGAGGCACTGAGGGACGGAAGCGTCGGAATATCACAACGAATGGGACAACGAATGGCGGAACCTGCAGGAGCCATTCGTTCCCATTCGTTGTATATTCCCGGCGCCAGGCTTCCCAACGGTAGCCCACAGAACTTGCCAGACAAAGCCGCGTGTGGTAGGGTACCCCTCGCCCGCCGACGCGACTGATCGGCATTGAGCAGACTTCCGCACTGCGCGAGAGTCCTCGTGCAAGACCTGATTGTCGCCAAATCTCGCCGGAATCGCTTCGATGACAGAACCCATCCTTCAAGAGAGCCTCCTCAACTCGCCGAACAAGACTCGAGTCCTGTACATCCTGTCAGCCGTCGCCGATCCCGGCAAGTAGGCTGCGGGCTGGCCGTCCTGCTGCTGCTCGTCGTCGCAATTGCGCTGGGCCTGAAGACGGCCCGCCTGGCATCAGCGGGTCGCTCAGCCATGAACGAGCTGCGCGGGCTGCAAGCGCTTGATCTGTCGTCATTATCCGGACTCGACTTAGCCAAGATGACCGAAGTACGAGACCATTTCGCCGGGCTGGAGAGCGATCTCACCATCATCGACCAGGAGGCCGGGCTGGTTCTGCCCCTGGCTCCCCGTCTCGGCTGGCTGCCCCAAGTCGGCGACGAGGCGCGCGCTGCGCCTCAACTTCTCGATCTTGCCCGGAGTGCAGCCTCCGCAGGCCGCGCCGCCATGGATGGCGCTTTGCCCGTGCTCGAAGCCTACAAGCAGGCAGGTGACGGCAGCGCGCTGCAGCGTGTCGTGCCGGCATTGCAGCAGGCCGGTCCACACTGGCAGGAAGCTGAGGCGGCGCTCGATCGGGTTGCCGCAGCTCGAGCGAATCTTGACCTATCGACCCTTGACCCGCGCGTGGTCAAGCAGATTGAGCGGCTCGACCAGTATTTGCCTCTGTTGCGCGCAAGCGTTAGCTTGGCCCAGGTTGCCCCTGCCTTGTTAGGAGCTGAGGGATCCCGCACCTATTTGCTTCTGGCTCAAAACAGCGACGAGCTGCGGCCGACAGGTGGCTTCATCACCGGAGTGGGGCTGTTGGACGTCAACCGCGGCAACCTGGGTGAGATGGACTTTCAGGATAGCTATGCGGTCTACACGGATACGGTTGACCATCCCCTGGCGCCGCCGGATTTGGAACGCTACATGGGTGCACAGATATTGCTGTTCCGCGACGCCAACTGGACGCCGGACTACCCGACAGCCGCCGCCGTCGCGCAGTCTCTATTCAATCTCGACACCGGTAAGATGACCGACGGTGCGATAACCTTTGATCTGGAGGCGGCTCGCCGCATCGTATCGGCTTTGGAGCCACTAGACCTACCTGGGTACAACGAGCCTGTGACCGGCTCGAACCTGATCACGGCCTTGCGTGACGTTTGGGCAGCCCCCGTAACAACGCAGAGCACGATCCAAGGGAACAATCCATCCGACTGGTGGCTCCATCGCAAGGACTTCATGGGCGACCTGGCCGGCGCCGTGCGCGCCAAGGTCGAGTCCGGACAGGCTGATTTCGGCAGGCTAGCCCAGGCTGTCTACGGCGCCTTGGAGGAGAAGCGCATCCTGATCAGCCTCAACGACCCCGAGGCCATGGCATTGCTGGCTGAGGTCGGTTGGGTTGGCGCTGTGGAACCCGGCGACGACGACTACCTCATGGTCGTTGACAGCAACGTCGGCTGGAACAAGGCCAACGCTGCGGTGGATCGCCAGACAGCCTATCGGGTCACGCCGGCAGCCGATGGGTCCATCCAGTCGCAGCTCGAACTAACCTACAGCCACAAAGGCCAGTCCAACAATGAACCTTGTTTACACGTGACCGCCCCGTATGGTGAGTCATACCAGGACCTGGTAGACCGGTGTTATTTCGACTACGTGCGAGTGTATGTACCTGAGGGGGCCCGTCTGCTGTCTGCCGAGGGTTTTGAGCCAGACACGACAGAGGAGCAGCCTGGTGAGCAAGGCACTTCCATTCTTTCGGGGTTTATGGTGCTTCCACCGGGCGCGACACACCAGCTGCGACTGACCTATGAGCTGCCCGCGGATACGATCCGAGAAGATATCTATCGACTGCTCGTGCAGAAGCAACCGGGTACACCAGCCTGGCCCATCACAGTCACCCTGGTTGATTCGAGTGGCAGCTGGCAGCCGATCTCGCCTGCCGGCGTCGGACAGTCCACCGAGGTTGGGGCGGAGTTCTCCTGGGACCTTCGCAAGGATATGGAGATTGTCGCAAAGCGCTTCTAATCCCTCAACGCGCCGCGAACTCAAAGTGAAGCTTGCCCTGGCAGCCATGTCAGTGACGCTGACAGCCGTGGCACTCGTGGTTTTGCTTCAACTCCTGGGGGTTAACGTCGCCTGGCAACTGTGGTATCTGGCAAGCGGACTCTTCGGTCCCACTCGCATCGGAATCTGGCAGCCTGACCCCGAATTCGGCTGGGTGCACATTCCCAACAGCACGGGTAGACACCACAAACCGCTGGTGTATGATGTGACCTATCATATCGACGCCGAAGGGCATCGAGTCACTAGTGGTTCGTACAGCCTGCCGAAGGTACTTATCCTCGGCGATAGCTTCACGTTTGGCCAGGGTGTGGAGGATAGCAGCCCCTATCCGGAGGTGCTGCAGGAGAGCTTTCCCGACTACAAGATTATCAACGGCGGCGTCTCCGCCTGGGGAACGGTTCAGGCCTACCTCGAGCTCCAGCAGCAATTGGCCTCGCACGACGACATCCAGGCCGTGGTGTATGCTTTCATCGACGCCGATCTGGAACGGAACTACCTACGGAGAACCTGGCTCGAGCACATCAGCAGGAGTTGAGGCTTACGGGTTCCGTACTTCGAGGACAGCAATGGAAAATTGGTGTTCAAGGGCCTTGCCAATCCTTCAATTGACGGACTGGACGACGGGGCATATCTCAGCGATAAGGAAGAAACTCTGACCAGACTGCTGTTGGCCAACATGATGGCTCTTTGCACAGAACGCTCCATTCCATTCATTGTGGTTCATTTGCCAGACACTCCCTCCACCGATTTCGATGCACAGATCGCCTCTATCGTCGGGGAAGACTCTTATGTCGACCTTCGGAAAGAGATAGACTACGCCAAAATCCATCTCAGATTCGACGGCCATCCGAGTCAGGAAGGTCATAGGCAGATTGCTGAAGCTCTCAGGCCGATCTTGAACAGACTATTGCATTAAGCCTTTTGCTCACAAAGCAGGGCCCCTTCCTGCACGCAAAGGTGCTCAGAGGGCGGTGTGGCGCGGCGCGTCACTTCATTCCGGACTAAACGTCATCTTATACAGATTAGCCGTTTCCATATGATCGCGCTCGGCCCGCACGACAGCCGAGACCCAAGGAGGCACACTTATGCGGCGCCTAATCCTGCTTGGATGGGTTCTTGTAGCTCTTTTCGCGGCCAGTTGTGCCGCGCCGGCAATGCCGGTCGACACCAAAGCAACTGAAAACGCCGTGGCCCAGAACGTTCTGGCAACTCTGACCGCAGTTGCGGCCGCGGAGACGACCCAGACACCTGTGGTTTCCAATACAACCAAACCGGGAGGGCTGTGTACCGCAACTACCGATGGCTTGAACTTGCGCTCCGGCCCAGGCACGGCCTTCGCGCCGCCCCTGCGCGCGTTGCCCGCAGGCACTCGCCTGATCCCGATCGCCTACAGCCCCGTGGGTGACCCGGAAGGCCAGTGGATCCAGGTTCAGCTCGAGGAAGGCAGCGCGGTAGGCTGGGTCACCGCGACCTCTGTCTCCTGCAATGTGAATCCCGCCAGCCTGCCAAACGCTCCCGTGCCGGTCAAGGTCACCGCCGCACCGCCACCGCCGCCGCAGGCTACCAACACCCCGACGGCAACCCCTGGCACGAACCCAACAATCACGGTCACGCCAACTGCCACTCCGGTTGCAAGTTCCACCTTCACACCCACGCCCACAGCGACCTCGACTGCGACCCCCACGGCGAGCCCAACGAGCACTTCCAAGCCCACGGCGAACCAAGGCACGATCCAGTTGCCGCCCGGCACTCACCCCAACGGCATGGCCATGGACGTCGGGCGCGGGCATCTCTTTGTCGCCGGGCGCAACACCAACACGCTGTACGTGATTGACGTGGAGCAGCAAAAGATCATCAAGGAGATTCGCGTAGGCCAACAGCCATTTGGAGTGGTCTTCTTGAACGACTACGTCCACGTCGCCAACTTCAGCTCCGGCTCGGTCACAGTGGTCGACGCAGAGACGTTGGAGCCCGTGCCCGTGCCCGGCAAACCTGTGCCGTATCCGGAGACGGCAGGCATCCAGAGCACTGAGTCGCAACCGGCCTGGATCGCGGCCGACCCAGAGCATGACCGGGTAGCCGTGTCGCTATACGGCCCGCAGACCGTCTATCACCGCCATGTCTACTTCTACGGAGTTGAGCCGGACGGCTCGCTGGGACGCTGGATGTCGGTGAACGGCCTCCAAGCCACGGCCTATGGCATCGCGGTGCTGCCGGCGAAACAGCGAGCGTTTGTCGGCAGCCGTGATTACGGCGAAGTCGTGGCGATAGACACCACAACCGGCAACATCGTCGAGGCCGAATCGCTGCGCAACCTGGGGTTCAGTCCCCTCTTCGTCGGCGCGCATCAAGGCAACCGCTACCTCTACGTGACGCACGGTGCGCCGAACCAACCTGCCGACAGCCCGAGCCGGCTCTCCGCCTACTTCGCTTACCACAATGGGCAGCTCCCCACCCTGATCACCACAATTGACGTGGGCAACCTGGGCAGCGCGGGCGGCTATGTGGCTGAGTACCCAGCATCACCAAACTACTCGGACTTCAACACGACGGTGTGGGTGTCCGCCGGTGGCAAGGTAACTGTCTATGACCCGACCCTGGCGACGGTCCTGCAAGTCTTTGACACGCAGGATGGGATCGGCCCGAGCCCATTTGCCATCGCCTTCGACACCACACGGCGCCAGGCGTACATAGCCGACACGACAACGGACAAGATCACGGTGTTGGGTGGCTGGTGACATAGTGCTCGTGCCCGTAGATTCTCCAGTTCCGGGAGCTGATTCGTCACAAAACATGACATAGATCAGATTCTTGCGGGCCAAACAGTGGCATGCTGTTCACGCTTGGTCTGGTAATCAACAACAAAGTGGTCAGCAGCGGCCGCATTCCCAGCGCAAACTGAAGCGCCAAGACGCCTATTGAGCGAGCTTTGCGCTAGTCAACTGGTTGAGTAAAGCTGCCGCCACCGGAACGAGGTGAGTATGTGCCTGTCGATTTGACCTTAGCGGTTAACCATTGCCGGGTGGTGATCCGTGCTCGGTGATCGGTAATCCGGCATCCGCTTTCTGCTCACTGTTTACTGCCACTGCTAACCGTTTGCTTCGAACACGCTCTCCACTGAGAAGCCCTGAGGCAAGCGGATTTCCGTCTTGACAAATCGCAAGAATACATGATATAGTATAGCTGTCTATACCTATTTTGTTAGGCGTATAGACTTAGTACTCTGTAAAGATAATTCTTAAGTAGTGTCACCCTGAGGCTCGGCGAAGGGTCCCCGTCTTGCAGAGCAGGGACCCTTCGCCGAGCCTCAGGGTGACACTACGCAGAAACTTGGTTTATGGGGTACTTAATACGTGAAGACAATTGGTGCAGATGGTTCTGTGCACGCCGTTCAATAGACGGTCACTCTTGAAGTGCCACAAGAAATAAGGACGATACGGTGACGGTGCTGACCAAGACCGAAGGGGTGGCGTTATACGTTCAGATTAGAGAAACCCTGCGCGAACAGATCAAGAATGGGCAACTCGAAGCTGGACGGAAGCTTCCTGCCGAAGATGAACTGGCTGCGCAATTTGGCGTGAGCCGCATGACGGTACGGCAGGGTATATCCGACTTGAGTGATGAAGGGGTTCTATACCGGCGCCGAGGTGTTGGTACATTTGTCGCCCAGTTTCATGTTGAACGCGATCACAACAAGCTGACCAATTTTTTTGAGACCGCACAGGCACAAGGCTTTGAAGCCGAAGTGCGGCTCCTGCTTCGGGAGGTTGTTCCCGCCAAAATATCGGTAGCTAAAGCCCTGGCCTTGCATGAAACGGAACCGGTCATTCGAATCCAGACGCTACGTTTGGCAAATGGTTTACCAATTACGGTTTACGACGAATATGTAGCCTACAAGCTTTGCCCCCAGCTGTTTCAGGAAGATTTGTGCTCTCGCCCAGCCTGGCAGATTCTTGAGAGTTACGGCTATACCATTAAGCGGGCGGTTCAGAGAATTGAAGCTCGTCTGGCAGACGCCGATATCGCCGGTTTGCTCGGAATAGAAGAAAATGCCCCGATCTTGTACAAACATCGCGTCGTTCTAACCGAAGATGGCGCACCGGTTGAGCTCATCCTGTGCCACAATCGCGGCGATAGTTACTCAGTGAAAATGACCCTGGTCCATTGAGATTGCTCATCCATGTGGAACTTGTCAGCAGTCTGTAGATTGCTTGACGATTTTGCTAACTTACAACCGGAGGTACCGAAGAATGCCTGTTGTCTCATTACCCGAAATCCTGGGGCCCGCTTTCGAACAACGCTATGGCGTCGCTGCCTTCAACGCCGTAGACGACATTACGATGGATGGTCTGATTAGGGCAGCCGAGGAGTCGCGCTCTCCCGTGATTATTCAGATTTCGGTCAAGACCGTGCAGTTCTGGGGAGCCGACGTCATCAAGGATATGTTTACCAACATGGCCGGGCGAGTAGCCGCACCGGTAACGCTGCACCTGGATCACTGCCCTGACACCGCGGTGGCCAAGACCTGTCTTGAAGTAGGCTGGAACTCGGTTTTGTTCGATGGCTCTGGCTTGAGCTACGAAGAGAACTTCAAGAAGACTGCGGAGATAGTCAAGCTTGCCAACCAAACCGGGGCCAGCGTAGAAGGCGAGTTGGTGACTGTGGGCGGAGTTGAAGACGGTATTGGTAGCGACGAAGAGGGCGAATTACTACCTATCGAAAAAGAAATCGAATTCATGCGCGATACAGGCATTTACTGTTATGCCCCCCCTATCGGCACGGCCCACGGCTTCTATCATACGGAACCGGTCATTCGCTACGACCGTATGCAGCGATTGGTTGAAGCAACTCACATGCCGATGGTTCTGCATGGCGGCAGCGGTCTCACCAACGATGTTTTCAAACGCCTGATCGCGCTGGGAGCAGCCAAAGTCAACATTTCAACCGACCTCAAAAAGACCTACGCCGACGGCTTTCGGACCTATCTGGAAGCAAAACCCACCGAATATAACCCCATGAAGCTTATCGGCGCAGTGCGAGGCGACGTGACGAAGATGGCACAAGCCTATTTTAAAATTTTCGGAAGCGAGGGCAAAGCATGACCAGGGCGTTAATCTTTGATTGTGACGGCGTGCTGGCCGATACCGAACGCGATGGACATTTGGCTGCGTTCAATCAGATGTGGCGCGAACAAGGCGTCAACTGGCAATGGAGCCTGGCGCAGTACGCTGAAAAGGTGAAGATTGGCGGCGGCAAGGAGCGCATGGCCAGTTTGGGCCGGGATGATGACTTTCGATCCGCGTATCCGGTACCGGAATTTGCCGAGGAGTGGGGAACTATCGTAGCCGGTTGGCACAAACGCAAGAGCGAGATCTACAAAGAACTGGTCGCTGCCGGCGCCCTCCCCGGCCGGCCGGGTGTCAAAAGACTGGCTGAAGCCGCCCTGGCGCAAGGTTGGACGCTGGTGGTCTGCTCCACGTCGGCCCTGTCGTCGGTACAGGCGGTGCTCGAGCACGTGATGGGTAAAAAAACGGCGTCCAAATTCGCCGGGGTTTTTGCCGGCGACGTGGTCAAGGCTAAAAAACCCGCCCCTGACATCTATAACCTGGCGGCGGATAAGTTGAGCCTGAACCCGGCCGATTGCGTTGTGGTTGAAGACTCCCGCAATGGATTGCTGGCCGCCGTTGCTGCCGGAATGTCCTGTGTTGTGACCTACAATGATCTCACCAAGGGCGAAGACTTTAGCGAGGCTGCTATGGTCTTGTCTTGCCTGGGAGACCCCGCCGGCGAACAGGCCGTTGTCCGTAAGAATCGCACCGAAGCCAGTCCGGCTGGCTATTTGGACGTAGCTGATCTGGAAAGAGTCCTGGTCAGTCCTAAGTACTGACCGGTGCATTTCCTCCAACCCTCTCTCGAGTGGGTTAGGGCTGGAGGTGGAACTGGAGGTGCTGAGCATGTCAGAAAGCCCGGTTGAGCGTTTCACAAAGACCCATCCCGACCTAGAGGTCTGGTGGGACTCCTCGCCCCTGGTCTACGACAAGTGGGCACAGAAGATGGTTGAGGCCGCAGCTCCTGACCAACAGCAGGCGCGGGCGGAACAGCTTCACCACCTCTACAACACGCAGGATCCCGCCCACAGCTTGGTCCGCGGCTGTACCACTAATCCGCCCCTCTCACTGACTGCGGTCAAGAGCGACCCGCAGTTCTGGAACGCCTGGATTGATGACCTGATCCAGTCCAATCCCGATCTCGATGGTAAAGAGCTAACCTGGCTGACCTACAAGGAAGTAGTGCAACGCGGTGCGCGAATGATGCTGCCCATCTGGGAGGCATCACTTGGACGATATGGCTGGATTTCGGGGCAGATCGACCCCCGCCTGTTCACCGAGATCGATGTCATGATTGCCCAGGCCGTCGAATTGAGCTCGCTGTGTCCCAACGTGATGATCAAGGTGCCTGCCAGCACCCAGGGCATCGACGTCCTGCAGGCCCTGGCGGCCAAGGGTATCTCCACCAATACCACCACCTGCTTCACTCTGCCGCAAATTCAGGCCTCGGCCAAGGCCACCCAAGCTGGGCTCCACCTGGTTCAGAAAGGTTCCTATTATCTCCCCGAAACGGTTGACTTGAGCACGTGGCGCGCGGTGATCACCATGATGATCGGCCGGCTCACCGAGAACGATGCGTTGGAGGTGCAAGCCCGTCGCCAGGGCATCGAGCTGACCTGGCAAGACAAGCACTGGTTGGGCATCGCGGTGTTCCAACGTGCCTATCGCTTGCTCAAAGACGAAGGCTACCCTAGCAAGATGCTGGCCTGCTCGATGCGACAAGGCCCCCTGGTGGCCGGCAAACGAAAATTCTGGGATCTTGAGAAGCTAGCCGGCGCGGTGGTGTTTACCTGTCCTCCCTACGTTCTGGAGCCGCTCTTCGAAGTTGGGGATGACCTCACTTTCGAAGACATCGAGACCGTCCAGGTGCCGCCGCGGGTGCTAGATAAGCTGCTTCAAATACCCTACGTCCTGCAAGCTTATGAGCCCAATGGGATGTGGCTGGAGCAGTTCAATGCACACCCAGCCACGATCGACACCGTCGCCAACTTCTCTAAAGCCATGAATGGCCTGGAGGAGTACGTGGCACAGCGCCTGGCCATCGTCAGGTAGGATATTGCGGTGCAATTGACAAAGCCTTTGTTCGGGCTACAATGAATGTGGAATGTGTGTTCGTGTCAATTTGCAGGTACACCCTGCCCTTCACCCAAACAACCAGGCGCAGTGAGGCGCTGCTCAGGACAAAGGCTTGTCCGATCATCGTGCATCCATATTGCGCCCCCCTGCTGAATGCTCCTCTTCAATTGCCACAACCGCAGCGGCTTCTTCCCGGCCAAGCCGCCGGCGATTACCCATGTGAGTGCCGGGCACACCGGTCGTAACGTCTTGTTTGTATCAAATCAAGGAGGAACGATGGCGCGTTCCAGCATCGAGACTACGGAGTTTGTCGTTCGAACCATCGCCGACACCGCCCTGGAGAACGAGCAGTATTTCTGCGAGCTCGACGGTGTAGTTGGCGATGGAGATTTCGGCTACTCACTCGCCCGTGGATTTGAAGTAGTCCTGGAAGAGTGGGACAAGATCGATCGCAGCACCCCCGGAAGTTTTCTTAAGCGCGTCGGCATGATTATCCCAAGCCGCGTGGGTGGCGTGTCAGGCACAATCTGGGGGACGGCCTTTCTTCGGGCTGGTATCACTGCAGGGGCCAAGACCGAACTAAGCTCAGAGGATGTCATCGCCCTGTTTCGAGCAGCCATCGAAGGCATCAAGAAGCGGGGTGACGCTGATCTGGGAGACAAGACTCTCCTCGATGCTCTCGTGCCCGCAGTCGATGAGCTGGAAGAATCATTCAAGGGCGGAAGCGACGCGGCCACAGCTTTGGATGCTGCGGCCGTAGCTGCTCGCCAGAGCGCCGAAGCGACGCGCCCCATGCTTGCCAAGCGAGGACGCGCGGCGTACACAGGCGAGCGAAGCATCGGCACGCTGGATGCAGGGGCTGTAGCTATCGCCGTGTTATTTGAAGCTGTCGCGCAGGACTGGAAAGCCGACATCACTGGATAACCGTTTGTCTCGCCTCTCTCTTGTGTCTTTGAAAGGAGCCGAACCATGAAGAAGTTTGTGAACGATCCAAAGAAGTTCGTTCCCGAGATGCTCAAGGGGATTGCGCTGGCCAATCCTACGACTCTCAAGTACATTCCCGAGTTCAATCTAATCATGCGCGCGGACATCCCAATCGCCGACAAAGTCTCCATCATGCAGGGATCTGGGTCCGGTCACGAGCCTGCGCACGTCATGATCGTCGGCCGGGGCATGTTAGACGCGGCCTGCCCAGGCGACGTGTTCTCCGCCCCAGCCGCCGACTACGTCTACAACACCTCGAAACTGGTTGCGTCGCCCAAGGGTGTCCTCCACATCATCAACAACTACACGGGCGACCGGATGTCCTTCGAGATGGGCCGTGAGATGGCCGAGGCCGACGGAGTTGAGATCAAAACCGTGTTCGTCAACGACGACGTGGCGGTCAAGGACTCGACGTGGACCGTTGGCCGCCGCGGCGTGGCCGGAAACTTCTTCGTCATCAAGGCTGTGGGCGCTGCTGCCGAGCGCGGCGCTGGCCTGGACGAGCTGGTTTCCTTGGGCGAACACGTGGTGTCGGTTGCCCGTACAATGGGCATGGCGCTGACGGGCTGCACGCCGCCCGCCAAGGGGCAGCCGATCTTTACGCTGGGCGAGGACGAAATGGAGATGGGCATCGGCATCCACGGCGAGCCCGGTCGCAGGCGCGTGAAGATGGCATCTGCCAACCAGATTGTCGACGAACTCCTCGAGGCAACCTACTCGGATCTGCCCTACAAATCAGGCGACGAAGTAGCTTTGATGATCAACGGCATGGGCGGCACGCCGATCTCCGAGCTCTACCTGCTGTACGGGTACGCCCACGAGCAGCTAGAGAAACGCGGCGCAAAGGTCTGGCGCAGCTACGTCGGCGAGTACTGTACGTCGCTTGAAATGGCGGGCTTTTCGCTCACCCTGGTGAAGGTCGACGACCATCTGAAAGACCTGTTCATGGCGCCCGCTGAGATTGCTGCTCGCGTTTTCTAGCGCTGCTGTGACTTGGACTTCCACCCACTGAGTGGCACAACACACCCCGAATCGTTGGTTCGGGGTGTGTTTGTTTAGGGTGCTTAGAAAGCAGATCCAGGCTACGCCCGCGCCACGATGAAACAGAATCGGGCACCTGCACCCGGCTTGCTTTCCACCCAGACCCGGCCGCCGTGGGCCTCGACAATGCCCTTGGCAATGGCCAGACCCAGGCCCGAGCCACCTGTGGCCCGGCTGCGCGACTTCTCGCCGCGGTAGAAACGCTCGAATACGTGCGGAAGATCTTCGGCGCTTAACCCCTCGCCCGTATCAGCCACCTCCACCTGCACGTGTCCTGCCACCGGGAAAGCGCGCACCTGTACGACACCGCCGGCCGGTGTATGGCGCAGCGCGTTGCTCACCAGGTTGGACAGCACTCGCCCGATCTGCCGCGCATCGATCAGCACGGGATCGACGCCCGGCTCGGCGCCGCCTGATAAGGTCACTCCGCGTTGCCCGGCCAAGGCCGCAAACGACTCAATGGTGTCCGACACAAGATCGGAGATGGCGTTAGGTTGGCGCTCAAGGCGCAGCCCACCCGCGTCCATCTGCGCCAGATCGAACAGGTCGTCAATGAGCAGCGACAGCGACAGGATATCGCGTTGGGCTGTGCGCAAATACCGCTGAACCGTGTCGGGGTCCTCCACCACACCGTCAGCCAACGCCTCGACAATCACCCGTGTCGATGCCAGCGGCGTGCGCAGGTCGTGACCGGCCCAGGCGATCAGGTCACGACGCAGGATGTCCAGCTCGCGCTGCTTGCGGTCGGTTTCCTGCAAGCGCTCGGCCATCTCGTTGAACGTGCGGGCCAGATGGCTGACCTCGTCGTTGCCTACCACCGCCACGCGTGCGCTCAAGTCGCCCGATGCGAGGGCCTCTGCCCCGAGACAAACCGCCGCAATGCGATCGGTCACTGCCGCGGCGACAAAATAGCCCAGCGCCATAGCAATGCCACCGGCGAAGATCAGCAAGACACCGGCCAGCAACAGGTCATGCTGGCTGGCGAACATCAACCGTGCCGAGAACCCGACGTTGAGGTAGGTCAACAGCGCGGCCAAGGCATAGCCGGCCAACAGCGTCCAGGTCAGCCGAGGCGAGCGGCTCAGCCAGCCCAGCCGGTATGCGCCATAGCCGGCCAGCACCGAGATCAGCGCCGTAATCGCCAAGAAGCCGGCCATCGCCCGCAGCTCGGCAGCCGGCGGTCGCATAACCAGGACAAAAGCGCCCAGCGCCAGCGCCAGCGCCACAGCCACGCCGGCGACGAAGCGTAGGGGCAGCTTATGGTGAGGGCGATAGTCAAGGGAAAGAGAGTTGTTCATGGTTTAGCTCTTGCTGGGTTATCGGTTATTGGTATTCGAAACCCGGAAGTATCATAGTCTGGACATCGCATCGTTAATCACCCATCGTTCATCACCCATCGTTCATCACTCATCGTTCATCACTCATCGCTCACCGACTCACGGCTCAAACTTATACCCCACCCCCCACACCGTTTGAATGTAGCGTGGGTCGGAGGCGTCGGTTTCGATTTTCTCGCGCAGCCGGCGAACATGCACCGTGATGGTGCTGCCGTCGATGTACTCGGTGATGCCCCAGACCTGATCGAGCAGCTGATCGCGGTTGAATACCTGGCGCGGGTGGCGCGCTAGCACCCAAAGCAGGTCGAACTCGCGCGCGGTCAGAGACACCTCTTGGCCCTTGACCTCGACCAGGCGTCGTTGCGGATCAATACACAAGTCGCCGTAGACCAGGGCGCGCTCCCCTTTGTCCACGTCCGTGCGCTGGACTCGGCGCAACACCGCGCGCACCCGGCTCACCAATTCCTGGGGGCTAAACGGCTTGGTGACGTAATCGTCGGCGCCCAACTCCAGGCCTACGATGCGGTCGATCTCTTCGCTGCGCGCGGTCAGCATGATTATTGGCGTATCAGTGGTAGCGCGCAGCCTGCGCGTCACCTCCAGCCCATCGACCTTGGGCAGCATCAAGTCGAGCACCACCAAATCGAAGCGCTGCCGCGCAAGCAGATCCAACGCCGCTTGCCCGTCTTGCGCGGTCG
The DNA here is from genome assembly GCA_963709505.1 of uncultured Chloroflexia bacterium. GTDB lineage: Bacteria > Chloroflexota > Anaerolineae > JAAEKA01 > JAAEKA01 > CAVPXC01. Next base: position 141,875 of record CAVPXC010000003.1, on the reverse strand, counting down.
TAACCTGAAAACCGGAACGCATCAGATAGAGGCTGACAACCTCTCGAATGCTAGGCTCGTCGTCGACCACCAAAATCCTCTGTTCACTCACAGTCTGCACTCCTTCTTGATCGTAAGACTACCATACAATTCTTACGACAGGCTTACGCTTGCTGCTGCGTAAGAAACTCGTAAGGGTTCTGTGGCTGTATTGTAATGGCTGAGGGGTAAACTTCCAAGCATGTTCGAGACGCCAACCGCCGGTTGACCCAGCCCGGTGAATGGAATTCACCGGCTGAAACCGAGCCGTCGCGCATGAGAAAGGGGAAAATCTAATGTCAGGACACCGACATGCAACCTTGGCCGCACTAGGCGTGATGATGATCATGGTCGCCTGTGCCGAGCCGGTCGATTCACCGGCCGCCTTCGTGCAGCCGACAGTTATCTCTCAGAAAGCTCAAATTGCCGCACCCACATCTGAGAAGCCAACTTCAGCACCGCCGGTCAAACAGGCCCCAACTGAAGCGCAACCGGCGACGGCGACGGTCGTTTCGTCGACACCAACGGCCATCCCTGAACTGCCCGCACCGACTCCGGCACGGGTGGAAAACGCCGACGGCCTCACCGAGGATCAGCGTTCGCTTCTGGCGGAGTATTCGCCCCAGGGAACCGCCCCCGAGCTACGCAACGAGCAATGGCTCAACTCAGAGCCGCTACGCCTGGCCGGCCTGCGGGGTAAGGTCGTTTTGCTCGACATGTGGACGTTTGGCTGAATTAACTGCATCCATACGATTCCCTCGTTGAGGGAATGGCACAGCAAGTACAAGGATGACGGTTTGGTAGTCATCGGCAACCACATGCCGGAGTTCAACCGTGAGCGGGACATCGACAACGTGAAGGAGGCGCTGGTGCGGCTGGACGTGCCGTACCCGGTCGCCATCGACAACGAGGCGCTCACCTGGCGTGCTTACAACAACCGCTATTGGCCGACGATCTACCTGATCGACAAGCAGGGCCAGATCCGTTACGTGCACATCGGCGAGGGCGGCTATGCGAAGACCGAGCAGGTGATCGAAGCGCTGCTGGCCGAGCCATACTCACCGTCATCGTAAACACAGCGCCAACGATTCGATGTGGAGCACCTATCACCCACGCCCGCCTGATCCGAACTCTCGTACTGCTTCGACGAATGCCATGACATTGTCCAGCGGCGTAAAGTCGATATCATAGGCCGGCGCGAGCAGCAGTCCCGCCGGGCCGAGCGTCTCGATTCGATGCCGCACCTCGGCGCGGATTGCGCCGGGTAAACCGAAGTCCCACGTGTTCGCCGAGCCGACCGTGCCCCACAGCGCCAAGCGGTCGCCGAACTCCCGCTTGATCGCGATCGCATCCATGCAGTCCGGCTGCACCGGGTTGATCACGTTCACACCGATCTCGACGAGGTCCGGGATCAATCGCGTGAAATTGCCATCGCTATGATAGAAGACAATGAGGTTGGGTGACGCCTCGCGCGCAAGGCTGATTACGTTCGCCAGGCGAGGGCCAAACATCTCGCGCCACAGAGCAGGGCTGATGATCAAGCCGGTCGGCATGGCAACGTCGTCGTCCAAAAGCAGGATGTCGACTCCCGCCTGAGCCAGAATCAGGGCGTTGTGGATCAACATCGCCGTCAATTGGTCGAGCAGGTAATTAGCCAGAGACTTGCGCTCCTTCAGATCGATCAGAAACTCCTCGAAGCCTCGCATGCGATAGGCGGTCTCGAAAAGCTCCCCGCCCAGATGCGGCGGCGACCCCGCCACGGCCAAACCTCGCGCATGCCAACGTTCGACCTGCTCGGCCAGGCCAGCGTATCGCTTCGGGTTGGTCAGGTCAGGGAACACTGCCTCGGCCAGCTCGGCAATGCTTTTGGCCCGACCTAGCTGGCCGCCCGGCGTTTCAGGATGGTAGTCCCACTCGTGGTAGATGCGCAACTGAGCCTGGGTGCCGATGTGCGCATCCTTGGGCAGGCGGCGCAGATAGCGCAGAAAGTCGTCCTGCCCGTCGGGCGCGTTGAACTCGGCGTAGCGCACGTCTAGCCCGAAGTGCTCGTCGGCATCGGGGATGCCCGGTAGCGACTGGGAGTAGAAACCCAGCGTCATGGGGATGCGATCGGGGGGTTGGCAAGTAAGCGCAAGCCTTACGCGTTCTTGAGCATTCACAGCGGCCTCGCAGTCTGAGTCACGGGTTACGCCTCAACGTACGAAATCTCGTTCTCCTCCAGCCAATCCCTGGCGATCTGCTCCAGGGCAGTCTGGCGAAAGCGGTACCAATCCTGTTCGATTCCGCGATAATAGACCGTACTCTTGAAATGCCGGAATGCACCGCTGCCATGGATGGCGTCGAGCAACTCGCTGCGCAATCGCTCGTCGTCTACGGAGTAGCAGAAATCCTGCATAATCCCCCACTCGTGGATGTCGAACTTGCTCGGCAATTGCAGCCAATCCTCGGAGTTGAGTATCTCACCGGCCTTACGGATGCTGTCCTGCTGCCACGCGAGATACTCCTTCAGCTCGTCCTCCTCCTCGACGGCCCTGATTTCGTCGTGATTGATGGTAAACAGCTCGCCGGTCACCCGGTTGAGGTAAGCGTGATAGTCGTCGTCGAAGACCTCCATCTCGTTTACCACGTCGCGAAGGTGCACCACCGTGGTCATGTGTTCTACTCCTTCTTTTGATACTCCGACACCCGGCGGCGCACCAGCTCGCTGGCGAAGCGAACGCCACCGGCCTCGTCGGTGATCACATCCTCACGAGTTCGGTAAGCATAGCTAAAAGGCTGGTTCAGGCGGTCGATCACCGCGCACGACGTAAAGGAAGTGCAGGCCATCCAAAACTGGAATGCCTTGGTAAGCTCCGCCCAAAACATCGAAATGCGGGTCGTAGGTCACGATGTGAGTTGCCCGGCCCACGAAGGCACAGGCTAGTATCGCATTGTCATCGGGATCGGACTCAATGGCGTCCGGTACCTGCTCCGGGGCGACGATCACGTGTTCGCCAAGCGACATCAGGTCGGCCAGATAGCGGTCAGACGCGTCCGGCATGATCATGCGCGCCTGGAACTTTTCGATCAATTCCACCAACATGTCATCGGAGTAGAGTTGGGTGAACTGCCCGCTACGCCAACACGCCAGCAGCTCGATAGTGGGGCTGCGTGGATTGCGGGAGAGATGGGCCGCGATGGGCACATTGGTGTCCAGCACAGCTCGCAGCGCACCACGAGAGGAGTGCGCCGACTGCGCGAAAGCGGAGGCGCCCGGATCAGTCTCCACGAGCCGCCTCCGCTTCGTCGTCGATGACCTGGCCGGACACGAGCGCCTCGTGGCGGGCTCGTTCCAGCGCAGCGTGGCCGTCCTGAACGATTTGTTCGGTCGTACGTTCGGGCTGGGCCATCGCCAGCAGCGCAGCGCGGCGAATCGCAGCCCGCACACCCGGAGAGATGGGCCGACGAGGCTGGAAGCTGCGCGTGCCGCCGTCAGGCGTCGGCAGCAGGATCGGCTCGTCGGCGCCGGAGGGAGCGTCCAACGCGGCCCAGATGCGGGCCAGCTCGCCCTGGAGCTGGCTGATCTGGCGCACCAGGCTTTCATACTGGTCCACGCCCATCATCACAGCCTTGGGCCGGCTATAGCGCGTAATATAGAAGACCTGATTCCGCCGGCCGGCCTGGTTGACCAGGTCCTTAATCTGCCGTTTGGCTTCGCTCACCGATAGGATCAACATGGACACCTCACGATTTTCGTTCAGACCCACCCGTGCCAACTCATATTTTGACCAAGATGTTGGCCAACATTATTCTACATTCGGTTTTGCCCACAGTCAAGTCGAAGGGGTAAGCAGAGCGCAAATCATCGTGCATTGGCACTCCCACTACTGCGCACCTAGAGGTAGCTCGCTAGCATTTGCTTCTCCACCTAATGCAGCGGGATCGACCATGGCCGTGAAACCTCCGAAAAATCCGTGTAGTCAGGAAAATCTGCGGCAAAACTCCGCTACTTGAGCCCAGCAATCTCCAGACCCGCATCCAAAATCGCCAGCAGCAGCTCGGGATGGGTGGTTTCAGTGTAGACACGCACGATCGGCTCGGTGCCGCTGAAGCGGATCAGGAGGAAGCCGCCGTCGTCCAGGTAGAATTTGTAGCCGTCCATGGTGTTGGTGCGAATCACTTTCAGCCCGACGACCTCGTCAACTTTTGCGTCGTCCAGGCGAGCCTTGGCCTGCGGGCGCTTTTCGGGCGGGAACTGAGTGTCGACGCGGCTGTAGTAGTAGCGCCCGCCTACCTCCTCGAACAGCATCTCGACCAGCTCGGATGGCTTCTTGCCCGTCTTGACCATGAAATCCAGGAAGCACATCGCGGCCAGGATGCCGTCGCGCTCTGGCAGGTGATCGCCGAACGCGTAGCCGCCGCTCTCCTCGCCGCCGATCATCGCGCCGATCTCTTGCATCTTCGGCGCCACGAACTTGAACCCGACGCCGACTTCGACGACAGCGACGCCGTATTTCTGGCCCAGAATCTCCAGCATGCCCGTGGTTGACAGGGCCTTGACGATCGGCCGGCGGTCGCCGCGCACCTTGAGCAGATAAAGCGCCATCAGGCCGTACGCCCGCAGTTGGTCGATGAATACACCGTTCTCGTCGCCCAGGCCGATGCGATCGGCGTCGCCATCGTTGATGATCGCCACGTCCGCGCCCACTTCTTTGACCCAGGCCAGGCCCGCGTCTACATTCGGCGGGATCGGCTCGGGCCGGTGCATCTCGGGGAAGCTCGGGTTGGTCCCGCCGTGCACCATGGTGACCGTCGTCTTGCCGCCGGCCAACAGCTCGTCGAACCAGCCGGAGCCGTTGCCCCACATCGCGTCGTAGACTACGGTCAGCCCAGCGGATTGGATCGCCTCTACGTCCACCAGCTCGCGGATACGCGCCAGGTAGGCCGGCTTGGGGTCGAAAGGCCGGAACAGGCCGACGGCCTGGCCTTGTTCGATCGGGATACGCTTTACCTCGGCCATCGAAGCTGGGATCAGGCTCTCGATCCGAGCCAGCCCTTCAGGCGCGATCGCGCCACCGGATGGGTCGCGCACCTTGAAGCCGTCGTCGGCGGGTGGGTTGTGGCTGGCCGTGATGTTGATCGCACCCAACGCACTTTGATGCACGACGTGGAACGAGATAGCCGGGGTGGGGGTCGGCCCCTCGCAGAAGTGGACGGGGATGCCGTTGCCTGTAATGACCTCGGCTGCAGCCAAAGCAAACTCGCGGCCAGAGAAGCGCTTGTCGTGGCCGATGACGACACCACGCGCAAGCGCGGCCGGCTTGGCGATGTCCTGCAGATAGTTGGCAAAGCCCTGCGCGCAGCGGCGTACGTTGTCGAAGGTGTAGTCCTCGCCAATCCGCCCGCGCCAGCCGTCGGTGCCGAAAAGAATGGTATTCATGCAGTTTGTTTCCTTCGATCGGTCCGGTCTTCGGTGACCGGACCGATCTGTCTTAGCGTCAAGATCGGACCGATCTCGGAAGATCGGTCCGATCGATGCGTAACTAGACCTTCGAATTGGCCTTCACAAAACCGATCATCTCATTCACGTAAGCGAAGGCCAGGCAGACGACTGTGTCTGCGCCGCCGTAGTAGATGGCCATTCGACCGGTGTCAGCGTCCACCAGGGTGGCGCAGGGAAAGGCCACGTTGGGTACGTCGCCGACCCGCTCATAGGGCGCCTGCGGCGCCAAAAGGTAAGGTTCCGTTCGATATCGTACCTTCCACGGTTGCTCCAGATCCAGCAGGGCCGCGCCGAAGCTGTAGACGAAGCCGTTGCAGGAGGTCAATACGCCGTGGTAGATCAACAGCCAGCCCTCCGATGTCTCGATCGGCGTCGGCCCGGCGCCGATCTTGGTGCTCTGCCAGCCGCCGGCCTTCCCCATCACGAAGCGATGCCGGCCCCAATGCGTCATGTCCGGGCTTTCACTGCAGAAAATATCGCCAAACGGAGTGTGGCCGTTGTCGCTGGGCCGGCTCAGCATGGCATATTTGCCGTCGATTCGACGGGGAAACAGCACGCCGTTGCGGTTGAAGGGCAAAAAGGCATTGTCGAGTTGATAAAACGTCTCGAAGTCGTGGGTATAGCCCACGCCAATCGTAGGACCGTGGTGGTAGTTGCACCAGGTGACGTAGTACCGATCCTCCAGCCAGGTCACACGGGGATCATAGCCATAGCCCCAGGCGCTGATCTCGGCAGCAACCGGGTTGTCGGGCACAAACTCGATACGCTCAGGCGCAAGCTGCCAGCTGATGGCATCTTTGCTCTTGCCGGCGTGCAGTTGCATGTCTCGACTCTTGGTGTCGACACGAAAGACGCCCGCGAAGCCTTCCTTGAAAGGCACGACGGCGCTGTTGAAGATGCTGTTCGAGGTGGGTAAAAGGTCGTGGGGGATGATCGGGTTGCGCTGATAGCGCCAGACGACATCGCCGCAGCCGGCAGGCCGGTCCTCCCACGGCAGGGTGGGCAGGGATGGCCCGGCGATTGAGCGACCTGGTTCGGAGGTTACAGGAAGAGGATGGGGGAGAGTTTGCATCGTTGCATTTCCTAGGTCAATGAAAATGATTGATCGAACGGAAACCCCGTGTAGGGGCGGGTCTTGCACCCGCCCGGTCGTACCGCACATCGCCGCGGGGCGGGTGCCGGCGGGCGGGTGCAAGACCCGCCCCTACACGCGCACAGGAAATAGGTCACCGCGACTACCACGCCGATCACCACCACGACGCGGCGCAACGTCTCAGGGTGGATGCGTCCGGCCAGCATGCCGCCGAGGACGCCGCCGGCCAACGCGCCCACGGCCATGACCAGCGCCGCCGGCCAGACTACACGTCCTGAAAAGACAAAGAAGGTGGCCGCGGCGATGTTGACGCAAAAGGCGATGGCCTGTTTGAGCGCGCTGAGCCGCGTGAAGGTATCGTCGATAACCAATGCCAGCACGGCCAAAACGATGATACTTAACCCGGCGCCAAAGTAGCCGCCGTATACCGATGCAGCGAACACGGGCAGGACTACCCAGGCCTCATGGCGGCCCTGTGAGTCCGCCCCACCGCTTCGCTTGACCACCCAGCGCCGCAGCCGATCCTGAAACGCCAGCAAACCGGAGGCCAAGAGGATCATGTATGGCACCAACGTGCGAAACAACCGCTCGTCGGTCTGCACCAGCAGAAATGCGCCTACGATCCCTCCAAGCACGCCCGTCGGCGCTAACAGCCACAGGCGGCGGCGCTGGCCGGCCAGGTCCTTGACCTGAGCCATCGTCGCGCCCAGATAGCCGGGCACCAGGGCCACGGTGTTGGTGATGCTGGCCGACACGGGCGGCACACCCACGGCAGTCAACGCCGGGAAAGTGATCAGGGTGCCACCGCCCGCAAGTGCGTTGACTGCCCCGGCCAGCGATCGCAGCCAAGCCCAGGAACACGAAGTCCAGCGTGCTTAGAGGTTCGACCACCATGACCTAGGCGGGTTCCCAGGTTTCGACGAAGTGGATACCCTGGGCCTCCAGCTCGTCAAGTACAGGCTCGTAGATCTCCGGCACCACCGGCACCTGCACGCCGGTCAGAGTGATCTGGCCGTGCAGGATCATCGCGACGGCGATAGCCGCCGGCAGGCCCACGGTGCGCGCCATCGAGGTATAGCCGTTCGGGATACCGAAGTCCACCATGGTCGAGGTGATGCGCTCGTGGCGGTCAGCATACTCGGCCAGGAACTCGTGCCTGAGGATGAGCATGTCCCGCTCGCCGGGCTGGTATTGCATCTTCTCCAACATCCGCGCGGTCAGGATGTCGATCGGGGCAGCCTGGCCGGCAGGCAACAGGTCGTTGCTCAGCAGCCCCAGCCATGCCAAATGGTTGAGTACCGGCGAGTCCAGCGACAGGTCCAGGTAGGCCGCCGCCGCGGCCCGCAGGTTGTGCCCCTCGCTGCCAATAAGCTTGGCGGTAAATTGGGCAAAGGTCGAGGCCGGTGTGCCGTCAAGGGGCTTTTCGTCCAGCAAGCCCAGGTCGGCGATTTTGCGCAGGGTCTGGCACCAGCCGGCGTAGCGCAATGTGCCGCGGAAGAAGGTCGTCGGTGAGCTGATGCCGTAGGTCTGCATGTAGGGCAGGCTGTCGCGATTCGGATAGCCGTCAAAGCCGATCACCTTGCCTTCGACCTCGACCGGCACCGTCCAGTAGTGGTCGAACAGCTCGCCGCCAGGAATGGCGACCTCGCTGCCGTCCCACAGATAGTGGGCCGGGTTCTTGCCTGCCAGCAGCACGCCGCGCGGGCTCCACGAGAACTTATAGCCAAAGGGATTGGTGTTGGCCTCCGGCGCGGGCAGCCCGCCGCACCAGGAGACGAACTTCGTCACCCGCCCGCCGCCGGCCTGCACCCGGTGGATGACGCGCATCGCGGTCATGTGGTCGATGCCCGGGTCGACGCCGATCTCGTTGAGCAGGATGATACCCGCCTCGCGCGCCGCCGCGTCGAGTTTTGCCATCGACTCCTTGACGTACGAGGTTGTGACCATGTGGACGCGATGCTTGACACACAGATTGGCCACGACGGGATGATACGCATACGGCAGCAGGCTGACCGCCAGATCGGCCTCTTTGATCAACGCCTCGAGCGCCGCCGAATCGTCGGAATTGACCTGCACCGCACGCCCGCGCGGGTGGTCCTTCACCAATGCCTCGGCCTTGCCGACCGTACGGCTGGCGACGATGACCTCAAAATCAGGCTGGCTAAGCAAATACTCCACATGCGCGCCAGCCACCATGCCGGCGCCGAAGACAACGATGCGCTTCATCTATGAGTCTCCTTTGGTCATCAGTGCTTTGGAGTGGCCGGTCTCCGACCGAGCCGCGCTGGGTAACGTATGACATCGAAAATCTTGTGTGCGTTGGTCGAGTAGGTCCTGGCGGCGCCTCAATGGAATGCTGAGTATATAATCGTAGGCTCTCATTCGATGAGACCCGCCGCCAGGACCGTATCGAGACCCCCACATCGAATAGGCCATCGTAGCGAGATCCAAGGGTCTCGATACGGGTCTGGCGGCGGGTCTCGATTACTGTGAACATCAGGTGCTCAAGTCAACTATCGGTAAAGCGCCGCCAGACCCTACTCGACCCACAAGCGCGAAACTTCATACCCAATCTGCCAGGTAGTTACTTGACTGTCCAGTGTTCACTGCCGAGATGTTGCTGCAAGTACCGATAAGCCGGCGTCAGCTCGCCGCGGTGGACGATGACGGCGCGTTTGATCTCCGGCGGTAGGGCAAGGGCCTCGAAAGAAGCGCTATAATCGGCTGCGGCTAGGGCGGGCAAATAGGGCTGAAGCACGCGACTGAAATCGTTCGATGCATCGCGCGGCAGCTCGCTCGGCAGGATGTCCACGGCCATGACGACGACGCCGTCGCCCTCGTAGCCGGTCACATCCTGGCCCGTCGCAGGGTTGTAGACGAACACCGGCTCGTCCGGTTCGGTAGCGCGCACGGTGCACTCGATCGCGCCGTCGATGTCACAGCTGATGTCGCCGATCACGCGCAAGCGAAGTCCGCCTCGGCCACTTTGCTCTCGCAGGTAGTCCTTCGTGACCAGTCGCGGATAGCGGGGGTCCCAGTAGATGGCGTTGACCAGCACGTCCATAAAGGGCACATACGGCTCAAAGTCCGGCTCGAACGCCTCGGGGTGCGCGTAGTAATACTGGAGGTCGAAAGCGTTGCCCGCATCGATAGGCTTGGCTAGGTGTTCCTCGCGAAATGTAGTGGCGTAAATGACGTGGCGTGAGGACGCTGCGCCGGTCGAGAGCCCAGCCAACTCGCTCGGCTCCACGCGCTGAATGGGTAGAAGGTCCAAGATATCCCATACGCCGCGCGCGACGTTGCCGTAGCCGGCCACACCGATAGTAAGCGGCGTCAATGCATCGGGCAAGCCCTCCGAACGGATGGCTTCGGCTGCTTGCCTAACCGCTGCTTTGGCCTCGGCCAGGTCGTGGTAGTCGTATGGATGTCCAAGACCGGCGAAGGGCGTTTCGATGCCCTCCCAAGCGAGACGTTTGCCGAGCGTCCATAGGGTCTCCAACATGCCGGCCACGCCGGCGTGCCAGCCGAAGAATATCAGCCGCTTCCCTTGATCGTCGGTCACCTTTTCGTAGTCGATCAGCGTGCAGCCCAACTCCAGCATGCGCCTAAGCATCGGCATGTTGAACGGTTGGCCCTTGATGACGTGAGCAAAGAACATGTACGCTTTGCCAGGCTCAAAAACCGCCGCCGGGATTTCCTTGATGGCAACGACGACCGGACAGGCGGTCAGGCTCTCCTGAACGAGCGCGCCGGCGGCCGTGAATTCGGCCTCAGTGAAGGCCCGGATCGGCGATGGTTGAACGACTACCTGTAGCTGGTGCTGAGCCATGAGCTCTGCGGCCACCTCGGGCGTGACCGGAACGCGACGCTCCCATTAACTCTTGTCCTCGCGGCGGACTCCGATGCATCCTGGCATGCGTGATGGCTCCTTCTGGGTGTTGCTGATGGCTGACAGTGGACAATGGACGATGGTCTGCGGTCTGCGGTCTGCGGTCCGCCGTCCGCCGTCCGCCGTCATTATCGCACATAAAACCATAGCTGTGAAAATTGACGCCTGCCAGGCCAACGGAACTTGTCGGTGCAATGTCGGGTTTTCGTCTGACAATCGACATACGCTTGGGACTACAACGCCGTTGCTACCGGTAAAGAAACTGGGGATGCTTCGGCGGACCTCAGTATGACACCGGAGAGCAATATATAAACAAAACGAGTGATAATGTGGGATAAGTGTGGGATAGTGTGGGATAGAAATGCTGAATGATGAATGCAGAATGCTGAATGCAGAGGTCGGAGGTATTTAGCACTCATCATACAGCACTCAGCACTCAGCGCTCAGCGCTTACTTCAGGATATAATACGTCGCCCGCTTCTCCCCGATTTTCATGATAAGTCCGTGGTCCACAAGGTCCGACAGGTCGCGGCGGATGGTCTCCGGGCTGACGTCGGGGCTAAACTGCTGATAATCGCGATTGGTGATCCGGCCATGCTGCGTTAGAAAGGCCAGCGCCTGCTCCTGGCGCGGGTTTAGGAGGAGATTGCCCCAGCGCTGCGTTTCCGGCGTTGAGCTGACCAACTCGTTGCCATGACCTAACAAAGTAACGCGAAAACCGGCTGCCGTCTCCTCGAAACGCGGCGCCGGCAGGTCAGACTCCTGCATGGCAGCGATCATGCGGTCGATCCCGTACCCCAGTCGCTCGATGAAGCCCAGGTCGCTGAGAACCTGCACGATCACCTCGTTGCGGCTGAAGCGCTCGTTGATCAGATTGTCCAGGGTGACGTGGCCGGGCAGCCGGCCAGGGCTGTAGACCTCCATACGATCGCTGAACATCAGTAGGCGGATGCTGTCGCCGCGCAGGCCGTAGTCACGGTGGCCCACAGCGTTGACGACGGCCTCGCGCGCCACCGCCAACGGGTATTCGGCAACTTCCTCGCGCGTGAAGCCACGGATGCGCATGCCACGCCGCATGTTGGCGGCGATAAACGCCTCAGCCCGGCGGATCTGCTCCGGCAAGGTGCCGCGGATGTCGTCACGCACGAACTCGTCGCCCATGCTCGTGCCAGCATAGCGCACGGCGACGATCTCAGCCGAGGGCAAGTACTGCTGCGGGTTCGAACCAAACAGCAGAAGACCTGCGAAGGTTGGCACGTACTCCCCTTGGGCCGTCGCCTTGAGACAGCCACGCGTAAGCAGCGCGGCCGACATCGAGGTGGCGGCAAGTCCGGCGAGCCGATCGAGATAGCGCTGCACCAGGTTGTCATCCATATCGGCCCGGCTGGCGCCGGGCACCAGGGTCGACTCGAAGTGGCCTTCGCCGCGCGCGATCAGGAGCATGCGCAGCTCCGCCGTCGACAAGGTGCGGTTCCCCTTGCCGTCGCGCGTCACATACTGCCCTTTGATGCTGTAGACCTGCGACAGACCCGGCGGCACGTGAACCACACAGAGATCGCGGCCTTCTACCTGAACCATCTCCGGCAACGGCAACACGAGAGGCGGGTCGGCCATCAGCGCCGCGGCCACCGCCTGGTTCTCCGCCATTTGCGGGGCAGCCAGTCCAGCGACTTGGCCCGTGGCACTGACGCCGAGAAGTAGCGCACCACCGTGCGCGTTGGCCAGCGCCACAAGCGTCTCGCCGATCTTACGCGGGCTGGCCGACTCCGGCAAGAACGCTAGCGCTGTTCCGCCGCCTGATTCCAGCCATTGGACCACCTGTTGCGACGATGTTTTATGTGATGGGGAGGTCACGAAGTCCATGGCTGTGGCTCTATCCCTTTTCCGCCAAAACGATGCGCCAGCGAGTGGTTTTTTCCTCGGGAGTAGGCCGCTGTTCTCGCAGTAGCCATTTTACCTTGGACTGGCCTTGGCTGTTCTCGATCACGGTCTCGACGATCATCTGGGATACAGCCGACGCGCCGGTGCCCTCCACGGAAGCTGCGCCCGGATAGGCCATGGTAATGACACGAGTTTCCCCGACCGGCACAACGGCCCGGACCTGATCCACGCCTCCGGGCACAACCAGCGTGGGCTTGGTCACAGTCGCCTTGTTCTCAGCCAGCAGATAGGCCAATACGACGGCCTCAGGGTACATAGGCTGTGGAGGCGGATCACCCAGACAGAAGACGATAGCCGGCGGACTGGACGTAAAATTGGCCGTATCTCCTTGACGCGTCCACACAGCTTTTTCGCACAAAGCGCTGCGGTCATCGACCGCATTGAGCGTCTGGACCTGCTGAACGGCCTGACCCAAGACGCGCTCCCCCAAAACGGTCGCACTATAGCTGCCCTGGAAATACGAAACACCATACCCCTTGGTCTTGCCAAGCCAGCGAAAAATCGATATCCGAGTGACCCCGCCTCCGGGTCCATAGCCCAGCACCAGCAGCTCATCGGATTTTCCCTCTTTACCCAACAACGTGGTTTGCTCCCAGGTCACATCAGTGTCACCCAGGTAGCCTTGGCCCTTCCCTTCGACCCAGTCTGGCAACAGACGATACGGGACAAAGAAGGCCGCCGGCTGAAAAGGAAACGGGATGGTGACATCGGGATTGTAGATCTCTGTGCCCTGCTGTGCATCGTAGACAATCCCGCCGATGGGGCCATTCGTCGCGTCAGAAGGACTATTGTCGTAGTGGAAGAAATAGAGCCACTCGGACTCGCCATCCTCTTCGGCTTCCTTGTTTGGCCCAGCTTCGTCGATGTTGATCTCCTGAAACCCCTGTGCTGATTCCACTACGGTCCAATCCGGAGGTAAATACTGCGTCAGGATCTCTCCGCTAGTCGGAGTAGCATTCCTCCGATTACAGGCCGGCAGTAGAATGGCCACTATCAACAACCCCACCGCCCACAGCAATGTCCTACTTATCCGTATCGATTTGCCGCGCAACGTGCTCGTCATGGCGACCTCTCCTGTTCCGGCTGAGCCACCTTCTTCGCCTTCGATGCCCTGCGCCGGCCGAGGTGTGGCCCCGACACGGCCTGAGTTGGCAGCAACGCGTGCTCCAAAACGGCTCGCATATCACTTACCAACACCAGCTGCAGATCCCGGCGCACGCGCGCCGGCAGCTCCAGCAAGTCCTTTTCGTTCTTCTTCGGAATCAACACGATCCTGACGCCTGCGCGATGGGCCGCAATGATCTTTTCCTTGAGACCGCCGATCGGCAGCACGCGGCCGCGCAGTGTGATCTCACCGGTCATCGCCACGTCGCGCCGCACCGGGCGGCCGGTCAACGCCGAGATCAGCGCGGTGGCCATGGTGATGCCGGCGCTGGGGCCATCCTTAGGAATCGCGCCCTCAGGCAGGTGGATGTGGATATCCAGTCGCTCGAAATCGATCTCCCCGATCCCCAGCTCAGCAGCGTGCGACCGGGCATAGCTAAGCGCAGCCTGGCCCGACTCTTCCATGACCTCGCCAAGCTGCCCCGTAAGCAACAAGGTCCCTTTGCCCGGCATCAAAGTAACCTCTACCTGCACCAGATCGCCGCCGGCCTCGGTCCAGGCCAACCCAGTGGCCACGCCGATGCCATCAGACTCCTCGATCCGTCCGTAGCTATGCAGCGGCGGCCCCAGGTATTTCGTCAGGCTTGCCGGCGTGATGCGATGCGGTGCAGGTCGCCCCTCGGCCACGAGACGAGCCACCTTGCGGCTGACACTGGCCAACTGTCGCTCTAACTCACGGAGGCCGGCTTCGTAGGTATAGCCGCGAATAATCGCCTGCACGGTCGCCTCCGGAAACTCCAGGCCATGATCCGTCAGTCCGGTCTGTTCAATCTGCCGCGGCGCCAGAAATTGCCGGACGATCGCCAGCTTCTCCTCCTCGATGTAACCCGTGAAGGGGATCAGCTCCATGCGGTCGACCAACGGATGCGGCACGGTGTCGAGCAGGTTGGCCGTGGTGATGAAAAACACCTGGCTCAGGTCGTACGGCACATCCAAGTAATGATCCATAAACTCCCGGTTCTGCTCGGGGTCGAGCACCTCGAGCAGGGCCGCCGCGGGATCGCCGCGTAAATCCTGGCCCAGCTTATCCAACTCGTCGAGCATGAGCACCGGGTTGGTCGTGCCAGCCGCGCGCATCGCGGTCAAGATGCGGCCGGGCATCGATCCAACATAGGTGCGGCGATGCCCGCGGATTTCGGCCTCGTCCCGAACCCCACCGACGCTGACGCGCACGAATTTACGGCCCAAAGCCTGCGCCACTGCGCGGCCCATGGAGGTTTTGCCCGTGCCCGCCGGCCCCACCAAGCAAAGGATCGGCGTGCGAGCCTTACTGCCGGCCAGCTTGCGAATGGCGATGTGTTCCAGGATGCGTTCCTTAGCCTTGGCCAATCCATAGTGGCTCTCCCCAAGGACGCGCGCGGCGCGGCGCAAATCCACAACATCCTCGGTGACCGCCACCCAAGGCAGCTCGACCAACCAATCGAGGTACGAGCGGACCATGCTAATCTCGGGCGAATAGGACGGCATGGCAGTCAGGCGCCTGAGTTCCTGGTCAGCCCGCGCTCGCGCCATTGCCGGTAGGTGGGCGCCCTGGATTTTCTGCTCGAACACCGCAACCTCACGACCCTGTTCGTCCGTCTCGCCCAACTCGCGTTGGATAATGCGCAGCTGCTCTCGCAAGAAAAACTCGCGCTGCGATTTGTCCAGCTCCTCGTGCACACGCTCGTGGATGCGGTTCTCCAGCTCGAGCACATCCAGCTCTTTGGCGAGCAGCACGCTCACCCGCTGCAGTCGTTGCACCGGGTCGCGGATCTCCAGCACCTCTTGCTTGGCTGCGAGGTCCAACGAGACCGTTCCGGCGATCAGGTCCGCCAGCCTGCCCGGCTCGATGGCATTGACCGCGGCGACGTACGCCTCGTCGGACAGGGTCGGGCTCGAACTCAACACAGCGTTCGAACAAAGAGAGCACAGCACGCATCAGTGCCTCGGCGCCGGCGCCGGTGGCTGGAATATCAGGCAACGGTGTGACAACTGCGCTCAGGAATGGGCCCTCTTCGACAATCTCCTCGATCTTGACCCGCTGCCTGCCCTGGGCCAGGATACTGGTCGAGCCATCCGGCATGTGCAATAGACGGAGCACCTTGATCTCGGTGCCCACGGTGTAGAAGTCGTCTGATGTCGGCTCTTCCTCGGTCGGATCGCGCTGTGCAACGGCCACGAGCACCTGGTCTTCGGCCATGGCCACGTCGATCGCCACCAGCGAGTCCTCGCGGCCGACCGCCATCGGCGCGACCAGCTTCGGAAAAACCAAGGTCTGGCGCAATGGCAGCAGCGGGTAGATCGCGGGCAGCCCGCCGTCGCCCATGAACTCACTGTATTCAGCATCCTGGCTGTGCGCCAAGGTATCGATCCAGGCGATCTCGGAACGTGAAGGGCTCGGCTTGGGCTTCATGGTCGCTTGACCTCCATCTGGTTGAGTTTGGCCGGCCCGGGCGCACCGGGGGGGCTTTGGCTGATCTGCCAATCCGGCGCAGGCGCTTCAGCCTGGTAGGCCCAATCACCCGGAGGCAGGCCGCCGGGATGCCGGGCCAGCCAGGCCTCACGGCCTTCGCCGGCAACGAACAGCGAGCCGGTCAGGCAGATCACGGCATGCGTCTTTGCCGAAGCCTCGGCCCAGTCCAGTGCCTCGGCAACGCTGCCAGCAACCGCCAGGCGTCGAGCGTCGACGATCTGTGCTGCGATCGGCAGCAGCTCCTGCGGATCGGCCGCACGCGGATGCCGTGATCGGGTGAAGCAGGCCAAAGAGACGCCGGGAAGCAGCTCTGACAGAATCGCCTGGGCGTCCTTGTCGTTGGAGATGCCCAGAATGGCGATAACAGGACGACCTGGGAAATAGTGCGCCAACGCCGTGCGCAGCAGGCGAGCCGAGGCATCGTTGTGCGCGGAGTCGACGACGACGGCAGGCCCAGCTGATGGAATCAAATCGCCCTGCGCCCCGCCGCCTAGCACCTCCAACCGCCCCGGCCAAAACACGCTTTCCAGACCCTCGCGGATAGAGTCTGCGCCGATGGTCACGCCCTGCTGCGCCAACTCCCAGCAGGTGGCCACCGCGACCGCGGCGTTCGCCAGCTGATGCGAGCCAAGGAGTGGGGTGCGGAGCGAAGCGAATGTGCAGCCCATGAAGGCCGCGGTACTCTCGGCGAAAGACCCATCCGCGGGGTCGACGGCGTGCTCGACATCGAAAACTTGGCCGTCAAGCGTATCGACCCTGCTGTGCCAGCGCCAATCGCGGCCGGCCAGGATGAGACGTGCGCCCTGCTGATCGGCCACGGCCCGAATCGCGACCAGGGCCTCGTCATGCTGGGGGGCGACGACCACGGGCACACCGGGCTTGATGATTCCGGCCTTCTCGCGGGCAATCAGATCGAGGGTATTGCCGAGAAGCGCAGTGTGTTCGTAGCTGATCGGTGTGATCACGCTGACCGCCGGCGTGACGACATTGGTAGCGTCAAGCCGACCGCCCAGCCCCACCTCCAGCACCACCCAGTCGACCTGCTGCTGGGCAAAGTGCAGCAGCGCCAGCACGGTGATGATCTCGAACGTGGTGATGCCGGGCACGTCCTCGACTGCGGTCTTGCACTCTGCGAGCAGTCGCACGACATCCGTTCGGTCGATGAGTTGGCCGTCGATCCGAATGCGCTCACGAAAGGTGTGCAGATGAGGCGAGGTGTAGAAGCCGGTCCGAAAGCCGCTGGCACGCAGGATCAACTCGACGTTCGCTGCGGTTGATCCTTTGCCCTTGCTGCCGGCCACGTGCGCGAAACGCAGGCGCTCATGCGGGTTGCCCAACGCGGCCAACACGCGGCGCGCACGTTCGAGGTTCCACGCGGTCTCGGTGTACGGCACCGAGCGCCGGCGCTCGTAGTCCACGTAGTTGAAGATGTAATCCAGGGTAGCCTGGTAGTCGATCGGGAGAGTCACTGCTTGTTCACCAGCTGCACTCGCAAAGTCCACGGTGCAATTTTACCGCAAGTTACTAAAAACGTAAACTCGCACTTCCTTGCATACCACATCGAAGGCGGTCAGGTCAATTTATCGGGCATAAGGCCCCGATACTACGCCAATCGTGATTTGATTGATATCAACTGATCTGGTATTCTGTGCTCTACCAAGCAACGGAGCGCTCTCGGGATTTCATCACCTTGGGAAGTAATCCCGTTTTCAGGGTCAATCATGAGTTAACCCTGCCAGCGCGCAACACGGAAGAAAAAGTTGGGATAAGCTAATGAAAGCACTTGTGATTGGTGGCAATGGATTCATTGGTTCTCATCTCGTTGATGGGTTGCTGGCTCTTGGATGGGATGTGTCTGTGCTCGACGTCCAGGAACGCCGTTTCGATGCCATGCCATCACGAGTTCGTTTCATACGAGGTGACTTAAGCCAGGAGTTCTTGGTTCGGGAAGCATTGGAAGGTGCAAATGTAGTGTTTCACCTTGCCTGGTCGACAATCCACGAGATTGCCAACAGGGATCCCGCAGCTGACATTGTGGCGAACTTGGTTCCCACGGTTCGCCTGATCGAAACTTGCAGTCAGTTCGGAGTGGGTCGAATTGTGTTTATTTCATCGGGAGGCACGGTTTATGGGCCAAGCAAACGGCTGCCAATCAATGAAATCCACTCTCAGGATCCTATCACGGCCTACGGTATCACAAAGCTCGCCACCGAAAAGTACTTGCAGATGTATCATCACCTTCTCGGTCTCGACTACGCAATCCTTCGCCCATCAGTGCCCTACGGCCCGCGGCAAAATCCACTCGGTAGACAAGGGGCTGTCGCGGTCTTTCTCTATCGTGTGGCTCGCGACTTGCCTATTCCAATCTACGGAGATGGCAGTGCAACGCGCGATTACTTCTACATTTCCGATCTGGTAGATGCTCTCGTGATGTGTGCCCAAAAGCACCTACGCGAACAAAGAATTTTCAATATTGGTGGAAACCAAGAGATCTCCTTGCTTAACCTGGTTATGCGGGTAGAGGAAACAGTGGGCAAAAGAGCCATTCTGGAGCATCTCCCTGATCGCGCTTTCGATACGAAACACATCGTCCTGGATACTCGGCAGGCCAACAGTGTATTGGGTTGGCGTCCCAAGGTGTCATTCGCAACCGGCCTGGACAGCACCTGGCGATGGATGTCGTCCGTCTTCAGTTAAATGTCACTATTCCCCACCCCAAAACTCCCCTGACCAAGCCAAAGTGAAGACGGAGCCGCAGTCATCAGCTGCTGCCGATGCGTCCTGGCCAAGCCATCGTAGCGAGAACGCCGTAGGCCGAAGGCCGAGAGCCACTTGTCAAACCGTTGCGGCAGTGGTATAAGTCGCTCATGCTCATGCATCGCCGGCGCGGTCGCAAACACCTGATTGTCCTTCTGCTGTACGCCCTCCTTGGCCTGGCGCTGACTTACCCGCTGGTAATCCGCTTCGCCACCCACGTCCCCGGCGACGGCATCGACGACCCTGCGTTGGCCTGGAACCTGTGGTGGCTCAAGTTCAGCCTCGTCGACCGCCAGCTCAACCCCTTCCTCAGCCAGTGGATGTTCTACCCCATTGGCATCAACCTGGCCTTCTACACCCTCACGATCCTCAATGGCCTGCTCTCAATTCCGCTCCAAGTCGCTTGGGGCCTCGTGCCGGCTTCCAACCTAGTGTTACTGTCGTCGTTTGTCTTGAGCGGCTTTGGGGCGTATCTGTTGGCGGCGGATGTGTTGGTGTCAGGTGTCAAGTGTCACGTGTCAGGTGGGGAAGATCGGAGATCGGGTAGAGGATCCCCGTTCATCGTTCCTCATTCATCATTCATCATTCATCATTCCGCGTTTCTTGCCAGCCTCCTCTACGCCTTTTCGTCCAGCAAACTCCTCTACGCCTCGCTCGGCCAAGCCAACATCGCCAGCTCGCAGTGGATACCGTTTGCGATTCTGTACATTCTGCGCAGCGGCCGGCCCGGCGCGCGGCTGCGCGAGCCGCTGTTGGCGGCGCTGTTTATTCTGCTTCAAGCCTACGCCGAGCTGACCTTTGCGTCCTTCCTGGTGATCTTCATTGCGTTCTACGCGCTGTATCGGCTCGTTATGATGCTGATCGCGCGGTCCCGCAGCCGCCCGAAGACCGAGGCGCCCTCCGAACTACGCACGCTCGTCCGCGGCCTCGTCGTGATGGGCTTGGTCGTGCTCATCGGCCTCACGCCAATTCTGGCCAACATGTTGCCCGACATGCGCACCGAGGGTGATTTTCTCGTCGAGGGCGGCGGCTTCGCCGACCTCTACTCGGCCGATCTGGCCGGCTATGCGTTACCCACCCAACTCCACCCGCTGCTCGGCGACATCGTGCGCGCCGCCTCGAACGACTCCCAGCGCCGGCCCGACGGCAGCCAGTGGCAGATCAACAAAGGCCAGCATCTCACGCTGGGCTGGGCGGGTCTAGGGCTGGCGCTGCTGGGGCTGTGGACTCAGCGCAAGCGCCCGGACGCGTGGTTCTGGGCTTTGTCGATGCTGCTGTTCTTTTTGTTGACGCTGGGGCCATCCCTGCGCATCGCCGGACACGACACGGGCATCCCTGGGCCGTTTCGCGTCCTGCAGGAGTTGCCGTTCTTCAAAGGCAATCGCTATCCCAGCCGCTTCAGCGTGATGCTGCTGATCTCGGCCGCGCTGCTGGTGGCGATGGGCGCGCGCTGGCTGCTCGACCGGCTGGCGTCGCGCTGGCAAGGCAAGCACGACGCCTCGAGCGTCAACCGTCGTTTGACCACAACAACGGCGCTTCTGGCCGGCCTGCTGTTGTTCGAAAACCTCTCCGTGCCGCTGCCGATGTCCGACATGCGCATACCGGCGATCTACGACCAGGTCGCCGCGCAGTCGGGCGACGCCAACGGCGCCGTGCTCGATCTGCCGCTGGGCTGGCGCAACGGCTTCAGCGTCTTCGGCAAACAGGACGTGATCATCATGTCCGAGCAATGGTGGCAAACACAAACCGGCAAACCGATCCTGGGTGGCAACACCTCGCGCAACCCGGAGCAGAAATTCCGCTATTTCCTCGAGGCGCCGCTGATCGGCCCGCTGACCGTACTGGCCAACGCCACCGACGCCAACCCGCACATCCAGGCGCAGATGGCGGACGGCCTGGCCGCGCTGCGCGCCGGCGATGCCGGTCTCGGCGGCAACGCGCTGCTACAGCGTGCGGCCGCCGAAGCAGCGCAGACGCTGCGCGACCTCAACGTGCGATTCGTGGTGGTGCATCGCGATCGCGTACCGCCAGAGTTCGTGAACTTTGTCGAGACCTACCTTCCTGTCCAACGCGTGGCCGAGGAGGGCGAGCACGTTTTGTATCGCGTCGAGCTCGCCGAGCCCCCGACGGCGATCACCGTGCGGCCGGCAGCAGACCCGCTAAGCCGCGGCGAAGGCTGGAGCGGACCTGGCCAGCCGGCCGCGGGAGGCGCCTCCGCGCCCCGGTGGGCACAACGCCAGACGACGCGCTTGTTGCTTCCTCCGGTTCAGCCAGGTCAACACCGCCTGACCGTGCGCGCCGCCGCCGCCGGCCCCGGCCAAACGTTGGCCCTGACGATCAATGGTCACAAGACCGAAGCCCAGCCGCTGCCAGTGACGTGGACGGAGCTGGCCTTTGATCTGCCGGCCGGTGTCCTACGCGATGCGGCCAACGAGGTCCAGCTGCGTTTCGCCCGCACCTTCCCCGTGGAAGAAGTTTTGTCCGGCTCGCCGGCGGCGATTCCCGCTGCGGCCACGCGTGAGCCTGTTGGTAGAGAGCGCCAGCCTGGAAGCTGGCAACTTCGCCCATATCTGGCTCAACGGCGTTGACATCTCGCTGAACCAACGGGGCTACAACCTGGCGATCGTCGACACCCGCACCTGGCAGCCGAGCGCGGTGGCTGCGTTCGACACGCATCTGGATCCGGCGGCCTCGCAAGCCATGATCGCGTTTCTGAGCCAGATGGACGAGCACAGCGCGCTGGCCGTCGCTGTGAAGGACACGGCCAGCGATCAGTTCAGCGCCGAAGCAGCGCAGGCGCTAGCTGCGCTGGGCCTGTCCGATCTGCGCGGTCGCTTCCGCTGGGGGCAGGCCGGCATCATCCTGCCTAGCACTCCGGCCACCGGCCTACGACCCGTCGTCGAGCAGCTCAGCGGGCTGGAGCCGGTGCATGCGGCCATCGGACCGGGTTGGCGGGAACCCCAGGTGGCAGGTGCTGTGGATTGGGTACGGGTCGAGCCGTAGGACGGACGGCTCGCTGATCGGTGGCAAAAGGGGTCTCGACACCTGCACCTGCGCTGTACTCCGGTGCAGGTGCAGGTGCAGGTGTACGGCTCTGGCGGCGAGTCTCGGTACCTGAAGGTAGGGGGTGCCCAGGTTCATCGTTGGCAAGACGCCGCCAGACCCTACTCCCTCTGAGACGGTTCCCAGTCGACCCACGCTCACAAGACATCACACCAAGACTGTCTGGTAGCTAGATCACTCTCTACCCTCCACCGATTTTGCAGCTAGCGTGCCCCAGAGTAAACTGCCCCTCATGCCTACCACCATCCCATTAGTCGACTTGAAAGCGCAATACCAGGCCTTGAAGCTAGAGATCGACGCGGCCATTGCTCGTGTGATCGACAACACTAGCTTCATCCTGGGGCCGGAGGTGCGAGCATTCGAGGAGGCGTTTGCGGCTTACTGCCAGGCGCGGCATGCTGTCGGAGTCAGCTCCGGCACGGCGGCCATTGAGCTCGTGCTGCGCGCTTTGGGCATCGGCCCCAGCGATGAGGTGATCTCGACGCCGTTCACCTTTATCGCCAGTGCCGAGGCGGTCTCCGCGGCCGGCGCCGCACCCATCTTCGCCGATATCGACCCGCTTACATACAACCTGGATCCAGCCGCGGTCGAGGCGGCTGTCACTCAGCGCACAAAGGCCATCCTGCCGGTCCACCTGTTTGGCCAGCCGGCTGCGATGGACAGGCTGGCACAGATCGCCCAACGCCACAACCTGGCATTGATCGAGGACGCGGCCCAGGCCCATGGCGCGGAGCTTCGGGGACGGCGGGTCGGCACTCTGGGCGATGTGGCCTGTTTCAGCTTCTACCCGGGCAAGAACTTGGGGTGTTATGGCGACGGCGGCGCCGTGGTGACCGACGACGACGATCTGGCCGCCAAGGTGCGCAAGCTGCGCGATCACGGCCGAAGCAGCAAGTACGTGCACGACGAGTTGGGCTTCGGGCATCGCCTGGACGCGCTGCAGGCGGCGATCCTGGCGGCCAAGCTCCCGCACTTGGATGCAGCAAACCAGGCCCGTCGCCGCCTGGCTCAGCGCTATGGCAAGCTCTTGTCGGGCACGGACCTGGCG
This sequence comes from uncultured Chloroflexia bacterium, assembly GCA_963709505.1. Taxonomy (GTDB): domain Bacteria; phylum Chloroflexota; class Anaerolineae; order JAAEKA01; family JAAEKA01; genus CAVPXC01. The sequence goes on along the minus strand of CAVPXC010000003.1, from coordinate 118,968 downwards.
CTGCCGGTCGAGCCGGAAGGGGTGCATTCTGTCTATCATCTCTACGTGGTGCGTTCACCAAGACGAGATGAGCTGGTCGAGACACTGCGCAGCCAGGGCATCGAGGCTGGCGTACACTATCCACTCCCCCTGCACCTCCAGCCGGCCTACGCATTCCTGGGACATCAGCCGGGGAGCTTTCCAGTCGCCGAGGCGGCCGCCGAGCACGTGCTATCCTTGCCCTTTTTTCCTGAGATGTCCGCCGAGCAGCAAGATCGCGTCGTGCTAGCGATCAAACAAGCAATAGCCTAGTACGGGTCGGCGCAAGTCCGCCCGGTGGTTAAAGTCGAGGCTGTGGGTAGCAGTATCTGTGGGTGTCTTCTCCAAAACTCGTTGAAGAAATCGAGAGAAAGAGCGCATCGTTTTGAGTGGCTCGAGCGTTTGCCTTACGATCCGGGTGTAGACTTCGTTTTCCTCTTTGTACTACAACGACAGGAGGCAGTCAATGAACCGATTCAGACCCGCAAGCGGCAGTGTTGAGGAACAGTTGGCTCAACGCGGGGTATCGCGCCGCGATTTCATCAAGTTCTGTGCGGGCATGACCGCTACCCTGGCTTTGCCCATGCGCCTTACCAGGGATATCGCCGCGGCGCTCAGCAGCACACTCCGTCCGCCCCTGATCTGGCTGGAATTCCAGGACTGCACTGGCGACACCGAGTCGTTTCTGCGTAGCAGTAATCCGACCGTGACCGAGCTCTTACTTGACACGCTGTCGGTCAACTACCACGAAACGTTGATGGTTCCGTCCGGCCAGCTTGCGGAGCGCTCGCGCGCCGAAACGATCGCCATGTATCCCGGCCAATACATCTGCGTCGTGGAGGGATCCATCCCGATGCGCGACGGCGGGATTTACTGCACGATCGGCGGCCGGACAGCCCTCGACATCGCTCGCGAGGTGTGCGGCAGCGCCCGTGCGACGATTGCCGTTGGCTCCTGCTCTTGGGATGGCGGCATAGCCGCGGCTGCACCCAATTTCACAGGCGCCGTCGGCGTGAGAGACGCGGTTCCGGGAATCCAGAACCTCGTCAACCTGCCCGGCTGCCCTGTCAACGTCGTCAACCTGGCCGCGACGATCGTGCACCTCCTGACCTACAACCAACTACCGCCGCGCGAACTCGCGAGGTCGCCCGCTCTTCGCCTACGGCGACGAAATCCATGAAGAGTGTGAACGACACGACCACTACGAGCACGACCGCTTCGTGCGCACCTGGGGTGATGTCGGTCACCAAAACGGCTGGTGCTTGTATCAGATGGGATGCCGAGGACCGGAGACCAAACACAATTGTCCTTCGGTGCGTTGGAACGACGGCACGAGCTGGCCGGTGCGCGCCGGCCACGGCTGCATCGGATGCACGTCGCCTCACTTTTGGGACCAAATGTCGCCTTTCTACGTGCCGTTGCCCGATACTAGAGCCAACTCCGAAGTCGATTACCGGCAAGCAAATGACCAAGTGGAAGCTGCCAAACCATGAGGCCACACTATGCCTAAGATCTTCATCCCCAACGTCAGCAAAGGAGCATCCCCGTGACCAGAGTCGCCATTGACCCCATCACTCGCATCGAAGGCCACCTGCGGATCGAGGTTCAGATCGAAGGAGGCCAGGTAGCCAATGCCTGGAGCTCCGGTACGATGTTCCGCGGCCTGGAGATTGCGTTGCGCGGCCGTGACCCGCGCGATGCCTGGATCTATACCCAACGCATCTGCGGTGTTTGCACGACCGTGCACGCCATCACGTCAGTCCGCGCCGTCGAGAACGCCCTGTCCATCTCCGTCCCCGACAACGCTCGTATCGTGCGCAACGTGATCACCGGCACGCAGTACCTGCAAGACCACGTCATGCACTTCTACCATTTGCACGCGCTGGATTGGGTCGACATCACCAGCGCGCTGACGGCCGATCCGACAGCCACCAGTGTCCTGCAGCGTTCGCTGTCCGATTGGCCCAACTCAAGCCCAAGCTACTTCAGCACTGTACAAAGCCGGCTGCAGGCCTTTGTCAACAGCGGCCAACTGGGCTTGTTTGCCAACGGCTACTGGGGCCACCCCGCCTACAGGCTGCCCCCTGAGGTCAACCTGCTGGCGGTCGCCCATTATCTCGAGGCATTGGATTGGCAGCGCGATATCATCAAGATCCAGGCCATCCTGGGCGGCAAGAACCCCCATCCACAGACCTTCCTGGTGGGCGGTATGGCGAGCCCCGTGCACCGCACCCTGCCCAACGCGATCAACAACAGTACGATTGCCACCTTGCAGGGATTCGTGGTGACGGCCAGGAACTTTGTGGAAGAGGTCTACCTGCCGGACCTCAAGGCCATTGCCGGATTCTATCCGGAATGGACACAGTCGGGTGGCGGCCGCGGCGATATGCTATCGTATGGCGAATTCCCGGAGGCTTCCAATGCTCGTTGGCTGTCGCCGGGCATCGTGCGCAATGGCAACCTTGGCCAGGTCTTTCCTGTGGACCACATGCAGATTGTCGAGCACGTCGCACACTCCTGGTATGCGGGCAACACGCCGCGCCATCCCTGGCAAGGAGAGACACAGCCTGCCTATGCCGGTCCTGCAGCACCCTATGCACTCGAAAGCGGCAACATTGCGCACGTCCAGCAGGTTGCCGCACATTGGGACGGCCCATACCAGCCAGAGTACGATATGAACGGCGACGGCCAGATCAACGTCGGCGACATCCAGGAGGCGGCCGATAGCTGGGGTAGCCCGTTCCCGGCGCCACCACGAATGGTTAGCTTCTACGACAAGTACAGCTGGATCAAAGCGCCGCGCTACCAGGATGCGCCCATGGAAGTGGGTCCCCTGGCGCGCATGGCCGTGGCCTATGCCGCCGGCCACCCCAGAGTACGCGCCGTCATTGACACGACGTTGGCTCAGATGAGCTTGGGGCCGGCAGCGCTTTTCTCGACGGTCGGACGCATGCTCGCACGCGCAGTCGAGACTCTGGTCGTCGGCGAACAACTGCCCATTTGGCTGGGACAGCTGCAGACCAACATCAATCAAAACAATCTCACAATCCACAACAGCACCCGATGGGATCCAAGCACCTGGCCGGCCGACGCGCTCGGGTATGGCTTTGCCGAAGCCCCGCGAGGCGCGTTGGGTCACTGGGTGCACATCGTCAACGGCCAGATCGACAACTACCAGGCCGTGGTGCCGACCACCTGGAATGGCTCGCCGCGCGATGCTGCAGGGCTGCGCGGACCATGGGAGCAGGCGCTGATCGGCACACCGGTGGCCGATCCACAGCGGCCGGTGGAGATCCTACGCACGATACACTCCTTCGACCCGTGCATGTCATGCGCTGTACACATCGTCGACGAGCACAACAGCGAGCTTACCCGCGTTCAGGTCAGAGGGTAGTAAGCACCGAGCAACGTGTATATGGAACGGCGAACTCTTGTGTTGGGTGTTGGCAACATCCTCGTGCAGGACGAGGGCCTGGGCGTGTGCGCGCTCGAACGGCTGCAGGCCAGTCATCGCCTCCCCTCAGAGGTGAGCGCCATAGACGGAGGCACCATGGGGCTGGACTTGCTGCCCTATATGGACGGCATTACCCACCTCCTGATCCTTGACGCAGTCCATGGATCTCGTCCTCCTGGCGCCCTGGTGCGGCTGGAAGGCGAGGCCATTCCGGTTGCACTGGCGATGAAACTATCCGTGCACCAGATTGGCTTGCAGGAGCTGTTGGCGGTGGCCCGCTTTCAGGGAACCTTGCCCGGCTGCGTCGTCGTGTGGGGCATGCAACCTGCCAGTCTTGAGCCCGGGATCGGGCTATCCGAACCAGTCAGAGCCAACCTCGACGAGCTAGTTGAGGCGGCTGCTCGAGAGTTGGCCTTTTGGGCCAAGACTGCTGTCTAGACGCAGCAAACAACGACGGAGCCGGGCAACTAACCCAGGCCCCGTCGTTTCAGTTAACCCTTCGTCACCGGGAACTGGACCTCGGTCACAAGATCCTCCGGTTCAACGCCGTCGTCGAAGATGTCGCGGCAGGTAGATCTCCCGGTTCGGGCCGACGATGCGATAGCCGTTGGCGCCGATCCAGCTCATCAACGCACCGTAGGCGCCGTTCAGGCCGTCGTAGGGCCCGTGGTGCACGGTGGCGGCCACCGAACAGGCCGGCAGGTCGTAGACCCTGAAACGACCGGCTTCGTCCAGCGGCGCGTCGACCGGCTCGCACACTTCGGCGTCTACATCCCGCTCGCGATAGTCCTCGTCGTGATAGATGGTCAAACATGCCGCGTTCGGCATCAAGCCGTGCTGCTCCAGATAAGCAGACAGCTCTTGCCACAACGGCGACTGGGCGGCGTAGTCGGGAATGATCGCTCGCACTGACGCCACGCGCAGTGCGGGCGCCTCTTTTACAATCACCTCGTGGATAGGCATCGCATCCTCCTCTTCGATTTGCTGCAGCCGGGCGGCAACCCGCCCCAACCGCGCTTGTTCTTCAGCCAGGTGTCGTTCCAGCTCGGCCTGCTTGATACGCAGCATGCTGCGCAGCTCGGCGGCAGGCAGCCCTTCCGCCAGCAGCCGGCGGATCTCCTCCAGCGACAGCCCCAGGTCTTTGAGCGCCAGAATGCGGTTCAAGCGCGGCAACTGGTCGGCTGTGTAATAGCGGTAGCTGCTGAAGCGATCCACCGAGGCCGGCGCGAGGTAGGCGTGCGCCGAAGGCCAACGCCTTGCGTCAAAAACCTACGGACGCCAGACGCGTGGACGCCCGTTTGACGATTGGGGGGAGGAAGATCGTCAAGCGGGCACCCGTAATTCACATTCTACCGCAGATTGCGAAAAACGCAAATCACGGAACCGTTCTCTGAAAAGCTGCGCATTCTTTGCAATAATCCAACCCGTGATATAATCGGGGCCGGCGCGCGACAGGTTACTCGCCCACTGGCCCGTATTCACATGATCACATCCACCTCTCCTTCCCCAACAACCGGCCGATCGCCCCAGTTGTCCGTCTTGATTCCCGCTCGGAACGAAGCCGACAACATACCCATGCTTCTAGAAAAGGTCGCTGCGGCCTTTGCAGCGCTGGAACCACAAGGCACGACCGGCGAACTCGTGCTGATCGACGATGGCTCCACTGACGGCACGGGTGATCTGGCCGCCAGTCTGGCGGCGCAGTATCCGTTTCTGCGGCTGATTTGCCATCGACGCAACCTGGGACTGACTGCTGCGTTGCGCACCGGCTTCCGCGAGGTGCGCGGTCAGGTCATTGTCTTTCTACCTGCCGACCTGGAGTCGGACCCCGCGGAGGATATCCCGAAGCTGCTCGGCAAGCTCGACGAGGGCTACGACGTTGTCGCTGGCTGGCGCCAAGGACGCAAGGAAGGCAAGGTCTTCGCCTCCGGAATCTACAACCGCGTTTCGAAGGCGCTGTTCCACATCGACCTGCACGACATGAACTGGATCAAAGCCTTCCGTCGCGAGGTAATCGAGGCACTGCCGCCGTTACGCTCCGACTGGCATCGATTTATCCTGCAGATCGCGGCACATCAAGGCTTTCGCATTGGCGAGGTGCCTACGACATGGTATCGCCGCCAGGCCGGCCAATCGAAATTCGGCTTCGGACGGATTCCGATCTCATTGCTGGATGTCCTGGTGGTGTGGTTTCTGCTAACCTTCAGCCAGGCGCCGATGCGCTTCTTCGGCGGGATCGGCCTGGCCTGTCTGGGCATCACCGGCGTGACCTACGCCATCTTGATTGCGCTCTACCTGATCGAACAAACCCAGAAGCGCCCTATCTTCATCGGCGCCAGCGTCCTCGCCCTTGCCGGCCTGCTCCTGCTTCTCGTCGGCTTCGTCGCCGAGCTCATCGTCAGCCAGAGCGACCAAATCCGCGAGCTGGAGAATGAAATCAGAAGAAAGAAAGCGGAGGAATTGTCAATTGTGGATGGTGAATTGACAATTGTCAATGAGCCGGAGTGCCTGCAGGGGAATCCGCTTCCGCATTAGCAATTGACAATTCACCATTCACAATTGACAATTCCTCCGCTTCCCCATGCGCCTAGCCATCCTCACCCACAACTACCCCCGCTTCCCCGGCGACTTCAGCGGCAATTTCGTGGCCGCGTTGAGCGACGAATTGGCGCGCCAGGACAACGACGTCACCGTGCTCGCTCCCTGGGACGCAGCCTACCAACCACAGCCTCATCCCTCGCTCTCCGCTCCCCACTCCCCACTCCGCACTTCGCAACTCCACCTCTGGCGCTACGCCCCGCGCGCTGACTGGCACCGCCTGGGATACATGCGCACGATGGAGGCCGACGTGCGGATGCGTCGCGAGACCTATTTACTGGGGCCATCGTTCTTCGCCGCTGGCACCGCCGCAACGCTGCGCTGGTGCCAGCGGCACCGCCCCAACGTGATCCATGCCCACTGGTTATTACCCAACGGTTTCTTCGGCGCAGTCGCCAGCCGGCAACTGGGTATCCCGCTGGTCGTGTCGATTCCCGGCTCCGACGCACTCGTGGCCGGGCGGAACCCGCTCTTCCGCGCCATGACGAGGTTTGCGCTCGACCAAGCTGGCCTGATCACTGCCAACAGCCACGCGCTGCGCGACATTGCGGTGCAAGAGCTCGGCGCAGATCCAGCTAAGTTCGACCTGATCATCTACGGCGTCGATCCCAACGCACTGCGTCCCGATCCCACCGGCGTCTCCAAGTTTCGTGCCGGCTTGGGCATCCCGGAGGATGCCTTGCTCCTCCTGGCCGTCGGCCGCATGGTCTACAAAAAGGGCTTCGACATTGCCCTCCGCGCCCTGGCCGTTCTCAAGCAATCCGGTCTCCTGACCAGTCCCCAATCCACCAGTCTACCTTCGCCCCTCCCCCCCATTCACCTCGCCCTGGTCGGAGACGGCGACCTCTGGGAAGAATGGCAGGCGCTGGCGCGCGATCTGGGCGTGGCCGATCACGTGCACTGGCTCGGCCGGGTGCCGTTTGACCACATGAGTTAGGTTTACAACGCGGCCAACGCGTTGGTCATGCCGTCGGTGACTTGCCCAGCGACGGGCCTGAGTGTGTGCGTGTTGGATGCGATGGCCTGCGCCCGGCCGGTGATCGGCACAACGGCCGCGGGCAACGAGCTGGTGATCCGCAATGGCGTCAACGGCTTCATCGTGGCGGAGGTCGATCCGGCCGCGCTGGCCGGCGCCATCCTGCGCCTGGCCGCAATGTCGCCAGACCAACGCCGCGCCCTGGGCACCGAAAGCCGCCGCTTGATCGAAACGGAGTTCGGCTGGCCGCACCTGGCACGTCGCTATCTTGAGCACTTTCGACGATTGGCAGGCTGAGTGGAGGGTGGAGGGTGGAGGGTGGAGAGTGGAGAGTGAAGAGCGGATAGTGTTGAGCACCAAAGTGCTATCACTTCTTCCACTCTCCACCCTCCACCCTCCACCCTCCACTTTCCACCTTTCCACCCTCCACCCTCCACTTTCCACCTTTCCACCCTCCACTCTCCACAATTCCGCATTTCCGTCTCTTTCGGGTACAATCTGCCAATGAGTTCCGTTCCGCAACGCTCCAAGCGGGTTGGCTGGAAGGACGCTGTGCGCGTGGCCGCGCTGCTGCTGGCCTTGAGCTTCATGGTGGCATTGGTCAGCACCCAGTGGCAGGCGCTTCAGGCCTTTCAGTGGCAGGTGCGGCCGGCGTGGCTGGCGCTCAGCCTGGTCGGCCTGTGGCTCGCCTGGCTGCTGGAGCTGTCTGTCTGGCGCTTTTTGCTGTCCACCCTGGGCGGCAACTTGCGGTGGGGCCGCGCCGCGGAGACCTGGTTTCTCTCCAACATCGTTCGCTATATCCCCGGCAACGTCTGGCAATACCTGGGTATGGCCGAGCTGGCCGCCGACGACGGCGTCAGTCGCGTCACAACCTTTGCTAGCATCGCCTTGCACCAGGCGCTAAGCACGGCGGTCGGCATGGTGTTGGCCGCGGTCTACTTCGCCGTCGCCGGCAAGGGCGCACTGCTCGACACCATCCGGCCTTTTTTATGGCTCATCCCACTCGGCCTGCTCTTATGCAACCCGCGTTTCCTCGAATGGAGCTTGAACACCCTGCTGCGCCTCTTCAAGCGCCCGCCCATCAAGGTCACGCTAACCTGGACACAGCTCGGCCTGATCCTGCTCGGCTACCTCGGCGTCTGGCTGATCATGGGCAGCGCCTTTGCCTTGCTGGCTGCTTCGTTCACTCCGGTGACACCCCAGCAGGTCGCGGCGTTGATCGCCACCTGGGCGGCGGCCTATGTCATAGGCTACCTCAGCATGATAACCCCCAGCGGCCTGGGCGTGCGCGAAGGCGTTATGATCCTTCTGCTGGCGCCGATGTTCCCTGCGCCGATCCCCACGATCATTGCCCTCGCCGCGCGGCTGTGGATGGTAGTTGCTGAGGTGGTTGGCGCAGCAATCGCTTTGGTGGTGCGGACGCGGGAGCGGGGAGGGCGGAGAGTGGAGAGTGAAGAGTGGAGAGTGGAGAGCGGGGCGGAGAATGATGCGCAAGCCGTGTCCTTACCCGTATTAACCGAACCCAAGGAGGGCTAAGATGCCCCGTCTCCTCACCCTCCACCCTCCACCCTCCACCCTCCACCCTCCCCGCTGGGCCAAAATCACGCTCTGGGTCCTGATCATCCTCTTCAGCGTCTACTTTTCGGCACTTTCCTTCAACCTGCACGCCGCCCATCGCACCCATATGGCCGACTTAGGACAGATCGACCTGGCCATCTGGAACACCAGCCAGGGCCGTTTTGTTCAGGAGATCAAGGGCGACCAGATCAGCACCCGGCTGACCGACCACGTCGAACCGATCTTTGCGCCGGTCTCGCTGGTGTTCTACCTCTGGAACGACGTGCGTGCACTGCTGGCGCTTCAAGCCATCGCGCTAGCGTTGGGCGCATGGCCGGTTTTCTACATTGCCTGGGGGAGGTTGGGGAAAGGTAGACAGGGAAACAAGGAAACAAGGAAAAGGGAGGAGCAAGGAAAGATCGCGTCATCCAGTGCCCCATTGTCTCCATATCGCGCTCTGGCTGCCCTTGCCTTCGTCATCGCCTACCTACTCTACCCGCCCATGCAGGCCGCGCTGGTGGCAGAATTTCACGCCATGCCTCTGGCCACACCGCTCATCTTGCTGGCTTTTTTGTTTAGCGAGCGGCAACAGTGGAGACGCTTCGCCCTGGCAGCGCTCTCTATAGCTCTAGTTCAAGAAGGCGCCGCCCTCCTCACCGCCATGCTCGGCCTCTACGCCCTCGCCCGCGGCCTCCAACTCCGCCGCACTCCGCACTCCGCATCCAGCACTCCGCACTCCGCACTCCTCGCCGGCGCCCTCGTTGCCCTCGCCGGTCTAGCCTGGTTCTACATCTCGACATTCGTCATTATCCCCACGTACGCATTTCAAGCCTACGGTGACAGCGTCACCCCCTATGCCGCGCGCTTCGGCGCGCTAGGTAATGGCTTTGGTGACGTGCTGCGCTCCCTATTGATCCGTCCCGGCCTCGTGTTGCGCGTGGCATCGGAGCCACTGCGCGTTCATTACATGCTCAAGCTGCTGGCGCCGGTGGGCTTCCTGGCCCTGGCCGGGCCTGAGATTCTCCTGCTTGGGCTTCCACTGCTCCTGGCCAACCTGCTGAGCAGCTTTCCGTCCCAGTACAGCGGCCAACTTCACTACTCAGCGCCCTTGGCTGCCTACGCAGTCGTCGCCGCGATTTTCGGCAGCCAGCGGCTGCGTCAGCTAACCCGGCGCTCAGTTGCAGGACTCCGGCTACGGCGGGTGCGGCGCTGGCATCGGGCTTATCTGCCGCTTTCCATTTGGCTTCTGGCCTGGAGCCTGGCCTGCCAAATCGCCTGGGGCTACACGCCGATCGGCGCACACTTTCGCGATTCCTCGCCCCAGGTCACGGCCCACAACCGCCTGCTTCGGCGCTTCCTGGCGCAGATCCCACCAGACGCAGCCATATCCACCATGCCGACGCTGCACCCGCACCTCAGCCATCGCCCGTCCATTTACAAATTCCCTGCCCTGGGCAACAGCCAGTTTGTGTTGCTGGACATCGCCGCCGCGACGGGTTGGTCAATCCACCCGCTTGAAATGCGACGCGAGGTGGACAATCTATTAAAAGCGGGCCAATGGACCGTGCAAGACGGCGCAGATGGCTATCTACTCCTGCGGAAGAACGCCGCCGAAGCCGGGACCGAACCGCCGGTGCAGCAGAGTGGCGTTGCGGCTTTTCCAGCGGATTTCTACTCCTTCGCCCGGCCCCAAGGCCAGCCGCAGCATCCGCTCGACATCACCTACACCGGCCCAAACGGCGCGCAGGTCAAGTTAGTGGGCTACGATGTCTTGCCCGACCCGCAATGGCGCAGCATGGCTTTTCGATTTTATTGGCAGCCGGTGACACCGTTGCCGGAGGGTACCTCGTTGCGCGTTTCGTTCGTGACTCCTGACGGTCGCGAGGTCGAAAGCACGGATCAGCGGCCGTTAATCCAACCTCTGTGGTTTCCGCCCGACACCTGGCAGGTTGGCGAAACGATCGTCACTGATAAGCTAGACTGGTATCTGCCCAAGCAATGGGCCCCGGCGGTTGGTGTGTTCGAAGGTGAGACGTGGGCCGATCCGGCACTCCGCTGGCGTGTCAGCTCGGCGGATGGCGCGACCGGAGTCTTCGACGATGCCAATTGGGCCCTCCTGGACGGCTGGCAATGGCGCGGCAACAGGCTAGAGCCGATGCCTCCACCCCAGGCCGCGCCGGCCAGCGCCACCTTTGCCGGTGACGGCTGGACCGTGCAGCTCACCGGCGTGTCCGAGCGAGAACGGGCCGCGCCCGGCCAGCGCGTGCCGCTGGCGCTTGAGTGGCAAGCGCAAGGTCCGGCCCCGCGCGATTACACCATCTTCGCCCACCTGCGTGACGCCGCCGGCAATACCATCGCCCAGTCCGAACTCGACCCCCACCTGGTTTGGCTCGCAGCCGACCACGGGCTGGCCGGCCGGCCAGCCCGTTTGGACCGCTCATAGCCTGGATCTGCCAGCTGATTTGCCGCCTGGCGTGTACGATCTGGTCGTCGGTTGGTATTACTGGGAAACCGTGGAACGCCTGGCTATGTTGGGTCCGGACGGCCAACCTATCGGCGACAGCGCCCCCATCGGCCGGATCGAGGTGGACACCACCACCGGCCCCCAACCCGACCTGGTGTGCGCGCTGGTGCCGGAGACGTGTGAAAGCCAGTAGTTAACGCCATCGCTCACTTCACACCCTGAGCCGGAGTTGCAGGTTGCTAGCTGCAAGTGCCAGAAATCCACGAAACGCCTGGTAACCAATAAGTACCATTGCTACCTGCAACCTCCGACCTGCAACTTGCCACCTGCCCCATGCAACCTGCACCCCGTTCCCTCTCCCACGCCGCCGCACTCCTAGCCCTCCTGCTGCTAGCCTTCGCGCTGCGTGTCTACGCGCTCGACGCGCAATCGCTCTGGTACGACGAAGCGGTGACGGCCCAAGTCGCGCAACAGGGCTTGGGTGAGTTGGCCCGATGGACGGCGGATGACATCCAACCACCGCTGTACTACGCGCTTGTGGCCGGTTGGACGCGCTTGGCGGGCACTGGGGAATGGGCGCTGCGCTTTCCTTCCGTTGTTTTTGGTCTGCTGATGGTCGCGCTGGCCTACGTGCTGGGTAGGCGGCTGTTTGGTCGGCCAGCCGGCCGGGTGGCTGCGCTGTTGGCTTCCTTGCACCCGCTGTGGATCTATTACAGCCAGGAAGCGCGCATGTACACCCTGCTGACCGCGCTAGGCATGCTTGCAGGTTACGCCCTGCTGCGAGTGTTGGCCTCATCGCAAGAGCCAGGCTCGGCCAGGAAGCGCTTGGGCTGGTGGGCGGTTTTCGTGGGAGCATCCATCGCTCTGCTGTACACGCACTATTTTGCGGCCTTTCTGCTGCTAGCCTTTGCCCTCTTCTTTGTTCTTGCGTTGACGATCGAGGCTGTCCGCAAATCGACCGGCGCAACCGTTGCGCCGGATGCTCGTTGAGGGGGCCGTCGCCGGCCTGCTCGTCGTAGTCGCCTACCTACCCTGGCTGCCCAACGCCCTGAGACGCTTTCAAGTCGACGCCAGCTACTGGCAGGGCACGCTCAAGCTCGACGAAGCCGTCCGCCACATCGCCATCGGCTTTTCCACCGGCGAAACCGTGCTCGAACAGCAGGCAATCCCATTGGCTTGGGGCATGGCGTTGTTGGCAAGCGTGTGCCTGGCAGCGCTGATTTGGAGGGCGGTCGCAGGTCGCACGGTCGCAGGTCGACGAGGTCAGCAGGTCAGCAGTCAGCGGTCAACGGTCAGTCATTACGAGCAATTCCGCCATTCCGCAATCCCGCAACTCTGCAACCTCCACTCCGCTTTGCTCCGGGACTTCGTACAACCTGCCACTTGCCACTCTGTTCGTCACCTTGTACCTGCTCGTGCCGGTCATCGCCATCCTGCTACTCTCGTATCGCACACCCAAGTTTAACCCGCGTTACCTGATGCTGGCCTCGCCAGCGCTAATACTGCTGCTGGCCGGCGGCCTGACTCTTCCCTTCACCGGCCGCTTGAGTCCTGTTTCACCGCACCGTGTCGCGGATCGCGCCGCACGATTGCTCGCCGTGTTGGCTCTGCTGGCTGTGGTGAGCGTCTTTCTGCTCGCAGACCGCAACTGGTTTGTCGATCCCGCCTTCACCAAGGACGACTGGCGCGGCGCCGTGGCCGCCGTCCGCTCGCAGCTACAGCCCGATGAGGCTGTGGTGCTCGTGAGCGGCCATGCGCTGCCGGTCTGGCGCTACTACGCGCCCGCCGTCGAGCCACTTCGCCTGCCTGAGCTGGACATACTCGACGTGAACGCCGTGCTAGACCTGGAAAATGCGGCCCCTGCGCTCGATAATGGTTTGACCGGCAAGCAGGGCGCCTGGCTGGTTCAATGGCAGAACGACGTGGTCGATCCCAACCAAGTCGTTCCATACCTGCTCGAGTTGGCCGGCACACGACAACCAGCCGAGGCTTCCTTCTGGGGGCTGGGCTCGCCGCAGCACTACCGCTGGCCGGCGGGAATGACCTTTCAGTCACTGGCCGAAACGCCGTTGGACGCCGAGCCCCAGGGGCACGAAGTGCACATCAACTTCGGCAACCAAGTCGAGCTTGTGGGCTTCTCGCAGCCTTCATGCGAGCAGGCCGATTGTCCGGTTTATCTGTTCTGGCGCGCGCTGGCGCCGCTGCAGGCCGACTACAAGCTAAACGCTACGCTGTTTGGCCGCTCCTCCACCGACACATGGAGCCAGGCCACCGATCGCCGCCTGGCCGCCTACAACTACCCGACCTTTCGCTGGCCACCCGGCAATACCGTGCTGAGCCAACTGCCGCTCAACGCAAGCGTCGGCACGCCGCCCGGCGAGTACCGTCTAAGACTTGGCGTGTACGACGAGACCACCGGCCAGGCGCTAGACATTATCGACGCAGCCGGCGCGCCACAAGGCCGTTGGGCCTGGCTCGAGCCTGTCACGGTAAACCAACTCGTGGTCGAAGGCCCCGGCGAGGGCGTACCAGCCGGCCAGCCTGAAATCCGCATGGCGCCGGAGATCCTCGTGCCAAGCCTCCGTGTCGGCGCTACCGAGTTCGAGCCAGGCGATCGCATTCCCGTCGAGGCCTGGTGGGTGGTCGAAAAGCCGCCCGCCTTAGACTATGTCCTGCGAGCCGAATGGCTCGACGCCAACGGCCAGCCGGGTCCGGGAGGCGGTTGCTTCACCTTGCCTTTCAAACAGTGGCCCATTGGCTCGCCGATACGCACTCAGTTCGATTTGGATCCGGGCATGGACCTTTTGCCAGGACCCTGGCAGCTCCGGCTCGGCCTCCGGAGTTCCTGCACGGACGAGTTCGATTTCGCCGGCCAGACCGTCGACAATCCCATCGTCGTGCGTCCGGCCACTCGCAGATTCGAGCCATCCGCGCCCGTGCAATATCCCGCGTTGACCGCGCTGGGCGGCGTGGTCGAACTCGTTGGCATCACAGTGAACATCGCGTCGGGGCAACCGGCGCCGGTGCAGCCGGGCGCCACCGTGCCGGTTACGGTGACATGGAAGGCGATCCAGTCTATGGATACCTCCTATACCGGCTTCGTTCATCTCTTGGACGCCAACGGCCGGATCGTTGCCCAGGACGACCACGTACCGCTGCAAGGCCAGTATCCAACTACCAAATGGGCAGACGGCGAGGTGGTCGAGGACCGATACGAGCTGCGCCTGCCGGCTGACTTGCCGCCGGGCGAGTATGCCTTGGAAATCGGCCTGTACGATGCTAACCGTCCCGGCCTGCCGCGCCTCAAAACAGCGGATGGCCGTGACAGCGTGCGCACCGGCTCGCTGATCGTGACTCCGTGAGCCACGGCGCCACTTGTCACCTACCATGCTGGATCACCTTCGGCGCTATCGGATCTATTGGCTCCTCGCCTTGCTCAGCCTGGCCGGATATGCCGTCATGCGGGTCTGGTTCCCGCTGGCCCCTTACGCCCTCGCCAACCCGCTGCCTGACGAGTCGCACTTCGCTACCCTGGCCCTGGCTGACGCTGGGCTACGCCGGCCTGCTCTGCGTGCAGTTTGCCCTATACTGGCTGGCCTTTCGAGAGGTACAGGCCGGCCGGGCGCCCGCCACGTTGTGGGCCGTGCTGATCCCGGCGGCCCTGTTTGCCGCGCTGCTGGTGGGCGCGTTTACGATCAATGCCACCGACCTGCATCGTTACGTCATGCACGCCCGGGTGCAGGCGGTCTTCGGCCAGAACCCGTATACGACGCCCCTCAATGCCATTCGCAACGACCCATACCTCTACTTTGCCGGCGAATGGGGCAAGGAGACTTCGCCCTACGGCCCGGTCTGGCAACTGGTCTCGCAGGCGCTGGTCCGGATCAGCGGAGACGACTTCGAGTTCTCGTTGTGGCTTTTCAAGAGTTTGACCGCGGGGCTTAGCCTCGGTATTGCGGGCGTGATCTGGCTGGCCCTGCGGCCGCTGCCCCTGTCGGAACGATTGGCGCGCGTGCTGCTATGGGCCTGGAACCCGGCGCTGTGGATGATCTTCGCCGTCGATGGCCATAACGACAGCCTGGTGCTGTTTTGGCTCGTGCTCGGCTGGTTGTTGATCAGCCGCGGCCGGCCGGCGCTGGGCCTGATTGTGATGGTGTTGGCGCCGTTGGTCAAGATGAGCGGGCTTTTGCCGATCCCCTTCTTCGCTGTTGGCGTGTGGCAAAGCCTGCCCAGCCTGAGGGCTCGGGCAAAGGTGCTGTTGCCGGCGCTAGCCGGCATGCTGGCGGTGACCGCATTGGCTTTCTTGCCCTTTGGCTCACCGCTGGAATTGGGTGCGCGCCTGGTGCGCGAGGCCAGCCAGGCCGGCGGTTTCTCGCCGCTGGTGACCCTCGTACTGATCGCCCGCAAGCTGGGGCAGAATCCCCCCATCGATACGCTCATCGGCGGCGCCGGCCTGCTGTTGGCGCTGATCGCCCTGTGGATCGCCTGGCGCACCTGGCGCGGCCGGAGTGCTGTGCGGGCCGCCGCGGACATCAACGCGGCCTATCTGCTGCTGGCCTACAGCTTCCGGATCTGGTACGCGAGTTGGGTTTTTCCCTGGCTGGTGCTGGATCCATCGGAAGGGCGGGGCGGTTTTCGCCTGCGCGCAGGCATCTGGTTCTTGCTGACCACCCAGCTCTCGGTTTTGTTATATGGCCAACTGCGCCGTGCGATGCTAGGGGGCGACATCACCTGGGCGCACGTCCTCGGAATTCCGTTTGTGTTTGGCCTGCCGTTGCTGCTGGCCTATCTGGGCGAGCGGCGTGGGTAGGAGGTATCAAGTGGCGGGTGTCAAGTGTCAAGTTACCCGTTGGAGGTATTCTGCGACCCGACACCTGACACCCGACACTTGACACTTGACCCCCGCCGACCTCACCACCGACCATGCACGTAAGGTCGGATCAGGCGGTCGTAGGTATCCTGAGCGGCGGCCATGGTCTCTGGACTCAGCGGCGCCAGATCGCTGGCGCCCGCGTTGTCGATTTCCTGAGATGTTCGCTTGGCGCCGGGGATCGCGCAGGTGACCGCGTCGAACATCAGAATCCAGCGCAGGGCAAACTGGGTCATCGTAGCTCCGGGCGGAATCAGCGGGCGCAGCTCCTCGACCGCTTGCAGACCAACCTCATAGGGGACTCCGGAAAACGTCTCGCCCATGTCGAAGGCCTGGCCAAAGCGGTTGAAATTGCGATGGTCGTCGGCCGCAAACGCGCTGTCGGCGCTTAGTTTGCCGGTCAGAAGCCCGCTTGCCAGCGGCACGCGCGCCAAGATACCCACCTGGCTTACTTTCGCCTGGTCGAAGAAGAGACCCGCCGGCCGCATCCGGAGCAAGTTGAAGATAATCTGCACAGACTGCACGTTAGGATAGTTGAGGGCCTTGAGCGCCTCCTCGATCTTCTCGACGCTGACGCCGTAGTGCAAAAGCTTGCCGGCCGCCACCAGGTCGTCCAGGATGCCAAACACCTCGGGCATGCTATACACCTCGGTGGGCGGGCAATGCAGTTGGAGCAGATCAAGCGCTTCGACGTTCAAATTGCGCAGGCTGCGTTCGACCCACTGGGTTAGATTGGCCCGGCTGTAGCCGTCAGACGTCTGCTTGGGCAGCCGCCGGCCTGCTTTGGTGGCGACGTAGATCCGCTCGCCGGAGCGCTCGGCAAGCACCTGAGCGATCAGGCGCTCGCTGCGGCCGTCGCCGTACACGTCAGCCGTGTCGATGAAGTTGACGCCCAGGTCCAACGCGGTGCGAAGCGCATCCAGCGACTCGGCATCATCCACATCGCCCCACGATCCACCAATAGCCCAAGCACCAAAACTAATCTCTGAAAGCTTCCAGCCAGTACGGCCTAACATTCGATAGTTCATGGTCAATTCTCCAAGTCCTTCATGGCGGAGGCGACGTCTCTTCGACTACGCGTCGCCTCCGCTCTGGTCCGCGCCTCTGCCAGTCCGCGGTTCTCAGGCCAGTTTGCTCGAACGGAGATGTCGCCAATTTGAGCAAAAACCCAAACTGCGCGACAATCACCTCATGAAATCCTTGACTTTCGATCGCGCCGTCTCATATTACGACCGAACTCGCGCCTTGCCACGAGAAGTATCCGACGCCTTAACCGACGCGCTGATTGAGTTGGGCCAGTTGCAACCCGGCCGGCGTTGTCTCGAGGTAGGCGCCGGCACGGGCCGCATCGCCCTACCGCTGGTGGCCCGCGGTGTCGACCTGGCCGGCGTCGACCTCAGCTTCGGCCATGCTTGGACTACTAGCTAACAAGTGGCCGTCCGCATGCCTCATCCAGGCCGATGCGGCCTGTCTGCCCTTTCCAGACCGCTCGTTCGATGCCGCGGTGATGGTCCACGTGCTCCACGTCATCGCCGATTGGAAGGGCGCGCTTCTGGAGGTGCAACGTGTGGTGCGGCCTGACGGCCTGTTACTGCACGTGTGGAACCATCCCCGGCAAGACGACATCGCCAGCCGCCTGGCCGAGCGCTTCCGCGTCATCGTCGAAGCAGCCGGTGGTTCGTTGGATCGACCTGGCGCACGGCGACGAGAGGACGCATTGGCATTTTGGGCGGAGCAAGGGTGGCACAGCGAGGAATTCGAAGTGGCGCGCTGGCTGGAAGATTACACGCCTGCCGGCCACATCCAGTCGCTGCGAGATCGGGTCTGGTCCGCCACGTGGCAGCTATCGGATGAGCTTCTGGCTTCGGCGGTTGACGAGCTAACCCGCTGGGCACAAGTTGAGCTAGGGCCGTTGGAGCGATCCTATCCTATCGAACGCGTGATGATGGTCGATAGCGTTCGATTCACAGGCTAGCCGCCGATGCCTGGGTCCCTTCGGTAACCGTCAATGAAAACATGCAGCTGGCTATGGTCCATGCCTCCGCCAGTCCGCGGTTCTCGGGCTAGTTGAGCCTGGCGCGCAACGCAATCAAGGCGGTACGCGCCAGGTCGTAGGAGGGCGACTCAACCAGAGCCAGGCGGTAATGCTCGATCGCGCGCAACCACTCCCCTTTTTTCTCGTATAAACGCCCCAAATTATAGCGCGGATAACAGCGGGCGTCGTAGCGCGACGCGGCCAGGGCGCGCTCGAACCAGGGGATCGCTTGATCGGGTTGGCCCAGCTCGATCAAGTAAGCGCCGATGTCGTTGTACGGGTTGCCAAAGTCAGGATCAACCTGGATGGCCCGCTTGCATTCCTCGATCGCCTCGTCGTACAGCTTCAGAAAGCTATAGACCCAACCGAGATACGTGTGCGACTCAGCCATGGGGTGCAACCGGATTGACGCCCGATAATACACCATAGCGTCGGCCCACAGGCCCTGTGTCTGTAGATCGTAGCCCTTTTGGAACAGAGCCATGGCCTGGGTCAAAGTATCAGCTTGGTCATCACGCGCCCAAAAATCCGCTGGATCCACCATTCTTGTAACCCTCAGACACTACCATCGCTGAATTTACGTCTAGATGCCGATTATGCCACAGGCCATCATGTCCGTCAACTGACTCAGTGCTCAAGTCTGCATAGCAAATCCTCGCCTTCGGAACTGCGACTGATCGCAGAGACAGGTTGACCGGCTGAGACGGCACGGCTATAATCTACCATGGCTATCGCGTTCAACCCGCAACTGGACCAAAGACAACACGATCAAAACAACCGGAACTCACTATTATTATGTCACCTATCAACTCTGGCACTGTCACCTTATGCACGATTCAACCTGCCATCATCTGGAACCAGCCCGAAGAGACCTTCACACACATTGCTGCGCTTTGGCCGAAGCAGCAGGGCGGACTCATCTGGACGTGGTGGTGTTGCCAGAGCATTTCAACGCCGCAGAAGAAGCCGAGGGCGACAGCGCACAGTGGCAGGCTGCCCAGGCCTTTGCGGCGGACCTGGCACGCCGCCATGCTGTCAACCTGGTGGCCGGCTCGGTGGAGCGCTGGGATTCAACCATCGGCGCGCGTGTCAACACCGCTGTGGTCTACGACCGCACCGGGCGGGAGCTTGGGCGGTACGACAAACGCCGGCTTTTCGGCTTCGAGCGACGGCGCAACGTTCAGCCCGGCGAGCGGGCGCTGATAGTGCCGTTGGATGGCATCCCCTGTGGCGTATTGATCTGCGCTGATCTGTGGTTCCCGGAGCAGGTGCGCGAGCTGGCAGCCACGGCCGACCTGCTTTGTGTACCCGCTCAGACCACGATTTGGGCCGAATCGCAACCCTCCTATGCGCGCATGTTGTGGCAGACTTTGGCGATGACTCGTGCCCAGGAGAACGTGATGGCTGTGGCTGTGAGCGACCAGGCAGTGTCCTCCCGAGCGCCTTTTCGCTGCGGCGGAGTCGCGTCGATCACCGACCCCAGCGCCGAGCCGGATCCGGCCGACATCCAGCGCACCCTGGACGACGGGATCGACGGCTATCTGGTCGCCACGATCGATCTTCCCCGCCTCAGACGCTTTCGGGCCTATCGCCGCGAGAACGGGCTATTGCCCCCGCTTGCCTGACGCTCCCGAAGGACGAAAACACTTGCCGATAGCGCCTGATCAGGGCTTCAGAACGCGCCACCAGCTCCCGCCGATCGAAAGGTATAACTACAAAACTATCCGCGCCAAGCTCAAGCGCGTAAATTCCCCGGTTTCGCGCAGTTATGGGGACCAATACCAACAGTGGCACCGTCGAGACATCGCGCAGCCGTCCGAGGAACAAAAGCGCGTTAGGCTCGCTGACATCAAGCTCGAGCACCACCAGGTCGTACAAAGCTATGGTGGAAAAATCCCCCGTCCAAGTTCGATCGATCTCCACTTGGTGGCCGCGCCGCCGCAGGATCGAGGCCGCCATGTCCAAGCCCGCTGCTCCGTCAGCGCCGACCAGCAACAAGCGAGATCTGAAAGAGGATGCCGGCTTAGAGAAAGCTGCCTCAATATCATGCACGAAAGGCCTCCATGAGCTTCGTTGCAGGTTATATGATACCCGGTTAAGGGGTATGCCAAGAATGGACGGATTCTCACCATCTAACAATGGACGCACCAATTATAGCACATGTCCAAGAAACATGCGGACTCTTGAAAAACCGAAGTAAAACAACCGGATGTGTTGACAGTGAGTTACAAGTGTGATACAAAGGTGTTCAATCGACCGAGTCCCAGGCCAGCGTGTGCGCTGGCAGCCCCTAGGCATCACACGAGGTATATCCCATGAACACCATCGATCTCTACTCCCGATGGTCGTCACTATCCTTGGACGACATCGACGCTGAGCTGCAAACAGGCGACACGCTGCCGGCAGCGGCGCAATTTTTCGGGGCCGAGGACGTTGCCCAGATGCGCGAGCAGCCGGTAAGACGCGCCGTGAGAGGCCCACGCAAAGCGGTAGTGTTGCTGCCTGGATTGATGGGATCCCTCCTGAGCAGCATCCGCGGCACGACCACCCTGCTCTGGATCAACCCGACGATCATCCTCAAGGGACAAAGTCGCTTTCTCGAGCTGAACGCGGCTGGCACGGGCGATGCAGCGCCCAACATCCTCTCGGTTCCAACAACGCTTGAAAGAATGTGTTATCTCAAGATCGCCCTGAAGCTAAATAGTGAAGCGCAGCTGTTCGAGTTTCCCTACGATTGGCGACTACCTATCGAGCAAAACGGCGATTTGCTCGGCCAGTTCCTCGACCGCTGGGCTGAGGGCGACGACGCCATGCGTTTTACCCTGGTTGGACATAGCATGGGCGGGCTGGTGTCGAGAGCCTACGTTGCCCGCCACCCCGAAGAGGCTAAGCGCCGCGTCGAGCGCGTGATCATGCAAGGCACGCCGCACTTCGGCGCCGCCGGCGCAGTAGCCGACATGTGGCAGGGCAACAGCATGATGAGCATCGCAGAAGCCCTTAACGGCAGCAATGACATGCGGCGCATGGTCCTCAACATGCCCAGCGCCTACCAACTGCTGCCCGCCCCGCCTGACCTATTCCCCAAAGGACGGCCCTATCCGGCCAACTTCGATGTCTATAAGGCCTCCGAATGGCGCCTTGAGGGCGTTCGCCAAGACTATCTGGACGGCGGCCGTCAGTTCCACGAGCTATTGGCCGACCATGCCCACCCGGTCGAAATGATCGAGATCGCCGGCTGCCACTTGGAGACCAAAACCGACGTAGCGCTGAACTCCGGCTCGAATGACCGGCCCGTGCTCAACGTCGTCACCCAGGATGAGGGGCCGGACTCCGGGGACTCGACCGTGCCGCTCTACTCGGCTGTGCTGCCCGGCGCGGCGATGTACTACATCCAAGAGAAGCATCGCTACCTCCCTCGTAACGAAGACGTGATCGAGGCAACGTTAGATCTCATCTACGACCGCAAGTCAACGCTGCCGACCAAGCTGCCAAAGGCCGAACACGGCCTCTTTGACTTCCGTGCCACGGGCGGAGTCCGGAGATTCAGGCGCAGGAACTGCGCCAAAAGATCGAAAACGGCACCGCCACAGAAGAAGATTTGGAGAAGTTGGTTTTCTTGGGTGCCTGACGCGCGCCAGTAACGAGGGGAAGTTTCATTAACCACATCGCCCATCGACTTACGAATTTTCGGATCTTCATCCAGTTTCCCTAATATCCATTGACGCTACAAGGCGACTGTGTTAGAATCATCAGGAAGCATGATGGACCTCGATCAGATCGACAGGGCACTTTTGCGCATCTTGCAGACGGATGCGCGCATCAGCAACGCGGATCTTGCGCGGCAGGTCAACCTATCGCCGCCGGCCGTGCATACCCGAATGCGTCGCCTGCAAGAAGAGGGCGTAATCCACGGCTATGTGGCCCTGGTTGACCGCGAAGCCTTGGGCTATGAGATGATGTGCCTCATCAGCATCCGCATGGAGCGACACCAGCGCGCGGACATCGAGCGTGTGCGGGCGGCAGTCGGACAGATGCCCGAGGTATTGGAGTGCTTTCACCTGACGGGCGAATTCGACTACCAGCTCAAAGTCGTCGTACACAACCGCAAAGAGCTTGAACGTTTCGTGGTGGACCGGCTGACCACCATCCCTGGCATAGCTCACATCCGAACGAGCCTGGTGTTTTCGGAAATCAAGGTGACAACGAAGTTGCCATTAGATTAGAAAACTTGTCCTGTCATGCTGAGACCCCGCATCCCGCGGGCGGTATTCGCAAACGAATGACATGGTATGTCATGAGTAGTGCCGCCGAAGCACACTTGCGCCGCACGCATGTGCAGGTGTCCCCCGTTGCATCCAAGCCGGGATGCTTTGGCGGCACTCCGCATGACACAAATGAGAAGGAGAAGGCACGATGAACATGCTCTTGGATGGTTTGTGGGTCGACAGCCCACGCCGGATGGAGATACGCGATCCGCAGGACGGCAGCCTGATCGACACTGTGCCCATGGCAACGGCGGACGATATGCGAGCTGCGGTGGACGCGGCAGTGGCAGGGGCACAGCGCGCGCGCTGCGTGCCGACGCATCAACGCATGGCTATTCTGAACCGCGTGGCCGACTTCATCGCCGCGCACCACGAGGAATTCGCCCGCACCATTGCCCGAGAGGGCATCAAGACCATCCGCGAGGCGCGTAAGGAAGTCACCCGCTGCATCGACACGATCCGTATCAGCGCCGAGGAGGCTCGCCGCCTCACGGGTGAGACGATTTCGTTCGATCAGCGGCCGGGAAGCGAGAACCGCCTGGGCTATTTCATGCGCGAGCCAGTCGGCGTCGTCGGCGCCATTACCCCGTTCAACGACCCGCTCAACCTGGTTGCGCACAAAGTCGGGCCTGCACTCGCCGCAGGCAACGCCATCATTGTCAAGCCCGACTCCAAGACCCCACTCAGCGCACTGAAGCTGGCCGAGGCGATCTTGTCAAGCGGACTCCTGCCAAGAGGCGTGCTGCAGGTCATCACCGGCCGCGGCAGCGAGATCGGCGACGCGTTGGTGCGCGACCCGCGCGTTCGGATGATTTCCTTCACAGGTGGGCTAGAGGTGGGGCTGGATATCATGGGCAAGGTCGGTCTTAAGAAAGTTGGCATGGAGCTAGGGAGTAACTCGCCGGTCATCGTCATGCCCGACGCCGACCTGGATCTGGCCGTGGAGGCCAACGTCAGCGGCGCGTTCTGGGCTGCCGGACAAAACTGTCTACACGTGCAACGTCTGCTGGTGCACGAGGCCATTTACGAGCCTTTCGTGGCACGCTTCATCGCCCGCACTGAGGCCTACAAAGTCGGCGACAAGCTGGATGAGGCCACCGACATGGGCTGCCTGATCGACGAGGCAGCCGCCACGCGGGTCGAGGCCATGGTTGAAGAAGCGCTTGCGGCCGGCGCGACCCTGCTGACCGGCGGCAAGCGCCGGGGCACGTTTTACGCGCCGACTGTGCTGGAAAACGTACCCCCAACATGCAGCTTGGCGTGCGATGAAGTCTACGGCCCGGTGACCATCGTCTATCGCTTCCGCACACTGGACGAGGCCATTGCTGTCTCGAATGCCGTAGACTACGGCCTGCAGGCCGGCATCTTCACCCGCGACCTCCAGTCCGCCTTTCACGCCGCGGCCGAGTTCCACTGCGGCGGTGTGATGGTCAACGAAAGCACCGACTACCGCATCGACGCGATGCCCTTCGGCGGCGTCAAAGGCTCCGGTCTGGGCCGCGAAGGCATCAAGTTCGCGATGCAGGAAATGACTGAAACGAAGGTCGTGTGTTTCAGCCTGTGAAATTGACAATTGTCAATTGACAATTGTCAATTGTTAATTCGGACTCTCGGAGGACAACTTGCCATGAACGATACCCATTACACATCCGGCGTGACGCATTATGTCGAGCTTGGTCAAGCCATGATGGCCGCCGAGGCACAACAACGCGCGACAATGCGCGCTGAAGAAATTCGACACGATCGCCGTGCACGGCATGTACGGCATGGAGGCGGCGCTGGCCAACCAGGGCAGCATCGTCGAGCCGGCCTACTTCAGCTCGGCTCAGCACTTCGAGAGCAGCGACCACATGGAGGCTGCCCTGGCCTACCTGATGCCCTCGTGGACCTATTCCCGCATCGCCAATCCAACGCTGCACTATCTGGAGGAGACCCTGGCCCTGCTCGAGGGCTATGGCTACGAAGGCGACGTGAGTGCGTGCGCGACGTCATCGGGCATGTCGGCGGTGTTCATGGCGACCAACCCATTCCTGGTGCTGGACCATGCCAGCACGAACGGCCATCAGCCGGCCCCGATGAACATCGTCGCCAGCGCCAAGTGTTACGGCGGAACCTTCATGCTCTTCAGCCAGCGCTACGCGATAGAGCGCGGGGTCGAGGTCCGTTGGGTGCGCGACCCGCTGGACCTGGCCGAGTGGTCGAACCAAATTGACGACGCCACCCGTTTCGTCTTCGGCGAGATGCCGGCCAACCCCAGCCTGTCCGTTTTCGACATTGCGGCCGTGGCCGACCTGGCGCATCAGCGCTCGATCCCGCTGATCGTCGACTCCACCGTGGCCACGCCGGCATTGATGCGCCCGCTGCGTCACGGCGCCGACATCGTGGTACACTCGGTAAGCAAGAGCATGGCCAGCAGTGGTTTTGCAATCGCCGGCGCGCTGATCGCCCGACACGACCTGCCTAGCCAAGTCGGGCCAGACGAGATGCGCGCCAATTTCGCGGCCTACGTCAAGCTGCTGCCGTTTCGCGACCATGGCCCGTCGATTAGCCCGTTCAACGCCTTGATGGCGCTCAACGATCTGCGCACGTTGCGCAGCCGCATGGACTTCGTAAGCCGCAACAGCCAACGGATCGCCGAATACCTGGCCCAGCACCCGATCGTCGAGGCCGTGCACTACCCCGGTCTCGACAGCTCGGTGGAGCATGAAATCGCGTCGCACTACATGTTCCTGGCCGACGCCGAGGACGACTACGGCCAGCCGGTCAACCGTTACGGCCATCTGCTCAGCTTCACCATCACGGACGGGCCCGCGGCTGCGCGCCACGTCTTCGACAACCTGCAGATGATCTGGCGGGCGACAGACCTGGGTCGTATCAAGAGCGTCGCCACCATCCCGGCGATCTCCACGCATCAGCAACAGGGCGAGGCCGGTCGCACCCTGGCCAACGTGCCTGGCAACCTCATCCGTTTGAGCGTCGGCGGGGAGCATCCGGCCGACATAATAGCTGACCTGGACCAAGCGCTTGCCCGCGTGCCCACACGGCGCCCTAAGGCCCGGCGTCAGGCGCCAAGCGCTGTGCTGGCTTAAGATAGGTTGGGGGCTGTTTTCTGCGGGCAGGACGATGGTTGAGCCATCTCCTGCCCGCTCGTCTTCTTTATGTTCAACTATGAGCACTTCCTCCTCTCCAGGGCGAATGGGGAGTCGCTGGACTTGATCTTATGGGCTACCGCAGGTATAATCTGCGTCAGACCCTGCTCGGACTTTGATCGCGACGGAATTCGCGCTTAGAGCCTTACATAAGATAACAGAGCGTTCAGCGAAGCCACTCCGCGGCGGAGTGATCACGTGTATGCCGTTCGAACACGTGCCGCCGACGTTCTGGGGACCCTGCCGTAAAGCCAAGGCCTTCTCATTCTGGCTGGGGCGGTGGGCGAGGAACAAGGGATGTCGCCCCCTTGTTCGCTCTTGTACGTTCTGAAATCGTGAAGGCGCGCGTCGTAGGGCGTTAGCTAAATGGATGGGACAAACAACATCGAAAGCACTGGCGCATCCAACGGTACTGCCGTAGAGCGCTCCATTTCTCAGCTTACCATCCTTGTGGAGAGCTTACTTTTTGTCGCGCCAGAGCCAGTAAAGGTCTCCAGCCTGGCTGCTGCCCTGGAGGAGAACCCAGAGCGCGTCGAGAAAGCGCTCCAACAGATGGCAGCGAGCCAGATGGAGCGGGGTGTGCGTGTCCAACGCCAGGGTGAGCGAGTGCAATTCGTGACGCCACCAGAGGCAGCAGCATCGATAGAGCGCTTTTTAGGGCTGGACTTGACCACTCGCCTCACACCGGCGGCGATCGAGGCTCTGGCGATCATCGCCTACAAACAGCCGGTGACCCGAGCACAAATTGACGAGCTACGAGGTGTGAGCAGCGATGGTGTGCTGCGCACTCTGCTCCACCGGGGCCTGGTGGAGCAGGGCGAACGGCTGGATACGGCTGGCAGGCCGTTCCATTACCGGACAACGTTTGATTTCCTGCAACACTTCGGGCTGCAGTCACTCGACGACCTTCCCCCTCTGGAGGACGACGGCACAGGGGTGGCCAGGGAGGCTGACATCTCGCATCAGGGAGCGGAGTTGACTGAGACAACCGACTGAGACTCAGGCATCGACGCCAACATACTCGAAGGGAGCACCTTATGGCAACAGACCTGTGGCAAATACGCCGCCAAAAAAGAATGACGATTGATGAGCTTGCCCGACAGGCAGGCATCCACCCGGCCTTGATCAAGGCCTACGAGTTGGGAGAGCGCCCTATTCCGGAGAGGGACATGGAGCGGCTGGCCGACGCGCTGCAGGTGGAAGCTGAGGACATCAAGGAGATGTCGGACCCGCCCCCGCGTGGTCCTGCACGCCAGTCACCCTCGTCAGCACCCGACAGCGAAACGGAGCGTCCTCGTTACGATCCAGGTGCTGGCTACTCACGGTTCAACACCGACTCCCCGCGTCCCAGCTCCAGCTCGGACACCGGCCGCTCCAACTACCCGTCAGAGCCCGGTCGCGGTGGCTACGGCAGTGAGAGTAGTCGTTCCAACTATAACAGCGAGGGCAGACGTTCCGGTTACGGTGGGGAAGCTGGCCGGCCCGGTTACGGCAGCGAGGGCGGACGGTCCAACTACGGCAGCGAAGGCGGACCGGTCCGGCTAGCTACGGCGGCGAGGGCGGACGGTCCAGCTACGGCGGCGATAGCGGACGGTCCAGCTACGGCGGCGATAGCGGACGGTCAAACTACGGCACTGAGAGCGGCCGGTCAAACTTCGGCCGGTCGGACTATAACCGGCCTGCCTATGGAGACCGAGGACCCTCGCGCTACGGCGATGACCGCCCGCCTGCGCGTCCCGGTGAGCGCCCAGGGTTCAAGCCGCGCACCGACCGTCCGCCGAGGAAGAACGGCGGTGGCGTGAAGCGTCGTCCCCAAATCGCTCCGGCACGACCTTCGCAGATCGAACACCTGAAGACCCTCCTGCTGCGGCTGGAGATGTCTGGCGAGGATCTGCTGCGCTTGGCCGGCAAGCCACTTAGCATGCTGAACCGCAAAGAGGCCGCCGAGCTCCTGACGACCTGCCAGGGCATGTTGGCCGAACGCAAGCCGCCAAAGCCCAAAGGCAAACGCCAACGCCCCTATCTGCCGGAATCGGTGGACGAACACGAACTGGTCTACCTGACCGAGATCCAACTCGACAAGCGCGAGATGCAACTCACCCTGTTCAACGGCGAAGCGCTGCGTGGCAAGCTCGAGGGCTTCAGCCCCTATGCCTTGACCCTTAGCAAGCCGGATGGGCAGGAGGTCACGGTGCAAAAACTGGCGATTGCGTACTACGAGACCGAGCAAGCGCCGGCCAAGGACCCGAATGCCAACGGTACGGAAGAGGTCGACTAGCCATGAGCACCGGTGACTATGTGCGCCAATTGCGCGCGGTCAAGGGTGGCCCCACGCCGTTGGAAATCGAAGAAGCGGCCGGCCTGACCCCGGGCACCTACAGACAGTTGGAACAACGCTATCGTGCGGTTGGCAGCGAGGAGGATCTGGTCAAGCTTGCCGAGTTCTTCCAGGTGCCGGCCGACGAGCTCACCAGCCGCCAACAGTGGACGCGCAAGGACTTGAGTGCCGCGCTGGTTGAGGCCGGTGAGCAGGATCGCTCGATCCGACTGGAGCTGCGCACGGGCGAGAACCTTGTCGGCAAAGTGATCTGGTCCGATTTGGGCGCGGTGCTGATGCGACTCGATGCCGGGCGTGAGCTCATCGTACAGCGACATATCGTCGATCGATGGGAACTCCTCGGGACATGACCTGCCTGTAGGGGCGGGTCTCACCCTCCTGACGTCTTGCACCCGCCCTAGGGGCAGGTGCAAGACCTGCCCCTACAAGCCGAGGTCGGACACACCCAAAAAGCAATGCCTCGAGAATGCGGCCTGTCTGGTAGGCGCGCCCAATTCTTGAGGCGTTTTGCATTTGGCAACCTGGACACCTTGGAATAGGCTGAGTCCAGCAAGGACGTTGCGTGCAACAGACGGACAAGACGGACGGTTTTCGTCCAACTGAGAACGCCAGCAACAGGACAAGGCGAGGTCAGAGACGCGCCGTCTCCTGGCGCGTCGTCACTGGGCTGGTAATCGTCGGTCTCTTGGCCATGGCGCTGCTGCAGGCCGCATGGCGCACGCCGCCCGGTCCGTTGGAGATGAGCCTGGATCGCCTAACCACCGGCCATCGCTTTGACTTGACGACCTGGGAGATCGATGCGATTTCGGCCAAGCTGGCCGATCTAGCGCGAGACCCCACGCGGGCTGACGGCCGTGCAAGCGCAAACAGAGGTGCGCGAGTATCTTCGCCTGTCCAACCGCGCGGGTGAGCTGGCGGACGAGATCGAACGTGCATACAGTGACCCAACCCTACTTAAGCCGGAGGCCGCCACTCGCAGCCAACGCGCCGAGCTGGCCGAAATCCGCAACCAGTTGGCCGAGCAAGCCAGAACCGTCGAGGCGATCCTCGAACGGCAACTATCTGAACGGATCGAGACGCTTGGGCTGACGACCGCCGGGCTGGTTTGGCCCCCACCGCGACTGAGCTTCACCGAGCCGCCCCAGATGTTGGTGCTTTCCCCGCGATCGCATCGAGCGCCTGCGCTCGGTCGATCTGAAATCCGACCTGGACAGCAGCCGATCGCGACCGGATCGAGCAAGGCATGGCGCAGGAACAGAACCTCTCCTCGTACGTGACCGGGATCGGCGGCTACGGCGCCTACCCCACCATGGTGGTCGATCGCTATGGTCTACCTTGGACCGCAGAAACGATCGCCCACGAGTGGGCTCACAACTATCTGGCCTTTCACCCGCTCGGCTGGTCATTTCTCGAAGGCGGCGAGAGCGTGACGATCAACGAAACCGTGGCATCGATCGTTGGCGAGGAACTGGGACAAGCCGTGCTGCAAGCCTACTATCCCGACCTGGTCCCGCCACCTGCGCCGCCCGCCGAGTCACAGTCTGCAGAACCTGCCGAGCATCCGGCCCTGGGCGAGCCGCCGCGATTCGAGTTCGGGCCGGAGATGCGGGCGACGCGCATCGTCGTGGACGAACTGCTCAGACAGGGAGCCGTGGACGAAGCCGAAGCATTTATGGAGGCCCGGCGCCGGACTTTTGTCGAGAATGGGTACCTCTTGCGGGTACTCAACCAGGCCTATTTCGCCTTTCACGGCAGCTATGCCACGGGTGCGGCCTCGACCGATCCCATCGGTCCCAAGCTCAGGCAGCTGCGTGCGCAGAGTCCAACCTTGCGCGACTTCCTCACCACTGTCGACGGCATCACAGACGTTGTGGAGCTGGATGCGTTGTTGGAGCGAGTGCATAGATGAACCGTCGTGCCCACGGTCATTCCCGCGACAGCGGGAAACGCGGGCATCCGGAGTTACCTCCAACTTTGACAGAACAACCATCTTGTGCAATAATAGCACTGTCGCCGGCAAGTTAGCGGCCCTTAAATAGCTATCCTAACGATAGGAGGTGATGCTGCATATGAAACATAGTCGTAAGCCCAGCGCCGTAGCATCACCTCTGGTTATCCAGTAAGAGAATGCTACGGCGCGAAAACAAATAGGCTGCCTTCGAGGCAGCCTATTTGTTTTCCGTTCTTTTGCAGCTGACTCCTGGTGCATTAGAAGAGATATTTGCTCCACACCTCGCGGTGGGTCGGCTCGCCAAGCAAAGCAAGCGCCACGTAGCGCGGCCGATGTGGCTCGCGTAGCAACGCCATTTGCGCTTCCTTGGGGGTGCGGTTGCCCTTCTTCTGATTACATCCCCGGCAGGCCACCACCACATTCTCCCACTCAGTCAGGCCTCCTCGGCTTCGCGGCAGCAAGTGATCGAGGGTGAGATCGGCGCGCACGGGCGTAACGCCGCAGTACTGGCACGTGTAGTGATCGCGCGCCATGACGGTGCGTCGCGAAAGCGGCAACACGGTGCTCTTGGGAATGCGCACGTAATAAACCATGCGAATCACCAGGGGCACCGGCATGGAAGTGTCCATCGCACGCAAAGTGGCCCCGGCCGCCTCCAGCAGCTCCGCCTTCTCCTTGAGCAGCAGCACAATCGCCCGTCGTATCGAAACCACGCTCAAGGGCTCGTAGGTCGCGTTGAGCACTAACACCGACGTCACAGCGGTCCTTGCCTCCAACTCATGCCGTCTCACAACTCCCACGGCAAAAGCAAAGCGCCCAGACTCGGCTTAGTCTGGGCGCAAAAGATCAGTGCAGGGGTGACCAACGGGGCTCGAACCCACAACCTCCTGGGCCACAACCAGGTGCTCTGCCAATTGAGCTATGGTCACCATACCTATTCAAACCTACCCTGTTAAGCCGGTCGCCTCAAAATCAAATCAGCTCGGGGACGTGGATTCGAACCACGACTAGAGGATTCAAAGTCCTCCGTCCTGCCGTTAGACGATCCCCGAATGTTGCCCCAGACGCAGTCCGGGGAAGGAAGCTATGGTGCCGAGGCCCAGACTTGAACTGGGGACACCGCAATTTTCAGTCGCGTGCTCTACCAACTGAGCTACCTCGGCAAGACAGCGCATGACGAGCCCTACATAGTCTATGGCGTATGCCACCGTAGTGATCGGTGCCATACGCCATAGGTCAACCGCTATACGCTAGTGGAGCGGGCGATGAGAATCGAACTCACGACCTTCTCCTTGGCAAGGAGACGTTCTACCGCTGAACTACGCCCGCACGATGAAACCACCGCTCAAGGTCAGATTATACCGTCACCGCACGCATTTTGCAAGGTGGACCCGGTCGGATTCGAACCGACGATCTCCTCCGTGCAAAGGAGGCGCCTTCCCGCTAGGCCACGGGCCCATGCATCCGATCGGGCAGAGGTGCCGACGAGAGGACTCGAACCTCCACGCCCATGGGGCAGCAGATCCTAAGTCTGCAGCGTCTGCCAATTCCGCCACGTCGGCAACAGTGGACGGCACTATGTCAAGCTGGGTCATACTCCCGATTCTGTTCAAACCGTCATCTGTCTCTCAGATTTACACCTGAGGCAACTCCTGGCTCGCCAGGTGTGACCTGGCATCGCCGTCGCCGCTGCGACGAGACCGAACGACTTGCGCCGCCCAGCCCACTCGCCTTGCTCCCAGTTGCACGCTCGCCTAGCCGGCGACATTGCTGCCACCGCTGGTGGGCTCTTACCGGACCCGAAGGCCCCCTTGCTTGCGCAAGGCCACCGTTTCAGCCCTGACGCCTCCATCCTTGCGGACGGTGACGCCGGGTGTGCTTTCTGTTGCGGTTGTAGTCACCCAGAAAACCTGGGCGCCCTCACTTGCTGTTTCGTGAGGCAACCTTCCCCGTGCTTCGCAGCACGAAGCGGGAGTCGGGAAGTTCCTCTAGCTGCCGGTTACCCGGACAGCCAGCGACGGATCGCCAGCTTGCCTGACCTCATTGATTTGTTAATCGTACCGTCTGCAACGAATGGAATTATAGCATGCAGGCTAGAGCTTGTCAATTTCGCGGCCCTTCAACCCACCAGCTGCCGTCGCTTCCGACCTCCTTTTTCCAGATCGGCACGACGGCCTTCAGCCTTTCGATGGCATAGCTGCACGCGTCAAAGACCCCTTTGCGATGCCCGGCAGCCACGGCGATGATCACGCTGGGCTCGCCGATCTCCAGCCGGCCGATGCGATGAACGATCGCGATGGCCTCGACCTGCGGCCAGCGCTCTTGCACCTCCGCACCGAGCTGTGCCAGCATCGGCTCGGCCATCTCGGCATACGCCTCGTACTCCAGGTAGTCGGTGATCAGCGCGCCTGTTTCACCGCGCACGACACCGGCAAACACAGTGATCGCACCGCGCGCCGGCCCGGCCACCCGGCTGGCAACCTCGTCCAACGACAGCGGCGCCGTGGTGATCTCAAACAGCTTCTTGGCCGCCGCCTGACCGCCGCTCACCGGCGGGAAAAACGCCACCTCGTCGCCAGCGCTCAGTACGGTGCCGTCGCCAGCATAGGACCGGTTGATAGCGGCGTAGATCGCGCCGGCCGCCGCCGGCAGCTGCGGGTACTCAATCACCAGCTGCTGCACCAGGTCAGCCACTGTCGCGCCAACCGGTAGGCTGCAACTCATCGTCCCCACCCCCACCGCTTGTCGCAGCGAGGCAAACAGTTTCACATGTACCACGATCTCAGGTGCCATTGCCTCTTCATTCATCATTCCGCATTCCTCAGTCATCTTTCCCACTACGCCAATCGCCGCTCTTGCCGCCGCGCTTCTCGACGAGCCGGATGTCGCCGATGACCATGCCTTTTTCCAATGCCTTGGCCATGTCATATACTGTCAGCGCAGCAGCAGCCACCGCAGTCAGCGCCTCCATCTCGACGCCGGTTTGGCCGCGACAGCGCACGGTGGCCGTAATGACGACACGACTGCCTGCCTCATCCGGCGTCAGCTCAACCGCCACCTGGCTCAACAACAATGGATGACATAGCGGTATGAGATCGGGTGTCCGTTTAGCTGCCATAATACCCGCTATGCGCGCCGTGCCCAGCACGTCGCCCTTGGGTAAATCACCGGCCTGGATCGCCGCCAAGGTCGACGACGCCATGCGCACCTCGCCGCGCGCCACGGCGACGCGCTCGGTATCCGCTTTCGCACCTACGTCCACCATGCGGGCCGAGCCTGTCTCGTCCAGATGTGTTAGTTCCATGCGCCTACTGCACCTTTATTCCAAATCGGCAGCTTGATGGCCATCCTCAGGCCTCCGGCATTCGTTGTTCGCCATTCGTTGTGATATTCGGCGAACATCACAACGAATGGCGAACAACGAATGCCGGAGGATTTCAACGGTGAGTTTCACCTTGCGTTAATCGGCAAGCCACAGCTCATCCAATAGCAGCACGGGCCGCTCGCTACCAGAGGGCAGTACGCCGGGGGCTTGCTCCAGCACCAACAGCCCGTTGGCACCGGTCGCCGACAGCAAGCGACTAGAAGCTTGGCTGCCGGTGGAAACAGCGACGAAGCCGTCACCGTCTCGGCGCAAGGTGACCCGGTGATATTCTGGCCGCTCCGGATCCAGCCGAAACTCGTGGCCAAGCCGGGCCATGATCTGCGGCAGTCCGGTCTGGCGATAGCCTAACAGCTGTCGGATCGCCGGGCGCACGAACAGCTGAAACGTCACCAGCGACGACACGGGGTTGCCCGGCAGGGCGAACACGGGCCGCGGCGGCTTGTCCACAGCCACCGCACCCGCAGCGTCGCGCGCCGGTAGCGTGGCAAAGGTCAAGGGTTTGCCCGGCTTCATCAGCACCCGGCCGAAAAGCACCTGCCCCCAGCGCTCGAGCAGCGGCTTGAGCAAGTCCAGCTCACCCATACTGACCCCACCAGAAGTCACCAACACGTCGGCTTCGGCCAGGCCGCGCGTAACGGCTCGTTCCAGCTCACCGGGCCGGTCGCGCGCGATGCCAAGGTCGAGCGGTGTCCCGCCGGCCTGGGCAACAGCGGCCAGCAAAGTCGGGCGATTGCTATCGTAGATCTGGCCAAGCGCCAGTGAGTTACCTGGATCGACCAGCTCGTCGCCGGTGGAGAAGACGCCGACCACCGGCCGGCGATGCACCAGTACATGGGGAAAACCCAGCGAGGCCAGCATGCCCAGCTCAGCGGGCCCGAACACCTGACCGGCGGCCAGCACGCGCTCGCCCGTCTGCACGTCGGACCCCACTGGCCGGATGCCCAGGCCGGGACGCAGGAGTTGGCCGGGATGGGGTGTCACCCACTCGTCGACCTCGTCGGCCTGCTCCACCTTGACTACGGCGTCTGCACCGGCCGGAATTGGCGTGCCCGTGGTGATGCGCACAGCTGTGCCTGGCTGCACTTCCAGATCCGCAACGTAGCCCGCGGTCTGTTCGCCGACCAAGCGCCTGGGCAGGTCGCCGTCAGCCGCGCGCAGGGCGAAACCGTCGACCACGGCGGCCGGAAACGGCGGCTGCGGCGCGCCGGCGTGCACGTCATTCGCCAGCACAAGGCCCAACGCGTCTGCCAGCGGGACAGTTGCAGCCGGCAACGGCGCCGTTCTGTCCAAAATGATTGCAATCGCGTCTTCGACGGCAATCATGGGATAGGGTGACTCTCGCATGGTAGTCGATTATACGGATGGCGGGACGGGTGGCAAGTCAGGGAGTGGATAAATCCCTGTTGGCGGCTGTAGCCATAGCGTATGGACTGGCAGGGTAGCGGCTCACGGCACGACGTGAAGCATGTTACCGTCGTTGCGCTCTGAACTGCAGCGCAATGACTGGGCAAGTTCTGCTTGTTTGGCAGGGGTGCTGGCTTGATGTACAATGACCCTGGATATTTCGAGTCGTTAGTGCCAGGCCGGCGACGCGGTCTGAAAGGAAACTCTATGAAGAAGGTTGATACCAAACCCGACGAACTAGGCCCGGAATATCACCGTGAGGACTTCGGACCCATGGTGCGTGGTAAATATGCAGCGCGGATGAAGGAATTGTCGAATGTCGCGGTGCTCGATCCGGACGTTGTCGAGGCTTTTCCGAATGCTCGAGCCGTCAATCAAGCTTTGCGCGGCCTGCTGGAGCTTGCCAAGAGCAGTGTGCATCTGACTTCGCAATGAATTCAAGCAATGAATAACTTGGGCCCCACGTACGCGTTCGTGCCGTGGAACCTCTACAAGAATTCAAGGTACTGGTCGCTTTCGACAATGGCACGCGCCGAGAAATCGATCTAGAGATCTATCTGCATGGCCCCATCTTCGAGCCGGTGCGGAGCAATCCTGCTCAGTTTCGAGCCATGAAGATCGAAGGTGGCACGATCGCATGGGATAATGGCGCTGATATTGATCCGGATGTTCTCTACTACGACCTCAAGCCTGCGTGGATGGAAGAATCTGAGGCCGTTCTGGCCTGAGCAAAAGCGCATTAGGCGGTCATCCCCAGTTTGTCGATTTGATCGAACGCTCGCGGGTTCGTGTCCAAGCCGGGGGCGGGACGCCGCCAATCTGAAGGAGTTGGGGTATGGCCTATCGGAGCAATGAACCGTACAACGATCTCCCTGAGCTGCCGACGACGACGACCATCGAGACCACGCGCGTTTTACGGCGCTGCATTTCGGCCAGCCGGGCGTTGGCCGAGTTGAAGGGCGCCGGCAATCTCATCCCAAACCAGACGATCCTCATCAACTCGATTCCCCTGCAAGAGGCGAGGCTGAGTTCGGAGATCGAGAACATCGTCACCACGCAGGATGCGCTGTTCCGCGCCGCAGTCGAAGATCCTGGCCGCGTGGATGCAGCGACCCAAGAAGTGCTGCGCTACCGGACGGCGCTGCGGCACGGGTATTACGCCCTTCCAAGGCGCAAAATCAGCATCGACCTGATGATCGAGCTGTGCAGCGTATTGCGCGACGGCGCGGTTGCTTTGCGCGATCAGGAGCCGGTCCTGATCGAGGATGTGGCCGCGCGCGCGGTCGTCTACACGCCGCCGCGCGGCCGAGCGGTGATCGTGACGCTGTTGCGCAACCTGGAGACGTTCTTGCAGGAGCCGGGCGGTTTCGATCCGTTGATCAAGATGGCAGTCGCCCACTACCAGTTCGAGGCCATCCACCCGTTTGTGGACGGTAACGGCCGCACCGGGCGCATCCTCAACCTGTTGTACCTGGTGCAGACAGGGCTGTTGGAGATTCCCGTGCTCTATCTCAGTCGCCACATCATCCAGAACAAGGCGGAGTACTATCGGCGGCTGAGGGCCGTCACGGAGCGGGGGGACTGGGAGGGGTGGCTGCTGTTCATGCTGATGGCCGTGGAGGAAACGTCCCGGTGGACGACCGAACGCATCCTGGCGATCCGCGAGTTGTTCGAGGTAACAACAACACGTTGCCGGCAAGATCTGCCCCGCCGTGTCTACTCTAAGGAACTGATGGAACTGATCTTTACTCAGCCCTACGTGCGAATCCAAAGCGTGATCGATGCGGGCCTTGCGAAGAGAGACACGGCCTCGAATTACTTGCGGGAGTTGGAGCAAATCGGCGTCCTGCAAGCGGAAAAGCGCGGGCGAGAGATGCTGTACCGGCATCCAGCGCTTTTGGAGGTATTGATCGCATGAGGGCTGAATACCACTGCAAAAATACACCGACAAGAACCGTGTTTTGTCGGTGTATTAAGGCGATATGCCAATATCATCGGCATATCATTGTCCCGCAATGCTCTGGTGCACGTGGCGCTATCTGGCCATCCTCAACGAGGGGACAGAGCCGTAATGAAGATGCCCACGGTGACAGTTTGGGTAACAAGCGCGAACAAGTTAGTTTTCAGACCCTTCCCACGTATTGGCCGGCCGTGGCTTTGGCGAGGTATAGTTGGCCCCATTGTCAAGACCACGAATTGCCGATTCTAACGTGATAGACATAACGGAAACAGCCGTCGTCGTAGGGGCTGTGGAAGTAGTTGGCGCCGCATCGTTGCACATTACCTGGAGCACCGGCGAGCGCTTCGACGTCGATCTATCTGAGCCGATCAAAAACCTGAAGGCCCTGGCTCCGCTGCGTGATCCGGCCTTCTTTGCCCGCGTTGAGGTAGGCGAATGGGGCCACAGCCTGGTCTGGAGCGACGAGATCGACCTCGGAGCAGATCGACTCTACGAGCTACGCCGCCTCCCTGCTTGAACAGCGCGCCAATCAACCGGCTAGGACTTTGACCCCATGAGCTACGAACCCCCTATCACCTCGGGATCTCCCTTGTTCGCCGCGGCCGGTTCACCCGTCGAGCCGGCCGAACAGAGCGTGCTCGACCGCATCGTTGCCGATCTCGCCGCGGCCAGAGCGAGCTGGGCCGGGCTACCCATCTCCGAGCGGATCCGGATTCTCGACGAGGTCCAGGCCGGCCTGCAACGGGTCGCCGAGCGGTGGGTGGCGGCCAGCCTGGAGGCCAAGGGCATGCCGCCCGGCGGCTTTGCCGAGAGCGAGGAATGGGCGATGTTCGCCGGCGCCGGCCACATGGTGCGGCTGCATCGCCAAGTGCTTCAGAACCTGGATCGCCACGGCCGGCCGCGCTTGCCGCGCCCTGCGGCCATGAACGCCCATGACCAGGTGGTGGCATCCCTGTTCCCCAAAGCGCGCCAGGAAAGCATGCTGTTCATGGGCATGCACGGGGAGACCTGGCTGGAGCCGGGTGTCGAGCTAGACGAGGCCGTCGAGACACCGCCCTGGCTGGCCGCCGGGCACAGCGCCCAGGTCGTGCTGGTCCTGGGCGCGGGCAACGCGTCCATGCTGCCAGTGTCCGACGTGCTGTCCAAGCTGTTCGGAGAGGGCCACGTCGTCCTGCTCAAGATGAACCCGGTCAACGCCTACCTGGGACCGCTCTACGAGGAGGCCTTTGCGGCGTTGATCCGCCCGGGCTTCCTGCGGATCGCCTACGGCGGCGCGGCCACCGGCGCGTACCTGTGCCATCACCCCCAAGTCGATGCCGTCCACCTCACCGGCTCGGACAAAACGTATGATGCGATCGTCTTCGGCATAGGCGCGGCAGGGGCTGCCAGGAAGGCAGCGCGCCAGCCGCTGCTGGACAAACCCGTCACTGCCGAGCTAGGCGGGGTCAACCCTGTAATCGTCGTCCCTGGGCCGTGGAGCGACCGGGAGGTCAACCAGAAGGCCGGCCAACTCGCCAGTTTCCTGTACTCCAACGCCAGCTTCAACTGCCTGACCCCGCGCGTGATCATCCAACAGGAAGATTGGCCGCAGCGGGATGCATTGATCGAAGCGGTGGGTAAAACCTTGCAGCAGGCGGGGACGCGGCCGGCTTACTACCCTGGCGCCGCAGCGCGCCATGCCGCATTTCTCGCCGTACATCCCGAGGCGCGGCGCTTTGGCCAGGCCGGGCCTGGCGAGCTGCCCTGGACCATCGCCTGCGATCTCGATCCGCGACAGACGGACGATCCGGCCTTTCGCAGTGAATCCTTTTGCAGCATGTACGCGGAGACTGCGCTGGCCGCCGGCAGCGCGGCCGGCTTTCTCCGCCAAGCCGTGGATTTCGCCAACGCCGTGCTCTGGGGCACGCTCACGGCCACAATCCTGGTGCACCCAAGCTCTCTGAAGGACCCGGCCACCACCGCCGCCTTGGAAGACGCCATCGCCCGGCTGCGCTTCGGCACCATCACCGTCAACGCCTACCCCGCCCTGACCTACGTGCTCACGTTGATGCCTTGGGGCGCCTACCCGGGGCATGAACCGTGGGATATCCAGTCGGGCGCCGGCAAGGTCAACAACTTCTACCACCTGCGCCGGCCGCAGAAGGCCGTACTCAAGGCACCGTTCGGCGAGCCACAGGCAGGAGGTCTCTCGTCCCCGAATGCTGCTGCTTTCGGGCGAAAATTGGCAGGTTACCTGTCACAGCCATCGCTGGCTGGTATAGTCCAGCTCACCAGCGCGGCCTTGCGGGGGTAGAGCACGTCAACAGAGTCCCGTTGTCACTGACAGCCGGGTGAACTTGCACTTGTGGGATATTATTGACATTTATACATAAGTGTCTATAATTACCCACATGACAACATCCCAATA
Organism: uncultured Chloroflexia bacterium; assembly: GCA_963709505.1. Taxonomy (GTDB): domain Bacteria; phylum Chloroflexota; class Anaerolineae; order JAAEKA01; family JAAEKA01; genus CAVPXC01. Next base: position 80,137 of record CAVPXC010000003.1, on the reverse strand, counting down.
TCGCCAACGCCTGCTCGACTTCGCCCGTGTGCGAGGTATCTTCAGGGCGAGTGAGGTCGAATCCGCCAGTATCCATTCGGAGTGGCTGTCGCGCCTGGTCGCCGAAGGCGTGCTGGAGCGTGTTGCCCGCGGCCGCTATCGTCTGGCCGGCAAGGACACGACCGAACACCACACTCTTGCGGTAGCCACCGCGGTCGCGCCATCGGCCGTGGTGTGTCTGCTCTCCGCCCTGCAATTCCACCGGATCGGCACGCAGGCTCCCATGGACGTGTGGCTGGCTGTTGAGCGAGGGATGGGGCGTCCACGGCTCGATTATCCACCCCTGCGGGTCGTGTATTTCTCAGGTCTGGCTTTCACGTCCGGTATCGAGCGCCACAGCATCGAGGGGCAGGAAGTACAGGTCTACTCGGTCGCCAAGACGATCGCCGACTGTTTCAAGTATCGCAACAAGATCGGACTAGACGTGGCGCTGGAAGCCCTGACCGATGCGTGGCGGCAGCGTCGACTTTCTCTGCCAGAGCTGAATGCGTACGCCGAGGTTGACCGCGTGCAGCGTGTAATTCACCCCTATGTCGAGGTGTTGATCCAATGACCATCCAACCCTCAAACCTGGCAGCATCCATTCACCTTAGTCCGTGGACGGCAAATCCAGACAAATGATGACCTATCCCGGCACCCCACAACACCAAGCCCTCCTGCGAACAATCGTCGCCTACTACGATCAAGACCCCCGCATCCTGGCCATCGTCGTATTTGGATCACTAGGCCGCGGCAACTGGGATGCTCTGTCGGACACCGACATGGACGTGGTCATCGCCGATGACGCGCGCATCGACGTGGTCGATGAGCTACGCCAGCTTTGCGGAGCATTTTCGGCGCTGGGGGAACAGGCGGCGCTGATCGTGCCTGACGGCGCCGATGCAGGCGATGTGGTGCTTGACTCGCTGATGCAGCTCTCGGTGCGCTATCACTCCCTGGCACAAACCAGTCCCAACATCGTCAGCAGCATGCGAGTGCTGGCGGGCAGCCTGCATCACGCGACCATCGCAGCGGCCGGCGAGGCAAACCGTGTCGCAACGGAGCCCCCGGTCGGCGAGTTGCTGGATGCCTGCGTGCGCTACGCGGCCGTCGCCCACGTCTATTTGCAGCGCGGAAATGTGTGGCTGTCGATCGAGATCCTGCACCGCATGCGCGACCTGCTGATGCAGATCTTCACCCGCACCCATGGCGGCGGCCGATCCCCTCAGCGCTTCGAAGCCACTGCCGACGGTGCGTTGCAGGCACGGCTTGGCGCGACGCTGCCCCAAGCTGACCTGACCTCGCTGCGCGAGGCCCTGGAGGCACTGATCGACTTCCTGGAAAACGATCTGGGCGACTTAACAGACGGCCAGCTGCACCTGACGAGCGGACAGCAGACGGTGTTATGCCAAGTACGTGAACAACTGGCATCATCGAACCCCCATGAAGCTGATCGAATCTGAACACTGCTTGCACTTGAACTTACGAACCTTAGCCTTGACCAGTCGGAGTTTCGGAGTAAAATCAAGCATACAAGCATAGAAGGAAATGATAGCTTGAATGGGTAAAGCGAGGTAGAACATGGCACTATTGAAGGACTATCCGGAAGTCGACGAGCTGGCGTGTGAACTGAGCACTTACACCGGTGAGACCGCGGTACAGGCTGCTATCGTTGCATTGCGCGAACGCCTGGCTCGAGAACAGACGAAGCGCAACCGCGCCCGGTCTTTGAAGGAGAGCTTGTTGCGCATCGGGCGGGAATGTGCAGCACTTCCAGTACTGGATAGCCGCCCATCTGATGAGATTCTTGGCTACAACGATCGGGGTGTGCCAAGCTAATGGTCATCGACACATCGGCGATTATCGCGATCTTGTCCAACGAACCGGATGCCACACAACTGGCTGGGGCAATTGCAGCAGCGGACTCACGATTCATGTCCGCGGCTTCGCTACTGGAGTCAGCCATCGTCATCGAATCCCGCTACGGCCTTTCAGGCGGTCAGAAACTGGACGAGCTTATCGAGACCGCTGAAATCCAAATTGAACCGGTGACGGTGGATCAGGTGTCGATTGCACGCACAGCCTTTCGTACCTATGGTAAGGGCCGTCATCCGGCCGGTCTTAACTTCGGAGATTGTTTCGCCTATGCATTGGCTAAGTCGAAGGAAGCGCCCTTGCTGTTCAAAGGTGATGATTTCTCTCGAACTGACATCAAAGCAGTCCCCCAGGGTTGATTTCGTTTCCCCATTCCTTACTCCCTCACCTCGACCGGTACTTGTGCAGAGAACCCATAATCGGGTCTAATCTTCCCGCAAAAGCCCATTGACCACCCGATCACGGGAGTGGCTGGCCTCCCGCGCCGGCTTGCCGGGTTGGGTCATCCCGCCCTCGTATTCGAAGCTGCCGTAGGCCTGCCAGCCATCCAGGACCATCGGCGCCGGCCCGCCGGCGTCGACCCAGAGGCCGTTGTAGCGCCGCGAGAAGTGCAGATGGGTCGTCTCGGCCGCGCCGCCTTCGCACGAAGGCCGTCCTACCGGATCGCCAGCCTCGAGCACAGCCCCCTCCTCGACACGATCGGCGATGTGCAGGTACTGCAACACCCAGCCGGTACGGATATCGCCGTCGCCGTCCAGGTCCAGCAGGATTTCGCCGGTGTTGGCGCGAGCGACCACACCCGGCGCGGCGGCCACGGCCCACGAGGGCGCAGGCGTACACGTGCCGATCTGCGCGGTCTCCGGCACGAAATCGAGCGCGGCCCAGCCGCTGCCGCTTACCCAGGCGCCGTGTGGGCCGCCGGTCAGGTGCCACCACTCGCCAGGACTCCACGGCAGATGCAGTTCGGGCTGCGTCAAGCCGGCCGGCAAGACCGGCCCGGCGTCCAAGGCAATCGGATCGCCAAACAGCCGCCGGTAGGCCGCAACAAAGTCCTGCGTCTCTTGCTCGAGCTTCGAATAGACCGTATCGCCGGCCAAGGCGCGCTGGACGGCGATGGTGCCGGGGTTCAGACCGGGCGCACCGCGCGCGATCACACCATCTTCAAAGCGAATGGCCGTTTCGCCGCGGTCCTGCCAGCCGTAGAAACCGTGGTTGAGCTCGTTGGCCATCCACTCGAGCTGCGGCAGGAGGCCGGGCGCGCCGTTGGTATGGCCGAGCGGATACTCACGCGCAATGCCCTGGGGATCAGGATTAGTCACCCAGCCGCTCTGTGCCTCCATCAACGCCAGAAAAATCCGGGGGCCAACGCTGTAGCGCGCCGCCACGCGCTCGACGACGTCGGCGCCACTCCAGAGGCTGCCGTCCAGGCCGAGCATGCTGAGCTGCGATAAGTAACCGCCCTGCTCGTCGACGAATTTCGCCAGGTCAAAGTCGGTGTACGCCAGGCCATACACCAGCTCGCTGTCGGGAATCAACACCGTGTCTGGCGTCCGCCTGTCGGTGCGGTGTGGAATGATCAGCCCCTGGCCGATAGGCACTGCGTCGGGGTTCTTGATGCCGCTGTAGACCGCAAGATCCTCAACCGAAACGCCGTAGCGCTCGGCGATATAACCGAGATATTGGTTGGGCTTGACCACGGAGAACTCCAGGGCCAGATCAGGCGCGACAGTCGGGCCGGGAGTTCGCGCAACTGGGACGGTGGGTGAGGGTGTGGCCGTGGGTGGGCGGGGGGTAGCGGTCGAGCGCGCAGGCGTATCAGTCGTCGTAGCCGTCGGGGTGGCTCTAGGCGACGCTGTGGCAGTTGCCTGTGTAAGCAGTACGGATTGGGTTGAGTGGCTCGAACGCTGGCTGCTGGCGACAACTACCAACAATAGGCCGCAGACAACCAGAGCGATCAGGGCATATCGAATAACAGGTCTCACAAGAAAGGCATTTTACCACGCGGGAGGGATGAGGGGAAACGGAAGAACCGCGGACTCGCAGAGGCGCGGACTGGAAGGTGAAGGTACGGATTGGATGGCGAGCATCAAAAAGAGTGTTCCAGCGGGGTCAACTCAATCAGCACTATTCATCGCGCTGCGGAGGTTCAGAATCGAAGGCGAGCTGGAAGTGGTCTCGCACCACGTCTATCAGCCCAGTGCTGAAGGTATGCCAGCGTTTGATGTAGTCGCGGGCGAGCGGTGTCAACGAGGCGCCACCGCCGCCGACGCCGCCGACTTGGGCGTCGACCAGCTTCTGGCCCAGGCGCTCTTCCATCTTGTGGATACGCTCCCAGGCCAGCTTGTAGGAGATGTCGAGGTGATGGGCCGCGCCGCTGATCGAACCCGCCGCGTCGACAGCCTCCAACAGGCGGATGCGCCAGTCGCTCAGCACGACCTGATCGTTAACTTCGGCCCAGAAATTAGCCCGTAGTTGGAGCGTTTTCATCAGCAAGGCTCAGTGCGACCAACGAACTGAAGCTCAATCCAGATGATACTCAGCGCGGTCTTCAGCCAAAACAGCAACCGGCTCCGGCACGATCTCGTAGGTCAAGATAGCGACGTCTGAGTGGATTGCACGCAGTTGTCTGAGAAGCATAGTAACTCTATCGGTTACCTTGCCCGTCATGTAGGGTTCATGACAGCTGCGACAAATCTCAGCCGGAACATCTCGTACAACCGCAACAGTATCTCGCAACACGAACGGTACGGTCGCCTTTCCCTCTAAAAGCATACCCCCGCATCTTGGACAGCGTCTACTCTTTTCGTCTACTCCAGTCATCTTCCCATTCCTCCTGCGACGGCCGATAAACGGTAACTATGAGCAACCGATCGTTTTCTTCGTCAATCGCCACGACAGCATGACAGGGTTCATCCTGTATCAAGCGACCTAACACCAGGCAGTCCGGCAAGGGTCGATGCAAGGTGCGGTAGTCCTCGACTAGTTCCGCCGCTTCCAGGCATTGTTCGACCTCAGCACGAATCCAGCCTTCATTCACTAGCTCCGCAACAGCGTGACGGGACCACAGGATTCTTGTTCCTTCGGCATCCAATCGGCTCTCGAGGGCCTTTTTTCGGATGAATGCTTGCTTTGCCGATCCATCCATAATTCAACGGTTCTTGTAGCCTGACCTAATAAAACTCAGTGTAGACATTGGTCTCCCAAAACGCCTTGTAAAAGTCGTCGCGGCTGCCTTTGCATGCGCCGTCCAATGAGCATTTACCGGGGCAGGCATAGTCTACAGCCTTGATGTAGGTGCAAATGTCCATCTTGTGACAGGTACGCGGCCCGCAGATCGGCTCGTGGTCGTAGAAACAGCAGCTGCGGCCCAGGTGCCAGATCCACTTGTCGAACTCGAAGACGCTCACACCGCTCAGGGCGACGATCCTGTCACAGGCGTTGGACACGACCCGGCGCACCTGGTGGTTGATCTCATCCGAAACGCGTGCCTTCTGCTTGAGGGCGATCAGCAGGCCCGGATCGGTCACCTCGACGATGCCGGTGCGCAGCGCCACGCGCATGGCGTGGTAGTCCATGCACACCTTAAGGTTCTCCGGGTCCTCCAGCGGCCAAACTCCCTCGGCGTCAAGTTGGGCCGCCAAAAGCTGCGCCTTCTTCTCCAGCGGATCGGCGAAATGCGGAATCTTGCCCAGGCGTTCAAAGATACCGCCGGCGCCGCGCAAGTGCCCGCCGGCGTGGCAGTAGACGTTCATGGCCTGCCCTTCGTAGTCTGCCAGCAGAGCGCCGGCCACCCCGTGAAGCTGAGCCAGGCGCTCCTCGATCCGGTCCACGGAGGACGAGTCCGGGTCGAAGTTGTCCGAGAGAATGGCGCGCAGACGAGTAGCGTCCAGAGTGGCCATGGCCTCGGCCGAGCCCACCTCTTCCGCGACCCGGCGAGTGGCCCGCACCAGATAGTCCCACCCGCGGCACCAGATTCCGTCAACGCGCCCTGCAGGCTCTTGGTGTGTTGGCAGATGGCGATGACGAAGATCCAGTAGTTGGCCTGGCGAAGCATCTCGTCTATCGAAGTGGGGACAAATAGAAACTCGTCTGGCCGGATGTTCTGCCGGCGCAGTCGCTCAGCCACGGCCTGACACTGGAGTTCGTTGATGGTGATCATGACGATTGGCGAGGGTGTCGAGTATCGAGTGTCAAGTGTCATGTGTCATGTGTCAAAGGGCTGTGCGCCCGCAACCTGACACATGACACTTGACACATGACACTTGCAGCCTGCTCAGGCGGCCTCTTTAGGTTCGACGCCCCAGAGCACCGCACGCTCGCCGCCGGCCAGGAGCACCGGCTGGCTGTGGCGCACAATGGTGTCGGCGTTGACCACGCACTTGGTCACCTCGGGCCGCGACGGGATCTCGTACATGACGTCAAGCAGCACCGACTCGAGGATCGTCCGCAGGCCGCGAGCGCCGGTTTTGAGCTTGATTGCATCATCGGCCACGGCCTGCAATGCGTCGGGCGTAAAAACCAGCTCGGTGTTGTCGAGGCTAAACAGCCGCTGATACTGCTTCACCAGCGCGTTGCGCGGCTCGGTCAAGATGCGCACCAGCGCCGGTTTGTCCAGCGAGTCGACGCTGACGCTGACCGGCAGACGGCCAACGAACTCGGGGATCAAGCCAAACTTCATCAGATCATCAGAGGTCACCTGCTGCAAGAGTCAGATCGCTGCTGTTCCGGGTCGAGTTGCTTGTTTCCGCTGGCACCGAAGCCCATCTGGCCCGGCCCTTGCACCCGCCGCGCGATCGTTTCGTCCAAACCCGAGAACGCGCCGCCGCAGATAAAGAGGATGTTTTGCGTTTCTAGACGGATGTATTCTTGGGTCGGATGCTTGCGGCCGCCCTGCGGCGGCACGTTGACCACGTTGCCCTCGATGATCTTGAGCAGCGCCTGCTGTACGCCCTCGCCGGAGACATCCCGCGTAATCGATGGGTTGTCACCCTGCTTGCGTGCGATCTTGTCGATCTCGTCGATGTAGACGATACCCATCTGGGCCCGTTCGACGTTCCATTCGGCGGCATGAAGCAGGCCCACAAGCACGTTCTCCACGTCTTCGCCCACGTAGCCGGCCTCGGTCAGATTCGTGGCATCGGCGATTGTAAAGGGAACGTCCAGAATGCGGGCCAAAGTCTGCGCTAGCAGGGTCTTGCCGCAGCCCGTGGGGCCGATCAGCATGATGTTGCTTTTCTGAAGCTCGACATCGCTGAATAGGCTTCCGGAAGAGACGCGCTTGTAGTGGTTGTAGACCGCGACGGCCAACACCTTCTTGGCTCGGTCCTGGCTGACAACGTACTGGTCGAGTCGCTGCACGATTTCCTTGGGGGATGGCAGATGTTCCAGAACGGGTGTACCCTCGGCCGGGGTCTGCGGCAGTTCCTCGCGTATGATCTCGGCGCAGAGGTCGACGCATATATCACAAATGAACACATCGTTGGGCCCCTGGATCAGGCGGCTGACTTCCTCTTCGATGCGATGGCAGAACGAGCAACTAGCAACGGGGGGTGTTTGTGAGTGCATAGAGGCAGGGACTCAGAAACCCGGTCTTGCTGAGGGCGAAAACCGGGCTTCTTGATTAGCGCTGGAACTTGGAGTCCTCAAGCGATTTGATGACGTCACTGGTATCGCCCATGACATCGTCGACCAGTCCATAATCCTTAGCTTCCAGAGCGGTCATCCAGCGGTCACGATCGAAATCCTCTTCGATTTGCTGGGACGTTTGCCCGGTGTGCTTGGCCAGGATGTGGAAGAGCTGAGTTTGGACGCGCTCAAGCTCCTTGAACTGGATGCGCACGTCCGGTGTGTAGCCCTGTGCGCCGCCGCCAGCCGGGTGCATATGCACGGTGGCATGGGGCAAAGCGAAGCGCTTGCCGGTGTGGCCAGCCGCCAGGAGCACGGTGCCCATGCTGGCCGTAACGCCAACTGCGGTGGTGCTGACCGGCGCCTCGATCATCTGCATGGTGTCGTAGATCGCCAGGCCAGCGTACACCGAACCGCCAGGGGAGTTGATGTACATGTGGATGTCGCGCTCCGGATCCTCGCGACTGAGGTAGAGCAACTGAGCCACGATCAGATTGGCGATCTGATCGTTGATAGGGGTGCCCAAGAAGATGATGCGTTCCCTGAGCAGCAGCGAATAGATGTCATATGCGCGCTCACCGCGAGCCGTGGTCTCGATGACCATCGGAACGAGCGCCTGGGGCAAGGTTTCCAACACGTTGTATTCCTCCGATATTAGCAAGCCAATATCAATCTATTGTAACTCCCCGAAGATGGTCGGGGTACAAACGATCCATCAGATTTGGTAACCGAGGTTAGCTCGCCTCGGCTTCAATCACAACCACGGGCTCGGCCTCGGCTTCAACCGCAGCCACGAGCTCGGTCTCGACTTCCGCCACGACTTCGGCTTCAAGCGTTTCCGAGGCCTCAACCACAGGCGACGACGACGCCTCTACCTCAGCATCCTCTGCAGCGCCAGCTCCGGCGCTTTACCCTCGGCAATCGCGAGCAGCCGTTCGACGGACTTGCGCCGCTCGACGTCGTGAGCCAGGGCGTGCCGGCCTGCTTCAGATTCGATCATCTGGCGGAAGCTCTCGTTGTCTTCGCCAGCGTCTTCCAGCAATTCGTGGCGCTGCGCGGCGATCTCCTCGTCGGTGGCCTGGAGTTGCTCGACTTCGACCAACTTGTCCAGCACCAGGTCGCCCTTCAGGCGCATTTCGGCCGTGCCGCGCATCCGCTCCCGATACGTTTGCTCTGTCTGACCGGTCATCCGCAGGAATTCCTGCAAGGGAATGCCCGAGCGTCGCAGATCACGATCGATCTCTTCCATCATGCGCTCCAGCACATCGTCGACCAGCACGGCCGGATAGTCGAGCCGGACTGCGCCCTCGATCACCTGCTGCAACACCGTATTGGCATAATCGTTCGACGTTGCAGCCATTCGCTGATCGACGATTCCCGTGCGGATATTCTCCTTGAGCGCGTCGAGGGTATCGTAATCGCCCACCAGCGGCGCAAAGTCGTCGTCCAACGGGGGCACCACCTCGCGCTTGACGCTCAGGATCTCGCCCTCGAAGTGGGCAATCTTACCCGCGCGCTCGGAAGACCAATCATCAGGGTAGGTCAGTTCGAAGGCAAGGCTATCGCCGGCCTCCTTACCGATAAACTCGGCGTCGAAACCAGGTGGAAAGTCCTCGCTCTGCTCCTCGAGTACCAACTCGAAAGCGTCCTCGTCGAGAATCTCATCATCCTCTGCCTTGCCGGCCAGCTTCATAGTCAACAGATCGCCTACGGCCGCGCCTTCGTCGATCGGCGTCCATTCGGCATAGCCACTCTGCATCGTCTTCAGCTGGGTTTCGACCTCTTCGTCGGTCACCTCGACCGTGGGCCGTTCGACTCGCACCGAGCGATAGTCGCCCAGATCGACTTCCGGCGGCATCGGCAACAGCAAACGAAGCGTGAGCGGGTCATACGTCACGTCTTCCAGTACGCCGGGTGCGATCGGCTGTAGCCCGAACTCATCGAGCGCCTGCTTGTACAGCTTGTCGCCCAAGTCTTCGACTACCTGATCGTAAAGTTGTTCTTTGCCATAGGCCCGAATCACGGCAGAGTAAGGCGCCTTTCCCTTCCGAAAACCGGGAATCGTATACTTCTGAGCCACCTTGGTCGCCGCTTTGCGCAGCGCATCTTCAATCTGTTGGGAGTCAGGCTCGATGACGAGCGCGACCTGGCAATTCGGCAAATGCTCCGTAGTGATCTTCAAGGTCCGGAGTTCTCTCCTTTCGATTTTTTACCTGGCAGGCAACCTTCTGATTTGCGCCGCCAACGGCTGGCGAGGATTATAGCACATCCTACTTGTTTGGCCCAAACAAGACATGAAAATCGCAGCCGCTTGCGCGGCGATTTTGCCATCGTACACCTATTCATGGCATTATGAAGGTGGGACGCAATACAGTCAGCGACCCTGCGAGGCTTGAACTCGTACCCTACCAGGCTGGCGCCGACAAGTCACTGCAATTTCGGTCGATCGGAGCAATTCGTCCATGAACGCCACTCAGAACAATACCTTCCGGACCGTTCAGGCGCCTCTATGGCCCATCGCGCTCAGCCGCATGCTGATCGGCGTGCTGTGGCTGTTTTCGTTGCGTTGGAAACTGCCACCGGACTTCGCACCGTCCGCGGGCAAAGGGCTGATGGACTGGTTGCAGCTCGAGGTCCAGCATCCGGCGTTCTCGTTCTACGGCAACTTCGTGGCCACCGTGGTGATCCCCAACTTCACCCTGTTCGCGTGGTTGATTTTTCTAGGCGAGCTTGTCGTTGGTCTCTCGCTTTTGACCGGAACGCTGACGCGCTTGGGCGCAGCCTTGGGCCTGCTGATGGCGCTCAACCTGGGGATCGGCTTGCTGGAGGTACCGGGTGAGTGGCCTTGGTCCTACATCATGCTGGCGATGTGGCAGGGCGTGTTCCTGGTGACGGGCGCGGGCCGGCTATGGGGTGTGGACGCGTGGCTGAGGCGGCGCTGGCCGGAGTCGCGCGTAGTGCGGTGGCTTACCTGAGAACCAGTCGCCGGCCGAGACCCCGCTAGAAGTTCCGGCCAAGCCATCGGGCCCGATCGAGGTACCCGCGCCTCGTGTCATCGTCGGCGCCGTGAACAGCGTAGAACAGCTCATGCTCCACTTTCTTGATCCCCGGATAGGTCAAGGTGTACTCATCGATGACTTTGACCATGGCTTCGCGGATCCCAGTGTCATAGGAACGCTCATCCCAGATCGTCGTCTGGATGATCAGCGCCTTCTCATGCGTCAGCAGCCCCCGACGGCCGTTGATGTCGCCCCGCCAGGCTTCCGCAGTCAGGTCGTAGGCGAAGCCCGGCGTCCAGACGCGATCGAGCCACCCTTTCAACATGGTCGGAAAGCTCAAGAAATGGACGGGCGCAATGAACGCAAGTCCCTGGGCTTGCGCCACCTTCTGCTGCTGCACGAGCACGTCCTTCGGCTGAAAACGTTCCCGCAGCAACCGGATGATGCCACGGGAATCACGGTCGCCGAGTAGCCGCTTCATCGCGAACCGTCGTAGGGGCCCGCCCGCCCCCTCGAGCAGAGACTCCCGCAAGTGCATCCGGTCGAGTATGTCGTCCGGGATGCTTTCGGTGAGCCAGCTCGGCGCGTCGCTTGAGCGGATCACCGGGTCGAACCCGATCGCATACAGGTCGATGACTTCGGTCGAGTGTCCGGCCTCACGCAGACCTGCCGTGAACTCGTCCAGGACGGCGTGACAGAACGACTTCGGATTCGAGTGCGCGTAAATCGTGAGCACATGCATAACAGACCTCCGGAATGTGTCAAGAATTGTGAGACACCGTGAGCGGGAATGCAGTGTACAGATGTTAGGTGCTGGTCGGTCCAGCGTGTCGATGGTGCAGGTTGGCGGCAACTAGCGTGAAGATTGCCAATCTGGCTGACCTCCAGCGCTGCGAGTTCAGCCGACCTGACTAAACGGAAACCGACGCAAAGTACCATCCTACCGTCGCAGATGCCCGCACTAGGTGTTACGCCACGGCCAACGGTGCTCATGGCAAGACCATTGGTGAAGAGCCGTGTGCGTCGAAAAGCCTGCCCTGAGCCTGCCGAAGGGACGCACGTACGGTTCGCAAGTGGCGGCGGGGTGGGTGACCATTCTGCCGACCATCACTGGGCAGTCCTTTTGTCCTTTCTGAGTTAGACGTTCAACGAACAAGCCACTCTACTCCGTCCAACGTGATGGCGGCAAATGTGATGTCACGGCAAACAACGTACTTATGCGGCGGTGGGATGGGCGACCACTCCACCGACCATAATGGGGCGATCCCAACCTCACGTTCCTGCGTGGAGTACTATTTGTTGCCAAGATACCGCAACTCACCTACGCCACAGAAAGGGCACCTCTCCGGGGTTCCCAAAGCTCCTGTTCTTGCGCCCTCTTCAACAAGGCATTTGTGACAGATACGCACACCATGCATACGGCAATGAGGAGCTTGGCAGGTGTACACCGCTCTGGGACTCGAAAATCTACTTTCGTGGCCGCATCGTTCACACTTGATCATTTGAACCTCCGCAGATGGATGGGCGGTCGTTCAGGACGAAAGCCGCCACATGATGTCTGGAATTGAACTAAGCCAGTGGCAGCAGACAAGTTCCGCTATCTGAACCTGCGGTAACGAACGGAGCGCTGAGGAAGACAACGACCAGAGCGGTCGTTTGGGACCAATTGTAGCATTGCAGGCCAAAAAGATCAACCGAAATGCAGCCCGTCCCTGGACTGAACCCCTACACGATGGCTACGCGCCCGGCGCCGTCCAACAAGGTGAGCGAGACGTTCGACTACCGCGCCAGGCTCATGCCCGCAATCCCCCGCCAACACCAGCCCCGTGCCCACCAGTTGATTGGCGGCCACCGAGGGCAGAAGCGCCACGCAGGCCAGCGTGGCCGGGCGCAGCCGTCATTGCCGGCCGGCGTCGCCTGGCTTGGGCTTGTTCAGTTGAAACAGCTCCAGCAAGCGCTGCCAGCCGGCCTTGATGTCCAGCCGGCGCAGCCGCCACGTGCCCACGATGCCGTAGGGGAGAAACATCACGATCAGTACGTAGATTGCGCCCAGCACGAAGCTGGCGCTTGCCCCGAACCAGCGGGAGAAGTAGAACTCCATCAGCCGCAGCACCGCCGCGCCGATCATCGCGCCGCTGAGGGTACCGATCCCGCCGATGAGCAGCATCAGCAAACCCTCCACGGTGAAACCCAACCCCGCAATCTCCGGGCTGACGAGGGGCTTGTAAAGCGTGTTGAACATGCCGGCCAGGGTCGCGGTGATCCCGGCCAGGATCAACGCAGCCAGCTTAAAGTAGAAGGTATTGAAGCCGATCATGAGCGCCCGGTTCTCGTTCTCGCGACTGGCAATACACACGCGGCCAGTAGGCGAGTCGACGAAGCGCTTGTAGAGCAGATAAACCAGCACGGCGAAGCCAAAAGTAACGTAGTAGAAAGTCAAACGGTCGTCGACAGGGCTGAGGAACTCCGGCCGCGGCACGCCCTGCAGGCCCACGTCGGCCCCCGTATACTTGCCTAGCTCCTGCGAGCGCACCATGATGTCAAACACCGCGGCAATGCCCAGTGTCACCAGGGCAAAGGTGATGCCCTTGACGTGTGGCAGCACAATGCCGAACAACAGGGCTTGCAGCACCCCGGCGATAACGGCCGCAATGACTACCTGCCAGAGTGGCCACCCGAAGCTCTTGAGGAGGATGCCGGTGAGATAGGCGCCAAAGGCAAAAAACATGCCGTGGCCAAAGCTAAGCAGCCCGGTGACGCCTAACACCAAATCATAGCTGATGGCAAACACTGCCAGGATAAAAACCTCGATCAGCAGTCCTTGCAGGAACTTGGCGTCGCCATCATCGTTGGCCAGCAGACTGGGTATCGACTGGCCGTTCAGCAGCGCCAACACAAAAGGCAACACCAGCAGGACGCCAACCAGGAGCAGAAATCCGAGGTTACGTTTGAGAAATGAGCCTTGTGGGGCCATGCATGCTCCTCTGTCTTGAGCGGCGACTGAGAGATTGGTGATTGGTAGATTGGTAGTCCACAACCAGTTTACCAATCTACCAATCTACCAACCTACTCCTTCCGTCCAAACAAACCCTGCGGCATCACCAGCAGAATCACGATCATCAGGAGTATCGTCGACGCGGGCACGATGGGCGGCGAGGGTTTCCACGGTTCGTCCAGGAAAGGCAAATTGATGCCGATCTGGCCGTACTTGATGATGAACTGTTGCGTCAGTCCCACAATAATGGCGCCGGCCGCTGCGCCGGGGTAGCTGGTTAGGCCGCCGATGGCCAGGGCAATCAAAGAGCCCAACAACAACGTGGCGCCCATGGTATCCGATAGGCCGGAAGCAGGTGCGGCAATCACACCACCCAACGCGGCCAGACCCACGCCGAGGCCAAACACCAGGGTAAAAATGCGACGTACGTTGATGCCCAGGGCCTCAACCATCGCGCTGTTTTGCACGCCGGCGCGGATAATCATGCCCAGCCGCGAGCGCTGCAGAAGCAACCAGACTGCAATCAGCACGACCAACCCCACGAGGATGACGAACATTTCGTTGTAGGTGCGGATCAGCGCCTTCTGGCCGCCGATCTCTACCACTATCGTCGCACAGTGGTATTGCAGCCAGCCGCTGATGCTTGTGGCTGGGCAACCTTCGCCCGTGCTTGCAAAGAGCGACGGCTTGGGCATCGTAAAGCCGGAGCGTCCCCAGATCGCTCGCACGATCTCAGTGCCGATGAAGGCCAGGCCAAAGGTCAGCATGATCTGGTAGATCGACCGGGCGTACAGGGGCCGGATCAGAGTCGCCTCCATCAGACTGCCCAGCCCAGCACCCACCAGAGCGGCCACGGCGATGGCGATGATGAACAGCACGGTGGTGTTGAGTTCAAAAAGGAAGTCGGTCAGCGGCGTGTTCACCAGGAATAGGACCAAGGCCACCGCCACCAGTGTGACAAAGGCTGCAAAGGTGCGTCCCATCGGCCGTCGCGCTTGGGCCTCTGCGCCAACGCCTCGGCGCGCCTGGATCAGCCCGACGATGGCGAAGCCGGTCAATACGCTTCCCAGCAGGATTGCGCCCCACACCAGCAGCGGTACCTGGCCTGGCGCGAAGGTCGCCGGCTGCACATGCTCAGCCGTTGTGCCGGCCTCGGCGTACTGAGTCCACACGATGGGGCTGTTTTGGTAGTCGGTGGCGCTCCAGATGGACACCGGGGCGTTTGACAGCCCCAACACCATCAGCACTAGGCCAACAACCAGGGCAATCCACGGCCAAATGCGCGCGGTGAGTGACCCCACCCTAAGCCCTGCAATCGGCCTGGCCCACAACGGCATCAGCACGAAGCCGGCGATTGCCAGCCCCAACGGTGTGCTCAGGTCGACCATAGTGTCGGGTCGCACGTACATGCTCCACCCAACAAAAGCGCCGATCATGAACAGCGTGCCGTGCGCAAGGTTGAGGACGTCCATCAAGCCCAGGATGAGGCTCAGGCCGGCGGCTACCAAGAAGGTGATCGACCCGACCGACAACCCGCGCAGCATGGTTGTCACCCAGTCCTTGGTGCTCATACCCTGGATAGCCATCAGGAAGAGCAGGAAGAGCACGGCCAGGGTGATGAGGAGGGTGCGGTTTTTGCGGAAGGTTTGGAGGATGGCGGACATAGAAATCCTCGACAAAGGCGGGAGAATGGTCAATTGTGAATTGAGAATTGTCAATGGCTAATGGCAGATCCGGATTCCGGAAATTAACCATTGACAATTCTCAATTCACAATTGACCATTACTCAGGCTGCACCAAGATACCGTTGGATAGTCGCCTTATCCTTAATCAAGTCGGCCATATCACCGCTTTGGACGGAGCGTCCTTCCTCGACGATGACGTAGCGCTGGGCAAGCTGGCTGGCGACAATGAAGTTCTGCTCGACCAGGACCACCGTGGTGTGAGCGGATAGCTTGCGGATGGCCTCCATCATAGCCTCGATGATGACCGGGGCGAGGCCTTCGCTGGGCTCGTCGATCAGTAGCAATTTGTTGTCGGGAACCATGGCCCGGGCCACGGCCAGCATCTGCTGCTGGCCGCCGGAAAGGTGCGTGCCGGGCAGCTTGATCAAGCGCTGCAAGTCGGGAAACAGCTCAAAAATGACGCCAGACTTGCGTTCCAGGTCGCCCTTGCGACGCTCGGCGATCTTGAGGTTCTCGTGCACGCTAAGGTCGCGGAAGATACCGCGATTCTCCGGCACATAGCCAATACCCAAAGAGGCTATCTCGAAGCTGCGGCGGCCCTGGATCTCCTGACCGTCATAGATGACCTGGCCGGAGCGTGGTGGAGTCAGGCCCAGGATCGACTTAAGGGTTGTGGTCTTGCCGGCCCCGTTGCGGCCCAGCAGCGCCACGATCCCGCCCGCCGGCACCTCGACGCTGACGCCCTCGAGAATGTGGAACTGGCCGATGTTGGTGTGGATGCCGCGAACTTCGAGGAGGTTAGTCATGGCAGATCATCAACGGAGAATTGTCAATTGTGAATTGGCAATTGGCAATGGCTAATGGCAGAACCGGAAGCCGGAGAATTGTCAATTGTGAATTGGCAATTGGCAGTGGCTAATGGCGGAACCGGAAGCCGGAGAATTGTCAATTGTGAATTGGCAATTGGCAGTGGCTAATGGCGGAACCGGAAGCCGGAGAATTGTGAATTGTGAATTGGCAATTGGCAATGGCGAATTTCCGGAATCCGGATTCTGGCATTAGCCATTGACAATTGACAATTCACAATTCACAATTTCGGAGTTCATACAACCCGCCCAAATACGCCGTCTGCACTGTCTGATTTGCTGCTATCTCGGCGGGCGTGCCTTCGGCCAGTACCTGGCCTTGATGCATGACGGTGATGCGGTCCGAGATACTCATCACGACGTTCATGTTGTGCTCGACCAGGATGATGGTTTTGTTGCCTGTAACATGAATCGCCTTGATTAGCGCCATCAGCTCCGGCACCTGCTCGGAGGCCATTCCCGCAGTCGGCTCGTCCAATAGCAGCAGTTCCGGATCGGAGGCCAGGATGATGCCGAGCTCCAGCTTGCGCTGGTCGCCATGGGGCAACGTACGCGCCGGTTGAAGCGCGCGTGGAGCCAGCCCCACCTGCTGCAAGATGGCCCAAGCCTGCTCCTCGTAGCGCTTGAAGTGACTCGCCGGGCGGAGGAAGCTAAAGTTGTCTTTGCCCATCGCCTGGCAAGCCAGGCGCACATTCTCCAGCGCAGTGAGGAGAGGAAACAGGTTGGTGATCTGGAACGAGCGGCCAATGCCGATGTGCGCCGTTCGGTGCAGCGGCAGGCGCGTGATATCTTTGCCCTTGTAGATCACGCGGCCCGCAGTGGGCTCAAGCGTCCCGCTCAACAGGTTGAAGAACGTCGTCTTGCCCGCACCGTTGGGGCCTATGATCGAGTGGATCGCCCCGGCCTGCACCTGGATGCTCACGTCGTCAACCGCCACGAGCGCGCCGAACACCTTGCGTAGGTTTTGGGTTTCGATGATGATGTCGGGCATGGTGGGTTGGTGGATCGGTAGATTGGTGGGAGGTGGTAGATTGGTGGGAGGTGGTAGATTGGTAGATTGGTGGGAGATGGTAGATTGGCGGGAGGTGGTAGATTGGTAGATTGGTGTGAGGTGGTAGATTGGCGATGTTCTTGAGACAATCTACCAATTTCCCAATCTACCAATCTACCAATCTACCAATTTCCCAACCTCCCAAGCTACTCGCCGCTCAGGTTGCCGTAGGGCAGATCGCCGCAGCGGTCTTTGAGGGCTTCGGGTAATAAGCAGGGCGGCTCAGGGCGGGTGGTAGTCACCAGTTCGAACATGTCGAAGTCCGGCGCCGCCAGGTCGGTCAGCTTCAGGATGTACATGTCCTGGATCGCCACGTGGTCCTCAGGCCGGACGGAGATCTTGCCCTTGGGCCCGTCGAACTCGATCCCTTCCATCGCCTTGATCAGCGCCGCCGAGCTGGTGTCGCCCTTGGTCTTGGCCAGGGCGTTCATGGCCAGGAAAGCGGCGTTCATGGCATCGGCGTCGAAGAGGTCGGGCGGCTCATTGTAGCGCGCCTTTACCTGCTCCACCAGCCAGTCGTTGATCGCGTTGTCCGGTGCGGTGTAGTGGTACAGGATGCCACTCGCCTTGCCTGTCATCTTGTCCGCCACCGGTCCGAAGATCGCCGCCATCGTCTTGTTGTCGAAGTACGACGCACCCATCCCCATGGTGTCCAACACGCCCAACTCCTTGGCGGACTGGAACATCGGCACGAACCCGCCGCCCGCCCAGGTCACGATCCACGCCTCGGCGCCCGAATTCGGCGATCTGCTCCATGTACGGCGTGAAGTCCGTCGTGTCCAGCGGCGCAAAGATGTCTTCCGCCACGAACTCGCCGCCGAACTTCGTGCACGCATCCCGCGCCGACGCCGCGCCGCCATAGCCAAAGCTGTAGTCCGGCGCAATCTGGATGAACTTCTTGTACTGCGTCGTCAGATACTCGCACAGGTTGATGAAGTCCTGGTAGTTCTCGCGGCTCGTGCGGAAGGTGTACTCGTTGAAGTTCGCACCCGTGATGTCGTTCGCCGCCGCCGGCGCCACGATCAACACCTTGTCGCTCTCCTTCGCAATCTCCTGCAATGTCGCCGTGCTGCCAGAGCTCACCGTGCCCACCAGCATGTCCACCTGGTCCTTCTCGATCAGCTCGCGCGCCACCGTCGCCGTCTCCTCGGCGCTCCCCTTGTCGTCCCGCACGAGCACCTGCACCTCGCACTCGCCGAACTTGTACGAGTAAGCGTTGGGGCCGATCTCGGTGCCCGGCGCGCCGGAGGCGTACTCCATGCCAAGCAGGAATGAGCGGTTGGTCATCGTGCCGTAGATCGCCAGGCCGCCGGTCAAGTCGGTGATCAAGCCGATCTTGATAGGCTCCTCGCAGGCAAAAGCAATCGGCTCACCCGCAGCAGCCGTGGCTGGCGCCTCAGTCGGCGCTTCGGTCGGCGCTACGGTGGCAACTTCGGTCGGAGCCGGCTCCGGCGTGGCCGTCGGTGGTTCCGGCGTCGCCGCCGGCTCCGGTGGCCTCCTCCCCGCAGCCGTCGGCTCAGCGGGAACAGGGGCAGCCGACGGACAAGCCGCCAGCACCACGCTCGCGATCACCAGGACCGCCAACAACAGGAACAAAGTACTGCGCTTCATAGTTGTTTCTCCTCCATGAGAATAAGATGGTGCGGCTGCAGAGACAGTCGCCATGAGCTTCAGAGAACTCTAAGGATGAGTGATCGGTGATCGGTTGCCGGTGTTCAGAAAAGGGAATACCGATCACCGATCACCACCCAGCTTGGCCAGAAAGCCCAAGATCAGCGAGTTGAAGACGTTGGCCTGCTCCCACAGCACGGCGTGCCCGGCGTGAGGGATGATGGCAAACTCGCTACCGGGGATCTGGCTGGTGATGATTTCGGCGTACCTGCGCGGTTTGAGAATGTCCTCCTCGCCGACAATCACCAGGGCCGGCGCGCTGATCCGGCGCAGACCGGCGGTGATGTCTAGCTGCGAAAAGCTCAACAGCAGCTCCAGGAAGGCGCCCATGTCCAAGTTACGGTAGCGCTGACGGGCGGCTTGCAGCGCGGCCGGGTTGGCGGTGATCCAGCGCTCGGAGAAGTTGACTGGCAATGTCACCTCGAACAACATGTCCGGATCCTTAGCCCGCACTGCCGAGATCCACCCAGCCATCATGCCGCGCAGTAGCGGGTCCACCTGGCTGACCGCCGACGAGAGGATCAAGCTCCGGGTACGCTCAGGATAGCGCAAGGCGAACACCATGCTGACCTCGGCGCCGTAGGAGATGCCGCCGATGTGCGCTCGCTCCACGCCCAGCCCGTCGAACAGCCCGGCCAGGTCGTCGGCGTGCTGTTCCATGCTATAGGGCCCAGGTGGATGCTCCGATTGCCACATGCCTCGACAGTCATAAAGCAGCAGCCGGCAGTGCCGGCTCAACACCGGCGTCTGGTAAGCCCAACTCGCCGTGCTCATCAGAATGCCGTTGGACAGTACCAGCACGTCGCCGGGATTGTCCCAGCCATGCTGCTCGTAGTAGAGTTGGATGCCGTTGGCTTGGATGGTAGGCATGGTAGCTAGTGAACAGTGAACAGTTGGCAGTGAACAATCACCGGTTCAGGTCTTGTTGGTCACAAGTTCCGAGTTACGAGTTACGAGTTACGGGTTACGGGTTACGGGTTGCCCTCAAGATGCCCATGCAACAGCCGGTTAAACTCCTGCGGCTTCTCGATAAACGGGCTGTGGCCGGCGTCGGCGATGACTTCCTCGCGATACGTGCCGCCGTTGGCCTGATAACGCTCCAACACGGCGCGCGTTTGGTTAACCATCGGCTGGGGCGGGCAGGCTTCGGCGCCGGGCCAGCCGGGCACAAAGCCCATCGCGCCCAGCGCAGCGATGTCCCAGAAGGCGTTGTTGGATACGATCAAGTCGTCGGCGCCGCGCACCCAGAGCACGGGCGGCTTGGGCTGGACGTTGACGATGCCGCTGGCGTTGAAATAGAGACGGCTGAAGGCGTTGACGATGCCGCGTTTGCCGGGAGCAGCCCCTGGCCAGTTGGGCGAAGGCACGGAGTCGCCCGGATACCAATCCTCGCCGACCCGCAGGGAGAGCATGGAGTTGAGCAGGTCCTCTTCGCGGCCGGCCATGAACGGCGGTTTGACGTAGAACTGGCGGATCACGTTGCGCGGCGAAACGGGGTTCTCCAGGCCGCGATCCTGGGCGCCCATGGCCTTGACGAAATCCGGGTTGACACTGGCCGCGCCGGCCGGCGTGCCGTCGTCGTAGCAGGGCGTGCCGTCCACATCCTTGCTGCCGCTGTAGCCATAGGGCGACATGGGGTCGACCAATGTGAGCGACAGAACTTGCGCCGGGCGGGCGATGACGACTTTCGTGGCAATGCCGCCGCCCATGCTATGGCCAACCACGTGATACGACGTCAGGCTGAGCGCATCGACCAGCGACACGATGTCCTCGACCATGTCGCCGAAGCCGAGGGTGGCGTCCACCGGCAGCGGCTCGGTATCGCCGTAGCCGCGCATGTCGGGGGCAATGGCCCGGAAGCCGGCGGGAAGAGCCAGCATGATCTCCTCCCAGAAGGTGGCGGAAGCGCCGTTACCGTGAATGAAAAACACGGGGATCGCGTCTTCCGGTCCGCACGAAAGCACGTGCATGACCAGACGTGGCGTCCGGATCATCTGGGAGGTGATCCCAGGCAGGGTGGGTATTGAGCTCATTGGTTTCTCCTGTTCATCCTAATCATATCGAAAATCACCTGTAGGGGCAGGGCTTGCTCCTGCCCCCTGGTGGACACACCCTCGGCGGGCGCAAGCCGGGCGGACGCTTGCCGGGCGGACGCATGCCGGGCGGGCGCTTGCCGGGCGGACGCTTGCCGGACGGACGCATGCCGGGCGGACGCAAGGCCGGGCGGACGCAAGGCCCGCCCCTACCGTAGTTCGCGCCGCAGGATCTTGCCCATGCCCGACAGCGGCAGATCGCTGCGGAACTCGACGCTTTTGGGTACCTTGTAGCGGGCCAATTGGCCGGCCATGAAATCGAGCAGCTCCTCGGCGGTGGCCACCGCGCCTGGTTTGAGCACCACGACAACCCTGCCGACCTCACCCCACCGTGCATCGGGCACGCCGACTACGGCGCACATGTGCACGGCAGGGTGCCGATAGAGCACCGCCTCGATCTCGGCCGGGTAGACATTCTCGCCGCCGCTGATGAACATATCCTTTTTGCGGTCCACGACATAGAAGTACCAGTCCTCATCGTAGCGCACGATGTCGCCGGTGTGAAACCAGCCGTCGGCGTCCAGCACCGCGGCATAGGCTTCCGGATTGTTCCAATAGCCGGAGCTGCGGCTCGGTCCTTTGAGTACCAGCTCGCCGGGCTGGTTGGGTCCAAGAGGCCGATTGTCGTCGTCCACCACCCGCACGTCGACGAAGAAATTGGGCCGGCCGATGCTACCGGCCTTGCGGATGGCGTCCTCGGGCGGCAAGGCAAACAGCCCAGGGCCAAATTCGGTCATGCCGAAGCCCTGCTTGAAGCGGATACCCTTCTCGCGCGTGTACTTCTCGACCAGCGGCACGGGTAGAGGCGCGCCGCCGCTGGTGCAGAAGCGCAGGCTGCTCAGGTCGGCCGTGTCCCAATTCGGCGCCATCGTCATCATCTGGTACATGGTGGGCACGGCCGCAAAAACCGTTACCCGGTAGCGCTCGATCAGGTCCAGCACCTGGGCCGGGTCGAACTGGCGGGTCAGGATCGTGGTGTTGCCAAAGATCACCTGCGACGAGAGATAGGTGAACAGCCCGCCGGCATGAAACAGCGGAAAAACGTTGACATAGATGTCGTCGTGGGTCAGATCGTGGATCACCGTGTTCATCACGTTCCAGCTGATCATACGATGGCTGATCATCGCGCCCTTGGACAGCCCTGTGGTGCCGCCGGTGAAAAGCAGACAGGCGATGTCTTCAGCCCCCAGGGACTCGCAGGTAACGGGTAGATTGGGAGATTGGTCCAGAGTAGATTGGTAGGGGAGGCTTCCTGGCAGGCCGGCGCCTTCGAGATGGATCAAATTGTCAATTGTGAATTGTGAATTGTCAATTGTCAATGATTCTCCGGAGTCCGATCCGCCATTGACAATTGACAATTCACAATTCACAATTGACAATTGAATGTGCTTGACTGCTTCCTTGAAATCATCCGAAAACAGCAAAGCCTTGGGCTTGGTCAGCTCAATCAGACCGGCCAGCTCGCGCCACTGCAGGCGCCAGTTGAACGGCGTGTGGATCGCGCCCAGCTTGCCGCAGGCGTAGTACAGGTCCAGGTGCTCCACGCCATCGCGCGCCAGGATCGCCACCCGGTCGCCCTTTTGCACGCCGGCCACGTCGCGCAGCCAGTTCGCCAGCCGGTTGGCGCGCTCGTTCATCTGGCGATAGGTCAGCTCCAACACCGGCTGCTTGCCGACGTTGATGATGGCCAGCTTGTCGGGGCTATAGATTTGTCTTCTACCGAGATAATCGCCGATGTACACGATTGCCTCCAACCTACCAATTCCCAATTTACCAATTTTCCAATCTACGCCGCCCAAAACGCCCGCACCGCCGGCCAGAAAATATCTGGCCGCTCCATGTAGGTCATGTGGCCACTGCCAGGAACGATGATCTGGCGAGCGTTGGGCAGGATTTCCAGCAGCTTGTCCTGTTGCCAGGGCGGAATGGCTCGATCTTGATCGCCAGTGAGGATCAGGGTGGGTGTCCGGATACCGCGATAGGCGTCCGGGTCGGCATCGATGCGGGCGAAGAACGGGTTTTGCGCTTCGGTCAGGCGAATCAGGCAGTACTCCTTACCGTGATAGTCGCCGAAAAAGCCCTGACGCATGCGCTCCAGCTTGTCGCCGTACAGCCGGCTGGCGAAGGCCTCGCCGAAGATCTTCTCGTACATGTAGTGGGTGTAGACCTCGAAGGCCGGGTCAGGCGACCGGTAAAACAGCAACGACAAATCCTGGTACATCCGAAACTGTGTCTCGCGGGTCAGCAGGATGCCTGAGAGTGTCAGCGTGTGCAGGCGATCTTGAGACAGCCGGCCCAGCTCGGCCGCAATAAAGCCGCCGTAGCTCACACCCACCGGATGGATACGCTCGATGCCCAGTGCGTCCATAATCCGCACCAAGTACTCGGCAAAGTGGTCGATGTAATACGGCTCATCCTCCTGCGACGACCGGCCCTGGCCCAGGTAATCGTACAACAACACGTCGTAGCCCGGCTGCAGCTCCGGCAGGTTGCGATACCAGCCGCGGGTCGACATGGCCACACCATTGAGCATCACTACGACCTCGCGATCGCCCTGGCCGAAGTATTCCCAGTAGACACGACGCATATCGTTCTCGACAAGTAAAAATCCGCTGCGGTTAGGGGAGAGTGGAGGTTTGGTCGTCATGGATTGTGATCGGCGTTCGATGGTCGGTGATCAAGTCACCTGACAGGTTGGTTGGAAATGACCAGCGTTCACAGGACACCACACCACAAACTGTTGGGTAGCGAGATCACCGATCACCGCCCAAATGCGCGTGCAATACGGCATTGAATTCGCCCGGCTTCTCGATAAACGGCACGTGCCCGGCATCCTGGATCACCACTTCCCGATACGAGCCGCCAGCTGCCGCGTACATTTCTAACACGGCGCGTGTCTGGCCGAGCATCGGCTGGGGTGGGTAAACATCCATCCCCGGCCAGCCTGGTATGGCGCCCATCGAGCCCAGCGTGCCGGGACAGGAAAGCGCCGCATCGGATACGGCCAGGTCGTGGCCGCCGCGCACCCAGAGGATCCTTACCTTGGGCTCGGTGCTTATCATCTTGCTTACATCGCCGACATATTTCGGCGACAGCGCATTGGCCGCGCCCCATTGGCCTGGCGCGACGTACGGCCAGTTCGGCGAGGGCACGAAATCGCCGGGGTTGTCCTGCGGCCCGAGATGGGTGGCGAACATAGAGGAGAGCAGATCCTCCTCGCGCGCCGGGATGAACGGCGGCTTAACCAGCAGCGTGCGCAGCGCCAGGCGCGGGGAGAAGCGGCTGTCCATGCTGCGGTCCTGCTCGGCCAGGCGCTTGATCAGCTCGGGGTTGGATAGGCCGCCGCCCGATCCGGCGAAATCGTCGTAACACGGCGTACCGTCGACGTCTTTGGTGCCGCCAAAGCCGAACGGCGATCCAGTATCGACCAGGGTAGCCGTCAGCAGACGCTGCGGAAAGCCGGCCAAGAGCCGCCAGACCACCACGCCGCCCAGCGAGTTGCCGACTATGTGCGCTTTATCAATGCCCAGGGTGTCGAGCAGCGCCACGGCATCGCCGGCCCAATCGCCCGCGCCGCGTGTGGCATCCACCTTTTTGTCCGGGTCGGCGTCGCCAAAGCCCCGTTGGTCAGGTGCGATCCCACGAAACTGCGGCGCCAGCGCCACTACGGTCTCCTCCCACCAGGTCGCCGACGAGGCGTTGCCATGCAGGAAGAGCACCGGTAAACCGTCGTCCGGGCCGCTGAACAACACGCGCGTCGTGATTCGCTCGGTCGTGATCGTCTTAGGCGTGATGCCCGGTAAGGTTGGAATGCTCATTCACATCTCTCTCTGTCTTACCCGACAGGATTCTCTTAAGAAAAACCTCGTCGCGGGTGTCATGCGCATGATCAAGGATGGGGCTACAGAACTCGAATTTCTCGGAAGAAATCCGAGTTCGCCTGTTTGTGCTTCCGCCGTCACGGCATGCGCAGAGCAACCCCGGCATAGTTGTAGCCTACACCGGAGCCAACCAACGTCACCAGATCGCCGGATTTGATCTTGCCCTTCTCGACAGCGTCGTCCAAGCACATCCCGATACAGGCCGAGCCGGTGTAGCCCCACTCTTCCATGATCCAGTGGGTCTTGCTCAGAGGCAGGCCAAGGTCCTCCATCACCAGCTTGACAGACGGCAGCCGCACCTGGGTGAAAATCGCCATGTCGATGTCCTGCACGGCGAAATCGCCCCGCTCGGCGAGCAGCCGGACGATCTTGGGCCAGTTGACGTGGTTGATATCGGGCGGATAGCGCTGCACCAGTCGCACGTTGGTGCGGCCGGCCTGCACCGACTCGACCGTGGCCGGCTCGTAGGTGCCGCCGGAGTAGAGTCCCCAATACTGGTGGTAGGCGCCATCGGCCAGATAGGCGGAACTGATAAAGCCCGGCTTGTCATCGGCTGCAAGCACGGCCGCGCCTGCGCCGTCGCCGTAGAAGAAGGAGACGACGTTGTTAGGATCAGCCAGCTTGCTCATCATGTAGACGCCGATCACCAGGACGTATTTCATCCAAGGGTTCGTGGTCAGCAACCCGGCCGCGCTGGCCATGCCGGTGGGGAAAGAGGCGCAGGCGCAGCCCACGTCATACGTCCCGGCGTTGATCGCACCCAGCTTATGCTGCACCACCGTCGACGTGGCCGGCGTCAGGTAATCGGGCGAGTCGGTACCCAGCAGGATCATGTCAAGCTGCTCGGGCGTGATGCCGGCCGCGTCCAGCGCGGCCTGCGCCGCGCGCACCGCAATGTCCGACGCCGCCCACTCGCGCGGCGCAGCCCAGCGCCGGCGGATGCCGGTACTCTCCTGGAAGTTGTCGATAACGCCGGCCAAGGCGGGATTGACCTGGCTCAGCCGCTCTTTCAGTGCCTCGTTGGAGACCTCGACCTCAGGAAGATATCTGCCTGTACCAACAATCGTGCCAAAGCGTGTCATCTACTTTTCCTTCCATGCGAAGGGCCCCACTTTCGGGCTAGGCGGAGTGGACAGGCCGGCCGGCAGTAGCGACGTACCGTTGCTTCAACTCTGCCTTCATTACCTTGCCGTACGGCGAGTACGGCAGGGCATCGGCAAACACCACGCGTTTGGGGACCTTATAGCGCGCCAGGCGCTGGTTACAGAAAGCTCTCAATTCGTCCTCAGTCGTCGTCTGGCCCGCCTTGAGTACGAGCACCATCACGCCCACCTCGCCCCACTTTTCGTCGGGCAGGCCGATCAACGCGGCCTCCTGTACGGCCGGATGGTCTCGAAACACCGCCTCTACCTCGGCGGCATAGACGTTCTCACCGCCGCTGATGATCATATCTTTGAAGCGGCCGGCGATGGTGAAGAAGCCCTCTTCGTCTCGCCGAGCCATGTCGCCGGTGTGGAACCAACCGTCCACCAGTGCCTTGGCCGTGGCTTCGCGGTTCTGCCAGTAGCCGCTGCACACGTGCGGCCCCTTGATCAACAACTCGCCGGTCTCACCTACGGGAACATCCAGCCCGGTCGCATGGTTCACCAGACGCATCTGGCTGTGAAAGATCGGCTTGCCCACCGAACCGGTCTTACGGAACGACTCGGCGTCGGTCATGCTAAAACAGTTGGGACCGACCTCGGTCAGGCCGTAGCCCTGGCGGAAGACCACCGGCTGCTGCGCCCGCCAGGCCTCGACCAGCGGCACGGGCAGCGGCGCGCCGCCACTGATGAAGAAGTGCACCGCGCTCGAAGTCGGCCTGGGCGAAGCCAGGCGCATCCAGCCACATCTGAAACAGGGTCGGCACGCCCAGGATCGCCGTGCAGCCTTCGTCTTGGATCACCCGCAGCGACTGTTCGGCGTCGAAGCCCTTGGCCAGGATAATGCGGCCGCCAGCGTAGAGCAGAGGGGTCAGGAAGGCAAACAACCCGCCGGCGTGAAACAGCGGCGTCAGCACCGGCGACACGTCGTTTTCGGAGAGACCCCAACTGACCACCGTGTTGATGCAGTTCCACAGGATCTGGCGGTGCGGCAGCACCGCGCCCTTGGGTTTGCCCATGGTTCCCGAGGTGTAGAGGATGCAGTAAGGAGACTCGGTATCCAGCGGTGGCCGTTCCGGCTCGACGGTGGATGCTTCATCCAGACCCGCCTCGTAGCTCAACTCGGCAACGCCTCCAGCGCCATCCAAGCTAATCCAGTGATCGACGTTAACCTGGTTGCGCAGCTCCGCGGCCACACCGGCAAACTCCGGTCCGACGATCAGACCCTTTGGCGAACAATCGTTGACGATGTAGCTCAGCTCAGCCGCCGTCAGCCGCCAGTTCAGTGGCGTGAAGATCGCGCCGATCTTGGCAAGGCCGTAGAACATGTCGAGGTAGGCGACACTGTTGTGCGCCAGCATCGACACGCGATCGCCCGCCTGCACGCCCAAGCACTCGCGCATGTAGTTCGCCAGCCGATTGGCGCGCGCGTTGAGCTGAGCATAGGTAAACCGCCGGCCGGTTGCCAAGTCGAGCAGAGCTTCCCGGTCGGGCGTTAGACGAGTGCGGCTGGTTAGGAGATCGGCGGCGTGCATGAAGACTCCAAAATTGTCAATTGGGAATTGTCAATTGGCAATGGTTAATGCCGGAGGGGAGTCAGCGTTGGTTGCTTCTGGTTGTTTTGATGCTTGAGCTGATGATCCGGCAGAGTTCGTCGCATTCTTCGAGGATGCTTCGCATGCTGGCTTCGGGTATCATCTGGCTTCTGATGATGATCTTCAACCAGACGCGTGATTCGTTAAGCTCCTTCAGACAAATACCCAGCTTGTGGATGAAATCACGACTGCTTTCTGCGCCTCTTGCCTCCGAATAGTGCGGTGCGGGTGCCGTGCCACTCCTCAGCAACTGGCCGGAGACATGCCTGGCCGCCGCCGTATCAGGTAAATGGCCGCACAGATTGATCACTCTGACTGCAAAGTCTATCAGTCGTTCCTCAATGTCATCACCTTTTGCCATGGGTTCTCCTCCCTCTGAGAATTGTCAACGGTGAATGGTCACTTGTGAATTGTCAATTCAGAAGTGCTCTTTCCGGCTTCCGCTCATTGACCATTGACAATTGCCAATTCACAATTGACAATTCCTCAGGTTCCGACCACGATTCCGCCATCTACCCTTAACACCACACCCGACACGTAGCTGGCTTCATCCGACGCCAGAAACAAATACCCATTAGCAATATCGCGTGGCTCGCCCATGCGGCCCAGCGGCACATGCCGCGCCATCTCCTCGCGGATCTTGTCCGGCATCTGCAAGATCATCTCCGTGGCGGTAAAGCCGGGAGCGATGGCATTGACGCGAATGCCGTAGCGGCCCAGCTCGCGTGCCCACACCTTGGTCATGCCGATCACGCCGGCCTTGGTGGCGACATAGTTAGTTTGGCCGAAGTTGCCATCCAAGCCGACCACCGAGCTGGCGTTGAGGATCACGCCGCTGCCCTGCTTGATCATCACCGGCGCGACGGCCTGCGTGCAGTTGAAAACACCTTTGAGGTTGACGCCGATCACCAGGTCCCAGTCAGCCTCAGGCATCTGCTTGACCAGCTCGCCCTCTTTCATGACCACCAAGCGACCGTCGCGCAGCACGCCGGCGTTGTTGACCAGCACGTCTATGCGGCCAAAGCGGGCGACCACGTCGTCGATCCAGCGCTGCACGTCCTGCCGATCCACCACGTTGACCTTGTAGAATGCTGCCAGCTCAAGCTCGGCGGTCACGGCCTGGCCCAGGGCCTCGTTGACGTCGCAGATCACAACCGTTGCGCCCTCTTCTTTGAATCGTAGGGCGGTCGCCTTGCCAATCCCGGCGGCTCCGCCGGTGATGAGAGTGACTTTGTCTTTGAGACGCATGTGTTAGCTCCTGTTTAGATGTTTTGTCTGTTGGTAGATTGGTAGATTGGTAAGGTGGTCACGACCAATCTACCAATCTACCGATCCCCACCGCACAATCCCTGCCGCCCACACGTACCCGATACCTGCCGCCACGATGGCCATCAGGTCACCATCCTTGACCCGGCCCGAGCGTAAGCCCTCGCGGATGCTGAACATGGCGTCTTGCTCGCCGGTGTGGCCGATTTCGCCGAGATAGAACGACTGCTCCTCGGTCAGGCCCAGGTGCTCCAGCATCTCGCGATGCCCGGAGGGCTTGATCAGGATCATGTTCAGGTAGTCGATGTCCTGGCGCGTCAGGGGCGAACCATCGTGCTTGCGGCCGCTCTTGCGTAGCGCTTCGTCCACGCAGCGCAGCCAGTTATCCATGCTGACGGCGTTGAGCCGGTTCTTCATCGCCTCCGGCTCCACCAAGTCGAAATAGAACAGCTCGGGCGGCACGCCGTTGTCCCCGGCCATGGCCTGAGGCGTCGGGAACTGCGCCGTACCGCTGGCGGGAATCACTGCGTGCTTGCTCATGCTACCGTTGACGATGATGTGCGAGCCGAGCACGTGATTAGCTGGCCAATCTCTGCGCAGCAGCATCGCGCCGGCGCCTGCGCCGATGTTCCACATGAACGACGTACGCTGGTTGCGGAAATTGATGAAGTCGGACACGCGGTAGCCGCCGGCGATCAGCACGGTATTGATCTCCGGGTCGGCCAGCATCATGTCTTTGGCCATCTTCATCGCGCCCACGGTGGTCGCACAGCGCATATGCACGTCCACCGCCCACGGCGCGCGTTGCGCCAATCTCGTAAGCCAGGTGGATGCCGGTGGTCCAGAGCAGATACTCGCGCCACTCCTCCGTGGTGGACAGCACCACGTCGATCTCGCCGGCTGGGACATCGCTCTGCGCCAGGCAATCCAGCGCGGCTTTGATCGCCATCTCGTTGGGATGATCGTCCGGCCCAGCCACATGCTTGCGGGTGATGCCCAGCTTGTCTCGGATCACCCACTCCGGCAGCCCGCTGGCCGCGGCGATCTCGGCCGCAGTAAGAAACGCCGGGGGCGAGTACGTGCCAACGCTGACAATGCCGACCGAAGGTTGCTGAGCTGGCATGGGCTACTCCACCGCCGGCTCGCCTGTCAGGTCGCCGGTCAGGTCGATGTAGCGCGCGATGAAACGCAGCGCCTCCTCGATCCGAGTAAAGCGGATCTCCTCGTCGCTTTGGACGTGGCGCACGACGCCGCGCCAGGGCGTCTCAACCTGAGTCTCTTGGGAAAAGCGCAGAATGAAGGAGCTGATGACGGTTTCTGACATGGCAGCGCAGCTTTAGCTTTTCGGCAGAGCGTGCTACAATCATGCTAAGTTCCGTAGGGCGCAGGCGCCCCTGCGACCAAAAAGATGAACGACGGCGGGACACGGTCGGAGACCGGCCCGAGCAAATTCATCTGCAACGGACAAGCCCGGCGGGGGAGCAGGCTCGACAGCACTATCCTAGCACAAGCCAGTTACCGTGGAGTTACAAGCCAAAGGCATCCACCATGCTCGTCGTCCACACCAAGCTCACACCGCCGCGTTTGCCCAAGCGGGTTCTCGACCGACCCCGCTTGAGCGCGCGGCTGCTGGAAGCACTCGACCATCGCCTCACGATCGTGCACGCCGAAGCTGGCTATGGCAAGAGCACGGCACTGGCTGCCCTGGCCGGCGCGGGACACCGGCTCGCCTGGTATCATATGGATGCCGAGGATGCCGAACCGTCGGTGTTTATTCATCATCTGGTGCACAGTTTGCGGGAGGCAGTGCCAGATCTCTCGGAGGCGCCATTGGCGGCGCTGGAAACGTGGGAGGCCGGCGGAGGGCAGGCCCTGTGGTCGGCAGCCGTGGATCTGCTCGTCAACGAGCTCGACCGGCTGCTCAGCGAGCCGCTGCTGCTGGTGCTGGATGACGCCCATCATCTGGCACAGTCGCCTCAGGTCTTGCAGACTCTTGACCGCCTTATCGGCCGGGCGCCGTACGATCTGCATATCGTGCTAGCAACACGTGCGCCACTGCTACTGGCTTCACAGGTCACCTGGAGAGCACGCGGCGAAATGGCGGAGATTGGGCGCGATGAGCTGGCCTTTACTTCCGACGAGGTCGCGGCGCTGTTCGCAGGCCAGGATGGAATCAGGCTGGCGCCGGAGGAGGTCAGCCGCCTCACAGCCGAGACCGAGGGGTGGGCCATTGCCCTGCAGCTAGTTTGGCAAGGACTACGCGCCCGCCGCCAATCGGACGATAATCAGGCGGTTCTCTGGCGTGCGTTGGGCCAGCGATCCACCACAGCCGCTGATTTGTTCGCTTACCTGGCTCAGGAAGTGTTGGCACAGCAGCCCGCTGCCATCTTGGCTTTCCTGCGCCAAACGGCCGTGCTACGCGAGTTGACGCCGGCGGTCTGCGAGTGTCTCGTGTCGCAGCAGGCGTCCGCCGAGGGTGGCGTGGACGACGCCGGAACGATTTTGCACTACCTTCAGGACCACGGTCTGTTTGTCGTGGCCTTGGGCAACGGCCATGCGCGCTACCACCACCTCTTTCGCCAGTTCCTATTGGGCCAGTTGACCTCCGCCGAGATTGGAGCAGCGCATCGACAAGCCGCCGCCTGCTATCGCCAGCTAGATGATCTGGAAGGCGCGCTGCACCATCTCCTGGCTGCGCAGTCTTGGGAAGACGCGGCCGGCTTGCTGCGCTCGATGGGCCAAGGCATGGTGCGAGCCGGCCGGCTGGATACCTTGGCCGGCTGGATCAATTCCCTTCCGCCCGATGTTCTGGAACGCCACCCGCCGTTGATGGCCTACCTGGGCGACGTTGCACGGCTGCACAGCCGTTTCAACGAGGCTTTGAGCTGGTACAAGCAGGCCGAAACGCACAGCAGGGCACAAGGAGACACGCAAGGCATCGGTCAGGCCTTGCGCGGCCAGGCCCGCGTCTACCTGGACACGGTCAACCCCAGCCAGGCCGAGCACTTACTGCAAGAGGCGCTGCGTCTGTCAGAAGGACAGGAGGATCGCGAAACTCGCATCCGCCTGCTGGAGCTGCTGGCCGAAAACAGGCTCAACCTGGGCCGGCTCGACGACGCCCAGCAATTCCAGGAACAGGCCAAAGCCCTGCGCGAGGAGATGTCAAGCGAGGCCGAGCTTGCGGTCCGTGTGTTGATCCGCACCGGAAGGCTCGCAGAGGCCCGCGCGATCCTTGAAGAACGAGCCGATGCTGAGAAGCGTTCACCCGTGCTGCGGCCGCGCGCCCACCGCGAAACCCTGTTGTTGTTGGCGCTGGTGCATGCGTTCCAGGGCGAAGGCGAGGCGGCCTATCGCTGTGCACTGGACGGCACGGCGCGTGGCCAGGCGCTAGGCTCCCCATTTATCACAGCCGTTGGACTGATGCGCCAGGGGCACGCGTGGCACGTCCAGGCCGGATCAGCCGCCGATAGCCGCGCCGGCCAGTGCTTCCGAGAAGCCATTGAGATTGCAGACTCCCTGGCCGTGCCCAGGCTCAAGGTCGAGGCGTTTTGGGGTCTATGTCGAGCCCAGGGCTTTCACGGCAACATCGCCGCCGCAGAGGAAGCCGCGGCTCAGGGTCTAGCCATCGCACGACAAACAGGGGACGAGTGGATCATGGCGTTGATTCGTCTGGCGTTGGCGGCGGCCTATGCCGAGGCTGGCCGCGCCGGCGACGCATCGCCTCTGCTGGTTGAGGCCGCAGCGGCGTTTCGCGACTGCAGCGATACCTTTGGCGAAACTGCCACAAGGCTGTGGCAGTGCCTGGTGTGGCAGGCCACCGGCGACCGCGTGCGGCTTGAGCGTGGATTGGACGAACTCCTGCGCTCGGTGCGCGAGCATGGGTACGATTTCCTCCTCCTCCAGCGAACGCTCTTAGGACCACCTGAGCCACGTCGCATCGTTCCCCTGTTGCTTTTTGCCAGCACGGCCAATCGGCAGCGGGCCTATGCCGAGGGTCTGCTGAATTGGTTGGGACTGAGCAAGCTGGAGTTGCATCCCGGCTATACCCTGCGCGTGCAGACCCTCGGCGCGTTCCAAGTCTGGCGCGGCGCTCACGAGATCACCACTCAGGAGTGGCGTCGCGACAAAGCCCGGCAGCTCTTCCAGGTGTTGCTCACCTTCCGCCATCGCCTGTTGGAACGAGATCAAATTCTTGATATGCTATGGCCCAGCCTGAGTCGAGAGTTCCGCCGAGACCAATTTTAAGGTCGCGCTGAGCACGCTCTACCGTGTTCTAGAGCCGGAGCTGTCAGCTCGTTCACCCTCGGCCTACGTGCTGCGCGACAACAGCCTGTATGGCCTGCGTCCCACGGCTGATTTGTGGCTAGATGCTGCGGAGTTTGAGCGCCTGGTCGTCGATGGCGACCGGCTCTTCGAGCAGAGGATCGACTCCAGCCTTGACAGCTATCGACAGGCGCTCGAACGCTATCGGAGCGACTACCTCCAAGATTACCCCTACGACGATTGGTGCAGCGAGGAACGGGAGCGCTTGCTGGGGCTGTACCTGCACGCGGCCGACCGGCTGGCAGGCGCTCTGGCCGAGCGAGGACGCTGGCAGGAGACCATCGACGCCTGCCAGGCGATCTTGCAGCGCGACGACTGCTGGGAGCAGGCCTACCGGCTGCTGATGTTGGCCCACGCGCGCCTGGGCAACCGCGCCCAGGCCCTTCGAACCTACCAACGCTGCGTTGAGCGGCTGCGGGAGGAGTTGGACGTACCGCCGTCGGCGGCAACGGTCGCACTGGCAGAACAGGTAAAGGCGGCGAGCTGAATTGGGTTGCGGAGATGGCCGGCTTCCAGTATGTAATAATCCCTCGTACCTAATTCTGCGTAGATTAAGAGGCTCGCAGACGATGACGGCCCTTCTCTTGGTGGCTCGGACTTGCTCAAATAGCCGTCATTACAGAGCAAACATGAGACCTCAATGGAAAACGGGAAACACCCATTCAGCGCGATCTATTGTAGACACGTCAGTAACGATGATCGTGAGGTTAGTCACGGAAGGATTGGCGAAGTCACCAGTGAAATACCAACTCCAGATGCCAGCATTGTAGAGACTCGATGTCTCGCCGGGATTCAGCATTAACGATCCTTGAAGACCCTGCTGACCAATCGTACTTAACGAATATCTGGTCTCCAGATTATCGACAACCGCAACATTGGAGGCACCGTAAGAAAAGTTGATAACATTGCTGCCAATATTCTTGATTTTGAGTTCCACTTCAAACGCGGAAGGATTTAGGAATTTGGCAACAAAGAGGCAGAGTGAAACGTTCCCCTTTGAATAACAATCTTCGTATCTTCTCAATAATCCGGGGTAGGGGCACGGCCTTGCGCGACCTGACTCCCGCTTTGTGCGACCTGCCAGAGCACGATCCCACCGGGTTGGCTTACAGCCTGTACGCTCACCCTGACGCGGCGAGTTGTGTTGTAGCAAGATACTCCCAGAACGGTCCGATCTTCGGCGATCGGACCGTTCTTTGTGCTAGAACTTCGCGTTCCAGCTGCCGCTGGCGTATACCTCCCGGCGCAGGCGTTCGGCCGTCGCTGCCTCCTCGGCCGTGAGCGACGCGGGCATCA
This sequence comes from uncultured Chloroflexia bacterium, assembly GCA_963709505.1. Classification (GTDB taxonomy): domain Bacteria; phylum Chloroflexota; class Anaerolineae; order JAAEKA01; family JAAEKA01; genus CAVPXC01. The sequence continues at coordinate 45,756 of CAVPXC010000003.1, read as the reverse complement.
GGTGGATGCCCAACGCTTCCTCGAATCCGGCCGCGAGCGCTGCGGCTGCTTGCTCGAAAGTCACTGGCCGTCCAAGCAGATCGGCGACAGTCACGGCGCGCTCGGCCAGGCCGGCGCGCAACGCCGAGCGCTCGGCTTCGTCGGGTACGACCACGACCTCGACGAGCCGCGTCACGTCGCCGACCAGCGGCAAGGTTCCGTGCTGCAACACCCAGCCCTGCCGCCGGCTCTGCGCGCTGCCCACGAGCTTCTTACCGCCAGCCACGATTTCGTACGCGCTCGGAACTTCGAAACAGACCGGGCCGGCGTCCGCGCCTGACCGGCTCGTCGGCGGCGCCTTGGCGACTATCAATCCCAGCCGCGCAAGCCCTGCCAGCAATCCCTGACTGAGCCGCAGGTAGCTGTCAAGCACGGCGCCAGCCAGTACCGGGTTGTTCTGTGGCCCTGCCACGGAATACGTTAGCTCGTCGGTATGCAGGATAGCCCGACCGCCGGTGGGCCGTCGCACGACGTTGTAGCCCAGAGCTCGACAACGCGCCAGGTCGATGTCAGCCAGTGGCTGGTGCCGGCCGAGGGAAACACAGGCCGGCTCCCACCGGTAGAAGCGCAGGGTCGGCGGCACGTCACCGCGGCCGGCGTGAGCCGCAATGGCTTCGTCGACCGCCATGTTCCAGGCTCCGCCGGCCGGCGGAGTGATCAACAAACGCCAGGGTGAGTCCGACATCTCACAACCTGCGCAGGATCACGACCTCACTCGGCTGCAGGCTGACCGGCAGCACGCGGGCAGGGCCAAAACTTACTCCACCGTCCGCGTGGTGGATTTCCACGTGGCCCGCGCTCTTGTGAAGCACCGGCTCAACCTGCACGTCCCCGGCGCTGCGCCGGTTGCTGTAGAGGGCTTCGTACCGAGAAGCTGGCGGATTCAGCGCCAGGTCGACAAGCACCTGGCCTTGCCAGGACGAGTGAGGATCGGTGTTGGCAACCACCACCACCTCGTCGTCGTTGAGGATGCGCGAGAAGGCCAGTACGCCGGGGGCAAAGGTGGACATGCCGAACTGGGCGCCGTTCCCAGAGATGGGTCGGAAGTATTGGCGTCCATAGCGCAGGGCCGGCTGTTCATTGCGCACAGCCGACATGTCACGCACCGCCTGATAGAAGGGATGAGCCCGGTCAAAGCCGTTTGGCTTGCCCCAAAGCGCCTCACGCACTGCCTCGGGCGAGTTCCCGCTGCCGTGCAGGCCTTGTTCGGTCCCGTAGTACAGGCTGGGAATGCCCTGTAGGGCAAACAAGCAGGCCACCGCCATGCTGACCTGATCGTCGAAGGCGTGTGGATTGGCAGGATCGCTGTAGTAAAAACGCTGGTTTTGGTCGTGGTTGTCCAGGAATGTGACGAAATAGCGGCCGATTTCGCCGTGAGAGCTGATTAATCCGCGCAGGATCGCCTTGCGGCGCTCGAAGACATTCGCCACGGCTTGAGGCGGCAGCATGCCTTTGACGACGGCCGGCAACTGGAAAAAGAGCGGAAAGTCCAGTGCGGCGTTGACGCCTGTCATGTCGCCCGGATCGAGCGCATTGCGGCCGATGAAGTGGGCGATCTTCTCCTCGCCGTCGTAGACCTCGCCGAAGGTGAAGAAATTCTTCTTGCCCAGGCTCAGCGCGTATTCGCGAATCGCGTTGCCAAATACCTGCGCAAACTCAGGTTCGATGTACTTGAGCGTATCGATGCGGAAGCCGTCCACATCGTACTTGGCGATCAGGTACTGGTAGGCACGAATCAGGGCCGTCCGCACCGGGCGATACACGCCGCGCTCCTCGGTAAACTCCTTGAAGTCGGTGTCAAACTCCTTAAGTGTAAAGAAATCGCCGCCGATCTCCTGCTCGGAAGCCGGCCGGTCGAAGGCATTGCCGTGCCGGCGCATGAGCGCATTGCGCCGCAGCTCTTGCGGCCAGATCGCGGCATCGGCCGGCGGGTCCACGGGTGCTTCGCTCCAGTCGGCACGCCCGCGGCCATCGGCGTCCCGCCAGCGAATTGGATAACGATCATTGCGCCAGGGTACCATGCCCTCACTGCGACCATCGTCGAGCACGTACTCGAAGACGTCGCCCGCATGATTGAGCACAATGTCGAAGATGACATAAATGCCCCGAGCGTGGGCCGCATCCACCAAGGCCCGCAGCTCGCTTTCCACCAGAGATGGATCCTGCCGCGCTGCCTCCGGGTCGGACGCCAGGCGCGGATCGATGGCGACAAAATCCTGGATGCCATAGCCGTGGTAGCTCTCCTGGTACTGGCAGTTCTTCTGCACAGGAGAGAGCCAGATCGCTCCGACACCCAGCTCTTGCAGATAGTCGAGCTGGTCGCGCAGTCCGTTGAGCGTGCCGCCCTGGAAGGCGTTGTGTGCCCCGTCCCAGGAGTGTTTCGGCGGCGCCGACGGGTTGTTGAAGCGGTCTAGCAGCGCGAAATAGATCCACGGATCGCGCCAGTCGGCCGGCGATGGAAACGGCGCCGGCCGATTGGCTACCGCCCTGACGTCCCCTCGTGTGCGGGATCTAGCTTCTTCCAGAGCATCCTGAATCTCATTATCCCAGATTGATGTTGGCATCTTGTTTTCCTCTTCTGACTGCCAAGGCAGCCTCCATACTGTCGGTTGCTTTCGACGTCTACAACCAAACGGCTGCACCGTCTGAGCCGGTAGCTGGTAACCGCCCTACGAGACGCAGGTCGGATATCATGATCATACTACCATTAACGCAAACAGGCCCGGATTTCAAGGTCGGACCTGTTTGGACATCCTGCCCGCTTTAGGTCGTTTCATTCGTGGCCCGGCATAATGAATGCCCTAACCCACGGCAGGGCGTTCGCTGTGCAGCGCAACCCGGATGCGGGCCAAGGAAAAGCAACTAGCGCTTATGCTCTTCCATGAACCGGCGCACCTCATCGCGGAAGCTACGCAGATCCTTCAACTCTGTCTCCATTTCTGCCAGCTTGGTAGACTCCCGCTTCTTCTCCAGGGTCGCCTGTTTCGATTCCAGCGCCTGCACTTGGCTACGGAGCGTCACTACCTCCTGGTCCCGCTGCACGAGCAATCCCTGCACGTCGGTAACGGTCTGGCGCAGGGTTTGTACCTCTTGCAGTTGCACTTTTTGCGCATCGAGCTCGCTGCGGATTTCCGCCACTTGTCGGGACGGCGGATCGGCTGCAATGACTGAGTAGTAACGTACCACGCCATCCTGCTCGTACAGCGTCACCTTGGCGCCAGGCGCAAGCCGCGCTTGCGCCAGCCCTTGCAGGTTCTGCAATCCTTTGGACGGATCATAACGCTCGACCGCGGCCACCTCGATCTGCTTGTCCTGGAACTGCTGTACTGCGACGGCCACCGGCTTGCCCGCAACCTCGTTTTGACCCACCCGCGTCCCTTGCGACGTTGCCGGCGCCGTGAACCTGTTGGTCAACCAGTCAGTTGAGATGCCACCAAGAACGTTGACCTGCCCCAACATCTGCCGGAGCTGGCCGCGGATATCGGTCTGCTTGTAGGCGCCGTAAGCGCCGCGCACTTGAGAACCAGCCAACGGCGCCTGGTACTTGACCGCAGCCGGCGTAGCCACCCGGCCAAAGTAGTCGGGCAGCACAGTGCAGCACAAGATCTCCACGGCCTTGTCGATGAACGGCGCAATCGGTACCAGCGACAGCCAATAACTCACGGTCGGGAAGCTTTTGACGTACTTACGCTGCGAGAAGTTACACACCTTGTACACCTCGTCGCTGCGGATACTGACACAACCGAGGTAAATCTCGTCGTCCTCTTCACACTCGGGACAATTCACAAGCAGGTGCTGGCAGAAGCAGTCCTTGAGGTATTGTAGCAGGCCGCCCAGCAGGTCAAGGAATGAGTCGATTATCTGGCGGCGATAGGCGCTGAGCTGTTCAACGAACTCGGCGCTGCCCGGCGGTGGCTCATTGCCATTGGGCTCGGCCCCAGGCTGCATGTACCTTGCTGCAATTCTGGTGATCGTCGGACTCAACGCATTGACCACGTAGACCTGCTCGGTGCGCGGAGCGACGGCGATCGCGATGGGCGCAATCTGCACCGGCAGCGCATAGCCCTGCACCACGGCATCCTCCTGCACGTCCACCAGTCCGACGAGGAAGAAATCCTCGGCCGATGCCATCAGGTACCGACTGTCAGGAACGTAGCCCAGACGCGTGGTGGTGTTGGGTAGGCTGATGAACTGGTGTGCGGACTGGTGATCGCGGAAGACGAGCAGACCCCTGCCGCCGCCTTGGGCGGAACTCGGCGACGACGTAGAGCTTTATCAGGCGGCCATTGGGCTCAGGGACAATGGCAATATCGTCTTCCCCGCTGTAGCTGATCTGCTGAAAGTCCAGCGAGTAGATGAAACTAACCGCCATGTCGTTTAGGTTTACCTCAACCACTTGGGTATAGCGATTGCCCGCTGCGCCAGCGGCTGCTGAAGTAGCATAGGCCCGAAGAGTTTGGTTGTCCACGAGCAATTGCCCAACAGCAGGGAAGGTCACGCTGGGCTGGATGTTCGGCTGAACGGTCGCAACGTCGATTAGATACAAGCCGCGGCCCAGACCGGCGGCGAGCAGATCGCGACGCTTGCCGGGCATGTTGACCAGGGTGACCAGTTCCACGTCGCAGATGATCGTCACCGGCCGCCAGGTGAGGTTCGGCCCGTCGACATCGGCCACGGCAAAGACGGTATCGTTGCCGGGAACGGTAGCGATGGCGTACAGCTCGCGACCGTTTCTGGAGAGCGCCACGTCGCGCGCAACCAACCCGTTACCGCCCGGTATCTCCACCACAGCCACCAGTTCCTCGGCCGCAAGGTCGTAGACGTGGATGTTGGCGTCCTGGCCGACGCTGTAGCCGAAACGGTCCTGCGGGGCAATACGCAGCCGCTGCCGCGAGTTGCGGTCGAAGATCGTCGACATGTCTGTCGTGGGGAACGGGTAGTCAGGGAACGGACGGGAATTGTCGAACATCGCGCAGAACGTCTCGCTCTGCAAGACGTCGCGCACGGTCAGGTAGAGCGTGCGCAGAATGTCGTGTTCCTTAAGGCTCAGGTATACGTGGGCGCCTTGCGGCTCCAGAGCTGGACCAGCAGATTCAGGAGGCTGATGGCTTGCCGGCGGCCAGGGCCGACCAGTTGCCCATCGTCCTGCGGCGGAAGCAGGATCTCCTGGATCCTCTGCCACGGCTCCAGGATGCACTCCTGCAGGAAGTCCATCAGCAGGGTGCCGTCGAGCATCTTCTGCAATGTGTTGGCGCTTGGATCGTAGGGCCGAAGTTCCACGACCGGTAGGCCACGCTCGTCGCGGTCGATGATCAGACAGACCTCGCCCCGACGCCCGTCTTCACCTTGTTGCAGCAACGGCTCGTTGGGATGCTGTAGATCCCAGGCATCGATCATCTCCATGATCGGCACCGCCATCGACTCGTCCAATTCGATGTCGTTGCCCTCGCAGTCGATGGCGTAGCCCGGCCGGACCACTACCGTGAGCCGGTCGTCGGGCGCCGTGGGATCGTCCTCACCGCAGATCACCTGAAGGCCGCAGACGATGCCCCAGCCGTGTAGGTGCTTGTTGTGGTGGCGCAGGTCGCGCATCTGGCAAAGCTGGTCGATAGCCTCCTGCACGTTCGTCGCCTGAATCACGTCGCAGTTGGTGTTGTCGTAGCATACGTCCTCGGCGCAGATGCCGGTTAGAGGTGGGAAGAGCGACCGGCAATCCTCCTGGACACCGATTACCAACGTCTCATCTTCGCCCAATGCCACACTGATCAGCGCCAATGGGCAGTAGGCGTGGCTGATGCCATGACGGCGCTGGAAGGCCGGCTCGTTAGTCACCTCGTCCAATGGCCACAGCACGTCGCCCAGGGCTGTGCGCGCGGGGATGGTCCAATAGTCGCCGGTTTGGAAGGTGCCGCCGACCCCGAACTTGACCTGCACGCCATCTTCGAGCTCGATCCAGCCGTCGTCGTCCGCGGGAATGCTCACCGTTTGAGCACCTTCCGACTCCCATCGGCGGATCATTGGGTTGCGTGGAAAGGCGTTGCGGTCGACAATGGTGGCAGTGGGATCCGTGGGATCCTGGATGGTAGCCGGGTCGATGGTCAGCACGTTGCCCTCGACCCTGTTGAGACGCACCAGCACGCCTGGCTGGCCCAACAGTTCGCGCGTGTCGTCGGTCAGCTCGACCCAGGACCCAGTCGCAAAGCCCAGGACACGGTCGCGACCCGCGCTGGTCACAGTCAGATTGTTGCCGTCCTGCGACTCCCAACGAGTCACGACCGAGCCATTTTCCCGGCTCCACTTGAACGTCGCTCCATCGACCCCACCGCCCTGGTGGATCTCAACGCGGTAGAGCTGGTTCTCCAAGCGACGGTAGCCGGCGCCCGGCGGCACGATACAAGGGCCCTGGTCGTCGCCGGCCGGCTCTGCCTGTGCGGCCAACTCACCGGTGCTGGCCGTATCAGCTGGCGTCCAGTCGCCCAGGTCGTCGCAGTTGACCGTGTCGCCGGGTTCGCCTACCTGCGCTAGTTTGACCTGCCAAACAACCTGGGTCCGGGTTGCCGTGTCGGGTCCGCCGAGCGCCACCTCGCGGATCTCGTCATCGTCCAGCGCGGTAATGTGCCGCTCCCAGACGTCGAGGTAGGCCAGGTAGATGCCAGATGTTAGGTCCGGGTCGGCCAGAGGATTGTAGTCAGGCAGGTCTTCCTGATCGGTGATCGCAACCCCGGCCTCGTTCGCGATCAGGATGCCGTGTACGTAGTAGCGCCCCTCGGAGATAGACAGGTCTTGCCCCGTCGCTTCGATCTCAAAGCCAGCCAGGTCGTTGCCGTCGGCGTCCTGTCCTTTGGGCCCGCCGCACAGGCCGATCACATCCTGGTTGGTTGTGCGCGCCAGGTGCGCTTCAATGTCAAGCTGCTCGTTCCATTCGGCATCGAGCGGTCCAACGCGACCTTGCTGCAACCGGACGCTGCTATAGTGTTTCTGACGATCAAACGTATTTCGGGTGAAATCGCCTCTCATGTCGGCCTCCTTAGGTGACAAAGATAATGCCTGACTCCAGGCCAAAGGGCCGGTATTCGTCCACGGCAAGGCGCAGGTTGGCCATGCGCTGAGGTTGTTGGAGGTGGTAGAAAACGCCCATCTCGGAAGTATCTTCGGCGCCGGTACGGATTTCCTCGGCGCAGTGCGCGCTCAATTGCAGGTAACCCGGATCGCCGAACTGTGTCGAGACAAAGGCGGGGGTCATTCTGGCGCGAATGGCAGCCGTCGCGGCCAGGTCGACGATACCGGTCAAGGCCAGGTCGGGCTGGCAGCGATAGCGCCTCGGCGTAGAAGAGCCATCGGGCACGTAGCTGAAGCGAATGCAGCCGGCCTGGCGTCGCTCCACCGTAACCGGTTCGACAAAGATCGATGTGCTGGCTTCCAGGCTGCGCACGTTGGTCTGCCCGGATAGCGTACTGGCATCGATGCTGACCGCTGCGCCGGGCGCAGCAATGGCGTTTCCGGCTGGCCGGTCGAGAATGCTGTCCATGATCGCCAACACCGGGGTCAGCGCAGCCAACTCGACGCTCTCTACGACGCTGCGGTTCAGAGTCACCTGCAGGCGGTCGTTCTGCATGCCAGGCGTGACCGATGGGTTGACGACCAACCCGCCAAACCCCGGCGCCAGCGTGCAGTGGTCCAGCCGGAGTTTGCCCAAGTTGCCAATCAGCACTCGCACGTTGCCTTCCACCAGCAGCCCATTCACGAACAATTCGCCCGTATCGGCGCTTTCGCCAGCCGCAGTGCCTCGCACCGACATGTTGCCCTGCAGGTGTGGGTGTAGGCCGGTGGCTGCCAGCAGGCCGACCTTGCGCTCTTCAAGGCCCAGCGAACCCGGGATCTCAGTCTTCGGCCATTCGGCGGCGACGATCACCAGCCGGCTGCCGGCCGGCATTTGGATCGCGTTGGCGCCGGTCAGGTTTTCAATGTAAGTGTAGCTGTCAAGAACGGCGATGATCCCCTGGGTGCCGGCGGGTTGTGCGTTCCAGGCAGCCACCGCGTCGACAAGGCTCCCAAAGATTTGCTCGCTACCCACCGGCGTCAGCTCGGGACTTTGCGCCACACCCACCTGCCAGTCGACCCCAGCCGGGGCGCTCAAAGCAGTATTCGGTAGCAGAACCGATTTCACCGACTCTTGGCGGTTGTATGGCCCGCCACCCACGTCACCGCTGAACCCGTAGGAATAGCTAACGTGCACCTGTTGCGGCTCGCCACCCACACGAAAAGTGATGCGGCCCAACAGCGGATCCACAGCCACCGCAATCGGCATCGCTACCTGCTCGATAGTCTGTGTGCCGTCGTCATGGGGAACGACCACCCGGTAAGTGATCTCGCTCGGCGGGCGGCGCCAGTCGCTGAGATCACAAATGAGAATCTCCTCGGGCGGAACAGATACCGGCTGCTCCTCCGGGTCGAATTGCTCGTCGACAAAGACCTGGAACACAGGTTGGCGGCCAAAATACCGGCTGCGCGGAGTGCGGCCTTCAGCCAACGCCTGGCGCAGTGCCTCCAGATCGTCGTAGACGGCGCGCCGGCGCAGGCCACCAGGCACGTTGGTCTCCTCTGCCAGGTGGCTGATGTCGGTTTCGGTTTGAGGACGGTTAAAGAGCGGCGCATCCAGCCCCAGCGGATGGAACCGGAAGCGTCCGTCAGCGGGATCCACGACGGCGCGCGCGGTGCTGCGAGTGACGGCGTATGATTGGAGTCGCCAGACGTACAGCCCCACGTTGGGGATGTTGTATTTGCCGCGGCCGCTGCCGATATGGCGCGCCTCTGCTGTCCGAGCCTCAGCCCCAAAGGGCGTGCCAATCAGCTCAAGCTGGTTGGTGTTTCGCAGATCGGGAGAGCGCACGTTCTCCAGGCGGACGTGGTTCATGTGCTGGCTGGTTCCCAGCAGTTGGAAGAACTCGACGACGCGCGCCGGCCAGCCCGACACATCACGCGCCAACTGCTCCAGCACTGCCGCCGTCCCTTTGCGCCGCCGGTACCGCAGCGCGTTGGCCGCGTAAGCGCGCTGGCTGACTGCGAATCCGCTGCTCTCGACCGAGTGCAGCGGGCGTACGCCCAGCAAGTCAGCAATGTAGGGTACGACCCACTCGTCGGACGTTCTCGATAAACCAATTGTCATACAACTGCTCGATATCCGCCTCGACAACCTCCAGCTCGCTCTCAATGATGGAGAGCAGGGCGCGCAGCGGCTCGCCTTCGGCTGCATCGCGCACCCGATACATGGCCGGCAGCAAGTCATAGAGGCGTTCGCCGTTGGACCAAGTCATAGCCATAACTCCTCGTCAAAAACGTTACCCAACTGCAGTGAACAGTAGACAGTAAACAGTAAACAGAATACCTACAGTAATCACGAAGGCTGTCCACTATCCACTATCCACTATCCACTATCCACTATCCACTGTTCACTGTTCACTGCCCACTGTCCACTGTCCACTGTTCACTGCACTGTCCACTGTCCACTGTTCACTGCCCTCCAGCCGTCATCTCCGTCAGGGTGATGCCGGCAGGGTTGATCTGCAGTAGCTCGGCGGGCAGGAAACGTTGTGGATTCTCCGCCGTTGGCGCTGGATTAGGGCGGGCGGTCTGGGCGGAGAGCACGCTGGAGAGCAACGGCAGCGTGGGCAGGCCGGCGGTGTCCAGTGTGTAGACTTCCTCGAGATCGACGGCGGTGACGCCGGTCACGTTGTGCATGATGTTGATGATCGCGGCGGCTGTGACCGGCTGGCCAAAGGCCCGCTGCTCAAACGAGAAGGTCTCCTTCAGCGTGGCCTCGAGGGTGCTCTTCACGTCTTCCCAGCGATAGGCCGGATCGACCAACACCTTTGCCTCCATCTCGAAGAATCGCGGCTGGAAGCTGCCGATCTCCACGGCCCGCAACGGATCCCGTGCGCCATTAACAGCATCGCGCAGGTTCTTGAAAAGGTCCGAGGTGGTCGGGATCACCCCACCGTTAGCATCGGCGACGGTCACATGCACGACCTCGGTCTCGCCGTTCCATAGGGCAACCGCCTTAGCCTTGCCGATACCGGCGAAAGCGCGCGCGAAATCCTCGTAGTCCTGCAACGAGACGATGCGATCTAACGTCAACACCGTCAATGGAGCGTTTTGGCGGGCGTCGTCCAGTGTCTCCGGATTCTCAGCGCCCGTGGCCCCGATGGGGTTGGTCACACTACGCACGCCAAAAGGCCGCTTCTTCAGCAGCGTCAGGCTGCCTGCACCGACCTCTCCGGCCAAGCCAATGCCGCTACGGTAGGTGGCCGTGATGTTCTCCTGGCCCGTGGGCAGGCGTCCACCGCTCTTGCCGTCGCCAAAGATCACATAGGCATCGGCGCCATCGTTGATCCGCACGACGTAGTCGCGCGCCTTGGCATTCAACCCATAGAGAGTCGGCGCCTGCTGCCACGCCACGCCGTTGACCCGCACGGTCAACGTGCTCTCCGAACCGCTGGCCGTGGCCGCAGAGACGTGGGTCAGCGGTGGCTTCTTGAGCTTGAAGCGTTGGTTGGGCTGTGCGCCGTCACCACTACCCAACACCTCGTCTGCCTGGGTCTCACCATGTGTCGCAGACGTGACGTTGGCGTTGATGACCACCGTGTCGCGTTTGTAGGCAAAGGTCAACCCCTCAGTGAATTTGAGTGCTGTAAACCCGTCATTGTGGGTGATTGTGTCCAAAAACTTGATCTCGCTTCGCAGTACGCCGGCCGCGTCAGCCTGTTCGCCAGTCAGGGCCACGGGTTGGCCAATCTGCAGGCCCGGCACGAGACCGTTCAAGATCAGCTCGGTGTCGCCCGCCAACAGGTCACTTGTGACCGGGACGGCCGCCAATTGCAATTGCTCGCTTTTGACAAAGCCCGTGGTACGTCGCACCTTGTAGCTGCTGTCCTTGTCGGTCAAATTGCTGTTCAGTGGTGTGCCATCCGGCTTGGCCAGATCGAGCGCCATTGTCTTGGCGCTGATACCAAAACCGGCAATCGACTGCTCCGAGGCGCTGGTAATCTGATACACCTGATAGTCACCAATGCGCTCCAGCAAGAACCAACTCTGGGTCACAATACCGGGAATCGGGCGTTCCAGGTAAACATCAGCGTTTACGTAGTAGGTTAATGCCTCAAGTGAGTCATGCCAGACCTGCCAGTCTGGGTTGTCCCAATCGTCGAACGCGGTCTTGGCATCGCTTGAAAGGGTGGAATAATGCGGAGCATTGTGGCCAAAAATCGCTGCTTTCTCCCGTAGTACATAGACCTCGATATCGCCTACACTGGTCGGCACCGTCTTAGTGGTGACATAGTCCAGGACATCGGAAGCCGACCAGCCGACCATATCCAGGAGGGCCCGGAGCCGGCCTTCGCTCAGGCTAGCACTCAACAGGGCATCGACGTTGGAGCCACTGAAGCTGGTGCCGTACCCGGCTGACTGTATTCCCAGTGCGGCGGCTGAGCTTCGTGCCAACGCCGATGTTATCTCCACGTTGGGTTCGTCCTCGAAGGTGACCAGCGTGTAGTTCAGGTCCCGATTGACTTCTAGCGTTCGCACCCGCTTGCGCACCACGGTGGGGTCGCCATTCGCATCCTTACCCACCAACAACATTCGATCGCCGGCAGCCAGATTGAGGCTCGTGCTCTGGAGAAAAGCCTGAGTACTGTTTAGCGTGACCTCTTGTGGCTGCGACAGCTGCGGACGAAGGGCATTCCACCATGCCTTAGCCTCGAAATCCGCTGCGGTCTCGAAGGTCTGAGGCAGCTCACCCTCCTTGGCAGGGATGCTCTGCACCTGCGTGCCCGCGGAGACGGTGGTCTCGTCGGGCGTTTGGTCGCTCTCGTCGACGGTAAATGCCAGGTAAGTCTGCGCTGCTACGCCGGGCGCAAGCTCGTAGCCGATGGCGCGCGCCAGTTCCAACACCGAACGGCGCTCCGTGGCCGTGCGCAGATAGCCCTCGTTAGCGATGCGTTCCTGATAGAACGCCAGCACGTGCGCTACCGCGGCCCAGGCATCCAGCATGGCAATGGCTGGATCATCAGGCGTGCGAGCGGTGAGCTTAGCTAACGGCCGGCTACCCGCCTGCTCGCCATCGGGAAGCTCCTGCTGCCCCAGCCGGGCGATCATGCGACGCAGGAACGCGCTGTGCTGCCCAATGCGATAATCCAGCGTGGGCTGACCAGGTGGGTTGTACACCGACGGTTCCTCGAGACTACTCTCGCAGCAACCGCACGTGCTCAGATCAATCAAGTCGGTCGCCTCTGGCATCATACACCTCCCAGCATGTTGAAATCGATCTTGCCATTTTCTTGCAGGCTCGGGTCATTGTCCAGCCGGGCGATCTCCAGGCGGTCCATGGTGATCATGCCGGCGGCGATCTCGCCATGCGCCAGCTCGCCCCAGCGCCGGAAGCGATTAGGGGAGTTGGCAGCGCTGTCGTCGACATCCACCCACAACACACCTGGCACATCCATGGCGGTGGCAATCACCTGGCTCAGATAAACCGTTTGGCCGAAGGTGAAGTTGTCGGGGTGGAAAAACCCGCGCCGACCGTCGGGCAGTTCGCGACTACCAAAAACCTCGAGTAGAGCCTGCTTGACGTCGCTCTTGAAGTAGCCCGGCGCCACGCAGGCCGTCAGAACGATTTCCAGTGCTACGAATTTTGGGCCGTCGATCTCCAGGTCGTGTCCTGCCAGCCGGAAGCGCTCCAGCCAGCGGCGAAGCTCGGCTTCGAAACGCGCGTCGACCGGCAGGCCGCGCTTGCGGTCCACAGTGACGAACATTGTGTACCAACTGCCGGTCCAGCGCCGGGTCGCCACCGCCCGTTGGACCTCCGAATGACGCTCGGCCATTGCGGCGTAGTCGGCCTCGGTGACGGCCCGTTCCTGGGTACGAAAGGCCTGGGGAGCATACTGGCGAACTTCCTCCAGTAACTCGGGATCGGTCCCGCCGGTAGCCTGCAGCGGGTTACGCACCAATTCCACTCCAGTATCACTGGTCACGACGTGCGCAAGGGCGTCGGCGCCCAGGTTGCCTTGCGTCCCGGAACCAATTCGATAGATTGCCTGAAACTCGACGCCGGCCGGCTCACGCCCAAAGATGCCATCGCCAAAACGCACAAACGCCATGCCGTCACTCTCAGTCTCCACGACGAACTCCGTCGCGAACCGGTCGCTGCCGAGTAGATCGCGCTGCGGCGCCCACGGCTCGCCGTCGCCGAGCAAGAGCACGTCTGGCAACGCTTGACGTGGGTCCTGCGAAGTGGTTTGACCGGCAGGCTGCTGCGCGGCCAGTTCTTCGTCGTAGGGCACGCGAAACGTAATCCCCGCCTGCTCCAGACGTGGGCGGTAGCGCAAGTGCCCGTACGGCGGATCAAGCTTCTCGCCAACAACCGTGGCGCCTTGGTCGGCCAGCACGATGTTGCCTAAGGCAACGCTGACCGGCTGAAAAAGCGGATCACCCGGCGCCAACTCCTCTTCGGGGACTTTGACTAGCGACACGCAGAGCGGAAAGGACAGGGCATCTGCAAGCAGCCAGGTGATCTCGGTGACCGGCACAGGGTCATCGGTCGGCACGGGCAGAAAGCGTCCGCCCAGCGGATCTTCAGAAAGCGTCACGGCCGCAAGGCGCACGGCTTTGCGGTGGGCTGGATCGGCGTCAGCCGCTTTGCCGTTGGCCAAGCCGCGCTTCTCGACGAACACCAGCACATCGCCTTCCTTGAGGTTGGGCAGGTGGCCGCTTAAGGTCGCGCGCGTCGCGCCCGTGGGCAGGCAGCAGTCCTCGTCGCCCCAGGTGTAGAACTCGATCTCGTTGTGCGCCAGATAGAACGTGGCATCGTGCATGGTTGCGAAGACCACTGGCTGCTGCGTAAAGGCCTGAGTAAAGGCCGTCGAGTTGGGCGCTATGCGCGTGCCAAACCCGGTAACGGGTGTGAGAAGAGCCGTGCCCTTGTCGAGCTGGACGCCGTCAGCTGTTACCCTGACATGTACCCAGGTGCGAGCGTTGCAGCCGTCGTGCATCGGGTAGTCGAGCATTCGGGCGTGCCGGCGCACCGACGTGCGGCGCCGCGCAGTGCCAAGGTAGGATTCGGTGGCCGCAGCGTCCTGGAAATAGCTCAGATAGTCGCCGGCGTAAGCCAATAGCTCCACCAACACTATGTTCAGGTCAGCGGGGCTGCGCTCCCGCCAGTCTGGCATGATAACGGCCAGCCGGTCCAGGATCACCTTGCGGAAGCTGGCGTAATCCTTGGCCAGGTAGTCGATGGCCGGTGCAGATTCGACCGGGGGCGGGCACTCCTCCTCGACCTGGCAGTCGAAGTCGCTGGGACACTCAACCTTGAACGAGAATGTGACTTCAGAAAGGATCGGATCGAAACCGGGTGGAGGCCCAAGCTGGGTTGGCGAGGTCACCAACCGCAAGCGGTAGGTGGAAAAGTCGCCGGCCGCATCGGTACGCACCACCAACAACTGGTTGGGAGTAGGTTGAGCCAGAAACAAATCGCGCTCGTCCGCGTTGATCCGACCGGCGGTGAACAAATCCGCCGCGTCGCTGGCACGCGCGGCCCACTCCACCACAACCGGCGTTACCCGCACTCCTCCATCAATGCGCACGTTATCGCCGTCGATGATAGCGGGTAAGGCCTTGAGAAAACGTATCAAGAGCGTCTGCTGCACCGGCGATCCAAGGGGCGCGTCTTGATCGAGCACCTCAAGGAAGTCGATTCCGTTCAAGGTAGCGTGGTCGAGGATGGCCTGCCGCCGGCGTTCGTTCTGGCAAGAATACTGGGTACTCATCTCGTCCGTCCGTTTCAGATTTTCCGCTCGAACTGCGTCACGGCGCGTTGCTGATTACGCCGGACCAGATATTGAACCGTGATCCGCAGCGTCGACTCCTGGCTTTCGACGTCGACAGCCTCGACCTGGATCACGTCGCCCAGCCACTGTTGTAGCGCGCCTTGGATCATGAATTCGGTGGCGGTGGCCAGCTCCGGGCTGTTGGGCGCAAAGATCAACTGCATGATACCCGTGCCGAAGGTGGGCCGGTTGACTCGTTCGCCCGGTGAGGTGAAGAGCACCTGTTCGATCATTTGGCGGATGTGCGGCTCGTCTGAGGCGGTTGCCGTGCGTCCGCGTCCATCGATCCGAAATGGATAGGCGATATTCATCTCACGTTCCTTTCACCCGCACCTGGGTCGAGACAATGTTCAGCGGCACGCCATTAGGCATCGTCACTGCCTGGCTGTCCTGCAGGAGTACCGGCTGTCCGCTGGCCCGCACTCGCAGCGCCGCGACCACCCAACTTGCCGTGACGCACGGTAGCGGGTTGATACCGGACACGAACGGACAACCCGCCACGACGTAAGGCGCCGGCTGGGTTACTATCGGCTGGCTGCTCACCCGCACCCGCGGGTTGGGTGCAGTTGGCTGTGCCTGCCCGCCATGGCTGCACAGCACCGTCGCGCCGACATGTAAAAGAAAACCTGGCATTATGTCACCTCTAGCGCGCCGTTGTTGATCGATACCTGAGGCCCGGTAAGCTTGATCACGCCGCCCATGCCGTTGTTGATCTCGATGCCGGTGGCCGTTATCTCGATCTTAGCGCCTGTCGTGGTTTCGATCTTGACGCCGCCCAAGCCGGGCAAGTCGTTGAGGGTAATAGTGGCGGTGTCGGTCTTCCAAACCTTCATCTGTTCAATAGCCGGGCTGGCCGGCGCCTCGCCCAGCCCCCAAAAACAGCCGCTCCAGATCGGGTAATCGGGTTCGCCGCCCTCGAATTCGACCCAAACGTTGGCGTCGACCGGCGGCAAGGCGAAGAAACCGACGCCGGAACCAGCAAAGGGTGCACAGGGCATCGCCCAGCTCAGGCTGCCCTCACCTAGCACAGCAGGCACCGTAACCTGGATACGCCCCATCTGTTGTGGGTCCAGGTTGTTCGCTACTTTGCCGCGATACTTGCCGAAAAACTGTGGCATGATTCCATCCTATGCTTCTGTTGCACTTGCGGTACTGACAGTCCTCTTGGCCGCACGACATTCTTAGTGCCCAGAATTGCTTCTTTATGACACAGCAGTGTCAGTCGCGTCACGGAATGACGACCGGCGTGATCGCGCCGAAGCCGTCCCTGGTCAGGGTGAAGCTTTGCTTGTACTCGCCCTTGCGCAGCCGGTGCGTTACGCGCTTGACGTAGTACATACCGTCATGGCTGAAGCCGGCCCCGCGCAGGCCCACCAGGCCGCGCGGCTTGAGAATTGCCTCGTAAGCACCTGTATCCAGTTCACCGGTAGCAGTCAACACCTGGTCGACCGACGCATCGGTCTCGCCCTGGGCACGGGCAAACGCTTGAACCGTATTCAAGCCGGTCTTGCGAAACTGACGGGTACGCACGTCAGACTGAGTCAGCGTGGCCGGCAGGCTGGCCAATGGAATCCTCGTGCTCGCTCTGGTCTGCACGGGCATATCCTGCCCGGTCTGGCGGTCTTGCACGCGGCCCTCGACGAAGGTGGGCTGCAGGGCGTTGTATTGAAAATTGATGCTGGCCACGTTGGTGTTGGGACCCATATTGACCGACAGCGCCCGCTGCGGCACACCAATCCGTTTCGGCGGCCCCCAGTAAGCTGTGTTGGTCAGCGGTGCAGGGCCCGGCGTAACATAGAACACGTAGCCAAAACGAGCGGCCATGTCTTGCAGATACTGCAAATCGGTCTCCTGTTGCACCGGCGTACGCTCGGTGGGCA
Source organism: uncultured Chloroflexia bacterium (assembly GCA_963709505.1). Taxonomy (GTDB): domain Bacteria; phylum Chloroflexota; class Anaerolineae; order JAAEKA01; family JAAEKA01; genus CAVPXC01. The sequence goes on along the minus strand of CAVPXC010000003.1, from coordinate 28,961 downwards.
AGGGGATGTCAACAGTGGGCGGTGGAATGACCACCGGGATCAGACCGAACTTTGGGTAGCTGGCGATGATCTTGAGTGCAATGACGGCTTCTGGTTGCGCTGGATGCTCCACCGGACGTTCTTGCATGTCCATCATGATACTGACATCCTCGCCCGTCACGGTCAGAGTTGCTGAACCTGGTGCGTTGCCCGGGTTGAGTTCACTGTGCGTAATGATGCCGTCCATGAGCACTTCGGGGAAAGCGTTGAACGTCACTAGCATGATGATCCTGTTTAGCGGCTTGAGCAATGGGTTGGTCAGCAAACCGTAGTCAACCAGATCGGCGCGCGTGCGACCTGCACGGAAAACCATCTGAAAGCCGGAACGCCCCTGGTCGCTGTGCGTCACTTCAACACTGTCCAGATTATCCATCAACAGCAGCGGCGCAGGAAGTGGCGCACCTTTGCCGATCAGCACCGTCAGTAGCGTGCCCAAGAGATTCATACGTTCACCTGTGGGATAGCCACGCGCAACCCATCGCCCGGCCTTGTCGTCAGGTCAACGGGATTTATCGCATTGTTGGCATCGGCGATGCGCCAGAATTGCTCCGGATCGCCCAACGTGCGCGCGGTGATCAAGTCCAGGCGGTCGCCATCGGTTACGGTCACCTCCGCGAGCAGCGGCTGGTCTTCGCCGCGCGGCAGGAAACGCCGCCGCACGTAGGCGTGCTGCTCGCCATCCGGACCCGTGTAGGTCGCCGTTTCGATTGGATAGTAGCGGCTGGTTGGCTCGAACATGGTCACCTCTCAGAACAAGCTGATATTGCCGCCGGCGACGGCGCCGATGTTGCCAACGCTGCCGATGACGGCCATGGTCTCCTTGACCACCTGATGCGCCAGGAACAGCGCGTAGCCCGGATGTGTCACGGAGAAGTCGTTGTAGGTCAGAACCCGCAGGCTCAGGTCGGCGCTGGCACGGATGGGGTTAAGGTTGGGGTCGTACTCTTCTTCGGTAATCGTGAAGCCAGTGATACGCACGGGCAGTACTCGCTTGATGCCCCAGATAAACAGCGTAAAGGGCGCCTCGGTCGGAATCACCTCCAGCGTGCCGGCGGCCAGCAGTATTGTGTTCAAGATCACCTGCGCGCTCTTGGGATAGAGCAGCATCTCCAGCGCCGAGAGTTGCGGGTAAACCCCCATGCTGCCGGCGACGGGGTCGCCGCGCTCGAGCTGGTCGGTGGCGTCCACCTCGATTTTCAAGGAAATCGTCTCCTGCGGAGCGCCTTTGAGACGCATCACCTCTGAGCGCGAGCCTTCCTGTTCGGCGATCTGGCCCTCGATGCGCCGGGAGAGTGTCTTCGGGTTATACTGGAAGATGATCACGCTGGCCAGGGGGTTGAGCAGGTCGAACCCGATGATTGCGCCCTTGGTCAGTTTAGGTGAGCCGGAAAATGTAGCCATCAGATGATTTCGTCCCTTCTCTGTTCTGGCCGGTCTCTTGACCGGCCTCTATCCGCAGTCTCTGCGTCGCTTTCCAGGGTCTCAAAACGGGTAGTCTACCCCTGCCCAGCGATACCAATTCGCCGGGTTGAACACCTCGCGACCAAACTCCGCAAAAGGTTCCACGGCGCTTTCGGCGACGGCCGGAACAAAATCGACAGCGGTGTGTTCCGCCACACAGAAACCGTTCCAGTTGCAGGAACCATCGTCCTCTGTTCCCTCGGCCAGGCTCGACCGATCAGGACTATCCTCACACGTGCCATCGGCATCGAAGCAGACATGTTCGCCTGGTGGACAGGAAAAATAGGACTCTCTGGTAGGTATCTGTCGATAACAGGTTTTACCTGGATGCGTGCTCGGGCTAAAAGTGTCGTCACGGCAGTAATCCGGCGACGATTGATAGAAGGACTCATCCTGGCAAACCCTTTGCAGGGTTGGTATTGGGCCGGATAGCGACGACGCCTGTTGGATGACGTGGGTAAGCTCGTGAGCTAGCAGCGATCTTCCGGCGACCGAATCGGGTCGATACTGATTTGCCGCAAAGACTACGTTGGGGCCGACAGTATAGGCCAGGGCATTGACAGACTGGGCGGACCGGGCAGCCATGCCTCCGGTATGGATGCGTACTTGGCTAAAATCGTGGCCAATGCGCGCTTCCATGAACTCCCGGGGGGCCGGCTCCAACGGCCTGCCTGGCGCCAGGAGCGCTTCCTGCACAATCGGTGGTGCGTTGCCGGGCGCTGCATTGGCGGCCGCCCCAGCATTGCTCTGCCTTTGGACCAACGGTTTGGTTTGCATCACGCTCTTGCCATTGCCAGCTTCGATCACATGATCTGCGGACATATGATAGCCGAATTGACGAGGCTCCGGCATGCGCATGACCAGCCCGGCAACGCGATCGGCTTCCTGCTCGTAACGGTCGCCCGGCTGGTTGATCCTCAGCTTGGCCTGTAGCGGTTGTCCTCGTTCGGCCTGGTCAGGCCCGCGCTTGCGCCGACAGTTCGCACATGCACCAACCGGGCCAGGCGAACCACCACAGGCACATTTACGCTGCAAAACTCCTGACCGCGCAGATGAGCCAGAGTTTTTGGATGGAATTCTACCTTGCACTTGCCTGTGGGTATTCACGCCAACGCTTCTCCTTTACACAACGATGCGCCTGTCGAGCCACGCCAGTCGAGTTTCATGCTTACTTTCGTTCCGATGACCGGCCAAAATGAAAGCCGGCGGTTACACCCACGACCCAGTCGCCCTTCTCGCGGTCCGCCAGGCTCTGGAGGCGCATAAGATCCAGTCCAACTTCAGGCCCGGATAACCCCGTACCGAAGCGATACCGGCCGCCAGCCCGCGCCGACAGGCCGAGATCCGGATCTGTCGATCCACCTGTTGACAGGACGCCCAGGCCGGCAGCCGTGTCAAAGATCAGGGCGCCGTGGCTCCGAGGTAAGGTGAAGCGCACGCCGGTCTCTGCACCGATGTAGCCGCGGGCCAACACGTTCTGTGGGTCATCGCCGGCCTCGGGCACGATGCCGAATTTCGGCGACCACAGGAAGTTGAGACCCAACGTCCAATCGACGACGCGCAAGCCAGGTCCTAGCGGCGTTGTTTCAACCCGTGCGCCCACCACAAAGCCCGGCCCCAGGTTCGATCCCAAGATTCCTCGGATTTCGACCGGCCAGGGTTTGCACGGCGACCAACTTGAAGCGCCCAGGTTTCAACCAGGCCGGCGTACGAGTTGGCGTTCTCTACCGGATTGCCGCCTGGATAAGCTGGAGTCACCCTGATAAGTTTCGATCGCCATGCACGCCCGACACGGTGCATCACCTCATGGAGAATCGTGGTCCAGGTGGTGTAGGGGGCATCCTGATTCACACAGATCAGGATATTGGTTTCGTTCGTACTTGACACTACCGCCTACAAACCCTTCGTTGCCCTTTAAAGTGCGACGGTCACAGCCAAGCTGACCCGAACCCTTCTCAGGCGGCACTTCCAGCCATGGCGCGAGATGAAAAGCTCACTCTCCGCCAACCGCAACCGCTCCGCGATCTGCACCAACCCTGCCTCCGTGCCTTGAGAGCCAAAGTGCTTCCGCACCTGGCAATCGATCAACTCTTTGCCCTCGATGCGCTGGATTGTTCGCTTGATTGCAGCCTGCGCGGTGCTCAGATGCCCGCCGAAACTCGGCCAGCATGTCCGGGCCGCAACAGCTATTTGTACGTTCCGTGGCTTCGTCCGCAGAGCAGGTAGCGCCGGTCTTTGGTAGGTTTGCCGCTGCCGCTGTGGCCTCGTCTGCTCCTGGAAGAAAAGTGACCAGCCGGCTCATTCCGTCCAGAACCCTGTTAAACGCGATCGTGTCGAGCTTGTCGGCTGTAGCCGGTAGCGTTCGGGGATCGACGTAGGTTGCGGTGACGCGACCGCCTTCGATCTTCTGCTTCATGCGAAACGGTGTGTTGGTTTCGACGCCGCGGATGATCTCCGTCAGCGGCACGCCCTCGCCGCGCCAGCCGGCATCGTAGACCAGGCGGCGTTGCGCCGGCGTCAGGTGCGTCAGCTTCTGATCGACGTAAGCACGAATGCGATCCTGTTTTTCGCCTTGGTTCTCCGCGGTGATCGTCAAAGGCTTCGACAGCAATTCATCTTCGGGTACTGCAGGCAGCGGCTGCCCGGTCGTCGATGTCTTGGCGGCGGGCGCCGATTGGGCCGATGGGTCGAACCTCGTCACCGCTTCTACCACTTTGTCAGCCACGAGCTCGTCCAGGGCAAAGGTGAGCTGGCCTATCTGGGATCGGTCAATGGCGACGATGATCTCACCATCCTTCTGGTCCACGGTACCCGCAATGGGCGGCGTCGCTGCCGCGGCCGGCACTGCCGTGCTCCAGCGCAGGCGATAGGTTTGGGCCGACTCGATGGCCCGTTTGATGAAGCCAGCCAGGGTAGGTGAGCCGCCGGCGGCTTGATCGCCGCCGAGCGAGACGCCGTCGGCCGATTGCACAACAGGACGGCCGGCCAGCCGCTCCACTGCTGCCTGAAGCGATGGCCCGGCAGGATCTGCCGGCTTTGTGTCCTCGATGAACAACTTGCGTTGCAGCTTCGCACCGGTCGAAGCAGTGGCGGCACCCTGTTGCACAACGTGGGTCAATTCGTGGGCCAGCAGGCGCCGGCCGTCGCTCGCCTGCGGCTGCAACTGCCCGCTGCCAAACACGATGTGGTTGCCCACCGTGTAGGCGGAGGCGTTCACCATCCGTGCCGACCGCCCTGCGGCTCCATCATGGTGCACGCGCACCTGGCTGAAGTCGTGCCCAAAACGCTGCTCCATGAACGATCTCGTCGCAGGGTCAAGCGGTAGACCGGGCGAGCGCACGACTCCGTGCACCTCGGCCGGCGCCTCGGCCAAATCGTCGGTTGCCCTATCGGTCCTGCGCTGAAGGGCTACTGTTGTTGCCGGAGGCCGCCATCCCGCCTCCTCGCAACTGGGCAACGCCATACGCATGACCTGCTCGGCAACGCGATCCGCCTCCTGTTCGTAGCGGTCGCCGGGCTGGTTGACTCTCAGCTTGGCCTGTAGCGGATGTCCTCGCTCCTCGCGGTCAAGCCGCCGGCGCCGGCAGTCGACACAGTCGCCGGCAGGACCGGGCGCACCACCACAGGCACATTTCCGCTGGAGCAGGCTGGCGCACGCGCAGAACCAAAGCGGGCAGCCGCCGCGCTCACGGATGGGGATTGCGCAATCGCCGATGCTTTCGCAGTCATTTCTTCTTTCCAAATCCCAAGGAACCAGGCAAGAACCGTCCAACGTCCAGGCCGAACTGCACCGACTGGTTGGGACCGGTCAGGTTGAACTGAAAGGTCAGGCCGGGCAGGTAAGGCACAGGCAGCGGCTTGTTCTGGATCAGACCCAAGCTGAATTGGCGAGCATCCGGGTCGGAAAGGACGCCGCCCAGCAAACCACCCGTGAGCAGGGCACCCCCGGTGACCACCACCACCCGCTCGCCGGTGGACAGGCCACGCCAGTCGCTGCGCAGCCGGCCCGTGGCCTGCGTGCGCAGGTCGGTCAAGGCCGAGCCAACGGCAGGCACAGCCAGGATCGCCTTGAAGAGGTCACCGCCCTTTGCCGGCCGCGGCTCGTCGGGACCTTTGCCGCGTGGCACGATCGGCTTCGCCGGTTGCGGCGACGGCAGGGTTAGCAAGGAAGGGGGCGTTGCCAACAACGTGCTCAAATCGAAATCGAACAGGGCAGTTCGCACCGTCTCCGGCGTCAGAAGTAGCTCCATGGCGCGCATTGCAGCGAGCTGCGCCTCGATCTCCGGGTCGAGATGCAGTTGAAAGCTCGGTTGCTGTCCCATTCCGGGCCAACGAAGTTTGGTCTCCTCCTCGCCGCTCTGGGGGCCATCATCGCGCTGGATCCCGAGGCTATGCTGGTCGTTGGCTGGTGCTACCGCACGGCCGTCGAGCACCTGGCTTGCCGCCTGGTCAGCCTCGCGTTCGGCTTCGCTCGACGAGGCGCCGATCTGAAGCCCGCCGCCGACCATAGGGGATGCCTTGGCCTGCTGCACAACGTGGGTCAACTCGTGTGCCAACAAACGTTGTCCTGCGGATGTGCCGGGCGCATAATTTCCTGCGTCGAAAACCACATCTTGACCGACCGTGTAGGCGCGTGCGTTCACTGCCTGCGCCGACGCAGCAGCCGCGACATCCGTGTGCACACGGACCTGGCTGAAATCGTGGCCGAAGCGCGACGACATCAAACGCTGGGTCGCCGTGTCCAGTGCACGACCGGGTGCGCGCAAAGTCTGGTGGACGCTGGCAGGGGCTGCGCCCGCGCCGGTGTGTTGAGCGGGTTTGCGGCGCAGCGTCACCAATTGTGACTTCGCTGCTTTTGCGGTTGCGGGTGCAATACCATGCACGTGTTCATAGAAAAACATCGGTGTACCCTATGGAATCGTCACAGCCGTCAGACCGGCTGCTACGTTCGTCTGCCACGTGGCCTGCTGGGCGGCGAGACAGCCGCGCGTCGTCTGGGTGTCATAGCTGTTCGTCGTCTGGGTATCCTTTGTGGTTAGGGCCGTTTGCACGGTAGCCAGCGCCGTCCCTGCAGCCAGCGCAGCATTGGCCTTGCCCGCTAGTACGCAGGCGATGTCGAAATGAAGCTGTTCATGCCGCAGGAGGCGGTCGGACTCGGCCTGAGCCACCCGCCCGCATTCGGTGGCAATGATGCCGGCGCAGTCAGGTAGCGACGAGGCAACGACCGCCGGGTTGGCCCGGGCTGCTGCCGGACAGGTCGCGCTGGGTGTCGAGTTGAGCGCAAAGCTGCCTCCGGTGGATCCAGGCGGGAAGAAGGTCTCGCACTGGGCGATATTAGCATCGCAGCCGTTGAGGCTGGAATTGGTCGGGTTGCCAAACTGCGGCAGTACAAAGGAACGCGCCGGTTCGAAGACAGCCCGAATCCGCGTACCGCTGGGCGTGCTTGCCGTTGGAAAGTCATAACCGGTAAACGCACTGGTAGTTCCCGAAGGCGAGCCAGTAAAGTCGGCCCAAGTCAGTGCCCGACTAGGGTCGCACGGCACAAATGCAGGCGGTGGGGTCGCAGGCGCGGCGGTCGCAGCCGCTGCGGCTGACGAGCCACCCAATCCGACTCCCTCAACCAGCACCTGCTCACGACAGTAGTCACGGCTCTCCTCACCCATGATGCGGATACACTCGAGCAACTGAGTTGCCTCACGATAGGGTAAGGTGCTGCCGCGTCGCATCGGCAAGCCTTCGCGCCGGCCCGGTGCTGCAAACGGCTGTCCATTGTGTCTCGCTGCAACCTCCGGATCGGTTGGGCCGATTCCTGCACGCCCTGCTGCACCACGTGCGCCAGCTCATGGGCCAACAGCTGCCGGCCCTCGCCGGTTTCTGGCGCATACTGTGCAGCGCCGAAGACGATATCTTTCCCCACGGTAAAGGCGCGTCCAACCGGGGCTAGCCGGCCTGCCATTGAGCTCTCGACTGGACTCGTACCCGACTGAAATCGTGACCAAAGCGGAGCTCGCTGAGCGCTGTGGGTCCCGGATAAAGGCAACGGCTGGCTGGGGTGTCGCACGCCACGAGCGAGAATTATCAGGTCAGTCGAGCACTCAGAAGCCGGTCGATGCGAAGACTGTAGGCGCGTTTTTTGGCCCTTCGCTGCTGCTTGTGCGACAGCATGCTGCTCCAGGTATTGGCTTGGTTGACTGGCTGAGACCGACAATTTCCGCATCAGAGTAACCTGTACAGCTACGTCAAGCCGGTCGCTGTCCAAACAGCCGCTCGACGACGGCCGACAGAATTGGGCCCGCTGTGTCGATGATCTCGGCCGAATAGATCCATGCACCCTGGTCCTCGCCCACGACCATCAGGGCCATGCCCTTCGTACGGGCTCAGGTCGATCTCGCCCGTCTCAGGCGGCACGCCCGCCTGTGGAGAGATGCTCGTCAGCCGCACAGACCAGTTCCGCACGCCCTGACGGCACCGAAAGCCTGAACTTGCCATTCTGCACCAAACCCATCACTTTGAAGGTACCGTTCACGAGAACCTCACTTGCTTGCGTCTCTTCAACGCATATTCAATCGGCTACTGCCATCGGCTATGGGTTGAACTTGTCGACCATCGCCTTGCTCACACGCCGGTCGACCCGGCCACCACAGGGTGTCATGATGAAACCATCCGGGTGATCCAGTCCCAGAAAGTGGCCGGTTTCGTGTGCCAGACCCAGCCCGTCTGCGCATGTGTTGTCGCCAACCAGGGTGTTGACGCCGAGATTAGCGGCATCGTTGGAGTTGGCGCCGTCTTGCAGATAATGCCAGACGCGAAAGACGTTGTAGGCCGCCCCGGCACCCAGCGCAGTCACCGTGTTCCACTCGCCGCCGGCGGGCGAGGTCCAATCCACCGCTGCGCCCAGATCGCCTGGAGCCACTACGTTGGTCGATGCGCCACCGGTGAAACGGACGTTGCCCTGGCGCTCCCAGACCCGGTTGATCGAAGAACGCATCTCGTCGGCCGAGGGTGTGCCATTCGAGCAGTTCGGGGGCACCGCCAAATCACAGACGTAGTGGAAGGCCACCGAGAATTGCACGGGATCCTTGACCGTGACCTGCAACCGGTCCAATGTGACCCCACCCTCGTCGGCATGGACTTCGGTCGTGCCATGGGCGACCCCGGTCACGACCACGCCAGTCGGGGTGACGTCCACCGTGGCCACGGCCGGGTTCACACTGGTGAAGGCAGGGCGCGCACCGGCGGGCGCAATTGCGACGGCGGCACGACGGCGGCCATTGGCCGGCACCACCAGCCAGTTGGGCGCGGTCGAGGCGTCGTAGCCGGCAAACTGTTCGCTCGGCTCCTCCGAAAACACCGCTCCGGTTGCCGCTGGCGGTGCAGGAGCGCCTGCCGGCACCGGCCTCGCAGCCGGCCCAGTAGGAGCCGTAGCACCGGTATCGTGCATGTCCAGCAGCTGCATAGTCTCCGGCCCGATGATACCGTCCAGCAGGACCGCGCCCAGTCGATCTGAAACTGCGCACCACCGCTTCTGTCTCGTCACCGAAAATACCATCTGCGCCAAACAGTGGCAGCGCATACCCTTGGGCCACCAGAGATTCCTGGACCAACCGCACGGCTGTTCCGGTGCTGCCGTTTTGCAGTACTCTTTCGTTGTCAAAACATGCTTCAAGCACGGCAACGCCGGAAAACCTTGTGGCCGTCAAGTCATGGCCATCGCCGATCCTGCGCTGCACCGCCGGCCCCGCGTGCAAGCTTGGCCTAGCCATGGCCCCTGCTTGCGTCACCTGCTGCGCAACGCGCTCCGCGTCGTGCTCGTACGGATCCGAGGCTGGCCCAATTGCCAACGAACGCTTAACTCTGTCTGGGCCGTTCGCTGACCGTTCACTTTGCTGCACCGTGTGCGTCAACTCATGCGCAAGCAATTTGCGACCTACGTTTGTCTGCGGCGTGTACTGTTGCGCCCCAAAAACGATGTCACGACCCACGGTGTAGGCTCTGGCGCTCACGGCTTGCGCCGAAGCGGCCGCACGAGCACCGGTATGCACGCGCACTTGGCTGAAATCGTGACCAAAGGCCGGCTCCACAACAGCGCGGGTAGCCGGATCGAGGGGCCGGCCGGACGAGCGCAGCACCTCGTGGACAAGGGGCGGCGCCTTGGCCGCATCATCCTGCTGTGCAGGTTTCCGTTCCAGGCGACGGCGATTCGTGTGTTCGGCAGACCCAAGCCGGGCTGCGTTCGTGCTTTCCCCGGCAGGGCCGCGCTGGCGTGAAGACAGAAGCGCAGGTGTTGGACAGGAGTCGTCCGCCGAGTTGCCGCAGGCAGAAGGTAGTGCTGACTGCATGGGGTTATCCCTCGATAGACGCTCTGTGCAATCTGCACTCCAACCGCATGTGTACTGGCGTCGGGACCAGTCTCAAATGCACCGCCATCCACGCTACCGGCTGTGCCTGCGCGTGCCAGCGCCTGCGACGCTCCCGGCTGCGCTAGCAACCGCTGCAGTTCCTGCTGGACGGCAGCCCCAAGCTGCGCCTCGTCCAGCCCACGTAGTCCGTCGAGCACCAATTCCTCGATATGCAGCTCAATCGCCGATGACATAATCCACCTCGTCGAATACCTTAGAGCCAGCCACGGATCTCGCTCTCCGTCAACGGCTTCTCCAGCTTGGTGTACTCGACGCGTGCCGCCTGCACCAAGTGGGCCATGCGCACCGGTTCGCCCGCCTCCGCTGCCACGAAGGCTGCGTGCAGCGCGATGTTGCAGATATTGCCGCCGGCCACGTTGAGATGAGCTAGCTTTTCGGCGTCCAGTCCGTCAGTGGGCGTTTGCGCCGGAAAGATCCGTCGCCAGATTTCAGCCCGCTGGATGGCATCAGGAAATGGAAACTGTACCACGAAACGGATACGCCGCATGAAGGCATCGTCCAGCGCGTTCTTCATGTTGGTCGTCAGGATGGCCAGACCGCGGTAGACTTCCATGCGCTGCAAGAGATAGCTGATCTCGATGTTGGCGTAGCGATCGTGGCTGTCCTTGACCTCGCTTCGCTTACCGAAAAGCGCATCGGCCTCGTCGAACAATAGGATAGCCCCGCCTTCGTCGGCCGCATCGAATACTCGCCGTAGATTCTTCTCGGTCTCGCCGATGTACTTACTAACCACCTGGCTCAGGTCTATCCGATAGAGGTCGAGGTGTAGCTCGTTGGCGAGCACCTCGGCGGCCATAGTCTTGCCTGTACCGCTGGCGCCGGCAAAAAGCGCAGTGATGCCCATTCCGCGGGATGATTTTGCAGCAAAGCCCCACTGCTCGTAAACCCTGGCCCGTTGACGGACGTGGATCGCAACGTCGTGCAGAGTCCGCAGTTGGCGCTCAGGCAGCACCAGGTCGTCCCAAGTGGCCACCGGCTCGATGCGTTGCGCCAGGTCGTTCAGCCGCGGGCTCGCCTGGCTTCGGCATGCATCCCAAAGCAAGGCGCCCAAGAGGTCTGGCTCCGTGCTTGGAGACGTTGTAGGCAACGTCTCCAAGCCATACGACAGCGCCTGTTCCGTGGCCTGGCGATACGCCGCGGCAATGGTCGTTGCAGTCAGGTCGAACTGCGCTATCAGTCGATCGACCTGGCCATTGAGACTAGGCGCCGCAGCGCCGAGCGTTTCAGTCCACAGGATGCGCTGCTCCCGGCTGGTCGGCTTGATCACCTCAAAGATGACGACCGGCCGTTGACCGGTGGCTACACGCCGCTCGTGACTGACGACCATCAGCACACCGCCGACGTTTTCGAGGAAGCTGCCAATCAAGCTTTCGCGTGCTGAGTCCGCCGGACCGCCGTCCTCACAATCCAGGAGCAGCGCGCTGATTGCTCAACGCGGCCTCCCGCTCCCACAGTCGCATTAGCGCTTCGAGATCATGTGGCGCTACGGGCAGCATCTGGGCCGGCATAACGTACAGATTGAGTCCTAGCTGTGCCGCGGCCGCCACAGCGATAGCTTGCTTGGTGGCCCTATCATAGCCAGAGAGCTGCGCTACCGGCAAGAGATCGCCGGCTTTTGCCCTGGACCAGAGGGCGGCGATCCGTTCGGCCAACTCCCGTTGGGAGCGGAGCAAATTGCCACTTGGCGCCCGGGTCGCCAGAGGTTGGACGAAACCCAGGAGATGTTCGTCCAGGTGCCGCACGCCTGCCAGGTAGTGCAACACGCGTTCGTCGATGCGCAGTGGCTCGTCACCAAACTGCCGCCCGATCCGACCTCGATCAACCGCCAGCGCCGCAGCGGGCCGGCTGGGCTGAGCGCACTCCAGTGCGGGTCAGGCAAGGCCGCCAGCGCCAGGCTAAACGTCGGCGCCGCCCGCTGCGGATCTACCTGGGCTTTGGCGCACAGGGTGGCAAAAGCTGTGTCCATCTCGACACCCGCACAGAGCAGCAGCAGATCGCGCTCAAAGCCGGTCAAGCCGAAGGCGCTGCAAACCGTTTCCAGCGTGGCAGCTGCCGGCATCGCAGCGGTGGTGAGCCCGGCCTGCCCGCCAACTGCCGCACCAGGTTCTTCCCGTTCGTCTGGTTGATCGCCCGCGATGCCGGACATGCTTTGCACGTAGGACTCCAGGGCAGTCCGCACTGCGCCAAGAGCGGCCCACAGATAACGTTGGTTGGCATCGAGCCAACTAGTTTGAGCGACGTTCATCATTACATCAACACTCACTTGCTCGGGCTGGTCTGTGCACAGCCCTCTGCACTGGAGCGCAGCGCACTTACAAGTATAGGTGACTGGGCGGAGGGACCGACCATGCCCCTACGGTATTGTGGCCAGCGGAGCTGTATAGCGGCCGGTCACGTCGGTTGTCAGAATGCTTTCTGCTCCGGCCACCTGGACACGCACAAGGTAATCGCCGGCCGGCACGTCGTTAATAGCAAAGGTAATCGAGGTCGTGCTTTCTACAGTGGGATCTTCGATCCCGTTGTTGGATGGCGCCGAGAAGCTAAAGGCACGGGGCAGCCGGTTCGGCGGTGCACCAAACTCGTTCAGATACAGAATTACTCTTTGCCGCCTACCCACCGACGGCTCGAAATCAATTGGTACCTCCTCAGCGATCACGTTGGCAGTATCCACCGTGATGCGAGGTCGCAAGACCAAGGGCGCGACGCTTGACTCGGCGCCGTTGGTATAGATAGCCTGCACAGCCTGCAGTCCCGCACGCAACCCAGCACCGGCCAACGTCAGGCTGATTTGCGTGTTGGTCACGTCTGAAGGATCAGGCGCCAGCTCGGCCTCGCCCACTCGCACGGCGCGCACTGCGCCGGCCAGATGCTGTCCTTTGATCAGGACCGTGTCGTTTGCGGCCACCGGTTCGTGGTCCCCGCTTTCGGAAACCACCTTGTCGATGATCGCGTGCTGAAACGGAAACGCTGTGATGTTACGCACACGTACCGGCAGCGGCCGCTGGAAGGTGATGGTGGGTTCGATCAGCACAGTCGTCGCCAGGTAAGCTACTGACAGAGTATACGCCGTCTGAAAGAACACCGACCAGAGCTTTGACAGTTCTTCCAACGACAACGAGAGCGGCATGAACTTCACCAGCTCTACTTCATCCGCCAGGTCAGAGTTCGCGGAGGAAGTGGTTCGGGTCGTTGTTGACAGCGGCTTGTTGGGTGGCCAGGATTTGCTCCCTAGTTAGCAGCGGCTGAGCGTGGAGCGTGCGCGCGGCGCTGCCCAGGATGCGCTGCGGTTCCAACATGTTCTCGGTGCCATAGAAGGTGAGTAAATAGTGCAAGTCGAGCGCGACGCGGGGTCGCTGCATTTGCCGTCCATCGCTGGTGCGCGTTGGCAGGTCCGAGTTGCGCCAGGCACTGTTGGGCGTCACCTGATACAGGTAGATATTGAGGCCACGTGGTGGCAGCCCGTTGTCGCTTCCATCCGGGCGCACAGTGGTGGCGGTGGCGCCGGCCACGTCAACGCCTATAGCGGCTTGCAACATGGTTTGCATCGTCGCCGTGACAGTCGCAATAGCCAGGAAGTTGCTCATCGACTACCTCCGCGTTGCTTTAGATAGTCGTCGAGGGAGAGCGCAGGGCGAGGCCGGCTTGGCGGCCTCGCCGATGCCGGAGCCGCCCGCTGGGACGACGCAGTCGCGCGCACCTCGATGCGGCCGATTGTAACTTTGATTACCGGCGGCTCAGGCGCGGGTACCGCCGATACACCGGAATGCTCTTGAACCCTTGGCGCCAGCGCGATACGTGGCTGCACGAGTTGGCCGGCCGGCGGAAGAGTTGCTTGCCGCGACACCGGCAGGTCAGGCGCGACCGCTTGTTTGACCTCCGTGAGGTCAGGTCGTCGTGACGCCCGTGTCTCATCCGGGCTGCCCCTGACCGCCGTTCTTCGCTCGACTGCGCCTGCCGGCTGAATTCTGGATGGCGCTTGCTGTGGTCGCAGGCTCTGGGATTCCTCTGGGATTGGACCCAAGTTAGACCTGGGAGTCATACCTTCCATCTTTACGTTGCTGTGAAGCTTTGCTTCAGGCCAATCCTCACCGGCAAGGTTGCTGGAAGAAACGAGCGGTTGATGCATCGGCTGGCCGGTGACCGATGGCGATCGATCCACGGAAGGAGCAGTGACAGTACGTCGCACTCGCTGAAACTGCTCTTGCTCTCCTGCCTCGAATGCTTGATCCTCTGGGCCAGGCCAGACTGCCGGTGCAACAATCGTCGAATAGGTCGTTCGGGCGTCCGTCTCGCTGCCAATCGTGTCGGCAGGTAGAGCTATTGTGTCTCTGCGCCGAGTCGCCGGCTGCGTGGTCCGCACCGAACGGTCTGTCGCCGGCGCCTCGAAACTCACCGCCTGCTCTGCCTCCAGCTCACTGTCGACTGGTGCCCACGGCGAAACAGGTGTGCCCAGCTCAGGCAAACCGCGCCCCACACCCGGTGCCGCCTCAAAGATCGAGCCCAACCAGGGCCGGATGGTGCCTTGAGGTTCATAAGTTCGCTTGATCAGGTCGCCCAGGTAATCACTCATGCTATCATCTCGAGATAAGCGCGACGCCGCCACGCACTCAGTGCAAGGATGTCGGCCTCGCTCCAGCCATAGGCCCGGGCCAACAAGGTCACCTCTCGCAAGGTGCGCCGGGCCCAATCGTCGATCTCACGCCAGAAGAAGGACACGATGTCGAACAGGGCGCTCCACCGATGGTCGCAGGACGGGCAGGCCAAGGCAAACCGAACGTCGCCTAAGGGATCTGCCTCGCTCATCTGTTGGCGCATGGCCTCAACGACCGGCTCCGGCAAGTGCTCTAATGCCAACGTCTGCTCTGCGTGCTGGTTTTCGCCGGCCATTCCCAGATCCCTGGCTTCGATAAGACAGCGGCCAAGCAGCGCCTGCATGCGCGTTTCCGGAGTCACTGCATCGACCAGCGCCATCAGATCGAGCGTGTTCGGTAATCGATACGTCACTCCATACCCTTCGGCTTGCAGATAGAGAGTTTCAGGAGACGCCTCGCCAGCCGCCAGCTGAAGCTCGCCGCTGTCCAGCGCAATCTCAAGCCGCTCTCCGCACTGCGGGCAGTCGACGACACTGGTCAGGCGTGTACCAAAGGTCCAATCCCTCAGCTTGAGCAGCAGGGCATCTCGATGGCCAATGGGTAGCCGGGTCAAGGCGTCCCGCGTGTAGTCAGAGCAAGCGGCTGTGAGCAGCAGCAGAGCCTGCGTCACCAACGGGGCAGACAGCCCTTGCTCCCATACATCAAGCAGCTCGGCAGCGGCGAGTGGACGCATAAGAGATCCGTAAGATCGGCAGCACAGCCGCGCTTCCGGCTATGTCGGGCAAGCAGCGGCCAGGCCGTCGTTTACGCGGCCGGTTCCGAGAAGCTCGGCTCTGTGGGCTCGTTTACGTCGTAATCACGCTCCCAGCCCTCATTCTCCAGCTTCAAGGTCTGAATAGCAACGGCGCTGCCACTGGCATCCAGCTCGGGAATAGCCTGGTACTCGGAAACCCAGCAGCGGAAGACCTTGTAGGCCAGCGCCAGCTGACCGGCCTCGTTGTAGACCTCGATGATGAGGTCCTTGCGGAAATCCTTGAGCGAAACCTCAGCACCCAAACCGGAGCCGAAGTTCCACACCTTGTTCGCCCATTTCTCGAATTCGGTGTCGTGTGTCACGCCGCGCTCCAGGGTGACCGCCTCGAACTTGGTTTGGCCCGGCGACTTGCGGACTGTGCTGGGGTCACCCCCCTCGCGATGCTCCACCGGCTCGGTAGTTCGGCGCAGCGCACTGACCTTGCTGATGCCGGCTACGTATCGACCGTCCCATTTGACACGGAACTTGAAGTTCTTGTACGGATCAAAACGTTGTGGATTGACGCTGAACTGTGCCATGAAAGCCTCCTACGCCTCCAGTCGGGCGATCTGCTGGATCTTGAGGACGACAAACTCGGCCGGCTTCAGGGGTGCAAAGCCGACCAGGATATTGACGATACCCCGGTCGATATCGCTCTGGGTCGTCGTTTCCTTGTCGCATTTAACGAAGTACGCCTCGCGCGGCGAGCTGCCTTGGAAAGCTCCCTGCCGGAACAGGTCTTGCATGAATGCGCCCAGGTTGAGGCGGATTTGCGACCAAAGTGGCTCGTCATTAGGCTCGAAGACGACCCATTGTGTGCCTCGGTACAGGCTCTCCTCAATGTAGAGAGCCAACCGGCGCACCGGCACGTACTTCCACTCAGAGGCAAGCGCGTCGGCGCCTTTCAAAGTGCGCGCACCCCAGACCACGTTGCCTGCGACGGGGAACGTACGCAACGCATTGATGCCAAGGGGATTGATCTTACCATTTTCCCCGTCGGTCATCTTGTACGAGAGCGCTCGCACGCCGACCAACGTAGCCTCCTGGCCTGCCGGCGCCTTCCAGACGCCACGTTGGCTGTCCGTTCGGGCGAAGACACCGGCGATGACGCCGCACGGCACGAACTCCGCCAGGCGGTTCTCCTGCAACGGGTCGGCCATTTTGACCAACGGATAGTACAGCACTGAGTTCTGGTCCCGCAGGCCAAACAGCCCGCTGACATTGGTCTGGCTGTCGGTGACCACAGCGTCGGGATTCGCCCAATCCGTACGCGGGTCTACGATCAACATCGCCCGCCGGTCCTTGCAGTAGGCCAGTGCATCGATATACACCGCCACGTCCAGATCAGCCCCTGGAGTAGCCGGTGGAATGCACATCAGGTTGAACAGATCGGCCTTGTCCAGTGCGAAGAGGCCCGTGCGCCCGGCCTCGCTGCCCTGGTAGTCGGCCGGATCTAGGTCGTCGCCGTCCGCACCGCCGGCGAACATATCCTCACCAATCCCCGGGCGTGCCAAGGGGACGCTAGTCACTCGAGCAAAGGTCGATTGGTTCGCCAACACATTCTGAACGTAGCGCGTCGAAGTGGAGCTGATTGACACGTTGCGGAAGATCTCAGAGGCGATCACATCGGAAGCAGGGTCGGTGCTCTCCAACTCCTGGATCGTGAGGTTGAACAGTTCGGTGTCGGCCAGGTCGGCCGTGGTGTGATCGACGACCGCCCTCAAGCGATTACCCCAATCGCCGGCATTGGCGGCTTCCAACTCGAGGCCATCACGGTCCCCTGTGGCGGTAGCGGCCGTTCCGGCGTTGACGACTCGCACTATCAACGCGTCGCTGCCGCCGTTGAGGAAGAAGTGCTGCACGGCGTAGCTCATCGTACTGTCTGGCGACAGACCGCCAAAGGCCCGCTCGAACTCCCCAAAGCTTTGCAGGCGCACTGGTTCGTTGACCGGCCCGCGTAACGCTCGACCGAGGAAGGCCGTAATTGAAGTCGCCACCCCTGTGATCGTGCGTACACCGCTGGGAACCTCTTCGATGTAGACACCTGGATACGTAAGTGTTACGGGCATGGGATACCTCCTATTCAGTGGTTGCTATAGCGCAGACCTGTTCGGGAATCTACGACGCCGCCTGACGACCGACCAGGATCTCGACTGTCGTGGCGACGCCGGCTACGTTGTTGTGGTGAAACACGAGACTTCCAGGGACGGCGTCAAGCAAAGCGACCGCGCCCGCCCCGTTGAAGAGCTGGGCGGCATCGAGCACGATGCCCGTTTCACCGCCCGTAACATCGTAGGTCAAGGTGTTGTAGGCAGACGCCTTGATAAAGAGGAATCTGACAGTTGCTCCAGCCGGCACAACCGCAACGGTCGTGGTTCCGCCAGGGGCCACCTCGGCTTCGATCTTGTCATATGCATCGACGTTTAACGCCGCCGACGCAGATTGGGATGGACCTGACTTCACCTGCGCCGAAATAGACCAATTGACGGTTTCGGACATATTTGACCTCCTTTAGGCAAACTCGAACAGAAATAACCAAACACTCTGATAATAGCATTCAAATCCTCTCGTGCCATTTCCATCCTCAGCGTACGCACGCCGTACTGTGCTATGATAAACGTAAGTCCTTACTATTTCGCGCCACGATAACGCTTTGATGACCTGATTTGAACGAAATTGCCTGGCAAGAGCTCAGGACACGCTCTCGTAAGGCTTGTCAACGGATAGGTTTCCGCATTGGCCCTGTCGCTTTTCGCCGAGAGACTTTGCAGAGCCTGCCAGAGCAACATGGTCAGCAGTTGCAAACCCCAGGCTACCCCCGCACCATCTTATCGCGCAGCGACCTCCCGGTGCTTGACGAAAAACCGCCGTTGGCTCTACGATTTGGGCGGATCTACCCGGCGCGGGCGTCAGGCGCTGCGTACTTGCTCCCCTCAACCGGTCCCTTACCACCCAGAAATAGTTTGGCGCGAAACTCTGGGATGTGCTATCCTACACAACGGTCAAACTGGATGGGTTACCTGTTGCCACCAAATACCCTGTAAACCAAGTTTCGAGACGAGTTTAGGCATACAGCAGTCCTGAGTTCGCAAAAACATGAGTTTAGAAATCAGGGACGAAGCAACCCAAAAAGGTTGAGCTTTCCGGACCGTCCGTCGGCGTAGTAGACGTCGGTCAGGACAAAACCGCTGGCCGCCGCGAGGGCGGCGAGCTCGGCCTCGCTAAATAAATGGCAATACCTTAGGCCGCTGCCGCCGCGCTGCCAATCCAGCAACACATCCCCAGCCTCAATCTGGTCGACGGTCAAGCCGATGGCCGACCATGGAACGACCTTGCGTTGCAGCCGCGCTTCATTCATGAACTGCCACACAGACACGACTACCAGACCCTCGGCATCCAACAGGTTGCGCAAGGCGGCCAAAACGTCGCAGCGTGACTGCCAGCCGGGCAGATGATGCAAGAGAGCGAGCACGGCAATTGCCTGAAAACGGCTGGCCGGCAGATGCGATGGCCAACCGGCGACTGTTATATCGACAGCTTTGAACTCAGCCCGAACTGAACTCAGGGACGCCGCTCGCCGGCGAGCGATTTCCAGCAGGGAAACGCTGGAGTTGATGCCCAGGTACTCAATTGCACGGCCGGCGCCTTCCAACGCATGAGCCAGACGCCCATTGCCACAGCCTACGTCCAGTACGCGGCCAGCAGCGGACAGAAAGTCCAGCGCTCGACGCAAACCTGGCTGCTCGAAACCGCGGCTTTCGGCGAATGAAACGGCAAACTCGTCATAGAACTGCCGATTCAGATCCAGCAAGCGCTGCACGATCGCCGAATCCATAGGCATACTCATCTCAAACTGCGCGTCATCGGCTGACATGATTCACCCAGACTCTCCAGATATGCAAGAGACCCAACCCGTGACAGGGGCAACAACGCGATACGACAAAATCGAAGTCGAACGCTATCGAGGGCAGTTGCTGGCGATTCTCGGGGCAATCGGCGCGGCGCCGGTCTACAACGAGAAGGTCTTGCGCAGCGTGCTGCGTCGCCATCCGCGCGACGGTGCGGGTTTCTTCAGCAAGAGCCAACTTGTGGCTGCTTATCGCCAACTTTGCGCCGCGGGAGACCTGGCATTCGAGCCGGAGACCCTTAACCGTCTGCAGATGAAACCGGTGCGCACTCAGTCGGGCGTGGCGCCCGTGGCTGTGCTGACCAAGCCAGCTGGCTGCCCGGGGCATTGTATCTTCTGTCCGAACGACCCGGATATGCCCAAGAGCTATCTGTCGCGGGAGCCGGGAGCCCAACGGGCGCTGCGGCATCAGTTCGATCCGTTCGAACAAACGCGCAGCCGTCTGAGGGCGCTCAACAATCTAGGGCACCCGATCCAGAAGGTGGAGCTATTGATCCTGGGCGGTACCTGGTCAGCTTATCCGCACAGCTATCAGGAGTGGTTCGTCCAGCGCTGCCTCGACGCGCTGAACGGCCAGGATTCGGGCACCTTAGCCGAGGCACAAGATCGCAACGAGCAAGCACCATCGCGCTGCGTCGGGCTGACCATCGAGACACGGCCTGATTGGATCACTCCCGATGAAGTTGTGCGGCTGCGACGGCTTGGCGTCACCCGAGTACAGATCGGCATCCAGAGCCTGGACGACCGCATCCTCGCATTGAACAACCGGGGCCACGACATGACCGCCGCCCGCCATGCCTGCCGTCTGCTGCGCGCTGCGGGCTTCAAGTTGCTTCTGCACTGGATGCCCAACCTCTACGGCGCCACGCCCGAGAGCGACCGGGAGGACTTCGTCCGCCTGTGGGCCGATCCCGACATGCAGCCGGATGAGCTCAAGATCTATCCGTGCGCGCTGGTGGAGGAGACGGAGCTCTACGATCTGTGGCGGCACGGCCAGTATACCCCATACGATGAGCGGACGCTTGTCGACCTTTTGGCTGATTGCAAGGCTCAAACGCCTGCCTATTGCCGCCTGAGCCGCGTTGTTCGCGACATCCCATCCGATTACGTAGTCGAGGGCAATCGCCTCAGCAACCTGCGGGAGGCAGTGCAGGAGAAGCTTGCGGCCACCGGGCGCAGCTGCCGCTGCATCCGCTGTCGCGAGGTGGGCGACCAGCCGGTACAGGTCGATGCACTGCAGCTGCGGGTCACTCGTATCCACACTGGCGCCGGCCTGGAGTACTTCATCGCTGCAGAGACGCCGGCAGGCCGGCTGGCCGGCTTCCTGCGCCTGCTCCTGCCTGGGGGCCAGGTCGAGCGACCGCAAGAGTTGGAGGGCAGCGCGGTCATCCGCGAGGTGCACGTCTACGGGCGGGCGCTACGCATCGGCGCATCGAGCAGCGGCGAGGCGCAACACATAGGGCTGGGCGGACGGCTACTCGTGGCGGCTGAGGAAATCGCCCGTCTCGGCGGGCTGGGTGATCTGGCGGTCATCGCCGCGCTTGGCACACGGGACTATTACCGGCGTCGCGGTTTTCAGTTGGACGAGCTCTACATGCACAAGCGGCTGAGCGAAGGCGAGCGATAAAATCCATCTTGACAGAGCACTCAGACCAAAGTCATCGTTTTGGAAAAGTCAACTGACAAGAACAAAGCTCCGGGGAATCCCCGGAGCTCTTGATAGCACTCACTCGATCAGAGGCTTGTACTGCTCGGCATACATCGGCCGGCTGTGAAAAGTCAGCAGGTAACAGTCAATGGTGCGGACTGATTACTGTTGACTGTGCTGGCCTCACTCCGCCTGTGCGTATTGGTGCTCTGTCAGGTTAGAAGTTGTGAGTGTCATCCTGAGACCCCGCATCCCGCGGGGCGGTATTGACAAATGAAGAAACTTGTTCGTGTCACTGGCGCTGCGCCGTGACACGGTATAAAATCTAACTCAACAGAGACTAGTCGCGAAATCGCAGTGTGCGGTTGATGATCTCGTTCTGCTCATCTCGCTGGTGCCGGCCACGCTTTTGCTTACGTCTGGGGCGGTCGCTCGAATAATAATCCTCTTCCGGAGCGTCGCCCTGGCCACTCAATGCATCGCGAAAAGCCAATTCCATGGGCGAGGGCAGGTCTACCACCTCGTCGTCGGGTTCACTGGCAGCGGCGCGAACTCATTTCCTCGACGGGATACTGGGCTTGCGACGGCCGCAATCCCTTCAGGCTGAGGTCGATGCGGCCGCGGCGGGGGTCGACGCTGACGATGCGAGCCTCAATTTCCTCACCCACTTTCACCACGTCTTCCGGCTTGGCTACGTAACCATCGCCCATCTCCTTGACATGGAGCATGGCATCGCGATCCATGCCAATATCGACGAACGCGCCGTAACTGGTCAAACGCTGCACCGTACCGGTCACCAACTCACCCGCTGCCAGGTCACGGATAGTCTTGGTCCCAGGCGGGATCATGGTCAAGCTGATGCGGTTCTTCTCGCGATCGAGCCTCTTTGATCCAAACCGTCACTTCGTCGCCTTCGTTGATTACGTCGGTCACCTTGCGGACACGGCTGGTGGACATCTCCGAGATATGCAACAGGCCGTCGCGGCCGACGCCGATGTCAACGAACGCGCCGTATTCGGAGACCCGCTTAATCGTACCACCGGTCTCCATGCCAACAGTCAGAACCTTGACAATCTTGGCTTTGGGCAGAACCTTGACCTTTTGCTTTCCTTTGCCTTTGGTTGGATGGACGGGTGCTGCCGAGATCGCGAGCTCAGGGGCTGTCTGGCTCAGGTCGGTCTCAACAACGGGGTTGGTCTCTACTGATGTCACGCTCTTCCTCCTGCAGAAATCCGGTTCTGACCAATAAGTATGCCGCAAGCCGGCGCGCTGGCCGACGCGGCATTGGGAATAACTAGCCAGATCCGCGGATCTCTCGAAAATGATTACTGTCAGGCGGCCATTATACCGCAGACGTGCGCCAACTGTCAAAGATACCCGCCTTGCGCAGCCGAAACCCCTCTATGTGAGCCCTCAACCGTTTGAGATCGAGCGCACAATTTGACGGAAAAGCTGTTGACATGCCACTCTTTCCGTGTTATACTTGGGACGAGTAAGCGAACGCACCGGGTAGTAGATGTGAACAGTAGCGTAATGGGAGCACCTTTCTGCCTACTCGTGATTATTGAAGTACCACAGGTGCTGCACACCAGCAGTCAAGCGCAGCCAGGCCTCGAATGAGGTAGGCTGCGTTGTACTTATAAGACACATACCGATATGGAAGAAACCACGACTGTAGAGACAACCGAGCAAACCGATGCATTGGCCGAATTGCTCGAACGAGCCTCGGCGCAGGGTTTTATCACCTACGATGAGATCCTGGAGACCCTACCCGAAGTTGAAGAGCGACTTGACGTCTTGGAGGATCTTTTCGGGCGTTTGCGTGAGATGGACATCCCGGTGCAAGACCAGGCCGAGGAGTTGGAAGAGGAGATCGAGCTACCGCCCAGCCGGGTAATCTCAGCCAAGGATGAGGATGATCTTGCTCTAGCGCGCGATGCTGTCGATCTGTATTTCCGGCAGATGGGCGCGCACCCGCTGCTGACGGCAGACGAGGAGAAGATCCTCGCCAGCCGGGTGGTGGCCGGTAAGTTAGCAAGCCGTAAGCTCGCGCGAGCCGTCGATCTGCCCTCAGATGAAAAAGGCGAGTTGCAGGCGGTGATCGACTTAGGCCAACATGCGCGACGCCGTATGATCGAATCCAACAGCCGGCTGGTGATCAGCGTGGCCAAACGCTATATTGGCCACGGCGTGCCGTTCCTTGACCTGATCCAGGAGGGCAATCTGGGCTTGATGCGCGCCGTTCGACAAGTTCGATCCGGACCGCGGCTATAAGTTCAGCACCTACGCCACATGGTGGATCCGCCAGGCCGTGAGCCGCGCCGTGTCTGACCAGGGCCGCACCATCCGTCTTCCCGTGCACATGAGCGAAAAACTGCTCAAGCTGCGACGGACCAGCCAGGAAATGGAACAGACCCTCGGACGCGAGCCGACTCCGGAGGAACTGGCCGAGGCGCTGGAACTGCCGGCCGAGCGTGTGCATCGCTATCTGCGCACGGCAGTTCGGCCGCTGTCACTCGAACAGCCCGTCGGCGAGGAAGAGGAAAGCACCCTCGGCCAGTTTATTGAGGACGACGACAGCCCGGAGCCGTCGGAGCGCGCCGAACAGTCGCTGTTGCGCGAGAAGCTCGACGATCTACTTGACACCCTGCAGCCGCGCGAGGAGCGCATCCTACGGCTGCGGTACGGGCTGCTGGATGGACACACCTACACGCTCCAGGAGGTCGGCGAAATGTTCGGCCTGACCCGCGAGCGCATCCGCCAGATCGAACAGGAAGCCCTGGCACGTCTGAGACACCCGAGCCGCAGCCGCCAGCTGCGCGATTACCTGTAGGAGAGGCGCTCGTGGCACGCCGCAAAAATGATTCAAAACAACAACAGGATAGCGCGCATGACACGTCCCCAATACGTGTCATGCGCAGACGACGGCGGGGATCCGGTCCTACCAGCGGCAGGCGGGCGGAAGTGGGCGGACCCCAGGAACGGACGCCGCAAGTCCCAGCGAGAACACCGGAGTACAGCCCAACCCTGCCGCCTACCGGATCGGTGCGTATGAGCCGTGCGCCACGCCCTGCCGAGCCACCGCCCAAGAACCCGAGCATCTTCAGCTATACTTACACGATCTGGAAAAGCTCGTAGCGCCGATAGATAGTTAACGTAAATGTAGAACGGACCTTTCTTCCGAGAAAGGTCCGTTCTGTGAGTATAACACCCAACGATCAGTAGAAACGCACGATCGACCAGCCCTTGGCCTCCGCTAAGCGACGAAGGGAGCGATCCGGATTGACTGCCACGGGATGGCCGACGTTCTCCAACAACGGGAGATCCGAGATACTGTCTGTATAGAAGAAGCTGTCAGCCAGGCTCAGTCCGTGACGCCGGGCATAGACAACCGCGGCAGAAAGCTTGCCGGCTCCGTACAGCATAGGTTCCAGCAAACGCCCGGTGAAGCGACCATTCTGAACCTCGAAACGCGTCGCCAGCACGTCCTCCTGCGCCAATCCAAGGGCCTCAGCTAAGGGATCCGCCGTATATCCAGGTGAGGCCGTAATCATCGCCACGCGATGTCCCAACCGTCGATGCGAACTCCAGCCTCTCGCGCCCCTCTTCCGCCACATAGTGTACGAGCTGATCCGCGACCCAGCGCCGGGTGTTGGCCTGGTGTAAATCCTCAGACTGGCCGGCCAGCTCACGCACGAACTGTCTCGTGGTCTCCACCATATCTAGCTGGCCCAGCTTGTAGCGTACCAGCGCGCCGAGAATCCGCAGTAGATCGCCCAACGGCAACTCGCCGCGCTCATGCATATGGCGCGTCCACAGCGTGGTCGAGCTCACGCTCAACAGCGTTTTGTCCATATCGAAAAAGGCGCCTACCTGGCTCGTCGCTGCGGCCGCTGTCATGGTACCAACCTCATCCGGGTGTATTTCACGTTGGGGAGCAGACCCTTCGGGTTTTTCGCAAACCCGAAGGGTCTGCTCCCCAACGTGAAATACACCCACCTCATCCTGCGGTGTTGACACACCGCGCTTGCTATGTCATAATCACGAGGTGCACTTTGTTGCACTCTGCACAACCTTAGCAGATTATCTCCGCCTTGTCTGTGAAGCATCTTCCCACCCAACCAAGCTATGCCAGAGAACCACCATACACAAAAACCTCTTGAGATCCCAACCGAACGCATCTCGGCTACCGAACAAGCCGGAGGCGCCTTTGTGCTGCTGGCGCTAACCTGGCTGGTTGGCATCCTGGGTTGGCTAACCACCCGACGGCCTTCGTGGCTGGCGCCAGTACTGGGCAGCTCCGCCATTGCCGGCGGAATCCTTTGGATCTTCCGCAATCCGACGCGGCAGCCGGCCTCGAACGGCCACGCCGTGCTCGTGCCCAACGACGGCTTTGTGCGCCGGGTGGCCATGGTGCAGGAGGAACGCTTCCTGCACGGGCCGGCGATGTGCATTACTATACAGGTGTCGGCGCGAAATGTCCAGATTACCCGCGCGCCGCTCGGCGGCACAGTGCGTTTACGCCGCTACGAACCCGTCGAACCGACCCAGCGGACCGATGATGGGATTTGGCTTGGAATCAAGAGCGCCGACGCGACGCGTGTCGCCCTGCACCAGTCCGCCAGCCCGCTCTGGCGGCGTGTGCCGTCTCATTGGGCGCGCCGCATTCTCCTATGGCCCGACCTTGAGGATGTGCTGCAAGGCGGCCAAGAAATCGGGCATCTGACCCTCGGAGGCATGGTCGAAGTCTACGTTCCGTGCACGGCCACGATTTGTGTCAGGGCAGGACAGGCCGTGGTCGCTGGAGAAACCATCCTGGCAACCCTGCCGGTCGTGTGACCCATGGAAGGCAAGCGACTCGGACCCGCTTGAGACAGATTACACACAGTTGTTTGACGAGTTCAACGAGGGGAGTTATAATCGTATTTGCAAATATTTGCAATAAGCGGACAGGCAGCACTCGGCCGTTCGCAGCTATTCGGGTGCTGTGAAACACCGCGACCCCGCAAAGAAGCGGCTTCAAGGAGGAGCCAACCCATGAGACTCTCAGTCCGTACCCTTAGCTTAGCGGTGATTGTTCTGTTGCTCGTATCGACAGCAGCGGCATGCGTGGCGCCGCCGCCCCAAGCGCCGGCAGCGCCCCAAGCTGTCAGCGCACCGGCGTCCGAACCGCAGGCTGAAGAAGCCAAGACCATCTTGCGCGTGGGAACCGGGGATAGCGGCGAAGGCCTCACGCCGCATCAAGACATCATCGCGGCCTTCGAGGACGCCAATCCCGACATCCTGGTTCAGTTGGAAGCCGTTGCAGGCCGCGACTACTACACACGCCTGCTGACCCAGCTGGCTGCCAAAGACGCGCCGGACATTATGCAGATCGGCGACGACGCGGTGCCGATGTTCGTGGGCAAAGGCGCCTTCCTGCCGCTGGACGATTTCCTCGCCGGCGAGTACCCGCTGGATTTGGGCATCTACCTGCCTGGTGTGGTCGATCCAGGCAAGTTCGAGGGCAAACAGTATCTACTGCCCAAGGACTTCTCGCCCCTGGGCGTATATTACAACAAGAAGATCTTCGACGAGGCGGGCGTAGCCTATCCGCAGGACGGCTGGACGTGGGACGACCTCGTCAAGACCGCCCAGACGCTGACCAAGGACAGCAACGGCGACGGACAGACCGACGTCTGGGGCATTCAATTGCCTGCGAGCTGGACCACTGGCTTCGAGTATTGGGTGGCGGCCAGCGGCGGCAAGTTGATCAGCGAGGACGGCAAGCAATTCGTTGGATACATGGACTCACCGAGGTCATCGAGGCGGTGACGTTCTACCGCGACTTGTACCACAAATACAACGTTGCGCCGCCGCCGGCCGACATGTCGCTCTTCGGCGGTGGCAACAGCCAGTTCGACAACGGCCAGGCTGCCATGCGCCTGTTCGGCCGCTGGCCCCAGGCCGGCTACAAGACCAACCCCAACATCGACCTGGGCGTGGCCGGTCCGCCCGCCGGCAAGGAGCGCGCCAACGTGCTCTTCTGGGGCGGCTTTGGCATCTCCAGCACGGCCAAGAACCCTGAGGCGGCTTGGCGCTTCCTGCGCAACTACGTCGGACCGGAGGGTTCGCAGGTGTGGAAGGATTGGGCGATACCGCCCGTTGCGGCCGTGGCCGAGGAGTCCGGGCTGTCCAAGGACCCGATCGAGGGCGTCTGGATCAACGAGCTAAACTACCTGGCGCCGCGCGCGTACACCTTCACGCCGTTCTGGAACGAGACCGCCGACCCGGCGCTGCGCAAGGCGCTGGAGACAGTGATCATCGACCCTGAAGCGGATGTGGCTGCCGTGATGCAGCAGGCCGCGCAAGAAGCGCAAACTGCTTTGGAGGAGAAGATGGCGGAGTAGATTGGTAGATTGGTGAGATTGGTTTGGTAAGGACGAAAAGAAAAAGGGGACGTGGGTGGGCCGGGTCCCCTTTTTATGTTGCATGGCGCAGATCGGATTTTGAGGCTTGATGACCGTACAGTCGGGCGCTAAGACACAACGTAGGCGTAATCTTGCTCGCCGCGAGGCGATCACGTTTTATCTTTGCATCTCGCCCTGGCTGATCGGGCTGGTGCTGTTTGTCTTGGGTCCGATGATCGCCTCGGCGTTCTTCAGCCTGACCCGCTGGGACCTGCTTAGCGCGCCGAGGTTCATCGGCCTTGACAACTACGAGAAGCTGCTTACCCGTGACCCGCTGTTCTGGCAGGCGCTGAAAGTGACGGCCATCTACACGCTGTTCTACGTGCCGCTCGACCTGGCTGGCGGGCTGGCGCTGGCGCTGCTGGTCAACCAGAAGGTGCGGGGGATTAGCGTCTTCCGCACCTTTCTTCTACCTGCCGTCGGTTCTGGCGGGCGTGGCTTACGTCGTCCTGTGGATGTGGATCTTCAACCCGGAGGCTGGGCTGATCAACAGCCTGCTGCGCATGGTGGGCGTCCAAGGGCCGCGCTGGCTGGCCGACCCTGATACGGCACTGCCCGCGCTGTTGATTATGAGCCTGTGGGGCATGGGCCGCAGTATGATCATCTTCCTGGCTGGTTTGCAGGACATCCCCGAGCCGTTCTACGAGGCGGCTTCGATCGACGGTGCCGGCCCCTGGGCCAAGTTCTGGCGCATCACCCTGCCCCTGTTGACACCCGCGATCTTCTTCAACCTGGTGCTAAGCATCATCAACACGTTCCAAACCTTCACCAGCGCGTTCGTCGCCACCGATGGCGGACCGCTCAACTCGACGCTCTTTTTCGTCCTCTATCTTTACCGTCAGGCTTTTCAGTTCTTCAACATGGGCTACGCGTCGGCCCTGGCCTGGGTGCTGTTTGCCATCATCTTTGGCTTCACGTTGGTGATCGTGCGATCGTCGAATTGATGGGTGTATTATGAAGGGGAGAGGGGATAGCGGGAGTGCGGAATGCGGAGTGCGGAGAGTGGAGTGCGGAGAGTGGAGAGTGGAGAGTATGGAGTGGAGAGTTGACGATAAACTTGGCAATTTTAGTGCGATGTTATGTAAGCGTGGGTCGAGTAGGGTCTGGCGGCGAATCTCGGCTGATGTGAGCCTTTCAAAACCACCGAATACTTCGGTACTACGCCGCCAGGACCTACTCGACCAACGTATCGTAATAGGGTAAGACGGAAGGAATGGAGCGACCATTGAATAATGCGGATTTCGTATCTGAAACGACTGACGAGTCGCCGATCAAGCGGCGAAAATCGCCGCGCCATATCCTTGTTTACGTGCTCCTTGTTTCCCTCTCCCCTCTTCCTCCTGCCGCTGTTCTGGATGATTACGTCGGCGCTGAAGCCGAACTACCAGGTGATGGCATTTCCGCCGGTGTGGATCCCCCATCCGCGGAAGTGGTCGAACTTTCGAGAGGCGCTGACGTACGTACCCTTTGGGCGCTTCTCGATTAATACGGTCATTATCGCCCTGGGAACAATCGTCGGTACGGTGCTGTCGTGCACCCTGGTGGCGTACACGTTTTTGCACGGCTCCGCACGCCGGGCAAGAACACTCTTTTCGTCCTGCTGCTAGCCACCATGATGCTGCCCTATCCGGTAACAATGATCCCGCTTTATG
>CAVPXC010000002.1:0-246541 GCA_963709505.1 uncultured Chloroflexia bacterium | reverse complement strand
TTTTCATCCTTTCGCTATGGGATTTTACCACAGGACAGGCTATCGCCAAGAGTTAGAGTGTACCGCCGTCTGGTGATATGGCCGAATAACTGTGGGAACAGAATTTGCTGCCTTCGTGATTACTATGATGATTGCGTTTATGGTTTCTTTACGGGCGAGAGGAAGCAAAATATCACAACGAATGAGACAACGAATGCGGAGGGCGAAATGCGGAGCGTCCATGAGTTCGACGGGGCAGGATACGGAATAGACTATGTTTCAACATGTCTATTCCTCAACAAGGTCCAACCTTTCACGCCACGCTTTTCCTAACCTCCGCATTCGTTGTCTCCTATACGTTGTGATATCTTCCGCTCCCCTCACATCACAATCACCGTCCGCACCCCACCCGCACCATACCGCTCCAACCGATCCATCACCGCATTGATCGCCAGCGTGTCCAGCGGAATGGTCTCCGTGACCACCGGCGCCAGATCGAGCACTCGACGGCGCACCAGCTCGGTCAGCAAGGGGATCTCCGATGCCAGATGGTCCGAGCACCCGATGATCTCGGCCTCGCGGTTGATGATCTCCTGGTAGGGATACACCGGCACCGGCTGGTTGCCCAGGCCCACGGCCACTACCCGGCCGAACGGCGCCAGCGCGGCGATGGCCGGCCGCAGGGTCGCGGGCTGACCCACGAAGTCCAGCGCGACGTCCACGCCGTGGCCACCCGTGAGGCGTCTGATCTCGGCGGCAGCATCGATCGCTCTGGCATCGACAGGTATCGCGCCGAGCTGCTCGGCCAGGGCCAGGCGGCCGGCATCCAAGTCGACTGCATAGACCGCCAGCGCGCCGAAGGCCCTGGCGAGTTGGATCGCCGACATGCCAAGCCCTCCGGCGCCAAAGATGGCGAGGCTCTCGCCCGGTTGCAGCCTGCCTTTGCGCAAAGCATGGAACGCCGTGGCCGACGAGCACATCATCACCGCGCCCTGTTCGAATGGGATCTCAGCCGGAAGGGGAAGACGCTGCGCGCCGGCGCGGCAATGAACTCGGCGTAGCCGCCATCGCGGTGCTTGCCGATCATCTGTCCGGTCGTGCAGAATTGCTCGGTCCCTGGTCGCAGTAAGCGCAGTGGCCACAGGTGACCATGTAGTGCAGGCAGACGCGGTCGCCAGGTTGGAAGTGCGTTACCTGTGCGCCACTCGGACGACCGTGCCGGCCATTTCATGGCCCAAGGTCAGCGGCAACGGACCGGCCGGCGAGACACCCGCACGGTAATGCACGTCCGAATGGCAGATGCCTGCAGCCCGGACACGCACCAGCACATCTGCCGGGCCGATGGTTGGGATCGGCGTTTCTTGCATCTGAAGAGGCTGGCCTACTTCTACGAGGCGTACGGCTTGCATGGAGTTTGGCATGGGAGACTCGTTTTCGAGACAGACTTCCGAGGTCGGATGGGAAAGGAGGGAAGATACGACCTCCGAGGTCTTCCGTGACCTCGGAGGTCTGTCCGAAAAGGGCGCCTACTTTTCCAGCGGTGGAATGGTCACGGTCAGCGAGTAGCCGGTGGCGGGCCGGTGCTGATGACGCTGACGATGTAGTCCTGGCTCTTTGGCAATGCACCGCTCCAAGCGGTCTCACCGTTGCCGCGGTTGAGGAGGATCATGCCGTCTGCGCCCTGCACTGCAAGCACCACAGCGCCGCCCGGTGAGTTGACGTCGATTTGCATCGACTGACCCTTACGCGCTCAGGACGTAGCGGTCGATTCCACGGCGGGAAAATTCGCCATTGACCGTCGCGGAGGTTGCGCCGCGCGCGAACTGGATGCGCTTTGGCTCGCTTGAGCTCGTCGGCGGCGCCGGGATGGCGCCAGGCGCTGCCGCGGCTGCAAACAATGGGTCGCCCGGCGCAAGCGCGGCTGCCCGGGCAAGATCCTGGCGCACCTTTGGATCGCCCGGATCGGCCAGGAAGCCACCCCAGGCACGCACGAAATACGCAGGGGCCAGGTCGGGCTGGCGTGCCAGGGCATCGGTAGCGCTTTGGATCAGATAGTTGGTAAGGGACTCCTCCCAGCCTTCAGCCACCGTGCCCTTGATCAGCGGCGTATCCTGGCTGAAGATCTCGGGCAGGCTGAACGGGCGCATGATATCGACCGCGCCGGCGTAGTCGCCATAGAAAACGGAGCTGAGCAGCGGATAAGCGCTTGAGCGCAAGGCCTCGAGGTAGGCGTCGTGATCCAGCCTGATCAGCGCCTCGTTCCAACGCAGCGAACCGGCAGCCGTGGGAGGATCCGCGGCGCCGGCCAACTGGATCGCCTCGCCGATCTTGGCCAACGCCTCGGCCCACAGGCCGGCCTCGGCTAAACGCACGGCTTCGTTGTTCGGCTGCCAATAGGCTGACTCTGTCTGCTACGCCCATAGGCGCGATGGCCACCTGCCGCATCTGCCGGCCATCCCAGGTATAGACCTGGAAGTAAGGCGCGCTAACCCCACAGGCATAGCAGAAAATATACCTTTCCGTGGTGTTGAGTACCACGTCCTGCTGGCCATCGCCGTTGAGATCGGCAAGATAGCCTGCGCCCGGGCTGGACGAGGCCCCGCCCACCTCCTGCCGCAGCGACTGGCCGTCGAAACTGAGCACCTGAAACGTGCCACTGTGTGCGCCCACACCGCCGTCGACCTGCAGCCAGACGCGACTTGGATCGATCGACGCCTGCTTGACGCCATCCTGCGCCACGTAGTCCGGCCCGGCGCCCACCAGAGGGTCACCTCCAATTGGGGCCATGTCCAAGTCAAAACGCGATAGTTCCTGCCATCCTGCGGGGCCTTGGGCGAAGATAGCGACGAAGTGTCCCGGCGGCGGGTTGAGATCGAAGTTGCGCATACCATAGCTGCTGACGGCCCACAGCGGTTGGCTGCCCTCCGGTACGCTCAACGGCATAACCGCAAACCCTTCGAACGCGCCCGGCGGCAATGTTGACTGCACGGTCGCAAGAAGCGCCTCGGTCGAGGTATCAGACGACTGGCGGCACGGTGTGGGGACAGCGCCTGGCGCGCATTCGCCGCGGAAGAAGGCCCACTCCTCGCATTCGCTGCCGTCCGGGAAGACGCAGTAGCCCGCCTGGCCGCCGTCGGCGTCAGTGCGGATCTCCAACCGGCCGCCCTGCTCCTGGCAGTAGACCGAGGCCGGGTTAGGCAGGCCGGGCTGAACTGGTCGGTCTGCACAACAGGAATAGCCGTGGGCATAGGGCGTGGGACCACGTCACAGCCTGCCAGGAGCAGAGCCAGCGCCAACAGAAGCAACGCGAGCGACAGCCGGTGGCCTTTCAAACCGCTGGATGCGTTCATGGTGGCATCTCCTGTGGTCGATGAAAGGCCTCAGCCACTGAGTGCGAAAACCCGCTGCGGGCACTTCTCAGCCGTGAATCCATTCGCCGGGCTGAACTAGCGAAAATCCTCTTCCGGCGCCGGCTTGTTCTGCAGGATCATCTCGATGCGCTCCATGACCTCGGGCGTCAGCTTCTCGACGACGTCGAGGGCCTTCATGTTCTCAACGACCTGCTCGGGCCGGCTGGCGCCGGTGATGACTGTGCTGACGTTTGGGTTCTTCAAACACCAGGCCAGCGCCATCTGCGCCATGCTACAGCCCAGCTCGGTCGCAATCGGGATCATGTCTCGAGTCTTGAGGATATTGGCCTGGCCCGCAGGACTTTCCAAGATCGCTTTCAGCCACTCGTAGCCGGGCAACGTCACGCGGTGCCGCCTGGGACACCATCGCTGTATTTGCCGGTCAGGATGCCGCTGGCCAGCGGGCTCCAAATCGTCGTGCCCAGGCCGATCTCCCGGTAAAGCTTAGCGTATTCCTTCTCGACCTTGTCGCGCTCGAGCATGCTGTATTGCGGCTGCTCCATGGTCGGCGGGATCAAGTGCTCGCGGCGGGCGATCTGATAGGCCTCCATGATCTGAGCCGCGCTCCATTCGCTGGTGCCCCAGTAAAAGGCCTTACCCTGATCGATGATGAAGTTCATTGCCCGCACGGTTTCTTCGATCGGCGTGCGAATGTCAGGCCGGTGGCAGAAGAGCAGGTCGACGTAGTCCAGCTGTAAGCGCGCCAACGCCGCGTCCGTGCCCTCGACGATATGCTTGCGCGATAAGCCCTTGTCGTTGGGACCGTCGCCGCCCCAGAAGATCTTGGTTGAAACGACCAGGTCTGACCGCTTCCAGCCAGCGCGCTTGATCGCTTTTCCCATCAAAGTCTCAGCCTGGCCGCTGGCATAGACCTCGGCGTTGTCGAAGAAATTGCAGCCGGCGTCATAAGCGGCTTTCATACAATCATGGGCCAGGTCCTCGCCGAACTGCTGGCCAAAGGTAACCCAGGCGCCGAACGAAAGCGCCGAGACTTGCAGACCGGATGAGCCGAGATGGCGGTATTCCATGGGAGGTCTCCTTAGTGAGATAGTGAGATAGTGAGATAGTGAGATAGTGCCGGAGTATTGGATAGGGTGCGTTCAAAATAGGTTGATGAGGTGGCAAGGAGTTAGCTTCTCAATGTTTCATCGACCCGTTTTGAACACATCCTGGAGAATTTTACCACAACTGGCCGCTTGGTATCGACTCGGCGTGACTGGGCTGTAAATTGCTGTGGCGGACAAGATGAGATATACTCTTATGTCGGTTTTGTTTCCAGGCACTCAGAAAGAAATCATATGCCCATCAACCCACAGAATCCGCTCGTCGTGCAAAGTGACCGGTCGATCTTACTTGAGGTGGATAACCCCCAGTATGGCGATGCGCGTGACGTGTTGGCGCGCTTTGCTGAGCTGGAGAAGAGCCCGGAACACATCCACACGTACCGGCTCTCGCCCCTCTCGCTGTGGAACGCCGCGGCCAGCGGCCTGACGGCGAGCGACATCCTCGATCTGCTGACCCGTTACAGCAAATACGATGTGCCGGGCAATATCCAGGCCGACGTGCGCGACTACGTCAGTCGCTTCGGCCGGCTCAAGCTGGTGCGCGGCCCGGCCGGCGAGCTGCTGCTGACCACAGACGATCCCATCCTGATGCTCGAGGTCAGCCGGCAGCGCAAGGTCAGCCAGTTCATCGTCGAACAGATCGACGCGCGCACCGCACGGGTCAATCCCGCGCTGCGCGGCCACGTCAAAAAGGCCCTGGTGGATGTCGGTTTTCCTGCCGAAGATCTGGCCGGCTACGTCGACGGCGCCCCGCTGACGATCGGGCTGCTGCCAAGCATGCGCCGCACCGGCCATTCCTTCGGGCTGCGCCACTATCAGCAAGACGCCGTGGAGGTCTTCCACGCCGGCGGCGACGCCAGCGGCGGCTCCGGGGTGATCGTCCTCCCTTGCGGCGCAGGCAAGACCATGGTCGGGATGGGCGTGATGGACCGGCTCCAGACCAATACGCTGATCCTGACGACCAACACCGTGGCGGTGCGCCAGTGGATCGACGAGTTGATCGATAAGACGACCCTGGACTCCGACATGATCGGCGAATACACCGGCGATTCCAAGGAGATCCGGCCGGTGACGATTGCAACCTACCAGATCCTGACCTACCACCGCAAAGGCCGCAAGGCCGAGGGCGAGTTGGATGAGTGGTCCGCCAAAGGCAGCCCCGATCTGGAGGAGTGGCCTCATTTCAAGATCTTCAACGAGCGCGACTGGGGGCTGGTGATCTACGACGAGGTGCACCTGCTGCCCGCTCCCGTCTTCCGCATGACCGCCGAGCTGCAAGCGCGACGCCGCCTGGGCCTGACCGCCACGCTGGTACGCGAAGACGGCCGCGAGGAGGAGGTCTTCGCACTGATCGGACCCAAGCGCTACGACGTCCCCTGGAAAGACCTGGAGCGACAGGGCTGGATCGCCACGGCCCACTGCCACGAGATCAGGCTGGACATGGATCCGGAGGAGCGCATCGCCTACGCGCTGGCCGAAAGCCGCGAGCAGTACACGATCTCGGCCTGCGATCCGTCCAAGCTTGTGGCTGTCGAAGAGATCCTTGCCAAACACCCGGACGACCAGGTCCTCGTGATCGGAACCTATCTTGAACAGCTGACAGAAGCCGCGCGGCGGCTGCATGCGCCGCTGCTCACAGGCAAGACGCCGGTGCGTGAGCGCCAAAAGCTCTACCAGGCCATGCGCGACGGCAGTTTGCGTGTGCTGGTCGTCTCAAAAGTCGCTAACTTTGCCGTTGACCTGCCCGACGTCAGCGTGGCGATCGAGATCAGCGGCACATTCGGCTCACGCCAGGAAGAGGCCCAACGCCTGGGCCGCATCCTGCGTCCCAAGCACGACGATCGCCCGGCCCATTTCTACGCCATCGTGATGCGCGACACCAAGGACCAGCTTGTGGGCGCGCGACGCCAGATGTTCCTGACCGAACAAGGCTACAAGTACGAAGTGCTCTACAAGAACGACCTGGCAGCCTACGACCCGCAACATTCTCACGCCCAATGGTAAGCCGATGCTAGCACAATTCCCGCCTGAACAAAAGGAAGAACTCGTCAAGGAGCTCGCCCTATCGTTGGAGGACCGCAGCATGAGCAGTCTGCGCCAGATGGCCAAGCTATGGGGCTGGCCCGTGAAGGGAACGGCGAAGACAGCTCTCGTGCAAGCCATTGCCGCCAACCTGAGCGACCCTGCGACGATGGTCCCGGCTTGTGCTGCGCTGCCTGCGATGGAGTTCGATGCGCTTGCCTGGGCGTCGATCATGCCTGGCCGGCAGAACCCCGAGCGTTCGCTCGCGGCCATGCTGGCACAGTCCACTGGCAAGGCAATCTCTGAGAGCGATCTCGCGCCCATCTTACTCGACCTCTACGAACGCGGGCTGCTCGAAACTAACTCATCGGGTGGATACCACATGCCCGTGGTCTTCAACGAATGGCTGCAAGGCCTGGCCCCCGCCGCGCTGGTGTTCGAGGAACCCACTAGAGCCGGCTCCCTCCTTGAGCGCCGCCGCATTCAGTCTGCACGTGGACAACCTTCTGAGCTTCATCGCCGCCGATGCTCCCACGATTAAACCGACGGTCCATGATTTCAAGCCGAAAGAGGTAAGAGAAGTTTCGCCCGGCCAAGGCCCCGTGACCTCGGATCTCTTGCAGCAGTGGGGCTACACGAGCCTTGAAGAGCAACACATGGCGCGCTTCCTCGTGACAGCCATGGTCTACGGCGGCCTGGTGCGAGTGTCATACCAGAAGACGCCTGCCCGGCTGACGGTGGACACAGCACAAGTTGCGGCCTGGCAGACGCTGTCCCCGGTCCAGCAGCAGGCGGCGATGGCGCGGGTTTGGCTCCAGCAGGCGGTGCAGCCAGCCCGATACGACGCTTTCGGGCGGGCTGGCCTGGAACGAATTCGACCTGGCGCTGGATTTCCATCGCCAGCAGCATACGGGTTTCTCACTGCGCCAGTCCAGGCATTACTATGGTGCGGGCGGCATGGTTGCCTCCATGGCCAGCCAAACCCGTCTGATACTGGCTGCGTCCACCGACATCCTGCGTGGCGATACCTGGTATCGCTTCGATCGCTTCTGTCGGGTCGTCCGTGCCTTTTCCCCCGCTCTGATGAGCGTTTCAATTGCCAGCCACCCGGTTACTGGGCTCGAGGACAGCGATCGCCTGGATCCAAACAGTCTCGATCCCGCCACCTGGCTGGCGACCTATGGCAGTCTGGTGGCAGCCTGGTTGACAGGGCCGGCCAGGTGGCTGGGCCTGGTAGAGGTGGCCTTCAAAGCTGGACGGTTGGTGGCTTTTCAACGGCCCGAGCAAGTCTCGCGCTCCGCAACATGTCGACCTGCCGTCTGACGCGTTGAATTTCCTGCCCGACGGCCGGATCGTGCTGCGCTCGATCTGGCAGGCCGCCGAGTTGCGTGACCTGGTGCGACAGATCGCCGCCCTCGAGACCCGCGATCGCTCGACGATGACGTTCCACCTGGATCCTGCAGCTTTCCGGACGTCCATGCGCCACGGCACGACCGCCAATCAACTCATCGAGGCCTTTGCCGGCCGCGGCTTCCCGCTGCCGGTCGAGATACAGCAACGCGTAGGGCTTTGGGAAAGCCACGCCGGTCGTTTCCATATCTACGATAACCTGGCTGCGATCGAGTTCGGCGATGACCTTGCCCTGCGCGAGGTCGAAAGCGCCGCCGCGTTGGGACAACGTCGAACCTACCCGGCATCGGCGCGCTGCCTGCTGCTTCTTGAGCCCGACAGCGTTGCCGACATCGTCGACTCGCTCCAACGCCGTGGCTATATGCCCAAGGTGACCTCATGACCGCGCCGCCCTTGCGTGAGGCCTTCGACGCCTACAAGACCGAAACGCTGAGCGCCGTGCTTAGCCAGGCCGGCGTATCCGCGATACCCAAAACTAAGGAAGACAAGGTCTCGCTCTGGATCCTGGTGATGCCGGACCGCAAGCGGATCGAGCGCAGCCTGGGCCAGTTGACACCGCGCTGCCGGAAGGCGCTCGAACTCCTGCAAGCGGCAGGTGGCGAGCTGCGCACGTCACGATTCGAAAGCCTGCTCGCGCGGGCGGGGCTATTGGAAAAGCAAAGCAAGCAAAAGAAGCCGGCCGAGCGATGGGCGACAACCAGACCTGAGGATGCCGCCGATCCGGCCACGTTCCAAGAGGTCCTAGCCGCACTGGTGAAACACGGCCTGGTTTGGACCCACACCAATCCGGGCGGCACGAACGCCAAGCTGGCCTTCGATGCGCCGGGACGCTTCGTCATTATCCTGCCCATCGTGGCCGCGCACCTTCCGCCTCCTCCAAAAGGGACGGAGACCGTTCGAGAGGTCCCCCAGGTGCTGGCAGCGTCTGCCCGTACCTGCCAACGCGATCTGTACCTGGTGTGGAGCACCGCACGCGAGACGCCGTTTCAGGCGGTCGCCACCGGCCAGCTCCGCATGAGCGACCTCAAGCGCTTGAGCGGCCAGTTGCTCGTGCAAGAGAGCATTGTCAAGGGATCCAAGGAAAGCGATTACCGCCGGCTGTTTTTCCTGCGCAGGCTGGCCGAGAAGTTGGCGCTGCTGCGCTGGAAGAACTGAGCAAGGGGTCTACCAGCTCACCGCCAAGGCCGACCCTGCTTTTCTCCACGTCGATCCGGCGCAGCGCGTGCAGGACAGCTTTCTGGCCTGGCGCGATGGCGATTGGTGGAATGAGCTGTGGGCAACCTATGTCCAAGGAGATACGCGCGCAAGTGGCTCGTTGACCGACCTGGCGCCGCCCAAGGTGATCGAAGCGCGCCAGACGGTGTTGAATGAAATCGTCCGCCGCGCCAAGGGCAACACGACCTGGATCTGGCTCGACACGATCAGCTTGTGGCTGAGCACACGCAACGAGAATTTCCTCGTCGATCGAGCGGTGGCCGAGACGCAGCGCCCGACGTATTATCAGCTATGGCCCTGTAGCCGGCTCTCCCTATGTCTACAACTCGCTCGATTGGGTTTGGGCGTCTTGCCAACGTGATGAGGACCTTGGGTGGCGCAGCGTCGAGGAGGTCTTTATTCGCAGCGTGGTTGCCGAAGGGCTGTATTGGCTGGGGCTGGTGGATTTGGGCTATCTCCAGCCGGTGACGCCTGCGGGCGGCGCGGCGCCGGCCAACGTTGTCGCCGTGCGCCTGACCGATATGGGACGATGGCTGCTGCTGGGGGATCCGCAACCTGCGTTGCCGGAGGAGGCCGGCCGGGTGGTCATACAGCCCAATTTCCGCATCTTCGCCTTCGATCCCATCGCCGATCGCGTCCTCGCCCAGCTAGACACCTTTGCGACGCGCCTCAACGCCGAGCGTGCGATCGAATACGAGCTCAGCCGCGAAACGATCTACCGGGCGCTGCTCGCCGGACAGAACGTGAACAGATCAAGGCCTGGCTGGTCGAGGTGTCCGGCAACCCGATCCCGCAGAACGTCGAGCGCAGCCTGGACGAATGGCAGGCGGCGTTTGATCGAATCACCATCAGACGCCACGTGGCCGTCGTACAGGCGGCATCGCCCGAGCTGATCGACGCCCTGCTCGCCGTGAGTTCGATCCAGTCTGCGATCCTCCAGCGCCTCAGCGGGACGTTGGTGATGGTCAACGCCAAGAAAGTGGACGCCGTGGAACGGGCCCTTTTGTCCATCGACGAGCTGCCCACACGCAGCGGCCGGGCGGAAGACGCCCTGCGGGGCAGCATTGCGGTAGGCGACGACGGCGTCATCCATTTTGCGCACGGCATGCCCAGCTTGTACGTGCGCGGGCGGCTGCACGCCTTCGCCGACGAGACCGATGGTGTCTGGCGCATCACGGCGGCCAGCGTGCGGAGAGCGCAAGAGGCCGGCATGGACGCGCAGGCTATTCTGAGCGATCTGCGCGAGCTCGTGGCCGGGCAGCTGCCACCCGCGCTCGAAACCCCGATCAAGGCCTGGAGCAGGCACTACGGCGACGCCGTGGTCCAGAGCGTAACCCTCATTGAATTCCAGGACCAGGCTACTTTGGACGAGTTGCTGGCCGATCCGGAGCTCAAGCGCTACCTCAAGCCGTTCAAACCCCGAGCCAGCCTGGGCCTGGCGCTGGTAGACCCCGCAAACTTGGACACGGTGACGGGCCTTCTGAGCGAGCGAGGCGTGGCTGTGCGCGGGTGAGAACCGCGGAGTGGCGGAGGCGCGGATCTGAACGGTAATGAAACGTTGCTCGGGCCGGTCTCCGGTCTTCTCAGGTGCTCGGGCCGGTCTCCGACCGTGCCCTCCGGGTGGGCCAACTGTCAACAAGCCCGGAGGGCACGGTCGGAGACCGGCCCGAGCAGTGAGCAGTAACAGAATGGTAACACAATCGATTTTCAAAAGAGGACTTTCTGATGACACAACAGCTTTTTGAGGACAACTTACCACTGCAAACGCTTGACGACCGGCACCGAGCGAAGAAAAGGCGTTGGCCACTGGCCGCCGTGATCCTGCCGCTGGCGCTGCTGGCTCTGAGCGCCTGCGGCGGCGGCGGGGCCGAGCCCTCGCCGACGCCAACCAAAACGCCTCGGCCGGCCGCTACTCCCACAAGTGCGGCCGTCGTCATGGCGACAGAAACAGCGGCCTTCGTCGCCACCGAGGCGGCGCTTGCCACGGCGACGCCCACCGCCACGCCCATTCCGACCGACACGCCCACCGTTACCGCCACGCCGGTGATCACGGACACGCCGGTGCCGCCAACCGAGACGCCAGCGCCACCCACCGCGACGCCAGCGCCGGTTCCCGTCCAACCCACGGACACCCCGCGTCCACCGGCGCCGCCCACCAACACCCCGGCGCCGGTAGCTGCGGACCCCTGTGCCAACATCCCCGACGACGGCTGCAAGTTCAAGCTCCGCGGCGGGCCGGCGTTCGCTGCCAACGGCGGCGGCGAACTCAAGCTGCAGGTGCACTTCATCCACAGCGGCGTTGACGGCGGACAACCGCAGGGCGACTATCGAGTGTGGCTTGAGAAGGATGGGCAGAAACTGCCCGGCTTTGACGACACGACGAGCATCGCCCTTCAAGACCAACCCGGCACGCTGGGCAAGTACAACTACGAGCACAAGGCCGGTCTGGATTCACTTCCTGGCAATACGGTCGCCGGCAACTACGTCATTTGGGTATTGGATGGCAACCGGGTACGTGACAGCCAGAATTACTCCTTCACCGTGCCCGATGGCCAGGGCGAGGTGTGGATCGAGTTCGACCAGGGTTAAGCACGCCACATGCCAACGTAGGGGCGGGTCTTGCACCCGCCCTCTTCATGACCCGATGATGCATGAGGGCGGGTGCAAGACCCGCCCCTACAGCCGGAAATCAGACGTACCTGCAATGAAACGAGGCCGATGGCATTTTGAGAATGCCATCGGCCTCGTTTGTTGATGGTAGATCCGCCGCTTCTATGCTGTTTGGGCTATTCCGTCCCGGTCAAGATGGCGGAAAGCGATTCGCTCGCTATTCCGTTGGACGATTCAACCTGTACCAGCGCGGCCTCCATTTCTGACAGGGCCTGCTGCATGCCGGCAGATTCTGTGGTCGGCGCAATCGTCATCGGCTCATGACCGGGCGTGTCCAGGTCAAACACGTTGGCAGCAACCTTCGCAGCGGTCAGGGTCTTGAGCAAGGGCGTCAGGCTCTTGTCTTCGACAACGATCAACAAAATGAAGCTACCATTCGGAACGTCCGCCATCAGTTGGTCGATTTTGATCTGCTTGAGCCTGGGATCGCCAGCAACTACAGTATCACTCAGTGTCGATTTGTCGCCGGCCGCCAGGTCGCTGCTTCCGACGTGTCCAAGGGCGCCCGTTTCGTCTTTCACCATGACGGCGGAGGACACGATTTGAAACACGCCATTTCGCACCGCATCCTGAAGAACGTTCGTCGTATCGCGGACCTTGCCCATCGAAGGAAGGACTGCCAGCACAAGCTCCAGTCGCATCGGTTTGGCGACGATGGCCTGTGCTCCTTCCGGCATCGCTGCCTGCTGCTTGCGTTTTGGGCGCAGCTTCTGACGAATGCGATCCAACAGGAACTCGTTTTGCTTGGCCTCCCATGAATAGACGACCACGGTCTTGGCAAGCTTGTCCATGAACCCCTGGCGGCGATCATCCCACAGGACCCACAGGTATCCGATGCCCAAAGCAAAGAACGAGACAAAGTAGCCGATCCAGCGCACCAGCGACCGCCAGAAGGTCATGCGTTTGCCGTCCAACCGCACCACGCGCAGTCCCATGACATACTGGCCCAACGTTTGACCGCCCAGGGTCCAAAAAAGGCCGAAGTATACCGGTGCTGCCACGAACGTCAAGACCAGGCGTGTCAAATTGGCCACATGGCAAATCAAGCCCGACTGAAATAACCCGTTGCCGAAGTTCAAGGGCGGACAGCTTGCCACGTCGAACCCTAGAAAGAAGTCTAACGTCAGAGCGATTGCGCCGTTGATCACCGCAATGATAGCAATGACGATAAGGATATCCAGCACAAAGGCGATGGCGCGGCTGACAAATCCCGCATACTGCCCCTGTAACCCTTTTAGTTTACTTGCCTGTGCCATCGGCCCGCTCCTTCTGCTGCACAAAGTCGGAAGGCAATACTGCCGTGCTGGCGCGACGCTGGACTACCTCAGGCGGCTCCTCGACCTCGGTCCGTGCCTTCCTGCCAAGGATACGGCGCGCGAACATCTCGGCCACCGTGTCCGCCGTCACCGTACGTTCACGCACCTCGTCCATCACCTGGCCGGCGATGCCAAGGCTCTGTCCCGACACCAGGTTCTGCACGGCGTCCGGATGGTCGTTCAGGTAGTCGATGTAGATATCTCCCTGCTGGCGGATCAGCGCCTGGATCTGTTCCGAGTTTTGCGTCAGGTAGAGCAGATATGCGCCGGCCTGCTTGCGGATGAGCTGCTGGATCTGCATGATTATCGGCAAGCTTGGGCAGAATAACGTCGACCTGGGCATCGATAAGCTTCTGTACGTCGGGGCTGTTGGATAGCTCGGGCAGGATCTGGGCGACCTGGGCCTGGATCAGCGCCTGGACTGCCGCGCTCTCGGCAAGCAGAGGGAGAATCCGATCGACCTGAACCTGGATCAATTCCGCCACGGCCGGATGCTCGGCCAACAGAGGCATCAGTTTGTCGATCTGCAGCTCGATCAAAGCGTCGACGGCCGGGCTCTGCGCCAGGTAGTCGACGATAGCGTCGATCGTGCTGGCCAGGGTGGAGCCGGCGCGCAGGCGGCTGCGCTGCACTTCCGAGCGGCCGGTCTCTTCAAGGAACTCAAAGGTCGATTGGACTCTGGTAGTGAGGGCGTCCACCGGCCCACGGGCGAGATCGGTAACGCCAAGCGCGTCCATCGGCGCACGAATGGGCGTTGCGGCCGCATCAAGGATGCGCTTGTTGATGCCCCAGGCTCGTGAGAAACCTTTGCGCATCAGCCCCTGTGTCGCCGCCGCAACGCCGACCGCACCGTCGAACGCGCGCTCTGACGTCGATTCGGAGGCTGCGGCCGGCGCCATGCCGCCGGTTGGCACTTCTTGCGCGCCGCGGTCTGGTGAAAGCGCACCCAAGAGAGCATCTGGCTTCTGCACGACCGAGGCGCCGATGGATACGCCGCCCAGGCCAAGCTGCACGAGCGCCGTCAACAAATCGACGCCGTTGGCAGGCGGGCTCGATGAGGGCGAAAAATCTTGATATGACTGCAACGTTTCGGTCACAAGACAGCCTCCGGGCCGGCCGGCCGGCACTCCGATGGATGAGAATTCCTCGACAAGTCGAGGAGTCCGGCACGTGCCGGGCACGTGCCGAGGACTCCCGAACTTGTTCGGGCATTTTTAGGACAGGCTCCAGACAAGTATCGAACAGACGAGTCCAAAGCATGCGCCAAAAACCGGCACTCTAACTCGTCAAGCGTACTCTCAATAGTACCACAGGTCGATCAACTTGAAAAGTACTCAATTTGACAGTTGGGGCATTATGCTTTTAATGGTGTTTTGTTGCACGCGTATCTGCCATGGCGACGAGCGATCGGACCGCTCGTCGCCATGGCAGATACGCGTGTTCTGGCGTATTGCGGTTTCTCCTCGCGCCCTGCCTGTGCAAAGCATGGCGC
This sequence comes from uncultured Chloroflexia bacterium, assembly GCA_963709505.1. Classification (GTDB taxonomy): domain Bacteria; phylum Chloroflexota; class Anaerolineae; order JAAEKA01; family JAAEKA01; genus CAVPXC01. The sequence continues at coordinate 231,963 of CAVPXC010000002.1, read as the reverse complement.
TCGATGGACTTAGGAAAGGTCACTCAAAATGCCTCGTCATTGGCGATTCCCTCTCAACCTGCACGCCATGAGCTTGCTCGTGGTGCTGGCCCTCGTGCTGGCGGCTTGCGGCGGGACGCCGGCTTCCCCGGCCCCGACTTCGGCAGTCCAGGATGGCCCTACCCCCGGTGACGCCAGCGCCGCGCAGCCGGTGGCCGAAGGTCCCTCTGATAAAGACGGTTCCTTGTTGCTGCTCGAATGGTCCGGCTTTGAGCTGCCCGAATTTCACCAGCCTTTCACCGAGCAGTATCCGAAGGTGCAACCGGAATACAGCATCTTCGCCGAGGATGCCGAGGCCTTCACCAAGCTGCAGAGCGGGTTCGAGGTCGACCTGGTTCACCCCTGCAATGGCTGGTGGGGCTTGTATGTGGAACAGGGAGTGGTCCAGCCGATCGATACGTCGAAGCTCGCTAACTGGAAGGGTGTCGACCCCAAGCTGGCGGCCATGGGCCAGTTCAACGGCAAGCAGTATTTCATCCCGTGGGACTGGGGGTACGAGTCGATCCTGGTACGGACCGACAAGGTCAAAACAGTCCCCCAATCCTGGGCCGACCTGACCAACCCGGAGTACGCCGGCCACCTGGCTTTATGGGACTCCGGCGAGTCCAACCAGATCATCGCCGCGCTGGCCCTGGGCTTTGACCCCTGGAACACCACGCCCGAACAGGACGCCCAGATCAAACAATGGTTGATCGATCTGAAGCCCAATCTGTTGACCTACTGGGTGGATTTTTCGGAGCTCTCGCAGTCGATGGCCTCGGGCGACGTCTGGGTTGCCGCCAACGTCTGGGCCGATACCTATCGCAGCCTGCTGGAACAGGGTGTGCCGGTGCAGTACGTCGAGCCGAAGGAAGGCAAGCTGGGTTTTGTCTGCGGCTTTGGCATCAGCAGCAAGGTCAAGGACCCTGAGCTGGCCTACGCCTATATCGACGCAGCGCTTGCGCCGGAGTCGATGGCGGCTTTCTCGAACACCTACGGCTATGGCTCCTCCAATCGCGACGCGCTGCCGTTGATCGATCCGAAGGTAGTCCAACTTTTTCAACTCGACGACCCAACCGCTCTGGAAAAGACCGTCTTCTACCGGCCGCTGACTGCCGAGCAGCGCGAGCGGTTCACCAGTATGTGGAACGAAGTGAAAGCCGCACCATAAGATGGAAAACCGCAAGCGGATCGCCATTCTCATGGGCCCGCCGGCCCTGTGGCTGATTTTCTTGTTCCTGCTCCCGCTGGGAATCATGGCGCTCTACACCTTTCGCGCCGGCACCTTCGGCCAGGCGCGCGAGGTGTTTACGCTGGAGAACTACGCCGAATTCCTGGCCAACTCCGCTTATCACCGCCAGCTGCTGCGGTCGACCTGGATTGCGTTCCTGGTTTCGCTCCTGTCGGTCGTGCTGGCCTACCCGCTGGCCTATTTCCTCTCGTTCCGCGCCGGCTCGCGCAAGGTGATGCTGCTGACGATCCTGATCATCCCGGCCTGGACGAGCTATCTGCTGCGCATTCTTATCCTGGCGGCTGATCCTGGGATCGAATGGCATCCTCAACAGCATTTTGCTGGGGCTTGGCATCATGGACGAAGCGGCGCCCATCCTGCTCTACAGCATGACCGCCGTCACGATCACCTTGACGTACGTCTGGATCCCCTTCGTGGCGCTGCCGATCTTCGCATCGCTGGAGCGCATCAACAAGAGCCTGCTGGAGGCGGCTGCCGACCTGGGCTGCGCGCCTTGGAAGGCTTTTCTGCGCATCACGCTGCCCTTGAGCATGCCCGGCGTGCTGGCAGGCTTCTTCTTTGCCTTCATTCCAACCGTAGGAGAATACGTGACGCCACTGCTGGTGGGCGGCGCCAAGGGCATCATGTACGGCAATCTGGTCCAGGATCAGTTCATGAAGGCCTTGAACTGGCCGATGGGCTCGATCATGAGCCTGGCGATGCTGCTGGTGGTTCTGGTGCTCATCGTGATCTTTCTGCGCCTGGTGCGTGTTTCAGACCTGGTGGAAATCTAGATGCGACGCCGTACCTTGCTATCCCTCAGCTTCTGGTACTTCGTCGCCTTCACGGCGATCCTTTACCTGCCCATTTTCCTTCTGATCGTCTTCTCTTTCAACGACTCGCAAGCGCTGGTTTTCCCGCTGAAGGGGTTCACCACCAAGTGGTACAGCGCGATGCTGCAAAGCACGGAGCTGCTGAAATCGCTCCGAAACAGTGTGGTGTTGGGCCTAGCCTCGTCGCTGATCGCCACGATCCTCGGCACCATGGCCGCCATTGGCGTGGTGCGCTTTCGTTTTCGTGGACGCGGGCTCTTCGTCGCAGTCGCGGCCATGCCGTTGGTTATCCCGTACGTCGTGCTGGCCGTAGCCATGCTGGTCATGTTCTCGCAGTTCGACATTCCACTGTCGCTTTGGACCGTTGGTGTGGGCCACGTGATCATCAACATCCCACTGGTGCTGCTGATCGTCGCCGCCCGGCTGATCGGCATGGAACGCAACCTGGAGGAGGCGGCGATGGACCTGGGTTCGACCTATTGGGGCACCCTGTTCCGAGTCACCTTGCCGATCGCTTTTCCGGCGATGGTGGCAGCCTTTCTAACTTCGTTCACCACCTCTTTCGACGAGTTCGCCCTGGCCTTCTTCCTGATCGGACCGCAGCCAACCCTCCCTGTGTATATCTACTCGCAGCTGCGCTTTCCTAGCCGGCTGCCGATCATCGTGACCATGGCCGCAGTGATCATGGTCGCGTCTGTGCTGATGATCGTCTTCTCGGAGTATCTGCGTCGCGCAGGCGAGAACTCTGCCCGACCCGTTGAGAGCGCCTCATGAACACACAAGCCACAAGCAGCGACGCCGCCATCGAGCTGCGCAACATCGCAAAGGTCTTTCCAGCCGGCCGCGCCGAGCACGAAGTTGCGGCCGTAAACGGCGTAAGCCTGATTATCCGCACCGGCGAGTTCTTCACCTTGCTGGGCCCCAGCGGCTGCGGCAAGACTACTACGCTGCGCATGATCGCCGGCTTTGAGACCCCCAGCAGCGGCGAGATCCTGATTCAGGGCAACGAGATGAGCCGGGTTCCGCCCTACCGCCGGCCGGTCAACACGGTCTTTCAGAACTATGCCCTGTTCCCGCACCTGACGATTGAAAAGAACGTAGCTTTCGGATTGAACGTCAAGAAGGTGCCCAAGGACGAACAGCAGCGACGGGTCAAAGAAGCCCTGGAACTGGTGCGCCTGCCTGACGTCGGCCACCGCAAGCCGTCACAACTTTCGGGCGGCCAGCAACAACGCGTGGCGCTGGCGCGCGCGTTGGTCAATCGGCCGGCCGTGTTGCTGCTGGACGAACCGTTGGGAGCGCTGGACTACAAGCTGCGCCAGGCGATGCAGCTCGAGCTGAAAGCGCTGCAGCACGAGGTCGGCATTACCTTCATCTACGTCACGCACGACCAGGAAGAGGCGCTGACCATGAGCAATCGCATTGCGGTCATGAGCCAGGGTAAAGTGCTTCAGGTCGGTACACCGGTACAGATCTACGAGCGACCCACGCACCGCTTCGTGGCCAATTTCATCGGCGAGACCAACTTTCTCGACGGCCGTGTGGTCCAGGCCAACGGCAACCGCTGTACAGTCCAGGTCGCGGACGGCGTGACGGTCAGTGGCAGCAACTACCAGCCGGTGGCGATAGGCGACCAGTAGCGGTCAGTGTTCGCCCGGAGAAGATCCGCATCCACGAGAGCCGGCCCGATCCGTTACCCAATCTGTTCGAGGTGCGCGTCGACCGGGTGGCCTACATCGGCTCCGACACGCAACTCGAGATCACCATGCCCTACGGAGCAAAGGTCCGCGTTTACGACCAGAACGACCTTTCGACGGTCGACGAAGACTACTTCTACCAGGCCGGCGATCAGGCATGGATCAGCTGGCGGCCGGAGAATGCTTTGGTGTTGAAGGACTGAAGATTGGTAGATTGGTGATTGGTAGATTGGTGACGGGTAGATTGGTGCAGTGTGACAGGAAACTAGCGCCGGTCGAGTAGGGTCTGGCGGCGATTCATTCGTGGTCAACTTAGGCACTCATTGCTCCCAGCCACTGACAACCGCCGCCAGACCCGTAACGAGACCAAGCGGGTCGTGCGCCCTAAACTACGAAATACTGGTTTTTGATCCTATTCGGGTTGGGCGCACATTGGCGGTCGCGGACCTGGGCGGCAGTTACGCTTTGCCTCTACGAGTTGGAGACACTTCTTATGACTACGTGGCGAATAGTGGCTCGGCCCCATCAATGGCTGTCCAGCCTGTGCCGTGACAATCGAAAACAATGCGCGCGGCTGGCGGCGGCTTTTCTGGCCGTCTATCTGATCTGGGGATCGACGTACCTGGCGATCCGCATCGCGATCGAGACGATGCCGCCGTTCGTGATGGCGGGGACGCGCTTTGTCATCGCGGGCGCAATCCTCTATGGCTGGACAACGCTGCGCGGCACGCGCAGCCCAACGCGAGTGCATTGGCGGAGCGCTCTGATCATTGGCGGCTTGCTGCTAGTGGGCGGCAACGGACTGGTCACTTGGGCCGAGCAGGAGGTGCCATCCAGCCTGGCCGCACTGATCATCGCCAGCACGCCGATCTGGTTTGTGGTGCTGGAGGCCCTGAGACCAGGCGGCACACGGCCCACCCGCCGCACCATGGCAGGCGTGCTCATCGGTTTTGTCGGCATCGCAGTGCTGATCGGCCCGGCCAACTTGGCAAGCGGGCAACAAATCCGAGCGATCAGCCTGTTAGCGATGCTCTTGGCGCCCATCTCCTGGGCCGCAGGCTCGCTCTACTCGCGCCGGGCCTCGCTGCCCCGTTCGCCAATACAGTCCAATGGCATGGAGATGCTGCTCGGCGGCGCGCTGCTGCTCATCCTGGCGACCATGACCGGTGAATGGGCGAATTTTGATGTAGGCGATATCTCCGCGCGCTCGGCCGCAGCCTTCATCTACTTGGTGGTTTTTGGCTCGATCATTGCCTTTACTGCCTACGTCTGGCTGCTCAAGGCAACCACGCCTGCCAAGGCATCGACGTACGCTTATGTCAATCCAATCGTCGCCGTTTTCTTGGGTTGGGCACTAGCCAGCGAGCCGGTTACGCCGAACATGCTGGTGGCGATGGGCATCATCTTGTTTGCCGTTGCGCTGATCAGCGGGGTGTTTTCCGGAATATCACAACGAATTCGGACGACGAATGCGGAGACCGGAGGACAGAAGGGTAAGTAATCGATCGCGGATCATTCACCACTTCCCATCCGTCTTCCGCTCTCCGCATTCGCTGTCCCCATTCGCTGTGATATTCCGCCCCTCCACCCCAAAGCTCACAAAGGATTTCTCTTCATGACCAACCCATTCCGCTCCTACTCATCTCCCTTGCTCGAGCTTCGTCCGCAATCCGACAAAGGCGATTTCGGCATCTACGCCACCGCGCCGATCCCGGCCGGCAGCCTGCTGCTGCTGTTCACCGGCGATATCGTCGACCAGGAGCAGCTGGAACTGGTCCCGACCAGCCACCGCCGGTTCTCGATCCAGATCGAAGAAGGGCTGTACATGGTGACGCTGGGTGACCTTGAAACCTCCGACTATCTCAACCACTCGTGTTTACCCACGGCTGGCATGAGCGGGCAAATCGGCGTGGTGGCCCTGCGCGAGTCTGGCGCCCGGTGATGAAATCTGCATCGACTACGCGATGTGCGACGGCAGCTCCTACGACGAATTCGAGTGCGGCTGCGGCACGCCGACTTGCCGTGGCCGCATTACCGGCGACGACTGGCACCGACCGGAGCTGCAGGCCCGCTACGCCGGCTATTTCTCGCCCTACTTGCAGCGGCGGATCGATCGAACGAAAAGCAGAGCATGATGCGCACTGACATGCTATCGTAGACAGCCTACATCAACTCCAGACGACACCTGTCTACGATGCCACTGACTTCCGGTATAGAGGAAAAACGTCCGCAACGACAATGGCGTCCATCTGCTCCGGGAGCACTGTGCCGGGGGGGATCGTGAGCGTGACCGTGGCAACGTTGCCGGACGCGTCGGCAGTGCTGCTCAGATTGTTGTGATAGTCCAGGTAGACCGCTTGAGTTTGATCAGTATCCATCAACAGGATGCCTGGACGGTGCTCGTCAAGCCTGTAGCTGGTGCCGGCTGCCAGCTCGAACTTCGCGGTAACCTGGCCTGCCTGTTTCTCCGTCGCAGGTGTATAGTCCACCGACGTGACGGTCAAGCCGTCTGGTCGGAGGTTGGCGGGGCCCGCCTCGTAGGGGCGAGTCAGGTACGTGCCTGCAACCAGCAATTTCTCAAACCAGTTGTTGGCCAACCCAGCGATGACCAAGTAAGGACCAAACGTGGGGATCGATAGGGCTTCGGTGTCGGCATAAACGGTAGCGCCAGGCTCCACGCGCAGATCATCGCCTAACTGACCGCGTAGCTCGAACAAGTTGAAGGGGATCGGAATGCCGGTGACCGGCATGACGAAGTCCTGGTCTGTCAGGATAAAGGCATTGTCCTGATAGCGACCACTCAGCGGTAAGGTGAAGTCGGATTCCGGGTCAGCTACCAGCCGTCCCTCACTGTCACGCTTGGCTCCGATTGCCCATAAGGTGGCCTTTCCACCGCCTTGGGTGTCAGGTTCGGTTATGTCGACTGCCCCGATAATCCAGTCGAGATAGTCAAAGCCAATCTGGTTCAGGCTGGGCATCATGGGTGGAATGGGCACGGCCAAACGGGTCCATTCAAGCGCCGTGACTTCGTCATCACCTAGCTTCATCGGAAGAGCCTCCCCGCTAGTCGCTCGTGTTCGCAGCGTGACCATGTCCTCGATCCGCGCGCGCTTCTTGCCGCCCAGTGTCAGATTGCCTACCGGCAAGCCGCCCGCATAGACGTTGCTCTCCACGGTCAGGGTGTATTCTGTGCCTGGTTGCAAGAAGTCTTCCGGGATTATGTGCAGGAAATGCCCGTCGGCCGACTTCTCGACCCGCATGGGGAAAGGCGGCTCGGCGCGCACGGTCAGTGCGTCGCCGAGGCACCCGACCGGGCTGTTGCACACCCAGGCGTCGACGGTCTCGCCGTTCTCTCGCAGCAGCAACCGCAGGGTCACAATGCTGGCGATGGGGATCTCCGGTGTGCCGGTGAGCACGGTGCTGCCACCGGGCGTTACGTAGAAAAAGCCGGTCGCGTCAGCGGGCAAGTCCTCGGAGGAATCGGTGCTGCAGCGCGCGTCCAGGTTGTTCAAGCAGAAATCGTACGGCATGTACCAAACGTTGCCATGCTCACCGCCAATGACGATCCCATTCTTTCCAAGCGCAGGGGATCCGTTGAGATCGTTGCGATCTACCAGCTCAGGATCGTCGGGCGTCGTGTCGAAGGACCAACGCCGAGTGCCGTCGGATGCGTTGAGCGCGTACAGCTTACCGTTGCCCGCGCCGAAGTAGACGATATCGTTCTGGCCATCGGGTGTCTTGCCAATTGCCGGCGACGAACGAATGGAATCGCCTGTGTCGTAGGTCCAAAGGAGTTCGCCGCTTGGGTCGACTGCATAGAACATGCCATCGGTGGAACCAAAATAGATGGCGTTGGTATTGCCCACCTGATCAGCGCCCAGCGCCACAGAGCTGTAGATGTGGTCGTTGGTTTTGAACTTCCATTGGACCTTGCCGGACGAGGGGTCAAGCGCATAGAGATAGCTGTCGAAAGAAGGCATATAAACTGTGCCGTCAGAACCAACCGCAGCTGATGCGGCAATGAAGCCCAGGGTCATCTCGCGCCATTTCTCAACGCCGGCCGGATCAACGCCGCGCACGTAGGTATCATTGGATCCCCAGAAGATCGTCGCGTCGTCCGCCAGGGCGGCGTTCGACCAATTGTTAGCGCCGGTTTCATAGACCCATTTCAGTTCGCCGTTGGGGTCGATCGCGTAGTAGTTGAAGTTGGTGTTGCCCGCGTAGACGGTTTCGTCGAACCCGATCGCCACGTTGCCCTCGAACCAGTTGTTGTAACTCTCGCGCGTGGCGACGCGGGCATCGAACTTATCGACCAGAGAACCGTCTTCTGCTTTGACGGTGTAGAGATAGCCGTCACCCGAGGGGAAGATTACCGTACGCTCAGCAGTCTGGCCGTCCGATCTGGGCAGCGCGCCGGCCGAATCGATGATCTCACCTGTCTCCACAGCCCACTTCTGGCTTCCATCCGGATTGATTGCGTAGAAGTTGTGGTCCGCTGACCCAACGTACACCGTGCCGTCGCCGCCGATCACTGGAGTGGAGAAGACGCCCTTACGTGTACGAAACGACCACGGCTGATCGCTGGCATAGAGTGCGGGAAGTTCGCTGCGCCCCGTGTTGCGACGGTCGCGACGAAACGTAGGCCAGGGCGACTCCGGCTCGACCGGCACCTGATAGCCGTAGGGCTGCGAAGGGAGACCCGGTGACTGCACGACGAAAGGCACCACTTCGGACTGAAGCGTGAACATAGGTAGCTTACGGACGACCTGCACCGTGCCGCCGACGGCAGGCGCCGGCGCGCTGATCGTTTCGTTCATCCACGCGTACAACTCCACGCCGGTCGGGACGCCGTCTTCAGTTGTCACCAAGACGCTGCTGCCACCCCGACGGCTGCCAAACCCCCGCCCCTCGATCATGAGGACTCCACCGGGCGCGACTACTGGCACACGCTCGATCACGGGCTTCAGGTCCCGAGTGAGCAGCCACACCAGCAACAAAACGCCTGTCGTTACAAGAAACGCCGGATGCGATATCACGGCTCTAACCTTGGATAGGATTCTTCCCATAACAACCTCGTCGAGTTCATCTGCTTAGTATAGCATTGCGCAATGCTGTACTAAGGCAGGGTCCGATGCGAGCCGAGACGCCACAAGAGATAGCCGCGCGACAAAAACTTGCGCCGCATTAGAAGGTCATATCCGTCGAGCTGCAACCGTTCGGCGCTAGCGATGAACCATTGGCGGAGTCCCCAAGCGCGCATCGACGCAGTCTCGCGCGCGGCTCGCTTCCAAGCTTCGAAGAAGTCGAAGATCGACTTCACCCGGCACAACTCGATGGATGAGATTTTTCGGCAATACCGCTTGGAAGTCGGCAGGATCAAAGCCGAGACGATAATTAGTGCTGAACACCAGGCCCTCTTGCTGCAGCAGATGGGCTTGATCTCCCGCAGCGCCGGGCTCGCCTTTCGGCGTCGCTGTAGCCGGTTTGCGCAGCAGGTTCGCCACCCAAAGACGCCCGAACGGCTCGGAGGTCCCATCGACGAGCAGCCCGCCGGGCACCAGGCTGTGAGCCAGCATCGACCAGGCCGTCGGCACCTCGTTTTCCTCGTACTGTCGCAGCACGTTGAGTGCTCGGATCAGCCGCACGGTCTCCATCGAGCCATCCGCGCGCTGGCGCAGCGGTACATTGAAGCCGCCGATCCGGAAGTGGGTCAAATCGCCGGCGTAGGGCAGGGCCGCGGCCACGCGGGAAGGATCGATCTCAACCCCCAACACCGGCAGCCGCGGGTTGAGCCGGCGGAAGCGCTCGGCGCTTTCCAGCGTTGTAAGCGGCTCCGTGCCGTAGCCCAGGTCGACGAAGAACGCGCCCTTGAACAGTCCGTCCTCCCGACGCAGGAGTGCCGGATCGTACTGGATGACGAAGTTGTCGAACTCGCCGCAGGCGGTTGCGAGCGGTTTTGCCTCGGGTTGGTTGGCCCTGGGGGCTTCGAGGGAATGTCTTCGGATGCGGTCTCGACATGGAAGGCGTGCGCTACTCCACCCACCGGGTCTGGCCGGTCTCCCCGGTTTCATAGCCGCCGAGTGCAGCGAAGGCCCGGCGAGCTTCATCGGTACTTAACCAACGCAGCAAGGCCTGGCCGGGCTCGGATTGCCAGACGCCGGGCAACATCGCCAGGTCGTAGCGCTCGGTCGTGAGCGGCACAAAGGCCAGACCATAGGCCAACGCAGCCGCTTCGATGCCAAGACCTGCGTCTGCATGCCCTCCAGACACAGCGCGCGCGACCTCGGAATGGGTCAATGCTTCGTCGCCGTATCCGTTCACCCGTCCGGGATCAATACCCAAACGGTGCAACTGCGCATCCAGCCAGACCCGCGTTCCGGCGCCGGGCTGGCGGTTGACAAAGCGCACGCCGGCGCGAGCCAGGTCCGGCAAACCGGCGATGCCAGCCGGGTTGCCCGGGGCCAAAACCAGCCCCAGCCGCCGGTGGGCCAAGGTCAACAAAAGCACTCGCCGGCCTGGCAGCAAACGCTGGATAAATGGCGTGTTGTAGGTGTCGGTGGCGGCATCCCACAAATGGCAGCCTGCCAGATCGGCCTCGCCTTGCGCCAGAGCAATCAGACCGCCGAGACTGCCGCTGAAGGACAGGCGCAGCGTCGCCCCAGCGGCAATCTCGCCAAAGCGGGCGGCTACCAGAGAGACGGCCGGGTCATGGCTGCCGGCGAAACGCAGCACATGCTCGGGAGCAATTGCTGTGGTTTGCGCCAGCGCGTGCCAGCGATCCAACGCCATACGCATCGCCTGCTCCACCTCGTCCGCCTGATATCCGGCGGCCATCGTATCCAACAAGAAGCGCTCCACCTGGTTAGCCAGAGTCGCCCGGCGTAAAGGAGTGCGGTCGGGTTGCTCCGCGGTCGCCGAGGTAATGCGGGTGCCCTGCCCAGGACGGCTGGTGACGAGCCCCTCGCGCGCGAGCTCGGCATACGCTCGCTGCACGGTGCCAACCGTGCATTGCCAGCGCGCTGCCATAGCCCGTACCGGCGGAAGAGGATCGCCTGCACCGAAGCTGCCGTAGATGATCTCTTGCCGGATCGATTCGGCTATCTGGAGGTAAAGAGGGGTTCTATCAAAATCGCCCATTGCGAGCATGTTATACATCACGCCCGAGGTTTCGCCAAGTGCCATGATCCTCACTCGGCAATTCCAAGCATGACCCTGCTGCCTCAGGGCTTATGCTTCTATACCGATTGGTATATTAGTCACAGAAATGTATACTATTCGGTATACACTACAAAAGGCAAGTGGCGTGCTGGCGCGATCACTTCGTATTGCGCTCGCAAATGCCATTCACTTGAAGAGCACGCCTTACCATGGCAATCACTGATCAACATACCCGCCCCATTGAATCCGGTCTGCCTGCGATTCCGACCAACGAAAACACCGAACGCATCTTCCAGGAGGCCTGGGGGATGTTCCAACAGCTCGGCTATCGCGGCACGTCGGTTGACGAGCTGTGCCAGCGCTGTGGCATCACCAAGCCGACGCTCTATTACTACTTCGGCAACAAGGAAACGCTCTTCATCCAGGTTCTGACGCGCCAGCTACACGGCTTTCGTTCGATCCTCGACGCCGACCCACCGCTGGTCGAACGCCTGACCGAGCTCACCCAGGCGATGCTCACTGCATTCAAGACCGATATCGGCAGCATGATGCGGGACATGGAGCACGTCAAGGAGCGGTCTCTGCACGAAAGCATGGACCAAAGCTTCCGCCGCGAGCTGTTCGACCCTCTGTCAAGGGCCATGCATGATGGGATCGAGCGCGGCGAACTGCGCCAGAGCAACTCCGAATTCTACGCCTGGATCTTTCTCGGTCTCGTCAACACCTTTGTGCGCGGCCGGGCACGACCGGCTCACCCGGGGTTTGCCAATGATCCACAGCTGCTGGCTCCGCGGCTCGTGGACTTTTTCTTCGAAGGGGCGCGACGAACACCACCCCGTGCCATACCTTGTACAGGATAGCGAAAGATGATGAGAACCAGAATGGACCTTTCTCGGAAGAAAGGTCCATTCTGGTGGAGTAATGAGAACCAAGCACGGACCTTTCTCGGAAGAAAGGCCCGTGCTTTTTTGACGAGACCCTACTCGGCGGCAAGGTCATAGGGGAGTGCCGATCAGAGACTCAGTTGGACCAGCTACTGCGCCGGCTCCACGACTTCAACCGTCTTCACCCAATGGGCGAAGCGGCTGGTGTACTTGTCCATGGGCATGATGAGCTGGATCAAGCCGTCGCGGCCGTTCATGTCATTGCCATTGCGAACAAGGGCCAGCAAAGCCCCGATCTGTTCCGCCGAAACCGCATAGGCCGTGTCGGAGATCGGCGCGGTCGGATCGGCGAACCAGGCAGCGAGTTCTTCCAGGTCGGTGTCGGGCAGCTGCTCTGGCGTGTAAGGATTGATGCCGCCATGCCCTTCACGTACGATGGCGCCGAGCATCGCTGCAGTAAAGCCCTTGCCCGCCAAAGCAGGAGTTGGCTGCTTGCCCTTGGGCGCCGTGCCTTCACCCATGTAGCCGTGACACTCCGAGCAGCCGTATGAGTCGGCCAGCGCCTGGCCGCCGCGCGGCTCGCCAAAGAGCTGGTTCCAGCGCAGGGTGGACTTCCACCCGTCGCTCGCGGTCGCAACGATGAACTTTCCATCGTTGGTCGGGTCGGCGATCGTCGGGTCCACCAAGAGCATCAGCTCTTTCAGCGAGACGCCAGCCCAGTCATTGGCGCCCAGCGGCCCTTTCTTGTGGCCCGTGGCCTCATAACCCTTGAGCTCAGTCTGGGGTAGGGCCTGCAGATCAGCCAGTGTGAAGGTCTGCGACTTGTCGCCGATCTTGATGGTCACATCGCGTGTGGCTTTGAATTCCTCAGAGCTGGGATAGAAAAGCGGCTGGCCGAACTCGTCTACACCGTAACCCTCGATCACCTTTTGGGTGTCGAGTGATAGCAGCCACTCGACAAACTGCGTCGCCAGCTCGGCATTGACGCCAGGATGTGCACCCGGATCGACGGCCAGCACGCCGTACGGGTTGAGCAGCACCTTGTCCTTGTTCTCGGTCAGGTTGGCGCCGCCGACCAGCACCGCGAGATCAGGCAGCTTATCCGTCATTGACAAATAGGTGCCGCGATCGGTCAGGGTATAGCCCTGCTGCTCGTTGGCGAAGAGCAGGGTGTCGCCCATACCTTGGCCGATCGAGTTGTACCAGCCCATCTCGGCTGTTGGGGTGATGGGGATGCTGGCCCAGATGCTTAGCTCCTTCGTGTTGGTGCCGGACTTGTCGCCGCGGCTGACAAAGACCGCCTCGGCGTCTGCGATGGCCTGGAAAGCTTCCTTGCCCGTCGCCATGCCGGCGATCTTGGCGGGATCATCCGCCGGGCCGACGATGATGTAGTCATTGTACATCACGTCGAAGCGCTCTTTGGCATGCCCGTCGGCCACGAACTGGTCCTCGCCTTTGCGGCTGTGCACCAGAACGACATCGGCGTCGCCCTTGCTGCCGATTTCCAGTGCTTGACCGGTGCCAACTGCCACCACGTCCACCTTGGCGTCGAACTTCTGCTCGAAATCGGGCAGGATGAAGTCCAATAGGCCGGAGTCGGCAGTGCTTGTGGTAGTGGCGAGGCGCAGCGTCTGCGAAACCGGTTCTGTAACCGGCGCCGGCTCGGGCACCGCCGTCGCTGCCGGCTCCAGAGCCTGGGTGGGATCAGGGGCTGTGGTCGCTGCCGGTGCGGGGGCCTGGGGCGCCGGCGCGGCGGGCGCTGCGCATCCGGCCACCAGGGAAAAGACGAGCACGAGCGTGCTCAACCAAAGCAAAGATCGTCGGGACATGAGATTCCTCCTGTTTCAATAGACCATTTCCCCGCGCACGAACGCGCTCGTACGCGGGTCTTGGGGAGACTCGAAAAACGCCTGCACGTCGGCGCATTCGACCACTTTGCCGTCAAGGAACAGGGCAATGCGATTCGCCAGTCGACGGGCCTGATAGACGTTGTGCGTCACCAGCACCACCGTCATGCCCTGTTCGGCATTGAGCGATCGCACGGTCTGCTCGATCAGGCTTACGTTGTAGGGATCCAGGTTGGCGGTTGCCTCGTCCAGCAGCAAGACCTCGGGCCGGATCACCATCGCCCGCGCCAGCGCCACCCGCTGTGCCTCGCCGCCGGACAGGGTACGCGCCGATTGCTTGGCCAATCCTGCCAGCCCGACCTGCGCCAGGGCTGCGTCGACTTCGGCAGTTGAGTTGCGCTGGCCCCGCAGCTGTAAAGGAAAGCGCACGTTGGCCTGTACCGTGCGATCGAGCAAGACGGGCCGTTGAGCCACGGTCGTGACCTGCCGGCTGACAGCCAGCGGCACGGCTTGGGTAGCGGAAAACTCCACGTCGCCATAGCGAATCCGGCCCGAGGTCGGCGGCTCGAGAAAATTCAACAGCCTCAAGAGCGTGCTTTTTCCTGAACCGCTGGGGCCTACCACGGCAAGGACCTCACCGCGCTTCACGTCGATACTGACCCCATCGAGCACGCAACGAGTGCCGTAGAGCTTTGTGACGCTGTCTAGCCTGTAGATCGCGCCAGACATCGGTCCATTCATCGCTCATCACTCATCATTCATCACTCATCGCTCCACCGTCCTCCCCTGCAGGCGCAACATAATGGTATTGACCAGGAACGTAATCGCCAGCAGGATGATGCCCAGCGCGATGGCCAGCTCAAACTCACCTTGACGGGTGTTGAGCACGATCGCGGTCGTGAGCACGCGCGTGCGGCCCTCGATGTTGCCGCCCACCAGCATCACCGCGCCGACCTCTGAGATGATCCCACCAAAGCCGGCGATCACCGCCGCAATCACGCCGAAACGCGCCTCCGTCAGCAGGGCTACGCTCGTCTGCCAGCGGGTGGCGCCCAGTGAGCGCACCTGCAGCCGAAGCTGCGGGTCGACCCCGAGCACCGAAGCCATCGTGAACCCGGCGACGAGCGGCAAGGCGATGATCGTCTGGGCGACGATCATCGCCCCAGGTGTGAACAGGGAGGGTATCAACGGGGAGTTCAGTTGGCCCAGCGGACCACTGCGCGACAGCATCAAGTAGACGAAGAGGCCCACCACCACCGGTGGAAAGCCCATGCCGGTGTACATCAGGATGATGAGCAACCGCCGGCCGCGGAAGCGGTTCAAGCCCATAAACGCACCGAGCGGAATTCCGATGATGCAACTGATCAGCAGCGCAATCCCCGAGACGCGCAGAGACAGTCCTACAATCTCGTATAGCGCCGGGTCGCGACTGGCAATAAGTTGAATGGCCTGCAGCAGGCCGTTCCAGATCTCTTCGATGAGGCACGCTCCTGAAGACTGACGCAATCGACAGAACACTTGACATTGTATAGTTTGTATCGATACGATTATACAAAGCAAGAGACAATTGTCAAGGCAACAGGCGCCTCGCCGATCGGCCGGCGCCCCGATGGATGAAAACTCCTCGACAAGTTCGGGAGTCCGGCGTACACCGCGAACTCCCGAACTTGTTCGGGTTTTTTCAGAGCAGCAGCCGCGGATGGTGCTTTCGTCTGACGCGAGAGCTATCCTGCAAACTGGTCGGCCTGATAACCTCGACGCAAGGTCATTCGAAGCCTGTGTAACCGGTAGACCTTGTCAACCTCCCGGTAAGAGCTATAATGAAGAAGGGAGATGCCCCAGTCGATCTATCACATGTCCTGAGTGTAACTCATTGAGGTATCACTCGAGGCAAGGAGTTTGCTCGATGAGCTTTCTGAATCTACATGACTACGTTATGCTGGCGCTTAGCCATGCTGTTTTTGTGCCAAATGACGATGGGGGCTGGACGGTGGAGATCACAGTGTTGCCGGGCTGTATCACCTGGGGCAAAACGCGCGCCGAAGCAGCCTTAATGGCAGAAGACGCCGCGGAGGGTTGGTTGCTGACAGCGCTCCGATTCGGCGACGAGATCCCGGTCATCGATGACTTTGCTCTAAATCAGTCACTAACCACGGACACTCAAGAGTCCACGATGGTCTACGAAAGCAAGCTTGGAGCAGGTGGTGACGTGATGCTCCGCGAGGCAAGCGCCTATTTCGCCGGCGCAGGCGTATTGCGCAGCTCGCTACGCCGCCTGGCAGAACGCATGGAGCAGGAAGGCATTGACTACGCCCTTCTTGGCGGACTTGCATTGGCCGAACACGGCTATCCACGCATGACCGAAGACATCGACATTTTGCTGACCCCAACCGGATTGCAGCTTTTCCGAGAGCGCTGCGTTGGGCGAGGATATCGCCCAGCGTTCAACGGAGCGCAGAAAACATTCCGAGACACGGAAACGGGCGTACGGATCGAGTTCCTTACTGCGGGCGCGTTTCCAGGCGATGGATTGCCAAAACCCGTCGCCTTCCCCGATCCCGCGGCACCGGGTGTGAGCGAAACGCATGGGGATATCCGCGTCATCTCCCTCGAAAAGCTGATTGAGCTCAAGCTGGCGTCCGGTCTAAGCGCTCCCCACCGCTTGCGCGATCTGGCTGACGTACAGGACCTGATCCTGCGGCTTCGTCTGCCCCTTGGCTTGGCCGATGGGATCGATCCTTCTGTCCAGCCCGAGTACCGGCGGCTGTGGCAGAAAGCCCAAAGCGGGATCGAGAATCAGGATCACCCCTGGACCTAGCCGACTCAGCAAAGCGGGTCGAGGTCGCCAGTCCCAGCCTTCCGAATTCAGGCTACTCATAGAGCCGGCGGAGAACAGAAACGCTACGGAATCAACGACCCGCTGCGTGATGCCAGCGGGTCGTTCCGCAACAGCTCAACACTTGTTGCAGCAAAATCAGGGAACAGTCAGCCTAGCGGCTCGACCTATCGAGCAACAGAACATGCCCCGCCCTGGGCGCCAGGCTTTGCACAGGTGCGTAGCCCTGGAAGCCGTTGGCATCCACCGTAAGCTCGGCGGCCTGCTCGCCGGTCAGCAAGTCGCTAGGTCGATAGACGCCGGCTGGCAGGGCATCGCCGCTGTAGGTGAAAGTGCACCCGGTTTGATCTCCCTTGGAGGCGAAGTTCAATACGATCAGAACCGTTTCGCCGTCCTGCTTCTCTTCGCCGGAAGCCGGAAGGTGGCGCATGTAGGCAAAAGTCTTGGGACAGGAGCTATCCACGGGCACAAAGGCGCCAGTGCGGAGCGCGGCATGCTCGTTGCGCAGATGGATCAGCTGCCGGTAGTGGCTGAGCAACGACGTGGGATCAGCCTCCTGCGCGGCGACGTTGACCTTCTTGACGTCGGCGTTGACCGCTTCCCACGGTTCACCGGTCGTGAAGCCGCCTGTGGCATCGTCCGTCCACTGCATCGGCGTGCGGATCTTCTCGTCGGGCTTGCCGCCGGTCATGCCGATCTCCTCGCCGTAGTAGATGAACGGCACGCCGGGCATTGTCAGAAGGACGGTTGCCGCAAGCTTGTTGCCGGCCGGATCCTTGAACAGCTGCGTTGCCACACGACCCTGGTCGTGGTTGGTCAAGAAGGTCGCGAACTGGCCGGGCGGAAATGCCGCCAAATTCTCGGCCACTTCCTGCGACGTGGCTTGCGGCTCGCGACGCTGGACGCTGGTCAGGATCCCTTGCGCCAAGTCGAATTCGAAGGCCAGATCGACTTCGTCATCCCGCACGTAGGGCGCCACAGCATCCGTGGTGTCCCAGATCTCGCCAACAGTCAGCGCCTGTGGGTTAACGCTGTCGACGAAGTCGTCAAAGCTCTTCCACCAGGCGTGGGTTGCCGGGGTGTTGGAATAGGTCTGACCTTCCTCAACCAGGTGACGGATCGCATCCAGTCGGAATCCATCCGCGCCCATCTCCTCAAGCCAAAAACGGGCGACGTTTTCCATCTCCTGAGTTACCTCAGGATTGTCGTAGTTGAGGTCCGGCATACCTTCCCAGAACAAGGCAAAGTAGTAGTCGTCGCCTTTCTTGTGCCAAACCGGACCGCCTCCTGACCAAGGCGCCTTGCTGCCGTCATCCTTTGTACTCCATCGATACCAGTCCCGTTTCGGAGATGAAGGATCGCTGGCGGACTCGACAAACCACGGATGCTCGCTCGAAGTGTGGTTGAGCACCAGGTCGACGATGACTTCGATACCGCGCTTGTGCGCCTCGTCGATCAGGCGCTTGAAATCCTCGTTCGTGCCATAGTCCCGGTTGACCGTGTAGTAGTCGGTCGTGTCGTAGCCGTGATAGCTGGGCGACTGCATGACGGGCATCAGCCAGATGCCGGTCACGCCCAAGTCATCGGTGGTGGCAGGATCGCCGTCGTTGAGATAATCCAACTTCTCGATCAGCCCGCTGAGGTCGCCGATACCATCACCGTTGCTGTCATTGAAGCTGCGCACGAAGACCTCGTAGAAAACACGGTCGTTCCACCAGGGCATCTCGGCCGCATCGGTTGGGGCTACGGGAGCTGTGGCTGCAGGCGTCGACGTGGACGCCGGAAATGCCGGCGTTGCTGTCGAAAAAAAAGCGGCGGTAGGCGCCGCAGTGGGGGGCGCCTGTTCCGTGCGTAGCCGGTTGCAGGCGGCGAGGCCCACCGAGATCACCACCAGCGCACAGGCACAGGCAAATCGACGATCCAAACGGTTGATGCGATCGAGCGGGGTCATTGGTTCCTCCTGAACACGAAATCTGAGAACCGCGGACTGGCGGAGGCGCGGACCGGAGGAGAGTGCGAAGCAACTGGTCCTATCAGTCCGCTCCGCACTTCCCTCCGGTCCGCGCCTCCGCCAGTCCGCGGTTCTCAGATTGAAACCGCGCCGCGAAGCGTCAGAAGCAGCCGCGCTCGCTCCTGGATCGCAGCCAGCCACGATCCAGCTGTGCCATCCTGGCCCAGCTCAGACACGGCGAACGGGTGATCAAAGGTGACAAATGGTCGAATCCGGATGCTATGCGGCCAGAGCATCTGCTGCGCTACCTGGCACGCCTCGGCGATTTTTTGGCGATCCTTCCGCTCCTGACGCAGCCGGGTGACCGGGCTGTTGAACCAGCCACGCGACAAGACGCCGCTGACAATCGCGACGACCACCTGTGTCTCTGGGACGCGGCGCAGGAAAAGCTCAAGGCTCGGCGACCATCGTTCTAAGCTCTCGACAGCGCCGGGCATGAAGGCTGGATCGGGATCTACGATGCCGCCGGGAAACAGGAAGAGCGCCCCTCCGTCCTGCAAGTGACGCACGCCGGCCTTGGCTGCCGACACACTGTTGCTGGCAGAAGGTCCGATGGAGATGAAGTACCGATCAAACGCCGGGAGGCGATGCAGGATCGAGATCTCGCTCACGATCACCTTGACGTCGTCGCGCGGCAGGCTTGCCAGAATCAGAAACAGATCGTAAGCGCCAGGATGGTTGGAGATGACCAGCAGTGGACCGGTAGCTGGCAGAGTCTCCATGCCTGTCACAGTCACGCGCTCGGCGAATCGCGAGTAATAAGGCCGGATCGCCGGCGCCAGTCCGACCTGCGCGACCGCCTGGTCGAACTCCGCCGCCAAATCGGCAAAACGCCCCACCACGGGCTGGAGCAAGGGCGTGAGTCGATGGCGCCAAGGACTGGCTTCCGGCAGGCCTAGCAGCCAGAAGAAATCACCAAAGATTGCGTTGCGCACGGCGTCTGCATGGGCGGCGCTGGTAGACAAGGGTTGATCCATCGTCACTCTGATTGGACCTTTCTTCCGAGAAAGGTCCAATCTGCACTTTAGTATCTACTCGACCTAGATCGGACCGTTCTCGGAAGAACGGTCCGATCTGTACAAAGGTCCAATCGCCGGTTGTTGCATAGCATACACCGCCCCAAAGCAGTTGGCAACTCTGGCACGCACTATGGTATACTCTATCGGCGTTTTCCGTCCGAACCGAACCAGTCCGGCGTTGCCGCGACCCATCCGCACTCGCTGAGCCAGCCAGCTCGCCGCTTTATGCACGATCCTGACTCAGCCTAGGACCCACAGTATGCCAAATCAAAACTCACTTTCCCAACAAGCCGTCAACACCATTCGCTTTCTTGCCATCGATGGCGTCCAAAAGGCCAACAGCGGCCATCCGGGCGCGCCCATGGGCATGGCGCCGATGGCCTATGTCCTGTGGACTCGCCATCTGAAACATAACCCCGCCGACCCGGCCTGGCCCGACCGCGACCGCTTCGTGCTTTCGGCCGGCCACGCTTCCATGTTGCTCTATAGCCTGCTCCACCTCACCGGCTACGACCTGCCGTTGAGCGAGCTGCAGCAGTTCCGCCAGTGGGGCAGCAAGACGCCAGGACATCCGGAGTACGGCCACACCGCCGGCGTCGAGAGCACCACCGGCCCGCTCGGACAGGGCTTTTCCATGGGCGTCGGCATGGCCATGGCCGCCCATCACCTGGCGGCAGTGTTCAACCGCCCCGGACACGACGTTGTCGACCACACCATCTACGCCATCGTCTCAGACGGCGACCTGATGGAGGGTGTTTCGTCGGAGGCCGCTTCGCTGGCGGGCCATTTGAAGCTCGGCCGGCTCATCTACCTCTACGACGACAACCACATCTCGATCGACGGCAGCACCGACCTGGCCTTTACCGAGGATCGCATGGCGCGCTTCCGGGCCTATGGCTGGCAGACCCAGTCCGTGGCTGACGGCACCGACCTCGATGCGATCGATGCCGCGATCCGAGCGGCCCAGGCTGAGACCGAACGCCCGTCGATTATCGCCGTGCGCACGATCATCGGCTACGGCAGCCCGAACAAAGCCAACACCTCCGGCGTCCATGGCGAGCCGCTGGGACCTGAAGAGGTGCGGCTGACCAAAGAAGCCTTGGGCTGGCCCACCGAGCCGGCGTTCTGGATCCCCGAGGACGTGCTGGCTCATTTCCGCCAGGCGCTGGATACGGGTCGCGACCAACAGGCGGCCTGGCTGAAGCGTCTCGAAACCTATGCCGCGGACTACCCTGAGCTGGCCGCTGAGTTCCTCCGCCGCATGGGCGGTGTGCTGCCCGCTGGCTGGGATGCGGACTTGCCGACTTACCAACCCGACGCCAAAGGCGACGCCACGCGCAACATCTCCGGCGTGGCGCTGAACGCCCTGGCCGCGCGGATGCCGGAGCTGATCGGCGGCTCGGCCGACCTGGCGCCGTCCAACAAGACCTTGATCAAGGGAACGGGCAATTTCGAGGCTGGCGCCTACGCCAACCGCAACCTGCGCTTCGGTGTGCGTGAGCACGCCATGGGCGCCGCGCTCAACGGCATGCAACTACACGGCGGCGTCCGGCCCTATGGCGCCACGTTCCTGGTCTTTTCCGACTACATGCGGCCGTCGATCCGCCTGGCGGCGTTGATGGAAATCCCTACGATCTTCATCTTCACCCACGACAGCATCGGCCTGGGCGAGGACGGCCCGACGCATCAGCCGGTCGAGCAGCTGGCAGCCTTGCGCTCGATCCCCAACCTCACCGTGCTCCGTCCCGCCGACGCCAACGAGACGGTTGCGGCCTGGAAGCTCGCCATAACTCACAAAGGCGGCCCGCTGGCCCTGGCTTTGACCCGGCAGAACCTGCCCACCCTGATAGGCACATCAGCCGACCCGGCCCAGGGCGTCGGCCGCGGCGGCTACATCCTGCTGGACTTTCCGATGGTCTTCGAGTTCCGGGGCGAAGTCATCTTGATCGCCACCGGCTCCGAGGTTCATCTGGCCGTAGCAGCCCGCGATAAGCTGCCAAACAAAGGGTTCGCAGCTCGCGTCGTCAGCCTGCCCAGCTGGGAGTTGTTCGAGGCACAGCCGAAAGACTACCAGGACAGCGTGCTGCCCCCGCCTTCGCTCAACGCATCGGCATCGAGGCTGGCATCTCCCTCGGTTGGGACCGCTACACCGGACGCCGAGATGCGTTCATTGGCTTGGACCATTTTGGCGCCTCGGCGCCGTACCAGACGCTCTACGAGAATTTCGGCATCACTGTCGATGCGATTGTCGAGAAGGCAGTGAGGGGATAGTGTCAGGTGTCTAGGTGTCAAGTGCCAGGTGACGGATCGGCAAACAGGTGCTGCTAGCGTGCCGTCCGGCCATGAAACCTTGACACGTGAAACCTGACACTCTCGCACTCGCCCCATAACACTTGACCCGTGACTTAGGAGCATCAGGATGAAGATCGCCCTCGGCGCCGACCACGGCGGATATGAACTCAAAACCCAAGTTGCCGGCTGGCTGAAAGAGGCTGGTCACGAAGTCCTCGACCTCGGCGTGTCCAGTTACGACCGGTTCGATGACTACGCCGACTTCGCCTTCGCCGTCGGCGAAGCGGTGGCCTCCGGCCAGACGGCGCGCGGCATCGTGATCTGCGGCAGCGGCGTAGGCGCCTGCATCGCGGCCAACAAGGTCAAGGGTGTGCGCGCCTGCCTATGCCACGACACCTATTCCGCCCACCAGGGCGTCGAGCATGACGACATGAACGTCCTCGTGTTGGGCGGTCGCATCGTCGGCGATGAGTTGGCGCGCGAGCTGGTCAAATCGTACTTAAGCGCTAGCTTTCAGGCAGGGCAGGAGCGCTTCGTGCGGCGGCGAGATAAGATTCTCAACTATGAAAGCCAGTAACAGGAGTTACTTACCATGAATCCCTTGCAGAAACTGCGAGAATTCGGTCAAAGCGTGTGGTACGACAATATCGAGCGGCGGTTGCTGGAAAACGGCGAGCTTGCCCGCATGATCGCCGAGGACGGCATCCTCGGCCTGACCTCCAACCCAACGATTTTCGAAAAAGCTATCGGCGGCAGCCGTGATTACGATGCGGAGATCACTCGAACTGGCCGCGCAGGGCGCGGGCGTCGAGCAGACCTATGAAACGTTGGCCATTGCCGACATCCGACGCGCCTGCGATCTACTGCGGCCCGTTTTTGATAAAAGCGAACGCCTCGACGGCTATGCCAGCCTGGAGGTTTCTCCCCACCTGGCGCATGACACGGAAGGGACCATTGCGGCCGGCAAGCGTCTGTTCGCAACAGTCGACCGGCCCAACCTGATGATCAAGGTGCCGGGCACCCCGGAAGGCGTGCCGGCGATCGAGGCCTTGATCGCCAGCGGGATCAACGTCAACGTCACGTTGTTGTTCGCAGTGCCGGCCTACGAGGCGGCTGCTCGCGCCTACATCCGCGGCTTGGATCGGCTGGCAGCCGCCGGCGGCGACGTGAGCCGGGTCGCTTCTGTGGCCAGCTTCTTCGTCAGCCGGATCGACGGCTCCGCAGATAAGCGCATCGAGGCCGTCATCGCAGCGTCCGACGACCTAGCCCTGCGCGAGCACTTGCGCAACCTGCTGGGAAAGATCGCCGTTGCCAACAGCAAGCTAGCCTATCCAGCGTTTTGAAGAAATCTTCGCCGAAAGCGCTTTTCAACCGCTGCGGGCAGACGGTGCTCGTGTCCAACGCATGCTGTGGGCCAGCACCAGCACCAAGAACCCCGCCTATCCCGACACGCTGTACGTTGACCCGTTGATCGGACCGGATACCGTCAACACCATGCCCCAGGCCACGATCGACGCCTATCTCGACCACGGCCAGCCGCAGGCCGGCACCGTCACGAGCGGGCTGGACCAAGCCCGCGCCCACTTCACCTCGCTCGCCGCAGCCGGCATCTCGCTGGACGAAATCACGAGCGAGCTGCTGGTGCAAGGCGTGGCATCCTTCTCCGCCTCGTACGACAAGCTGCTCAGCGTCATCGCCAATAAAATGGCCAAGCTTGCAGGCGTGATCACCCGTTTGCCCAAAGCAGCGTGACCTACAGCGACCTCCGAGGTTTTCCGTAACCTCGGAGGTCTGTTCTATCCTAACGACCTCCGAGGTTTTCCGTAACCTCGGAGGTCTGTTCGTATCGGCTTGTACGACGCTCCGAGGTTTTCCGTAACCTCGGAGGTCTGTTCGTTGTTTACCGATTCTCCCAGCCGCCGGTGACTGCAGCCATCCCATATCTCCTGAGGCAGAATAAAGCACTCAGTGCATTCCAATCCGAGGATACCCTGCCCGGTATTGAAGTCGATCCCATGGCGCAGATAGGCCAGGTAGATGAGCTGCGTGCAGTAGAAGGCCCGCTCGGTGCTGGAATTGGCAAAATTGAGATTATAGGGCTTGTCGGCGGCTGCCTGCTGCAGGCAATACTCGGCCACATCGCGCCGAATCGCGTCCTCCTGCTGCGCGTCGAAACCCTTTTCGGCCAGTGGATAGGCTACGCCGTACAACGTGTCGGCCAACCTGGCGCGTTGCCTGGCCATCTGCTGCGGATCCCAGGTGTTCCCCGCGACCTCAAACATCGTCACACCCGCCGGACCGGACTCGATACAGCGCCCGCCCGGTCCGATGTACATCGCGACGTGATCGATCGGTCCGGGCACGAACAGGCCAAATAGCTGCCAAAAGCGCCCTACGACAAAGCGGTCGGTGCCGTCGGTTGTGCAGAGAATGTCGCCGGTTTGGACCGGGAGGCCGTCGATTTCGTAGTGATGGACCATCACGCCACACGCTTACCCGATCAAGCTGACGCCGATCAGCCGGCCGACGCCATAGGTCACGGCGGCAGCCGCCAGGCCAAAGAGAACCTGACGCGTGCCAGAGAACAGCACGGTGCGGCCAGTGAACAGAGTAATCGCCGCGCCGATGGCGAACAAACCGACGGTGCTCATCAGCACGCTGACGACGACCGCCGTCATGCCACTCAGGAAGAAATAGGCAAACACCGGGATGATCGCGCCGATCGCAAACAGCACAAACGAGGTGATCGCCGCTTCCCACGCCGAGCCGCCGAGCTCCTCCGGGTTGATGCCGAGTTCCTCGCGCGCCAATGTGTCGCTGGCGTTCTTCGGGTCGCTCATGATTTGAGTGGCCAACTGTCGCGCCTGCTCCTCGGTCAACCCGCGCGCTTGATAGATCAGGGTCAACTCCTCGATCTCCTCCATCGGATCGATGGCGATTTCCTGCTCCTCCAGGCCGATCTGGTGCTTGTACAGCTCGCGCGAGCTCTGCACCGACAGCCACTCGCCCAGGGCCATGGAGATCGCGCCGGCCAGCAGGCCGGCCAGGCCGGTGATCAGGATCGCGCTGCCGGCCATCGCCGCGCCGGCCACGCCCATCACCAGGCTCAAATTGGACACCAGTCCATCGTTGGCGCCGAGCACTGCCGCGCGCAGCGCGTTGCCGGCCGTTCCTTTATGGCGCCCCTCGATCTGAGCCAGCGCCGCGCCCTGCATCCCGTCGGCGGACGTGCCGGTGATCTGGCGCAGCAGACGAGCGTGCGATTGCTCCTGCGCAGCCATGGTCGCGTCGCCGTCTTTGCCACTGTAGCCATGACCGGCCATTTCCTCCATTGTGACCACGCTTGGCAACACGAAGCCCGGACCAAAGCGCCTCGCCAAGGCGCTCAGCGTGCGCGTCCGCCAGGTCGGCTTGAAAACCGGCATGGGCTGGCCGGATTGGCGCATCCGCTCGGCCAAAACCTCGGCATGATGTGCCTCCATGTCGCCCATACGTCGATAGACCTCGGCGATGTGCGGGTCCTTCTCCACCTCAGACAACACCCGGTAGAGCGCGGCATTGTTGAGCTCGTCGTTCCAATTGGATAGTGTCGTCACGAACTCTGACTCCTCAGTGTGTCGGATCTCGTGGTCCGTTGGCATCTTGCCGGTAGACGGCCTCCGAACAAGTCGCCAAACGCGATGCGAAGAAGCAGGACTGACCTGCTTCTTCGCTCACTATCGCGCTATTCGAGATTTCGTGCCATGATCTGCGTCATACTGGCAGGACTTACAGTTGACGACGTTGGCATCCGTGCTGGCGAATCGACATCCATTTCTAAGAAACTGTTTGATCAGCTAACGCAGAGCCGCAAAGCCGCACGAAGTCCCGCAACGAAGCGGAGTGGAGAGAAAGGCCCAGATTCCGACCATTTTTGTTCCAACTTTGCGCTCTCCGCGCCTCTGCGTGAGACAATTCCGAGCATTTCAAACAGCTTCTTCTTCTTAAGGAAGATCGACCACGCTCTTCGATGGGGTCGCTTCCACGGCCATGGTCGGCTGAGGCCCGGCTGAGCTGGTTTCTGCGGTGGTCACCACTCTGATCGACCCCATGACGACACTGGCGCTGATGGTAAGTGTCGGCGTAGCGCCGCGCAACGCGGCTTCATTCCAAAAGGCGCCTTCCTTCTTCATGAAGCCGTCGGCCACGTCTACGCTGCCGAGAACGGTCTCTGGCGTGACCTTGGCGGCGGTGCCGGCTGGAATGCGGATCTCCACAGAGGACATGCCGGCCGTGAGCTTGAAAGCCACGTCACGACGGAGCTGGCCGCCGAAGTCGAAAACATAGGCTGCGGCGCCGCCCTCCACGCTTACCTCTGCAACATTCGCGTTGGCCAGTCGCATGAGTTCCAGGCTCGCTGCCCCAGCGGCCACGCGCACTCGCTCCATCGGCTGTGGATTGGGCGCAGAGAAGTCGATGGTCTGTTTGCCGGCGCCAAAGTTCACGGCCAACTGGGTCAACGGAAGGCCGCCCAGGTCGACCATCCCCTCTCCAGCGCCCATGTCCAAATTCAGTGCATAAGGCCGGATCTTCCCCAAGGACAGATCGAAGGTTGGGGGATACTGGGGTCTCCCCCATACGTCCGGCCAGGAGACCGCCTGGGTGATCCTCGTGGTTCCCGGATCGCCGTTTTGAACGATGCGCAAAGGGATGGCATTTGACGGGTCGTCGTAGGTGCCGGCGACCCAGCTCTGCCCAGCGCCTGGCTTGACCAACAGCCGGCAGGCGCCTACCGAGAAACGCAGATGCAGCGCTTCACTCTCAGGAAACGGGATATCGATCGTCGTGATGGTGCTCATGATATGGTTCCTCTATGTAGTACAACCTGATTACTGATTACCGTCCATAGCCGGACCAACTACACACGGGTGGCCAGGAGGTCACATTAGTGCAGGGACTGGCCCTCGACGCGCTGCTTGATCGTCAACAACATCTTGCGCGCCATGACAAAACCAATCGGGTCCGTCATCCACTTCCACATCAACTTGTTCGCAAAGGTACGCGGGGCGTAGTCGAGGCGATTGCGCAGAAGAAGGCGCGTCGTGCCATCTAGCCGCTCGTCGAGGTTGAACAGCCACGTAAAATTGATGTATTCGAGCTGTCCCGGCTTGGGCAACTCATCGACCTTGGCGGTCTTGAGGTCCGCACCGGCCAAAAGAAGCCAACGCCCACGTTCCAAATCCACGACACCCCAGACGGGATAGCCTTCAGGGCCGAGACGCACTCGGTCACCAACTCCAAGTTCCCACTCCGGCACGACCCGATCGGCGTTGTGTACGTCACAGCGTGCCAGGTTTTCGAGCAACTCATAGCTGTATAGTCCGCCACGCTCCTGGCCGATCTGGGCCACCCATGGCCAGACGCGTTCGGGCTTGGCGTTGATCGTCACAGCCATCGTCTGCGCAACGAGAGGCGCCAGCACGCGTTCGTCGCCCGGTAAGCTGCGGTGCAGTTCTTCAGCAGTTGCGTTCCAGCTGCTGTAGCGCGGCTGCACCAGCGGCCGCAGGGCGATACAGCCGGCAATCATGGTTGCGCCGCCAGCGTTATCGAGCACCTCTTTGATGGTAGTCATGTCACGTGTCCTCGCTCCGATTGGACCAGTTGCCTCGTCGTGCGCAGAAACCCCCTGCGCATGACGAATTATAGCTCAGAGTCGCGCGTCCTTGCACCGGCCTTGGGTCCAGTTGGCACCTGGCCAAATGGGGAGTTTTTGGACAAGCGCCTCGCTGGCTTGCCAACAATTGGTGGGTGAAAACTCCTCGACAAGTCGAGGAGTCCGCCACGCGCCCCAGGACTCCTGAACTTGTTCAGGAATTCCTAAGGTACTTCCGAGCCGATTCAACCCCGCATCCGCTCTGATCCGCGCCGCTGCTCATCCGCGGTTCTCGGATCCGGGTGCGGCGCTCAGCCCAGAACCACTTCAACGCGGTGAAGACCAGCATCATATGCCGGCACAACATTGCCGCTGATCCCGGTCCCATCCACGACTACCGATTTGACGCCCTTATTGACATGCTGCGGATTGCGCACCTGGATCTCATAGATGGCCCCGCGGAACTCGCGGCGGACGCGAAAGCCGTCCCAAGCCGCCGGAATGCAGGGATCGATTTCTAGTCCGCCATAGACGCCGGCCGGATGCCCAGAATGTGGCCCATGCCGGCCTGGAGCATCCACGAAGCGGTGCCGGAGAGCCAGCTATTGCGCGCCAGGCCAAACTGGGGGTGCTCGTCACCCAGAATGTTCTGCGGATAGACGTACGGCTCGCACTCGAACTCGTCCAGTCGATCGTTGCGTGCCGCCGGGTTGATCTGGCTAAAGTAGGTGTAGGCCTGCTCGCCGTGGCCGACCAGCGTTTCGGCGATGATGACCCACGGGTTGGTGTGCAGGAAGATACCGCCGTTCTCCTTAGCGCCGGGCGGATAGGTGGTCACACCGCCCTTGGCCGGGTCAAAGCCGTCGAAGCCGGGCGCACTGATCTTGATCCCCGCGCCGGTGTCGAGCATTTGCTTGACCGCATCCAAGCTGCGGACTGCCCGCTCAGGCGTCGCAAAACCGGAGATCACCGGCCACGATTGGCCGTTGATGTAGATTTTGCCTTGCTCGTTGACGTACGACCCTAACGGTGAACCGTCGAAGTCGAAATAGCGAATGTACCAGTCGCCGTCCCAGGCGATGGCATTGACGCGGTCGCGGATGGCTTCGTATGAACCAGATATCTCGACTCAATGCTTTGCTTGCAGCCTGGCTGATAGCTCGGCCGTGCTCCCGATATCAATGGCCAGATCGCGCAGCAAGCCGTCGTGTAAATCGTAAATCCACCCATGAACCGTGAGGTCCTGGCCGTGTGCCCAGGCATCCTCGACGATCGTGGTCTGCCCAACATTGATGCACTGCTCGATGACGTTTAGCTCGCACAGCCGATCGTGCTGCTCGTGCTCGGTGGATAACCCAACCAGCTGCGCTGTTGTATTTCTCTTGAGTGTCCTGGATATGTCGCAGCCAGTTGTCGATCAGCCCGTGCCGGTGGCGGTGCAGCGCGGCCGCTACCCCGCCGCAGCCGTAGTGCCCGCAGACGATGATGTGCTGCACGCCCAGTACCTCGACCGCATACTGGATCACCGACAGACAATTGAGGTCGGTGTGTACCACCAGGTTGGCAACATTACGGTGCACAAACACGTCGCCCGGCATCAGTCCGATGATCTGATTGGCCGGCACCCGGCTGTCCGAGCAACCGATCCAGAGATACTTCGGCGTCTGCCGATGCGCCAGGCGCTCGAAGAAGTCGGGGTCGCGCTGAACGACCTCGGCGGCCCATTTGCGGTTGTTGACAAGCAGGTCGTTGATTTGTGTCATATGTCTCCTCGCTGGCAATGCTGTACAGGATAGCAAATTCGCTCCGAGAAACGGTCAGGCTGCAAAGACTTTCACACCACCACAGCATACCCCCTGTTGGTGTTCTGCGCCATGACCTAGATCATAAAAACCGGTGTCTTCTCAATTTGTAGGGGCCAGGCCCTTGCGGTCGCCTTGGCGGGCAGGCGCAAGGCCGTGCCCCTACCCCGGATTATTGAGAAGACACCAAAACCAAGCAAGAAAAAGAGCCGGCACATGATGTACCAGCTCTCTCGACAAACGCTAGGCGGAGAGGGAGGGATTTGAACCCCCGATCCCCGGTAGGGGATACGCGCTCTCCAGGCGCGCGCACTAGACCGGACTATGCGACCTCTCCACTGACTGCGTCATTATATCACTGGCGGTCTTGGCGACAAAATCCCCTGGACCATCTCACTGTTGACCAAGCGCCAGGAATCTAACAGGCCCCGACAATCGTCGGGGCCTGTTAGATTCCTGGCGGAGAGGGTGGGATTTGAACCCACGAGGGTAATTAAGCCCTACGCGTTTTCGAGACGCGCGCACTCGACCGAACTATGCGACCTCTCCATGGAGGATGGATTATAGCATAGGGCATACTTACCGGCAAAGACCGAAACCGAAGTAATCGTACCGGCGACATGTTTCGCAGTGCCAGCACAGTCGTGGTACAATAGCACTACGACCTGAAGCGGCTCGTATTGCACCGATTTCTCAGCCACAAACATGCACGTAACGTCCATCAGCCTGCACATCGCCGACTGTCTTCGCCAACCCAACCTGCGGGGCCGCGTCGAGACTGTCTTCGCCGAAGCCTGCAACGTCGTGGTCGATAACGACCAGCGCTTCTCCCTGGTCAGCGACCGGATCGGCGACGGACCACTCAATGCTGTGTTGAGCCACCCAGAGGCGCTGTGTATGCTCGATCCAGGCAGCCGGGTCACAGGCGACGGCCGCTGGCTGGTCCTGGGGCACGGTTGGCGGGTGGACCTACAGCCCGCGCAATCGTGGGATCCCTGCCCCAACTACCACCGCCTGGCGATCCGCCCTCACGTGGTGATGACAAACGTGGCCTGGCTACGTCACGCCCTGCCGTTGAAGGCCCCGCCGATGAGCTTTGCTTCGCTGCCTGCTCCTTCGACGCAAGGCGCGTTCGGAAGCCGCTCTAGTCTAGCCCTCGCCCAGGCCCGCGCCGGACCAATTGACCCATGGCCTGCTGGCGGCCTATCGCCACCGTAATCTGGCCGGCATCCAAGCCCACGCCCGGCAGCTGGCGGGTCTTGGCCCTGGCCTCACTCCTGCAGGTGACGATTGGCTCGGCGGCTGGCTGGTGGGACTGCACGTCCGAGCAGCTATCGCCCCGGACGGCGAGATCGGGCAGCCGCTGCCAGTAGCTGCTGTTGGCCGGACCGTGGTCGATGCTGCCGCCGGCCGAACCACCGGCCTAAGCTTGGCCTACCTGCACGCCGCAGCTCGCGGTGCCGTGCCACGGATTTGGCACGATTTCCTGTACGCCCTGGCAGACGCAGACCCCGACCCTGTTCAGCATGCTGCCGGGGAAATCATGCGCCACGGCGCCACGTCCGGTTCCGACACGCTGGCGGGCTTCCTCGCCGCGTTTGGTCAGGACCCCTGCCCCTGAGGAGCGATCTATGCCTGTTGCGACCCGAATTCTTCCCTCGGCCTACTACGACTCGGTCACGCTGATGCAGGTGGCGCAGGCGCTCATCGCCCTGCCCGGGGTGCGCGATGCCGCCGTGGTGATGGGCACGCCCGCTAACCGCGAACTTCTGCGAGACGCCGGCATGGCAACGCCGGAAGCCGCAGCCGCCTTACCCAACGACCTCGTTGTGGTCGTACTGGCTGAGACCGAGGACGCCGCAGCCGCGGCCATCGACCAGGTGGACCGTCTATTGGCTACGCGAAAAACCGCGAAGCCGAGCGGCGCAACAGGCCGGCGGCCCCGTTCGATACGGGCGGCGATCACCCAGAACCCCGGCGCCAACTTGGTGGTAATCTCGGTTGCCGGCCGCTATGCCGCCCGCGAGGCCCGTGTGGCTTTGGAGAGCGGCCTGAACGTCATGCTTTATAGCGACAACGTGACCGTCGAGGACGAGATCGCCCTCAAGGAGCTGGCCGGCGCGCGGGGCTTGCTCTGCATGGGCCCGGATGCAGGCACGGCCATCGTCAACGGCATCGGCCTGGGGTTTGCCAACGCCGTGCCGCGCGGCCCGATCGGCATCGTCAGCGCGGCAGGCACGGGGCTGCAATCGGTCAGCAGCGACATCGCCCGCCGCGGCAGCGGTGTCAGCCAGGCCATCGGCACGGGCGGGCGCGACCTGAGCCAGGCTGTGGGCGGACGCACGATGCTGGCCGGCCTGCAAGCCCTACAAGCCGATCCGCAAACCGAGTTGATCGTGCTGATCTCCAAGCCCCCTGCCGAGGCGATCGCCCAAAAGCTGTTGGAGCAAGTTCGGGTAAACAAGAAGCCCACCGTCGTCTGCTTCCTGGGCGCTGACCCCGGCATGATCGAGCGGGCGGGCGCCATCCCGGCCCACACTCTGGAACAGGCCGCGGCCATCGCTGCGGCTCTCGCCCAGAATACGAACTGGCATGAGGCCGCGGCGGCCTGCGAGGAGGCCCCTTTACCTATCTGCCCCAGGCCGAGGCGGAGCGGGCCAAGCTCCAGCCAGGTCAGCGCTTTATCCACGGCCTCTACACCGGCGGCACCTTCTGCTATGAGGCCCAAATCCTCGCCGAAGGCCTGACGGAAGATGTTTACTCCAATGCTCCGGTCGGCGGACGGCAGACGGCAGACGGTCGGCAGTCGAGGCGCGGTCGACGTCTTCCTGGATCTAGGCGCCGACGAGTACACCGTGGGCCGGCTGCACCCGATGCTCGACCCCGCGCTGCGCAACCGCATGATCGGGCAAGCGGCCGACGATCCCGAAGTCGCCGTGCTGCTGTTGGACGTTGTGCTGGGCTACGGCGTACACCCCGACCCGGCCGGCGAGGCGGCACGCGCGATCCTGGCCGCCCGGGCGCGCGCAGAGGCCGCTGGCCGCTACTTGCCGGTGGTAGCCTTCGTCTGCGGCACCGAGGACGACCCGCAGCGACTCAGCGCTCAGCAGGCCAAGCTAGCCGCGGCCGGCGCGCTGGTAGTCGATAGCAATGCGCAAGCGGTCCGGATTGCCGCTTTGATCTTACAGTAGGCCCAGGCTGATCTTGACAGCCTCATCTACCCTGCGCATTGCATTAGCGTCGAGGTGCCCTAGTCGCTTCTCGAGGCGATCTTTGTCGATTGTCTTGATTTGATTGAGAAGAACCGCTGAATCCTGTGGCAGGCCCCCAGAGCCGGCAGGTACCCGCACTTCGGTCGGGTAGGCCTTTTCTGCGACCGAAGAGGTGATTGCAGCAACAATCGTCACCGGACTAAACTGATTGCCGATATCGTTTTGGATAATCAAGACGGGTCGCCGGCCTCCCTGTTCTCGCCCTTTAACCGGGTTCAGATCGGCGAAATAGACTTCACCTCGGCGGCATTGGGTTACCATTCGTCCTCCGCCTCCAACTCATACGGCGGCACCGCCTGCACGGTCGCTTCATAATCAGCAAAACGAAAGGCTTCGGAGATTCTCACATCACGCGCCGCATGGACACGGTAGCCTTCCTCGAGACGACCTCTCAGTTCCTGTTGGCGTTTCTCTTCCAGATACAGCCCCAGAACCTCGCGGATGAATTGGCTGCGACTAGTTCCAAGGTTGCCTACCGCCTGGTCTAGCCGATCAAGAAGTTCGGGCGGTATCGTAATCATGATCTTTTGCATTGCTGCAGGTCTACCGTGTGTCATAGGTGGTCTCCGTGATGGGTTTGCTGGCTTGAGTTGTGCATGCTATTGTACCAGTAGCTATACGATCTGTCAATACTCATGGTAGTACTAGTGATACATCAACTATCTTATGCTTAAGCTCTACCTCGTTCGCCACGGCTGGACCAGATGGCACACCGAGCGTCGCGTCGCCGGCTGGGCGGATGTGCCGCTTGACGAGCGCGGCCAGGCCGAAGCCGCAGCGGCTGGCCGCTGGCTTGCCCAGCACTGCCACGACCGGCCACTTGCGCTGATCTGCAGCCCCGTGCTGCGCGCTCGCCAGACCGCCGAGACGATCAGCGCAGCCTTTGCGCCATCTTTGCCGATCGAGTTCGACGAGGGAATCGGCGAAACGCGCGTCACCGGGTGGCAGGGTCGACTGGTGGACGATATCGAGGCCAACGACTCCACCTGGCCCCAGTTCTTCAAGAACCCGGCCGACTTCCGCTTTCCGGAAGGTGAAACGCTGCGTGAAGTCCAAGCCCGCGTGCTGCAAGCCGTGGAAACGCTGCGCAAACGCTTCGAACGCGGCGACCTGATCCTGGTCTTTCACGCCGACCCGCTGCGCAGCCTGATTGCCCATTTCTTGGACATGGACGTGGCGCACCTCTACCGGCTGCGCGTCGAGACCGGATCGATCTCCTGCCTGAGCTTGCCATCGGCCGGCTCGACCGAGCGTTTTGCCCGGCCGCGGCTGGAATTTCTAAACCTGACCGAGCACCTGAGGACCTAGACCCATGACTGATCCCCAACCCATCGGCCCTGACTTCGATCGTGAGCCTGCGGCCGGTCACCAAAGACAACCTACGCGACATCCTTCGC
Source organism: uncultured Chloroflexia bacterium (assembly GCA_963709505.1). Taxonomy (GTDB): domain Bacteria; phylum Chloroflexota; class Anaerolineae; order JAAEKA01; family JAAEKA01; genus CAVPXC01. The sequence goes on along the minus strand of CAVPXC010000002.1, from coordinate 198,034 downwards.
CTCAAAGTGACCGAGGCCCAGGAGCACTTTGTGGCCAACAACGCCGTCTCCCTGGCTCAAGCGCACTTTACCCCGGAGGCCTGGTACCGGGCCATCTACGCCGACGAGACGCCGGTCGGTTTCATGATGCTCTACGACGATCCAGCGAAGCCGGAGTATTTCCTCTGGCGGCTGCTGGTGGACGCCCGCTACCAACGCCACGGCTACGGCCGGCAGGCCATCGCGCTCTTGGTCGATTATGTCAAAACGCGCCCCGGTGTCAAAGAACTGCTCGTCAGCCACGGCAAGGGCGAAGGCAACCCGGGACCGTTCTACGCCAGGCTGGGTTTTGTCTATACTGGCACGGAACTGGAAGATGAGCTGGTCATGAGCCTGCCGCTCGAACCCTCTGGCGAAAAGTCGCCCCACGAGAAGGTCAAATCAGGCGTGGTCACCCACATTGTTCTGTTCAAGCTGAAGAATCGCAGCCCGGAAGCCATCGAGGAAACCGCTGGCATCCTGCAAAGTATGGAGGGCCAGATCCCGATGCTGCGCGGCATCGAGGTCGGCGTTGACGTCGTCAAGTCGCAGCGCTCCTACGATGTGGCGCTGATTACCCGCTTCGACAGCCTGGCCGATATGCGGGCCTACCAGGCGCACCCGTATCACCAGAACGTGGTGCTCAAGCACGTCAACGAAGTGACGGAGTCGGTGATAGCGGTGGATTTCGAGGAGGATTGAGATGCCATCTCCGTTCCCGGGCATGGATCCGTATCTGGAGGGCGTCATCTGGCCGGACGTCCACCAAAGTCTGGCAAATGAGATCAGAAAACGGCTTGCGCCGCGGCTGCGGCCTGGCTACGTGGCCCGTCTGGCCCTCACTGTTTTCCACGACGATCCCTCGATCGACGGGGTCGGCATCGTATACCCCGACGTCGAGGTTACACGTCGCAGCATGGGCGCCCTGCTGCACGAGTTACAGGCAAGGGTTGTGGAGCCCATGGCCACCGACATCCGGGTCTCCTGGCAGCCAATTCCCCCGCGCCGTTGGTTGTTCCCATCCTGGACGCCCTGGAATTCCATCAGGTGACCATCGAAGTGCGCGACACGCTCAAGAACGAGTTGGTCACGGCCATCGAGTTGATCTCGCCGGCCAACAAGCGCGAGCCAGGACTGGCGGAGTACCAGAAAAAGCGCCAGAAGCTGATGGATGCCGGCGTCCATCTCCTGGAGATCGACCTGATCCGCCGAGGCACCCGCCCGATCACGCACCCGGGGCTGCCAGACAGCGCCTACGTGGTAGCGTTGACTCGCAGATTTTCTGGCAAACTGGAACTGTGGCCGCTGCGGTTGCAGGATTTTCTGCCTGTGCTGCCCGTGCCGCTCAGGGACCCGGATCCCGACGTGCCGCTGGAGTTGGGTTCAGCCCTCGCGGCGATCTACGACGAAGCCGTCTACGAGTTGTCCATCGACTACAGCCAAAAGCCACCGCCGCCGGTGTTGAGCGACGAAGACGCGGCTTGGTTGGTGGAGACAGTGAACGGTGAACGGTGAACGGTGAACAGAACATGAACAAGACTCTTGAACTCTTTTCTCAACCCCTCAAGCCTATCAACCTCGGCCTTGAAACATTCGCCGAGAGCATGACGGCACAGGGTGCGGAAGTGACGGCTGTCGATTGGCAGCCGCCAATGGATGGTTATGTCGACCTCGTCACCCTTCAAGGCGTCGACGTTGACGCGGCCAACGCCGAGGCGGTGCGGCGCATCTGCGCCGGCCGCCCGATGCTGATCGGCATGGGCAAAGCGCGCGACGTCATCCCCGGCTTCCACGACCGGCTGATCACCCATAGCGGCCCGCCAATCACCTGGGAGCGCATGTCCGGCCCGACACGCGGTGCAGTAATCGGTGCCCTGATCTACGAGGGGCTGGCCGACACACCGGAAGCTGCCGCCGATCTGGCCGCCAGCGGGCAGATCGAGTTCGCCCCCTGCCACCACTACCACGCCGTCGGTCCGATGGCGGGCATTATCAGCCCGTCGATGCCGGTGTTCGTCGTGCGCAACGACGAATTCGGCAACACGGTTTTTGCCACCCAGAACGAGGGGCTGGGGCGGGTACTGCGCTACGGCGCGTATGGTCCCGAGGTGATTCTGCGACTCAAATGGATGGAGACGGTGCTCTATCCTGCCTTGCAGCGTGCGCTGTCACAGACCGGCCCCCTTGACCTGCGGGCCATGACCGCGCAGGCGCTGCACATGGGCGACGAGTGCCACAACCGCAACAAAGCCGGCACCTCTTTGCTCATCCGCACGATCGGTCCCGCGCTGGTCGAGACGAGCGATGCAGCCACCGCCGCGGCGGTGCTGCGTTTCATGGACGGCAACGACCACTTCTACCTCAACCTCTCTATGCCGGCGATGAAGGCGATGCTGGAGCCGGCCGAAGGCATCCCGGGCTGCACGGTGGTGACCGTGATGGCCCGCAACGGCACCGACTGGGGCATCCGCGTCAGCGCCACCGGCGACCGCTGGTTCACCGCGCCGTCGCCCTACGTGCAGGGCCTCTGGCTGCCGGGCTACTCGGCGGCCGACGCCAACCCCGACATCGGCGACAGCGCCATCACCGAGACCGGCGGCATTGGCGGCTTTGCCCTGGCCGGCGCGCCGGCCATCGTCCAGTTCGTAGGCGGGACACCGCAGGACGCCATCAACACGACGTTGATGATGTACGAGATCTGCGCAGGCGAACATTCGGCCTTCAGTATCCCGGCGCTGAGCTTCCGCGGGTCGCCCGTTGGCGTGGACGTGCGTCGGGTGGTCGAGACCGGCACGACTCCTCGTCTCAACACCGGGATCGCGCACAAGACCCCGGGCGTCGGCATGGTCGGCGCCGGCCTGGTCGCCGCGCCGATGGGTTGCTTCGAGCAGGCGTTCGAGGCGCTCAAGGCGCTCTAAAAACGGCGTTGGGCAAATCCGCGCCGGATTCGCATTGATCGCAAGTCGAGGCGGAAATGCACAGTCCTTTGACTCCTGACTCATGCGACATCTGCGCCGCCACGGATCTATGTTGCTAGGACAGGACCGTGTTGTTATGCCATCCCACCCCACCGTTCTACACGAAAACCTCCCCCTCCTCGAAGTTGCCGACAGCGTGCTGTTGGACATCCTGTTGGCCGACACGCAGGCGCGCCGGCTGATCCTGACCCGCCTGTCCGACCGTGTGGCGATCGTCGCTCCGGGCCAGTTCGATGTGCTCCTGGCCCGCCTGCGCAAGCTCGGCCATACCCCAAAGGTCGAGGAAGCCTGATGACTACGCGCTCCCGCCGTTTCGACGGCTATTTATCCAGGGTCGACTCCGTCAAGCTCAAGCCCATGATGCGCCTATGGGGCGCGAGCACCCAGTTGCGCAAGGACGAGTGCATCGCCGTCATCCGCCAGGGGCTGGCCGATCCGGCCAAGGTCAAAGCCGCCTTGGCCACGCTCACACCGCTGGAAGCCAATGCCCTGGCCCTGCTCAAGGCTGCCGGCGGCGCCATGGATGCCCAAGGGCTGGCCATAGCGTTGAGAACGACCGGCAAAGCGCCGCCGGACAAACGTCGTTCCTACGACAATGAAGCCTCAAGTGTGCTCGAACCGCTCATGCGGCGAGGGTTGTTACTGATCGACAGCTCCCAAGATCCCTTTTACTTCAGCAGCTACGGTAGCGCCCCCATGGTCTTCGCCGACGACCGCTTGCTCGCCCAGGCCGGCGATCCCGTTATCGAACCGTTCAAGCTCAAACCCGTCCCGCTGCCGGCAGCGACGTCTTGCCCGCCGGCCGCAGACCGTGGCGCTCGACCTGATCGGAATCCTGCAAACTCTGGACAACCTGGGTGGCATCCAGCTCACCCTGGACGGCCGGCCACGAGCCAACGAACTGCGCAAGCTGGTCAAGGCGATGGGATGGAAGGACGAAACCGTCAACGTGGATGGATTTGCCTTTCCCAACCCGTCCGTCGCCTGGATCGACTCGCTGCAACTGGCCGGCCTCTTGGTCGTACAGGGAGGTTGGTTGGTCCTGGCCGAGCCCATCAGCGCGTTTGCCACCCGCCCCTACGCCGACCAGGTGCGCCCCGTCGTTGGTGGCATGGTGCGTGCTGGCGATTGGGACGAGCGCGGCCAGAACCTCGATTACAGCCAAGGTCACGCTCTTTGCCCGAAGCGCGCCAGGCGCTGCTGATGGGGCTGGCAGCCCTGCCGACCGAGGCCGCCGGCTTTTTTGCCGTGGACGATCTGGATCGATGCTTGTTCGAGCGCATCGGCGAGCATTTCTCGCTCGGCTACCGCGGATACCCGCCCGACGCGTACCGCAAGACACCGGAGCAACACCGACAGGAATTGGAGGCATGGCAGCAGAAGCTGCGGGAAGAGTGGCTCAAGCGCGAGCGGCTCTGGCTCAACCACGCGTTGACCACCTGGGTCTACACGTTGGGGCTGGTGGAGCTTGCCGTCGAGGGAACGACGCCGGTCGCCCTGCGACTGACCGACCTGGGCAGCGCGCTGCTGCATCCCCACCTGGCTGAGCCGGTCAAGGCGACGCCGGCCGAAACAGGGGCGGCCTGGGTCGTGCAACCCAACTTTGAGATCGTGGTTTACCTCGACCAGACCACGCCACAGCAATTGGCGTTCCTGGAGCGGCATGCCGAGCGCATCCAGGCCCAGCAGCACGTCGCCCAATACCGATTGACGCGCGAGGCGATCTACGCTGCCCTGGAGAGCGGCTCGACGCTGGAGAAACTGCTGACGACCCTGGAGACGACCTCGGGCCGGCCGCTGCCGCAGAACGTCGCCGTCGACCTGCGCGAGTGGGCCGCGCTGCGCGAGCAGATGACGATCTACCGACGAGCGCGGTTGTTGGAATTCCCCGACTCCGCCGTGCGCGCTGCAGATCGCGCCAAGCCTGGCGGGTCTGCCCGTGGGCGACCGCTTCCTCCTGGTGACAGCCGGTCAGGCAGCACACCTGCCGGAAACGGTTAAGAAGGTGGACTACAGCCAGCCCCTGGCTCGTTGCCTGACCGTGCATGAGGATGGCCTGGTCACCGTCATCCTGCAGCCGGACGATCTCCTCCTCGGCGCCCAGCTCGACCGTTGGGCCGAGCGACTGGAAAGTGGTCGGTGGCGGCTGAGCCAGGCGGGCGTGGCGGCGGCCGTGGCCGGCGGCCTGCCGCTAGCCGAGCTACTCAAGCTCCTGGCCGAGCGGCTGATCGGCCCCCTGCCGCCTCTGCTCGAGGTGGCCCTGCGCGCCTGGGCCGGCGAACGGAGTCGCGTGGCGGTGGCCGGCGTTACCGTGCTGCAGTGCAGCCAACCCGCGGTGTTCGAGGCAATCGTCACCAGCCCCAAGCTGCGCCGCTATCTACGCGGCGAAGTGGCGCCGGATCTGGTCATCGTCGATCAAGCGAAGGTAGCGGACTTTGAGGAGCAGTTACGATGGGCTGGACTGCAGGTGACGGGGGAGTTGAGCTTGAAGGTGCACAAAGGGTGAGAACAATGCAGCTCACCAGACCACAGTCGTCGCGGATTCGGCGATCTTTGGGTCGGAGGTGATCACCGGAGCGCCTAGCCGTCTTGCCAAGCCAGCGATGATGCGATCGTGCATCTCAGGAACGTCCTGGTTCTGGTCGAAGTCAAGTACATGCTCGGCGTCGAAAGGCGCAAAGCGAAATTGCGGCGCAGCTTGCAGTCGGCGAAACAGGGCACTGAAATCGGCAAACAGTCCGAACTTTTTGTCGGCGTAGTAAAGCTCCGCCATAACTACTTAAGAAATAACCAGCCGAGTCTCGCCGCGTTCAGCCGCTGCGAAGATCTCACGAGCTTGTTTCGCCAGTTTTCGATCATCGCCCAGATGCCAAATCAGCGCGTTGGTGTCCACCACATAGAGTTGTTCAATTGTCATGGTCGGAGAGTTCTGCCAGGTCTACTTCATAGTCAGTCGACGCTTCGTGGATCGCCGCCAGCAGTCGCCGGTCAGAAACAAGTTCCAGTGCGGGACTGGCAAATTGGTTGCGCAGACTATCAACTCGGTCAAAAGCGCCAGCTGCGCGCAAGGCATCGAGTTCGGCGATCAATTCCTGGCGCGTGGGTTTGGAAGGGACTGATTCCTCTTGCAGGGTCTTCATCAGGGCCGCTTTCTGCTCGGGACGGAATCGGCGGACGGCTTTCACTACCTGTTCGAATGTCATGTCAATCATTGGTGTGCCTCCGTGTATGCCGGGTCATGGCGTCTGCATGACTGCGAGATCAGTCAGGTCATATCCGAGCTGCTTGAGGATCAAGGCGGCTTGTGCACGTCGCACCAGCATGCGGTTGTAGGCATGGATCAACGCTTGCTGGCGAGTTTGTTCTGCGGCCGAAAGCGGACCGCTTTGCGCTTCGCCGTTCTAATCGGCTAAGGCGCGTTGTTGCTTGCGGGTCAACGTGCTACGTGCGATGAGCCCTGGACGCGTTCGGTCCACTCTCTAGTTGACACGGATAACCTCCGCCATCACTCGACTCCGGAAGCGAGGTTTGAGGCTATCCGGCGTACCCAAATCGACAGGGCATCCCAACAGCTCTCGAGGAAATCTTGCAGAGCGAATAAGCCGAAAAGGCCGGTAGGCCGGTCGAACTCGACGAGCAGGTCCACATCGCTGACGGCAGTAGCCTCGTCGCGCGCCACCGACCCAAACAAGGCCAGCGACTTGACGCCATAGTCTCGACTGAGGCGGTCTTTTTCGGTTCTGAGGGTTGCCAAAGCCTGGTCTCGTTTCACGGGCACTCCTTCAAGGCGGTTTGAGATCGGAGAAATCTTGCAGCGATGTCAACGAGTATAGCGTAATTCGATGCAACGAGCTCCAACGGCATGCCGACAACCAATTCTTGGGTGTGACGGTGCCCTGATCTCATACCGGTTGCAGGAGCATCCGTACTGCTGGCACCTGATCGGCGCGCAGCAGCCCAATGGCCGACGCAGGCACGGTGGCCACGGCGATGGACTTGCCCACGGCGTTGAACACTTCCAGAATGGCGGCCTCTTCGCCGCCGCGGGGATGAGGTGCGTAGTCGACCAGCATCGCCACATCGCCAATTCGCAGGTTCTCACTAGGTACGTCGCGCACCAGTTGGACTTCCTGATAGAGCTTGAGTTTCATTCCTATCACCTCGCCGGTTTGAGCGTCACAAACCAATCGTCACTTTGGCGGATGCCAGCCCCAAGCCATCCAAACGCGTCGTGAGCGAACAACAAACGCGTTGTTCAGTTGCAGGGCCGCCATCGTGGCACGACCTGTCGGGGTTAGGCCGGCTATCGTAAGTCCACCCTGTTCCCAAGAGAAGTGATCCTCCCAACGTTGATGGCGCGGGTCGAACAAGGGTGCTAACTCGCCTGTTTCGACGTTGACCGCATGCGTGTGATCTCTCTTATGCAAGTTGCAGCGCGGGCACGCAAGCCACAAGTTATCTTCTTCCGAGCTGCCGCCTCCAGCGAGAGGAATGATATGCTCGATCTCCAATGGCATACCGACAACCGATTCCTGGGTGTGACAATACCCGCATCGGTGTTGGGCCTGCTCGGCAACGTGCGCCCGCACCTCTTGAGGAATGGCGTGCCGGGTCATGGCGCCTGCAGAACCGCGAGATCAGTCAAGTCATAACCGCGCTGTCTGAGGACCAGGGCAGCTTGAGCGCGTCGCACCAGGATGCGATCGTAGGCATGGATCAATGCTTGCTGGCGCGCCTGTTCCGCGGCCGTGAGAGGACGACTTTGTGCTTCGCCGTTCAGATCGGCTAAGTCGCGTTGTTGCTCGCGCGGTCAGCGTGCTACGTGCGAGGAGCCAGAGAACATCGTCGGAAAGCTGCGAGAAAGAGGCCAACTCCGCTTCTACGTCCGCAGGTAGGGATGGAAGCTCAGGTAGCTCTCGTAGAACCAGATCCCTTACAACCTCGGCAACCTGGCGGTTTTGACGCACGGCTGTCCGGCGCAATTGTTCGTAGGCAGCTGGTGGTAGTTCGACGGTAATCGCAGTAGTCATCATCAGCATCGTCCCTTATCGGTCATTCCATAAACCAAAGCCAGGATTGGCGTCTAGACACTCACAGCCAGATTATACCACGCTGGGGAGTGAAAAGCCCAACCGTTACGTCGCCATCAACCACCCCTCCCCAGCCTGAGCCGCCTGCCCCAGGCTGGCCAGCGTCTCCAACAACTCGGCGACGCGGTCCACCGGCGCATCGGCGAACCTGGCGGCGACTTGCTCCGCCGTCGCCGGCTCGTCCAGCGCGGCCAACACGGTGCGGATCGCCTGCGCCTGCTCGGCCATGCGCACCGGCCAGGGGAGACGGGTGGGGATCGTGACGTAGCGGGTGTCTTCGTCGCCGGTTTCGTGGAGGAGCGCGGGTTGGCTGGCGGACAACTCGTAACTCGTGACTCGTAACCCGGAGGGGGCTTGGTAGTCGGGGCGCAGCCAGCGGATGATGCCCTGGGCCTCCTCGGCGGCGCGCTCGGCGTTGAGGCTGACCAGGCGCTCCAGGATCTCTTCATCCGTCAGCGTCGGACGGCCAGCCGTAGGCGTCGAACACGGCCAGGTCGAGCTCGTCGTGGAGCTGCTTGAGCACGCTGACCAGCCCCTGCTCGTGGACCTGGCGCTCCTTCGCCGTCAACGCCTCGCCGGAGCGCAGCTTTTCGAGCACGTTGTACATGTCGGTCAGGGTGAGCTTGGGGTGCTGGGCCTGCTGGCGCTTGCGGTGCGCGTCCACTTCGTCGGCAATGGCGCGGATGCGGTCCTGCTGCGCGCCGGTGGCGGCGGGGAAGGGGAAAGGCTCGAAACAACGGCTCTTGTTGTAGCGCGGATCGTTTCCAACACCTAGCCGACCGCCAGCAGCCAACGCCCAAGTCACATGGATTCGGCTGGAGAGCACACCCAGAAAATGGGCATCGTCCAAGGCGATGTTGACCAGCATGTTGTCGGGCAGGATGGACGCGTCGAGAAAGACGAAGAAACGATGCTTGGAGGTTTCAACCGTGGCAATGAAGCGGCTCAACCCGGCCAAAGCAGGGCGCAAGTTGGCACGCGGCTCGCCATGGATCCACCAGTTGTTGCGGTAGCTCGCCCGGTTGTTCTGGTCGCGTTCCGGCTTCACCCGCTCGTACACCCACTGATAGACCTCCGGATAGCGCTCCCGCACGTCTTCGGCCCGCAGTCCAAACAAGTCGATGACCATCACCTTTCGGGGTGTAGCCGTCAAATCGCGGCCGTTCAGGTAAGGTCGGATATGCCGCTCCAGGCCGGCGATGCGACCCAAGCCGAGACTCGCAGCCTCTTCTGGAGTCACGATGAAACCCGAGCCAAACAACTGCACGCCTCGACCGCTGATACCGCCATTGGCATCGAGCGCCACTGCGCCGGCCACGTCGCTCCCAATTGTCAGGTTGGCGAAAATCTGGCCTTCCGACCGGCGAAAGGTAATAATGGCCGTTTCATCCTCACCAGGCTCCTCCGAAACAACCTCTTGAAGCAGCCCTCGCTCTTTGCCTGTTGCTCCCACGGTCATGGCAATACGCACCGCAGCGCCATCAGCGCTATCCACCCAAGGATGGTCGGGGATGGCAAACAGCAGCGACAACGGCGGTTCGGCTGACAGGTGATGCTCCAACACACGCCGGTTGAAGGTCTGGCGCAGGCTGTTGGTGGTGATGAGACCAAAGCGTTGCACCTTGCCGTTTCGCGCCAGCCCGGCGGCCTTGTCCCACCAAAACATGACGTAGTCCACCGAGTTGGGCACATCAGAGTAAGCCCGCCGGATGGCCTCGACATAGCCGTCGCCCAGCGCGTCGCGCATGCGGGCTGTTCCGACAAACGGCGGGTTCCCCACCACAAAATCCACCTCCGGCCACTCTGCCGGCCGCGGGTTGACGTAGCGCCAGGCCGGCACACGGGCGGTCTCGTCGGGCACCTCCAGGCCGGTGACCGGGTGCGGCTTGGTGGTGCGGCCGTCCCAGCGGGTCACGGGATGGCCGGCGGCGTCCAACAACGGCTCGACCGCGTCCCAGGCCAGCACCGCGTCGCGGCATTCGATGTTGTGCAGGTTGCGCAGGATCGGCTCGGGCGGACGTACGTCGCCGCGGGTGCGGCGGTGCCACTGCAGGAAGCCGATCCACAGCACCAGCTCGGCGATGGCCGCGGCCCAGGGGGTAACCTCGATGCCGTGGAATTGCTCGGGCCGCACCATGCTGCCTTCCATCTCCAGCAGCATCTGCCCTTGCCCCAAGCTGCGGCGCACCTCCAACACCTCGCCCTCCAGCCGCTTCAAGTGTTCGAGGGTGACGTACAAAAAGTTGCCCGAACCGCACGCCGGATCCAGGATTCGGACGCTGGCCAGCCGGCGCTGGAAGGCCTCGACCTGGGTCAAGGCCTCGGCAGCCTTGCCCTGCTCGGCCAATAGCAGCGCGGCGGCCTTGACCGCGTCCCACTCGTTGCGCAGCGGCTCGATAATCGTCGGCAGCACCAGCCGCTCGACGTAGGCGCGCGGGGTGAAGTGCGCGCCCAGCTTGTGCCGCTCGGCCGGGTCCAGCGCCCGCACCAGCAGCGTGCCGAAGATCGCAGGCTCCACGTCGCGCCAATCGGCCTGCGCGGCCTCGATCAAGAGCTGCAACTGGTCGACGCTCAGCGGCAGCGCGGTCGCATCCTCGAACAGCCCGCCGTCGAAGTGCGGCACGGACAGGCGCAGCGCCACCGAGAAGCCGCCGTGCGCCATGGTGCGCCACAGCTCCTCGACCAGGGGCGGAAAGCTGGCGACGTTCAGCCGCGAATCGGCCAGGAGCTGGGTGAAGGCGCGGTTCGGCAGCAGCCCCACGTCCTCGGCGAACATCGTGAACAGGCAGCGCATCAGGAAATGGGCCACGTCCTCGGCCGGATGCGCCCCTTCCAGCGAGCGCGCCAGCCGCGCCAGCCGGTCGGCGATGTCGCGCGTCACGCGCGCGCTGCGCCGCGACGGGTCCAGGCTCATCGGGTCGAGCCAGACCGCACGCAGCAGATCGCGTTTTTCGTCGTCCAGCAGGTCGGCGAGGGCGAGGCGGTAGGAGGCTGGGTCGGGGAAGGGGATGTAGGTACCGCCGCTGCGGCTGAACTCGCTGTAGAGCGCTATCGACTGGCCGACGTCCACCACCAGCAGGAAGGGCGGCCGGCCGTCGCGCACCTCGTCGGCGGGCAGATTGCGGGCGTAGTTTTGCGCCTGCTGCCGGGCGCGCTCCATGGCCGTGTCCCAGGCCGCGGTGCCGCGTGTGGCGGTGCCGCGTCTGCGCTGCCTGCGCTGTTGCTCGACCTGCTGCGACAGGGCCGGCGGCGCGTCGACGCGGTCGCTGCCCTGCTTGGCCTCGAGCACGAACCCACCGCGGCGGTACAGGTCGATGCGGCCGGCCGTGCCGTGCGGCAGCGGCACAGTCTTCTCGAAGACGTAGGCGTTGTGCGTCTCGTCGTCTACCGTGGGGTCAGGCCGTGGCAGGTCAAGCGCGTCGCACAGCTCGGAGAGGAAAAGCTGGTAATTGGCGCGCTCGGCCGCGCCGGAGGCGGTCCAGCGGGCGATGAAGGAGGAAATGGCAGAGATGTGTGAGTTGGTCATTGCGAATACGCGGCGTCGTCAGATGGACAGGGATTGGAAATCCCTGTCTGAGAATACAAAGCGGCCTTTTTTATCCGGCTTTGCCGGACAGCGCTGCGGAGGTGGTCAGACAAGCCCTGAGGGGCTTTTTCAGGTTCAGACGGTGAATTCTATCGAGTGTGTTCAAAATGGGTTGATTAAGTATGATGATGCTAGCGCCGGTCGACTGGGAACCGTCCCGGAGGGAGTAGGTCCTGGCGGCGTGGCATCGAAGTGTTCAGTGTCTTAAAGCAGACCCACATCAGCCGATAATCGCCGCCAGGACCGTATCGAGACCAAGCGGGTCGTGCAAAGGGAGCCGTCCTTAATCGACCCGCTTGGTCTCGATACGGGTCTGGCGGCGAGTTTCGATGGCTTGATGCTCCGAATGACTACGCAGGTTTCGAGCGATGCGCCGCCAGACCCTACTCCCTCCGGGACGGTTCCCAGTCGACCGGCGCTGGCTTCGAGATATTTCTTCAATCTGTTTTGGCTGCGCCCAATTCTATCCGTCGGCCTCTAAACGCACCTGCTCCTCCAGCTCCGCCAGCTCGCGGTCGCGGCGGTGGTAGCCGGTGGCGTCGACCAGCGCCCTGGCCTTGGCCGCGTACTCCTGCGCCTGCTCGCGTTGACCGGCTGCCAGGTGCAGGCGGACGAACTCCGGGTGGCAGTCCGTCTCATGCAGGCGCATACCGCTGCGGGTGGCGATCTCCAGCGCCTCGTCCAGGTCGCGGGCCGCGGCATCCAGGTCGCCCTGCTCCCGGCGGAAGGCGGCCCGGGACAGCAGGCCGAGGGGAAGACAGGACTGATCGCCCGCCTGACGCAGACCATCCACCGCTTGCTCCAGGTGCGCTGCAGCGTTCGCCCGGTCGCCCACCAGCCTGTAGGCTCGGCCCAGCGTCAGGTGGTCGAGGGCGATGTCAAGTAGCCAATTGTTCTCCTGCGAGATCATCAAGTGCGCTGTACGCCCGGCCCAGTACTTCGTCCGGGTGCCCCTGAGAAAGCAGCATGTCGTGGTACCGGAATCCCTGGAGGGAGGAGAGCAGAGGGTAGTAGGGGCTGTATGTCGCGCTGAATCGTCTCCGCCTCTGCGAACAAGGCCGCGGCGGCGGCCCGTCCCCGCCTGGTGCAACACGTCGGCCAGGGTCGTACGTTTTCCCATGCGCTCGAAGGCATCCTGGCTGCGATCGGCCAGGTCCACGGCCTGCTGGGCTACGTCCACCGCCGGCGCCATCTCGCCAGCCGCCAAGCATAGTTCGCTCAGGTTGCTGGCGTCTTTGGCAGCATTCCTCCAGTCCTTTTGAGCGGTGCTCATCTCCATCGCAGCCTGCATCAGTTCCGCGGCCTCGGCCAGCCGCCCCAGCGCCCCAAGACGAGCGGCCTAGGTTTAGCACCCAAGCCCTGGCCGCCTCGTTCAGTTCCCCAGCCGGCCGGCGCCACGGCTCATCGAAAAAACCGGCCAGCGCGGCCAGGTCCGCCCCGATCGCACCCAGCTTCTTGGTGCTGTAGAACTCGTTGCCCCGCAGAATCCGTCGCCGGTATGCCTCGGCCCTCGCTTCCACGCGCCGGCCGGCCCGGCAGCCGTGCCCCACCGCAGCGTACAGCGGCGCCAGACCGGCCAGAGTGTCTGGCTGGTCCTCGGCCAGCTTGCAGTAGTGCTCGTACAGGCGACTGTGCGCAACCCGCCAGCCCTCGGGACTCGCGGCCCGCACTCGCTCGGCGAAGTGCTCACGCACCAGAGGGTGGCAGTCCAGGTCGTGGGGCGCGTCAGGTTCCTCGGCCGCCAGCAGCTTCGCCCGCCGCAGCCGCGCCACGGCCAGGTTCCACTCGCGGTCGCGCAGGGGCTGAACGTCCAGGCCAGGCGCGTTCGTAGTCGCGACTTTAGTCGCCTCCGGTCGCCCGGAACGACTGAAGTCGTTACTACGAACGAAGAGCGCCTCGGTCAGGCCGAGGATAGGCGGTGCGGCGCGCAGCACGGCCAGCGCCGCGGCCTCGGCCGGCCGGTCGAACAGCCCCATCAGCCGCAGGATGGCGGTCTCCGGCCCCGGGCCCAGCCAGCGCTCGTAGGCGTCCATGGCCCGCCGCGCGTGCGCGCCCTGGACGGTGCTCCCCTCCAGCAGCGGCCCCACCTCGTGACGTTTGCGCACGTCGCCGTCGTACGCGTCGCGTAATAAGGTGCCGAGCAGGGTCAGCGCCAGTGCGTGGCCGTCGAACTCGACCGAGGCCGCCTCCCGCTCAGCCTGGCTGCCCTTGACGCCCAGGTGTTTGAGATAGGCCGCGCCGGCCTGCGGCGACAGCGCCTCCAGGTCGATGCGCCGCGCGGTCGCACCGTCGAAGGGCGCCAGGTCGGCCACGGGGAGCCGGGTGGTGACCACCAGCAGGCCAGGGTTGGCGCGGGCCAGCGTGCGCAGCAGCACGGCCAGCCCCGGGTCCTTGAGCTTGCCCTCCTCCGGCCCCGGCGGGTATTGCAGCGGCTCCAGCCCGTCCAGCACCAGCAGGGTCCGCTGGCGCTGCACCAGGGCGGCCAGCCGGTCGCCTTTGTCCCACGGCGAGCCGGCCGCGGGGTCGGGGTCGCCGAACCAGCGCAGCGCGGCGTCGATGTACTGGTCGGCCGAGGCCTGGCGGCCATCGGATGCGCCCTGGCTGTAGAAGGACCAGCCGAAGACGCGGCGCGCACCCTTGTAGTCCGCTTTACCCATTTCAAGCAGCCACCGGTTGACCAGGGCCGTCTTGCCCACGCCGCCCCAGGCAACCAGGCTCAACACGTGGGTCTGGGGATCGTCCCAGGCCGCGTGCAGGTTGGCCAGCTCGGCGTCGCGGCCGAAGAGCACGGGGCTGGTGATGGGCAGCTTCTCCAGCGAGACTTTGGGCGGAGGAGGAGGCGATGGCTGGCCAAGTTTGGCCGCAGGCCGCAACGGCTCGGCCGTATCCAGCTCGGCCCGGCTGAGCAGCTCGTCCAGCAGGTCGCCCAGCAGGCTGGCGTGCACGGGCTGGCCGCCGGTGTCCAGATTGAGTGCGTGGATGTTGCGCCGCTTGAGGTCGTCCACGGTCCATGTGTCGGCGTCGAAGAGCACGGCGTAGGCCAGGCGGCTGTGGCCGGCCAGCGCCGCGGCAACCTCGGCCTGCAACTGGTCGAAGTCGGGGTCGCCCAGGCCGTAGCCAACGAAGAGGATCGTGTTCTCGGCCAGCAGGCTTTGCAGCTTGGAGCGAATAAGGGGGAAGCGGGTGAAGAACGTGTCGTAGTCGCCCTTGGTGATGACGAGGGTGTCGGGCTGGCGCGTGTCGCCGTGCAGTTTGACGATCGTGACCGCGTCGCGGCCGGTGTAGGGGAGGTCGCTGTCGCGCACCACGACCCGCTTGGGCGTTCCTGCATCTTGCAGCGTGCGCTCGACCAGGTCGTCGAAGTTGGTGGTGACCCAGGTGCGGCAGCCCAGGCGGGCCAGGCGGCAATGGTTGTCGGTGGGGGCGGTGCGGGTCGTGTCGGTGGCTTCGACCAGGTGGCGCAGGAGCTCGCCGCGAGTGCGCTTGGTTCTCGTAGTCCTGAGCAGTTTGCAGCAGGTTCCCGCGGCGCGCCTCGGGCAAACCGATGCTGTCCGCGAGGGGCGCGATCAGCCCGCGCCAGTCGGGCAGGCCGGCGGCGTAGCTCAGCCCCGCGCCCACGAAGAGCACGACATCTCGTCGTCGGAGGGCGTCGATCACTTCGGAGGGGATATCCATGCGGGCGCCTCTTGAGCGGGTGTGAGAGGAGAAGTCAAAGAACTCGAAAACCTTGGCTGTGCATTATAGCGCAAAGGGGACGCCGGAGCAATCGAGAACGGCGCCTCTACGGCATTCGTTGTCTCATTCGTTGTGATATGAGCGCGGGGAATATCACAACGAATAGGACAGCGAATACCGGAGACCTTAGGATTGCGCCTCTCCGGCATTCGTTGTCCCTATTCGCTGTGATATCTTGTCCGCAGCCCGGTGGGATCTGCCGAGCGAGCTATGCGCTGTGCGACTGAAGCCAGGATGTGGTACAATCGGTGTCATATGCTAGACAAAGAACTGTATCGCAATGCATTGGAACAGTATAAGCAATGGAACGAGGCCGAGCTTGGCGCCCGAGCCCGCTCGCCGATGCTGTCACCGGCCGAGGGATGGCGGCGTTACGTCGAGTTGGTGGACTTTTGCCTCCGGTTGGCTCCTGAACAGAGCCGGCAACAGCGTGAGCAACGCCTTGCCGACTGGGATAGTTATCACCAGCGAGTTAGGCAGTTGGAGGCATGGAGACAGTCGCATGGAAAAGCAACTTGAGGCATCCGTTCACGCAGCCATTGCTTTCATGGAGGAGCGCGGCTTTCGCTATGCATTGATTGGCGGCATCGCTCTGGCCCAATGGGGCGTCGTGCGTGCCACGTATGACGTTGACTTCAAAGTGCTTGTCCCCAACAATGAGTACTTCGTTGTCCGTGATGCTCTGCGCGGAGCTTTTCCTGAACGTGCCAGGCCCGAAGTCCCCCAAAACCCGCTGATCGTTGACGTCATTGTCGGCGGAATTGTGATTGATTTCCTGCTGGCGTTGCCCGGGTACGAAGAAGAGATCGTCGAACACGCAGTTCAACGCGATCTGAATGGATGGTCGGCCTGGGTCTGCTCGGCCGAAGATCTGATCATTCAGAAGGTCGTGGCCGGGCGCGACAAAGACTGGTTGGATGTTGAAGCGCTCCTGTTCGAGCAACACCATGCTTTCGACCAAGCGTATGTTGACAATTGGCTCATGGAGTTCGCAGAAGCCCTGGACAACGGAGACCTGCTGACAAGGTACAAACGTCTACTAGCGCAAGCGAAAGGCACTCACTAATGCAGCTTAGTGACACCAAGCCACTCAAATCGGTTCGGCGAGCAGACTTTTGCGCTGTGCTACAATAGTCTCCAAATGCTCAGGCCAATCATAGAGAACGGTTGGGTCGATGTCGGCCCCGTTGGGCCACTCCAGGGTTCCAAATTCACGATCCAGCTTGACCTGGCTAAACAAACCGTGTTCTCGCAACGGGCCAAAGATCGGTCCAGCCAAGATTGGCTCGAAGTCGATCGTCCGCTGGGTAGTGTCGTCAAAGGTTACTCTGATAACATAGTCCCCTACGATAGCAATGCTGGTTACCCGATGCAGTTCGTTTTGATAGCTCACATAGTCAGTCATCGTAGCCTCTTCAGTCCAATCCCTCGATTCTATTGAGTGGACGTTGTCCCTGGCCAGCCGATTATAGGGGACCAACTAGAAAAAGACAAACGGGGTGTCGCTAGCCAGCATCAATGTCTCACATTGGATGAATTGCGTTTGCTCGCTTGGCGGAGCCACGATCCTGAACTATAATTCCCCTCGAAGTACCAGGAAACGCAGCACCAGTCTACCAATCTACCACCGCACCAATCTACCAACTACCGGAGGTTCCCCCACAATGAAGTTCATCGACCTATCCATCCCCCTCGGCATCGGCACGCCGGCCTGGCCGACGTATGAGCCGCTGCAAGTCAAGTATTTCAAGCGCCTGGCGCCCAACGGCGCCAACGGCCAGATCGTTACCCACTCCAACCACTTGGGCACACATCTGGACGGCGAGATCCACTTCTACACCCCTGGCAAGGACATCGCCAGCCTCACGCTGGACTTTCTGACAGGCCCTGGCGTGGTGGTGGATCTATCGGACGCGGCCGGCGAGTACGACATCTACACCTCGGCGATGGTCGAGGAGCGTATCGACGTGCACGAAGGCGACATTTTGATTATCCACACCGGCTTCCATCACTTCGGCTGGGACCAGCCCACCGCCGACGAGATTGCGTACATGGTCAAGCACCCCGGCCCGGACCGCGAGTTCGCCGAGTGGTGCAAGGCCAAGCGCATCAAGTGGCTCGGCGTCGACTGCGGCAGCGCCGACCACCCGATGAACACGATCATCCGCCAGTGGATGCCGCGCCAGGCCAAGGAGGCCGATGCCCATTTCGTGCAGAAATACGGCCAGCCGCTCGCCGACGTTTTCACCGACGACAAATACCAGTTGATGCACATCGAGATGTTCCCCCACGGCATCATCCACGCCGAGTGCATCGGCGGGGACATCGATCTGCTGCTCAACCAGCGGGTCAACATCGGCTGCTTCCCCTGGCGCTTCGTCGACGGCGAAGCGAGCATCGCGTGGATAGTGGCCTATGTCGAGGATGAAGAATACGAGAAACTCATGTCCAAAAAGACCGCGATGGCGAAGACGCGTTTCGGCGATGCGATCGGACCGTTGCCGGCGCTGGCGAGTCGGAAGTGAGATAGGCAACTACGGAACAACTCAGTCGGTTCAAAAAATCGCTTGCGAGTAGCTCAAACTGGGGTGGAGGACATGTCCAACTATCACTTCGCCGACGAGTGGGGAGATCCAGGTCTCCGATCTCCCCACTCGTCTAGCCACCTTATCATCGTCTTAGTACGACTTTCCGAACGCTTGCCGATAACTGCGCTTACTGTGTTGCGCGCCGAACGAAAGCTGCCACCGGATTTTGAGTTCAAGTTTCACCGAACGAATGGTTCCCTGAAAGACGCATTCTTCTCGGCGATCAAACCATTGGACTTTCAAGTACGAGCCATCGTGCTCGATAAGACACGTGAGCAGCGCCAGTTCGTCAATAGCGATGGGCCACATCTGGTTGCAGATATGCTTGCCGAGCTTGTCCTCCATCCAAATAGTATGTCAATCGTCCAGGATATCTTGGTGTTGGATGGCGCCACACCCAGTCAACGACGCTTGGTGCGACTGCTAATCTCGCAACATTGCAGAACAACAGGCCGCACGCGACCTTTCAAGAAGATCATATCCAACGACTCCGCATCAGAAGATGGCCTGCAGATCGCCGATATGGTTGTAGGCGCTATTGCACGTTGGATCGTGAATAGCGAAAAACGGCATATGGCTACCTTCTCTGACAAGATCGTGAACTTGGTGCAAATGGGAAATAAAACACCTCCGACTATCCCATAACAGGGAAAGCAGCCACAATCGGCCACCTTGTCGCCGGAGGCGGGTAAACCAGACGAACTGGTTTATTCTATAGCTTAATTATACAGCGAGTGCTAGGCATGGTCAACTTATCGACAGACCAGATTTCTTCAGGGAGACATGAGATACTTGCAAGCTACATTGATGCCGCAATGGAACGAGCGCACTATGAGACTATCGAGGATGAAGAATCCTTCTGGGGCGAGATGCCGGGTGTACAAGGCGTCTGGGCGCATCACAAGACTTTGGAGGGATGTAGACGCGAGTTGCGTGAAGCAATGAGCGACTGGATTGTTTTGCGTCTTCGACTTGGACTGGACATTCCGCCAATTCTGCTCTCCCCCTCCACTGCTACGGATTAACGAACTACTCTCGCCGTTTTTCCTGCACCGGCACCAAAAACACCGGGCACGGCGCGTGATGCACGACCCGGTCGGCCACGCTGCCCAAGACCAGCCGCTCCATGCCGCCGCGGCCGTGGGTCGCGAGCATGATCAAGTCGACGTGCTCGCGCTCGGCCACTTCCAGGATGGCGGTTGCAGGCCGCGATCCGCTAACCATTGGACGTGCGTTAACGCCCAGCTCTTGCAGTTGCTTCGCCACCCCATCGACGTAACGGCGAGAATTGGCCTCTGCCCGCTCGCGCAGCTCCTCCACGGCTTCGCGCATCGCACCGTACAGTGCCGGCTCGGGAACCTCGGGCACCGCCAGCAGGATCATCTCAGCGTTCGATACGTTGGCAAAGGCCTGAACCCACGGCAATACCTGCTCGGCAAACCCTGAACCGTCCAACGGCGCCAATACCCGAGCCACCTGGGGGGTCTCACCGGCAGCCAGCGCCTGTGGCCGCAGCAGCAGAACCGGCCGCGTCGCCAGCTGGATCGTCGCACTCGCGTTGCTGCCCAACATGAAACGGCTAACGCCCGAACGGCCGTGGGTAGACATCACGAGTAGGTCCGCATCCAGCTCGCGCGTGTCAGCATGTCCAGCGCCTGCGCCACCGGCCCGGACGCGACGTAGGTTTCGGCGCGGACGCCGTCCTCCTTGACGCGACCGGCCAGCCGGCTCAGATAGGTCTCGGTCTCAACCTGGCCGGCCTCCAGCGGGTCGCCGCTGGAGCGACCCTTGGGCAGCACGCGGAAAGCGCCCCGCGCCGGCAAGATCGAGACCAGATTCAGCGTAGCGTCGAACAGGCGGCAGATTGCCTCGGCCGCCGGCAAAGCGCGCTCGGCGAATTCGGAACCATCCAGCGCAAGCACCACCTGGCCGATGACGGCGGGATCCCCTGTCCACCGTCGAGTCGCCCCGCGGTCGGCGGTATCTGGCGCGGGCACCAGGTCGGACGTGGGCAAACGTCCGCGCCCAGCCTGACCTGCGCTGGGCGCACCAGGAGGCGTGCCCAGCGCGCGCATTGCGCCCTCGCGCCGGCCCAATTCCTCCCGTAGTGGGTTAGGGCTGCCCATGGTGCGGCGGGTGAAATGGAAGACGAGGTAGAACATAGGCACCAACACAACGTAGATAAAGACCCCAGCGCGGAATCCCTCGATCACCACTGCTACGGCCGATGCGCTGATCACAAACGCGGCGATGACGGCAACAGCTACAAGCAACACGGTCGTCCCGGCCTCCTTCACCTGCCGCACAGAGCGCTTGACCGCGGCCCAGCTAGTGAGGGTCAAAAGCAAGAAGAAGCCGGCCACATAAACCCGTATGTAAACGCCGGGATCGCTGCCTAACAACAGAAAACAGGCGATCACGGCGACGGCCAGAATGCGCGCCGGCCAGTTCGGCACGTCGACCCGGTTGCGCTGTCCCAGAAAAGCGGGCGCAAAGCGGCGATCGTGCAAGCCCAAGGCCAGGTTCTGGAGACCCTGCGCGCTGGCCGCGGCCACCACCAGCAACACCGCCACTGCGATGCCCGTGCCTAGTATGGCTAACGGGCCGGGCAGCAGGCCATCCATGGTCTGGGTGAATACCGAAACCGGTGAATCTGGCTGGGTCAGCGCGACGGTGGCCGGGCCGACAACCAGCAGCACCGCCGCGCTGGTGATGACGACGAGCAACAAGCTGCCGAAGGCCTGCCGGCTGCGCTTGGCCTCAACACCTTCGAAGGCCGGCTCCAAAGTGGCAAATATCTCGATGCCGGTCAGGATAGCCAGCAGACGTGTGAATGCGGGTAGCGCGACGCTGAATAGAACTTGTGGCTGCAGCGCGCCGAGATCAAAGTGGGGTAGTTGCAGCCCGCGAACCAGCACGGTTGCCAGCACCATCAGCCAGAGCAGGCCAAGCACGGCAGCCGTAGCCGGGCCATAGGTACGTGCAATGGCGCGTGGGCGGTTGTTCACCAGCCAGGCGATGACCAGCGTCAGCAGGATTGCGAGCCACGTTCGCCCTTGGACGCCGGCTAAGTTGGTGCGCAGCGCGGGCAGTCGGTCAGCTAGGAAGGTCGTCATGGCCGCTGTACTCACCAGAAAGGCCACGATAAATAGCACAAAAGTCACCGCGCCGTTGACCTTGATGGCCCAGCCACCGAACTCCTCCTCGCTCAGGCCGTTGCCGCCGCCGCCGTTGCGCACCCAGCGCATCACCAGAAGGTAGATCAGCGTCGCAGCGGCCATGGCCAGCACGACCAGCCAAATGCTCGTGCCGAAGACGGTCGCTCCGGCGCCGGCCGCGGCAATCACTTTGACAAACGGACCGAAGCTGTAGAGGGCCGAGCTGCTCGGATCGGCGCCGCCGGCCAGAACACCTTCAACAGGGGTGCGCAGTTTGCGCGTGATAGGAGTAGCCATATCGGATAGCGCCTCACGTCAGCAGCTGGGCGCGTATCTGATCGATCTGCGCCTCGAGCTTGGGGGTAGAGCCGGTGCTGCGCACGCGATGCTTAAGAAACGCCAGCCCTGTGAGCAGGTGATGCTGGCGGCTCCTGCGTTGCGCCAGACGCCAGCCGCCCTGACGCCAGGTCGTGATCCACAGCCACAGACGTTGGCCATACGATGTGGCTGCCACGTACTCCTCAGGTGTGAGCGTCGTGCCAACTTCAGGCCACAACTCAATGGCGATCCACTGACGCTCCTCCTGCCAGGCCAAAAGCGCGATGACCACTAGCAGAAACAGGCCGCCCCAATTGGCGAGAAGGGCGATCAACAGCGCCGCCCGGTTGGTAGCTGCCAGGGCCATGCCCAGATTATGCACCGAGTGAAAGGCGATGGCGAGCAGCAGGCCGAGCAGCGGAAACAACCAGCGCCAGCGGCGCAGCGGACCGGTCACCTCAGCGGCGAGACCAAAGCCGGCGCCAACTATGGCGGAATAGAACGCGTGGTTGAGACCGAAGAGCAAAAGGCGGAGCATCACCACGTTGGTGAACTGGTCGACGCCGCCTCTGCGCAGCAAATCGATGAAGTATAGCGCGTTTTCGGTCATGGCGAAGCCAAAGCCGATCACCGCGCCATAGACAATGCCGTCCAGGACATTGTCGAATTCGTTGCGCGCTAACAAGAACAGCAGGAACAGAGCCAATCCCTTGGTCAGCTCCTCGATCACCGGCACTAGCAAGCTGTCCATGGCGAAACGGCGCAGGAGGGCCGTCTCCAGCGTTGCGAATGGATCGCCCAGCCGATACTCCAGCACAATCGCCAGCGCAATCGCAGGTACGGCGCCCCAAAAAAAGGCAACCACCAGCAATCGAAAAGGCTCGCGCTCGTAGCGGTCCAGCCACCAGACCAAGAGCGTATACCCAAGGGCAGGGATAAAGGCAACTGCCAGCGAAAGAAGGATCGTACCAGGCGAAGGCACAGGGCAGTCCAGAGACGGTTGTACAATGCGCAAGTAACAGGTTGCAGATTGCAGATTGCAGATTGCAGAGGATTTGCCACTTGCCACATGCAACCCCTACAAAGGCGAAAATTAACCGCCAACCTCGTCATTTATGGCAATTTGCGTCACATTCCAAAGGCAGTATAGCGCAAAAAAGCGCAACTGTCCAACAGGGTCTCCGACTCGGCTGTTTGCCAGGACGGGCCGAAGCAGTTATAATGAGTCTATCGACAGGCTCGGCACTACCGAAATGCGATCCTCCACCCACGAATGACCATGAATGAAACCATTCTCGACCATCTAATGCGTGTCGCCACACAACGTGGCCAGTCTGCGGTCTGGTTTGAGGCGTTGCAATGGATCGCCGAGACGAGCGGCGCGCAGGGGGCACGCGTGGTAGTTGACCTGGCGTCACCCACCCGCCAGCAGCATGGTCTGATCGAAGACGGTGTGCTGGAGGCGATCGACCGATGGGAGGAATTGCTTTTCGAGTTCGCTGACTGGATCCCTGCGACCGGTTCCCTATCGAACTCGCCTCCGGTTGCGCCGGTGACCGCGGACCCCAACTGGCCTCTGGTGCACATTGCGATCCGTCAGGGCAACTCCGTAGTCGGCGGGCTCAGCCTGGTATTCGACCACAACGGCCCACCTGGCAACCACGTGATTTCACTGGCGTATGAGTTGGCGCAAACCATAACGCACCTGGCTGCGACAGCCTCGGAGCGCAATCAACTCCAACGCCGCTTGACCCAGTCCAATCTACTCTTCGAAGTCAGTCAGGCTGTTTCGTCATCGCTCGACACCGATATGATCTTGAACTTCACCACAGCATTGGCGGCCAATGGGCTTGGTGCAGAAGCGTCATCGTTAATGCTGGTCGATCCTGAGACTCGGGAGCTTGTGTTCGCAATCGCGCACGGGGTGGTGGCGGATAAATTGCTCGGCACACGGATGCCGATTGATGAGGGAGTAGCCGGTTGGGTAGCGCGCACCGCGCAGCCCACGATCGTACTGGACACCCGTCTCGATCCTCGGTTCTCACCACGCATCGATCAGCTTACCGGGTTTGAGACGCGCACCATTCTTTGTGTTCCATTGCGGACCAAGGATGTGACACTCGGGGTAATTCAGGTGGTCAACAAGAGAGGAAACCTGCCATTTCTCGGCGAAGACGTTGATTGGCTGATGGCTTTAGCAGCTCAATCCTCGATCGCAATTGAGAATGCCCACCTTTACAGTAGTCTGCGCGACGAACGCGATCATGTCGTGAAAGCCGAGGAAGAGCTGCGTCACCGGCTCGCGGGCAACCTGCACGACAGCGCTGCGCAACTGATAGGCTCCTTGATCATGAACATCGAGGTCGCCCGCCGCGTGGCCCGGTCCAAGCCCCAATCACTTCAGAAAGAGTTTGATACCTTACGTGACCTTGCTGTACAGATCAACCAAGAGTTGAGGCAATCGTTATTTGAGCTGCGCCCGATACTACTGGAGAGTCGCGGACTAATGGGCGCGCTGAAGGCTTATGCCATCCAGCAGAAGCGCTATGGCTTTGTCGTGTCACTGGAATCGCCCCCCCTCCCGGCGATACAAAACAAACAGGCAGAAACCGCGGTGTACCTCATTATTCAGGAAGCACTGACCAATGTTCGCAAACATGCCAACGCGTCCCAAGCGTGGCTGCGCCTGAGGGTAGAGCAACCCTGGTTTATCGCTGAGATAGAGGACGACGGGCAAGGATTTTCCGTAGATCAACTTGTTGCCAAGTATTTGAACCAAACGCACCTGGGTCTCCTCAGCATGCGCGAACGAGCGGGGTGGCTGGGCGGAAGCTTCGACATCACGTCACCCCGTCCTGGGCACACTGATGGCACGCTGCTTGTAGTCCAAATCCCCTTGACCAAGCTAACCACACCCCATCAGGAGAATACCGCTTCGTGGCTGGTCGGTAGCAGGGAGCTGTATAGGCAAAAAAACATAAACAGAACCCCCTGATCTGAAAGGACCAGGGGGTTGCAGGTTGCAGGTGGCAGGTGGCAGGTGTGCAGAGAGCTTCTCACGTGCAACGTGCCACCTGCAACCTGCAACTTGCTACTCCTCCTCCTTATGTTCCTTCTTTGAAGCCTCAATGATCTCGGCAGCTGTGTGCGCGGGGACGACGGCGTAGTGCGAGGGCTCGATGCTGTAGATGCCACGGCCCTGCGTCATCGAACGCAGATCGGCGACGTAGCTCTGGATCTCTGCCAATGGCGCCAGTGCCTCGACAACACTCTTGCCGCGCTCCTGTCCAATGCCCTGCACGATCGAGCGTCGGGTATTCAAATCGCCCATGATGTCGCCCACATACTCATCGGGCACGCTCACCTTGACCTTGACGATGGGTTCGAGCAGGACCGGGCTGGCCTTGAGAAAGGCCGCCTTGAAGGACTCACGGCCGGCAATCTGGAAGGCGATATCCTTCGAGTCGACTGGGTGCATCTTGCCGTCGAAGACCTCGGCGTGCACGTCCACCACCGGGTAGCCGGCGATGATACCGTTCTCCAGCACCGAACGGATGCCCTTTTCAATCGAAGCAAAGAAGGAGTTGGAGATAGCACCGCCGAAAATGCGTTCGGTGCTAAACTCAAAGCCGGCGCCGCGCTCAAGAGGTTTGACCTCAAGGTGGACCTCGGCGAACTGGCCGGCGCCGCCGGTCTGCTTCTTGTGGCGATACACATCAGACCCGTTCTTGGCCACGGTTTCCTTGTAGGGCACCTTGGGCACATGGACCTCGATGCCGACACCGAACTTCTCGTGGAGGTTATGCACCGCTACGTCCACGTGCGTGTCGCCCATGCCCGACAGAATTGTCTGGCCCGTGCCGGCCTCCATGCGCCAGCGCAGGGTCGGATCCTGCTCGCTCAAGCGTGTGAGGGCAGGACCCATCTTAGCCGAGTCCTGCTGAGTCTTGGGGGAGACCGCCACTTCGAACAAGGGGTTCGGGTATTTGGGCGGATTGACGCGAACGAGCGCGCCGCGGCGGGCCAGAGTATCGCCGGTGATCGTGTCGCCTAGCTTAGCTACCGCGCCGATGTCGCCCAACGCCAGCCTATCAACGTTGATCTGATCCTTGCCGCGCATGACGTAGAGTTGACCGAGGCGTTCTTCGATGCCGGTCCGCGGGTTGATCAGGCGACCTTCCTCCATAGTCAACTCGCCGGACAGGACTCGGAAGAAGGTCAGCTTGCCGACGAAGGGATCAGCGATTGTCTTGAAGCAATAGAGCACCACCGGGCCGGCCGGATCAGGCGCCACAGTGACTGTGACGCCGCCTGCATCGGTCGCTACGGAGCCGTTACCGTCTTGATAGGCCGGTAAGAGCTGGGTGAGTGCGGTCATCAACGCCTGGACGCCAACGTTGTGGGTGGCGTCGCCGAAAAGGACAGGAACCACGGCGCCTTGACGAATGCCGCTGGCCAATCCGCGGGCGATCTCAGCGGAAGTTAGTTCCTCGCCCTCAAAATACTTCATGATCAACTCGTCGTCGCCTTCGGCGGCCGCTTCGATCAACTTGGTGCGAGCTTCCTCAACGTCGCCGGCCAAGGCAGCAGGTACTGCATCCTTTTTGCCTTCAGCGCCCATATACGCCTGTTGGCTGAGCAGATCGACCACGCCCTTGAACGAACTTTCGGCTCCGATCGGCGCCTGTACCGGCACGGCGTTGACACCAAAAACGGTGCGAAGTTGCTGGACGATTCGATCGGGATTGGCGTTTTCGCGCGCCATTTTGTTGACGAACACGACGCGGGGAAGCCCTGCATCCTCGGCAACCTGCCAGGCAATTTCGGTTCCCACTTCGACACCGCTGACCGCGTCGACGACGATCAGAGCTGCATCGGCAGCGGCAGCCGCGCTGTATTCGTCACCCACGAAGTCCAGATAGCCGGGTGCGTCTACGACCGTCAGCTTGGATCCCTGCCATTCGAGCGGTATCACGGTGAGGCTGATCGAAATTCCTCGACGTTTCTCTTCGGGATCGTAGTCGGAGACGGAGTTACCGTCCTCGACGCGGCCCAGGCGGGTCAGCGCGCCCGTGTCAAAGAGCATAGCCTCGGCCAAAGAGCTCTTGCCGGCGCCGCTGTGCCCCATAAGCGCCACGGTCCGAACGCGATCGGCTGGGTAATACTTCATGTTATGCGAACTCCTTCTGGAAGAATGCTTTGTTGGCCTGCGACGCCTGCAGACAACACACCACGCCGCCAGCAGCACTCACGTGCCCGGCTGGCGGCGGTTGTGAACATTCTAACCGATGTAAGGTGACCTGTCAAAGTGCTACCGTTCTCTGAAACTTACCCATTTGTCGCGAACGACATCTGGCGTTCAGTTCCTGCTTCCACGAGAACTGCCTGGAGACCAGGACTTACACTCTCTCCACAGGCGTACCTTCCCGCGGAACTCGCGGTAGCCAATTGAGCAAGATTGCCTGCGGCGTTGAGGTCGCGATCCTGGATTACACCGCACGCTTCGCAGACGTACGTCCGTTCAGAAAGGAGCAGCGTCTCTTTGAGATGATGGCACGCCGAACAGTGCTTACTGGAGGCGTAGAAGCGCGGTGCGATCAACAGCCGCTCCCCGGCCCAGACCGATTTGTAGGTCGTCTGCCGCCGAAACTCGCCCAGGCCCACATCGCTAAGGGCGCGCGCCAAATGCCTGTTCTTCACCATGCCTTGCACATTCAGGTCTTCGAGCACGATCACGGCTGGCCGCTCAACGTCGGGCTTGGTTCTCGCCACGATCCGAGCGGTGGCCTGGTGCAACGCATCGCTGCGCATGTTGGCCACGCGTGCATGGAGACGCGCCACCCGGCGACGTGCCTTGTCACGATTGCTTCCGCCCTGCTGGCGTAGGGCCAACGACCGCTGGGCGCGACACAGTGCCTTCTGCGCCCGGTCCAGCGCTTTGGGATTGGCGAAGGTTCGACCATCCGAACACGTCGCCAGTGTCTTGATCCCCAAGTCGACGCCCAGCGCCGGGCCAGACGCCGGCGTAGGATCGGGCAGTTCCATCACCACCCGCACCGACACAAACCACCGCCCGGCGCGCTCGGACACGGTGGCGCTGAGAATGTGTGCGCCAACGGGCAAGTAGTCTCGCTCTTTCAAACGCAGCTTGCCCAAGCGCGGCAGTTGGATGTGACGCGGAAACACCTTGATGGCGCCGGTGAGCCTGAAACTGCCAATGCCCCGCTTGCGCGACTTGAAGCGCGGGTAGCCAACCTTGCCGGTGAGTTGGCCGGCCTTCTTGAGTGCGATGCGCCGAAAGAAATTGGCGAAGGCGCCATCGAGATCGCGCAGCGCCTCCTGCGGCGCGCACTTGGACGTTTCGTACAGCCAGGGGTAGTCCGTCTGCTTGAGGCGGTTCAACTCGCGGTGTAGGTCGATCGCCGACGGGACCTTCTCGCCCGCCTGGTACGCCTCGGCCTTGCGGCGCAGCCCAAAGTTGTACGCAAAGCGCGCCGCACCGGCATGCCGCAAACACACCGTCCGCTGCTTGTTATTCAGATCAAGCTCAGTCTTGAACCCGCGTTGCGTCCTCATCGAGCACATCCAGCTTACCGACTTTCCACCAGCGATAGGCGGTCTTGTAGGTGACGCCCACCTGTTTGGCATATTGACTTAGCTTCATGCGTCTGATATTACCACATATGGGCATACAATGTCAGAAAACTAATGCTTAGATGTTACCCTTTATACTTGCGCACGATGCTGAGCTCCTGTCCAACCAGCGCGGACGCACGGCGCTCGGCTTCCCATAGGATGCGATCCAGATCCAGGGTCAACAGCTGCCGATCTTTCATCAACCAGCGGCCGGCCACCATGACGTGGCTCACGTCGCCGGCCTGCGCGCTGTGCAGCAGATTTGCCACTAAGTCGTGTCGCGGGCGCCAGTGCGGTTGATCTGCGTTCAACAAGATCAAGTCGGCCAGCGCGCCAGGCCGGATGACGCCGCTGTCGGGCCAGCCAAGCGCCTTGGCGCCGTTTTGAGTCGCCATTCGCAACGTCAGGTCGCCCGCCATGAGCTCCGGATCGCCGTGATGCAGCTTCTGGATCAGCGCGGCCAGCCGGGCTTCCTTGAGCATGTTCAAGTCGTTGCTGCTGGCTGTGCCGTCGGTGCCCAGCGCAACATTGACGCCCTTGGCCAGCAGCGCCGGCACCGGGGTCACGCCCATGCCCAGCTTCATGTGGCAGTTGGGACACTGGACGACAGTCACCTCGCGACGGGCAAGGATCTCCTGGTCGACCTCGCTGATGGCGATGCAGTGCGCGGCAAGAGTTGGCACGTCGAACACGCCGTTGGCCTCCAATAGCTCCACCGGGGTGCGGTCGAATTTCGCCAGCGAGTTCTCCACCTGCTGCTGCGACTCGGCCAGGTGGATGTGGATGCCGACGCCGAGCCGGACGGCCACCGCCGCTGTGCGCGCAAGGAAAACCGGTTCGCACATGTAGGGCGAGTGCGGGCCTAGCACCGTGCGGATACGGCCGCCGGCCGCGCCCTGCCAGCGCTGCACGAAATCTACCGTGCCTTGCAAATCCGTGCCGATGTTGTGCTCTTCGCCGAAGACACACCAGGCGAGCAGGCCGCGCAGGCCGGCTTGCTCGGTCGCTTCCGCCACCCGATCCATGTAGAAGTAATGGTCAGCAAAGCCCACCGTGCCACTGCGGATCATCTCCGCCATAGCCAGCATCGCACCCCAGTAGACATCCTCGTCGGTAAGCTGCGACTCGACCACCCAGACCCGCTCGTTGAACCAGCGATCCAGCGGCAAGTCCTCGGCCCAGCCGCGCTCGAAGGTCATCGGCGAGTGGGTGTGGGCGTTGTAGAAGCCGGGCATCAGGACGCAGTTGGTTGCGTCGAGCGTCTCATCGGCCTGGAAGCCCGCGGGCGCTTTGCCTACGGCGATGATTCGATCACCCTCGATAGCGACCTCGGCGTCGCGCAGAATCGTGCCGGCGGCGTCGAGGGTAACGATGTCAGCATGTTGGATCAGGGTTCGGGGCATGAAGGCATCACCTTGGAGCTAAGGATGGGTACAACGCCGTTTTGAAGAATGCATCAGGAACTTCATCCCGCAAGTCTCCTTCCGCCTCCCTAGAGCCCCTGTCAAAGCCGTGCAATGCAAGGTCTAAGCAAGCCGAGGTCCATACTGCTCGCGCTTGCAATGTGGCGATATTGGCATCTATCTCAACGGCTTCAGGCCATTCACCAGGGTAGCGGGCCTCGACCGCCCACTCGGTCAGCGCTGTCAGATCGGAATGATTCTCCTTGAGTTCCCAACCATCAGGGACCAAGTTTCGCAGCGCGTCGAGATCGTGGCGTCTCGGAAAGTCAATTTGCAGGAAAATCAGAACGGCCTTGATTGTCTTCTCGGCTGCTTGCTGGGCCAGCCAACAAGCATGACGAGGAACCATGCCCTCCCATTCAAGAGCAGCCTCAGCGGCCAACAGGTCCTCTTCAGCATAGCGCAACCAGCGTCTCACTTCATTGACTCGCTCAGCTTCGATCATAGAGCACTATTCCTTCGCGCAAAGCGGGACGCAGCACTGGACCAATCAAGTCCCCTCGGCGGGCGATCTCATCTGGGGTGGTCACAATGATGTCCTTGCTAACTGGAAGGTCACGCAGCACGCGTCTGATTTCAATCGCGGCCTGGCGCTTGTTAGGTGCTTCAGGCAACACGACCAGCAAGTCAATGTCGCTGTCAGATGTTGCATCGCCGCGGGCATGCGAGCCGAACAGAATGATGCGAAGCGGATGGAAATCGCGTGTGATTCGGGCTGTCATGTCTGCGATCAACTCATTGTTCGTCATGGAGACACCTCTCTCAAAAAACCTTCGCCCTTACTAGATCGCATTTTATCACGCAAAGGCCGAGCACGCAATGATCCCAGGCTATCTCACATTTTGCGATGTCGAGGCCCAAGGAGCAATAGACTTGGTTCACGCGTTGGGCCGCCGAGCCAGGCGCGCAGACGCCGCAAGCGGCGAGCCTGCGGCGTCCAATTCTGACCGTTTAGCAATAAAATGCCCTAAGCCTGCACCGGCTCCCGCCACTCGTGCTCCGGCGGCATCGACAGCGGCTCGCGCGGCAGCTCGACGCCGTCTGCCAGAGTGTGGCCGTTGGCGCCGGGGCGAGGCGCTGCCGGGCTGAGCGCAGCAAGCAAAACATCGTCCACGTATTCGGCAAAGATGAAGGTCATCTCGTTCCGTATCTTCTCGGTCACGTCGTCCAGATCTTTCTCGTTGCGATACGGCAGGATCACCGTGTCGAGCCCGGCGCGATGTGCAGCGAGCACTTTCTCCTTGACACCGCCAATTGGCAACACCTTGCCGCGCAGCGTGATCTCGCCGGTCATGCCGACGCTCGGCTTGACGGTGCGGCCGGTCAACAGTGAGACCAGAGCCGTCGCCATGGTCACACCCGCACTGGGGCCGTCTTTGGGCACCGCGCCGGCAGGGATGTGCAGGTGGATATCCGAGTTCTCGAAGAAGTCAGGATCGATGTCCAACTTCTTGGCGTTGGCCCGCACCCAGCTCAATGCCGCCTGCGCGCTTTCCTTCATCACATCGCCCAGTTGGCCGGTGATGGTGAAGCCCTTCTTGCCCGGCATGCGCGTCGCCTCCAGGAAGAGGATGTCGCCACCGGTCATGGTCCAAGCCAGCCCGGTCGCCACACCTGGAATCTCCGTGCGCTCGGCCACCTCGTCGAAGAACTTGGGCTTCTTTAGATACTCCACGAGATTGTCTGGCGTGATCACGATCTGCCCGTTGCTGCCGTTTTCGGCGACTTTCGTCGCAACCTTGCGGCAGATCGCGCCAATGGTGCGTTCCATACCGCGCACGCCAGCCTCGCGCGTGTAGTCGCGCACCAGGCGGCGAAGCGCCTCTTCCTCGAACTGGATTTCCTCCGGCTTAAGCGCGTTCTCGCGAATCTGCCGCGGCACCAGATAGCCCTGAGCGATCTTGACCTTTTCGTCTGTGGTGTAGCTGTGCAGCTCGATGATCTCCATCCGATCGAGCAGCGGCTCTGGAATAGTATCCAGCATGTTGGCCGTGGTGATGAACATCACCTGGCTCAGGTCGAAGGGCACATCCAGGTAGTGATCGCGGAACTCGCGGTTCTGTTCGGGATCCAATACCTCAAGCAGAGCCGAACTGGGGTCGCCGCGGAAATCGCGGCCCAGCTTGTCTACTTCGTCGAGCATGAAGACCGGGTTGCGCGACTCGACGCGGCGCAGACTTTGGATGACGCGGCCAGGCATGGAACCGATGTAGGTACGGCGAAAGCCGCGGATCTCAGCCTCGTCTCGAATGCCGCCCAGGGCCAGGCGTACGAATTTACGACCCATCGCCCGCGCAATGCTCAAGCCCAGCGAGGTCTTGCCGACGCCGGGTGGACCGACGAAGCAGAGGATCACACCCTCACGCTCGCGGCGGATCTTGTCCGTCTCGGTGATCTCCTCGAGGTCATCGCCTTTGCGTTCCATCTTTAGCTTGCGCACGGCCAGGTATTCCAGGATACGGTCCTTGATGTCGTCCAGGCCGTAGTGGTCCTCGTTGAGTATCTGACGAGCGTGGCCGATATTGAGGTTGTCGTCCGTGTTCGTCTGCCAGGGGAGGCTCACCATCCAGTCCAGATAGGTCTTGATGACGCTGTACTCGGCAGCCTGGACGGGCATCTTGCGCATGCGGTCCAGCTCGCGCATCGACTCTTTCTGGGCCTCCTCAGGCATGCCGGCCTGGGTGATCCGTTCCTCGAGTTCCTTGATCTCGGCCTCTTGATCGTCGCCCTCGCCGAGCTCCTTCTGAATGGCCTTCATCTGCTCGCGCAGGTAGAACTCGCGCTGCATCTTCTCCATCTCGCCGACGGCCTCGGATTGGATCTTGCGGCCCAGCTCGAGCACCTCGAGTTCCTTGGCCAGCAGAGTTATCAGTCGCTTGAGCTTGCCGGTGACGCTGTCGATCTCAAGGATCTCCTGGGCGACCTCGATGTCCAGGCGCAGGCTGGAGGCAATCAGATAGACTAGCTGGCGCGCGTCTTCGACGTTCAACGCGGCCATTTCGAGCTCTTCAGGCAGGTGCGGCACCAAGTTGATCAGTTGACGGAACTGCTCCTGGGCGTTGCGCATCAGGGCTTCCAGTTCGACCGTGTCTTCCATGGTCTCGGGATGCTCGATGACGTGCGCGCGCAGGTAGGGATCTTGTTGGGTATAATCTTCGATCTTGACCCGCTCCAGCCCCTGGACAATCAGCCGGATGGTGCCGTCGGGCACGCGCAGCATGCGATGAACGACGGCCATCGTACCGATACCGAAGATATCGTCGGGCGTCGGCTCGTCGCTCTCCGGGTTCTTGCTGGTGAACAGGCCGATAATGCGCGGTTCAGCCGCGGCCAGCGCTTCGTCGATCAAACGCACCGAGCGCGCCTGGCCGACCGTCAGCGGAAGCCACATCATGGGATAGACGACGACCCCGCGCAGCGGCAGGATCGGCAACTCCTGCACGCGATCCTCGTCCAAGTCCTGCTCGCCGTCCAAGACGATGTCCTCAACTGCGTCGCCGTCCCGCGATCTTGCTTCTCTACCGCTTTTCTTTCCGAATAGGGACACGGTTTTTACTCCATTTCAAGGCGACCGTGGCAGGTTGCAGGTTGCAGGTTGCAGGAGATTTGCTGCCTGCCACTTGCCTCCCCTACATCTGACAACGGCCCATGCCCAAGTGTTAATACAACGTTGTCTCGCTCATCCAAACACTCCAAGACCAGATGTCCTTTGACATCGGATATCCGACGATTTGCA
Organism: uncultured Chloroflexia bacterium; assembly: GCA_963709505.1. Taxonomy (GTDB): domain Bacteria; phylum Chloroflexota; class Anaerolineae; order JAAEKA01; family JAAEKA01; genus CAVPXC01. Next base: position 164,728 of record CAVPXC010000002.1, on the reverse strand, counting down.
TTATACCACACGTGCCGAAAGCGGGACCTAACCTGCCATCCATTTGATCGTATCTAACACAAGTCTAATGCACGGCCGGACGGGCCGATCGTTCGAACTTGGTGAACAAACTCACCTGGCTTACAATGGCACCAACCGCCGGCAGACCGGCGAAGCCAGCATCTCCCCATTTCAGGAAGGACGAACCATGGCAGACGCATTCGATCTAAACGCCTTCATCCCTTCGCTGGCCAGCGGCGAGCCAACGCCAGGCGGCGGCAGCGCGGCCGCGCTGGCCGGTGTGCTGGGCGCGGCCCTGGCCGCTATGGTGGGCCGGTTGACTGCGGGCCGGCCCAAGTACGCGGCCGTGGACAAACAGATGCAGTCGGCGGTCGTCGAGGCCGACGCGCTGACGGAGCCGTCTGCTGCAGCTGGTGGACGAGGACGCAGCGGCCTACGAACAGGTGCGAACTGCCCATCGGTTGCCCAAGGAAACCGGTGACCAGCAAGCCGCGCGCACAGCCGCGATCCAGCAGGCTCTGCAAGGCGCCAGCCGAACGCCGCTGGCCACCGTGGGGGCGTGCCTGGCAGTGTTGCGTCTTGCGGAACAGGTCGTTGCGTCCGGCAACCCCAACGCCGCCACCGACGGGGCAGTCGGCGCGCTGCTGGCGCATGCCGGCCTACGCGGAGCCGCGCTCAACGTGCGCATCAATCTGGGCGGAATCGACGATGCCGAGTTCGTCGCCTCCAGCCAATCCGCAGTCAATGACGCTCTGGCCGAGGCGAATCTCGTGATCGAACGGATCATGCTAACCAGTGATCGCTGATCTAGTGCTCTGTTAAGTTAGATTCTATACCGTGTCATCCTGAGGCTCGGCGAAGGACACTTGCGCCGCACGCATGTGCAGGTGGCTCGACGTTGCAAGGCGGATATCCTTCGCCGAGCCTCACGGCGCAGCGCCAGTGACACTCACAACTTCTAACCTAACAGAGCACTAGCTACCTCGCAGTTCTGGTGCGGTGTCTCGTGAGTGTCGGTCGAGTAGGGTTTGGCGGCGATGTACCCACTATCAAAGCGAGCACCCGTTGTTCCCAGCTGTCGATAACCGCCGCCAGACCCGTATCGAGACCTTTGAAACAAGTAGGTCGCCGTGTCGAGATCCAAAGGTCTCGATACGGTCCTGGCGGCGAGTCTCGTCTAATGTGAGCCTGCCGTAAACACCGAGCACTTCGGTACCACGCCGCCAGGACCTACTCGACCGGCGCACGCCAGCCACTTCCCCCATGTCTCACTCCAAACGCCATCATCTGCTCGTCTTGGGTTTATATTTTCTGCTCAGCCTGATAATGACTTGGCCTCTGGCTCGGCAACTGGGCAGCGCCATCCCCGGCGACAGCTTTGACGGCTGGCAGAATGTTTGGAATCTGTGGTGGATGCGCGAATCCTGGCTCGTGCGCCATGCTTCGCCGTATTTCGCGCCCATCCTGCACTACCCCACCGGCGCCGACCTGCGCTTTCAGACCATGGCCCCGTTCAACGGCCTGGTCACCCTGCCGATCCAGCTCGTCTTTGGCTTGCTGCCGGCGTACAACACTGCCGTTCTCTTGAGCTTTGTGATCGGCGGGTTTGGCGCTTACTTGCTCGCCCTATATGCTCTACGGACGTGCGGAAATGCAGAATTCCGCATTTCCGCATTTCCGCATTTCCGCATTTCCGCTAATCTCCCCAGCCTTTATCGCCGGTTTGATTTACGCCTTCTCCCCCTACCACTTCGCCCACCTGCTGGGCCACTTGCAACTCATCGCCCTGCAGTGGATCCCTTTTTACGTTCTGTATCTTCTGCGTGGGCTGGATCGCTCCAGTTTCCTCGAACGTAAAAACTCTCGATCGGGAGGGCAGGTGCAAGACCTGCCCCTACTATCCAGCGTCAGCGACGGCCTCAAAGCCGGCCTCTTCCTCATCCTGGTCGGATTGTGCGATTGGTATTATGTCATGTACTGCCTGCTGTTCACCGGCCTGGTGTTGTTGATTTGGCTGATCAGACGGCAACTAACCTGGCGCGGGGCTGGCGTGGTCGTAACGGCTGGCGTGCTCTTTGGCGCTGTACTCGCGCCGCTGCTTCTCCCTATGATCCAGGCATCGCGCACATGGGTAAACACCTCGCTGGTGCGCGATCCCGGCGAGACCCTCATCTTCTCTGCCGACCTGCTCGGCTTTGTGACGCCGCAGGTGTTTCACCCGCTGTGGGGCGACTGGGCGCTTGATCGCAGCGCGGCTTTCAGCGCTACGCCTAGCGAATACACCGTCTTTGCCGGCTTTACGGTGCTGTTCCTCGCAGGCATAGCCTTAATGGCTACGCGAAAACAACGGCGTGGCGCCAAGACAAGACAGCAGCCGGCTGCAGCGCCGGCGTCCCTATCTACCTCAGCCTGGTTCTGGGTGTTGGCGGCCGGAGTCTTTGCCGTCCTTGCCCTGGGTCCAGTGCTGAAAATCAACGGGCGCAGCGACCTGCTGCCCGGCGGTGGGGAGATTCCGTTGCCTTACGCGCTGCTTTACCGGATCATCCCATTCATCAAGCTCAGCCGCTCCGTCAGCCGCTTTGACGTACTCGTCATGCTCTGCCTGGGTGTTGCCGCAGCCTTCGGAGTAGCGGTCCTCACTCGCTGGGCTGCGCGCCGTTCTATAGCCGCCCGCTCCGCACCCTCCACTCTCCACCCTCCTCCCTCCACCCTCGCCCTTGCAATTCCCCTGCTCGCCTCCGCGCTCATCCTCTTCGAATTTCTCCCCACGCCCTACCCGGTCAGCCCGCCGGACACACCGGGCTGGTACGCGACCCTGGCGGCTGATCCTGCGCAAGAGGCGGTGCTCAATCTGCCGGCTAACTACGAGCGTCCCTGGTATCTGCTCTACCAGATCACCCACGGCAAGCCGCTGGCTACCGGATACGTCACGCGTGACGACCCGGCCGTCTTGCGCGAGCGTGCCCCGGTGTTGAGCCAGTTCTGGTTCCTCGGACCGGATATCCACACCCAGCGCTTCGACCTGAGCAAACAGGGCATGCAAGTGTTGCACGATCTGCTGAGCGTGGGCTGGGTGGTGCTGGATCATTACAAAATGCCCGGCGGACCAGAGCGAGACGTCACAACCGACTATGCGCAGCAGATATTCACCGGGCAGGCGCCGATCTACGAGGACGACCGCATAACCGTGTACCGGGTGACCGAGCCAACCGAACGCGGCCCATATCTGGTTCTGGCTCCGGGCTGGGCGCCGCGGCGGACCGATGAAGCGGGCGATGTTTGGCGCGAACTGCCTGCGGACCAGTTGGCCGGGCTGGAGATCGTTAATCCTGCCTCGGAGGCAGTTGCCTTGGAGATCGATGCCGTAGCGCCGGCAGGCGGAACCCTCAGGCTGCTGAGCAACAATGGCGGCGAGCTGGCGGCCTGGCAGCTTGAGAGAGACACGATCACCCTGCGCACTGGATCTATAAATTCAGCGCCTGGCACGTCATCAATCTTCCAGCTTCAGTACGAAGGTCCCAGCAGCGGTTCGGCCACGATCTACCGGCTGTCCGTAGTGTCAACGGAATGACCGCATCGCGCGCGTGGCACGCGTCACCACTTGCCCGCTGAAGCAATTGCCGGAGGACACCAAGACGTTGCTGTCTAAGATTGATTGCCATGAAAGTGCGGCTGCTAGAATTCGCGCGATCACTCTGCGGGTAGTATGACCAGTGATTCCACATTGGAGCCGTCCTGTTGAAACTTGCTTTCACGACCTGGTACAACCTGATAGTCCAAGCCAAATTGAGAGGCCAAACAAATTCCATGTCTCACGACCACGCTACCAACCGCATCGCCGGCAAGGTTCACTGGCGACGAAACAGACGCCTCTTGGCGCTGCTGCTCACCCTGACCGCGATCCTTATGCTGATGTTGCCGGCATCCCAGGCGCTGGGCAGCACATCCTCCCGCGCTCAGCTCCCTCCGCCGGATTACAACGGCAACGGCTGCATCGACGCAGGCGATATCCAGATTATCGCCGAACTGTGGGGCGCCGCCATCACCGACCCGCTGTACGACCGGGATGGGGACGGCCGGATCACTGTCGTGGATGTGATGCAAGTGGCGGCGCTCTGGCAGTCGAACTGCGTGCCGCCGCCTACGGCCATGCCGACCACCACGGTCACGGCGACTCCTACTCGCACGCCAACGCCGACGGCCACGCCAGGCCCGCTGCCGGTCATCGCCGGCTGTTTCATCTTCCCGGCCAACAACATCTGGAACACGCGCGTGGATACGCTGCCGGTGGACGCCAGCTCGAACGTCTACATCAACACGATTGGCGCCAACACCGGCATGCACCCCGATTTTGGCTCCGGCACGTGGAACGGCGGGCCGATTGGCATTCCATACGCGACTGTGCCGACCGCTCAGCCGCTGGTGGCCATGAGTTTCGACTACGAAGACGAAAGCGATCCGGGGCCGTACCCGATCCCCACGAACGCGCCCATCGAGGGCGGGCCGGAGAGCACGGGCGACCGGCATCTACTGGTGGTGCGCAGCGGTACCTGCGACCTATACGAAACCTGGAACTCCTGGCCCACGCCGGACGGCAGTTGGTATGCCGGCTCAGGCGCGCGCTTCGACCTGCAATCCAACGCGCTCCGGCCGGACACATGGACCTCGGCCGACGCGGCCGGGCTGCCGATCTTGCCTGGCCTGGTGCGCTACGACGAAGTGGCTGCGGGCACGATCAATCACGCATTGCGATTCACCGTGCCGCAAACCCGCCGGGCTTACCTCTGGCCGGCACGGCACTACGCCTCCAACCTGACCGGCGCGCAGTATCCGCCCATGGGGCAACGCTTCCGGCTCAAGGCGGGTTTCGACATCAGCGGCTTCTCGCCGGCCAATCAGGCGATTCTGCGTGCGCTCAAGATCTATGGGATGTTCCTGGCCGACAACGGCTCGGCCTGGTTCCTCTCCGGGGTGCCCGACCCACGCTGGGAGGACGACGACCTGCACGCGCTGCAGACCGGCGTCCACGGCCACGACTTCGAGGCAGTGGACGAGTTGTCGCTGATGATCGACCCGAACTCCGCCGCCGCGCATCCGCTTCCGCCGTGACGGAAAACTCTCACGCCACGGCATGCAAAGAAGCGTCGCAGACCGGAGAGGCTGCAGCAATAAGAGAGACCTGATCCGGAACTCCTCACCTGTCGTGACAGAGCCTCTAGCCCGTCGACCAATTGACAAAGTCCGCCCCAGGGTGTACCATGCGCTTGTTGCACAGCCATGATGCGCAACCTGTTTTGGTTGGAACGACAAACGAAAGGAGACCCACCGTGAAACGTGGAGTGTTGATTATGACGTTGTTCGTCGTACTGTTGATCGTCGCAGCCTGCGGCGGCGGCAGCGATGAAAGCAAGGAAAAAGCTACTTCGGTCCCGGTCGCCACACAGGGAGGCGCGGCGCCCGCAGCCAAAGCCACACTCGTCGCTGAGCCCGCCACCGTCGAGGAGGAACCTGCCCTGTCGGAAGATCAGCTCAAGGACATCGAGAATCTCGATAGCTATCGGGCAATCACAACCTGGAGCAGCAAGGGCAAGGACTCCGAAGGCAAAAACCTCGAAACCAGCACCGAGATTACCATGGAGTACACGAAAGAGCCGCCCGCCCAGCACATGGCGATGTCCACCAGCAGCACCAACGCCGACCAGACGAATGACGTGCAGTCCTTCGACATGTACCAAATCGGCACGGACATGTACATGAGTTCAGGCGAAGATGGCACTTGGATGCGCGTTCAGCAGGATGAGTTGCCAATCGATCCTAGCTTCGCCGGGCTGAGTGGCGGCCAATTCTTTACCAATCTGGAGGATCTCAAGCGCGTCCGGCCGGATCAGAACATCAATGGCATCGACAGCCGGCACTATACCTACGACGAGCGGGTGTTGGGCATGCTATTTGGCAGCGCCACGGGCGATGTCACTGCCGAAGGCGACGTGTGGATCGCCAAGGACGGCGGCTACGTCACCAAGTACGTGGTCACAATCGAGGTCAAAAACGGCAGTGGTGACATCCTCGCCCCGACCATGACCGAAGGCACCTCCACCTTAGCATGGGAGCTTCAAGAGGTCAACAGCAAGGATCTCAAAATAGAGCTGCCCAAAGAGGCCGTTGCCGGCGCTACTCTCGCCGGCTTCGATGAGGCCTTCCCCACACCGGAAGGCAGCTCGGTGCAGGCGTCCAGCGGCGACTTCGCCATGATCCAGACCGACCTGACGGTTGAAGAAGTGACCAAGTTCTACGAGGACACGCTGTCCAAGCTCGGATGGACCAAAGACGACAGCTCATCGGGCGAGTTCGGGGGCATGACTTCCCTGAGCTTTGCCAAGGACGGCGTTCAACTGAGTGTGATGATTACCGCTGATGAGGATTCGGGCAAGACTCAAATCATGGCAAGCGCACAGAAGCCGTAGGCCAGCGCCAAGGCACAGGTTGTGATCGCAAAGAAACGGGCGAGGAGTCCTCATGGACGCCTCGCCCGTTTGTATGTTGAACGATGCAGGTGGCAAGTTGCAGGTTGCGAGTTGCAGGTGGCAAGTCTTCTGCAACCTGCAACGTGCCACCTGCAACCTGCCCCCCTTACACTCCCACAGCCTCCTCCTCGCCGCGATCGATGAGATTCTGGTAGCAGGCGATCGTCTCACGGGCGATCACCGGCCAGGTCATGCGCTCCTGAACCACTTCCAGGGCCTGGTCGGCCCGCTGGGTAGCCGCGGTCATGTCCTCCAGCACACCTATGATGGCCCAAGCCAGCGAGTCGATGTTCTCAGGATACGAGGTTAGGCCGGTTTGGCCGTGCTCGACTACCGTGCCAAGCCCGCCAACATCACTAACCACCACTGGTGTGCCCGCCGCCATGCTCTCCAGCGCGACGATGCCAAACGGCTCATAGCGGCTGGGAAAGACACACACGTCCGCCGCCACATAGAGCCGGTCTCGGTCGTCGTCGCTCAGAAAGCCGCCGAACATGATCTTGTCGGCCAGGAACATCTCGTGGACCCGCTGCCGAAGCACTGGCAGCAGCGGGCCGCTGCCGGCAATAACGAATTTTGCATCGGGAATGCGGTTGAGCACACGCGGCGCCGCCTCGATCAACAGATCCGCACCCTTCTCGTAGACCAATCGCCCCACGTGAAAGATGATCTTTTCGTCGGGCCGCGCATATTGGGCACGGAACTTGCTCAGGTCCATTGCACGCAACGCGTCGAAACGCCGCGCGTCGACGCCGTTGGGAATCACGCGCACGAGTTCGCTCAGGACGCCGAAATACTGCGTCACCTCGTGCTCCATGGCTCGGCTGCATGTGATCACTGCCTGCGAGCTTTGCACCAACTGCTGCTCGGCCCCGTCGATTGTGCGCGATAGGTCGCTGTTTAACCAACCCCGATAGCGCCCGCGCTCCGTGGCATGGACTGTGGTGAGTATCGGCAACCCAGATGCATTCTGCACGGCGAAGGAAGCAAAGCTGACAAGCCAGTCGTGGACGTGCAACAGATCAAAGCCACCCTCCGTCCTGACGATCTCTAACGCCACCTCGCCAAGCGGGTCATTGGCTCGCTTGACGTCCTCGAAGTAGTGTTCGTCGGAAGGCGCGGATACCCGAACCCTGTGCACCACCAGACGGTCGTGCAGTTCGTGGGTTGTCTCCCCGGCAAAGATGGGCGTGACCACATGGAGTACCAGGCTTGGGTCAACCGCCAGGAGGGCGGGCGTCAGTTCTTTGACGTGTTGGCCCAATCCGCCTTCAATGTGTGGCGGATACTCCCATGATAACTTGAGTACTTTCATAGAGAAGCTCCTTGCGAGCATAGCGCGGTCGGGTTGCGAGACCGAGCAGGGCTAGGAATCCGGTCGCTCCATCTCGGTCAGTGCTATGAGCACGGTCTCTCGGGTGAGAGGTCCGGAGCGGCCAGCCTGCTCGATGGCGTCCAATAGCCGGTTGGCAGCGACGTAGGCGTACATCGCCTGGGGCGTTGGATCGACCCCAGCTAATGAGTGATAGGCGGACACGAAATCGGCGGGCGGAACCAAGCCGACCGGCTGTTGGTCCGAAAGCGACAGCCACGGCAGTCCGTTGGCTGCCAGGATCGGCCTAGCCGCTGCACTAGTTGCTTCATACAGCGGGCCAACGACGCCCAGGACATCACGATCGACGCCGAGATTGGCGGCTTGAGTTGACGCCTCGTCGGGCCGGCCGTTGTCGTTCAGCGCCACCAACGCAATCTGGCGTCCAGCCACGCCGCCGGCCGCATTGCGTTCACCGATGGCCAGCTTCACGGCGTGCAACGTGGCATAGCCATCCTCCCGGTACAATTCCTCAAAAGGAGCGATCACCCCCAGCTTGACAATTGGCTGGGTGCTGCCGGAGCAGGCCACGGCCAGCATGGCCACAGCCAGCGCAGCTAACCAGTATGCCACTCGCCACGAGGGGCGTTTTTGGAGAAAGATCGAGGACCTCGGCCGAAAGCTCTGGCGTGGCAGCAAGCGAACGTAGTTTCATTACTGATATACGTTACCACAGAATCGCCGAAATGGAGCTTAAAAAAGCTTACATTTGGCCCGTCTTTTCGCGAAACCGGCAGGCACGAGCCGATCTACTATCCACCGCCATATGCGGCGACGTTCACCTCGTGCTCGGCCAGAGTCCTGGCGAAGACGTGACGGCCGTCCTCGCCCGTGGCGACAAAGAAACAGTACTGTGTCTCGGCTGGACGCACCGCTGCCTCGAGCGACGAAATACCAGGGCTGGCGATCGGACCAGGGGGAAGGCCAGGGTTCAAATAGGTGTTGTACGGGTCCTGAACGAACTGGTATTCCTCGATCGAGGTCGGCTTCCACCACCAGTCACCGGGCCGGCCGCGCGCGTACTGCACGGTCGGATCCGCCTGCAAGTAGGCCCGCCGACGTCCGCGTCGCACGCGCCCGTGAGCCGGTTGCGATAGACGCTGGCAATCAGCGGCCGCTCGTCGGCCTGCACGGCTTCGCGCTCGACGATCGAGGCCAACGTGACGGCCTGCCACAGGCTGAAACCCGATTGGGCCGCGGCCGCGCTGAGGTCCGCTGGTGTCTTTTCCTCGAAGTTATTCAACATCGCACCCAAGATATCTGCCGGTTCGGCCTTGGCAGGAACGCGATAGGTGTCGGGGAAGAGGTAGCCCTCCAGACTGGCGCGCGAGGGCCGGTCGTTCAGGAAGTTGTATTGGCCCAGCCCAAGCGCCACCGGGTCACCGGCGCGCACCGAAGCCATGAAGCTGTCCGCCTCCATGATTCCCTGCTGTTCGAGTAACTCGGCCACCTGCTCGGCCCGCCAGCCCTCCGGGATTGTGACGGTCACCTGGCGCACCAGTGCTTGCTGCAGCGCCTGCGCGATCTCCGGCATGGTCATGCTGTAGGCCAACTCGAAGTCGCCCGCCTCTAGCTGCTGGTCGATCCCATTGTAGCGCATGTACAGACGGAACAGACCGGCATCGTTAATCAGACCCATCCCCTGTAGACGCTCGGCAACGCCCGTGGCGGTCTCGCCCGAATCTGATCGTGAACGGCACAACCTGGTCGTTATCGCCGGCCGATGCTGCCAGCGCCGGTTGTTGCACCCGCAGGTAAAGCCCAATCAGAGAGTCCTCGAGGTTGTCCAGGCTCAACGCCTCGCCCGCCGCCTGTCCCGGCCGGACCAGACCCTCGACCAACACGGGTTGCGCGGCCAGCTGCTGCTGCAAATGCTGCCGGCTGATCAACAACATCCCTGCCACCGCCCCCAGCACCACCACAGTGATCCCCAGGCGCAGATAGATGCGCGGGTCAAGCAGCCGGAGATACCAGGCTACAACTGGCCGGCCGGCTGGCGGCGGCTTCTCTCCCGGGAAAAGCGGCCGCCGGACGCGGCGCGGCAACGCCCGAGGCGCGGGTATATCGCCCACTGTGCGGTGCTTGATGGAGTTGGGTGGAAGAGAATTGGAGGGATTGGCCATGGTCGTGTTCTTGACGTTCGTTTCATATCACAGCGAATGAGACAACGAATGCCGGAAAGAGGACGTCCTTCGGTTTCCGCCATTCGTTGCTGTATTTGCTATGATACTCAAATTCACCAAGAGGTCACCTAGTACTCTGTAGAATTAATCCTTGCGCGGTGGCACCCTTCGCCGAGCCTCAGGGTGATACCACGCAGAAACTTGGTTTACAGGGTACTAGGTCGATCGAGATAGTCCTGCAAAATCACAGCGGCCGCTTCAGCATCCAGCGGCGCGCGGCGACGGGACTTCGATGCATGGGCCAGCCGTTGGGCGGCCTCCTGGCTGGAGCCATGTTCATCCCACAGCACCACGGGCAGGCCCAGGGCATTGGCCAGTCGATGACCGTAGCGGGCGGCTTGGCGGGCCTGCGACCCGGCAGTGCCATCGGCGTTCAGCGGATGACCAATCACGAGGCCTGTCGCCCGCTGCTCAGCCGCCAGCCGCCCGAGCCGCTCGACATCTTCATCCAACGATCGCCGCGCCAGCACCGTCATCGGACTGGCCAGAGTTCTGAGTTTCGTCGCATACTGCCACGCCCACTCGCTTCTCACCAACGTCAAGAGCGATGAGACGACCATGACTTGGAAGTGGGGACATGAGTGCTATTTCGGAACGATGAACGATATTCCTCCTTCAACCCTCAAACTGAACCTGCACTGTCGTTCGAAAAGGCAGCCAAGGAACGCGATCGGCCACCTGCAAGGGCAGCCAATCGAAATCCAGCTTGCGCAGAATCGGCTGCAACCAGTCGGGGCCGAGGGTCAGCTCCGGCGGTACCTGCAAGCGCCAGGCTTTTTCCAGAGAGGCGACTGCTTCGTCCGGCCGCTGCCCGCGGATTGACCCGCGCACCGCGGCCGGGTCGATGTCGAGCACGACGACGCTGCTGGCCGTGTCGTCGAAGGTGATTAGGACCACATCGCCATCTTCGGTCACAGTGGCCGGGCCGCGGGTGTAGTTGACCGAGTCTGCCTGCATCCGGCCGCGGCGCGGGATCTTCTCGCCCAGCGAGCGCAGGGCCATCTCGTCGGCATCTTTGCCGCCAACCGCCAAAGCGGTCGCCAGCAGGCGTAGGCGCAACGTCACCTCGCCGGCAGCCTCGTCGGTAAAGCGATCGTAGGTCTCGTCGCTGACCAGGGTCCCGATCGTCTCTGGCGGGACGAACTCGCCATCGTCCAAGAGTTCGCCCAGGGCCGCATAGGCCTTCTGCTTAGCCTGCTGCTCCAACTGCGCGCGCAGGCGGTCCTTGTCACCCTGCTTCACTGTAGGCACCTGTTTGACAGTGCCACCATAGGTCGAATCAGGGTTGGTCACATTGACAGTTACACCCAGCGACCCCTCGATGGTGCTAATGGTGAAAGCGCGCGCGTTGCCTTGCGGCCCCGGCTCCACCGCCCTGATCGGCACGGTCACCTGCGCCCCGATTGCACCAGGCAACGAAGCGGGTGTCATCGTCTCAAAACGAACGTTGGTCCCGGTAGACGTGGCGACTACGGTGCCGGGCGGAATATCCTGCGGCTCCGGCCGCCGGTTGGTAAACACCACCGAACCTTGGGCTGCCTGATCAGGCGCGGCCTCGCTGCCGGTACTCTGGATCGTGCCTTCAACCTCGATCTTCTGACCAATACGCCGCGCAGGGATCACTTTGTCGGCGTAGTCAGCCGCCTCGGCGTCCGACCGTGCCGTGACCGTGATTGTTTCGGCCAGTGGCTCCTGGGCGGGGACCAGCCGGACCGTCGCGGCCGGAACGAGAAAAGCCAGGACTGACGCCACGGTCAGTATACACAGCACCAGAAAGCCGAGCAACACGAGCGTCTCAAGCAGGGCAGGCATCGGCTTGCGATCGCCCTGCGTTAATCTGACGCGGCGGAAGCGGGCGGCTAGTAAGCTTCGGCGTTTTTCGCTGACCGATTTGTGCGGATCGCGCATCGGGCTTGGCGGGCGATAGTCGAGCCGCGAGGGAGTCAGGACCCATTCGCTTTCCCGCGCGCCAGCGATTGAACCGAAGACCGGAATGCCCGCCTCCTCGGCTTGCTGGCGCAGCTTGCCATCTCGGGTCACCAGCGCCACATCGATCCCTTGCGTATCGGCCTGGCGGCGCAGCGATTGGGCTAAGACCAGGCCGCCCTCCGGCGAGGAAAGTCCCGCGCGTTGCTGCTCGGCCCAGGCGCGCGACGCGGCTGGCTCGGCGGGCTGCCGCCGGCTGTTTCGAGACACCACCACGATCACCCGGCCGCGGTCGAACTGGCGCAACGCCTGACGCAAACTGGCGGCTGAGATGGAAGCCGGCACATCGAGAAGGCTCGCCGGACGGGAGTCGTCGCCCTCCGCAGGAACCACCGAGGAACTTATGTCAATTACCTGAGCCGGAGTGGGCTCGGCCGTCTCAGGCTTGGGCCACTCCGGTATCGCCGGTTGCTTATCTGTCATGCCTACATCGATTTTCCGACTAGCGTTTGCCCTTGGTCACGGCGAGCTGTTCGGCGACGAGAGCGGGCACGTCGGCCAGGGCAGCGCGCATGCCGGCAAGGTCGGAGCCGCCGGCCTGGGCCAGGTTGGGCTTGCCGCCACCGCCGCCGCCGACCTTTTTGGCCACCGACTGCACCAACTTACCGGCGTGCAGGCCGCGGTCCACCAGATCTTGCGACACGGCGGCCACGAAATTGGGCTTACCGTTGATCGCTGCGCCCAGCACCACCACGCCCGAACCCTGCGCGTTGCGGAACCAGTCGGTCATCTGCCGCATGACGTTGGCGTCTGCTGCAGCCACGGACGCGGCGAGCACGTCCACGCCGGCCACGTCCACTACGAGTTCCAGCAGTGCCTCGAATTCCTGGCGGGCCAGATCCTCGCGCAGGCGGGCAAGCTCCTTCTGCTGGGTAGTGACTTGGTCTAGCAAGGAGAGCACTTTTCGGTCTACTTCGGACTCAGGCACACCCAGGAAAGAAGCAGTACGTTGCAGTTGAGCAAGGCGCTCCTGCATCAACTCATGTGCGCCGCGGCCGGTGACGGCCTCGATGCGCCTCACGCCGGAGCCCGTGCTGCCCTCGCTCACAACGTGAAATACGCCGATCTCGCTGGTGTTGGTCACATGGTTGCCGCCGCAGAGCTCTTTGCTCCAGGCTTCGCCCTTGGCGCCTACCTCCACCACGCGCACCTCGTCTCCGTATTTCTCGCCAAACAGCGCCATCGCACCACCTGCGACGGCATCCTTGTAGGCCTTCCAGCGCCAGGAGACCGGATAGTTGGCGAATATCGCGTCGTTGACACCCTGCTCGATGGCTCTAAGCTCCTGCTCGCTTAGCATCGTCGGGTGGGTGAAGTCGAAGCGCATCCGATCGGGCGCAACCAGCGAGCCGGCCTGGCGCACGTGTTTACCCAAAATGTAGCGCAACTCGGCATGCAGCAGATGTGTGGCCGTATGGTTGCGCATGATATCCCAGCGACGATCGGCGTCCACCTTGGCCAGGGCCGCAGCGCCCACGCGCACTGTCCCCGCGGTCACCTGGCCGATATGCACGACCACGCCGGCAACCGGCCGGCGGGTGTCGGTAACAGCCACGTTCCAGGCCGGCGGCTCGGCGTCGTCGCAAATCACACCGGTATCGCTGACCTGGCCGCCGCCTTCGACGTAGAACGGCGTGGAGGCGAGGACAATCTCGACCTGCTCGCCGGCGCTCGCACTCTCGACCAGCTGGCCGCCAGCAACGATCGCGACGACCTCGGTCTCAGACTGAGTAGCCATAAGATAGACCGTGTCGACGCCGCCGGCTGGCAATTGCTCTAGCACGCCCAAGTAGACCGAAAGATCCTTGCCCTCGACCCCGCCAAACTGGGCCGCAGCGCGCGCGCGCTGGCGCTGCTGTTCAAGTGCCTCGCGATAGCCGGCCATGTCGATCGTCAATCCATGTTCCTTGGCGATGTCGCGCGTCAGATCCAGTGGGAAACCGTAGGTGTCCCACAGGCGAAAGGCTTCATCACCCGGGAGGACCGTGTGGTCGTTCGCCTTGACGGCGTCGATCATGCTCTCGAGCAGGTCCAGCCCTACGTCCAGGGTGCGCAGGAAGCGCTCCTCTTCGTGCTGGATCGTGCTTAGAACGATCTCCTCGCGCTCGCGCAGCTCGGGATAGGCATCACCCATCAAGTGGATCACCGTGCGGCTAACGCGCGCCAGAAAGGGATCCGTGAAGCCCAACAACCGGCCATAACGCGCGGCGCGGCGCAGCACCAGGCGCAGGATATAGCTGCGCCCCTCGTTGCCCGGCACCACACCGTCGGCGATCAAGAAAGTGATCGCGCGGGCGTGGTCGGCGATGACGCGGTAGGCAACCACGTGGGCGGCCATCTGCTCGTCGGTGTGGTTGAGCAGCTCTTGCACGCGCAGCATGATCGGCCGGAACAGGTCAGTGTCGTAATTCGCGCGCGCACCCTGGATCACCGATACCAGGCGCTCGAGTCCCATACCGGTGTCCACGCCGGGCTGTGGGAGGAGGGTGCGGGTGCCGTCGGCGTCCTGGTTGTACTGCATGAACACCAGGTTCCACACCTCCAGCCAGCGGCCGCAGCCGTTGTCCAGCGCGACGCTGCAGTTGGGCAGCCCACACGTGCAAGCGGCCTGACCCCAGTCGTAGTGCAATTCGCTGGTGGGGCCACAAGGGCCAGTGTCACCCATTGACCAAAAATTGGTCTTCTCGCCCATGCGCATAATGCGGCCGGCAGGCAGGCCGATCTCGTCGCGCCAGACCTGGAGCGCCTCCTCGTCGTCATGAAAAACCGTGGCCACGAGCAGGTCGCCCGGGATGCCATAGACAATCGTGAGGCAGTCCCAAGCAAAGTGGATCGCTCTACGCTTGAAATAGTCGCCGAAAGAGAAGTTGCCCAGCATCTCGAAGAAGGTATGGTGCCGCGGAGACGGACCAACCTCCTCCAAGTCGTTATGTTTGCCGCTGACGCGCATGCACTTCTGGCTGGTGGTAGCGCGCACGTAAGGGCGCTTCTCCAGTCCGAGGAACGTGTCCTTGAAGGGCACCATGCCCGCGTTGACAAAGAGCAAGGTCGCGTCGCCGTGAGGCACCAGCGGCGCGCTGGGCACGAACGTATGGCCCTGCTCCTCGAAATAGTCCAAGAAAGCTCGGCGAATCTCCGCCGCCGTCTGCGGTCTGGCGATCTTCATACCTGATCACAACTCCGTGGCTATAACACAAGATCACCCTGCCCTTGCGGCAAGGTGAAACACAAACTGCCCACTTGGGCAGCGCTATCATTCTATGCCAGGAAGCGGCAAATGTCAAAGCGGCTGGCGGCTGGGGTGTATTTCAAGTTGGGGGCAGACCCTTCGGGTTTGCGGAAAACCCGAAGGGTCTGCCCCCAACTTGAAATACACCCGGCGGCTGGCAAGTCGCTTGAAAACTTGTTGCCGGAGGTGTATAATATGTCTAAGAGTCATACGACAAACCGTTAGGGTTCAGCGAGCTAAGCGGAGTATTCCCAAAGGAGGGCAATATGAAAGCGCACGCTCGACCGTCCTCAGCCGTATTCACCTTGGCCACTGCCAGCCTCTTGATCGTCCTGGCAGCCGGCCTCTTTCCGGGCAGCACCTTTGTGCTGCAGGCCGCAGCGCAGACGCCCGGCCCGGTCGATAAGCCTAATGCTCCACCGAATCTTCCGCCAGAATTGGAGGAAGACTGGTGGGCGACCGTGCAGGAGGACATCCGCCGGAGCGATTACCAGGTCACTTGGCAGGAACAGACCACTCCGCCTGGTCTCCCCCTTGCATATCATGCGTCCAACCGGGCGCATGACATGCACACCGCTATAACCTCTGCCGGTCTTGCTCCCGCCGCACCTGAGGGGTTAGGAACAACGCCTGCCTGGACAGCCGAGAGCGACATGGAGTTTGCCTCCTTTGGTTACTCGGTGGGACCAGCGGGCGACGTGAATGGCGACGGTTACGCCGATATCATCGTCGGGGCGCCATACTACGGCAACGGCCAGACGTACGAAGGACGGGCATACGTCTACTACGGTTCGGCCGCCGGCGTGAGCACGACCGCCGGTTGGATAGATGAGAGCAACCAGGCGGGCGCCAACTTCGGCTGGTCAGTAGGGACGGCGGGCGACGTGAACGGCGATGGCTATGCCGACGTCATCGTGGGCGCACACTACTACGACAACGGCCAGAACGACGAGGGTCGTGCCTCCGTCTACTATGGCTCGGCCTCGGGATTGAGCGCAACCGCCAACTGGACAGCCGAAAGCGACCAGGTCTCTGCCTGGTTTGGCGTTTCCGTAGGAACGGCGGGCGACGTGAACGGCGATGGCTACGCCGACGTTATCGTCGGAGCCCGGAATTACGATCACGGCGAGACCGACGAAGGCGCTGCCTTTGTCTACCTCGGCTCGGGTTCCGGCTTGAGCCAGACCGCCATTTGGACGGCGGAGAGCAACCAGTCCGGTGGCCTCTTTGGCGAGGCGGTAGGAACAGCGGGTGACGTGAACGGCGACGGCTATGCCGATGTTATCGTCGGGGCGATCCTTTACGACAACGGCCAAACGAACGAGGGCCGGGCCTTCGCCTTCTACGGCTCGCCCACGGGCCCAAGCACGACCGCCAATTGGACAGCCGAGAGCGACCAGACGTTTGCCCAGTTCGGCAATGCAGCTGGGACAGCAGGGGACGTGAACGGCGACGGCTATGCCGACATTATTGTCGGGGCGCCATACTTCAGCAACGGCCAGACGAACGAAGGACGGGCCTATGTCTATCACGGCTCAGCTGCTGGCTTGAGCACAACCGCTACCTGGTCAACCGAAAGCGACCAGGCGAGTGCTTTCCTTGGCTGGAAGTTGGGGACAGCAGAGGATGTGAACGGCGACGGCTACGCCGACGTCATCGTCGGAGCGTACCGCTACGACAACGGCCAGGTTGACGAGGGCCGCGCCACCGTCTACCACGGCTCAGCCTCTGGCCTGAGCTCCACCGCCAACTGGACGGCCGAGAGCAACTTGGTGGGCGCCCTGTTTGGTATGGGGGTCGGCGCGACGGGGGACGTGAACGGCGACGGATACGCCGACGTCGTCGTCGGGGCGTATGGATACTCCAACGGCCAGTTTATGGAAGGTCGAGCCTATGTGTACCATGGTTCGGCTTCGAGCTTAGCCGCAACGGCTGGCTGGACCGATCAACGAGGCGGCATGTTCGGCCAATCCGTAGCGTCTGCCGGGGATGTCAACGGGGACGGCTACGACGACGTCATCGTTGGGTCATGCTATTACGGCAACTACTTCGGCAAGGCGTGGCTCTACCAAGGCGGTCCAACGGGATTGAGCTCAATCCCTAACTGGAGCAAAGATGGCGCAACGGCCAACGACCGCTTCGGCTGCTCCGTGGCTGCGGCGGGGGATGTCAACGGGGATGGCTACGGTGACGTGATCGTCGGGGCCTACGGCGGCGCCGGGCCTGCCCCGTACTCCGGCATGACCTATGTCTTCTATGGAAGCAGCTCCGGCCTCGGCGCAACCGCGGGCTGGAGCGCAGCCGGCGAAGCGGCCAACCAGTATTTCGGCTGGTCAGTGTCGTCGGCCGGCGATGTGAACGGCGATGGATATGCGGACGTGGCGGTCGGCAGCTTCAACGCCATCGGAGGGAGCGGCAAGGCCTGGGCTTTTTATGGCTCGAAAGATGGCCTGAGCGCGAGTCCCAATTGGACCGCCATGGGCGGCAACGACAACTTCGGCTATCAGGTGGCATCGGCCGGCGATGTCAACGCCGACGGGTACGACGACGTGGTCATTGGCGCCCCCTGGTACAATGCGCAAATGGGACGGGCTCGCGTCTATTTCGGATCGGCAACCGGGCTGGGCGCCACCGCCGGTTGGACTCAGAACGGTGAAGCGGCGCCAGGCCGCTTTGGCCATTCGGTGGCCTCGGCTGGCGATGTCAACGGCGACGGCTTTGACGACCTGTTGATCGGCGCCAACGGCGATGCAGGCAAAGCTTACCTCTACCCGGGTGGCAACAGCGGCCCAGCCACGACCGCATCGTGGACCGCGACCGGAGAGAGCGCAGGCGATCAGTTCGGCTCCTCGGTGGCCTCGGCGGGTGATGTGAACGGGGATGGTCGTGCGGACGTCGTCGTCGGTGCCTCCACACGTGCCAGCTCGACCGGCAAGACCTACGTCTATCACGGCAGCGCCTCCGGTCTGGATGCGCTTCCCGCATGGACGGCGACCGGCGAGGCTACCAACAGCGATTTTGGCTCCTCCGTGGACTCTGCGGGCGATGTCAACGGCGACGGCTATACCGACGTCACCGTCGGCGCCCGACAGATGAATTCCTACAGCGGCAAGGCTTACCTATACTACGGCAACGGCGGCGCCGGGATGGCAGTTAAGCCGCAGCAGCGCCGCGTCGACGACAGCGCACCTGTCGCTCCCGGTGGCCAGCCGATCGGTCCCAACCAGATGCGGCTGGCGGCTTTGGCCCGTACCCCCTCTGGCCGCAGCCAAGTGCGACTGCAATGGGAGGTCAAGGAGGAGGGCGTCGCCTTCAACGGCAGTGGCCTGGGCCAGTCGGCCTGGGTTGAGGGCGGCACGGCGGGTCTGGCCTTCTCCCAGCAAGTGAGCGGGCTCTCCTTTGAAAAGCGCTTCCACTGGCGCGTCCGTATCGTGGGCCGGCCGGCCCGCGCCGCGACGAACAGCGCAGTCACTTTCCGCAGCCGGTGGCTCTACGGCCCGACCTTTTTCACGGCCCTCAGTGGCGCGCAGAGCATCGCCGGCGCCGGCCAAACCAACCTGTTGGCTCAATCGGCCTACATAGATGTAACCAACCTGGGCAGCCCGGCCCTCACCAGTCTGACCCTGCGCAGCTATCCCAACACCGCGCACGCCCGCAAGTCTGCCTACTCCGGCTTCAGCGGCGGCTCGCAGGTACTGGACCGCTATTTCTCTGTCTCGCCAAACGACAATGCGGCTGGCTACAGGACCAACCTTTGCCTGAACTATGACGATGCCGAGGTGACTGCGGCCGGCGCAACCGAGACGCAACTGATCCTCTGCCGTTGGACTGGCAGCGCCTGGAGTTGTGTTGCCCGTGGCATGGGCACCGACATCGGCGCCAACCTGGTTTGTGCGGATGACGTGACGGCGTTCTCCGACTGGATCATTGCCCAGGGCTCGCCTTTGGCTGTCACCCTAGCCGAGTTCAGCGCGGCTCAGGTAAATAATGCGATTCTGGCAACTTGGGAGACGGTCAGCGAGCTTAACAACCGGGGCTTCAACCTATGGCGCGGCGCCTCGCCCACCGGGCCAGACACCCAGTTGAACAACACCCTGATCCCCTCGCAGTCTCAGGGCAATCCTTCTGGTTTCGTCTATACGTGGATAGACCAGGATAACCTCGTGCCGGGCACGACGTACTACTACTGGTTGGAAAATGTGTCCACCACAGGCGCTGTAACCCGCCATGGCCCAGTGAGCGTGTTCTTTCAGGCGCCAACCGCGGTCAGGTTGCGAGAATTGAGCGCCGGAAGCATGGGAGACGAGATTGCAGCATGGCCCGTGGCGCTCGCCGTGCTTGCGTCTCTGACGGCCGGCCTGATGCGACAGCAGAGGCAGTCCGCGCGACAGTAACACTGCGTTGGCCTTGCTCACGGCGGTAGATCTGGCGCCTGCCAGATCTACCGCCGCTCTGGCCTGCCCGACGATGATCGGTGGAGGGAGTATTGGCTTCACAGATCGCCTAGTCTGCCCCACTACTATGGCTGGTCCGCGTTTGACAGGTTCTTACTGGCGTGATATTATTGCGCCATGGTAACACGTCGCGCAATCGCATGCACCTACACCTATCCAAGGGGCAAGTACGCCCCTGCCCCGCCATGTTGAGCGCGCCCAAGATGGTATAGTTAGTCGGATTCTTGTTTATGTAAAACGTGGCGCGCGGCGCCACGTTTTTTGATTCTGCAATCGGTGAAGGACCAGATCATGACCAAACCCGTTAATGACCCCACTTCTCTTTCGATCGACGCGCAGGTTGCCTGGCTGATGCAAGGTACCAACTACGGCGACGAGGAGACCAAGCGCCAGATGACGCGCGAGCTGCACGAGCGCCTGAGCGAGTCAGAGCGTTCGGGCAAACCACTGCGAGTCTACTGCGGGTATGACCCCACCAAGCCCGACCTGCACCTGGGCCACACGATCACGATGCGTAAACTGCGCCAGTTCCAGGACCTGGGCCACGACGTGACCTTCCTGATCGGCTCGTACACCAGCCTGGTGGGCGACCCGAGCGATAAGAACAAGGCGCGGCCGGTGATGACCGAGGCCGAAGTTGCCGAGAACGCCCTGACGTATGTCGAACAGGCTTACATGGTCCTAGACCGCAACAAGACCACCGTCCGTCACAACGGTGAGTGGCTGGCGGGCCTGCGACTGCTGGACATGATCCAGATCGGACAGAACTTCACGGTGCAGCAGTTCCTGACCCGGGAGAACTTCGCCAACCGCCAGGAGCGCGGCGAGCCGATCTTCCTGCACGAGACCTTCTACGCCCTCATGCAGGCCTACGACGCGGTGGCACAGAAGACCGACGTACAGATCGGCGGCACCGACCAGCTCTTCAATATCCTGGTCGCCGGCCGCAAGCTCCAGCAGGCGATGGGCCAGAAGCCGCAGATTGCTATTATTGTGGACATCTTGCCCGGCACCGACGGCGAGGTCAAGATGAGCAAGAGCCTGGGCAACGATATTCCAATCCTGGCCGAGGCCAACGACATGTATGGCAAGGTGATGTCGATTCCCGACCATGCCATGCCGCTCTACTTCAAACTGGCCACGCGCTACCTGCCGGAGCAGGTGGCCGCGATCGAGCGGGCCTCGGTCGACGGAACACGCCACCCGCGCGATATCAAGATGGAACTGGCACGCGAGATCGTCAGCATCTTCCGCGGCGATGCCGCGGCCGCCGCGGCCGAAGAGCACTTCCGCACCGTCTTCCAGCAGCGCGAGCTGCCGGAGGATATGCCGGAGCTTCGCCTGGTCCAGCCGATCGGCCTGCTGGCGCTGATGAAGGACAACGGTCTGATCGCCAGCGGCAGCGAAGGCCGCCGCCTGGTCGAACAGGGCGGCGTCAAGCTGGACGGCGAGCTGGTGACCGACTTCAAGCTAGAGCTGGCGCCCACCGGCGGCGAACGCGTGCTGCAGGTAGGGCGACGCAAGTTCTTGCGACTGATTGGCTAGACACACGTGCGCAAGCGCGACGACTCTTAATACGGACAAAACGTTCTATGACAGCACTAACCCAGGCCAATCCACCCGGAACCGACGCGATTCCGACCTATGACCTAAAAAACGCCGTAAGCGATAACCGTCTGGCCGGCCTGTGGCGCATGATGACGGGCTTTCACAAGACCTTCATCGCCGCTACGCTGGCCCTGGGCATCGCAGCCCTGGCCAAAACCGCTACATACCTGCTGCTGCGCGACTTCGTCGACAACATACTCGGTCAACCAAGCCGCGCCAACGCGATCCCGTTTATCGCGCTGAGCTTCATCGGGCTGGCGCTGTTCGAGGGCGTCTTCACTTTCCTGAGCGGCCGCTTCGCCGCTCGCACGGCCGAGGGCACGGTGCAGCGGCTGCGCAACTATCTGTTCGACCAGATCCAGCGCCTGCCCTTCACCTACCACGACGTCACGCCCACCGGTGAGCTGATCCAACGCTCGACCTCGGACGTCGACGCCATCCGCCGCTTCCTGGCCGACCAAGCCACGGCCGTCGGCCGCGTCGTCATCCTGTTCCTGGTGAACTTCATCGCGATCCTGGTGCTCGACTGGCGCCTGGCGCTGTTCTCGATCATCGTCGTCCCGTTTGTGTTTGCCATGTCGATCTTTTTCTTCCGCCGTATCTCGAAGTCGTACGAGTTGTATCAGGAGCAGGAAGCTGTGCTCTCCACGACTCTCCAGGAGAACCTGACTGGCGTGCGAGTGGTCAAGGCCTTCGCGCGCCAGGAATACGAACGGGAGAAGTTTGAGAAGGTCAATTGGGAAAAATTCCGCCGAGGCCGGCGGCTGCTGCTGATCCACGCAGCCTACTGGCCGTCAACCGACATCCTGTGCGGCTTGCAGATGATCGCCGGCTTTACGCTGGCCGCCTTCATGGCCATCGATGGCACGATCAGCATCGGCACCTACCTGGCCTACCACGAGCTCGTGATCTGGATCATCTGGCCGATGCGCAACCTGGGCAGGTTGATCGTCGAGATGTCCACCGGCCTCGTGTCGTACAGCCGTGTGGCGACGGTGATCAAGGAAGACCGCGAGCCGCTCGACGCGGGCGACGTCCATCCTACCACGGCGCCACAGGGGCGTATCGGATTCGACGACGTGTCGTTCGCCTACACCGAAAAGATCGACAAGGTGAAGGCAGACGCAGCGGCCCAAACAACCGGCAAGGCACAGCCGGATCCGCAGGAAATGGCGTCAGAGGAAAGCACGATCAAGAAGACCCCGACGCCTGTGCTGCACGACATCAGCTTCGAATGCCAGCCAGGACAGGTCGTGGCGCTGATGGGCGGGACAGGCTCCGGCAAGACCAGTCTGGTCAACCTGCTGCCGCGCTTCTATGAGACCACGGGCGGCAGTATCTTGCTCGACGGCGTCCCGCTCAGCAGCTACCCGCGCAGCTACCTGCGCCAACAGATCGGCATCGTCGAACAGGAACCGTTCCTCTTCTCGCGCTCGATCCGAGAGAACATCACCTACGGCGTCGGCCGCCAGGTGGCGGACGAGGAGGTTTTCCAGGCGGCTCGGGCCGCCGCGATCCACGACGTGATCCAGGGCTTCCCGGATGGCTATAGCACCCTCGTGGGCGAAAAAGGCGTAACCCTATCCGGTGGCCAGAAACAGCGCGTTGCCGTTGCCCGAGCCTTGCTCAAGAACCCGCGCATCCTGATCCTGGACGACGCCACGTCGTCGGTAGACACCGAGACCGAGGCTGAGATCCACGATGCGCTGGTGCAGCTGATGCACAACCGCACCACCTTCGTCATCGCCCACCGCGTCCAAAGTGTCATGACCGCCGACCTGATCCTGGTGCTCAAAGATGGCCGCGTCATCCAGCGTGGCACGAACGAGGAGCTAATGGCCCAGCCCGGTTTCTATCGTCAAATCTACGATCTGCAAGCACGTATGGAAGACGAGCTGCAGAAAGAGATCGGAAATGGGGAAGTGAGATAGTGCGATATGTCTGAATACGATATCGAATTCGAAGAAGAAGAATTTAGCGGCAAGGTTAGCGCCGGAACGCTGCGGCGGATCCTGGCGCAGGCTTTGCCTTACCGGGCCTGGGTGATAGGCTTCCTGGTGTGTGTGGCCATCGTGTCCATCCTGGACGCCTACTTCACCTACTTGAGCTTAGAGATCGTGGACCTTGGCATCACACCGGGCAACCGGCAGGCCCTGGTGAGCATCGCCGAGACCTACGCCGCACTGATTTTCGTGCAGGCGGCGTCTGTGTTCGGGTTCATCTACCTGGCCGGCGTGCTGGGCGAGCGCATCCAATACGATCTGCGCAAAAAGACGTTCGACCACCTGCAGGTGTTGAACTTCTCCTACTTCAACCGTACACCGGTCGGTTGGATTATGTCGCGCGTCACATCGGACACTGAACGGGTCGCGCAGTTGGTGACTTGGGGCTTGCTGGACGTGACCTGGGGCGTGCTGAACATCGCCGCGGCGATGTACTTCATGTTCCGGATCAACTGGCAGCTGGCGCTGATCGTGTTGACCATCGTACCGGTGCTGCTCATTGTGGCGGTGTACTTTCGCCGCCTGATCTTGGTGGAATACCGCAAAGTGCGGCGCATCAACTCCAAGATCACGGCATCCTACAACGAGAACATCACCGGCGTGCGGGTGGTCAAGGCGCTGGGCCGCGAGAACGAAAATCTGCGCGAGTTCAGCGTGCAGACCAGTGAAATGTACCGTGCCGGCTATCGGGCGGCGGTGCTGTCGGCGCTGTTCTTACCGGCGGTGCAACTGGTGGCGTCGTTCGCCGTGGCGGCCGTCGTGTGGTACGCCGGCATCGAGGCGCTCAATCCCACCGGCGTGATGGCCGGGCTGACCATCGGCGGCATCGGCGCGTTCATCTCTTATGTCACGTTCATGATGTGGCCGATCCAGGATCTGGCCCGTGTCTATGCTGAGATGCAAAACTCGGTGGCCTCGGCCGAGCGCGTGTTCTCGTTGCTCGACACCGAGCCGGAGATCGCCGACCAGCCGGGTGCGATCGATCCCGGCACGGCAGCCGGCGACATCGTGTTCGACCACGTCAACTTCTACTACGAGGACGGCAAGCCGGTGTTGAGCGACTTCACGCTGACCATCCGCCAGGGTGAGACGATCGCGTTGGTCGGCCCAACCGGCGGCGGGAAGTCGACCATCGTCAACCTGTTGTGTCGTTTCTACGAACCAAAGACGGGCACGATCTGCATCGACGGACGCGATTACCGCGAGTTGACCCAGCACGCGCTCGCAATCGCGACTGGGCATCGTCCTGCAGACGCCGCACCTGTTCTCAGGAACGATCCGCGACAACATCCGCTACGGCCGGCTCAACGCCACCGACGAGGAGGTCGAGGCTGCGGCCAAAATGGCCGGCGCGCACGATTTCATCGTGACGCTGTCCGGCAGCTACGACCAACAGGTCGGCGAGGGCGGCACGTTGTTGTCGGTGGGTCAAAAGCAGTTGATCAGCCTGGCGCGCGCAGTGCTGGCCCGGCCGGACATCTTCATCATGGACGAGGCCACCAGCTCGGTGGACACCCTGACCGAGTCGCTCATCCAGCGCGGCATGGAGACGCTGATGCACGGGCGCACAAGTGTCGTCATCGCCCACCGGCTGTCGACGATCCGCCGCGCCGATCGCATCCTGGTGATCGAGGGCGGCCACATCGCCGAGATGGGCACCCACAGCCAGCTGCTGCGGGCCAAGGGCCACTACTACAAGCTGTACACACAGCAATTCCGCCAGGAAACCACCGTCGAAGAGGTTGCGCGGGAGATACAGAGCGAGCCAGCGCCTGTGCTGGCGCTGGCGGCCGCATAAAAAGCAGGCCGGTCCGAGCGGATGATCCGCATTTGCTCGGACCGGCCTCGCTTAACCATGCTCGGGCCGGTCTCCGACCGTGCCCCCTTTCACTCGCTCGGGCCGGTCTCCGACCGTGCCCCACTTATGTCCAAATGGAGGGAGATCCATAATGGAAGCCTATCGCCTATTCGAAGACGCTGGATTGTTCTACCTGACATTCACCGTGATCGACTGGTTGCCCGTCTTCATAAACGAACAATCTTGCATGCTCATCGCAGACAGCCTTAACTTCTGCCACCGGGAGAAACACCTGCGCATCAACTCGTTCGTGATCATGCCAACGCACATGCATCTGATCGTGTTCGACGCCGAGTTCAACACGATTCGTCTGCAGGACACGCTGGTCAGCATGCGCAAATACACGGGCCAACGGCTGAGTAACTTAGTTGACAAGACCATGCCGCGTGCGTTCGCAGAGACGTTACGAGCTTCGATACGGACGGATCGGTCACGCCAGTTCTGGCAACAGAGTCGACATCCCGAGGTGATCACCACTCAGGGCTTCTGGCACACGAAACAAGATTATCTGCACGACAATCCGAGACGCAAAGGACTGGTGCTGGACCCGACGGCTTGGAGATTCTCGTCGGCGGCGTATTGGCTGTTGGATACACCTGGCTGCAGTGATGTAATTCTGACTGCCGTTGAGTGGTAAGAGGGCACGGTCGGAGACCGGCCCGAGCCGCGTGTGAGTTAGAGGGAGGGCACGGTCGGAGACCGGCCCGAGCGCGTGTGAGTTAAGGGAGGGCACGGTCGGAGACCGGCCCGAGCGCGTGTGAGTTAAGGGAGGGCACGGTCGGAGACCGGCCCGAGCGCGTGTGAGTTAAGGGAGGGCACGGTCGGAGACCGGCCCGAGCGCGCGTGAGTTAAGGGAGGGCACGGTCGGAGACCGGCCCGAGCGCGATGCGGTGAGTTAAGGGAGGGCACGGTCGGAGACCGGCCCGAGCGCGTATCAGTAGATGTTCGTGGTTGATCAGTTGAAGCAATCACGCGCTATGTGGTATACTTGCGGCAATGGCAGTTGTTTCCCCACTCGCGCTGGCCGGGCTGGCGCGAGGTTGTGAATTCGCATCAACGGAGGACGCGTGAGTTCGAGCCCAGACGTGACAAGTCCACCCCTTGCCGGCTATCGCGCCGCACGCGAGGGCGCGGCCATTCTCGACCAAGGGGGGCACGCGCGACTCTGGCTGGGCGGTGATGACCGCATTGTCTTCCTCCAGCGCCTGACCACTAACGAGATGCGCCTCCGGCCCGGTCAAGGCACGGTGACGATTCTCACCTCGCCGACCGCTCGCATCCTCGCGGTGTTGACGGTCCAGGTGCACCCCACTGGACTACTGCTGCTGGCCGGGCCCGGCCAGGGGCCGGCCATCTTCAACACACTGCGCACGCAGATCTTCTTCAACGACCGCGTCTCCCTGGAAGGCCGCGGCGGCGTCCTGGCCCAGTTTGCCCTCCTCGGGCCGCAGGCCGCTGACGTTCTGGCCCAAGCCGGCGCAGGCGATACGAGCGACCTCCCCCTGTTTGGCTGGCGAACGGTCACTATCGCCGGCGTCGACCTGACGGTGCAGCGGATCGAAGGGATCGGAAGCCAGGGCTTTTTGCTGCTCGTGCCCTCGCCGGCCGCGCAGGCGGTCCGCGCGGCGATCCTGCGAGCCGGCGCGGCTTCGCTGTCCGAGGACGCTTACCACGTGCTGCGCGTCGAAGCCGGCCTGCCCGCGCCCGGCGCCGAGCTGACCGAGGATGTCACCCCGCTCGAGGCCGGGCTCCGTCGCTTCTGCGACGACCACAAGGGCTGTTACACCGGCCAAGAGATCATCGCCCGTCAGATCACGTATGACAAGGTGTCCACCCTCCTGGTTGGGCTGCTCCCGGCAGCGCCCGTGACGGCCCAGGCACACGTGCAGGCCGGCAGCAGCCGTGGATGCGCCGGGCGCGCAAGGGATCGGCTGGGTCAGCAGCGCGGCGCACAGCGTAGCGTTGGACCGACCGATTGCCATGGCGTTCGTGCGGCGCGCTTTCAGTGACCCGGGCACGCAGGTGGTGGTTCAAAGCAGCGACGGGCCGGTGGCGGCAGAGGTGGTTGCGCTGCCGTTTGTGGTGTAGTGTGTGACGACTGCATTGATTTCCGTGAAGTGCTGAAGCATTTGTGCCGCACAGACTTCCGAGGTCTCGGAAGACCTCGGAAGTCGATTGATAGGTTTGGTCTCGGAAGAATTCGGAAGTCGATTGACAGGTTGGAATGCTTATGGTCCCCACTCCCCCCGTCCCCACTTACGACCTGCGCCAGCGCATTGTTGGTGTTGAGCAGCTTGTGCCGCTATTGGACGGCCAGCAGGTGCCTTATGTCAATCTTGATAACGCCGCCAGCACGCCGGCGTTGATTGACGCGATGGAGGCGGTGCAGCGCTTCATGCCCTACTACGCCAGCGTGCACCGCGGCACCGGGTTCAAATCACGTCTGAGCACGGTAGCCTACGACCAGGCCCACGAGATCATCGGCCGCTTTGTCGGCGCGGATCTGCGCACGAACACGGTGATCTTTGGCAAGAATACCACGGAGGCGATCAACAAGCTCTCGTTCCGCCTGGCCTGCCCGCCGGACTCCGTGGTCATCACCACCCAGCTCGAGCATCACTCCAACGACCTGCCCTGGCGCGCGCGGCACCCCGTCGTGCATGTGCGGGCGACGCCTGAGGGCCGGCTGGACGAGGATGACTTCGACCGCAAGCTGGCGCAATACGCCGGCCGGATCGCCCTCGTTACGGTCACCGGCGCCTCCAACGTCAGTGGGTTCATCCAGCCGATCCACCGGCTCGCACGCAAGACGCACGCCGTGGGCGCCAAGATTTTGGTGGACGCCGCGCAGCTTGCCCCGCATCGGCGGGTGGATATGAAGCCTGACGACGACCCCGAGCACCTGGATTTTGTCGCTATTTCGGCGCACAAGATGTACGCCCCCTTCGGCACAGGCGCGCTGGTCGGTCCCAAGGAGGTCTTTCTGCACACCGGGCCGGAGTACACCGGCGGCGGCACGGTAGACGTGGTGACGCTGGACGAGGTGTACTGGGCCGGGCTTCCCGATCGCGAGGAGGCCGGCAGCCCCAACGTGGTCGGCGCAGTGGCAATGGCAGCGGCGGCGAAGACGTTGATGGAGGTCGGCATGGACGCGATCGCTGCGCACGAGCAGGAGCTGCTTGAATACGCCCTGCCGCGCATGCTCGCCATCCCTGGCCTCCACGTGTACGGCGAGACCGACCCGGCCCGGCTGCACGAGAAAGTCGGCGTCATCCCATTTAACCTGCAGGGCGTGTCGCACTTCCTCGTTGCTGCTATCCTGGGCTACGAGGGCGGTATCGGCGTGCGCAGCGGCTGCTTCTGCGCCCATCCCTACGTCGTCCACCTGCTACATCTCGACGACGAGACGGCCCACACCTGGCGCGACCAACTGCTGGGCGGCGACAAGTCCAACATGCCCGGCATGGTACGCGCGAGCTTCGGCTGCTACAACGACACCAGCGACGTCGACCGGCTAGTGGAGATGCTGGAGCGTATCGCGCGCCAGGACTACTCCGGCGCCTACCAACTGAACCGAGCCACCGGCGAGTACCAGCCGGCAGATTTCCGGGAAAGCCTGGCAGATGCCTTCCTGCTCGATTGAAGCGCTAAAAATCGGTCTGGATACGTTTAACAGAGTACAGGTGGCAGGTGGCAAGTTGCAGGTTGCATAGGCGCCGATAGGTTGCCACATGCAACTCTGCCACCTGCCACCTACAACCAACCCCAACAACAAGTCAACGGAGGACACGATGCCAACCCAACGCGAATGGACCATCCTGCTGTACATGGCCGGAGACAACGGCAAGACATTTGAAACCAAACAGGGCAACTACTCGCTCATGGCCGAGATGACAACGCCCGGCTACCATGACATCGACGAGGTCGAAAAGATCGGCACGACCGATCAGGTCGCCGTACTGGCGCAGTTCGACACCAAGGGCGACGAAGGCGCCTTTCGCTTCGAAATCCATAAAGGTCGAACGACTGAACAGAACCTGGTCGAAAAAATCCCCGAGACCAACACCGGCGACCCGTCGGAGCTGTCCAAGTTCATCGTCTGGGGCATGAACCGCTGCCCGGCCAAGCGAACCATGCTGGTTCTGTGGAACCACGGCCTGGGCTGGAAGGACGACGACGTATACCAGTCGGTACGCAGTGTATCGCGTTCGGCCGGACAAGGTCGCAAGCCGCGGTCGGCCAACACAGCCATGTTCCGCACGACGGCGGGCAAGATCAATACCAAGGCGAAGCGCGCCAAGGACCGCACCACGCGCGGAATCTTGTGCGACGACACGTCGATGGACTTCCTGACCAACATCGAGATGAGCCAGGCGCTGCGCGTCGCCGAGTTCGCCAAAGACGAGGCCGAGGTCGCAACCATCTTCCAGGACAAGAGCCGTTTGAAGGAGATCATGGCGCGCGGCACAGAAGGCAGCATGCGCCACCTCAACGTCATCGGCATGGACGCATGCCTGATGGCCATGATCGAGGTTCAGTACCAGGTACGCAAGTTCGCCGAAGTGATGGTGGCGTCGCAAGAGGTCGAACCCATGCGTGGCTGGCCGTATACCGAAATCTTGCAGGAACTCGGCCGCCAGCCCTCGATGAGTTCAGCCGAGTTGGGTGCGCTGATCGTGGACAAGTACGCGGAGTTGTACAAAAGCACGACCCGTCGCCCGCCAAGTGTTACTCAGTCGGCTATCG
Organism: uncultured Chloroflexia bacterium; assembly: GCA_963709505.1. Taxonomy (GTDB): domain Bacteria; phylum Chloroflexota; class Anaerolineae; order JAAEKA01; family JAAEKA01; genus CAVPXC01. The sequence continues at coordinate 134,765 of CAVPXC010000002.1, read as the reverse complement.
ATCTCAGCAGAATGGGCGAGGCTGCGCTGTTGATCAGGAGCTTCGGCCGGGCACTCGGCAAGGAGTACTTCGACGACCTGTACCTCAAGGAAGCCTACCGAGACGCCAAGGAATACGCCGCCAGCCAGGGCTATGCCTTCGAAGACCCGGAGTACGTGGACCTCGTCAGCTTCTTGCAAGCCATCCTGACCGGCTACAAGGGCGCTGGTGCACAGCCTGCCACTCTGAAGGCCGGCAAAAAGTTGCTCGATTGGCTGCTTTCAGCCCAGTCTCCGATCATCAAGAACGTGGTCACGGGCGACTTCGAAAACAAGGCCCATGGCATCTCGATCTACGTCCCGAGCACACAGCCGTCGCCTATCTACGCGACCATGGACTTCAAGACAGCCGGCTGGCTCAAGGCGCTAGAGACGATCAGCAAGCCACCGACGCTAGCACAGAAGGAGACTGCCATGCCCAAAGGCGCTACGATCACTATCGTAGGAACAGAGGAGGAAAAGTCGTCCTCAACCCGTTCCGGAACCCGCTCCACCGAGGACCAGCTCAAGCGCGTCACCAAGCAGCTTAGTGTGGATGAGCTGAGCGATAAATTCGTGGAGTTCATGCAAAGCCTGGAGACAGCCTTCGCCGTTCCGGAGGTACACACTGCGGCGGGCGCGTTCGAGTTGACCCAGATCCAGTTCAGCGCCGAGCTATCGGCCAGCGGCGATTTCAAGCTGCTGGGCACGGGCGTCGGCGTCGCGGCTAACACCGCACTGACCTTCGTGCTATCCCGTCGAGACAAAACCGTGTAACCAAGTCGACACCGCCCAACCAGGAGAGCCTCCGACTATGCCCTTGCCAGAACCAAAATTCACCTACCGCAAGCCAGCCGAGCTGGCACTCCAGGTCACGGAGCAGCTTGGTCAGGCATGGAGCGGCCTGTCGCCCGATGCCCAGGCCGAGATCCGCAAGCTGCTCACGGAGTTTCGTACCTTGCTGGTTCAGGCCGCGGGCACTGGCGTCCCGATCAGAACGAACACGGGCTCAGCCGTCTACCAGGGAAGCCTGCAGCGTGACCTCGCGCTCAGGCGTTTTCTGTCTGCCTGCGAAAGCTCGGCTGAGGTTCCGGACGATATCAAAGCCAGAGTCGGCTCAGCACACGTGCAGTCAAGTCGCGGTGGGGTGAGCGCCGTTCCGAAGGACAAAGCACGCGAGATCATCGCCGTTATCGACCAGATTACACCACCGCCGGTCCGACAAAGCGACAAAGAGCCCAGCGCACCCTCAACAGAGACCGCCCCTGATCCGGTTGGCTTATCGCAAGCATTCGCCGAGTGGTTCCTTCACAACTGGGAGGTCATCTCGATCGAGGTCGAGGACGCCGCGACTCCAGCCCTAATTCATCTGGGGCTAGGGCTGGAGCACGCGCAGAACGACGCCGATCGCATCGCGGCGGCGCAGGATTTCCTACGCGAGATCAAAGCCTTTGCGCCGGCATACGGACAGATTGTAAATGCTGCGCGCACCCTTGGTCCCGTTGGCGCAATCGCGGTCAACTCGCAGAAGATCCTCACGGCCTTGCAGCAGCATCCGGCCGTCGGGCAGGAACTAAAAGCGGCGAGCCAGACAGCGTTAGCCAAGACACCGGCCCCGCCGCCCCAGCCCGAGCCAGAATTCCCCGGGCCAATCAGTTACGATCTACCCTCGGCCGATGTCGAGGAGTCCGGCGCCGCGGATGTCGAGCCATCGGACACCGCCATATCCCTCCATACCTCTGTCGATTTCCCGGCCGAGGTCTCCGTGTTCGACAGCAGGATTCCGCTTGTCGTGCAATTCACGATCGAGCAGCGCGAGGGCAGCCGCGTTCACGACGTGCTAACCCTGGATTTCTTGCCGGAGGAGGTGAAGGAAGTCCTGGTCGTGTGCAATGCCGAGGGTTTCAAGGAGGAGACCGGCGTGACCACCCGCCTGATCGAGGTATATCAAGCGCGCGACTCCCAGCCGGCGGTGTTTCTGTTGACACCAGAGGAGGGTGTGGAGGCAGGACAGAAGCGCATCAGCCTGGACTTCATCTACCTTGGCGCCATCGCCCTGACTTCGACCTTCGAGGTCGAGCTCAAGAGCCGGCCGCCGATTGAACGCGACGAACTCGTCACGGTCAAGCCATTGATCGAGGCACAGGGTCAGGATAAAAAGTTCCAGGTCATGGGCGCCGTCGTCTTCGAGAAACCTCTGGTCGAAACGCCCGACCTGGTGCTTCGCATCGCCATGAGCGCTGACGAGCGGGAGCTGACCTTCACCCTCGACTCGCCAAAGAAGACGTTCGGCTACCGCCAGACCTACGCCGGCCGTATCCGATTGCCTGAACGCAAGAGCCCGCGCGAGTTCCTGGAATCGACCTATCTCAGCCTGAACGACATGGCCGGCACAAGCATCGAAGACCGGAAGCCCGCCCAGACGGCGGCCAACAAAGAAGCGCTCGACAAAATCGGCTGGAACCTGTACGATCAGCTGTTTCCACAAGCGTTGAAGGACGAGTGGCGGCGCATCCAGACGGTGCGCGCCGGAAAAAACACCCTCAGCCTGCTCATCGTCTCCGACGAGCCGTGGGTTCCCTGGGAGATGGTGCACACGTACACCGCGAGGACGGCGCTTTCGTTCCCGAAGGCTTTCTGTGCGAACAGTTCCGCCTGTCACGCTGGGTCGCGGGCCGGCGTCTGCCGGAAGTGATGGCGCTCAATTCGGCCTTGCTGATCGCGCCCAGGAGCAATCTCGAGTTGGTCAAGAAAGAAAAGGCCTACTTTACCAGGTTGGGCAAGATGCAGCCCACCGTCATGGTCAATGCGACGGCGCTCGAACAGGCCACAGAAGTCGAAGACGCATTCACCAACGAGAAGGCACGGCTCTATCACTTCGCCTGTCACGGCGATTTCGAGTCGGGAAACCCTGACGATTCGAGACTTCTGCTGTACCAATCGTCGCTGCGCCCCAGCGACATCATCGGCCCGACTCAGGTTGGCATCGAAAAGAGCCAACCGCTTATCTTCCTGAACGCCTGCACGTCGGCCGGCGCGGATGTCTCGCTGACAGGGATCGGCGGCTGGTCCAAGCGCTTCGTCGACGCGGGTGTCACGGCGTTCATCGGCTCGCTTTGGGAGGTCAACGACACCCTGGCCGCCGAATTCGCCAAGGCCTTCTACGACCAGGTGATCGTGAACAAGGCGCCGCTAGGCCAGGCATTCCAGGAGGCGCGCAAGACCATCAGGGAAAAGGACCCTGGCAACCCCACCTGGCTGGCCTACGTCCTCTACGCGCACCCCAACGGCAAGGTCGAAATTGGCAAGTAACACGCGGTGGAGGGTGGAGAGTGAAGAGTGGACGGCAGACCACCCTCCACCCTCCACCCTCCACCCTCCACCCTCCACCCTCCACCCTCCACCCTCCACAATTCATCACTCATCACTCATCACTCATCACTCATCACTCATCACTCATCACTCATCACTCATCACTCATCACTCATCACTCATCACTCATCACTCATCACTCATCACTCATCGTTATGACAACCCCTGTGCGCCGCCAGTACCTGGCGATCAAGAAGCAGTTCCCTGACACGATCCTCTTTTTCCGCCTGGGCGACTTCTACGAGACCTTCGATGACGACGCCAGGATCGTGTCTGAGGTCTGCGATGTGGTGCTGACCTCGCGGCCCGTGGGCGCGGATCGAGCGCGTGCCACTGGCCGGCGTGCCTTACCACAGCGTCGATCCGCACATCGCCAAACTGGTTGCGGCCGGCTACAAGGTCGCCATCGCCGAGCAGCTCGGCAACGAGCCGCCGCCAGGCGAAAAGCTCGTCGAACGCAGCGTGCGCCGCGTCATCACCGCCGGCACCATCGTCGAGCCAACCATGCTTGAGGAAGGCCGTAACAACTACCTGGCGGCCATCGCACTCAGCACCCAGCGGGCGGATCGCTCCGGCCAATCTGTCGCAGGGCCGGGCCGATCGACCCAGTCAATCGGCCTGGCCTACGCAGACATCACCACCGGCGAGTTCGCCGTCACCGAGCTGGAGGGACCGGAGGCGGCGCGGCTGCTGCGGGAGGAGTTGGCGCGGCTGCAGCCGGCAGAGGTGTTGGTTGCGGAACGGAGGGTTGAGAGTGGAGAGTGGAGGGTGGAGGGTGGAGCGGGGAGCGGAGAGCGGGGAGCGAGGCGGGAAGGAGATGGTTGGATAGACGGTGCAGAGCGGCTATTTGCGGGGATGGCGGTGTCGAGATTGCCGGCATGGCGGTTCGAGGAAGAGACGGCTCGACAGGCGTTGTTGGAGCAGTTCGAGGTCGAGACGCTAGCAGCCTTTGGGTGTGAGCACCTGCCGCAGGCCGTGCGCGCCGCGGGCGCGCTGGTGCAGTACCTGCGGGAAACGCAGCGCGCGACGCTGCCGCAGCTGGTGAGCCTGCGCGTCTACAGCACCAGCGAGTTCATGACCCTCGACGAAGCTACCCGTCGCAACCTGGAGCTGACGCAGACGATCCGCGGTAACAACAAAAAGGGTTCGCTGCTCGGCGTGCTGGATGCCACGCGCACTCCTATGGGCAGCCGGCTGCTGCGCCGCTGGCTCCACCAGCCGCTGCTCGACCTGGACAAACTTACCGCGCGACTCGATGCCGTCCAGTCCTGGCACGACCAGGTGCCTGCCCGCACCGAGCTGCGGGCCCTTTTACGACAGATCGGCGACCTGGAGCGCTGGACCAACCGCGTGGCCCAGGGCATCGCCCGGCCACAGGATTTAGTTGGCGTGCGGCAGGCGCTAGGGCTTTTGCCAGAGATCGAACGCTTGCTGGACCTCCGGAAATTGTCAATTGACAATTATCAATTGACAATTGTCAATTACTCGGATGTCCTCCATCTGCTGCGGGCTGCCATTGCCGAAGAACCGCCAGCTCTGTTGGAAAAAGGCGGTGTGATCCGCAAGGGTTTCTCGGCCGAACTCGACGGCATCGCCGTCGCCGCGCGCGACGCCAAGGTGTGGGTCGTCAATTTGGAGCGCAGCGAACGCGAGCGCACCGGAATCAAGTCGCTCAAGGTCGGCTTCAACAAGGTCTTCGGCTACTACATCGAGATTACCACGGCCAACAGCCAGCTCGTGCCGGATAGCTACATCCGCAAGCAGACCCTGGTCAACGCCGAGCGCTACATCACGCCCGAGCTGAAGGAATACGAGAGCCTGATCCTGAACGCCGAGGAGCGGCAGCTCGAGCTGGAGACCGAGATCTACCGGCAGGTGTTGGCCCAGGTAGGCGCGGCCGCGCCGCGGTTGCTTCAACTGGCGCTGGCCCTGGCCGAGTTGGACGTGACCGTGTCCCTGGCCGAGGTTGCGGCCAACAACCGCTTCGTTCGCCCCGAGCTGGCCGACGACCAGGCGATCGAAATCGTCGCGGGCCGGCATCCGGTCGTGGAGTTGAGCCTGCGTGAGGAGCCGTTCCAGCCCAACGACGTACGGCTCTCGCCCGACGAGGCGATTCTGATCATCACCGGCCCCAACATGAGCGGCAAGTCGGTCTTTTTGCGCCAGGTCGCCTTGATCACCTTGATGGCCCAGATTGGCTCCTTTGTGCCGGCGGAACGCGCTCGCATCGGCCTGGTGGACCGCATCTTCACCCGCATCGGCGCGCAGGACGAGATCCACGCCGACCAGAGCACCTTCATGGTCGAGATGGTGGAGGCGGCCAACATTTTGCATCACGCCAGCAGCCGCAGCCTGATCATCTTCGACGAGCTGGGCCGCGGTACCAGCACGTACGATGGCCTCTCGATCGCCTGGGCCGTGGTCGAGTACATCCACAACCACCCGCGGCTGCGCGCCAAGACGTTGTTCGCGACCCACTACCACGAGCTGACCCAGTTGGCCGAGCGGCTGCCGCACGTCGTCAACTACAACGTCGCCGTGGCCGAACAGGGCGACACCGTGGTCTTCCTGCACAAGATCGTGCCGGGCGCGGCCGACAAATCCTACGGCATTCACGTCGCCCAGCTCGCCGGCCTGCCCCGCCCGATCATCCACCGCGCCGAGGAGATCCTCGAAGACCTGGAGGCGCAAGGCAACGCGCCGACGCCGTTGCAGGCGGTCGATCTCGCGCCACCCACCGGGCGCGCGGGCGCAAAGCATGCCCAGGCGCCGGTACCCGCCGTTCAGCTCACCCTCTTTGGCGGACCGGATCCCGTCGCCGAGGCCATCAAGGCGTTGGACATCAACGCGCTCAGCCCGTTGGAGGCGCTGAACAAGCTCTACGAGCTGCAGAAGATGGCAAATTCGAAGTCCTAGACTGGACCGGTTGCGGAAAACCGGTCCAGTCTCGTAGTTTGCCTATCGACCGGACCGATTTTCCGCAATCGGTCCGGTCTGGCGCACTCTACCGCGACTGGACCGATTTCCCGCAATCGGTCCAGTCTGGCGCACTTGACCAAGGAGACTCCTTGTGACAAAACTCCTTTCCCGCAAACCCAAACCCGATCCCGCGCTGGCACGATACCCGCAGGCGTTAGCCGAGCTATTGACCTTCGGCGAACCGGAAAAGGATCTGGAGTACGAAGACTGGGCAGATAAACTCGGCGACCACGTGCCAGACCTGATCCGCATGATCTTGGACGAAGACCTGAACAGCCGTGAAGACGACGATCCAGCGCTCTGGTCTCCTATCCATGCGCTTAGGGTCCTGTGCATATTGGGTCCTATAGAAGCCGCCAAGCCCCTGTTGGCTTGCCTTGGCTGGGACGAAGATTGGGTCGTCGACGCACTTACAGAATTGTACACGGCCATTGGACCGGCGTCTGTGCCGGTGTTACGAGACTATCTGTTCGATCCATCGCACGATGCCCGCGGGCGATCGACTGCGTCCAATGCCTTGATGGCCATTGCGCAAGAACATGAGTCTGCACACAGCGACATCGTCGCTCTGCTGACCGGCTTCCTGGACCGGCCAGAGGCTGATGCCAGCGCGGACGAGGAAGAGATTACGACCTCCGTCATCTATGACCTGAGCGAGCTTGGAGATCCCACGGCCTACGATGCCATCCGCCGGGCCTATGCTGAGGACCGGGTATCGCCGCACATCATAGGCCTGGACGATGTCGAGATCGATTTCGGCATGCGCCCGTCGATCGATCATAGCAAGCCTGGCAAGCCGCGCACCGGGCCGGGCGTGCGCCTGGACCTGCGCTGCAAAGCCTGCGGCCGCGAGCGCGAGTACATATTCTCCAAGGTCTACTATGATCTCGGCACGCACGACGATGAGAAGAAGCGAAAGAAGTACAGCCCTGTGGTCATCCCGCAGCGCGTTGTTTGCCGCAAGTGCGGCGCGGTGGACCAGTATGAGCTGGGCGCTATGGGCCATATCGCCGTCACAGCCAGCATGCTGGCGCAAAACGCGCCAAGAGATCGGCAACTGTTGCGCGAGGATCAACGCGTGCAGTTCATCAACTTTACCTCACAGTGGGGACCCATGCATCCCCAGGAGGCGATTGAACGCTATGAGCGCGAGCTGGCGCGGCGGCCAGGCGATCCTTCCCTGCGGGTAGGCTTTGGCAATGTATTGCGCTTCCTGGACCGCTTCGACGAAGCGGAAGCACAGTACCAACGCGCCCTAGACAGCGATCCGCGCCACCTGGAAGCTTGGATCTGCCTGGCGCAAGTGGCTGGACAGCGCCATGACATCCCAGGAGCAGTTCGTGGCTGGCAGCGTGTCAAAGAACTGGCTGTCGACTCAACCTTGCCACAATCGGAGCGTCTGGCACTGGTCGAGGAGGCTACGGATAATCTATCTGAGCTCCGGGGCGGCAGAATCCCGGAATATGTGCCAAACTCTGGCCGTGAACGTCTCACAACGCAGCCACAGCCGAAGCTGCCGACCAGTCGCCAGAGAAGCCCACTGCCCAAAGTCGGCCGCAACGAGCCTGTCCCTGCGGCAGCGGGAAGAAGTACAAACACTGTCATGGCCGTAATGGCTAACCGTTCTGCTCGAGGACAGGGAAGCTGAACCCGAGGCCAGTGAGCTTGCACTCTATCAGGCCGACGATGCGCAACGGCATCAAGTGACTGAGTTGCCTCGGATCGAACCGTGCGTGATTGAATATCGGCGCCACACTCTGTCTTGCCTGGTCTGCGGCACAGAAACGACGGACGAATGGCCAATCTACAACAGGCCGTCAGCCAAGCCTTAGAACAACCGACCAGCAAGGCGCAGGCCTGCGTTCAACAGCAACCGGCGACCAATGTGGACGAAACGGGTTGGCGGGAGCAGGGCAAACGCACTTGGCTGTGGGTCGGTGCGACACCCCAGGTGGCCGTCTTTGCGATCCAGGCTACTCGAGGCGCCAAAGGCGTGCGCTCAGGCGATCTCTGCCAGGTCGCGTGAAGTAGGCCGTGAAGATAGGATTGCCCACAATGTGGCAGTGCTGGTTCTCGCCGTTGACCCGCGTGGCCGTGTCGTCAATGTGCTGCCAAGACGTACTGGCGAAGCCCTCCGCGCCAAACCGCTTCTTTTTCCGCATGCCACCGATCTTGCTGCTTGATCAGCAGGTTGGAGATCTGACCATCACTGATCAGAATACTCAGGTGGGCCAGAAATTCGGCGATCTTTGGCTCGGTCATCTGCGAGGCATAGTAAAGGGTTAGCACCAGCGCACGGATGCCAGGCCCGAATTGCCCCGCGTAACCCGCCGGCAGCGGCGCCAGGTACACGGCACGTCATGACGGACTCCGATTGTACATACACTTCGGGTCCGTAAAAGAACAACTTCCAGCTCTGGCCGGTCTCCGACCGAGCCATTCCGGGAACTTATACTTTTACGGACCCTTCGGAAGCGACGGTGGGATAGGCGACTGCGTCGCCAACCATCCTCAGACAGGGACCGGTTGCAACACTGGCGCGGGGATGCTCTCGAGATACAACGTATCGGGACAGAAATCCTGACCATTTTGCCATTGAATGCTGCCCAGAACCGGCCGCACTGAGTTGAAATATCGCGGATCCTGCAATTCTTGGAAAATGCCGATGTTAAGGAATGGCTTGACGTTGAATGTCCTGACTTCACCGTTCGAGAAGGTGAGCACGAGCGTGTGATCAGGATTCGGCCACACGGCAACGACTCTTGGGTTCATGCTGTTCGTCGTCCTTTCTACTTCAAAGGGTCAATCGTAAAGATCGTCTGTCCTTGGCTAGCAAGGAGCCAGTCTGCCATCAACTCGTCGCGGTGAATCTCAATCTACGCTTGCACCAGGCGTAACTTATTGGGTTTGAGTTCGCCACCCAGTACTTCTCCATCGGCAATCGAGAGCACCGCTTCCTGCTCTTGATACCGCACATGAATGTGTGGCAAGTGGTGTTGGCGCGTGTCAAAGTAGTACATCGAGATGATGATGCCGTAAAACATCGAAATGACGGCCATCTGCGTTCACCCTTCTGGACCAAAATAAAGCTCCAGTCTGCTGTTTGTTAGCAGTCCCTACTGCGCCGGCTGTGCGCTGATCACCTCGCCGCGGCTGTTGACCTCGAGCGTCCATTTGCTGCCCTGGGTGAACCGCGTGAAGTCCTGTAGCTTCGGGACCTGATAGCGGACCGGCCCATTCTCAGTTTGGAACGTAATGACGTACTGCTCGGAGCGCTCGGACTCTCGCTGGTCATTGCCAAGACGCGTCTCGGGCCAGCGCGGGGTGAAGTCTCGACCTTCGAGCACCAGCGGTGCAGCCACCTGCCAGCCCAGGCTCGAATAATCGCAGTATGGCTTATAGATCTGATACTCGCAGTCCTGCTGCACCTCGCCCACACCCGTACCCGTATCGACGACGTAGGGGGTGCCGCACACCTCGACGCTGTTGGGCACCTGGTCGCTGACGGTGTCAAACAGGCGATCCTGGCAGCCGCCGATTTTCGCGCCAGATGGAATTTGGTCGCGCCAATCCTGCCGCGTGATTGGCATCAGCGCCTGCACCGCAATGGCGCGACGCCAGTAGACATCACTCACCTGGCCTGCAGCCCGTTCGGTACGACCACCGCCACCGCCCCTGCCCAAGACAAAGAACAAGCCGATACAGGCGACGAGGACAATCGCGGCGACGGCGATCAAGATCGCCGGGTTCATTTTCCCAGCCGGCTTGGCAGCTTGCGGCGCTGTCACAACAGGCTGCGGCTTGGCAAGCACAGCGCCGCAGTTGGCACATTTCTGGGCGGTGGCAGGGTTCTCGGTGCCGCAGGACGGACACTTGACCGGCGGCGCCGGCTCCTTACGCATACCTCCGACCACACGGCCGCTCTCTCGAGCCTTCGCGCCGGTCAACACGCCAGCGCACTGCTTGCACCGTTCCGAGCCTGCGGGGTTGCGGGTGCCGCAGTACGGGCAATGAATGTCGGGGCCGGATTTTGCTGCCTCGATCTTGGCTGTGTCGGTAATCAGCGTATCTTGGGCCGCCTGCTCGAACTGCACATTCTCCGGTTGGGCAAAACCGCAGGTGGCGCATTTCTTGTTGACGCCGGGGTTGCGGCCGCCGCAGTTCGGACAAGTCCATTCTAGGTTGACGTAGCCAACCGTTTTCTTGGTCATCCTTCAGCTCCTACTTGTCCACAATCACCCAAGCGGTGACCTCGCCGTCGTGGGCGAGTGTCGCGTCTAAGCCATTTGCGGCTACGAGATAGCTGATCTGCTGCGGCGAGTAGAAATGGCTGCCCATCAGCGCCAGCTTCTCGGCCAGGGCAATCAGCTTGACGGGCCAGGTTGCGATATCCGGCTCTTCGATCAGCAGCCGGCCGCCGGGCTTGAGCACGCGTATCAACTCGGCCACGGCCAGGCGAGGGTCGGCAAAGTGGTGCAAGGCGTCGACAACCAGCACCCGGTCAAAGTGCTCATCGGGAAAGGGCAAGCGCTCGGAGTGGGCTTGAACGGAACAGGCGACGCCCTTGAGTTGAGCTTGTCCGAGCATCGGGGCGGACAAGTCACTGATCACTAACCTCCCGACCAACGCCTGCAACGCAGATGCAACTCGCCCCGTCCCGCCTCCCGCATCCAGCATCCAGCCGGCAGTGGGCAGCCGGAGCAGCTCGTGCAGGCGCGCCGGATCGGGCGGCGGGATGGCACGGTCATAGAAACGAGCCAGCAAGTCAAAATGGAGGTTCATGCCACAATCGGCTTTTGTTGCGCGACTCGACTTGCCCTCGGAGGCAAGTCGAGTCGCTACACCAGGGGCTTAGCGGCCACCCAGGTGGTATCTCAACGGAGTGACCCTGATGCGACCGGAGCCGATTCAGGCAGCGTCTTCAGGTAGCCGAAACCAACCAGTCGATGATTCTCCTCATCCCACAGCCGGAATTTAAGCGACTGCAAACCGCTGCGCAGAGTGATCGGCTGGACGTGGAACAGCTCGTTTTCGTTGTAGGCCTTCTCCAGCTTGTAGTTCGGGATGCGCGGGCTCAGATGGTGGATGTGATGGAAGCCGATGTTGCCTGAGAACCACTGCAGAAGCCGCGGCAGCTTATAGAACGAGCTACCTTTCAGGGCCGCATCGACGTAATCCCATTCCTGGTGGCGCTCCCAGTAGACGCCGTCAAACTGATGTTGGACGTAGAACAGCCAGATACCGGCCGACGTACCGATCATCATGGCCGGCAGCAGAATCAACAGGAAAGGGACCAAACCGATGGTCAAGGCGGCAACGACGAAGACCATCAGCAGAGCGAGGTCAGTCCAGAGGATGCTCAGACGCTCGCGCTTGGTCTTTTCCGAAATTGGAATGCGCTGGAAGAGCAAGAAGCTCAACCAGGCGCCGACGGTGAAGATGATCAGCGGGTTGCGATAGATGCGATAGACGATCCGCTTGGTCTTGGACGCCGCCTGGTACTCAGCGACGGTCATCGTCCAGATGTCGCCTGTCTGGCGACGGTCCAAGTCGCCGGCTGTGGCGTGGTGGATGGCGTGAGCATGTCGCCAACGGTAGTACGGCGTGAAGGTGATGACGCCGGTGATAGCGCCTACCAGGTCGTTCAGCTTGCGCGAGGCAAAGAAGGACTGGTGGCCGCAGTCGTGGAAGATAATGAAGATGCGCACCATAAAGCCTGCGGCTGGAATGGCCAGCAGCAGGGTGAGCAGGTACGATACCTGCAGGCTGAAGTACATCAGCACAAATAGGCCGACATAGGCGACCAAAGAGGATACCAGTTGCCACATGCTGGCGCGCATGTCGGGAGTCTGGTATTTCGCCACGATCTGGCGCCAGTTTTTGCGTGGACCAGCGGCGTCACGCGTGGTAGATATGGGGGTCACGGTGCAACTCCTTTATGGTGATTTGTGGCAGGATTCCATGTTGCTTCGCATGGGCCTGGCCACGGGTTGGATATCCTTGATTTCTTATTAACACTCCTGAACGTCATAAGTTACCACCTGCTCGTGCAGGCGCACGACTCGCTGCACGCTCTATGCTGCAAACAACGATAGCTGTTTTCCGAATGGGGATAGAACCCCGGGAACAAGCTGTGCAATACCATCGATTGGGGCATTTGCCAACTCGTTCGGCTCGAGTTTGTGGAGACCGCCGCCATACACTCGCCCTTCACCCTTGAGAGTCTCGGGATCGAGCTGGTTCAATTGCTGCCAGATCGAGCGCAACAGACCAGGATTCTTGGTCAGTTCAGTCTCTAGAGTTGGTTTCGGGTACAAGAGGAGGTAGACGTTTGCAGCCGTTGCCTTTGAGTGATTGAGAATGAACCGAAACGGTGTGCCGTTGGCCCCAGTCTGGCGTCCCATATACGTGCAAAGCAGTGGAGGCGCCGGCCGGTATTCCTGAGCATACCACGGTGATCGATGGGCGCAAAGATAGCGCTGGCTTAGCCCGCGTTCCACGCCACTCTCGAGATATCGCCAGAGTGCAGGATATTCTGCCTCAACTTGCTCCGAAGGCAAATTGCAGTTGATCAGGAACAACTGAGGACTGAGGACTGGATTACCATTGCCATCCGCCTGGATTTCATTGACTTTCAAAAATCGTGGACTTGGCAAAATCGGCTTCAAGAAGCGTCCAGGGAAGATCGAGATCACCGGCCTTTTCTTTGGTCACCACAAAATAGTCGTTGGCGCCAGTTGCTATCCCTCGCTTTACGCTGAAGAGGTCAGAAAGCGTTGGACCAACTTCGAGATTAGGAACATTATGCCTATGATGCTCTCGATCCAGTTCCCAGTATTCCAGTCCATTTGCGCGTGCTTTGCAGGAGATCAGGAGAGACCCGTCTCTCAACAGCGGGCTGGGCTAGCGTGCCCCCAAAACTAAACACGACTTCATGGTCAGCAGGAGGGTGCTGCTTTCGAAACCAAACCACCGCCGAAGATACCATAGCATCCTGGAACTGCACCTCGTCCAAGTCGAAGCGATGAATGCGCAAGAGTGTGACCTCTTCCAACAGATAGCGCTTGATCTCATGACCGTAGTTTACGTCCATGAACTCAGACGAAATCAACCAGCCGGCGAGGCCACCATCGGTCATCCATTGATGCGAGAGCAACATGAAATAGCAGTATAGGCCGGCTAACCCGCTTAATCGACGGCCAAGGGCTTCTTTGACGGCAACCTGCAGCCTGACCTTCTCCGAAACGCCGATGTGATGATGCCTGACATAGGGTGGATTGCAGATGACCAGATTGAACTTGTCACTCTCGGTTTCTGGTGGTCTCGCCAGCGTAAAATCAGCTAACTTCAGCTGTAGCGGAGTTTCTTGCCAGAACGACAAGGCTTCAAGACCGTAGTGTGGGTCGATCTCAAAACCGAGTGCCGACTCAAGTTGCTCTGGGGGGAACACACGTAGCAACGCCGAATAAAATGCCCCCGTGCCAAGCGCCGGATCGAGAAATCGAACCGGTGCAGACAGTGGCAACATCGCCCTGGCACATGCTAAGATTTCAGTCGCCAAGGCCGTCGGAGTGGCAAACTGGCCTAACTTGTTGCGTTCCTCCTGAGTCTTAGCCGCATCCAAGCGTCGCTGGATCTCAAGTCGTTGCATTTCATTTCCATTTGCGGAAACGTACCATCTCGAAGATTTCCATGCCTACAATCCAAACTCCGCAAAATCACCAATGCGGTGCTCCCAAACCCAGTCAATCCCCTCTGCGGCCTCATAACTCAAATATCCGCTGTCGAAATAGCCACATAGGAACAGAATGAAACGCAATCCTTGGCCGTACGTGGCACGTAGTTGGCTGATCTTAGTGGCTTCCTCCTTGCGACGTTTGTTCGGATTTGTGAAGTCCCCGGCTGACTTTGCTTCAATCAGCAACGGCAACTTGCCTGGCTGGGGGTGATGTCGCATGACTACCGCATCGATTGGGATGTTCACTTGTCTCGAGCCTTGCTGGATGGGCACATTAACGCGAAACCCAAAGGTTCCCTGCGGTATTTTTCGAAAATCTGTCCTTTGGCTGTCCTCCAAAAGTCTGTATCCACGACTCTCCAACCAGTCCCTCAGTGCATCCAATTGACGCTTCTCTTGAGCGTTACGGATAATCGGATCGGCCACGGCTCCGCAGTAGCGATCCGCAACGACCGTTGCAGCGCGGTACACGTCCTGATCGGAGGGTGTATCACCTGAGCTTAAGCCAAGGGAAGATGTCTTCGTCTATCAAGCGTAGCACGACCTCGCCTATTCGCTTCAGCTCCGTCGTGGTTCGCGCCTCCGAGTTGATCCGTGGAACCTGGCGCAGCATCTCCATGCTTCGCACCAGATTTGGGGATACACCTGCCAAACCAATCAGACGGTCCCTGGCAAGCGGTGGAGCGGTAGTCATTCGCAGCACGACCAGGACGGACGGATCCGTGCGTAGCACTTCTGGCGCTAGATTCGTCATGTTGCTGGTCTGGCGTAGAGCACGCATCACGTGTTCAGTCGCCGCACTTCGACTGTCGCGATACGCTTTGGGTGCAAAACTCATAAACCAGTCGTTGTAGAAGTCCACCGACTGGGTGATATCTGTCTTCCATCGCTCGAGCTTATTCGAGTTCACTGGCATCGCAATGCTTCCCACCCATCCTCAATCACCGAGCAGGCCAAAGCGCTCAGTTTCGGGCTACCATCGATGAACCGGAGAAAAGCAGGGGTGTCAAGAAGAACCTTCATGGCATGTACTCGCCAAAATCCTCAAGCGGTTCGTCGAAATCATCCGCCATCTTGATCATCCCTTTGGCGCTGCCCGCCCGTCGGCCAGGCTTGAGCAGCATGGGAACGAGCTTGACCATCGAGCGCTCGTCCTTGACAATGACTACGTCCTCACCGCGCATGGCAGCGTTGATCAGGTCAAGCAAGTGCGTCATGGCCTCTTCCAGGCCAACTCGTTGTACGGCTTGCATGATTACCTCTCCTATCCTCGGCGTCCAAACTCTCGCTCGAGTTGCATCGTGCTCAACACCAACATCGTCGGCCGGCCGTGGGGGCAGGAGCCGGGGCTTTGGCAGGCTTCGAGCTGGCGCAGCAGGCGGCGCATCTCGTCCAGGCCCAACGCCTGCCCGCCCTTGATCGCCGCACGCTTGCAGATCACGGCCACCAGCGCCGCCTCTTTCGTCTCGCCTACCAGGTCGCGACCATCGGCGATACCTTCCAGAGTCTCCTCGAGCGCCCGGCGGGGGTCGGAACGGCCAAAGACGGCCGGAACCGCACGCACCAGCCAGGTGTCGCTGCCGAAGGGCTCCAACCCGAAGCCAGCCGCGGCCAGGCCGTTAGCATACTCGCCCACCAGCCCCGCATACCCTGAGCCGGCCTCGAAAACCAACGGCTCGAGCAGCGCCTGCTGTGCCACACCGCCGCCGGCCTGCTCGCCGAGCATCTGCTCGAAAAGGATGCGCTCGTGTGCGGCGTGTTGGTCGACCAGATACATCCCATCGGGCCCCTCGGCGATGATGTACGTCGCACCCATCTGACCGACGACGCGGAGCATGGGGAGGATGTCGGCAGACGGGGGATTGGTAGACTGGGAATTGGGGCTTGGTAGATTGGTGTCGGTCGTGGACTCCGATCGCTCTGCCGGCTCTGGTAAGGCTGGAGCGCTTTCCGGTCCTATTTCCTGCTGCGCTGCGAGGTCAACGTGAAGGCTGGAACCGTTCTCTGCTGAACTGGCGCCTGTCTTCTCAGGCCAAATCGGGTTCCATGCAGGCCCAACCTGTGCCCGGCCCAGGTCGAACGGCTGTTGCAGCGCCTGGCCGGCGTTCAGGATGGCCTGCCGGCGCTCGGCCCAGCCGGGCGTCGTCCACGACAGCCCCTCCGGGCGCAGTTCCGGGACAGGCGCATGAAGGTTGAGCGTTGCCACCACAGCCTTCTGCACTGCCCTGAAGACAGCTCGTTCGTCACGAAAACGCACCTCGGACTTGGCCGGGTGCACGTTGACATCCACCCAGGCCGGATCGATATCGATCATCAACACGGCCAAAGGGTAGCGGCCCACCATCAGCCGGTTGCGGTACGCCTCCGTGACGGCAAAAGTCAGCGTGCGATCCTGGATCAGCCGGCGGTTCAGAAAGAGCAGGATGTGATTGCGATTCGACCGGCTCAGCGACGGCAGCCCCACATATCCATGCACCCGAGGCACACTCTGGTCGTCGATAGTGGGGATAGCCTCAGCATCGATCTCTTCCCCGCCCACCGGGACCAATTGCCGGGCATTGTCCAGCCCCCAGACCTTGACCAGCACGTCGTGCAAGCGACCGCTGCCGGTGGACTGAAAGGCCAGCCGGTTGTCCGACACCAGGCTGAAGCGACGTTCGGGGAAAGCCATGGCAAAGCGCTGTACGGTCTCGACGATATGACCGGCCTCAGTGGCAGCCTGCCGCAGAAACTTCAAGCGGGCAGGCACATTGTAGAAGAGGTGCTCGACGCTGACGATCGTGCCGGGTGGGCCGCCCTTCGGCTCCTGTGTGACCAGACGCCCGCCTTCGATGTGCAAACTCGTGCCGACCGGCTCGCCGGCATGGCGCGTCAACATGGTTACTTGGGACACCGAGGCGATCGAGGCCAGGGCCTCGCCGCGGAAGCCAAGCGTTCGGATGTGCTCCAGGTCGTCGGCCTCGGTCAGCTTGCTGGTGGCATGGCGCTCGAACGCCAACAACGCGTCAGATGCAGGAATCCCTTGGCCGTTGTCGATCACCCGCAGCAACCGCCGGCCGCCTTCGCGCAATTCCACGCGCACTTCATCTGCTCCGGCGTCCAGACTGTTCTCAATCAGCTCCTTGACCGCGGACGCGGGCCGTTCCACCACCTCGCCGGCGGCGATACGACTGGCTACCTCTGAAGATAGAACACGGATCGACATACATTGATTCTACCATATTGCGGCTTGAACGCATAACGCAGAGTGGAGTGAGGAGTGAGGAGTGAGGAGTGAGGAGTGATGAATCAGGAATCATGGGTGCGTAGCGAGAAGCGGCGTTATTGGTCGTATCTTGGCCATGTTTCCTCTCCGTCCTCTGCTCATCATTCATCACTCCTCACTCCTCACTCCTTGCTCCTTGCTCCACCAAACCCCATGACGCACCGCACCATTGGTTTTGCCAAATCCGAGCGATCCGTGTACAATCTCTTTGACGCACTGCGGCATAAGGCGCCGCTTAAACACTCCCTGGGTTGTTTATCCAAAGGCGAGACATGTTTGCATTTCGTGATCGCTGTCGATCCACCCGTCAAAAGCCAAATTCGAGACTCGGACCTGGCCTGCCAACCGGCGCGCGTTGCGCTGCATACCGCAGGCCGTTTTCATTTCTAGCTATGCCGGCTCCGCCAGCAAGCTGATCGATGGTTCCATCCAGCAGCGCGACAGAGGTCTGCGCTGATCCTACCTCGAGGCAAGGAGCGTTTTCTAATGAAGGACATCGTAATTGTCGGAGGAGTTCGCACGCCGACCGGCTCCCATGGCGGCGCACTGCGTGCCAAGTCCGCGGTGGACCTGGGCGTCCTGGCGCTCAAGACCCTTATCGACCGGACGGGAGTTGATCCGGCGCTGTTCGAAGAGGTGATCGTCGGATGTGCGGGCCAGCCTTCGGAAGCAGCCAACATCGGCCACGTCCTCGGACTCATGGCAGGCGTGCCGCAGCATGTGCCGGGCTACACCGTGCATCGCAACTGCGCAAGCGGCATGGAGGCCATCATCAGCGGCTATCGGGCCGTGGCATCGGGTGAAGGCGACCTGTACCTGATCGGCGGCACCGAGAGCATGAGCAACGCGCCCTATCTCGTCAAGGGCGCCCGCTGGGGCCTCAAATTGCGCCACGGCGAGCTGACCGACGGAATCTGGGAAGCATTGACCGATCCGGTCTGCGGCTTGATCATGGGCGCCACGGCGGAGAACCTGGCCGAGCGCTACGAGATCACCCGTGAGGAGCAGGACAAATACGCGGTCGAGAGCCACAAGAAGGCCTTTAAGGCTCAGCGCATGGACAAATTCAAGGACGAGATCGTGCCGGTGGAGATCGTCAAGCGGGTAGGCGGCCAGGAAGTGGCGCGCGAGGTGGTGTCCCAGGACGAAGGCGTCAACCCCACCTTGACCGTCAGCAAAGCCGCTCTTTATCCGACGGTCTTCAAGAAGAACGGCACCGTCACCCCGGCCAATGCCTGTCCCTTGAACGACGCGGCGGCGGCGGTGATCGTCACAACGGCCGATCGAGCGGTCGAGTTGGGTCTCAAGCCCCGCGCCCGCATCGTCAGCTATTCGTTCGTCGGCGTGGACCCGGCCTACATGGGCATTGGCCCGGCCTATGCCATGCCCAAGGCCCTGAAAAAGGCGGGGCTGAGCCTGGACGACATGGGCGTCATCGAGCTGAACGAGGCCTTCGCCGCCCAGGTGATGTCCTGCGCTATCGAGATGCAGCGCCAGGGCTACAACTGGGACTGGAAGAAAGTCAACCCGCTGGGAGGCGGCATTGCCCTAGGCCATCCCATCGGCGCTACCGTGATCAAGCTCGCGATCACCATGATGGGCGAGATGGAGCGCGAAGGGCACAAGTACGGCATGGTCACCATGTGCGTCGGCGGCGGGCAGGGCGGTGCGATGATTTTGGAGAACCTGAGCGCCTAGGCGTCAGAATCGCAAGCGTAATGCGTAATGCGTAATGCGTAATACGTAACCCGGAATCCGGAGGACATCCTTAATGCGGGTATTCCGTTCCGGCTTCCGGGTTACGAGTTACGGGTTACGAGTTAGGTTACAAGACACGAGGTGAGCAATGTACATATTCAAAGCAGGCGTCGTCGGCGCCGGGTTCATGGGCGCTGAGATCGCCCAGGTCATCAGCTTCAGCGGGTTGCCCGTGGTGGTCAAGGATGTTGACCCGGGCATGCTCAAGAAGGCTGAAGAGCACATCCGAGAAATCTTTCAGGGCCGTGTCGACAAGGGCAAAATGACCGCCGGCGAGCTGCGGGATAAGATGGACCTGATCGAGTTCACCCTGGACTACGATTCCTTTGAAGACGCCGACTTCATCATCGAAGCTGTCCCCGAGAAGATGGCCCTTAAGGTCAAGGTCTTTGAGGAACTTGGAAAGGTGGCTCCTGAGACTGCGATTTTCGCCAGCAACACCTCGGCGCTGAGCATCTCGGAGTTGGGACACAAGGGCGGCCGGCCGGAGCGCACCGTCGGCATGCACTTCTTTAGCCCGGCCCACGTCATGAAGCTGGTCGAGGTCATCCCCGGCCTGGATACGCCACAGGAAGTCGTCAACGACACCGTCCAGTTTGCCGAGAGCCTGCGCAAGATCGCCGTGGTGGTGCAGGAATGCCCAGGCTTTCTAGTCAACCGTCTCCTGGCACCGTATCTCGGCGAATCGATGATGGCCCTGCAGGAAGGCGCGGCGACGGCCGGCGAGATCGACGAGGCGATGGTGGAGTTCGGCATGCCCATGGGGCCGTTCACACTACTGGACTTCATGGGTATCGACGTCAGCGCGCACGCGGGCACCTACATGGCCAGCGAATACGGCCCGCGCTTCGAGTCGCCCGAGATCCTCAAGCGGCTCATGGAGGCCGGCCGTTACGGCGAGAAGGTCAGTGCCGGATTCTACGGCTACGGCGACCAGACCGATGCACCAGTCAAGGAGATGATCGCCAAAATCCAGGCCGAGGGCATCGCCCGCGGCGAGTTTTCGGTCGAGCGCCTGGTCTTTCCCATGATCAACGAGGCCGCCTTGATCGTTCAGGAACACATTGCCTCGGTTCCTGATATCGACATGGCCATGATCGCCGGCACCGGTATGACGTACAAGGGCGAGCGCATGGGCCCGCTGGCCATCGCCGATGAGTACGGACTGGACGTGGTGCTGGAGGGCCTGGAGAAAATGCTGAATGAGCCCTGGGGCGGCGAGCGATTCCGCCCGGCTCAGCTGTTGAAGACCAAAGTCCGCGCCGGCCATCTGGGTAAGAAATCCGGACGCGGGTTTCACGAGCATGTTGGCTGGTAGATTGGGAGACTGGTAAACTGGTAGGTGGTAGATCGGGTAATCGACACACCAATCTACCACCTACCACCTACCACCTACCACCTACCAATCTACCAATCTACCAATCTACCAATACCAAGGAGCATCCCTATGGCAGACTACCAGAACCTCAAAGTCGGTGTGCAGGACCGCATAGCCGTCATCGCGATCGATCATCCGCCGGCAAACGCCTTCGACCAGCGAACTCTGGACGAGTTGGGGGCTGCGGTTGACGATGCCAATGGCAACCCGGACGTCAAAGCGATCATCGTGACCGGCGCTGGGCAGTTCGCTTTCGTGGCCGGCGCCGACATCAAGGAAATCAAGGCCTTGGAAGGCAACCAAGACGCGATCCGCGGCTTACATGCAGAAGGGCCAAATGCTCTTCAACAAAATCGAGGCCAGCCCCAAG
This sequence comes from uncultured Chloroflexia bacterium, assembly GCA_963709505.1. Taxonomy (GTDB): domain Bacteria; phylum Chloroflexota; class Anaerolineae; order JAAEKA01; family JAAEKA01; genus CAVPXC01. The sequence continues at coordinate 113,888 of CAVPXC010000002.1, read as the reverse complement.
CCGGTGATCGCGGCGATCAACGCCGTGGCGCTGGGCGGTGGTCTCGAATTGGCCCTCGCCTGCCACATACGCGTTGCCGGCGATAAGGCCCGCTTTGGCCTGCCCGAGATCAACCTGGGCATAATGCCCGGCTGGGGCGGCACACAGCGCCTGCAGCGCGTCGTAGGCAAGAGCAAGGCCATCGAGATGATCCTGACCGGCGACATCCTGAACGCCCAGGAAGCTTATCGCATCAACCTGGTCAATAAAGTCGTGCCGGCCACGGCCGTGGTCAAGGAGGCGATGGGCCTGGCCAAGAAGATCACCGAAAAGGGCGGCGTCGCCATCGCCAAGGCGCTCGAAGCCATCAACGCCGGCAGTGACCTGCCACTGGCCGAGGGCCTGGCCATCGAGCTTGACGGCATCACCGGCCTGGCCATGACCAACGACGCCCGGGAAGGCATCCTGGCCTTCATCGAGAAGCGCCGAGCTAATTTCACGGATAGCTAGGTTGGTAGATTGGTAGGTTGGGAGATTAGTACGGAGGTAGATTGGTAGATTGGTGGATTAACACCAATCTACCAATCTCCCAATCTACCTCCGTACCAATCTCCCAATCTACCTCCGTACCAATCTCCCAAAGGAGTCACACATGAATTTTGCCTTCACCGAAGAACAAGAGATGTTCCAAGGCATGTTCACCGGCTTCGTCGCCAAGGAAGTCGAGCCGAAGGCAGAGCACATCGACGACGACGAAGCGGTACCGATGAGTTTGCTGGAGAAGGCCGCCATGCAGGGCTTCCTGGGCGCGTTGTTGCCTGAGGACTACGCGGGCGCGGCCCTGGATCCGGTGAGCTACATCCTGTTACTCGAGGAAGTCGCCAAATCCTGCATGAGCCTTGCCATGGTGCTGCACATCCACAACACCCTGGCAAGTCGATCGATCTTGCTCTTTGGTACCGACGAGCAGAAAGACCAGTGGTTGCCGGCCATGGCCGAAGGCAGCGCCATCGGCGCGTGGGCCTTCGCAGAACCGGACGCGGTCTCGCTGGGATCGATGCAGACCATGGCCAAACCGGATGGCGACGGCTATCAACTGCACGGCGTCAAGGCATGGGTATCCAATGCTGCCATCGCCGGGCTGTATGTGATCTTTGCTACGGCGCCCGAAGGTCCGACGGCCTTCCTCGTGCCGGCCGACACCGAAGGTCTCAAGGTGGGCAACCGCGACAAGACCCTGGGCATGCGCGGCGTCCAAGTGCATCCAGTGTACCTGAACGACGTAACCGTGACAGCCGAAAACGTGCTGGGCAAGCCCGGCGGCGCGCTGGAGGTTCTGGACGCCGTCAATGATTTTTCGCGGCTGGCCATGGCGGCAATCGCCTTGGGCGGCTCCGAACGTGCGCTGGATCTGGGCATTAAGTTCGCCATCGAACGCAAGCAATTCGGCACGGAGATCGCACGCAAGGGCGCGATCCAGGCGTACATCGCCGACTCGGCGATGGAGATTGAGACGCTGCGCAGCCAGATCTACCGCTGCGCCTCGCTGGCCGAGCAAAACAAACTGGACGGCGAGGCCTCAGCCATCGCCAAGCTGTGGGCCAATCGCGTTGCGTACCAGGTGGGCAATCGCATGATCCAGACCCATGGTGGCTATGGCTACATCCTCGACTACCCGATCGGCCGTGTCTTTCGAGACTGCCGCACGGTCGAAGGCATCGAGGGCACCACTCGCTCGCAGCAGACCGCAATTGCCAGAAGCTTGCTGGCCGCGCGTGGGTTTGTTTTGGCTTAGGGACAGTGGAGGGTGAGGAGTGGAGGGTGGAGGGTGAAGAGTCCGTTAGGGTCCGTCGTCGGTTAACTCTCCACCCTCCACCCTCCACCCTCCACCCCGACAAGGAAGGATATCGATATGGACCTGACACTACCCAAAGAGTATGACCTGCTGCGCCAGATGATCCGGGACGTTATGGAGAATGAGTTCGGGCCAGTGGCAGAGGAGGCTGACGAAAAGGCCGAGGTGCCCTTCGACGCGATCAAGGTCGCGGCCAAGGCCGGCCTGTTCGGCATTCCATTTCCACAGGAATATGGGGGCAGCGGCGCTGGCGAGCTCGGCTATGTGATCTTGATGGAGGAGATCAGCCGCGTGGACAGCGCTATGGCCACGGTCGTCGGCGCGCACATCGGCATCGCCGCAATGGCACTCTACGTAGACGGCTCGCATGCGCTGAAGGAGAAATACCTGACCCCTCTGGCGCAAGGTACCAAGATAGGCGCCTTCTGCCTGACCGAGGCGGGCGCGGGCTCTGACGCCGCCGGCATCAAGACGCGCGCCGTGCGCTCCAACGGCAACTGGGTCATCACCGGCAACAAGATTTACATCAGCAACGGCCCCTTCGCCGACCTCTTCTCGGTGCTGGCCGTGACCGATCCGGCCCTCGGCGCGCGCGGCGGCGTGAGCGCCTTCGTGGTCGAAAAAGAAATGGGCCCCAAGGTCGGTGTGATCGAGAAGAAGCTGGGCATTCGCGCTTCTGCTACCTCCGAGATCATCTTCGACGAAGTCGAAGTGCCGGCGGCCAACGTGATAGGCCAAGAGGGCTTGGGCTTCGTGACCTTCATGAAGACTCTGGATCTGGGTCGCGTCACGGTGGGTGCGGCGTCGCTGGGCGGGGCACAGAAAGCCCTGGAGGACGTAATCAACTACGTCCGGCTGGCCGATAAATACGGCATGCCGCTGGCGCAGCAGCAGCAGGTGCAGTTCATGATTGCCGACATGTACTCGTGGACCGAGATGCTGCGCGGGCTGGTGTACCGCACGGCCTGGATGGTAGACAACCACCGGCCGTTCGCGCGCGAGGCCTACGTCTGCAAGTTGATGGGCAGTGAGATCGCCAGCAAGTGCGTCAGCCTTGCCATGGAGATCCACGGCGCGCTGGGGCTGAGCCGCGACTATCCGCTGGAGCGGGCCTTCCGCGATGCACGCATCGCCGAGATCTTCGAAGGCACCAACGAAATCCAGCGGATCATCATCGCCCGCGATCTGCTGCGCGAAGTCGGCGTGGCCATCGAACCGTAAGGAGGCGACATGCGTATTGCTGTCTGCATCAAACAAGTCTTCGACCCGGCGACCATCAAGGTCAGCCGCACGCGGCAGGCGATCGACGATCGCGGGGCCCGCAAGATACTCAATCCATCGGACCGCTGGGCGTTGGACGCGGCTCTGCGCTTCAAGGAACAAGACCCCAGCACCGAAATCGTTGCCATGACCATCGGCGAAAGCGAAGCCGAGGACATCCTGCGCGAGGCGCTGGCCCTGGGCGTCGATCGTGCGATCTTGCTCAGCGACCCGGTACTGATCAAGACGACAGGCGCAGGCCGCGCAAAGGTGCTGGCTGCTGCGATCCGCCGCCTGCGTGCGGTGCAGCTGGTACTCACCGGCTGCATGGCCCTGGACACGGGCCGCGGCGAGCTGGCGCCCCGACTGGCGATTGAGCTGGGCGACTGGCCCGTGCTGATGGATGCCGAGCAGCTACGGATTGAGGGCAATCACATCAGCTGCCTGCAGGTCATCGAAGATAGCACCTACGCCAGTAGCTACCCGCTGCCGGTGGTTGCCTCCGTCCGGCAGACACCCGAGCACCCACGCTACCCGCACGGCGCCGACATCATCAACGCGTACCACGCCAAGAACGTCGAGGTGTGGAGCAGCTTGATGCTGGGCATCGACCTGTCCAGTCTGCCGGCGCCGACCACCGACCGCCGTCTGCGCGTGCCGCCCGATCGCGAGTATGGCGTAATCCTCGAGGGCTCGCCGAGCGAAGCCGTCGCGGCGCTGGTCTCCACCTTGAAAACACAACGCATCATCTAGCGATAAACGAAGAGTGCTGAATGATGATTGATGAACGATGAATGCTGAGCGGAAGCAAATCACTAACAGGTCAGACACTCCGCATTCAGCACTCATCATTCAGCACGCTTCACTCATGGTTGATGGAGTGAGACTATGGATCTATCCTTTCTGGAACAACTACTAGGCGAGCAGGTCGAGGAGGAAGAGGGCCATCGCAATGTGTGGGCGGTGGCCGTGGCCTGGGGCGACACACTTAAGGAAGCTGATTTTCAGCTCGTGGGCAAGGCGCGTGAGCTGGCCGACGGCCTGGGCGCGTACGTCGTCGGGTTGATCATCGGCGATCCGGCCACCGAGGAAATGGCGCGCGAGATGATCGTCTACGGCGCCGACCAGGTCTACGTTGCGCCTGGTTACCCTACCGACGAGAGTCTGGCCGGGTTCTTCGAGCAGAAAAAGCCGGAGATGGTCCTGTGGAGTGACGCAGCGGGCAGCCGCAAGATGGCGCCCAAGATCTCCCAACGCATGAGCGCTTCCCTAGCCTCGCATGCCGTCGACCTGATGCTCGATTCGGAAACCCGCAGCCTGGTGGCCGCCAGCCCACTCTACAACGGCGACGCCTACCAAGTCATCGCCTGCCACAGCCACCCACAGATGGCTACCGTAGTGCCAGGGGCCTTCCCCATGCCTTTCCGTGATGACTGGCGAAGCGGCGAGGTCGAAATGATCGAGTTGGCCTGGAAGCCTCAGCCGCCGCTCAACCCGGTCGAGCCGCCTGAGTACTACATTCCTCTCGAAAAGGCCGACATCATCATCTCCGGTGGCCGCGGCATGCGTAAAGCCGGCTGGAGCTTGGTCGAGGACCTTGCGGCGGCCTTCGCGCGCAAGATGCCCCAGAAGAAGATCGCCGTGGCCGGCTCGAGAGGGGCCGTGGACGAGGGCATGGTCGGCCCCGAGTATATGGTCGACCTGACCGGCCATCACCGCTCGGTGGCGCCGGAACTCTACATCGCCTGCGGGGTCCGAGGCACCTTCCAACACTTCGCCGCCGCTGAGAAGGCCCGCTGCATCGTGGCCATCAACCACAACCCCGACGCACCGATCTTCAAACACGCCGACTATGCCATCGTCGGCGAGGTCGAGGAGGTCATCCCGGCGCTGATTGAGGCGCTGGAGAGCTGAGTTGCAGAGGTCGCAGGTTGCAGGAGGCAGGTTGCAGCTCGGAGTGACGGTGACTTGCGGCTTCTTAGCGGTGGTGACACTCCGCATGGGCTGAAGCCCAGCGGCTTCCAGGGAGCTAATGAGGCGCCCTGGCCAGGTCCGGGGTGTCGGCCCGACTACGCAGCGTTTCACGAAGAAACGGCCTGCGATACATCGGAGAAGGTGGAGCGATATGACCAGGTTCGCCGTAGATGTGCGCAGACAAGATGTTGACTGCGCCGACGACGTCCCGGTGAAACACGCCACCGCAAGCCGCGCATCGATAGATGCGTCCGCTGGGCTTTTGCCTTTGCCCACACGCGGGGCATGTCTGGGTCGTGTAGTGCTCATCCTGCAGCACGACCTCGATCCCGACATGCTCGGCCTTGTACGTGATGTACTGGCGCAGCCGCCCATGCGACCAGCCAGACAGCTTCTGGTTCGTTCGGTGTCCCAGGTTGACGCCATCGGCCACGTCCCGCACGTCGCCAATGACGATTTTGCCTGCACGCCGGGCCACTGCATGATCGACCACGGCCCGACTGACCTTGTGCAAGATGTCCCTTTCCCGGCGTTCCTGTTGGGCCTTGAAGCGGTTCATGCGTTTCTGGATGCGCTTCCGGTTGTTCGACCCGCGCTTCTTCCGATCCCGCAAAGAAGCGAGTTCCGACCGGCGCTTGTTCCCGTACTGCTTACAAGCCCTGAGCGCTCGGCAGGAGAGCACCAGGGCTTGCTCGGTGTCCGCTATGACGGACGGATGGATCTCGCCCATGTCTATCGCCAGCACCCGGTCTCCCGGCGCGGCTGGCGGAACAAGACCATCTTCGAGCACCATGTGCCAGACGTACTTGTAGGACTTCTTGTCGAAGACAAGCCGCGCTTCCAAAACCCGACAGGACTCCCAGTCTGTCGGTATCGACACCGTGAGCGGTGCCAGGCCCCGAGCTCGAGCCAGTAGCAGGGCGCTTCCACTGCGCCTGATGCCAGTGTTCTTCCAGATCGTGGTACGAAAGCCTCGGCGATACTTGGGATATCGAGCCTCGCTGTTCCCGTTCCGCTTGAGGGTTCTCGCCGTCTTGCACGACCGATAGAACGCCTGCTGGGCCGCATCCCGGCTGTGGGCGTGTAGGATCGTGCCGCCCGACTGGTAGTCCTCCCAGCGGTAGGCCGACTTTTCGGAAAGCCAAACGCCCTTCTTGCGGAAGGTACGCCAATGGTTGGAAAGCGTCGCGTTGTAGTGCCTGGCGCTTTCCTTATTCAGTTCATCGGCCAGGGCTTTACTGCCCCGGTAGGGAAGCGTCTGCGTGGTGATCATAGTTTCGATTGGGCAGCGATGTACTTCTGGATGGTCTCGCTACTGACGTTGACTGCGGTACTGGCAAAGTAAGAACGAGTCCAGAGTGATGGCAAACGTTGCAGGTGCTTGTGCTTTTTCCGAAGCTCTCTCGAAGTAGCGCCCTTGCATTCTTGCACGATGTCGGCCGCTGCATCGCTGGGCCAAGCTCGCAGGAACAAGTGGACATGGTCTGGCTGGATAGCTAACTCAAAAATCTCCCATCCCTTTTCTTCGCACTTTGCCTCGATGAGAGATCGCAGATCCTTGGCTACTTCTCCAACCAATACTGGTTTGCGCCGTTTCGGGCACCAGATGAGATGGTAGACGATTAGGTGTACTCTGTGTTCGTCTCTTTGGTATTCCATGTGTTGAATTATACAACTATATCGACAACCGTGCAAGTCTGAGACTCTGGCTACCCTGGCCCGTGCCGGGCTGCGGGCACGGGAAGCCGGGGAAAAGCCCGCCTTTCCGCCAGGGCTGAAGCCCTGCGGCTTGCGGCGGGCTAATTCTCTGTCAGTCCTCGCGCTCGGGCCGGTCTCCAACCGAGCCAAACCGCGAGGTTATCTCTTGACAGATACTAAGCTCGACTTTGTACAAAAGTGGTCAATAATCAAGAGGTAGGATAAGCTGTGACCAACCCGCCAAGGAAGGTCAACTATGCTCATCCTACCCAAGACGATTATGCCACTGGTGTCGCCATTTAGGCCAATCTTTAACAAGTCGACCTGGCTGAAAGCGCAGGTCCTGATGGTCGGTGCGATTTTGTCGCCCGGGAAACGGACGGTGACAGCCGCCTTGCGCGTGATGGGCTTGAGCCAGGAAGTGCAGTTTGCCAAGTACCATCACGTCCTCAATCGGGCGGCGTGGTCGCCCTTGAAAGCCGCCCAGATTTTGCTGGGCTTGTTGTTGAAGTACTTCGACCAAGGAGATGGTCCGCTGGTCTTTGGCCTCGATGAGACGATTGAACGTCGCTGGGGGCCGCAGATCAAGGCCCGTGGCATCTATCGAGACGCAGTACGATCGAGCAAAGAGCACTTTGTTAAGGCCAGTGGTTTGCGTTGGATTAGAATGATGTGGCTGACGGCGATCCCTTGGGCGCAGCGTGTATGGGCCTTGCCAATTCTGACAGCGCTCGCACCCTCCGAGCATTTCTACGAGAACGTCCGTGCGGTCACACAAGAAGTTGACCGACTGGGCGCGCCAACTGATTTATCAATTACGTCGCTGGTTACCGACGCGCGCGCTAGTCGTCGTAGCCGACAGCAGTTATGCTGCTCTGGAACTGCTACATGCCGTCCAATCACTCGCCAATCCTGTGGCCATGATCACTCGGCTGCGCTTGGATGCGGCACTCTACGAACCAGCGCCGTCCTATGCGGGCGTGGGCCGCCCTCGCAAGAAAGGCAAGCGGCTGCCCACGCTGCAAGCAGTGCTTGAGGCTCACGACACCTGTTGGTCCGAGATCACCCTGGCGTGGTACGACGGAGAAATACGTACCCTGGAGATCACCTCGGCCACCGCCGTTTGGTATCACGGTGGCATGCCGCCCGTACCCCTCCGCTGGGTCTTAGTCCGAGACCCCAGCGAAGATTATGATCCGCTAGCGCTCCTCTGTACCGATCAGGACTATGATCCGGCACAGATCGTGAACTGGTTCGTCTTGCGCTGGCAGATCGAAGTCACCTTCGAAGAGGTGCGAGCCCATCTCGGCGTCGAAACGCAACGTCAGTGGTCTGATCTAGCCATCGCCCGCACGACGCCCAGTCTGCTCGGTCTGTTTTCTTGGATCACCGTCGCTGCGCATGTCCTGCGCCAGGAGCACCCGCTGCCAATTCGCCAAGCGGCTTGGTACGTCAAAGACCGTCCAACCTTCTCTGACGCCATCGCTTGGGTCCGACTATCGCTGTGGAATTCGGTGATGACTTTTTGTATGTCGCCGTTACGACCCAATGTGGCAAAAATCCCAGCCGCATGGGCAAATCACTTGATAGAAACGCTGTGTTATGCAGCGTGAATTGTACAAAGTCGAGCTAAGCGGTGGTCAGTCCGATTGGGACACACCTACACGGTAACAGGACACGGAGTCAGGAAGCATCCTGAACTCCGTGTTTTATTAGCCCGCGGCGAGCCGGCCATCCTATCCAACGACGCGGGCTTTGTCAAACTGCTTACCGTATGCTATGATTGCTGGCGCAAAGCCGCGTGCGCCCCTTTGGGCTGAATCGACGCCCGGGCAGTGCCTGGGCGCCAAGCTTTGCCCAATTTAAGGGCCGATGACTAAGCGAAGGACCGCCATGAAAGTCTATATCTCTATCGACATCGAAGGTATCTCCGGGGTCGTCAGGCCGGAGCAGGGTATGCCGGGGAACCCTGAGTACGAACGAGCACGCAAGCTCATGACCCAAGAGGCGAACGCCGCTATCCTGGGTGCGCGCGCTGGCGGGGCCACAGCGATCGTCGTCAACGACTCGCACAATGACATGAACAACCTATTGATCGACGATCTCGATCCGTGGGCGGATGTGATCTTTGGCTCGCCCAAGCCATTCAGCATGATGCAGGGGCTGGACTCCACCTTCGGCGTGGCGTTCTTTATCGGCTACCATGCTCGCGCCGGCACGCAGAACGCCATACTGGATCACACCTACAGCGGCAAGCACGTAGCCCACGTTGAGCTCAACGGCTTTCCTGTGGGCGAGACCGGCCTCAACGCTGCGCTAGCCGGCTACCACGGCGTGCCTATTGGGCTGGTGACCGGCGACCAGGCCGCCACCGCCGAGGCCATCGCTCTTCTCGGCCCTGAGCTGCACACGGTGACGGTGAAGCACGCGGTCGGCAGCCAGGCAGCGGTCTGTTTGCACCCTGAGGAGACCCAGGGCATGATCCGCGAGGCTGCCGAGCAAGCACTGGGCGCCACCGTGTTACCGCTGAAGCTGGAGACCCCGGTTGTGCTGCATCTACAGCTCAAGTCTAGCCTGATGGCCGATTATGCCAATCTGATCCCTGGTTCCCGCCGCCTTGACGGCTACACTCTGGAATACGCCCACGATGACTATGCGACGGTGTACAAGGTGTTTCGGGCGATGATTAAGTTGGCGTCCTAAGAACGTGTATCAGGTGTCAGAGTGTCGTGTGTCAAGTGCCGGAGACTTTCGAACTGACATCGACCACTCCGACACCTGACACTCTGACACCTTTCCCATGCCCCCCCGCTACCTCCTTTTCGACCTCGACGAAACGCTCTACCCGCGTGATGCTGGCGTGATGCAGGGCATCCGGCGACAGATCAGGCGCTACATCGTCGAGATGCTGAGATACACGCCGGAGGAGGCGGATGCGATGGCGCGTCGCTATCACCAGGAATATGGGACCTCGATGCGGGGGTTGCTGCTGAACCACGGCATCGACGCCGATCATTTTCTGGGTTACGTGCACGACCTCCCGCTGGATGGCTTGATCCCGGACCCGCAACTCGACGACCTGCTTGCCCGCTTGCCGGGCGAAAAGGTCATCTTCACCAACGCCGATCGCGCCCATGCCGAGCGCGTTTTGGCACAGCTGGGAATACGCCACCACTTCAGCCAGATCGTGGATGTGGTCGCTGTTGGCTACATCAGCAAGCCCACCCCAGAGGCATACACCCACTGTCTCAGCCTGCTGCGGGCACGGCCAGAAGAATGCGTTCTAATCGAAGATACAGGCCGCAATCTTACACCTGCCAAGGAACTCGGCATGATCACCGTACTCGTCGACGGCGCGCCTGACGACACCGCAGACTACAAGATCGATACCATCTTGGAATTGGCGTCGGTAACTGATGCGATTTTTGACGTAGAGTCGCGTTTGGGCGACAGGCCAAATGTCCTAGTTAATCACCAGAGGTAGAAACGCTGCGCAATTCCACAATTTGCCCTTTCCCCCCACCTTATGCTACAAGTTTGCCAAGCGCGACCACCGATCAGCTTTCGCTAATTGGCAAACCGGTGGTATAATCTGGTCGCGCCAGGTTCGGCGCACAAGGATCGTCTCGGAATGCATCCGACAAATGTCCGGGTCAAAGTCCGGCTGCAACGAATAGGCATTCCTCGCCGAGTCCTAAGCACTCAGGTCAGGCAAACCCCTGACTTGTTTACTTTTTGAGCAAAGGTAGGAAAACAACCGCGTGTTTCGACCGCTTGACTGGCTCTTGGGCCTTTTCTCCCTCGACATCGGCGTCGACCTGGGAACGGCTAACACCCTGGTGAACGTGCGCGGCAAGGGTATCGTCATCAACGAGCCCTCGGTAGTCGCCATCGACAAAAAGACCAAAAAGGTTCTCGCCATCGGCTCCGAGGCTAAGGAGATGGTGGGCCGTACACCCGCGAATATCATCGCTATTCGCCCTTTACGTGACGGTGTGATCTCTGACTTTGACATCACGGAGAAGATGCTCCATTACTTCATCGAAAAAGTCCACGACAAGATGGTCCTGCGGATCCCCAGGCCGCGCGTCGTGGTCGGCATCCCCAGTGGTGTTACCGAGGTCGAAAAGCGCGCGGTGCACGACGCCGCTGTCAGCGCGGGTGCGCGCGAGGCTTTTCTGGTGGAAGAGCCGATGGCCGCGGCCATCGGCGCCGGGCTCAAAGTGACCGACGCCAAAGGCAGCATGATCGTAGACATCGGCGGCGGCACGACCGAGGTTGCCGTGATCGCCCTTGGTGGCATCGTCGTGGCCCGCTCGATCCGTGTGGCCGGCGACGAAATGGACGAGGATATCATGCAATACGCCCGTCAGAAATACAACCTGTTGATCGGCGAGCGTATGGCCGAGGAGGCCAAGATCATGGCCGGCTCTGCCTACCCGTTGGAGCAGGAGATGACGGTCACCCTCCGCGGCCGCAACCTAATCACGGGCCTGCCCGAAGCGGTGGATGTTTCCAGCGTCGAGCTGCGCGAGGCGCTTGCGCCTTCGGTCAGCGTGATCGTCGAAACGGTACGGGACGCAGTAGATGAGACCCCGCCGGAATTGATTTCCGACCTGATGCTGGATGGCGTGGTTCTGGCCGGTGGTGGCGCACTGCTTCGCGGATTGGACACACGCCTCACCGCCGAGATCAAGATGAAGGTACGGGTCGCCGACAGCCCGCTGACCTGTGTGGCGCGTGGGGCCGAAGCCATCCTCGAGGAACTGCCCACCCTGCGCAAAGTGCTCGCATCGATGCAACGGGGCAGCACCATTCATTAAAGGGTTTAAGAACGAGGGACGAAAGACCAAGGACGTTGGCCATAGTAGGCTCAACCCGTCCGTGGTTTTTCGTCCCTCGTCCATTCTCCGGAGAGCTGTCTCAGACCATGTTCAACCGCCCGGCCCGGCAACGCTTTCGTTGGTGGCCGCTGGCACTCATGCTGGTGATTGCCGCGGTAATCCTCGTGGACACTCAGTTCACCGATGCTCCGCGTGATGTTGCTAGTCGCGTCACCTTGCCGGTGCAGCGTGTGCTCAGCGGCGCCGGTGCCGGCCTGCGAGAGATCAGCGGCAGCTTAGGCGACCTGGCCACCCTGCGATCGCGCAATGCCGAGATTGAGAAATCGGTCGCTCAACTGACTGTGGAGAACCTGCGGCTTAGGGAGGTTGAAGCCGAAAACGCTCGGCTGCGCAAGCTGCTCGGCTTTGCCCAAACCAACCCCAGCTTTGACTACAAGGGCGGCCAAATCGTCGCGCGGGTGATCGGCAACGAACCCAACAGCATCATCCAATCCATCGCGATCGATCTTGGCAAAGCTAACGGCATTGAACGCGGCATGCCTGTGGTCACAGAACGCGGGCTGGTGGGTCGAGTCACCGAGGTCTACAACAATGTCTCACGAGTGCTACTGATAACCGACAGCAACAGCAATGTCAACACCCTCCTGCAAAATTCCCGGCTGCGCGGCATCCTGCACGGCCGGGCAGGCCAACAGCCGATCATGGATTACTTGCCCCAGGATAACAAGGTCCTCGTTGGTGACATTGTGGTCACTTCCGGGGAAAGTGGCAATTTCCCTGCCGGTGTTCCGGTGGGCCAGGTGGTCGAAGTGGAGCAAAACGACGTGGAGATGTTTCAACGCGCCGTAGTCCGCACTACAGTAGACTTCGACACGCTGGAGACGGTGCTGGTCGTCACCAACTTCAAGCCGCTTCAGGATACGATCGATCTGCCGGACCAGTGAAGTATTAAATGATGCCCTATCTGCTGCTGCTGGCCTTGGGGCTGGCAGCGCTCGCACAGGTCTCGCTCCTGCCTGCAATCGAGGTGGCGAGTGTCTCTCCCGACCTGACCTTGGTGATCGTAGTCGCCTGGACGCTGTTGCGAGGTGCGCGGTCGGCCATAATATGGGCGCTCGTAGCCGGAATATGGCTCGACCTGATCTCCGGCGGCCCATTCGGCATGTACACGCTCGGCCTGGTGGCAGCCACCCTAGTGGCCGGACTAGGCGGCAGGACGATCTTCCGCAGCCACCTGCTGCTGGCAATTGGCATGGTTGCGGCCGCAACCATCGTACAGAACCTGATCCAGTTGCTGCTGCTTTGGCTTACCGGAGCAACCATTGCACTGCCAGATGCCCTATTGCGACTGACGCTACCGGAAGTAGTGTACAATATGACCGCTATGTTGATTGTGTATCCCATCCTCGCTTGGGTGAACCGCGCCACCGAGAGCGAACGATTGCCGTTGGAGTAGCCCTTGTGATTAGCCGACCTTTGCCGCCATCCCAGCGATTGACAATCCTGCGCGTGCTCGTCGTCGCCACAGGAATCATCTTCGTGGCCCAGCTCTGGCGGATCCAATTCATCCAAGGCCAGGGTCTACGCGCGCGCGCCAACGAAAACCGCTTTCGGCTCGTGGAGGTGCAGAGCGCGCGCGGCGTGATGTACGACCGCAATGGCCAGCTCATGGTGCGTAATCGACCCAGCTTCAACATCGTTGCCATGCCGGCCGTCCTGCCCGACGATGAGACCGAGGCACGCCTGGTGCTGGAACGCCTCGACGCCATCATCGCCCGGTCCGAAACAGACTTGCCTATTCGACCGCAGGCAACTCCAGTGGCGGGGGAAGGATCCGTCCCGGCAAAGCCGGGTGATCCGGGCGTGGAAGGGCCACCGCGTTTTCGCCAACGCCTGAGCGTCGACGAGGTGATGACGAAGGTGGATGCGGGCCTACAGGGTGGCGCCTACCGGCCGATCGTGATTGCCCCGAGCGTCAGCCAAGAGACCGCGTTCGCCGTGGCCGAGCGGAGCTACCAACTGCCCGGAATTGAGCTCAGCATCGAACCGGTGCGCGACTACCTCAGCGGTACGCTAACCTCGCAGGCCATGGGCTTTGTGGGTCCAATCCCAGAGACCTATGTGGCCGATTACGAAGCAGAGGGCTATCAGCCCTATGAGCAGGTCGGGCTCTCGGGGATCGAGTTGACTTTCGAGAAGGCGCTGCGCGGCCGCAACGGCCGGCGCAACATCGAGGTAGACGTCAACGGCCGCGAGGTGCGCACCGTGGGTGACATCTTCCCTACTGCGCCCGGCAACAACCTGGTGTTGACCCTCGACTTGAAGTTGCAGGCGCTGATGGAGCAGGCCTTGCGCAAAGGGTTGGAGGCCGCCAAGGCCGACACCGGGGTGACGATCGCGATGAACCCACAGACCGGCGAGATTCTCGGTCTTGTCAGCCTGCCCACCTATGACAACAACCTCTTCGCCGATGGCATCACGTCTGAGGAGTATGACGCCCTGCTCCAAGACAAGCGACGGCCCTTACTGAACCATGCCATCAGTGCGCTCTACCCGCCGGGATCGACCTTCAAGATCGTCACAACTTCCGGCGCACTGCAGGAGGGTGTGATCGACGAGAACACCCGGTTGGGCGACGGCTTCGATGGCCGGGTCGACGGTCTGATTTACGTCGATAACCGCTTCTTTCCGAACGACTCGCGTTACGCGCAGCCCTTCTATTGCTGGATCCACACCTTTGGCACAGGCCACTACCGGATCACCGTACGCGAGGCGCTCGCCGTGTCCTGCGACATCTTCATGTACCAGATCGCTGGCGGATATCGTAAGCAGTTCGAAGGCATAGGCATCGACAACCTGGTAAAGTACACCGAACTGTACGGCTTCGGCGCGCCGACGGGCATCGACCTGCCGGGCGAAAACCCCGGTTTGGTGCCCACCCCGCGCTGGAAACGCCTGACCTATGCCGAGACATGGGCAGCCGGCGACACGTACAACATGGCCATCGGCCAGGGCGCGATGTTGGCGACCCCAATGCAGGTGCTCAACGCCACGGCAGCTGTTGCTAATGGGGGCACCCTCTACCGGCCCCAGCTGGTAAAAAAAGTCGTGGACACTGCCGGCAACACCGTGGAGGAGTTCAAGCCGGATGTAATTCGCCAGCTGCCGATGGATCCGGCCACCATCGACATCGTGCGCGATGGCCTGTGGGGGGCGGTCAACTACCCGAACGGCACGGCCAAGGCCCTGAGCGTGCCTGGCGTCGAGGTCGCCGCAAAGACAGGCACCGCCGAGTTCTACGACCCGGAAATCGAGCTTAAGCCAAACAAACGGCTGCCGACCCACGCCTGGTTCACGGCCTTTGCGCCCTTCGACAACCCTGAGATCGCTGTCGTGGTGTTTATCTACAACGGCGGCGAAGGCTCAGTAGCGGCACTGCCGGTAGCCCAGGAGATCTTGCGAGGCTACTTTGCCTTGAAGAATCCAGCGAGGCTTCTGCCTGAGACCACGACGGGACAGCCCATCACTCCGACGCAGGTGATCACTGGCTCTGTAGCGCCGATCACGTCGACCATCCCAGTCACGCCTGCAGCAGGAGGTGGCTGATGCGAGGAAGCTGGCGCCGCTTCGACTTTTGGCTGCTGGGGGCAACCTTGCTTCTGGTCATGTTCGGTATAGCAATGGTCTACAGCGCTACGCTCAACGTGCCCACCTACGAATCCTACCCGCTGCGGCAGATCATTTATGCGGGGGTCGGCTTGGTGCTATTGCTGGCAGTAGCGACCTTTGACTATCGGCTGCTCACCAGTCTGCAATGGCCTATCTACGGGATCATCTTGGCTATACTGCTGGCAGTCGCGGTCCTGGGCCAGGTGCGCGGCGGCACATCGGGATGGTTCAACGCCGGTGTGATCTTTATCCAACCGGCTGAAATCTCAAAAGTCCTGTTCGCCATCGTCTTTGCCCAATATCTCAGCAAGCATCACGACCATCTGCACAAGCCCCAGTGGGTACTGATTGCGTTCGTGTTGTTGGCGCTGCCTGTCGCGCTGATCTACATACAGCCCGACCTGGGAACGGCCATCGTCCTGCTGGTGATCGGTGGAATCATGCTGTTCGCGGCCGACCTGCCCTGGGTGTACATCATCTCCGCAGTAGCAGCCGGCGCGCTGGCGATTCCGTTGGCATGGGCCAATCTGCAAGGTTACATGCGCGAGCGCATCCTAATCTTCCTAGATCCGGCGAGCGACCCGGATGCGAGCTTTAACATCGCGCAAGCACTGATCAGCATCGGCAACGGTGGGCTGTTGGGCAAAGGCTTTACCCACGGCAGCCAGAGCCAGCTCCACTTCCTACGCGTGCGCTACGCCGACTTCATCTTTAGCGTCATTGCCGAGGAGCTGGGCTTCGTCGGCGCGCTGATCCTGATTGTGCTGCTGGTGATCGTTCTTTGGCGGTTAGTCTCCATCGCCGACCAGGCGCGCGACACCTTTGGCCGGCTGATCGTTGTAGGCGTGCTGGCCATGATCTTTTTCCAGGGCATCGTCGCGATTGGCATGAACCTCGGCTTATTGCCCGTCACAGGTATCACCTTGCCCTTCATCAGCTACGGCGGCAGCTCGCTGATCACGATCATGCTGGGCATCGGTTTGGCTGAGAGTGTCGCGATGCGCAACCGCAAGATCGAGTTCGATTGACGCGGAGCGATCATAACGGAGGTTGCAGTCATGTTGGACATCAAAATTATCCGAGAAACCCCCGAATTCGTGAAGCAGCAGATGGCGGCTCTGCAGGCGTTTGATGCGCCTGTGGACCAGGTGCTGGCGCTGGACGAGGAGCGCCGCCGGCTGCTTACGCAGGTCGAGGAGCTCAAGGCGCAGCGCAACGCCGAGAGCAAGCGTATCGGCCAGCTGATACGCGAGGGAAACGGCAACGCGGCCGACGCGCTCAAAGAGAACATGGGCCGGGTCGGCGACGAGATTAAGACGCTGGACGACCGGCTGAAGCAAATAGACGACGAGCTATTCCAGGCCATGGCGCGCATCCCCAACCTGCCGCTGCCCAACGTACCCATAGGCAAGGATGACAGCGAAAACCTGGTGGTGCACACCAAAGGCACACCGCGGGAGTTCGCCTTTCAGCCGCTGCCACATTGGGACCTCGGCGAGACGCTGGGTATCATCGATTTCGAGCGTGGGGTCAAACTGTCGGGCAGCCGCTTCTACGTGCTCAAGGGTCTGGGCGCCCGTCTACAGCGCGCGCTGATCGCCTGGATGCTCGACGTGCACGTCGATGAGCACGGTTACACCGAGGTTTATCCGCCCTACCTGGTGCGCGAAGCGTGTCTGTTTGGCACTGGCAATTTGCCCAAGTTCGGCGACAATTTGTATCGTGACATCGAGGACGACCTGTGGCTAATCCCCACGGCCGAGGTACCGGTGACCAACCTGTACCGCGACGAAATCCTGCCGTCGGGTAGCCTACCAATCTGCCATGTCGCCTACACGCCATGCTTCCGCCGCGAGAAGATGTCCGCCGGAAAGGATGTGCGCGGCATCAAGCGCGGCCATCAGTTCGATAAGGTGGAGATGGTCAAGTTCGTCGAGCCAGAACAGGGAGAGGCCGAATTGGCGAAGTTGATCGACAACGCCGAGGATATCGCGCGCCGTTTGCAGATTCCCTACCGGCTGATCCAAATGTGCACCGGCGACCTTGCCTTCGCTGCGGCTGCCAAGTACGATGTGGAACTCTGGGCGCCGGGCTGCGGCGAGTGGCTGGAGGTCAGCTCCTGCTCCCTGTTCACCGATTTTCAAGCGCGCCGCGCCAACATCCGCTACCGGCCCGAGGAAGGCGCCAAGCCGCGCTACGTCGCCACCCTAAACGGCTCTGGCCTGGCCCTGCCTCGGGTCATGATCGCAGTACTGGAAACCTACCAACAAGCCGACGGCAGCGTCACCGTGCCCGATGTGCTGCGGCCGTATATGGGTGGGGTGGAGGTGATCAGGTAAGCTGGTAGATTGGTAGATTGGTAGATTGGTAGATTGGTAGATTGGTAAGATTGGTAGATTGGTAAGATGGTAGATTGGTAAGATGGTAGATTGTATTTAGGTAGGCTAGGAGGCGACAAGTGAGCTACATGCCACCTCTGACCAATCTACCGATCTACCAGTTTACCAATTTACCAATCTACCGGCTTTGACTCAATCCCGTGCCTATGTTACAATGCATCAAGTCGTTGGGAACGGGATCCCCCCGGAGGGATGGCCGAGTGGTCTAAGGCGGCTGTCTTGAAAACAGCTGTGGCAGCAATGTCACCGGGGGTTCGAATCCCTCTCCCTCCGCCTGAGTCAGTAAACAGTATGACAGTCAACAGTAAGCAGTTTGAGAAGGCAACTTCACTGTTCACTAAACAACTGAATAAGGGGAGGTCGCATAGTACGGTCTAGTGCGCCCGCCTGCTAAGTGGGTAGGGGCGATTAAAGTCCCTCGAGGGTTCAAATCCCTCCCTCCCCGCCTTGCGTCCCAGTAGCTCAGTGGATTAGAGCGCTTCCCTGCGGAGGAAGAGGCCACAGGTTCGAGTCCTGTCTGGGATACCAAGAGAAGCACCCCTCGGAACCAAGGTTCCGAGGGGTGCTTCTTATCCTGAGTGCGCCACCGGTGCGAGCGCCATTGTTACCGGTAAGCCCTTCGTCCTTGACCATCGGGGGTTTGGATTTGCAAAGGAAGGTGTCTATGATCCAACCGGCTTGATCTAGCTCAAGATTATGTCGAACAAAGAGATGGCGGAGGAACCAGCATCCCAGACGATACCTTGCTGGAACATGCCATTCTATGGGGAAACAAAAGAAACGCCCTCATGTGGTAACCGCCTCTGAGTAGGGAGACAGTCAAAGGAGAGAGTCCGATGAAAACCAAGTTTCTTGGCCTATTGATGGTCGTATTCCTTCTGGCAGGCTGCTACGCTCCTGCAACAGTCGAAACCGTACCGACCGCGCAGCCACCCACAGCCGTCGCTGCATACCTTCGACACCACGCACGCCCTGCCTGCATCAGCCAACCAGCGCACCCACGGACACGCCGCTGCCTGCATCGCCAACCAGCGTGCCCACGGACACGCCGCTGCCTGCATCGCCAACTAGTGCACCTACCGCAAGCGCAATACGACGCCACACAGACGGCCGTGCCGCCTGTCACTCAGGCGCCGAAATCTCTGGTGGAGTATGCCATAACCCTCACAGGCATCGTAAAATCTGGCAATGCGGCCTTACGCCGCGATGAGCCTCTGCTCATTGCGGCGGGAATCATCCCGCGTCGTGAGTTTGATCCTGACCTACTGGGAGGGATCGAGATACCCACCACGCAAGATCCCGCAGCAGCCTGCGGTGGCGCGCAGACGCCGCATCCCACCCTTGTGGCTGACGCAGCGCTCATGCGGACTCTGCACGAGCAACTGAGCGCCATCAAGCCACCGGATCAGGTGGTCGACTGGGTGCACAAACCCTTGCTAAACGCCGTCGAGCAGTGGGGCAACGCGCTGGACAAAATCAAACGCATCGTGTGCAACGACCAACACTACGGAACGCGAGCGCCTCCGTGTCGAAGCGAGATTGGAACTGGTCGAGGCTTTCGCCAACTTCGTGGTTGCCAGCATGGCGGCGAGCCAGATCTACATCTGGACGGGATTGATAGACGCTGCCGAAGCGATCACCGGAGAAGAGATGTTTGGAGAAGATGTCGCCGGCGATTTGCCATGCGAGAAGCCGGACATCTACCATCCGGACGCACAGCTAGCGGGCGCGGCGCTGGCAAACGCTGACTTGAGCAACTGCATCCTGACAAACGCCAACCTGCGAGGGGCTGACCTGGCCAGCGCCATGCTCGACAATGCGAGCCTCGTGGGAGCGGATCTGCGAGATGCCATTCTCAGAAGCGCCATGCTGGACGGCGCCAATCTGACCGGCGCCCGCCTCAACGGCGCCGACTTACGGAGCGCGATGTTGGACGAAGCCATTCTTGCCGGCGCAGACCTGAGCGATGCCGACTTAAGGTCTGCAATGCTGTCGGGGGCGAAACTCGCAGGGTGTTATCTGGAACAACACGGTTTGCCCGGATGGCACAAACAGCGACACCAATGGACTCAACGCCTGCCCGGCCGAATAGATGGGGTAGGTATCCCATGTGAGGCTTATGTCGTCTGTTTCAAGAACGTAGCGCAAATTGACACTATCAGTCCCGGAGTGCTTTGCGCTACGTTCTCTCTCTTGACATCTAGGAACTACCTCCTCGCACGCTCATGCTGCGCTATCGTAGGCTTGTTTGATCCACGCGATGAGTTCAGCGTTCGACCTCTTCGACAGATCGTCACCTTCACGATGTAGTTGCACATGCTGCCGGCGCGTTGTTCGATCAACCGCGGGGCGGCCTCCACACCCTTCATGTTCAATCCCACCTCAACACGGGTGTTGGTGGCCGGACCGATCATGGCAAACTGTTTCTTGCGGCGCAGACTGACGTAACCCTTCTTGGGGACAATCTCGAATTCGCCAAAGCCGTCGATCTCGGCCATCAACTTATCGTGGATCGGGCGCAGTCCTGCTTTGGCGCCAGTGTAGATCTCGTCGAGGACATCCTCGGTCGTTGCTCCACTGGCTTTGGCCGCGGTTGTGCCGTCTGACTGAAGCACGTGGTGCACAAGCGCATTGGCATCGCCATGCCCCAGGCCAAGATCGCGCTGAAGCATGGCCCGAATCTCACTGTGCTTGGTCAGACCGCTGTTCCGAACGATGGCGGTCAGCTCGTCCATCGACTTGCCGGTCTTAGCTTGGATGTTCTTCAGTTGCGTTTCCACCGCTTTGTCCAGATCGCTCATCGGATTGTCTCCTCTAAAGCTGATGTCCAATACACGACGGTGGCTTAGGGCTAGCCTTCCGCTACCTCCTGCCAGCGCATTGGCCTCGACTGCACCCCGCGCTCAACCGAGCGCTGTTCCGCACTTGCCACAAAACTGATCGCCCGGTTTTACCTTGGCGCCGCACTTCGGACAGAAATTGACCGGCGCGACCGGCCCAGCTTCCGCCGCCGGCGCGCTGTTCGGCGCCTGCCCGTTGGAACGCAAGGCCGCAATCTCGGCCTCGATTTGCGCATCAAGGCTCGGATCGGCCTCTGCCTTCTTCAGACCGTCGATTTCCTTCAGCACGGCTACGGCCTGACCCTTGAGCTGGGCGTCAAAGATCTTGTAGTCGGCCTCCGATACCTTTCCCACCTGGTGGTCGAAGCGTAGCTCGCGAATGGCCTGATACACCGAGTCGCGGCGCGCGGTTAGCTCGACGAGTGGGTCCTCCACCACGGCAGCCTCGCCGCCGATCGCGTACTCCGGCAACCCGCTCCGCTCCTGCACCAGCGGCCACGCTATCGCAAGGGCGGCAATGCCTATGAGCACGAGCGCGCCAAGAACGATGACAAAAATCATGAACATTCCTCTAGTGAAGGGCGGACTGTTGCAGAGCTAAAGACGACCGCCCTCCAGTCTGCACACAGAGTCGTCAAATCAGGGTCTAGGCGGGTTGCGCCCCGCGCGGCGCCGGAGCTGTTGCCGTCACCCGCTCAGTTTCCTTCTGGTGCGGCCAGATCGCCAGCAGCGTGCCCAGGATCATAATCACGCCGCCGATCCACATCCAGCTCATGAGCGGGTTCACATATACCTTGAACGAGGCGCTCTCACCGGTGCCTTCCCAACCAGCCAGCACCACATAGAGATCCTCGCTCAAGCCCATACGGATCGAAATCTCGTTGGTCGGCTGGTCTCGACCGGCGACGGTGCGGTAGAAGTTCATTGCCGGGGTGATCTCACCCGCGGCCTTGCCGTTGTGCGTTACCTGCAGCGTGGCCTCGATCTTGTCAAAGGTTGAAGCAGGCACCTGCTGCAGGCCCGCATAGGTCAACTCCCAATCCTGAACCGTCAGCGTCTCGCCGGTCTTGAGATTGGCTTGGGCCTCGACTTGGTAAGCGTTGGCGCCGATGATGGCCACCATGATCAGAATGACGCCGAAGTGCACCGTGTAGCCGCCATAGCGTCGCTGGTTGCGCCGGAAAAGCTGCCAAATAGCCGCGGGCCAGCTCTCGCTCTTGTTCTGCCGCCGCGCCTTGCCGCCCCGGTAGAACTCCTGCAGCAAGCCACCCACCACAAAGCCCGCCACTCCGAAGGACAGCGCCGAAAACGGCTTCCGAACACCCAAGGCGAACGCCACTGCGGCAACGGCCAGACCGAACAGGATCGGGAAGGTGAAGTTCTGGCGCAGCGTCTCGGTGCTCGAGCGGCGCCAGCTCAGCAGTGGTGCGCTACCCATCAACGCGATCAGGAGCAGGAAAAGCGGCCCGGTGACCTTGTTGAACCACGGCGCAGCGAAGGACATCTTGGCGATCGGTAGGAAATTGCTCAAGAAGTCCGAGATCAGCGGATACAGCGTGCCGAACAACGTCACCGCCATGATGCTAAAGAGCACCAGGTTGTTGAACAAAAAGGCCGACTCCCGGCTAACCATGCTGTCCAACTGGTTGACGCTGCGCAGATCGTCCCAGCGGTAGAATAACAGCCCCAGGTATCCGAGGAAGCTGAGTACGATAAAGCTCAAGAACAGCGGCCCGATGTTGGACAAAGCAAAAGCGTGTACCGACTCGATGATACCGCTGCGGGTTAGGAAGGTGCCAAAGACCGTCAGGCCGAAGGTCGTGCCGATCAGCACCATGTTCCAGACCTTGAGCATGCCCCGACGCTCTTGGATCATGATCGAGTGCAGGAACGCGGTCGCGGTCAACCAAGGCAGGAAGCTGGCATTCTCCACCGCGTCCCAGGCCCAATAGCCACCCCAGCCCAATTCGACGTACGCCCACTGCGAGCCCATCAGAACGCCGGCGGTGAGAAACATCCACGGCACCAGCGTCCAGCGCCGGATCGTGCGGACCCAGTCGTTGCCCAGTTCCCCGGTGACCAACGCGGCGACGGCGAAGGCAAACGGCACGGTCATCCCCACCCAGCCCAAGTAGAGCATCACAGGATGGATGACCATCCAATAGTTCTGGAGCAACGGGTTAAGGCCGTTGCCGTCGGAAATCTGAGCCGGCACCGCGCCGGCCGGAGCGAAGATCGCGGCGGTCGAGCTACCGTCTGCCAGAAGCCACACTCGAGTGAACGGATTGGCAACGAATAGCAAGACCGTCAGGAAGAAGAGCAGGGTTCCTAGCAACACGGCCGTGACGTACGGCCGCAGCACAGGTTGGCGTTTCCACTGCGACAGAGTCACCGCTGTGGCGTATCCCGAGAGTATCAACGTCCAAAAAAGCAACGACCCCGCCTGCCCGCCCCAAAACGACGAGAGGTTGTAAAACAACGGCTGGGCATTGCTCACATGATCCGCCACGTAGGCCAGACTGTAGTCACGGCGTACCAAGGATAGGATCAGCGCCAGGCTGCCCAAAGCGACAAATGCGCTAACCACATACAAGGCATTTCGCCCTGCAACTACCAGCGCCAGACGTTTCTTCCACCCACCCAGAAGGCTCGCTGCGATGCCAAACAACGCGACTACAAATCCTACAATCAATGCAATTAAGCCAAGATCAGCCATGGTTCAATCCTCTCACGACTTTTCAGCCAAAAGCTTGTCAATCTCAAACGCCAAATCGTCACGAGTTGCTGCGCCGATGAAGACCTTGCGCACCGCACCGTTTTGATCGATGACAAAGGTCTCGGGCAGTCCTTGCACGCCGTAAGCCTGGTAAACCCGGCCCTGAATGTCCGGCGCGTTGGGATAGGTGATCTCGTAGCGGTCCAGATACTGTTGGTTTAAAGGCGCCTGGTCCAAGTAGTCGATGCCCACGAACTGCACGCCCTTGTCCTTGTAGTCACGCCAGGCCTGCTCCAGGTCGCTGGCTTCCTTCTCACACTCCAGGCACCACGTCGCCCAGAAGTTGACGACGACAACCTTGCCCTCTAGCTCGGTCAACGTTAAGGGCTGGCCGTCAAACGTCGTCAACGCAAAGCCGGGCGCCATGCCCGCCTCGACGCGTTTGTCGCCGGTTGTGGCGAGCCCGTAAACCAGCAAAGCTACGAAACCTAGAGCAATTAGGCCAATCAGGTAACGGCTCAGGCCCCGGCGAGGGCCAGTTGGCGCAGGAGGTTGCGTCGAATGCTCTACAGTCATAGTCGTTTTACTCCAATACAGTCAATAACAAAATCCAAAACGGCGCTCCGCCACCGGCGGTTACACAGCCGTGGCAAGCTCATTCCAGGCTGGCCAAATCCGATTCGACCTGCGCGAGATAGGCATCGGTCGCAGCTTCGGTCGCAGCTGCAGCCGCGCTGGCTTCGGCCTCAGTCCCAAGAGTTGCGACCGCAGGAGCTGGCTCTGGCTGTCGTGTCCATTTTCTCGCAGTGTACAACAGCCAAGCCGCTCCTGCCACGATGGCGGCGATGGGTATGATCCAGGCGAATAGATCGAGCCCCGAGCTCGGCGGCTCACCCAAGACCTTCGGGCCGTACTCTGCCACGAACTCCTGTTTGATCTGCTCTTTTGGGACGCCCCCCGCTAGCTTGTCGGAGATCACCTGGCGCATCTGGATACAAGCCTGCAGATCGCAGGTATCCAGGCGCACGCCGTTGCATAGTGGGCAATACAACTCGCGCGCAACGGCATTGATCTGATCCAAAGTCGGCGTTGGGCCCTGTTGAGCCATGACCGCCGGCGCTGCCAGTGCCAAGATAAAGCTCGCTACGAGCACCATCAGCCACATCGGCCGCCCCCTCCCTTCCTGGCGGATTTTCCATCGTAGGGTTTGGCGACTCATAGAACAGATTACCTTCTGATCGGAACATCAACGTTCTGAAGACACGTCAGACATTATACCCGATTTTCGTGGTCTGGCTAGTTCACTCATCGAACTGAGTACTCTGTAAAGACTATTCTTAAGTAGTGTCACCTTGGTACTGCATATCATAGTGGCGGTGACAAAGGTCGATTTGCAGCGTTTGCCCCCGAAGGGCTTGCCCTGAGGTAGCCGAAGGGATCCGTGTTTAATTCGTTTTAACCTGACAATACAAAATTTGACATTTCTGGTTATGTGCGGTAGAAGATAACATAAGCCGCGCGTGCGGTCAAGTTATTGTCACTTTGTTATGGATAATTTGCTCTGGAGGATGGCCATGCGACCGCGATCGTTGCTGAAGTGGTTGATTCTCGTCACCATTCTGGTGGCGTTGTTGGTTCCCGCCTTACCCGCAGCGGCGGCGCCTGACGCTCAAGGCGGAGCCGTGCATATCGTTCAGCGCGGAGAAGCCCTCAGCCAGATTGCCCGTGCTTACGGCTTGAGCATGACTGCCCTGGCCCAGGCTAACGGCATCCGCAACCCCAACTTTATCTACGTGGGCCAGCGGCTGGCGATTCCTGGCGCGGCCGGCGGCAATGCCAGCTCGAGCGGCGGCGCCGCCGCAAGCGGAGGGGTACACGTGGTGCGGCCAGGCGAGAACCTGAGCACAATCGCCGCACGCTACGGCACCTCTATCGCAGCACTGGCGCAGGCCAACGGTATCGCTAACACCAACCACATCTACGTCGGCCAGCGCCTGACGATTGTGTCGGGTGCGGGCGGCTCTGTGCCTCGACCGGCCCCACAACCGGCGCCGATCGCCCCGCCGGCTGCCCCACCGGTAGTCAGCGGCCAGCGCTGGATCGACATCGACATCAGCTCACAAACATTAACGGCCTATGATGGCAACACCCCCGTCTTCAACACACTGGTCAGCACGGGACTGGCCTTCCCAACGCCCGTCGGCACGTACAGAATCCTCTACAAGCTGCAGGCACAGCGCATGACTGGTCCCGGCTACGACTTACCCAATGTGCCATGGGTGATGTACTTTACCAACCGCGGCCATGCCATTCACGGCGCCTACTGGCACAACAACTTTGGCCACCCGATGAGCCACGGCTGCGTCAACATGCGGCCCAGCGAAGCCCAATGGCTCTACGACTTCACACCCAACGGTACGACCGTGGTGGTTCACGCCTAGACCTTATACCGTTATCGCCCGCCTACGGTCAAACTGCGGATCGGCCTTAAGCAGCTGCGTAAGGCCATTCCCTAGTAAGACCCTAGGCTGATAACCCAACACCTCGTGAGCCGCCGCGAGATCGGCCACGAGCCGCGACACGCCCCCCTTCTGAGTTTCGTTGTAGATAACAGCCGGCTGTTTGCCGGTCGCCGCCGCCACCTGACGCACAAGCTCGTCGATCGAAGTCTCCACGCCCGAACCCACGTTGATTACCTGCCCAGCAGCGCGCTCCGTTGATGCCGCAGCGACGAGCGCCTGCACGACGTCGTCGATATAGACGAAATCGCGCGTCTGCCGGCCATCACCATGAATGACTAACGAGCCGCCGCCCAACGTCCGCTTGAGGAACAACGGAACGACCGGCGCATGCGCCGGGGGGATGCGCTGTCCCGGGCCATACGCGTTGAAAATACGCAGCGCCACCGTCTGGCAACCGTAAAGCGCGCCCAAGGTGAATAAATAGTACTCGGCAGCGATTTTTGTCACTGCGTACGGAGAGCGCGGGTTAGGCCGCAGATGTTCTTGCGCGGGCTGGCTCGACTGCTCGCCGTAGACTGTCGCCGACGAGGCCAGCACGACTCGTGGAACGCCCACGTCACGCACCGCCGTCATCAGCGCAACCGTGCCGCCGACGTTCACCTCGTTGTATTCCTGAGGGTACAGGGCCGACTCCTGTACCGCCACACGCGCGGCGAGATGAAAAACACATTCCACATCTTGCAGCAACGTCCATAGCGCAGGCACGTTCCGCACATCCCCTCGCGTGAACAGCACACGGGAATCCAGCCGGCTAGGATCGCCGGCGCTCAGGTCGTCCAAAACTCGGGCGTAGTGGCCGACCCCGACGAGATAATTGGCCAACGCGGTGCCGATAAACCCGGC
Source organism: uncultured Chloroflexia bacterium (assembly GCA_963709505.1). Lineage (GTDB taxonomy): Bacteria > Chloroflexota > Anaerolineae > JAAEKA01 > JAAEKA01 > CAVPXC01. Next base: position 87,289 of record CAVPXC010000002.1, on the reverse strand, counting down.
TCCGCCCGTAATCAAGCAGCGCATACGAAGATTATATCACAGCCACGAAGACGGAGCTATTTTCACAGCCACCACGGGTGTATTTCAAGTTGGGGGCAGACCCTTCGGGTTTGCGGAAAACCCGAAGGGTCTGCCCCCAACTTGAAATACACCCAACCACTGCCGCCCCTTCAAAGCGAAGAATCCCCTCTCCCTTCCTGGTCTTGTCATAAGCCTTGTGTTGTGTTACCATCCGGCCATTGGTTTCGATTGTGCACGACGCTGCATCGGTCGGACGCTGATTACGTGACCCTATGAGCATTCCCAAACACCACCAGATCATCTGGGCCGAGCCATTCTTCCCGGACCCGCCGCAGCGTCGAGATCCGCTGTGGACAAACGAGCAGCGCGCGTGGTCTGATGCCCTGGTTGAACACGTTCTGGCCGCAACCAGCCAGCCGGGCGATCTGGTGCTCGACCCGTTCGCCGGCCAGGCCTCCCTTGCCCGCGCCGCGCATGGGAGCCGCCGGCGCGTCGTGCTCAGCCACTCCAGCCCGGCGATGCTGTTGAGCGTGCTTGCCAGTGCCTCGCCGCCAGCCTCAGGCCTTCTCGACACCGCCTTTTCGCGCATCGCCGATGCCCCGCGGCGCGGGCGAACGCTCGTACATCACCTGCAAGCACTATACGAAACCGTGTGTCCGGAATGCGCCCAGACGATTCCAGCCGCCTATTTCATCTGGGATCGCACGACCGGCGAGCCTGTTGCCAAGGGAATCACCTGCACGCATTGCCAGGCCAATGGCCAAGTGCCCGCCGACATGGCGGATTTGACACTGGTCTCGTCGCTAGAGGTACGCGGCGCAGCCTACTGGGGCTTGCTCAGCCGGCTGGTGGCGCCCGGCGACCCATTGACAGCCCAGGCGCGCAGCCTGTTGGAGATCTACCCGCCGCGCGGTCTGCTTGCTTTTAGCGAGCTCTTGACCGCCGCTGAACAACGGCTGGCCGCCGGCGACGAACAGCGCGCCGCCAAGACGATGATCCTCTCTGCTCTAGAGCGATGTACCGCCCTGCACGAGGCCGCCTCCCTGGGCCACACTTACGTCCAGCCTACCCCACAGCGCACTCTACAGCCGCCTGCGCGCTTCGTCGAGCACAATGTGTGGGCAGCATTCGAATACGCCTACCGGACGCTGCGCGAACGCTCGCCCCGGTTGATGCCGCTGACCCAGGACCTGCCCTCGCTGCGCGGGCCGGAGGGCGCAGGCCGGGTGTTGCCGCTCAACCTTGCCGTGCCTGAGCTGGCGGAACGCCTGGAACCCGGCAGTGTGGCCCTGATCCTCACCGAGCCGCCCCGTTTCGATCCGCCAGCCTATGCCCTGAGCTTCCTTTGGACGGGCTGGCTGTTCGGGCGCGACGCTGCTGGCCGGCTGAAGACACTACTCTCGACGGATCAGTGGAGTTGGGATTGGTATGGACGCGCGATGACCACCGCCCTGCGCAGCCTGCTCCGGCCGCTCCGCTCGGAAGGTCACCTTGTGCTGGCTTTCTCAGATCGCTCGTCTCGACGCGCAATCGCTTTGTTGGCGGCCGCAGAGGCGGCCGGCTGGCGGCTTTCCGCTCAAGCCGCGCAGGCTTCGCTGTTACCAGAACCGGAGGAGCCGGCGTGGCTGCTGACCTTCCAGCCGGACGACCGCACCTCTGCTCATACTGTAAGTGCTCGCCTGGCAGGTTCGCTGCAGCATCATGCCCAGGAGGCTGCGTTTGAGCTGGTCGAAGCGCGCGCCGAGCCCACTCCGGCGGTGCTGGTCAACACCGCGTGCGGAATCCGTTGGGCCGAAACCGGCCTGTTGCGCTCGCTTGGCCAGCACCTTGATGCGGCGCGACGGCCGGTCTCCTTCCTGGTCGAACAAGCCCGCCTTGCGCTCACGCCCGAGATGCCACCGCCTGGCCTACAGGCTCTCGCCTGGCCCGATAGCGTCCAGCCAGCGCCACACTTCTGGGACCTGGAACAAGCGCCTCCCCTGCCACCCCTAGCCGACCGGGTTGAACAGCGGATCGTTCAGCTCCTTGAGGCGGGCGAGCAGCCGGCGAGCCAACTGGAGATTGATCTCTATGCGACGTTCCCGGGCCTGGTGACGCCGGATGCCGCGCTGGTGTCGGCCTGCATCGCCTCCTATGCGTTGGTCGACAACGGCATTGTGCGCCTGCGAGACGAAGACGCGGCGGTGCGACGCGCCAGAGACCTCGGAGAGATGCTGCTTCGGCTGCATGAGCTCGGGCATCGATTTGGCTTCGACGTCTGGGTTGCTTCGTGGGAGCAAGAGGCCGCGGCCGGCCTGGTGCCGGTGGGGCGCAATGGACCGGATCAGCCGCAGGACTGGGCGCCTGCCAGCCTGGTATGGCAGCAAAACGGACAACCGACCTTCGCCTTTGCCGTGTCGTTGCAAGCGCTTGTCCATCCGTGGCTATCTACGCCGCCCGAGGCGCTGGCAAGCTGCCCGCGCTGTGTGGTCTTGCCCGGCGGCCGGGCAGAGTTGTTGGACTTCAAGCTGCGCCGCTGCCCCTGGTGGCGCGAGCGCCTGGCCTGGGCGGGCTGGGATTTCGTCAAATTCCGATACGTGCGTGAGCTGGCAGCGCTACCCGATCTCACTTTGGCCGGCTTTCGCGCCCGAATCGGCCTGGATCCAATCGTTGCTCTGCCGGGGCAGCAGTTGACGTTATTCGAGGACACAAGGAAGCAAGCATGAGGTTACCTGATCTTCCCCGTTTGCCATTGGCAGCGTTGCCTACGCCTCTCGAGACACTGCCGCGCTTGCGCGCGGCGCTGGAAGCGGCAGCACCGGGACGGCCCGTGCCATCGCTTCTGATCAAGCGCGATGATTTGACCGGCCTGGCCACCGGCGGCAACAAGACGCGCAAACTCGAGACGTTGCTCGCCATGGCGCTGGCCGAGGGAGCGGACACGCTGGTGACTGTCGGGGCGCCCCAGTCCAACCACTGCCGCCAGACAGCAGCGGCAGCGGCGAGGGCCGGCCTGCGCTGCGTTCTCGTGCTCGGCGGGAGCGCGCCCATGTTGGATGGCGGCAATCTGCTGTTGGACCGCCTGTTAGGCGCGGAGATCGTTTGGGCCGGGCCAAGTGACCGTCTGACCGTTCTGGCCGAGGCCGTCGACGCCGAGCGCGCGGCTGGCCGCCGGCCTTACGCCATCACGTATGGCGGATCAAGCCCGGTGGGCGCCGCGGCGTATGCTTTAGCCTTTCAGGAGCTATCGGATCAGCTCGCAGGCGCAGGGTGGCGGGCCCAACACATCGTCGTGGCCTCCAGCAGCGGCGGCACGCAGGCCGGGCTGGCAGTAGGCGCCTGGGCGGCAGGCTTCCACGGTCAAATCCACGGCATCAGCATCGATAGGACGGCGAGCGAATTTGCAGCGTCGCTGGCCGCTCTGGCCAGCGATACGGCCCAGATGCTGGGTTTCGACAAAACGTTTGCGTCCAAGGACATGATCGTGCACGACGCGTACCTAGGTGGCGGCTACGGCGTGATGGGAGACCCCGAGCGCGCTGCTATTCGCCTGATAGCTCAAACGGAGGGCCTACTGGTCGACCCGGTCTATACCGGTCGCGCCCTGGCGGGCCTCATCGACCTTATCCGGCAGGGCCGCTTCCGAGACGACGAAACTGTGGTCTTTTGGCACACCGGCGGCCTTCCGGCCATCTTCGCTTACGGCAACGAATTGTAGTCGCAGCAAATCCGCTGGCCCGCCAGTAAATATATCGGTATCGGATACGACTAAATACTCTGTAAAATCAATCCTTTTGTGGTGTCACCCTGAGGCTCGGCGAAGGGTCCCTGCTCTGCAAGACGGGGACCCTTCGCCGAGCCTCAGGGTGACACCACGCAGAAACTTGGTTTACAGGGTACTAACCGTCCTGCAACCGATACCGATGATTCACAAATCGGGACCTTGCATGGCGGTCGAGATCGACGCGTATCAAAGGACGATTCTGGGTGTATTTCAAGTTGGGGGCAGACCCTTCGGGTTTGCGGCAAACCCGAAGGGTCTGCCCCCAACTTGAAATACACCCGACGATTCTCTAGCGTTGGACGGGTCCTGTCGCTTGAGGTATAATGACTGATAAATCACACGCTTGGAGGCAAGACCCTTGGAGATAAACTATTACGGACACGCTTGTTTTCGGCTGAAAGACCGCGACCTGACAGTGGTGTGCGATCCCTACGACAAGAGCATCGGCCTGACCTTGCCCAAGTTGAAAGCCGATGTGGTTACTATCAGCCATGATGCCCCTGGCCACAGCTACACCGACGCCGTCAAGGATTGGCGAAAGGTGTTCTCCGGGCCGGGCGAGTACGAGGTCGAAGGGGTCTTTATGACGGGCATCCGCACGTTTCACGGCAAGGACTCGTCGGGCGTGGCAGAGCCGAACACCGTGTTTGTGTTCGAGTTCTCAGATCTGACCATCTGTCACCTGGGAGATCTCGGACACGTGTTGACCGAATCGCAGGTGGAAGCGCTGTCTGGCATCGATGTGTTGCTTATCCCCGTCGGCGGACGGCACACATTGGATGCCAGCATGGCAGCCGAGGTAATCAGCATCATCGAGCCAAAAATCATCGTGCCGATGCATTACCGATTGCCCGGTACGCCCGAGCATCTGGAGCCAATCGATCGCTTCCTCAAGGAGATGGGGGTGCCCATGCCAGAGCCGGTCAGCGTGTTGAAATTGACCAAAAGCCAACTACCCGATGAGGCTCAGGTGGTCGTGATGGACGTCAAATAGGCGATGTTCAGCTAAAATCTTTTCCGCTCGTCACGTAGCTGCAGCCAAACCGCAACACCATGCGAGACGAGTGGCGTTGCGCTGCTACTGAGAAAGACTACGATCATTGAAACTTGCCCACCAAAAGACAACGCTCGACAACGGCCTGCGGGTGCTCACCTGCGAGATGCCCCACACTTATTCGGTTGGTGTGGGGTTTTATCTGTCCATCGGCTCACGCTATGAAAAGAAGGAAGAGGCCGGCGCAGCGCATTTCATCGAGCACATGCTGTTCAAAGGCACCGAACAACGCCCGACGCCAGAGGCCATCGCCATCGATGTGGAAGGGCACGGCGGCATCATCAACGCAAGCACCGGCCAGGAAATGACGGTTCTTTGGGTCAAGCTGCCTCGACCGCATCTCGGCCTGGCACTGGACGTGGTGTCTGACATGCTGCGCAACAGCCTGCTGCAGCCGGAGGAGATCGAAAAAGAGCGCCGGGTTATCCTGGAGGAGATTCTCTCATCGCAGGACATCCCGGAGGAGCTGGCTGGCCTGCTACTGCATGAGCTAACATGGCCGGACCATCCCCTGGGCTGGGACGTGGCCGGCACGCCGGCGAGCGTCAGTGCCATGAGCCGTGAATCCTTACAAAGCTTTTTGCTCCACTGCTATGGGCCGGACAATATCGTATTGAGCGTCGCGGGCGCAGTGGTGCACGAGCAGGTAGCCGAACTGGCCGCTGGATTGCTGGGCGGGTGGCGGCGGGCTGAACCGGTTGGCTTCGAGCCGGCGCCAAAAAACGATGGTGCTGCACGCGTTAGCCTGATCAACAAAAAAGTCGAGCAAACGCATCTGGCCCTCCATCTGCCCGGCGTGGCGCGCGACGACGATGACCGTTTTGCCCTGAGCTTGCTCAACGTCATCTTGGGCGAAGGGATGAGTTCTCGGCTGTTTCTCGAGATTCGCGAACGGCTGGGTTTGGCCTACGCCGTCGATTCGTACGCAAGTCAACTGGCCGATACCGGAGTTGTCGGCGTATACGCTGCGGTCGCTCCCGATCGTTCGCAGGAGGCGCTGCGAGCGATCCTGGCTCAGCTGCGCCGCCTGTGCGACGAGCCGGTAGACGCGAAGGCGCTGGCCGGCGCCAAGGAGTTCGTCACGGGCCGCACGCTGATGGGCATGGAGGAGACCATGTCGGTCGCTGGCTGGTTTGGACGACAGGAAGCGCAGCGCCGCGAGATTCTCGCGGTCGAGGACGTCCTCGACCGGATGCAGCGAGTGACCGCAGATGACATGCAACGCGTTGCCCGGCGTCTTTTCCGGCCAACCGGCAGCCAACTAGCCATCGTCGGCCCTCACAAGCGCTCACTGGCGAAGCAATTTCAAACGATTCTCTTGGAGGAACTACCAGCAGGCTAATCCTCCACTCCGCCTATCTCGGCTTGAATGCAAGCGGCACTCAGCCCATAGAACAGGCTGAGTGCTTTGTTAAGCAGGAAGTTGTGAGTGTCATCCTGAGGCCGCCGAAGGGATGACACTCACACTTTTCAACCTAACAGAGCACTGAGGGTCGCTTGCTTAATCATCCAATGGGCCACTCGGAGGCGTGGCCCTGCTTCTTCTCAGTCGAGGACGCAGATCGCCGATTAGGCGCAGCCGAGCACGCAACCAGGCCCGACGCAACTGCGGTTGCAGCCCTCCCCAGGCGGCTGCGGCCTCCTGGCTCGTGCGCTCGTCGGGACCGGTGGGACTGTAAAGATCCTGCACATAGAGCTCGGTGATCGATTGGATGGCGGGGCGGCCCTCCGGCACAGCCCGAATCAGCAGCGCCGCCTGCTCGTTGGGAGTTTGGCTCGAGAGGAGAGGGAGCCGGAAGCGCCGCGCCCATTGCATCAGGCGTCCGTACATTTTAACCGTAAACTGGGGATCGAGCAGTGCCCGACGGCGGCGTTGAGGCGAAGGCCGAAGTAGGAAGACAGCGGCGAGCGCCACCACCAACAGCATCGCCCCCAGGCCGATCCACCAGCCCGAAAGCCCACTGAAGGGTCCACCGGCGTTGGCGACATCTGGGCTGGCGCCAGGTCCAAAGGCCTCCGGGTCGAACGGCTCCGCCCTGTCCAGAAAAGGATCGGACGTCGGCTCCGGTGTCGGGCCAGCCAGCCCCGTGTCTTCTTCTCGGTGCTCGCGCACGATCTCGAGCTCGGAGGCGGTTGGTTCAAACTCGATCCAACCGTATCCGGGGAAGAACACCTCGGGCCACGAGTGGCCATTGTATTCGCGCACGCGATAGGCGTCGATGTCGGTGGTGTATTCTCCCTGGGCATAACCGGCCGAGACTCGCGCAGGAATGCCGAGTGCGCGCGCCATCATGGCGAAGCTGCTGGCATAGTAATCGCAGTAGCCCTGTTTTACATCGAAGAGGAAGTAGTTTACCGCATTTGCGCCGGCCGGCGGCGCGGGGATCTGGTCGTTGTAGGGAAAGCTGCGGAGGAACTGCTCCAATGCTACAGCTTTATCGAAGGGCGTGATCGCCTCGGCCGTCACCTGCTGGGCCAACTCGGCAACCTGGGGTGATTGGTCAGCGGGCAGCTCCAGATACTCCTGTTTCACCCAATCGGGATAATCTTCACCCGCCCCCTGTAATTCTTCGATCGAGGCACTTGACAGCGAGGAGACAGCCAAATAAGTATTGCCCGGCCGCAGGTTGGCCCCCCGGCGGTGAAGCATCGATATTTCGGCAATTGGCAACGCATCGCCTGGGGGCTGTTCAACCACGTCCAGATTGGCATCGGCGTTCAAACTAACGCGCAGGGGCTGCGAGGCAGCAAAGAGCACATTGCCTGTCGCTGCCATGACCGTAATGGTCTGGGTGATCTCCTGGCGCGCCTCGAATTGAGGTGTGTTGACGTGATTGGAGGCGTTGACTGACTGAACCAGGCTGCTTGTATTCAGCCAGCGCCGCCCCGTGAACGTGTCGAAAGCCACTGCACGCCAATAGCGGCCACCAGCGCTGCGGACATCCATGATCACCGTATCGCCAAGGTTTCGTGGCCCGCCCAGGGTAAGGGTGTCGCTATAGACCGCTTCTCCCGCGCCCGGTCCACGGTAATTCAACGAACTGAACAACCTGCCCCATTCTCGTTGTACATCTTGCCACGGAGCACGCAGCGGCTCGAACGTTGATGCCAAAACACCGCTGCCGCCCGCGTTCGGGAGCAACAGAGTAATCGCCAGGACTGCCGCGGCAAGAATCAATCCGTCCCGCAAGAAGTCGAATTGGAGGTCGGTTGGGTATCGTATCCGTTCGATGCGCCACTGGATCTCACGCTCAGACAGAAAGCTGCGCACAGCCAGCAACAGCGCACACAAGACATAAACCGCAAAGTAGATGCCAAGATCGGGAGGGCCAAAATAGAGATTGACCAGTAACACCAGTCCAATCGGTATGATGGCTCGCCAAACTCGGCCCTCGCGAAACACCGACCAGGCCGACAGGTAAGCAAGCCACCAAAGCAAAAACGCCAACTCAAGGATGAACACCAGGTTGTTGCGCACCGGCTCGTCGCCGAACAAAGCCAGAGTCCAAGTCCACAGGCTCTGGCCGATTGAGACAACCCGCTCGGATAGAACCAGGCCGGCCGGAATTTGAGGCGCCTGGCTCACGCACACCAGCACCCAAACCGTTCCCACCACAAGGCCGTGAACAAAGGGGAAAACACCGTTCCAGCGGCTATAGCTCGTCGCCAGTCCAAGCAAAAACGCACCAAGAATGATCGGGCCAAGCAGCCCCAGGCCATCGGTCCATTTAGCCGAGCGCAAGGAGAGGACGAGCGAAAACAGCATGATCAAAAGCAGGATGCCTTCGATCCACGCGCCGGGCACGCTAAAGCGAGGGGATGAACGAGAACCTTCTGCCTGCATGAGGCTAGTACTCCTACTTAATCCAGTGAATCACACACTGATTGTACTTGCTCGAGTGTATCTTCTCAATTTGTAGGGGCCAGGGCCTTGCGGTCGCTCCGACGCGCAGGCGCAAGGCCGCGCCCCTACCTCGGATTATTGAGAAGATACACTCGATCAGAAGTCAACACCGGAGACCAAGCCCAAGAGTTCAAGATGGGGTAGAATGGCCCCTCGGTGAGCAGGTTTATCGCATTTTCATTGTAGATGCCGCCTTGCGTAGTGTCAAGTTGTCTTTCCTCCAGTCCTGGGGATAATCCGTTCAAAGGCGAGGATTCTGAACTTGTCGAATTCGGCGTAGAACTGGTATGCTAAGAGAGCGTTGTGAAACAACATGGATGCCCGCGTTTCCCGCGTGTGCGAGAATGACCGCAGGCACGACGACGCAGCGTAAAATGAACGTCATGCTCGCCTGAGCGGGCATGACGGAGCAACGAATGTAGGTCAAGCCCGATACCGAGGAGATTGTCGTTATGATGATGAAGCTGTTGATGAGCTGGGATATCAAGACCGGCCGCGAGCAGCCATATTTCGAGTTCATCGTGCGAGAGTTTGCCCCGAAGCTAATGCGGCTCGGCCTGCAGCCTACGGAGGCATGGTACACCGTTTATGGCGAAGGTCCCCAGATACTGACCGGTGGCGTCACTAGCGATGCTGAAACGATGAACCGTATCTTAGCCAGTGATGACTGGCGCGCGCTACGCGACCAACTGTTGACGTACGTCAGCAATTTCGACCAGAAAGTCGTTCGTGCCAGCGGCAGTTTCCAACTCTAACAGGGAAGATGCGCAGACTGGCGGACGCGCGCCATCGTGCGCACCTGGGTCGAGTCAAACGGCCTCACTCATGGGTGAGGCCGTTTTTTTGTGACGCGCTCGGCAGACACCTCGTCAGCTTGATGGGCTTTCGACGGCTTTGGGTGAAGAATCGACGGCGGGGGATGACGACTCGCCCTCGCCCGACTTGACTTCGGGCTTGCCATCGCCCTCGCGCTTGGATGGCGGCATTGTCGAGGATTTGCCGCGATTGTCAGTCACGTAGAAACCGGAACCTTTGAAGATAACGCCAACCGGCTGCATAACTCGATGCACGGGTCCCCCGCAGTTGGGGCACACAGTAAGAGGCCCATCGCTGAAGCGTTGAAACTTCTCAAAACGAAACTGGCAGGTAGTACATTGGTACTCGTATACAGGCATTTCTGACGCCCTGGGAATTAACTCTCCTGGCCGTTGGCCAGATTCTTCAAGCGGGCTAAGCCAACCCGAATTTCAATTATACACGCGCCAAGTGAAACACCAAAAGCCATCTGGTTGAGTATTGCGGAGCGGGCATTCCATTTGTCCAGAAATAGTACTTTCGTACTATTGATTCTTGCAGGTTGGTCGTATATACTCATGGAGGTTTAGTCATGGCAATTCGTTGTTCCAGGCTATGTGCTTTTCAGGTAAGATCGGTGACGATCATTACGTATGCCATCACTCAGCCCTGGCCAGACCATAGAGCATTCAGGAGAGTCGAATATGCCAAAGTTGCTATTTGCACGACCTTTGGACGATCAAGAACGCGCCATAATCCAGCAGATCATGGCAGGGAACAATGAAACACTCAAGCAACGCTCGTTAATCGTGTTGCTTTCTTCGGAAGAGCGCTATCGTGTCCCGGAAATCGCCCCGATGGTGGGCTTGCATGTCGATAAGGTCCGCAAGTGGGTCATTCGCTTCAATAAGCACGGGATGAAAGGGCTTCAGCCACCGCGACGCAAGCCGGGCCCGCGCGGCAAGTTCGACCCGGACATGCGCACCCGTATCCTCGAGGCCGCATCTACGCCTCCCCGTCAGCTCGGCCAATTGCGCACCTCATGGACGCTCAACTCCCTGCGCGATTACCTGATCTCGAGCAACACGATCGATGACATCAGCCGAGAGAGTTTGCGTCAGATCTTGCTGCAGGGAAAGGTGAATTGGCAGCGCTATCGAAATCGCTCAACGGACGTTAGCCGGTGGCTACAGGACTGGAAGGGTACGCGGCAAAGCTAGCTGCATCAGCACGCACCATGCTCGAATCCACTCGAATTCGCCTGGCTCAATCTCACGCACTTCAGGAAATACAACGTCCGAGGCCATTTGCCTCGGACGTTCGTTTTTCCGTACCTGCCGCCCATCCTCATCAACTGTCGTTTCAAATCACAGATACCATGTCCACTTGGAACCGCGCATCTCGCGGACGATGTCCGTCGTAGAAAGCACGCCGACCGGAAGAACCTTGTCACCCTCAGGCTCGGAGACCACCAGACGATGGATCCGGTTCTTTACCATCACGTCGATCGCCTCAGTCACTTTGGCCTCGGGCGTGACAGTGATCACTTTGCTGGTCATAACCTCGCGAGCAGTAAGCTGGGTCAGATCCTCACCATGACGTGGGATAATGTCCATGTGAGAGACGACGCCGACTACCTCGCCGAAGTCACCGGTCACAACCAGAGCGTGAATGTCCGTGTCGCTAAGGATGCGCACCACCTCAGACAAAGGTGTGTCCGACTTGCAGCCGATAACGCCATTGTGCATGATGTGCTTGACAAGCTTTTCTGTCACGGTGTTCCTCCAAGGACTGAGATGCGGCGAGCAATGCCGATGATTCCTTTGCGTGGACCCAATTATACGAGTTCACAGATGGCGTTGTCAAGTTGACACACGAGACGGGCGTATTTCAAGTTGGGGGCAGACCCTTCGGGTTTGCGGAAAACCCGAAGGGTCTGCCCCCAACTTGAAATACACCCCACAAGACGCTCCGTGCGAACCTTTCGGGCTATCGCTAGCGACGAGAATCGCTTTCAACCTCGCCACCTCGCATCCACCAATCCGTAACGCCACCGGCCAGACTGCTAGCCTTGTATCCGTTGACGATCAAATAGCCTGCCACACTGTACGACCGATTTCCGTGGGCACACACCACCACCCATTCCTCATTCTTATCCAGCTCGGTCAATCGCATCGGAATCTGGTTCATTGGAATGTGCAGGCTCCCTGGGATGCGCACCTGCTGCCACTCGAAGGGTTCTCGGCAATCGATGAATTTCGGGGCCGTTCCCGCGCGCAGCAGCGCAATGAGATCGGCCGGCTGAATCTCCGGCACGATCAGGGGAGCCGGCTCTGGCGCAGCGCGCTGCGGATCATCGGGCTGATGAACAGGCGCCGGCTTGTTGAAACCTCGCTTGACTGAATCTAACCATCCCATACGTTGAAATCTCCTTCACGTTAGTATGAACCCTAGCCCAACCGAGCCGACGGGTAGGGTGCGTGCTCGATATTGACCTTTACCTTGTTGACCTGCAAGCCCATTTGAGTTCTGGACGACGTCGCGCGTCAGGGCGATGACCTCCTCGGTCTTCATTGGAATGTCCACATCGGGCGAAGTCTGCAGGTCAAGCTGGACATCCACCGCACTACCGCGCGTGCGCACCTGCGGGGTAACGCTGATTACGTCGGCCAGCTGGTCTACGTGCCACGCAAGACGCCGAGCGATCGAGTCGGCGGTAACCGATGCTTCGCCGCCGGAGGCCGTCCTGACTTTCACAACCGGCGTGTGTTTGCCGCGCCACTCCCACCGCAGAAGCAGCAACGCGAGCAGGGTGGCCAGCACGATAACGCCGGCGCGCAACGCTCCGAAAAGCCAGCTCGGATCCATGGCAGCCGCGCGCGCCAGGCTCTGCTCGATCCAGTCCAGCCCCTGCCTGGCCCAAGCCAGAGCGATATCTGGCACCGCTGCTAACAGAATGGCGCCTACCCAGAGGAGCACGATGACAAGCGTTGTGACGACCCGGTTGAAGAAAGCCATGACTTATCTCCGCTGAAACTGAGCTAAAAAACCAACTCCAAGTCGAACCGCTTGCCGCTAGAACTCCGCCGAGTGCGAATCGCAGCGATGATCAGCAGCGCAAACAACACAAGCCCTGCCGCCAAAGCAACCACGAGGCCGGCGCGCCACTCGGTTGGCTCGTACTCAAACACTACATCATGCACACCCGCGGGCGCGATGACCGCTCGAAACAACAGATTCGCGCGCAACACGGGCACGGGCTGGCCGTCCAGGGTCGCCCGCCACCCTGGATACCAAGAGTCTGACAAGACCAACACACCGGGCGCCGGCAAGGCAACCTGCAAGGCCACTCGCTCCGGCTCGTAGCTGTTAACCGTTACGCGGCCCGTGGAGGCCGCCGGCTTGATCGATTGAAGCTGGGCAGAGAGGCCCGCACTCGTGATCTCAGGCTCGAAAAGCACCGCCTTTTTGCCCGGCTCGAACGTGGCATCAGCCATGATCGCCAAGGCCCCGGGATCATCAGCCGCCAGTGCCGTCTGGCCGACGAGAAAAGCCCGCGGCAGCGCGTCAAGGGTGCGATAATCCTTGACGTCCCCTGAATGAACGCGCTGGAAGTTACCGTCGGAGGGTAGGGTCAGCGCGGCGTGCGTTCCTGTTCGATCGTCCAGCAGCGTGATGCCGCGCAAGACCAACGTACCGGCGGGAGCTAAATTACGCACGATCAGGCGCCTGGGTGTGATCGGTGTGGTTAGCTCGTGACGGGCCAGATAGTCCCATCCCCCTTGCTCACGCGGCCACGGCTGCCGGCTGTCCGGTTGAGGATGCGACGCGACGCCGGTCCATCGCCCCTCGGCCGTGTCGACGCCGGCTTGCAGCACGAAGGTCTCTTCCATGCCGTCGCCGCTCTCGACTTGAATCTCCACCACCGGAGTGCCCGCCGGCAGGCTGTCGGCGCCCTCCAAATGGCTGAAGACGCCGAGTGCGGTGGCATCGAGGCGATCCGCCCGCTCGATAGTGACCATTTGGCCCGTCTCCAGGCGGTTGCTCAGCTCCAGGTCGTAATACACGCCGTCATACCATACGTCAAAGCCTTTATCGGTGATGACGTGTTCAACGCCAAGCAGTCGCAACAAACGGCCGGGAGGAATCAACTCGAGCTGCTCGCGTAGCCGGCCGTCAGGTGACAGCTTGTCGGCGGGGATGAACAGCGTTTGCAGATCTACGTAGCGGCGCAACGGTAGCACACCGCCGTCGTAGCCGTCCACCGCCGGCAGCCGCCACAGCAGCGGCAGGTTGGGCGCCACAATCTCCTGCAGCTTGGTTGCCACGACGAAGTCGTACACGGCCTGCGCCGGCAGCTGCGGGCCGAGCATCTGCTGGATGTCGGCCAGGTCGCCGGGGTCGTACGTAATGCCGGAAAGGCTGAGGAAACGGCCGGGAATGCGGCCTGCCGCCTGATCCTCTCTCGCCGCGGCCAGAAGATGGGCCGGCGCCGTGCGCAGGCTGCTGACGGCCTCCGGCGCGGTGGGCCGAGTGTGCTCCAACGCCAGGCTGGCGCCGGTCAACTCGGCCAGCAGCATGCCGACGAGCAAGATGCGGCGCCAGGCTCCTCCCTTACGTCCGGTGGCTAGCGCGAGCACCATCAGCCCGGTCAACAGCCAAAGCAGAAGCGTCAACCGGCCCGGCCACTGCTGGACGAGCAACAGAAACAGACCGAGCCCGGCCAGACCGGCGTATGACAGAATCCGCCTGCGGCTGATGGGTCGCCGCGAAGGCGGGCTTGAGTTCGGGCGCTTTGCGCAGGTTAAACGGTACGGCTTGCAGGCCGTACCCTGCGAGCACGCTGACGCCAAAGAGGGCCAAGATCATCCAGCGCGCCGGGGCACGAAAAAGATCGAAGCCGGGCACCAGTTTGTACAGAACAAACGTGAGTGGGTTGTAAAGGCCGAACGCCAAGGCCAAGCCGACGACCGCCAGGCCGGCTGCCAGCCCCACAGGCGAAGCCAGCCGGCCGGCCTGGCGGTCGCGTCGGGCTGAGATCAGGCCCAACAGCGCTAGCACAAGACCGGTGACGCCCACATACGCCACGAACTCGGCGTAGGCCGGCGTGCCGAAGCGATCCGCCAGGTTTTCACCGTAGGTAGGCAGCAAAGTGAACAGCAGACGGGTGGGCTGGAGCGAAAAAGACACGGCCTCGCGGAATGTTAGTCCACCGGCGCGGATCGATTGTTGCGACAGCTCCCAAGTAGGCAGCAGCTGCGGCGCGGCCAGTAATGCGGCCAGCAGCACGGCAGCCACCGTCACGACCAACCGGCGCCCCGCCGCTCGCAATGCAACGACATTCAAAGGCTCCTTTGAGCGCCGCACGCGAGCGGCGCCCCAGGCTAGCAGCGCGGCCACCGCTGGCCAGATCGCAGCCAGACCCAATCCAACGAGGTTGATAAACGACGTCTGAGTGTGGCCGGCCAGTAGCTGCAGGGCCATGACAAGCGTCAAACCCACAAACGCGAGGATGAAAATCGAATGGTGGGCACGCGAAGAGTGACGCGGGATCTTGTTTCTGGACCACGAATGGCTGCTGTGGCCGGCCAGCGCGTGTGTTGTTATCCGCTTCCTCCAGCAGCCAAAGCAGCCAGGGGAGCCAGGCCACGGCGCTTAGTTGGTTGATCTGGCCTGCACGAGCGCCCAGGAAACCGCTCAGGCTGAACACCAGTCCGGCGGCCACGGCGGGCAACCAAGACAATCCAGCTACGCGTCGGGCATAGAGAAGCATGCCCAAGCCAGCCAACCACAGGTGGAGACCCATAGACGCGACGAGACTTTTCGCGGCGTCCAACCCCACGAAAGGCCAGTGCAACGGATACAAAACGGCAGCCTGGGGGTTCGCCAAAAAGGGGACGCCCAGGAACAGGTAGGGATTCCAGAGGGGAAGATGGCCTGCGCGCAGCGCGGAATTGGCAAAATCGCGGTAGGGCGTGAAATAGGTTAAGGCGTCGCCCGTCGCCATCACGCGGTTGGTCAGCAAGAGACGCCAGAAGACCAGCAAAATCCCGCCGGCCAGGAAGCCGGCGGCCAACAGCCACCCCCATCGACCCCGCGACGGATGGGGGCGCTCGCTACTCTCCATGCTCAGAGGCTCCGACCGCGGACGGCACGATGCGATAGAGGGTGACCGAAAGCGTGCCGTCTGGGTGGAACACCGTCAGATCGGGCTGAAGGCGAAGACCGGCCGAAGCCAATGCCTGCTGCGCGCCCAGCCGGTCTCTGCCGGCAGGAAACGCGATCAACTGGCGCTCGCTGCGATCGGCCGCGGCCTTTGTTGCCAAATCAGCCGGTGACGCCCAATACCGCAGATCGACCCGCGCGCCGGCCAGGTAGAACCCATAGTGCCAGCCCAACCAATGATGATAGAGGATTGCGCCCTCCGGCTGCGTCAGACGAACGTGCTCAGACACTTGTGCCGCGCCGTCGTAGGCCGTCGCATCTCCGACCGGGATATGGCTAAACGTTGCAAGCCAGGCGGTGTAACCCAATGCCATTACCAATAGAGCGGCCAGCCACCTTTGTGGCTGCGCTTTGGACACCATAGGATTGACCACATGTCTCTCCACCCGGCCAGTCTGATCCAGTGCATCCCACAGCGACGCCAAGCCGTGCCCCAACACCAGCGCCAACAGCGGCACGAGGGGTAACACGTATCGATCCCAGGCGGCCATCGTGGTAACCAGGTGCAGTAACAGATAGCTGGTCACGAAGACCAGCAGTAGTCGATCGAACGCACCCAGGCCGCGTCTGCTCAGTCGCAGGCCGATAACGCTGCATACCACCAGCAGCGCCAGCATCGGCCATCCGAACGCATAGCCCAGGAGTTCGCCCCATTGGCCAACCCGCTTAGGGAGATCGCTCCAGTGCACCCACGTCAGGCCACCGTAAGCCGTTGCGCCGCGCTCCCAGAAGCTGGGCATCCATTGCCAACGCAGGCTGTCCCACCAGAGGACGATAGCGAAGACGAGCAGGAAGCCGCCAACCACGCGTCCCAGCGATCTGCGACGGGGAGAAGATGATCTGGGGTTGTCGCTGGGAGCGCTCTGCAGGCGCGGGCTGAGAAAGTAGACCATCAAAATCAGTGGAATCAACAGCACGGCCTGCTGTTTGGTGGCATAGGCCAAACCGCAAGCAAGTCCAGTAAGCCAGGGTCGATCTTTGAGGGCCGCCCACAAACCCAGCAACATCCACAGGACGAGCCACGGGTCGGTCAACACGGTTGGGGACAGCCGTGCTGCCAGTGGTGACACGGCATAGAGAGCAACCGTATAAAATGCCGCCCGCCTGCTATAGACCTGTTGAGCCACAGCCCAGAGTAGCACGAAGCCGACCAGGGCTGCGCCAACGGCCGCCAGCTTGGCGATGGTGACCAGGCTGGCTAGATCGGTGAGGTTTGCGCCGGGATAGCCTGCTAGCCGAAACAGGCCGGCCAGCAGATACAGAAGCAAAGGGGGCTTGTCGACGAACACGCCCAGCAAAGTCGGGTCACTTCCGTCGGCGATACGCAGCGCCCAGCTGGCGTAGAGGGCCTCGTCGGGATGCAGGCCGGGACGCCACAACAAGACAAGGCGCAGGACCAGGCCGCCTATCAGCACCGCGACCAGCTCCCAGCGCGCGGCAACACCTCCGGCACGCCATCTAATCTGGGCGCCAGAGACTCGGCTGACATGCGAAATTGAGAGGGAGCGCAGCACAACGTCCTAATCGACGAATCGATACTTCAGCAACGCCCAGACGGCCTCGAACGCGTCTTTGAGACCGATCTTCTTACCTTCGGTATACTCTCGACCGGTGTACGAGATAGGCACCTCGTAGATTCGATGGCCACGTTTCAGCACCTTGGCTGTAATTTCAGGCTCGATCTCAAAGCGATTCGAACGCAGCGGTATGGCCTTGATCAGGTCAGCCCGGAAGACCTTGTAGCAGGTCTCTACGTCGGACAGGATGGCGTTGTAAAGCACGTTGGTGAGCAACGTGATGAGCTTGTTGGCCAGCATGTGCCAGAACAGCATCGCTGTGCGCGGTCCGCCCAGGAAACGAGAGCCGTAGACCACCTCCGCACGCTTCTCGAGAATGGGGAGCAACAGCGATAGATAGTCTCGCGGGTCGTACTCCAGGTCAGCATCTTGGATCAGCAAAATATCGCCGGTGGCGGCCCGAATGCCAGTGCGCACCGCAGCGCCCTTACCGCGATTGTGACCATGAAAGACAACCTTGATGTCCCCCTTTGCTGCTTCTTCGCGCAGAATCCGCTCCGATCCGTCGGTCGATCCGTCGTCTACTATAACGATTTCCCTTTCCAGGATGATCGGGGCCTCAAGGTAGGTAGAATGAGCTTCATCCACAACCAGGTTCACTGAGCGCACCCGGTGCAGGATCTCTCGCAACGTCGTCTGCTCGTTGTAGACTGGGACCAAAATCGAAACTTTCAAGCATCCTCCTGTTCTGACCAGAGGCCAAATCATAGCCGCTCGGACCGGTTTGTACGCAGCCTCCTTACGAATTATCCCAAAGGGACGGAAGGACAGAAAGACGGACCGTGCCCGGCTGTGGCTTGATAGCAGTGTAATGCGCTGGCAATTCCAGCCAACGCATGCCCCGATTATAGCCTAGCGAAGCGCAGTTGGCAAAGCTGGTCTTGTACGTGCCTATGAGCTGTGTTACAATTCATCAGGCAGCTCGATGGACCTCGGCGCTCAGCAACGCTAAGAGCGCCCGGTGTGTCTGGGATGGTTGCCTTTTCGAGCTATCATCGACCAGGAGTTTTTCATGGCATCCAGCGAGTCTCTCGTTGAGACATCCCCAAGCGAGTCCCGGCCCACCGGCCTGAGCTTTGGCGACGGATTTCAGTTTGGCTGTGGCCTTTTCACGGCCGGCCTTCTAGCCGGGGTGATTGTCTTGCTTGTCCTGTTGCTGATTGGACTGGTGCTATCCCTGACGGGCGTGAGCCTACTTGGCAACCTGTTGGGGCAGGCCGCCCTCCCGTACTGACCAAGAACCTGATGCAAAGAGATCAGCGCCGGGGCTTAGCAAAGCCCGGCGCCGATCTCTCTGCATTCCCGCGTAGTCTACTTTATTGAGGGAGAGTCATCTGGTGGGCGAGAATAATGGCCTCCGCGACCTCGCGCATGGACTTGCGGCTGTTCATGCTCATGCGCTGAATGTTGCGAAAAGCCTCCTGCTCGGTCAGACCGCGATGATCGATGAGAATACCCTTGGCGCGGTCGACGGAAACGCGCGTTTCGAGCCGTTCCTCGAGCCGGGCTGCTTCTTTGGATATCTCCTGATACTCGCCAAAGCGAGCGAGCACGACCTCGATCGCCGGTAGCAGATTTAACTCGTCAAATGGTTTGATGACGTAGCCAGACACACCGGCTTCGGCCGCGCGCTCCACCAAATCGCGCTGGCTGTAGGCGGATAACAGGAGCACAGGGGCAATCCCCTCCTCAGTGAGGGTTTTAGCGGCCTCGATGCCGTCCATGTCGGGCATACGGATGTCCATGATGACCAAGTCAGGCTTCAGCTCGCGAGCCAGATTGACGGCGCTGCGGCCGTCGCCCACATCGCCAATCACCAGATAGCCTAGATTGGTCAGCATCTCGCGCAAATCCTGGCGAATGAGCGCTTCGTCGTCTGCAATGATGATGCGTTTGTGTTCCACTGCTTGTACCTCCGCGGCCGGCTCACGTGCCGGATGGCAGGTCTTTCCTAAAGGTCACGATCGCCCGGGTACCGGGAGTGGCCCGTTCCATCAAGAAATGGCCCTTCAGGTCCCCTTGAACGAGAGTTCGCACGATTGTCAAGCCCAAGCTAGGTGATGGATTCGAGCTGGCCTCCTCGGGTAGGCCAACCCCATCGTCGGCAACTTCCATCACCACCTGATCGCCTTCGTCGGCCAAGGTCACCAGTACTGTTCCTTTGTCCCGTCCCGCGAAGGCATGTTCCACAGCATTAAGCAGGAGCTCGTTGACTACCAACGCACAGGCCGTGGCCTGTTGACTTGGCAAATAGACTGGCGGCCCTTGGATGCGCAGCGTGATCTCCTTGTCCGGTAGCACAGCGGCTCGCTGTGTTTGAATCACGATTCGCTGGCATACTTCACGGATGTTGATCGACTGATCGCTCTCGCGCGACAAGAATTCGTGAATGACGGCGACCGCCAACACCCGGTTGACGGCTTCGTTCAGCTGTAACTGAACGTCGGGATCAGCGGCGCGCCGGCTTTGCATGCGCAGGATGGAGGCGACTGTCTGAAGGTTGTTCTTGACGCGATGATGCACCTCCTTAATCATCGTGGAGAGCACCTCTAACTGCACGGCCTTCTCGCGCTCTTCGGTGTCGTCGTGCACCAGCACCAGCGCGCCGCGCAATAAAGGCCTGGCGTGGCTGCTGCGGCCAAAGGGCCAAAGGCCCGGAGCATAGCTCCAAATCGGCACGACTTTACGCGTCCATTGCCGGTGGCCCTCGACAACCTGGTGCTCCTGGCATTGCAACGTCCTAAATGCGTCTCGAATAAGCACCTCGTCCTTCGTATGCAGATCGCCGATGTGCTTGCCGTGCAGGTCGTCCAGATATCCAAGCCGCCGGTAGAGATTGTTGGCGATTCCGCTGACGTAACGGATGCGGTAGCCCTCGTCCACAAAAAGGACCCCATCCCATTCGCCAAATGGGCCCAGCCGGGCGCCGCTGTACAGGTCGCCGCGCAGTTCCATGGCCTGAAGCCATTCTACAGCGCGGCGGAAGGGCAAATCACGCCGCTTTTGTCGCTCCCAAGCGATCAGGTTGGTCTCGACCTGCAGTGCGGCGATGGGTCGACCGGCTTCGCTCAGCACGGGCAAAACCTGCCGGACCACCGGCGTCCCTTGATCGAGCAGATTCTCCTGTCGCTGGCCGCTGCGCCCATGGCCCAGTCCTGCAACAAGGAGTGGATGGTCAGCGAATGAGAGAGTGCGCCCAAGCCACGTCTTGCGGTAGAGCGAGGCAATCGAATGGGGCTGCGCTTGGGCAACCACCCACGCGGCGTCCTTCTGTTTGACCAATAGCATGATATCAGCGCGGCTGAGGTCGGCGGCGAGGGACAGGCCCTGCTGGATTCGCTCCAACAAGCGCCGTTCTCCGTCCGTGAACCCCTGGCTCCAATCGGAGGGTTCCAGAACGTCCATAAACAAAAAGGCGGCGGCCACCTCCAACAACGAAAGACAGCACCAACAGAAAAGGCCGACGGCGCCCTTGCCATCGGCCAGAATGCTTACCACCGAGTCAAGTCAGCGACCCGTGCTTTGGTCGGGGCGAGAGGATTTGAACCTCCGACCTCTTGAACCCCATTCAAGCGCGCTACCAGTCTGCGCCACGCCCCGAAACCAGTGGTGATTATAACATGCCGGCGGAATTCTGCCAAATTCCCATCGGATTAGGGGTACCGGCCAAGTAAGCTGCCGACAAAACCGCGCTGGCCGCGGACAAAGTCATCGATGCCCGCCGCGTTTCGTCCCGCCAGTTGCACGACATCCAATCGAAGCACGCCCTCGCCCGTTACGACGACAATTACGTCCTGGGTCTCCGAAACCGTCCCAGGCGGTTGAGCAGATGCCTCAATCGCCAGCGCGTTGGCCTGCACCACCTTCAGTGGCACGCCTTTCCAGACGGAGACTGCGCCCGGCCACGGATTGTACGCCCGCACAGCACGCGCAATCTCAAGCGCCGGCCTGGACCAATCGATCGTACCCTGCTCCTTGCGCACCGGCCGGCACAGCGTCGCTTGGTTGTTGTCCTGCGGCTGCAGTGTGAGCTCACCGACCAGCCAGCGCGGCAGAGTCTCGGCTAACAGGTCTGCGCCGTGCTGGGACAGTCGCTCGGTCAAGTCGCCTGCGGTTTCGTCGAAATGAATCGCTAGCGCCGCCTGACCGAGCACCGGCCCCGTATCCATGCCTTCATCCATGAACATGATCGTGCTACCCGTCACTTGGTCACCGGCCAGGATCGCGGCCTGCACCGGTGCGGCGCCACGCCAGCGCGGTAGCAAGGACGCGTGCACGTTGATACAGCCGTGCGGCGGCAGGGACAGCACAGCCGGCCGCAGGATCTGGCCGAAGGCAGCGACCACGATCACGTCAGGACGCAGCGAGGCTAGCTCGGCGACCGCCTCGGGCGGCCGCAGGGTCTCCGGCTGCAGCACGGCGAGACCGTGCTCGACTGCAAACCGTTTGACCGGCGACGGCTCCAACTTGCGGCCGCGGCCGCTCGGCCGGTCAGGCTGGGTCACAACCCCGACGACGTCGTAGTCGGCCGCGACCAGCTTCGCTAATGAAGGCACTGAGAACTCGGGCGTACCCATAAAAACAACTCGCGTCATGATGCTTACCTCTGAGTGGATTGTAGCACAATGGCGGGCCAAACAGGAAGCAGCGCCAAAGATCGCGAAGATGTTGTTTGAGAAGGCCGGCTGCGGCGGAAGGGGGAGAGCAGGATTTGCAGAATGGCAGGATCGGACAGAGCCGCCGGAGATTTGTAGGTTCGAGAGGTGGGGTCACCCCACAATCTTGGCTTCACGAACGGCCTCCCAGAATCCACCAAGCGCGGGTGTAACCTTGCCCCATCGAAAGCGTATAGTGGTTTAGAAATCATACGAACGCCGGTCCTAGCTCCTATCCTTGGGACGGGCATCGACAAAGGAGGCCGATGTGAACGAAAACGAGTTCGAGAAACCGCTTGAGGGAGCGCCCGAAGCGCCCAGCGGAGACATCGAAGATGCTGTGGCGGCGGTCGATCAGACCGTTGAGGCGGCCAGCCAGGCCACGGCGGATGCCGCAGCCGAAGCCGAGGCGTCCATCGAAGCGCTGGCTAGCGCCACGTCAAGCCGCGAGCCTGAAGTCGCCGAAGCTAGTGTGGCATACGAGGAGCCGGCTGCTAAACCGCTCAAGGCACTGCCGGCGCCTGAGGCATCACCACACGAGAATGACGCACACAAACCAACCATTGCCGAACGCCTCGCCGAGGACACAGAATTCGACCCGAACGCCACGAACGACGATCGTGTCATGGCGGCGCTGGCCTATGCCAGCCAGCTGATCAATCCGATTGGATTGGTGCTGCCGATTATCATTCTGGTATCGGAGACCAGCAAGGAGCGGCCGTTCCAGCGCTACCACGCGATCCAGTCGCTTGGAGTGAGCGCAGTGATCGGGTTGCTGGAGCTGGGCTTGTTTGTCCTAGCCTCCGCCGCAGGCTTGAGCGTGATCGGCCTGTTGTGCCTCTGTTTCATTGTGCCAGCAATGATCATGCTGTGGTTGCTGCCGCTGTACTACGCCATCGTCGCCTACAACGGCAAGCGCTTCAAGATCCCAGGACTGACGCAGTTCCTGCAGGATCAGCGCTGGCTGTAGGGAGTGCGGGAGTGAGATAGTGCGGTAGTAGTTTGGCATTGCCGCCTGCTACCGCGCCGTCTCACCACCGCAGTTAGTCTTGATCCCCAGATCGGTCCGGTCCCCGAAGAACGGACCGATCTTTCATTATGGCGCCCTGCCGAGTTTTCGGCGGGCTTTCTGTTTGCTTGACGTGGTCGCTTTTCCACCGGCTGTTTCTCTGCTATAATACCCCCTGCAAACGACCTCACTATCTCACTATCTCACTATCTCACTTCCTCCCCCCCTATGGACGACCGAACCGTTTCCACCCGCAAACGCCCCGAAGAAGTCGCACAGGACGCAGCACTGCGCCCTAAGCTCCTGGCCGAGATGATCGGGCAGGAGCCACTGCGCAACAATGTGCAGATCCTGATCGAGGCAGCTCGCCAGCGCGGCGAGGCGCTGGATCACATCTTGCTTTACGGTCCGCCGGGGCTCGGCAAAACGTCGATGGCTTCGGTGCTCGCCAACGAGATGGGAGTCAGCATGAAAACCACCGCCGGGCCAGCGATCGAGCGGGCCGGTGACCTGGCGGCGATCCTCACCAACCTGCATAAAGGTGACATCCTCTTCATCGACGAGGTGCACCGGCTGGGCAAGGCGGTAGAGGAGATCCTTTACCCGGCAATGGAGGACTTCGCACTCGACATTGTCATCGGCAAAGGTCCGAGCGCGCGTTCGATCCGCCTTAAGCTGCCCCGCTTCACCGTGATCGGCGCGACGACGCGTCTGGCGATGCTGACTGCCCCCTTGCGCTCGCGCTTTGGCGCAGTGTATCGCTTTGACTTCTATGACCAGGTCGCGCTAGAGGAGATAGTTCGCCGCGCCGCCGCACTACTAAAGGTTGAGATCACCGACGACGGTGCGCAAGAGATCGCACGGCGAGCTCGAGGTACCCCGCGCATATCGCTGCGCCTGCTGCGTCGCGTACGTGACTACGCGCAGGTGCGCGCCGATGGCAAGATTGACGCACAGATTGCCGACACGGCGCTGACCCTGCTCGATGTAGACAACCTGGGATTAGACGATCTTGACCGCAAGGTGCTACGCACGATCATCGACAAATACAGCGGCGGACCGGTCGGGCTGGAGACGATCGCTGCCTCCTTGAGCGAAGACTCCGGCACGATCATGGATGTGGTCGAGCCGTACCTGCTACAGCTGGGCTTCCTGGACCGCACGCCGCGCGGTCGCATTGCTACACGCAGTGCTTATCAACACCTTGGCATCGCCTGGATGGGCGACACTCAGGCGCTGTCGCAACAGCCCGGCCTGTGGGAAACTACGAACGATGGCTAGACCCCCACGTATCGGCGTAACCACACGAACCAACGACAAGTCCTATCTCGACCGCTGGGCGCGCAACTACTATTGGGCCATTCTTTGGGCCGGGGGCGATCCGATCCTGCTGACCCCGGAGACGGTGCTTCTGCCACCCGAGGAGCAGATCGCGCAGCTCGACGGCCTTTTCCTGACCGGCGGCGGCGACGTGCACCCGCGCTATTTCAACCAGCCTGTGGACGGCGCTGAGCCCGATGAGATCCATGATGCACGCGACGAGCTGGAGTTGCCGCTGATCCAAGCCGCCCTGGCTGTCGATCTGCCTGTTCTGGGCGTATGCCGCGGCATCCAAGTGCTGAACGTCGCAGCCGGCGGCGGGTTGCTGCAACACGTCGACGGCCATCGTTCACCATCGGACCGCGCGAGATACCACGAAGTGGACGTCCTACCCGGGTCGCTGCTAGCGAATGTCCTGGACTTAGACGGGCGTTTCGTCACCAACACTTACCACCACCAAGCCGTGACGCTCGACATTCTCGCGCCCGGCTTCGTCCCGGCCGCACACACCACTGAGGGACCTCCCTTGCTCGAGGCCATGGTCGGCGAACGCTGGCGGTGGGTCTTAGGAGTCCAATGGCACCCGGAGCGCTTTTACGAGCTGGAGCCGGTGCACCGGCGGATGTTTACTAGGTTCGTGGAAACGGCAAGCGGCAAGAGGTAGTCGGTAATCGGTAATCGGTAATCGGATCGACCGATACGCCGATTACCGGTCACCGATCACCGATTTACGCGTTACTTCTATCCGCCATGAAAACCTCCGACTTCGACTACGTCCTCCCTCCCGAACGCATCGCGCAGACGCCGATCGAGCCTCGGGATGCCTCGCGGTTGCTTGTGGTGCATCGCGACACCGGCCGGATCGAGCACCGCGTCTTCCATGACATTGGTGAGTATCTCCGGCCAGGCGATCTGCTGGTGGCCAACGACAGCCGCGTTATCCCGGCGAGGCTCCTTGGTCGCAAGGCCAGCGGTTCCCAGGTCGAGATTTTCTTGCTACACCCACTGCCTGAGGGCAGGTGGGAATGCCTGGTCGGTGGAAAACGGCTGCGGTCCGGCGTGAGCGTTACACTCGAAACACCGGCCGCGGTGCAGCCGCCGGTCATGGCAATCATCGAGGCGGAGCTGCCGAGGGGCAGTCGGGTGGTCGTTTTTAGCCGGCCGGTTGACGAATGGTTGCACGAAGTCGGTCAAGTGCCCTTGCCGCCTTACATCCACGAGCCGCTGGGCGACCCGGAGCGCTATCAAACCGTCTACAGCCGCGTCGAGGGATCGGTCGCCTCGTCGACCGCCGGGCTGCACTTTACGCCTGACTTGCTGCACGGCCTGCGCCAACGGGGCGTCGGCCTGGCCTTTGTCACCTTGCACATTGGGCTGGACACCTTTCGTCCCGTCAAGACCGAGATCGTCGAGGAGCATCCGATGCACAGCGAGTGGGCGACGCTTTCGCCAGAGGTCGCCCGGCAGATCAACGACGCCAGCCTGGCCGGCGGCCGCATCGTCGCCGTAGGCACCACAGTCGTACGCACGTTGGAATGGGCTGCCACCGGCGCACAGGGGATCGATCCGTACGACGTCGACGCCTGCCCGTGGAAGCGCGTGGCGGCCTTCGAAGGCGAGACCAGGCTCTTTATCCGCCCCGGCTACCGCTTTCGTGCGGTGGACGCTATGATCACCAACTTCCATCTGCCGCGCAGCACGCTGCTGATGCTGGTCAGCGCATTCGCCGGGAAGGAGCTTATAGACCGCGCGTACCAGGCTTCGATTGACGAAGGTTATCGATTCTACTCCTTTGGTGATGCGATGGCGATACTCGAAGAACGGTGATGGCACAAATTCCAGATACCAAGGTTCCTTTGGTAAGAAGCCGCAAGCTGTATTCCAGCCACTCCTTGGCTCTCTTGGGTATAGCGATCTTTGCCCTTGCTCTGCTCGTGCGAGTTGCAGTGATCGCCATCGTGGGTTCCAATGCGTACCCGCTTACTCAATGGACCGAAAGCGGTTTGATAGCACAGAACCTACTCGCTGGTCGAGGCTTCACCTACGATTTTTTCGGCCTGCGCGTGGAGCAGCCCTTGCAGTCTTTCATGCCCCCGTTGTTCGTCTGGCTCCTTTACGTCTGCCTGCGTTTCAGTGCGCAGCCGGCTTTGACACTGGCGCTGGTGCATGCGGTGTTATCCAGCCTGACGGCTGTGGCGATTTTCCTGTTGGCTGCTCAGCTTTCTGGTCGCAAAGCAGTCGCGCTGCTGTCCGGCCTGGGCGTTGCAGTGTATCCAGTGATGGTGGTGATGGTCACCATGCCCATTAGCCTAACCCTACACCTGGCCGTGCTGGCCTGGGCATTAGTATTTACAGCGCTGTTGGCGCCAAAGCCCAAGTGGCCGCTCGCCCTCGCAGCGGGCGCCCTCTGGGGGCTACTGGTCCTGGGACGGCCGGCAATCGTGGCGTTCTTGCCACTGGTGCTGCTCTGGCTTTGGCTGAACCGTCGCACCCGGCGGGATTGGCTCAAATTATCCGGCCTCATCCTGGTGGCCGCAACCCTGGTCCTGCTGCCATGGACGATTCGGAATTACCGAATCCATGGCCGCCTGATCCTGGTATCGACCAACGGCGGTACCGCTTTCTGGAACGGAAACAGTCCCTTCAGCACGGGCACCGGGCAGTTGGTCTATACCGAGAAGGTAGACCAATACCTAGGACGCCCGCATGATCCAAACCAGCCGCCCGTTGTCCAGATGCAGCCGTACCCGCTGCCACCCGATCTCCAGGTGCAGGTCGCCACAATCTCCGAAATCGAGTTAGATCGCCGCCAATTTCAAGCCGGCCGGGCGTTCATTCGCCAGCAGCCACAAGCGTGGCTGGCCCTGATGGGACAGAAGGTGGTCGGCTTCCTGTGGTTCCGCCGAGACATCAACGCGCGGTTCAATGCCACGTGGGCCGCCTACTACCAGCGGCTCTACGTGGCCTTGTTGATCCTGACGATCGCCGGTCTTGCCGTCTCAACCCGGAGATGGCGGCGATATAGCCTGCTCTATCTGCTGTTTGTCTTCTACACGGCTATCCACGTTGCCTACAACGTGGATAGCCGCTACCGATGGGAGATCGAGCCGTTCTTTCTAATCTTTGCAGCGCTTTTCGTAGTGGAGGTCTATGACAGGACGTCAGTCGCTCGCAAACGCCGTACGTCTGGCTCTGTCGCCTCCGTGTCTGCTAACTCGGAAAGTCGCAGCTCGCCCTGAGTCTGTGGAAGTATCGCGGTCAAGTAGACGCCTATCCATTTCCCGCATGTCACGTGAGGTAATATGCCCAGCATCTTCACCCAAGCCGTACACGCCGGCGAGCGCCAGCCGGCGCCCAAGGAAACACCCGTCACCACGCCGATCTATCATGCCGTGGGCTATCTGGAGTCGTCGGCCGCGGCGATGGAAGCGGTCTTTGCCGGCGAAGAACATGGTTATGTCTACCGCCGTTACGAAAGCCCGACGGTCGATGCGTTCGAGCGCGCGATGGCTGCACTTGAGGGCGGCGAGGCGGCTTTTGCCGTGGCATCGGGTATGGCGGCGATCCACGCCGCGCTGCTCGGAGCAGGCGTTCGGGCCGGCCGGCACGTCGTCGCCGCAGCCGACTGCTACGGCGCGACCTACAGCCTGCTGTCGACGCTCTTCGCCGAGCAGGGCGTCACGGTGCATTTTGTCGACATCGCCGATCTCGAAGGCGTGACGCGCGCCCTGGATACCTATCGGCCGGCCGCGCTTCTGATCGAGACCGTGTCCAATCCCCTGCTCAAGGTGGCAGATATCGGCGCGCTGGCCGAACGGGCGCATGCCGCCGGCGCAGCGCTGATCGTGGATAACACGTTTCCAACGCCCTACCTTTGCCGGCCGTTCGGCCTGGGCGCCGATTACTCGGTGCACTCGGCCAGCAAGTACATCGGCGGTCACGGCGACGTGCTGGCCGGCGTGGTGATTACCTCGGCTGCCAACCGGCAGCGGCTGTTCACACTCGAAAAACTGATCGGCGCCGTGTTGGCGCCGGAGGTGGCCTGGCTGGCGCTACGCGGCCTCAAAACCCTGCCGCTGCGCATGGAGCGCCACTGTCAGAACGCCCTGATCGTGGCGCGCTGGCTGGCCGAGCATCCGGCGGTGGCAAAAACGAATTACCCCGGACTCTCTACCCACCCCCAGCACGAGCTGGCGGCCGAGCTATTCGACGGTCGTGGCTTCGGCGGCATGATCTCCTTCGAGCTGAAGCAAGCGACCCAGGTCGCAGCCTTCCGTTTCCTCGATGCCTTGCAGCTGGTCCTCCCCGCTACGACCCTCGGAGACGTCTATTCGCTGGCGCTCTACCCGGTGATGGCCAGCCATCGCGCGGTGCCTCCGGCCGAGCGAGCGCGCCTTGGCATCGGCGAGGGGCTGGTACGCCTGTCAATCGGGATCGAGGACGTGGAGGATGTGATCGCCGACCTGGACCATGCGCTCTTTGCAGCCCACAGCGGCTAGCACTGCACAGAGTGAACAGTGCAGACTGCTTACTGCCGACTGTCCACTGTCCACTGTTCACTGTTCACTGTTCACTGTTCACCGCAACGCCCACGAGATCGGACTGCCCTCCTGCGCCTCGCAGGCGGATTCCGAGCAGGCAGAACGCACCAGCCGCCGCCGCCAGGCTGGTCGTCAACATAATGAGGTCATAGTTGCCGCCGGATGTTTCGACCATCCACCCGTTGGCGATCGGGCTGGTGATGGATGCCATCGTGGTGGCAAATAGAAAGAGGCCGACTGCGCTGCCGGAGAGGGTGGGAGCCGTCGTGCTCAGAATGACCGGCAGCGCGTTGCTGTTGACGAGCGCCCAGGCCAGGCCACCCACCGGCATGAACAGAAGGAGCAACGGCACGGTGGCGAACCAGTACCCCAGACCGATCAGCACGGACATCACCACAAGACCCACGATCATAACCCTCAGCCGGCCGCGACGCTCGCCGATGATGCCGGCCGGAACGGAAGCGAAGAGGTAGCTCAGAAAGAACACGCCCAAAATTGCCAGCCCCTGCTCCTCCCGAATCTCGAAGGTCTTGCGGCTGTAGAGGATGAAAAAGGTCTCCACAGCATTGATCCCAAACGTGTAGAAAAAGATAGAGAGCAGCAACAGGGGAATCCCACGCCAATTCTCCACCAGCATGTCACGCAAGATGCGCAACGCGTTCGAGGGGAGGTCATCCGATGTGGCAGTATCCGGCCCGGCGTTGCTGAGGCCGTCGCCTGCCAGTTTGCGAATCACGACGACCAAGATCAACACCGTGATAAGCAGCGTACCGCCGGCAACCCAAAAAGGACCGGCGCGATTGATGCGGTACACCACCCCCAACCCTAGTGCAGCAATCAAGGTGCCCAGGCCGCCAAACAGGTTGATGATGCCGTTGGCCGTGCTGCGATGCTTCGAAGCCGTAAAGTCCGGCATCAACGCAAACAACGGCACGCGGATCGCGGACATCCCTATCAACATGATCACGACCACCAGGATAAAACCTGCCAGACCGCTAAGAGACTGCGCGGCCGTGGGGATCAAGACAAAACCCAGCGCGGCAAACGGCATGCCAATCAAAATGATCGGCAGACGGCGGCCCAACCGTGAGCGCAGCCGGTCGCTACGCGCGCCGATCCATGGCTGGATGAACAGCGAAGCCAGGTTGTCCAGCATCATCACCGCGCCAATCGCTGTCGCACGCAGTCCAAAATCCGCATCTAAGAAAACCGGCACATAGGCGGCGTATAGCGTCCACATCATGGTGATCGCCAGGTAACACAGCCCAATCGCGACAGCCGGCACGTAATGAAGGCGCACCGCCTGAGCGGCCTCCCGCAGACGATGTCTCGGTCCGGTCAGAGCGGTGTGTTGGTTGGGTTCCTGAAGCATGGGGGAAGTGGGCGGGCGGCTTGACGTGTTGATCTGAAGTGTATCACAGGAGCAGTCCCAAATCAAGCACTTTTTCAGATCTCCCAGGCTTTTCAAAAAGCGTGAATGTCATGCTGAACGGGTCAATCGGCCAACGTGGTTAGCGGACGTGTCTGGGCTCGATCACCCACATCCCATGCGAGCGCCCAACGCTAATGAGCCATCTCGACGCGCATCGAAAGGAGGGTACCCGACCAGCGTCGCAGAGTCCTCGAAGATCAACGTAATCAAACAGACCTTCGAGGTCTCGGAAGACCTCGGAGGTCGAGTAGGGGTCGATGCCAGGAAAAGCTACTCAGTGCTCTGTTAGGTTGAAAAGTTGTGAGTGTCATCCTTCGCCGAGCCTCAGAATAACACGGCACAATAATTAACCTAACAGAGCACTCAAGATGACACTCACAACTTCTAACTTAACATAGCACTCAGGCTTGCTGGGCGGGCGGCTTAGGCTTTTGACGACGCAGCCAGAGGAAGGCGCCAGCGGCGATGGCGAGAATTACGACCAAGGCCAGAAGCGGGCTCCACGGGACGCGCACGCCGACGCCGCGCTTGGACTGGAGGTCGCCCGACAAAGAAACCGGTGTGGGCAATGGCTTGGCCGCCGGAACGATCACCTCCATCTGCAGCGGCTGGCGGGGCCCGGCAGCCGCTGAGCTGACAGTGGTAAGCATCGCCACCTCCTCCGATGTGTAGCCCATCTGGCCGAAATCGATGCGGCCGTTGGGAACGTGGCATTCCTGGCAGGCCAGGGCCTTCTGCTTGCCCACCACACCGTGGCTGATTTGATAGTTGGTCGTCAATTGGTTAGGCTCCCACTGCCCGCTGTAGCTCATCCCCAATTCCTCAGCGCCTTGCTGGATGGCCTTTTCCAAGTCTCCCTGGGCGTAAAACGTGTCCAGCTTCAGCGGGACCGGCTCGCCACTGCGAGCGTCCACGGGCACCGTTCCCGAGAATACCTTGAACGGTTGGATACGGGCGCTCAACTCGGAGCGTTTACCCGGCCAGGGCTCGCCAGGCACGGCCGGCTGGCCGTTGTGCCAGAGGTATAGCGGCGTTACCGAGTTTGGCTCACGCACGTCGTCCTGCGGCGAGTAGATTTCCGTCACCGGATCATATCCGGCCGGCGCGGTCCAGTCCCGGTTGACCAGCCCGCCCGTGGCTGGGATGTGGCAGGTGCGGCAATCCAACCGGGTATGCTGATCGATCAGTGGGTCTTGGTGGGGCTTTTCAGTATGACACTGCTGGCAAGTCAGGCGTTCGTCCGGCAGGTCTCGGCTCCACAGATCGGGGCTGAATCCCAAGGTTTTGTGGTCCTGTGACGCGTGGCAGTCGACACATACCATCCCTGCGTCGGCGTGGACGTCGTCCTTGCTGGCCTCACCATGGGTGTCGGCCACGGGCGAAAGGCCCATGCCGCCTTCTAGCATCGGCCCGCCACCCACGTTTTGATGGCAAAGCAAACAATTCTCGGCCGCGGGCCGCTGCGCCTGGCGCGCGGTCAGGACGCCGCGATCCTGGGTCAGCTTCCACTCCCCGTCGGAATCCTGCACCGGGAAACGGAGGCTGGTGTCGTAAACCGGAGAGTGGCAGATCAGACAGTCGATCCCGGCTTTGTCTTCGGCCGTCACCTGGTCGGCCGGCTTGGGCAGACTGCCGTCGCCTACGTGGCAACGGCCGCAGCCGCTTGGGATGTCGAGTTTCTCGTTGAGAACGCCTAACCAGTTGATGCGGGGGATGCTCGCGGTCAGCGGGGTATAGTGATCCATTTTTTCGGTCCACGAGTAGTGGACGCTGTGCACCACATCGCCGGTCACGTCGCCGTGGCAAGTCTCACAAGTGGCGGCGCCCTTGTACTCCTGGATATACTGATGCGGCTCGGGCGGCTGAGCCAGGGCAATAGATGGGGTGCTTACCAAAGCAAGCATCAAACCTAGCGCAGGCAGCAACAGCGGCCACATCCAGAAGCTGCGATACGCCTGACTACTATGGCGCCGGCGATCGATCTCCTCACCGGGTTGGGGCGGATAAGCCCGCGCGCTAGACCCGGCTGGTCCGCCGGCGCCCTGCAACGGGGTGACGTCGGGTGTACGGGGCTGGTCCAAGGCTGGTGATCGCCCGCTGGGAACCGAGGTCGACCAATCTCGCATCGCATTGACAATCAAGGAGAGCCGACTCTGGACTTGTGTCACTGTGCACCTCCCTCGGCGGGCTTGTGACACGTCAGGCACTGGTCGTCGGCACGTCCTTCGTGGTCGGCCGGGGCTGGTCGGATCATGCTGTCGAGGGCGTGACAGACGGTACACTGGGCTCGTTCGCCTTCGATGCTATGCGGCACGGCGGGCGGAGCTGCGAGCGACGTGCTGGTGAAGCTCAACACCGATAGGGGGGTGGGCACTGGCGCTAGTACTCCAGCAGTCGGCAACGGCTCAAGGGCCACCGGCTGGTAGACTTTCTCGCCGGCGAAGGTGCGCGGCACGGTAGTGATGGCAGTCGTCTCGGCCGTCAGCCAGCGCCACGTTCCGAGAACGGACACAATCACAAACAGCGTAGCCAGGGGAGCATATAGCCGCAGCCGGCGATAGCGCACATCGGGGGCCGGTGGCTTGCGCACCTCTCCAGCGAGGCGCCTTTCCAGCTCGATGCTGTGCTCCTCCTCCATCTGCTCTTCGGTCAGGTACCCGTTAAAAATGCTCTTGTTGAAACGGATGTGCACGAAGTAGAAGTGCCAGGTGAGAATAGACAGCACCGCCAGCACCGCCTCCATGCCATGGGCGATCTTGGCGGCCGGCACCCACTCACCGGGGAGAAAGCTGGTGACGAGAATGGGGTTCCACAGAATATACCCCGTGAGTGTCATCAAGATCGTGCCCCAGACCACCGCCCAGTATTCCAGCTTCTCCATGAAGTTGAAGCGCGGATAGCTGGGACTCTGCTTTGATAGCCCCAGGTTGTACTTGAGTGAATCGACGAAGTCAGTAACGTCCTTTAACGTAGGGAACATGCTGAGCGACGTCCGCTGCACGTAGACGCGATAGCCCAATTGGACGGCGTGGGCGATAGAGACCAGGATCAGGATGACGGCAAAGGTATGATGGAACACCCGCACCTGCTCGATGCCGCCCATGGCCTGGATCATCAGAATGCCCCAACGCTCGTCGGCATATTTCTGGGGCAAACCCGTGAGCGCCAACATCGTAAACGAGACAAGGAGCGTCAAGTGCAGCAACCGATCGGTGACTACAAAGCGCAGATAGCGTCGCGCGGTCGTCATGAGGCTTCGGCCTCCTTTTTTCTCTTGCGGTTCATGCGATAGCGATGTTGCATGTCGATCAGGATGTAGATGATGAAGAAAGCCAACAATGCGGGGATCATGATGCGGTAGAACCAGGTCACAGCTGTCACCAGCGGCGCCTGACGCCAGTCGGGTGCATAGTGACCCAGCCAGCTGGCAGCGAAATTCGCCGTCGCATCCGGGTGGCATTCCTGACAGCGCTTCACCAGGTTCGTCTGCATCAACGAGTTCTCGTCTCTGGCCGACGCGATGTCGTGGACGCCATGGCAATCGATACAGACGGCCTTGTTGGTGGTCTGGCCAGGGGCAGTCTGCTCGAAGAGCATCACCGTCTTGCCGTGGAAGTCGGCTACGTACGTCTCAAACACCTCGGTCGAGATGCCGTACTTGGCCATCAACTCTTTGTCGGCGTGACAGCTCGCACACAACTCGGGCGACTTGATGCGAAAATCGATCGTACGTGGGTCCTCGGCGGTATGCGCCGGATGGCAGGTGATGCAGGTCGGCACGTCGGGGTTGCCGGAGGTAAGCGCCTGGCCGTGCACGCTGTCTTGGTATTTCTCGTGGATGCCGCTGTGACATTTCTCGCAAAAGGCGGCCGAGGCCGTCAGCGACACCGCCGGGTGTTTCTCTTGGCTGATCGGCTGGATATCGTGGCTGCCATGGCAATCCGCGCACACGGCCGCTTCGTCGATGCCCGCAGCACGCACGCGGGCGTGCACACTATCCACTTCTTGATGCGCCTGCTCGGTGTGGCAATTGGCGCAGCCCTGGCTGTAATAAACCTGCAGATCGCGGTGGCTTGCTGCCGGTGGCGTGCCGTGGGGATAGCCGGCGATGTCGGTGTGGCAGTCTTGGCAGTTAAGCCCTGAGTGGACCGACCCTTCGAGCATGGCCTCGTCGACTGTCACAGGCAGTTGAGTACCTGATGGAAAATCCAGGTGTAGGTCCGCTTGTCGGTGGCAGGTGAGACAGGTCTCATTGGGGATTTCGACGGCGGCGGCAGGTGGAAGAGGCGTAGGCTCTTGCGCTTTGACAACACGCGCAGCCAGGAGCGCCAACAGCAGCGTCGCCAGAATGATGATGGTTTTGGGGATCATGAGCCGGACACTCATTGCGGCACCTCCAGGCGCTTAGCCGGAATCTTGGGGACGATCACACTGCGGTTGGCCTCGACAGCTTCGGGCGCAACGTCCTTGGCGGTCAGGAACAAAGTCTCCTGGCCGTGGCAGGAGTTGCAGCTTTGGTTCTGCGGCGTGCTTCGCTGCATATTGTGCGGCGTTGCCAGCATCCAGGCGGGAACCTCGCCGGCAAGAGGCACGAGATCCTTCCCTGCCCCATCAAACACGCCGGCCGTGATCGGCACTTGGCGCAAAAGCACGTAGTTCCAGGGCCGCTGCTCGCTTTGCAGCGGGTTGCGCCCGATCTTGAAAGCCAGAGTCTCGCTGACAGCGCCGGTCTTGCCAAGCGCTGCGTAGTCGTCGAACGACGTGTACGGACCGGCGGCGTGGCATACCTGGCACTGCACGGTGGGGCTGTGGATCGTGTGTTGGAGAATGGGTCCGCCGGGCTTGGCCGCCTGCGGATGGCAATCCGTGCATGCGGGCTCCGGCCGGCCGTCGAGCATACCGATACCGGGTTTTCCGGAGTGGAATGTGGTGGCGGTAGTATGACAGCTCGTGCAGGTCATTCCCAGTGCGGTGTGAAAATCGCCTTGGATGCCCTCGTGCGCGCCGCTGCTCTCTGCGCCGGCTATCTGGCCGTGACAGCTCGTGCAGGCGTTGCCGTCAAAGCCTTGAGCATTGAACGCGTGCCCAGCCGCCAGCCCCCCGCCGGCCTGTTTGGTGCGGTTGACGTGGCAGTCGCTACAGCTGGCATGACACGTGGTGCACTTCTTGGCGTAGGCTTTGGCCGTGACGGGATTGGTCAGGTCGGCTCCGTGTTCAGTGAGCGCTTTCTGGATACCCCACTGCATGTGATGCAGGCTGGAGCGGCCTTGTTTGGCCACGCCGACGTGACACGACCCACATGCTTTTTCCGGTTGGGCGCTAGCCTGCGGCCGCAGCCCGCGGTGGGCGTCGGCGAAATCGACCGTGTTGGGTGTTCCACCGTGGCAGGCGATACAGCCAGGTTTGGCGTGAACATCGTCCAGAAAGGCTTTGTCCACCAGAACCTGTTGCCAGAGCGGCATGGTCCGGGTATAGGCGGTGGCCTGGGTACCGGTCAACGCACTCGAGGCCGCTACGGCGGGTGCGGGCACAAGCTGCTTGAGCAGAGCTTCGCTGGTATGGCAGCCGATGCAGCTATCTGACGAAACGGCCTGAGTGGGCGGAGCGGTGGGAGTTGCCTTGGCCTGTGGGGGTGATTTCAACGCAAGCACCATCGGCGGGGAGTTGGCCGGTCGAGCTGCACCAAGCTGGGCCTTTTGCCAGGAGGCGGGTAACGCCGAGCGCAATGCTGCGTTGACAGGGGAAGGACCGGCGAAAGCGAGCAGAGCTAGCGCGCAAAAGGCCAACAGCGCTGCAGCTGTTAGAGCCAGCCGTCTATAGCGATGTATCTTTGACATACGCTTGGTAGTCCATTCTCGACCGCCACAAACTTCGTAGATTCGGACCAGAAAAGCTGGTCAAAAGTACGACGTTATGTTCGGAAAAGTTCTTTCGACACGATCGTCGATCAGTAGACATCGCCTGCTGCATGCGATGCCGGCTTCTTGCACGAGTCTTGTGGATAGAGTGTACCAGAGAATTGCATTCCTAGACATGATCTAGGTCATATGTAGAGAACTGAACTCAGCCTTTTCCATTGTGGGCTGCTGGCCCTGGCAAGCGCGAGCGAATCACGGCCGCTTTGGTGACCGATTTTCTCTGCGAACGACCCGTCAGCGCGCGCGATGCCACCTACTTGGTCGGCTCGGATACGTCCATCTGCTGCACGCCTACTGTTCAAGCTTTCGAGCAACAGAGCGATGCCGAGCGCTTCCAACGTGGATTCAACGGCCGGCTGATGCCGTTCGAAGAAATGGCTTAGTGATCCTCCCAAGGATGCGCCAACCAGCTTCCGGCAAGACGTTCCTTCGGCACAACCGCGGCTTGGACGTTTGGCACGGTCCTTGATCACCTTTGACTCCTGGCGGTGATGCGCTATACTTTGCGCTCGTACCGCCAGGCGAATCGTTGGAAGCAATGGCGAGCGGCCTCGGTACAGGTCGCTCGCTCTTTTCTTTGCCGGCTATCTCATGAAACTTGCCGTCATTGCAGATATCCACGCCAACCTGTCAGCGCTGGAAACCGTGGTCGCCCATTTGGATGCCTGGCAGCCTGACGTGGTGGTCGTTGCCGGCGACATCGTCAACCGCGGGCCGCGGCCGTTGGAATGCCTGCGTTTCGTGCAGGAGAGAGAGCGCAGCGAGGGCTGGCTGACCGTGCTAGGCAACCACGAGGAGTACGTCATCGCCCAGTCGAGGCCGGATGCGCCGCGCGCGGGACCTGCCTTCGAGATCTTCCAAAGCGCGTTTTGGACGTATGAACAGCTTGGATGCGACGTGGCCCCCCTGGAGGCGATGCCGTTTCAGCAGACGGTGCCCGTGGAAGATGGCACGGAGGTCCGTATCGTACACGCTTCCGTGCGCGGCACGCGCGACGGAATCTTCCCCGAGACACCGGATGAGGTGTTAAGCAAGCAGATTGGCCGGCCACACGTACCGCTCTTCTGCGTCGGACACACCCATTGGCCGCTGGTGCGACAGTTAGACCACACATTGGTGGTCAACGTGGGCGCGGTCGGCATGCCCTTCGATGGCGACCGACGGGCTAGCTACGGGCAGCTAACCTGGCGCAACGGCAAGTGGCAGGCAGAGATCGTACGGCTGCCCTACGACTTGACGCGAGCGGAGCGCGACTATGATCGAACTGGCTTCCTGGACGAGGGCGGTCCGTTTGCTCGCCTGATGCTGATAGAGCTGCAGCGTGCGCAATCACAGCTCTACGGCTGGACCAACACGTACGAACAAGCAGTGCTTGCGGGCGAGTTGAGCGTTCAGAACTCGGTCGACAGGTATCTCGCCAACCAATCCCTTTAGAACGGAGGTCATCGGATGAGCAACGACGCACCCTATTTGGCACCGTATGGCAGGCACATCTTCCTATGCAACGGCGCATTGAGCGATCACTGCGACCCAGAGCAGCAGGTACTCCGCCTTCAAGGCTATCTGCAGGCCAAACTCGGTGCGCTGGGTGATTACCTTAACCCCAAACGAGTGAAGGTAAGCACTGCGGCCTGTTTGGGGGTGTGCATGAACGGCCCGATCCTGGTCGTCTACCCCGACGGAGTTTGGTACCATCACGTCGACAAGGCGCTCATCGACCGGATCGTAGAGGAACATCTTCGTAACAACCGACCGGTCATCGAGTGGGCTTTCTACGTTCCAGAGGACGACGCCCTGGCCGCGGACGGTCTAGCCTAAGACAAACCGGGCGCTTGCCCTAAAAGCCCCGTGTTTCGGAACGGGAATCTCTCCTTTGCACATCAGACACCCATGCGTGGAGTCCCTTCGGCAACGGTGGA
Source organism: uncultured Chloroflexia bacterium (assembly GCA_963709505.1). Classification (GTDB taxonomy): domain Bacteria; phylum Chloroflexota; class Anaerolineae; order JAAEKA01; family JAAEKA01; genus CAVPXC01. The sequence goes on along the minus strand of CAVPXC010000002.1, from coordinate 49,156 downwards.
TGAAAACCCTGCGGGCTCGGTCGGTCCCTCCGGGAGGCTGCGCACAGACCAGCCCGAGCGGCATGGATGAGTGGCCATTTTTAAGTCCGAGCAAAGAACCCGGTCTGTGCTCGAGACCGGGTTCTTTATTCTGACTGCAATCGCATACAGCGGTTCGTATGCGCTACGTCTCGTCCTCTGGCCGCCGCAGGGTGCGGCGCAAGACCTCGGTGCCGCCCTTGGTGGCTTCCTTGGTTGCAGCATAGGTTACGTCCGCCCCGGCGCCAGCTATCTTCTTGACGCCGTCGACGCTTCCGCTGACCGCGCCTTTCGTGCCACCTGCGACTGCGCCGGCTGCCGTAGCAGCGCCGCCCAATGCGCCAAACGCCGCACCGGCGGTTGCATCGAACGTTTCCTGGGCAAGAGTCATCGCGGCATGCTTAACCTGCTCCGCGCCTTGGGCTTGGTCATCCAGCGCCACCATGGCGCCTTCGGCCACACCGCCGGCTGCCTTCGCCGAGCTACTGGCCAGGCTCTTGACCGCCTCGACCGCCGCGCCGCCACCGATCTGGGCGGCCATGATCAGGCCACCGGTGGCGCCCATAACACCGCCGGCCACCGCTCCGGTCGTATGCGCAGCGCCCCCGACCGCCGTGCTTACGGCGTCGCCCAGGATCGCGGCAAAGGATTTCGCTGCCGAATTCGGCCGCTTCTGCGGTCGCTGTCGCCTCGCTGGCGGCCATATCGGCCGTGCTGCTTATCGTCGACCGGGTGCCAGACACGGTCATGCTTGTCAGGTCCTTGGCCTGTCGCAGCCGCACGGCCATCGGGCTCTGCTGGGCCGCCTCGTTCTCAGCGACGACCATGGGGGTCTTCTGCTCGCTCATAAAATGCCTCCGTGTGAAAATCCAAAAGACCTGCTGACAGGCCTCCGTGTCGCATTTGTGACGCACTGCATTATAACGTAAGGTCGGAAATTTGGCAAAGGGGGCGGACGGCGGTCAGAGGTCAGAGGTCTGCGGTCCACCGCTTGGTGTCTTAACTTGTCCTGCGCTATACTGGCTTCCATGAACCTGTTCGACTGGCTCAACCGTCAGCTTCCAAACTATTTGGCGACTTGGCCGCCTGGACCGCGATCGATTCCGGCAGTCACAACGCCGCGGGCGTCAATCTCATGGGCGACCTGGTGGCCGAGCGGTTGGCCGCATTGGGCGCGTCGGTCAGGCGCTATCCGTGCGAGGGCTGGGGCGACTGTGTCGCGGGCACGTTGCGCGGCCGCGGTCAGGCGCACATCCTCATCTCCGGTCACCTTGACACGGTGTACCCAGACGGCGCCGCGGCCGAACGGCCGCTCAGCATTGTGGATGGGCGGGCTGTCGGCCCGGGTGCGTGCGACATGAAGGGTGGGCTGCTGGCCGGATTGCTGGCGCTTGAGGCATTGCAGCACATCGGTTTCGACGACTTCGCCACGATCACGTTTTTCTGCGGCTGCGACGAGGAGGTCCAGTCGCCCTGTTCCGAGCACCACTATCTGCCCTCCGCTGTCCAAGCCGACGCAGCGCTGGTGCTGGAGGCCGGCTGGCCGGTCGGCCTGCTTCCCTACGGCGCCCTGACCGTGGCCCGCAAGGGCGGAGGCCGGTATCACCTGTACGTCGACGGCGTCGAGGCGCACGCCGGCACCGAGTTCGGCCGCGGCGCCAGCGCGGTGCTGGCGCTGGCGCACAAAATCGAGGCGCTGCATGGGCTCAGCGGCCGCTGGCCCGGCGTGACGGTCAACGTTGGGGTAGTGAAGGGCGGAGCAACTTACAACACCGTCGCGGGCAGCGCCTATGCCGACGTCGACGTGCGCGTGGGCCGGCTGCAAGACGTGCCCGAGGTAGAGGCAGCGTTCCGTGACATCGCCGAACGTTGCGACGTTCCCGGCACGCGTTGCCGGCTTGAGGGCAGTATCTCGAAGGCGCCCATGGAGCCTAACCCCTGGCTCATCGGGCTGGCACACCAGGCTGCAGCCGAGTTGGGTTTCCCACTGGCCGAGTTCACCTCGGGCGGCACGTCGGACGCCAGCTTGATCGCATTGACCGGCACGCCGGTGCTGGATGGCCTCGGCCCGGTCGGCGCCAAGGATCACAGCCCGGAGGAGTACCTGCTGGTGGAGAGCGTTGTGCCAAGGACCGCGCTGCTGGCGCAGTTGGTGATGTCGATCGCCCGCGCCGTGGATGATCGGTCAGAATCGATCAAGGATTGGCCTTGACAAGCGCAGATTCCGAGGCTATAGTTGATTTGCCGTAACTGCACAACTCGGTGAATGGAATTCACCCCCTGAAAATGAGAAGACCCCTCAGGGTCTGGGATGCACCCGTTCCCCAGTGCCTGAGGGCACTTCTCAGTTTCAGCCAGGGGATTTCCAATCCCTGGAAAAGAAAAACTTGATCAGGAGGACCTATCGTGTCCCTAGGCCAACCACGCAACCACGGATGCCGCATCTCCGACGCCTGGACGTTCCAGGGGATGCGCACGCTCATACTAGAAAACGAACTCCTTCGGGTGACTGTTCTGGTCGACAAGGGCAGCGACATCGTGGAGTTTCGCTACAAGCCGTTCGACCTCGATTTTCTCTTCATGTCGCCCGGCGGCATCCGCAATCCAAACCGCGGGATCGTCTCGGCGCCGAGCGGCGGGCCGTTTCTGGATTATTTTAGCGGCGGCTGGAACGAGGTACTGCCGAACGGCGGACCACTCGTCGCCTACAAGGGCGCCGAGCTCGGCCAGCACGGCGAAATCAGCCTGATCCCGTGGGAATATGCGATCCTGGCCAACTCGCCGGAGCGCGTGGCGGTGCGGCTGTGGGTGCGCCCGATCCGCACGCCATTTTTCCTCGAAAAAACGCTTTCGATGCAACCCGGCAAGGCTGTGCTGACCATCGAGGAGCGGCTGGTCAACGAAGGCGGCGAATCGATGCACCTGATGTGGGGCCAACACATCGCCTTTGGCCGGCCCTTCTTGGATGAAGACACCGTGATCGACGCACCGGCGAGGCGATTTTTGGTCCACGAAGCGATGCCTGGCTACGAGCCGCGGCGTTTCCAGCCGGGCATTGCGGCCGATTGGCCGTTTGCGCCTGCACCGGATGGCTCCAACAGCCGACGCCAGCCACGTCCCCGGCTTTGGCGAGGCCCAGGCTCAGGAGATGGCCTACCTGGCCGAGCTGACTGACGGTTGGTACGCCATCACTAACCCGACGCGCCAGGTTGGCTTTGGCCTGCGTTTCGATCCCGCGCTGTATCAGTACATCTGGTACTGGCAGCAGCTCGGCAACGTGGCGCAGGGCTACCCGTGGTGGGGGCGCACCCACACGGCGGCGTTGGAGCCGTGGACCAGTTATCCGACCGGCGGGTTGAACGAGGCCATCGCCAATGGCACGGCGCTCTTGTTGGCGCCGGGTAAGGAAATCACGACTTCCATGCGGGCGGTTGCGTTCGCGGGCAGAACACGCGTGACAGGTATTACGCCGGATGGCGACGTGTTCTAGTGCTTCGCTAAGTTAGATTTTGCACGTGTCATCCTGACGATCCCGCAGCGTCGCCGGACGAGCTAGGAGTCCGACGGTTGTGCAAGGCGGAGATCCTTCGCCGAGCCTCAGGATAACACTCACAACTTCTAAACCTAACAAAGCACTAGTTTCAAATCTCCGAGGTTGGTGCGTAACCCGTCAGACTTCCGAGGTCTTCCGAGACCTCGGAAGTCTGTAATATGTTAAGAAGAGCAAACCAGAAAGGCACACCATGTTCTCAACCCAACTTGCCATGCAAAACGCCCTGAAAGCCGGCGTCGCCCTCCCGGCCTTCAACATCCCTTACCTGCCGATGATGCAGCCCGTGATCCAGGCGCTCGTCGACCAGGACGCCTTCGGCCTGGTCGAGGTGGCACGGCCCGAGTGGATCAAGTTCCAAGCCAAGAGCCTGGCGGCCGTGATGGAGGAGTTCGTCAAGTGGCAGCGGCCGGGCTACGTGCGCATCCACTTGGATCACGTCCCGGTCATCGACGAAGACGGCCTGACGGTTGACTTCATGGCCGTGATACGCGAGGCCATCGCACTCGGCTACCAATCTGCCATGGTGGACGGCTCGCGCCTGTCGTTGGCCGACAACATCGCGGCCACGCGTCAGGTCGCCGAGCTGGCGCACAGCGCCGGCATTCCTTGCGAGGCCGAGTTGGGCGCGGTGCTAGGCCACGAGGCCGGCCCGCTGCCGCCGTACGAGGAGTTGTTTGCGTCCGGCAAGGGCTTCACCGACGTGGAAGAAGCCCGGCGCTTTGCGGTTGAGACGGGCTGCGATTGGCTTTCCGTCGCCGTGGGCAGCATCCACGGCGCGATCTCCGGGGTGGCCAAGGATCAAAAGAAAGTCGAGGCTCGGCTCAACCTGGAGCACCTGACCAAGCTACGCGACGCCACCGGTCTGCCACTGGTGTTGCATGGCGGCTCCGGCATCCGGCGCGACAACGTATTGGAGGGGGTCAAGCGGGGTATAGGCAAGATCAACATCGGCACCGAGATCCGCCAGGCCTATGAGCAGAAAGCTGCGCGAAACCAACAGCGTGCCTGCCGCACAGGACGCGTGCTACGACAGGACGACTTGGGTCATTCGCGATTATTTCGGCTGGTCCGGTGACCGCACCTTGATCAATCCCAGCCGCCCATTGACCGCGGAGCGGCATTGGCTTACTCATGACGTAGAACGTCATGAGTAAGCCAATGAGATCGCCGCCGAAGGAGCAGTAGAACTGGCACGCTGCTACGGATGATAGCGACCGTCACTCCGAAAAGACCGAAAATGCCTGGCACATGCCTATTGACTTCTGATTAGCTATATGCTAAGATGATCGAAAACAAACACGGATTTGGTTGATACGATCACTTGTGATGTGCGATTTTGCAGCCCCTCTTAGGCCGTCACCGGAGGTCAGCTTTGATGAGTGAGACCATGACCAGCACCCAACGCGTGCTTGCGGTGCTAAGACGAGAGCAACCCGACCGTATCCCTACGTTTGAATGGGAAATCGACCCCGATCTGATCGTGACAATGACAGGTGGCGGGAGCTACGAGGACTTCATCGAGGAGTTCGACCTGGATGCGGTGATGTGTCCACCAGACTACATCAAGAAACCGCTGTCCGACGGCAACCTGATCGATGAGTGGGGCGTGACCCGTACCCGCGGGCACGAAGCCTATGCAATGGCCATCGATGCCTTCGCTCCCATCAAGAATTGGGCCGACCTCGAACAATGGAATCCGCCTGACCCCTACGCGCCGCACCGCTTTGACACCATGAGGGAGCGCATCAAGCGCTTCAAGGGCAAGAGGGCGATCATCGTACAACTGCGTGATGTGTGGTCCAACCCCCGAGACCTCTTAGGCTATGCTCAACTCTTTGTCTTGTGCAAGACTCAGCCCGCTTTGGTGGAGAGCCTGGTAATTAAGTGCGTCGATCAGAGTATTGCCCTGGCGCAGGTTGCGGCCGAGTTGGGAGCCGAGGTAGTCATGTCGGGCGATGACATTGCCGACAACCGCCGAACAATGATCTCGCCCGCTATGTGGGAACGCATCTTCATGCCGCACTTTCGGCGCTGGGTGAAAGCTATCCACGACTGTGGCTTGCTCTACTGGAAGCACACGGACGGCAACATCATGCAGGTACTCGATGGTCTGATCGACGCTGGCATCGATGGGATCGACCCCATCGACCCACTGGCCAAGATGGACCTGGCCACTGTCAAAGCGCAGTACGGCGATCGTGTGGCCATCAAGGGCAATGTGGACTGCGCGTTTCTATTGATGGACGGGCCGAAGGAGGCAGTGGTGGAATTGGTGAAGAACTGCATCCGCATCGCTGGGCCGGGTGGCGGCTATGCTTGCTCCTCCAGCAATTCGATCCACTCTGGCGTCAAACCGGAATTGTACATTGCGATGCTCGATGCCATCCGCGAGTATGGCGTCTATCCTCTGGAGATGGACCGTCTGAGTTGACATGGCCAACAACAAGGCTTCTTGGATTGATCAGAGGTGTTGTTATGCCAAAGCGCTACTTGATCGGTATTGATCTAGGCTCCAGTTCTGTCAAGATTTCGCTCTTCGATAATGACGGCCGAGCATGCGGCGATGTCGCTTGTGACAACTATCCCCGCCAGCCGCAACCGGGTGTGGCTGAGTACAGCGGCCCGCAAATGCTGGCAGGCGCCGTCCAGGCCATTCGCCAATTGGTCGAGCAGCACGGTTTGGGACCTGGCGAGGTAGCGGCGGTCAGTATCGATGGCATGATCAGCGGGACGATGGGTATCGATTCTGCCGGCGAGGCAACGACACCTTACACAACAACCCTTGACGTTCGTTTTACCCCCGACCTCAATCATGTCATGGAACATTTCCATGACCCCATCCGCCGCCTGACCGGCGCTGGCCAACCGTGCTTCGCCCCCAAAATGCAATGGATTCGGAGGGAGTTTCCCGATTCTTATGCCCACACAGCTAAGTTTGTGACTGCCGCAGGGTATGTGGCGGGAAAGCTCGCGGGTTTGGCTGGGCGAGATGCCTTCATCGACTACACCTACCTGTGGGCCACAGGACTCAGTGACACGGTCAACTACGCGTGGTCCGACGAATTGTGCCGGGCGATGGACCTGCCAATGGATAAGCTGCCACGCATCGTGCGACCCACTGACATCATCGGTGGCGTCAGCGCCGAGATAGCGGCTGTGACGGGCTTGCTCCAGGGCACCCCAATAGTCGCCGGCTGTGGAGATCAGTCAGCAGGCCTCCTCGCCGCCGGGATCAACGTTCCCAGCCGGATGGGAGAGAGTGCAGGCACCTACCCGGTGTTGGCGTTCTGCACCGACGCTTTCCGCCCTGACATGGAAGGAAAGCGCACGGAAATCGTACCTTCGGCCATTCCCGGACTTTGGAACCCAATCTCGCTCATTATCGGGGGAGGCCTGACACATCATTGGTTCCAGGAGCAGTTCGCCGCCGGCGACAAGTCGGAAGCAACCGGTGATACCGCCAGTGTCTACGCTACCCTCGACGAGCAAGCTGCCCAAGTAGGTCCAGGCAGCGAGAAGATCTTTTTCATTCCACACATGGCTGGTCGTGCCTGTCCAACCAATACCGACTACCGTGGCATGTGGATCGGTTTCTCCTGGAATCACCATCGCGGGCACTTTTACCGTGCCATCTTGGAGTCCATTGCCTATGACCAATACCACGCCTTGCAATCGCTGAAGGCAGCGTTTCCCGAGTTGCCTGTGCAGGAGATCCTGGTCTACAGCGGAGGCGCCCGCAGTGCGCTATGGAACCAGATCAAGGCAGACGTCATGGGCGTTCCCTACCTTGCTCTGGATAGGGAGGATCTGGGCGCACTGGGTGCAGCGATTCTGGCAGGGCATGCTGTCGGCATCTACGACGATCTCGCCACAGCGAGCCAACGTTTCGTTTCGGTAGCGCAACGGTTTGATCCGCGGCCAACAGTACACGCGTATTACAGTCAGTGCGCGGAGTTCTATGGTCAACTCTTGAGCTATGGCGAGCCTGCTTACCATGAGTTGACAGAGTTGCCGGAGTGGCAAAGGTGAGATGTTCTGCGATCCAGGTAAAAGGAGGTGATGCTGGCTGTCAATCGGACCACAGTCGTGTTTCCAATTAGTGCATTCAGACAGAGCGGCCCAACCGCCCACTATCATGTCACACGAGGAGAAAGAGTCCACATGTCAACCAAGAAGCTAACTCTGACAGTCCTACTGATTGTCCTGCTAGGTCTGGTTCTGGTCGCCTGTAGTGCCCCGCGTGCGTCAGCACCGCAGAAGCCTCCCGCCGAAGTGCAGCAGACCGGCCAGGAAGAGATCGTCGAGAGCCCCATGACATCGCAAACCACCGAAGCCGCACCCACAGAGGCGGCGGCCACAGGTGAGAAGCCCAAGATCGGCGTGATCCAGATCACGCTGCAGCATGAGTACCAGGTGACGCTGAACGAAGGCTTCAAGGCGCAAGCCGAGGAGATGGGCGCCGACGTGGTGTTCTGCATCAACGAGTTGAACCCGGAGAAGCACGTCAAGTGCGGCGACGACCTGATCGCGGCGGGCGTGGATGCGATCATCCAGGCGCCGGCGGATCCGGCGTCGTTCAAGGCAGTGGCGGACAAGGCGGGCGCAGCGGGTATCCCGGTGATCAACGATGGGTCGCCGCAGCCGAAGATGGACGGCGTGGTGCCGTTCATTGGCACAGACAGCCTGGGCGGCGGCAAGTTGGCAGGCGAGTTCGCAGCCAAGTGGATCAACGAGAACCTGGGCGGCGAGGCGCAGGTGGCGATGTTGACGCTGCCGACGTTCACCGACTGTGTGGCCCGCAACAAGGGCTTTGAGGAAGCGTTGGCGGCAGGAGCGCCGGGCGCCAAGATCGTGGCGGCGCAGGACGGCAACGGTCTGCGGCCGAAGTCGTTGGAGGTCACGGAGAACATGCTGCAAGGCAACCCGGACATCAACGTGATCTTTGGCTGCAACGACGACTCGGCCTTGGGCGCGATGAGTGCCTTGCAGGCGGCGGGCAAGGATCCGGCGAAGACATTGGTGATCGGCTTCGACGGCACAAACGGCGCCTTCCAGGAGATCAAAAACGATGGCATGTTCCGTGCCGACATCGTGCAGCGGCCAGACCTGATCTCGCGGCGGCAGATGGAGATTGCGGTCCAGATTGCGCGAGGCGAGAAGAAGGTCGAGGACTTCCCCGATCCAACCTACATCAAGACGCCGGTGGTGACGCCGGAGAACGTCGATAAGTGGTTGCTGTGGGGCGGCGATCCGGCTAAGGCGCCGCAAGAGGATGCCGCCGCTGCGGCGGCCACAGGTGAGAGGCCCAAGATCGGCGTGATCCAGATCACGCTGCAGCATGAGTACCAAGTGACGCTGAACGAAGGCTTCAAGGCGCAAGCCGAGGAGATGGGCGCCGACGTGGTGTTCTGCATCAACGAGTTGAACCCGGAGAAGCACGTCAAGTGCGGCGACGACCTGATCGCGGCGGGCGTGGATGCGATCATCCAGGCGCCGGCGGATCCGGCGTCGTTCAAGGCAGTGGCGGACATGGCGGGCGCAGCGGGCATCCCGGTGATCAACGATGGGTCGCCGCAGCCGAAGATGGACGGCGTGGTGCCGTTCATTGGCACAGACAGCCTGGGCGGCGGCAAGTTGGCAGGCGAGTTCGCAGCCAAGTGGATCAACGAGAACCTGGGCGGCGAGGCGCAGGTGGCGATGTTGACGCTGCCGACGTTCACCGACTGTGTGGCCCGCAACAAGGGCTTTGAGGAAGCGTTGGCGGCAGGAGCGCCGGGCGCCAAGATCGTGGCGGCGCAGGACGGCAACGGTCTGCGGCCGAAGTCGTTGGAGGTCACGGAGAACATGCTGCAAGGCAACCCGGACATCAACGTGATCTTTGGCTGCAACGACGACTCGGCCTTGGGCGCGATGAGTGCCTTGCAGGCGGCGGGCAAGGATCCGGCGAAGACATTGGTGATCGGCTTCGACGGCACAAACGGCGCCTTCCAGGAGATCAAAAACGATGGCATGTTCCGTGCCGACATCGTGCAGCGGCCAGACCTGATCTCGCGGCGGCAGATGGAGATTGCAGTCCAGATTGCGCGAGGCGAGAAGAAGGTCGAGGACTTCCCCGATCCAACCTACATCAAGACGCCGGTGGTGACGCCGGAGAACGTCGATAAGTGGTTGCTATGGGGCGGCGATCCGGCTAAGGCGCCGCAGAGTTAACATCTGATGAGAGCATGCCCCCTCGCACTGATAATGATTCTTTGCAGAGGGGGCATGCCAAAGCGTTTCGAAGAAGTCAGCAGGAACGATTTCTAACTCATGTTCTGAGAAACCAGGAGTTTCGTACGCCTAGTTTCGCTTCAAAACCCCCGGTTTCAACAGAACATGAGTTTAGAGCATCAACAAGTAGGGTAAAACCACGCTCATGAGCGAGACCAACCAGATCGTTGTCGAGGTACAGAATATCTCCAAGCATTTTCCAGGCGTCCAGGCCTTGAAAAATGTCAGCCTCGCCTTCGAGCGGGGCAAAGTGCATGCCCTGTTGGGCGAGAACGGCGCTGGGAAATCGACGCTCATGAAGATTCTTGCGGGCGTCTACCGGCCGGATGCTGGCAAGATCCTGTTTGATGGTAGCGAGGTCATTTTTCGCAATGCGAGCGCGGCGTTGGACAAGGGCATCAGCACCATCTACCAGGAGTTGCTGTTGTGTCCGAACCTAACCGTGGCCGAAAACATCTTCCTGGGCCGCGAGCCCCTTAGAGGGCCTTTTCTTTCGAGGGAAGTGACGGTTCGCTGCCAGGATGAGCTCGATCGCATTGGCTTCACCGAGCTACGGCCCGGTGCGCGCGTTGCGGACTTGACGATAGCGCAGCAGCAGATGGTGGAAATCGCCAAGGCCTTGGCGCTGGATAGCGCGCTGATCATCATGGATGAGCCGAGTTCGAGCCTGACCCCCACCGAGGTCCGGCATCTGTTCAAAACCATCCTCCAGCTGAAGGAAAACGGCAAAGCGATCATCTTCATTTCTCACCGCCTGGACGAGGTCTTCGAAATTGCAGACCACGTGTCGGTCTTGCGCGACGGTGAGTTGGTGGCCTCACTGCCGATTGACCAAGTGACGCACGATGAAGTCGTGCGAATGATGGTTAATCGCGACCTGGCCGAATCGCTCTCAGATCGGCATCAGACGCAGAGGGGCGAGGTGCTTCTCGAGGTCAGCCAGCTCACCCGCGCCGGAGGGTTCGCCCCCATCAGCTTCAGCCTGCACCGGCACGAAATACTGGGGTTCGCCGGGCTGATTGGCGCCGGGCGTACTGAAGTGATGCGTTCTATCTTCGGCATTGACCCGGTTGATTCCGGTCACGTTTTCGTCGGCGGCAAGGAAGTCAAGATTCGTTCGCCACAGACAGCTATCCGGGCCGGACTGGGTATGGCCACGGAAGATCGCAAGGCTGACGGGCTGTTCGGCGCGTTGAACGTACGAGAAAACATGACCATGGCTCAACTTGGGTTGGGGCCACTGACATCTTTGTTGGGCTGGGTGCGGGCGCGCCAGGAGGTGGAAGTATCAAAACGCTACGTACAGACGCTGCGCATCCGTACGCCTGGCATCTCTACGCCCATCATCAGCCTGAGCGGAGGCAACCAGCAGAAGGTCATTCTATCCCGCTGGCTGATGACCGATCCAAAGGTGCTGATCCTGGATGAGCCCACCCGAGGCATCGATGTTGGCGCCAAGGCCGAGATCCATAAGCTGATCCGGGAGCTTGCCGAAGATGGTCACGGTATCATCGTAGTATCCTCAGAATTGCCGGAGTTATTGGCGGTGAGTGACCGCATCATCGTCATGCGCGAGGGTGTTATGACGGCGGAACTCGTGACCAGCCAGACGAATCAGGAAGAGATCATGACGTTCGCCACCATCAAACCTAACGCAAGCGGAAAAGAGCAGTTGAACTAGAATGACAGCAAAAACACCTCCTCCTACACCCGATAGCTCAGCCGGTCAGCCAGGCGATCAAGCCACGGCGCCGGGTGCTCGGCCGGCGTGCCGCATTCCGTTCGAACGCATCAGCAAGCTGGGCGTGCTGCTGGCATTGCTCTTCTTCGTGGCCATTTTTGCCATTGCCTCACCGCGTTTTCTCACCACCGACAACTTCCTCAATGTGTCGCGGCAGGTCTCCACGAATTTCATCATCGGTTGTTCGATGACCTTCGTGATCATTACGGCGGGCATCGATCTTTCGGTGGGTTCCTTTGTGGCCTTGAGCGGCGTTCTGATGGCGGGCCTTACCGTTAACTTCGGCCTGCCCTGGCCGTTTGCAATCCTGTTGACCATCCTCGCGCTGGCGGGTGTCGGGCTCCTGAACGGCTTCGCCATTTCGCGGCAGGGATTGCAGCCTTTTGTCGTGACGCTGGCCATGATGAGTATTGCTCGCGGCTTGGCTCTAGCCTACACTGACGGCACGCCGATCTTTATCGCCGATAAGTCGCTATTGGCTCTTGGCAACGGTTACTTGGGGCCGATCCCTATTCCGGTGGTCATTGCAGCGGTGATCGGGCTCTTATCCCATCTCGTTTTGACGCGCACCAGGCTGGGGCGATATGTCTACGCGGTTGGTGGAAACGAACAGGCAGCGCGCATCTCAGGTATCAACGTCCCCAATATCAAGCTGTTCGTCTACGGCCTCAGCGGCGCTTTTTCCGCAATTGCAGGTGTTATCATGGCAGGCCGCCTTTACAGCGGAAATCCGACTGCTGGTGCAGACACGGCTCTTGACGTCATTGCAGCCGTGGTTATCGGCGGCACCAGCCTATTTGGCGGCGTTGGCAGCATAGTGGGCACGCTGGTGGGTGCGTTTATCGTCGGCATCATCTCTAACGGCCTAACGATCATGAACGTCCCATACTATTGGCAGTTGGTGGCCAAGGGCCTGGTGATTTACATCGCGATGCTGATCGACAAGCAGGCACGCAGTATTCGTCAAGCCTAAACTCATGTTCTGGAGAAACCATGAGTTCAGTGCGCCCAATTTCGCCTCAAAACCCCCGGGTTCAACAGAACATGAGTTTAGAGCCAGTACCCTTGTGGGCTGAACTTGAACCTTTTGGCAGCTCGGTTGGCCAAAACCTCGATTCCACTACACTTCGTAACGGGTTTCATCATGCGACATAATGCTTCTTTCATCCTGGTATGTGTATTGCTCTTCCTTGCCGGTGGGGGGCTGCGGCTTGCATCCGGCGGCTTAAGCCTACCCTCTTTCGCTGGCAAAGTGGATTTGTCTTTGCCATTCTCATCGGTTGAGTCCGAGTCAATGCCGGTTGAGGGCAGCAATGCCGTGCTCGATTTCTACAATGCAGTGGACAAAGGACGCTACGCCGACGCATATGGCCTGACACTGGAGAATCACTGGTCGCAGGCCGGAGGCGACGTTTCAGAGGTGGATGGGTTGACCACCGAGGACCAGTTTGTTAGCTCCTTGACCGATGAGTTGGGTGCGAACGGAATGAGTCTCAACATCATTGCCATTCAGACGCTGGATCAGACCCCTCTTCCACGCGCTGAAAGAAACCCGGAAGTGTATCCGGAGTTATTGGCCTTGGAGTCTCTGCCTGTTCAAGCCCGCGTTGAGCAAGTCTATCGGGTGCACGTAGGAGGAACGCTTCTCGGCCGCTGTTCCCGGTGGGATTGGAGCAAGCACGTCCTCATTGCCAAGGTCAAGGGCGACGGGTGGCGGGTTCTGCTGCCTGGCGTCAAGGGTCCCCACCAACCCCACTACGAAGAGTGGTTTCTGGATCGCACTCTGTAGACAAAGCGTGAGATAGGCCATGTCGCTCCTGACCAAGTTCCCCGTTCTTGCCAGCATCGTGCCCCGCCGCGTTTCTGCCGTGACCTACGGCGTGGTTGCGGGACTATTGGCTGTCGGCGTACAAGTGTTCTTTGGGGTGAAGCCGCCCTCCAGCCTACGGCATTTGCGTTGCCTGCCACACGCGCGATGTGGTCGCATGGCTTTCTAACCATCTGGTTGGCACGCAGTGGGAGATCGCGCCCGTGTCAATCCCCCTCCCGTTGTTGACAACCATCGGAATGTTGATCGGCGCTTTTATTGCGGCCAGCCGGAACGGCGAGCGGCGCAAAGTGGCTCTCGGCGGACACTGGCGCAGCTTCGTGTACGGTATTCTAGTGGTTAACGCTGCGATCGTGGCCTTGGGATGCCCCACCCGATTGCTGCTCCTCACTGCTTACGGCGATACGTTGGCTCTGCTGGCCGTAGCCGGCCTTGTGGTCGGGATCTTGACCGGCACCATGCTTTTGACACGCGGGATCGTGAACTGATGCAACCGGCAATCGTCACCCTGATCATGGGAATCTTATTGGGCTACTTAGCGCAACGCTCGCGCATCTGCTTCATCGGCGGGCTGCGCGATTTCGTGCTTGTACGTGACACCGAGCTGCTCAAGGGGGCTGTGGCTTTCTTCATTACTGCCTGGCTGGCCTTCTCCGTTGCGGGTGCGCTGGGCTTGGTGGACTGGCGTCCGCCCACCTTTATGGTGACGTGCTTCGGCACAGGGTGTGGCGATGCGCATCACACAGCCGGCGGTTGCAACAAGCAGCGTGCTCTCCCTGGGCCTACCGGTGCTGGTGGTAGGGTTAGTGGCCGGGATCGCCTTGGGATTGTTTTCTACGCTTGCGAACGGTTGCCCGACGCGCCAACACGTGTTGGCGGCTCAGGGCGTGCGAGACAGTGTCTTCTATCTGGGAGGTTTCTATTTCGGCGTGATTGTGTACAATCTCGTTACGAAACCACTTTTGGCACTGATATTCTAAACTCATGTTCTGGAGAAACCAGGAGTTTCGGTACGCCCAATCTCGCCTCAAAACCCCCGGTTTCAACAGAACATGAGTTTAGATGCTTGGTATGAGGATCGGATCTATGGGTCTTCAGGAACGGTCTGGGCGTGTTTTGCAGCTCTTGCGCCAGCGCGGTTATCTCTCTGTAGATGAACTCAGCCGGGAACTGAGCGTCTCACAGATGACAATTCGGCGCGATCTCAAGGATCTGGAGCAGACTGGGCTGATCAACCGCTATCACGGAGGGGCCAACCTGAAGCCTGAGCGAGGCGACTCCGAATGGCCGGTGGTATTGCGCGAAACCGAGCACGTCGACGCCAAACGGGCGATTGGCAAAGTGGCCGCCGGTTTGGTGAGAGATGGCGATGTTGTCATCCTAGATGCCGGAACCACGACCCTGTCAGTGGCCCACAATCTGGTCCAGAACCGGTTGACCGTCGCCAGCAACTTTCTCCCCATTCTGAACTTTCTGGCAGAGCAAAAGAACATCAGCCTGATCGGCATCGGCGGCACTCTCTATACCGACAATCAGTGCTTTATCGGTCCGCTAGCGGTCAATACCATCCGCAGCATCAATGCCAACGTGGTGATCCTCGCTACAAGCGCGCTCTCTCTGAACAAAGGCATGACCAATCGCAATTTGGCCGAGGCCGAGGTCAAACGAGCCATGTGCGAGTTTGCCGACAGGGCGATTCTGGTGATGGACAGCAGCAAAATGAATCAACACACGCTAGCCTCGGTCGGAGGGATCGAAATGCTAGATACGCTGGTAACGGACGAATCCCTCACGCCCGAGGATCGAGCAGCCATCGAGGCTCGCGGTGTCAGGGTGCTCATTGCGGCCTGTCACACAGGCCTCTGAACTTAACAAGGAGAGTGGCACATGAGCGCGCTCAAAGGGAACCTGCTGATCGGCCAGTCCGGTGGCCCTTCGGCCGTGATCAATAGCTCCCTCTGCGGAGCTTTCCAGGAGGCTTTGAAGTATTCCGAAATCGGTGGTATCTACGGAATGCTACACGGCATCCAGGGTTTCCTAAACGAGGACATAGTGGACCTGCGACGTGAGCAGCCGGCGGTCATTGCCGGACTGCGCCACACGCCCTCGGCCGCGTTGGGCTCTTGTCGCTACCGGTTGACTGACACGGACTATGATCGTGTGCTCGATCTGTGCCAGGCGCATGACATCCGCTATTTCTTTTACATCGGCGGCGGGGATACCATGCACAACACCTACGAGATAGGACGGCGGGCAGCCGAATCCGGCTTTGAGATGCGAGTCATGGGTATCCCCAAGACCATCGACAATGACTTGCCTTACACCGATCACACACCTGGCTTTGGCAGCGCAGCCAGGTACGAAGCCGTGATGTGCATGGAAATCGTCCGCGACACCCGTGCGTTGCGTTACACTGAAGTAGTCAAAATCGTCGAGACCATGGGACGAAACGCCGGTTGGCTTACAGCAGCAACGGCGCTTGCTGACGACTATGCCCCCGACCTCATCTATCTGCCCGAACGCCCCTTTTCACAGGAGAGATTTCTCGCCGATGTCGAGGCCGTATACCGAGAGCGCGGCTGCGTTGTCATCGCTGCGTGTGAAGGCCTAAAATATGCCGATGGCAGCCTGGTAGCCGCTCGTCAAGACAGTCTCAATCGAGATGCCTTTGGCCATCCGGAGCTTGGCGGTTTGGGACAGTTTCTCGTGGATTCGGTGATGGAGGGGCTGAAACTGAAGGCGCGGCTGGATAAGCCGGGCACGATGCAGCGTGCTTCCGGTCTCTGCATTTCGCATGTGGACTCGGAAGAGGCATTCGAGGTGGGCGCAGCCGCGGTTCGTTTGGCTGTAGCAGGAACGAGTGGACAAATGATCACGTTGGTGCGGGAAACCGATCAACCCTATCGCTGCAGCACGGGCCTGGTACCGTTGCAAATGGTGGCAAACCAGGAGAAACGTCTTCCGGATAGCTTCATCAACGCCGACGGCAATCATGTCACACAGGCGCTAAAAGACTATGTGCGACCTTTGCTCGGTGATCCGCTGCCACCCTACGTTACCCTGGCGTCTCATCGGGTGACGAAGATCCTGTCGATGCCGTCCCACCCAGGTTACCGTGATGAACATGGAAACTGAAAGGGTTGTCTACTTCGACAACGCAGCCACCTCCTGGCCCAAGCCATCCCAGGTGCAGATCGCCATGGTGGAGTTCCTGGCGCGGGTCGGTGGCAGTCCAGGCCGGTCAGGGCACCGCATGTCGATTGCAGCCAGCCGATTGATTGGCGATGCACGGGATGCTCTGGCACAGCTGTTTAATGTGGCCGATCCAAGCCGGATCGTCTTCACGAAGAACTCGACCGAGGCGCTCAATATCGCTATCTTGGGTTGGCTGCAGCCTGGCGACCATGTGATTACTACCAGCGTCGAACACAACTCCGTCATGCGCCCGCTCCGTTTCCTCGAAGAACAGGGGCGCATCGAGCTGACCGTTGTGCCTTGCTCTCCGGCCACTGGCGGTCTTGATCCGGATGACGTTCGCCGCGCATTGCGGCCCAAGACGCGTCTGCTCGCCATCGTTCATGCCTCTAATGTGATCGGCACGTTGCTACCGATCGGCGAGATTGGCACGATAGGTCATGCCGTCGACGCACCACTTTTGGTGGATGCCTCGCAGACCGCCGGCGCGTACCCGATCGATGTGGAGGCGCTGGGAATCGACATGCTGGCATTCACCGGGCACAAGTCACTCCTGGGGCCAACTGGGACCGGAGGGTTGTACCTGCGTGAGGGCCTGGATCTGCTCCCCTTGATGCGCGGCGGTACCGGTAGCCGCTCGGAACTGGAGTTCCAGCCCGACTTTATGCCGGACAAGTACGAGTCCGGGACGCTGAATGCAGTTGGGATTGCCGGGTTGGGCGCGGGGGTGGAATTCCTGCTCGATCAGGAAGTGGAGCAGGTGCATCGGCACGAACAGGCGTTGGTGGGCCGTTTCCTCGCCGGTGCGGCCCAGCTTCCTGGACTGACCATCTACGGATCGCAGGACCTTGAGCAACGTATTGGTGTGCTTTCCTTTAACATTGCCGGGATGTCGCCTTCGCGTGTTGGACTGATGCTAGACCAGGGCTTTGGCATCATGACACGCATTGGCTTGCACTGTGCGCCGGCTGCCCATCACACCATCGGCACCTTCCCCAACGGAACTGTACGCTTCGGTTTCAGTCACTTTAACACCTTGTCCGAAGTAGACTACGCACTTCAAGCACTGGAGCAAATCATCGAGGAGGGGACCGATGACGGAGCAGGTTGACGGGCTAGATGGCTTGGTGACCTTCTACGCATCCCACCATGCCGTGCGCGCCGAGAAAACCCTCTCCCGCGATGGCTATCAGGTCCCTGTTGGTACCGGGACCGAGAGAAATCAGTCCAAACTGCGGCGTGGCTATGCAATTCGAGTACCGGTACGCCGATGCCGTACGCGATCTGCTGATCCAGAATAAGGTCCTGATCGAAGCTATTCACAACTACCACATTGAAGTCAGCGATGAACATCTCAATCGTCTGAGGAGACACCGCTAGAAGCATCGCAGGTACCGTAATTTCGAACATACGAGTTTTGTAGAGGCACTATCGATTTTGCAGGCGGCGAGGAGAAGACCGCATGACTCGGGTCTACATCATCGGAATCGATATCGGATCGAGCTTCACCAAAGCAACCATCATCGACACCGACGGAAACGTGGTTGCCGATGCCAAACGCGATACGCATCCCGACCAACCGCGCGCCGGCGTGGCCGAGTACGACGGGCCAAAGCTGCTGCGGGCGGTCTACGACTCCACACGCGAGCTGGTGCAGCAGTCAGGCATCGCGCCGGAGAACGTGGCCGCGGTCTGCCTCGACGGCATGATCAGCGGCACCATGGGCATCGACGAGGACGGCGACGCCACCACGCCGTACACGACGACTCTCGACACGCGTTTCTTCCCGCAGCTCAACTGGACGCTTGAGAACTTCCACGATCCGATCCGCCGGTTGACCGGCTCCGGCCAGCCCACGATAGCGCCCAAAATGCTCTGGATCCGCGACGAGTTCCCCGATGTGTACAAACGCACGGCCAAATTCGTCACGATCAGTGGCTACATCGTGGGCAAGATGGCCGGCCTGCCGGCCCGCGACGCCTTCGTGGACTCCACCTACCTCTGGGCCAGCGGTCTGAGTGACACCCAGGCCTACCGTTGGTCCGACGATCTGTGCCGGCTGCTCGACCTGCCTGCAGACAAGCTGCCGCGCATCGTTCGCTCCTCGGAGATCATCGGCAGCGTCAGCCGGCAAGCGGCCGTGATCACCGGCCTGCGCGAGGGCACGCCCATCATCGCCGGTTGTTCCGACCAGTCGGCGGGATTTATCGGGGCGGCGATCACCAAGCCGAATCGGATGGCTTCCAACGCCGGCACGTATCCGCTGTTGGCCATCTGCACCGACCAGTTTCACCCCGACATGGAAAACCGCATGGCGGAGATCATTCCCTCGGCGATCCCCGGCCTGTGGAACCCAACGTCGTACATCATCGGCGGTGGCTTGAGCCACCACTGGTTCCAGCAGACCTTCTGCCTGGCCGACGAAGTGGCCGCGACAGCTCTGGGCAAAGGAAAGACAGTCTACGACGTACTCGACGCCAACGCCGGCTATCTACCGGCCGGCTCGGAGAAGTTGTTCTTCATCCCGCACCTGGGTGGGCGTGCGTGCCCGGGCAATACCGACCTGAAAGGCGCCTGGTTCGGCTTCACCTGGACCCACAAGCGCGAGCATTTCTATCGAGCCTTGCTCGAGAGCATCGCCTATGACCAATACCTGCAGTACCGCAACTTCCAAAACATCAGTCCCGGACTTCACGTGGCGGAAGTGACGGCCTACGGCGGCGGCGCCAAAAGCGCGCTGTGGAACCAGATCAAGGCGAACGTGCTGGGATTGCCGCATGTTCTGCTGGGCCGAGAGGATCTGGCCCCGATCGGCAACGCCATCCTGGCCGGCTATGCCCTCGGCATCTACGCCGACATGGCCGAGACTGCCGAGCGTTTCGTGCGCCGCACCTCGCGCGTCGATCCGCAATTGGATGCCCATGATTATTATGTCGAATGCGCCGGCTTCTACGAACAACTTCTCCGCCAGACCGAACCGGCCTTTGCCCGCTTGACGGTGCTGCCAGAACCATGACCTTCCAACCCGATTACCGTCACATGCTCGACGTGTTAACCAACCGGCGTCCTGCCCGTCTGCCGCTCTACGAGCACAAAATCGACCCCACGATCATGGAGCAAGTACTGGGGATCCGCTTCGCCGCCCTGGAGCAGGGTGACGACGCCGATCTGCACGAGTTTTTTGCGCAGGTTTGCCGTTTCTACCGAGAGATGACCTACGACACCGTCTCCTGGGAAGTGACCATCACGCGCAGCCTGCCTGACCACGGCGCGATCTACGGCAGCCGCAAAGGGCCGATTCAAACCCGCAGGGACTTCGAGACCTACCCCTGGGACGACGTTCCTAAGCGTTTCTGGGAGACCGCCGACCGCAAGTTTCGCGCCATGGGCGCCTGCCTGCCGCCGGGCATGCAGGCAATCGGTGGACCGGGCAACGGGGTCTTCGAGATCAGCGAGGACTTGGTCGGCTTCCAATATCTGGCCTACATGCTGGCCGACGACCCAGAGCTGTTCGCCGACCTGTTCCGTCGCATCGGTGATCTCATGGTCGAGATCTGGGCGGTTTTTCTTGAGCGCCACAGTGAGCACTACGCCATCTGCCGCTTCGGCGACGACCTGGGCTTCCGCAGCAACACGCTGCTGGCGCCGGCGACGATCCGCGAACACATCCTACCGCAGTATCGCCGGGTGATCGACCAGGTGCACGCCGCCGGCAAGCCGTTCCTTCTGCATTCCTGTGGTAAAATCTTCCGTGTGATGGACGACCTGATCGGGCTTGGCATCGATGCCAAGCATTCGAACGAAGACGCCATCGCTCCATTCGACGAATGGATCACCCGCTACGGCGACCGCATCGGTCTGCTGGGCGGGATCGACGTTGATATCCTTTGCCAGCAGTCGCCGCAGGACATTGTGAAGGACGTTGTCGAAAAGGGCACACGTTTCCGCCACCAGGCCTGCGGCTACGCCCTCGGCTCCGGCAACTCGATCCCCGACTACGTGCCAGTGGAAGGCTTCCTGGCGATGATCGAAGCTGCCCGAGTAATCCGCCTCCAGGAGGCGGACTACTCGGCAGTTTCATTAAAGAAGTAGCCAGCGTCGGTCGAGTAGGTCCTGGCGGCGCAATACCGAAGCCCGGAGCGTCTAACGAAGGCTCACATTAGCCGAGACTCGCCGCCAGGACCGTATCGAGACCCCTGGATCAAGTAAGTCTATCATATCCAAGGGTCTCGATACGGGTCTGGCGGCGGTTATCGATGGCCGGAAACATTAGGTGCTCAGGCTGATCAACGGTAAAGCGCCGCCAGACCCTACTCGACCCACGCCCATGAGACACCACAGCAGACAAATGCAGCCTTGTTCACCTCACTACCCAACATCAGGAGACAACCCTTCCCATGGATATCTGGTCATACGGCACCCCCACCGGCCGTCGCGAGCGAGCATTGGCGGCGGTCCGGCACGAAGAGACTGACTACGTGCCGTTCAATTTCCACTCGATCCCGATGGTCTACCACAAGATTCGCGACCATTACGGGCTGAAAAACAGCGAGGAGGTCGCCGATTTCCTCGGCAACCACGTGGTCAAGATCGGCACCGACTTCAACTACAACCCGTGGGCCAGCGAGATCAAACAGCTTGACCTAACTCCCAGCGGCGGCCCCGTGCACACCAACCTGGACGCGGCCGGCGAGCTGCACATGGACGAGTTTGGCTGCGTCTGGGACCGCAGCGCGGGCATGCCGCACCCGGTGGCGTACCCGCTGGCTGACAGTCCTGACAAATTGGACTCGTATGAGTTTCCCGATCCTTTTCGTGAGGGCCGCTTCGATCAGGCGCGCGCGCTGGCCGACCGCTGGCGCGACCGCGCGTTTATCTTCGGCAAGCTGGGGATGGTGCTCTTCGAGCGAGGCTGGAGCATCCGCAGCATGCCCGCGCTGATGGTGGACATGAAACGCCGTCCGGAGTTCGTGCATGCGCTGCTTGACCGCGTGCTCTACGAGTGGGATCTGCCGATCATCGACCAGCAGATCGACATCGGCATCGACGGCTTTTACTTCGCCGACGATTGGGGCACCTCCTCCGGGCTGATGTTCAGCCCGGACTACTGGCGCGCGTTTATCAAGCCGCGGCTAGCGATTATCTTCGATCACTGCCACAAGCGCGGCGTCTACTGCGGGCTGCACTCCGACGGCAGGATCGGCCCGCTCTTCCCCGAGTTGATCGAGATCGGCCTGGACATCTTCAACCCGCTGGAGCCGGCCGCGATGGACCGGTTCGAGATGAAACGGCTCTACGGCGACAAGCTGACCTTCTACGGCGGCGTGGACGTTGAGCATACCATGCCCTTTGGAACGCCGGAGGAGGTGCGCGCCGAGGTGCGCTTGCTGGCCCAAGAGCTGGGCAAAGGCGGCGGTTACATCCTGCAGACCAGCCACCAGGTGCTGTGGGACACGCCCATGGAGAACATCACCGCGTACGTCGAAGAGGTGCGGGCGATGGCCGGGCTGGATACGCCGCGCATGGGCAGTGAACAGTGGACAGTGGGCAGTGGACAGTGAACTAGCTACCTTGCAGTTTTGGTGTGGTGTTTCGCGAGCGTGGGTCGAGTAGGGTCTGGCGGCGTCTTGTTGGTGATCGACTTGAGCACCCACTGCTTTCATCTATCGAGACTCGCCGCCAGGACCTACTCGACCGGCGCTAGTCATTTCGCACCGACGATGAACCAATCATGACAGATCAAATCATCCTTCCCTACCTGGGGACATTCACCTCCGCCGATGGGCTTGTGCCGCTTGCGGCGTGCAGTGATGGGCTGCACCTAGCGGGCGAGAACGGCGTTGAGGTGGTGGCCGCAACGGGCGATGGCAAAGTTGAGTTCATCGGCTTTCGCAATAGCACGCTAGCTTATGTGAAATCAGCTTTGGGCTATCCGGCTTACTATCCCGTCCATCCGGTCCAGTTTGGAACGCCCAATTCGAGCTGTGCTGATGGACCTGGACGGTACCAGCGTGCACAGCGAGCCGTTCTGGATCTGGATCATCCAGATGACCGTAGCGACCCTGCTCGACAATCCGCGTTTCGAGCTGGAGCAAGCCGACCTGCCATTCGTGGCCGGCCACAGCGTGTCCGAGCACCTGGCGTACTGCATCGGCAAGTACTGCCCCGATCGGACGCTGGCTGAGGCCCGCGCAGTCTATTTCGAGCACACCCATCGCGAGCTGAACGCGCTGCTGGCCGGCGGTGGGCGCAAGGACGCGATCCAACCTGCGCCCGGCTTGCGGGACTTTCTGTTCTGGTTGAAATCCCGAGACGTTCGGATCGCGCTGGTGACGTCGGGCCTGCACGAGAAGGCCTATCCGGAGATCAAGGCCGCCTTTGACACCCTCGGCATGGGCCGGCCCGAGGACTTCTACGATGCCATCATCACGGCCGGCTTTGTGCCGCGACCCGGCGAGCCGGGTACGCTGGGCGAGCTGGCCCCCAAACCGCATCCCTGGCTTTACGCCGAGGCGTGCCGCATCGGCCTGGGCATCCCGTTCGAGGAGCGCGGCCAGGTGATAGGTATCGAAGACAGCGGCGCAGGCGTCTGCGCCGTGCGGCTGGCCGGCTTTACTACGATCGGCATGGCCGGCGGCAACATCGACGCCAGCGGAACGGCCGGTCTATGTACTTACCGTTGCAACGATTTTGAAGAAGTGAAGCAAATTATCGATCCAGCCAGTTGGCTGGGCTGACGAGGAATATCACAGCGAATTTGGGACAACGAATGGCGGAGGAGGAGCCGGAGGTGTTGTAAATCATTCCGGCAAAATGGTTTGCCGAATGAGTGGGCAACCATTGGTCACAAAACGAAACAATACTTCCGCCATTCGTTGTCCCAAATCCGTTGTGATATCATCCGCTCACCATCCAGGAGATTCCCCATGACCCGCAAAGAAGAAATACTTGACGAGCTGTACAACCACACCATCGACGGCGACGACGAGCCGGTGATCGAACTGACCAACGAGGGCCTGTCGATCGAGATGACGCCGATGGAGATCCTGTTCGACGGCCTGATCCCGGCCCTTGAAGAAGTCGGCCGGCTGTTCGAGTCGGGCGAGTTCTTCGTGCCGGAGATGCTGGTCGCCGCCAACGCTATGAAAGGCGCCATGGAGATCCTGCGCCCGTTGATCGCCGAGACCGGCGCGCAGCCGGTCGGCAAGTTCGTGATGGGCACAGTCAAAGGCGACATCCACGACATCGGCAAGAACCTGGTCAACGTCATGCTCGAGGGCGCAGGGTTCGAGGTGCACGACCTCGGCGTGAACGTGCCGCCGGACCGCTTCATCGAGGCGATCCGCGAGTTCCAGCCGCATGCCGTCGGGATGAGCGCGTTCCTGACCACCACCATGCCGATGTGCAAGGTGACCATCGACGCCATAAAAGAGGCGGGCCTGCGGGATCAAGTCAAGATCCTGATCGGCGGCGCGCCGGTGACGCAGGAATACGCCGACAAAATCGGCGCCGACGGCTTCGCTCCCGATGCCAGCTCGGCGGTACGGTTGACCAAGAAGCTGATCGGAGTGACTTAGGAGTGACTGGATGACAGGGTGACCGGGTGACTGGGTGACTGGGTGACAAGGTGACTGGGTGACTGGGTGACTGGGTGACCGGGTGACTGGGTGACCGGGTGACTGGCAGTCCGCAGGCATATCGCCCAGTCACCTTGTCACCTTGTCACCCGGTCACCTTGTCACCCAGTCACCTTGTCACCCGGTCACCCAGTCACCCGGTCACCCAGTCACCCAGTCACCCGCAACAAGAAAGGATCGACACACCCATGTGGGACGCCGTAATTGCCGGGCACATCTGCCTGGATGTGATTCCCGATTTGAGCACGCAGGCTGGTGCTGAGTTTGACAAGCTGTTCCAACCGGGGCGGCTGGTCGAGGTGGGTCCCGTGCTGTTCTCGACGGGCGGGCCGGTCGCGAACACGGGGCTGGCTATGCAGCGGCTTGGCATGGCCGTACAGCTCATGGGCAAGGTGGGTGACGACCTGTACGGCGGTGCGGTGCGGCGGCTGGTCAGTGCGGTCGATCCGCATCTGGCGGATGGCATGATCGTCGACCCGACCACGAAAACGTCCTATACGATTGTCGTCAATCCCCCTGGGATCGACCGCATCTTCCTGCACTTTGCCGGGGCCAACAACACCTTCCGCGCTGATGACGTGGGCTATGACGTGGTGGCGCAAAGCCGGATGTTCCATTTTGGCTACCCGCCGATCATGCGCTCAATGTTCGAGAATAGCGGCCGCGAACTGGTCGAGATCTTCCGTCGCGCCAAGGCCACGGGTGTGACTACGTCGCTGGACATGTCGCTCCCCGATGCCAACTCGGCCAGCGGCCGGGCGGATTGGCGTGCCATCGTGACGGCCACGCTGCCATACGTCGACGTGTTCCAGCCCAGCGGCGAGGAGATTCTCTTCATGCTACACCGCGAGTGGCTGGAGCAGCTGCGTGCGGCCGGCGGCGACATTCTGTATCAGTTCACGCCGTCCCTGCTCCACGAGATCTCCGACGAGCTGTTGGGCCTCGGGTGCAAGGTGGTCGTGATCAAGCTCGGGCATCGCGGCATTTACCTGCGCACGGGCGACCGGGCGGCGATCGAGTCTATGGGCCGCGCCCAGCCATCCGATCCGGCTGCGTGGGCTGATAAGGAGCGATGGGCGCCGGCGTTCAAGGTGCACGAAGTCGGCGCTACCGGGTCGGGCAACTCGTCAATCAGCGGCTTCCTATCGGCGCTGTTGCGCGGCCTCTCTGCCGAGGACACGGCAATCATGGCCACGGCCGTCGGCGCCTGCAACGTCGAGGCCGCTGATGCGCTCAGCGGCATCCGTACCTGGGACGAGACACGTTCGCGTATCGCCGCAGGTTGGGAAAAGCATGAGATCGCGATCGACCAGGCGGGATGGGAGTTCGATAGCCGCCAACAGATTTGGCGCGGAAGCTGACGCTCACGCTGACACCTGCGCGTTCTACAGTTAGAAAGGTAACTTCTCAATTTGTAGGGGCCAAGCCCTTGCGGTCGCCCCGGAGGGCAGGCGCAAGGCCGTGCCCCTACCCCGGATTATTGAGAGGACACTTAGAAAGGAATCAAAGAGCCCCGGCACTTGGGAGTGCCGGGCTTGATCATTCTACGTACTTGAAAGGCGTACGATGTGGGTTAGGATGCTGGCTGCACCGGTTCTTCCCACCGGTTGTAGGTCTCCATGGCAAAGTTACGAGACGTTCGCACTTGTGCCGCGATCCCTACGACTGCGATCACAAGGCCAAGAATCGCCAACAGTGGAGAGGTCGACAGGATAGCCTTCACCGGGTTCTCAAGGAACCGAGCAGCGGGGCTAAACATAAACCCGATGACGCCGGCGATGATGGCGCCGCCCGCAAGCCCTGTTGTGACCATGATCACCCACTTAGCCAGGTTGAACCTGAGCGTCACAAAGATGAGGGCCACGGCAGCCACCATGCCGATCGCCCACACGAGGAAGTTCATGTTCATTCCGATCCCCGTTAGCACCGCGACGGTCAGGCCGTAGCCAAGCGAGCCGGCGATGATCGCCACGGCTGCGATGTAGAAGAAGTATGCCAAGACAGCAAACACCGCCCCGGTGACAAAGCCAATCACCCAACTTGTCACTGTAGCCAGGAATCCGGTGCCAAACAGAGCCTGCAAGGTCTGCGCGCCCAGCGCCAGGCCAAAGAAGAAGCCCCAGATGGGCAGCAGGATGAGGAAGAACCGGTAGCCGCTGAAAGCCAGCACCAGTCCGAACAGCATGGCGATAAGGCCGCCACAAAGTAAAGCAAGGGTCGAGTTAGTAGTCATGAAAGATGCTCCTAATATGAAAGGTAGGCCGAAGCCGAGAAAATCAAAACACAGGTAGGATTACGACAAACTCGCGTAAACGGTGTTTCCGATGGTTTCACCTCCTTTTGTAGAAAAAGAGAGGCACAGCCTGTTATTCACTCATTGTGCCTATTAGGTGTGTGCTCTTTGTGCTGGCACCGTTGGAAACGCACCTTGTGACGTCAACCCAACGACTGGATGTCTTCACTATAACAAAACACCCAGTATCGAGATTCGATCCGATCGATTATGCAATTGGCTCAACGAAATTGCGTAGTGGCTCGTCCATGGCAATCTGGTAGCTTGACGGGAATGTTATCAGATGGTATAAAGAATACCACTTGCAGGAGGTAGGATAAGATGACTATAAAGACTTCCAATTTGGACACACAAAAGGTTACCATTACGCTTCCCAAAGCGGTAGTGACACGGTTGAATGAGCTCGTTCCCACTCGGCAACGCAGCCGCTTTATTGCCGAGGCCCTGGAAGAGCGTCTGGCCCTGGAGGGGCAACAGCTGGCCTTGGACGAGACTGCGGGCGCGTGGTCGGATGAAAATCACCCTGAGATGCTGGACGACGCAGCGATCGACGGATGGCTCAACATATTGCGAAGTTCATGGAGCCGGCCTGGAGACGTGGATCATGACACGCTATCTGCTTGACACTGGATTGGTGTTGCGACACCTGCGTGGGCAGCGTCGTGTGGTAACCTTCTTGCGGAATCTGAGCAAATCAGAACGACTGTCCATCGCTACGGTCACGCGACTTGAGGTTCATGCGGGCATGAAGCCTGATGAACAGTATGCTACCCAAAAGCTTCTCTCCAGGCTTGCGGTCTATGATCTGGATCGAGAGATCGCCGATAAGGCGGGTGACTTAATTGCTGCGAGCATGAAGTCCGGGCGGGTTCTTGGCGTGCCTGACGCCATCATAGCAGCCACGGCGATCTCGAACAATCTGACGCTGGTTACTCTGAACCCTAACGATTTCAGAAACGTCGCGGGCCTGAGCACGCTTGCCGTGGACGAGGACCTGCGATAAGTCCCTTCATCCATATTCCATGATCAATGCCCATTCTAGACCCCCTTCAAAAGCATTCCGTTTCGGTGTCCTGGTGCTTCTGTTGGCCGCCTGGGCTTTGCTGCTGTTTCGGCTGAACGACGTGCCGCCAGGCTTTCAGCACGACCAGGCGTTCAACAGCCTGGACGCGCTGTCCATTGGCCGCGGCCATCCGGCATTCCCCCTCTACTTCCCGGCTAACTTCGGCCGCGAGGCGTTGGGCATTTATCCGGTCGCCCTGATTTTCAAGCTGGCCGGCGGACACTTCGTCTGGAGCCTGCACTTTACCAGCGTCCTGTGGGGCATGGCCGCGTTGAGCCTGACCGTTGTTCTGGCGCTGCGTTATATGCCAGGAGCAGGCGCGCTGGTCGCAGGTGCGCTGTTTGCCGGATCCTTCTGGTTCATCTTTACGACACGGCTGGGCCTGGAGCCGGCCCTGTTGATTGCCCTGGCGACAGGCACGATCTATTTCTTAAGCCGCGGACTGGCCAGCCACAAGTGGCGGGATTTCGCAGCAGCCGTGCGGCTTGGTCGCGCTTGGCCGCCGTGCTGTTGTTGCTCCTGCTCGTCTGGCATGCCTTCAATAGTAGCGTTGCTTATTTCGTCGATTGGGCGCAGGCCGAGCCGGCCCAGCGCATTTACAACGCCGATTTCCGACTGTCGCCACCTACCTCGACGAGCACAAGACGGATGAGCCGGTCTATGCCGGCACGGATCGGCTTGTTGACCTGGATCAACGGGTGTACAAGTTGTACGACCCCGCCGGCAAGACCTGGTTTGGTTCGCGGCGCAAGACGAGCCGCCGATTCCGGCCACGGGCCACGCTCTCTGTTTTATTCCGGCTTCGGTTAAGGACCTGCCACCGGCATTCGCATTGCTTGTGAATGCCTCCACTGAGCGCTTTGTGTTGCCAACCACCACAAACCGCCGCCAGAATCTACTCGACCCGCGTTTCGCATCATCAACGCATTTTGAAGGCACCGACTTGGGTAACGGTTACGTCTCCGCCAGAATAATCTCCACTCCACGCGTGGACAGCTCCAGGCGCACGCTGGCCGGCAGGGCGTTGTCGGTCACGAGTATGTCGATCGCGTCGACGGGCGCCAACTGCATCACCAAATCGCCTTCGAATTTGCTGTGATCGGCCAGCAGGATGACCTCTCGCGCGGCTTGGATCATCGCCTGTTTGACCGACACTTCCGCCAGATCGGGGTGCGACAGCCCAAAATCGAGGGTGATACCGGTGGTGGCCAGAAAGAGCTTGTCGGCGCGCAGGTCAGCCAGCCCAGCCTCGGCCGTCGGACCGATGAGCGCCTGTTTACCTGGGCGCAACAGCCCACCGGTCGAAATCAAGGTAATCCTTGGGTTGTGACGCAACACGTCAAAGACCCCCACCGAGTTGGTAATCACCGTAATGCCCTCATGCTCACGCAGCGCCTCCGCCAGAAACGTGGTAACCTGCCCGTCGTCCACGATCAGTACATCACCCGGCTGCACGAGCCGCGCGGCGCGCTGGGCGATAGCGCATTTGCGCAACTCCACCTCGTCGCGCAAGCTCTGCGCCGCATCCACCACCTCCAATTCGATACCCAGCCGCGCGCTGTGCTCGCGCATTGCCGCCACCAGGCTGCGATACCACTCGTGCTCGCTGAAAGGCACGACAAACGTGATCGACCGTGGCGCAGGTATGGCGCGCTCGGCCAGCAGCGCGGTCGATGGGTAACGGAACTGTAAGGTGTTCCCGCACCGCCTGCCAGTTCAACCGCCAGATCGCCTCTTCCCGCTCGTAGAACTGCGGGAGGCTTTCAGCGGTCAAGACGGCGTGTGGCGTGACCAGATGGGCGAGCAACGGCCTACGGGCGACGGCCTGGATCGCCGCCTCGACACAAACCCGCCCCACGATCTCGGGGAACATCGCCAGGCCGGCCCTGCAGTAGCCTTGCGCAAACAGCGCATCCTTCATCGTATCGCCCTCGAGACCGAACGTCACCAACAGGGTCGCGGCCGGCGCCAAGCCCAACTCTCGACAGGCCGCCATCGCCCCGGCCGCGGTTGTGTCGTTGATGGCGAAGATGACGTTGATCGACGGATGCACGGCCAGCGCGTCGAGCGTGAGCTGATACGCGGTCTCGGCGCGGGCCTGAGCATCGATCGAGAGGACCAGGCGGGCGTCGGGCACAACCTCTCGCAGGCCGGCAAGGAAGCCGCGGCTGCGCTCACGCGTGTTGCTCAGATCGTGCGTGAGGTCCAGCAATGTCACGCTGCCGTCGAGGTGCTGGCGAGCATAGTTTCCGGCCCAGCGTCCGAGATCGTGCCCGGCCTGATAGTTGTCTACGGCCACCACCGTTTGCGCGCCGGCCATGCCCAGCAACTCGGCGATGATCGGCACCTTCCGGCTGGCGGCGCGATCCAGTAACACCCGCTCCAAGGTAGGCGACACGGGTGTGGCGATCAAGGCGTTAAAACGGCCGGCCAGGAAGCCCTCGGCCTGCCGCTCTGCTGTACCCTGACCGTCGGACGCGCCGGCCTGTGGCGCGGCTGCCCCGCCATAGGTGCGCTGCAGCCGCCCCTGGTCGTGCAGCGCCTGCAGGTCGCGGCGTACCGTCACCTCCGACACATCACATAGCCGGCTGAGCTCGCCAACCGTCACAAACCCGCGCTGGCCGACCAGCGCCACGATATTCCCCCATCGTTCAGCGGTTGCCATGAGAGCATCCTTTCGGTATGTTCGACTTCGATAATTTATCCAATTATATCGTATTTGTATTACGAAGTCAATCATTATTCTTGAATGACTTTTTCGATCTTGCTCATTTGCCTCTTGACAATCAAAAATGGCTGTGATACGATAGGAATGCTTGAACGGCTGTCACGGGCAGGTGCAAGACCTGCCCCTACCTGCCGATTTCAAACACACCATGTCGAAAATCACCGTCGATCTCAGCGGCAAGGTTGCATTCGTCACCGGCGCCGGCAGCGGCATTGGCCGCGGCCTGGCCAGGCAGATGGCGCACGACGGCGCGGCGGTGGCGGTCACCGATGTCGACGGCAACTCGGCGGCAGCGATCGCGGCCGAAATCGCTGAGTTCGGCGGCCGGGCCGTAAGCTGCCGAGTCAACGTCACCGATCCGGCCGAGATCGAGGCCGCTGTGACCGGCGCGCAGGCCACGCTAGGGCCTATCGACTTCCTTTTCGCCAACGCCGGCGCGCTCGGACCGGCTGAGTACCTCTCGATCACACCGGAAGACTGGGATCAGGTGCTCGAGGTCAACGTCAAAGGCGTGGCGTTGACCTGCCGGGCGGTCGTGCCCCAGATGATGCAGCGCCGGCAGGGCCGCATCCTGATCACTGCCTCCACCAACGCTGTGCGCGCCGGTACCCACGTGATCCCCTACCGCGTCAGCAAAGCCGCGATTCTGATGTACACCCGCTGTCTGGCGCTCGAACTGGCGCTCTACGGCATCACCGTCAACGCCCTCTGCCCCGGCGTTACCCTCACCCCTATGCAGCTTGACTACGCCGGCCAAGCCGCTGCCGAGCGTAACATCTCCGTCGACGTTTACCTGACCACCCGCGCCGCGCAAATTCCCATGCAAGAGTTCACTACCATCGACGACGTCACCGGCCTCGCCGAGTTTCTCGTCTCCGACAGCGCCCGCCTCATCACCGGCCAGGCCATTGCGCCGGATGGCGGGGTGATGGTTTCTTCGTAGGACCACTCCATGCCAACCTACACCCACCGCGAACGCGTCTTAACAGCCTTCAACCACCAGGAACCGGATCGGATCCCGGTCGACCTGATGGGCAACGCGAGCATGTTGCTGGACACAACGTACTTCCGGCTGCGGGACGCCCTGGGACTGGCGCCGATCCCCCCGGTGCGATCGGGGACGACGGCCAATTACTACGACGAACGCATCTTGGAAATCCTCGGCGTCGATTTTCGTCGCATTTTCCTTAAGAAGGGTCCCAAGAACAAGACCACCGTGCTCGAAGACGGCACCTTCGTCGATTTCTGGGGCATCGGCTCGCAACAGTCCGGGCTGTGGGTGCACGTGAACATCAGCCCGCTCCATGGCGCGACGACCGTCGCCGAGGTGGATGCCTACGCCTGGCCCAAGCCCGAAGACGTCTATTCCGCCGAAGGCCTGGCCGACGAAGCGCGGCGGTTGTACGAGGAGACCGACTACGCACTGGTGGCGCGCAACCCCATCACCTACGGCTTCCTCGATCGGGCCTGCCAAATCATGGAGATGCCCGAGTTTCTGATGAATATGGTCCAGCGCCCCCTCGTGGCCGAGGCCATCCTCGCCCACCTGGTGGAGATCTACAAGGGCGTCTACGGGATGTTCCTGGACGCGGTCGGGCCGTACGTGCAGATGGTCGAGATCGGCGACGACATCGGCGCGCAGAACAACCTGCTCATCTCGCCCAAGATGTACCGCCAGTTTATCAAACCGGCCGAGCAGGCGCTTTACAGCCTGATCCACGAAAAGGCCCCCAGCGCCCGCCTCTTCCGCCACACCGACGGCGCGATCTTCAACGTCATCCCCGACCTGATCGAGGTCGGGGTCGACGTGCTCAACCCCGTGCAAACCTCCGCCAAGGGCATGGAGGGCGAGCGCGTCAAAGCCGCCTACGGCTCGCAGATCACCTTCCACGGCACAGTCGAAGGCGTCGAAGGCGACGTTTCAGTGGACCAGGTCGTCGAAGAGGTCAAGCGCCGCATCGACGTTTTCGCCCCCGGCGGCGGCTTCGTCCTTTCGTCCTGCAACAGCATGATCGACGTTAAGCCGGAGAATATCCTGGCGATGTTTGAAACCGCACGAGATTACGGACAGTATCGATGAATGATGAGTGATGAACGATGAATTCCGGAGTCCGAACTCCGGAATTCATCGTTCATCACTCATCGCTCAGCGTTGTACCGCATGTGCAAGGAGAACCAACCGTGGAGTCAAGCCCCATCCGTCCCAAAGTAGGGCTGGTGACATTTACCGATGGCCGCGATAGCTTTTTCGACGGGCCGCGTGAGAAGTATCTGCGCGCACGGCACGACGAGCTGGCTTTGTATCTGACCGAACACGGCTGCGAGGTGATCGATCCGATGGTCGATCTGCGGCCGGATCCCGAGGATTGGTTCGGCGTCCGCCGCTACAGCGAAGCGGCTGCCTGCTCGCGCTATCTGCAAGCGCATGGCGCCGAGTGCATGGTGCTTTGCTCACACTTCTGGACGCCACCCATGGTGGTCATCGACGTGGTGCGGGAGGCCAACCTGCCGGTGATGCTCTACACGGTCGACGACCCCAAACTGCCCGGCACGGTCAGCATCAGCGCGGTCGGCGCCAGCTTGCTCGAGTCCGGCGTCAACCAGCACGCGGTGCAGCACGAGCGGCTGCGCGGCAACCCGGAGCGGATGCTGCCCTGGATCCGCGGCGCTTCAGCCGTGGCCCGCATGCGCAGAAGCTCGATCATGATGTGGGGCGGAACCTACTCGCTGCACATGGAACACCTGCAGGACGATATCCCCGCGCTCAAGCGGCTGATCATCCGCGATATCCTCAACGAGGACGAGTACGCTTTGATCCGCCGCGCCGAGCATATCCTCAAAGAGCAGCCGGAACGGATCGAACACTTCATTGGCTGGTTGCAGGACCACGGCACGCTCATCCTCTACGACAAAGTCAGCGCCACACCGCGCAACTTCCAGGTGCAGGTCGGCTTCTACCTGGCCGCTCGCGACCGGTTGAAGGAACTCGAAGGCGAAAACATCGTCGGCGTGTCGATCCGCTGCCAGCCCACCCTGTCGGTGGAGTACGGCATTGTCGGCTGCACGCTGCCGGCCTTTCTGCCCTTCGGCGCCGACGACCTCGGCCCCAAGCCGATCTTCTCCACAGTCTGCGAGGGCGACATCAAGGGCTTACTAACCTCGGTGCTGTTGCAGCAGATCCGGCCGGAGGTCGGGCCGATTTTCGGCGACCTGAAATACATCGGCGAGGATTTCTTCGCCATCTCGAATTGCGGCGCAGCGTCGGTCTGGTGGGCCGGCAAGAGCAACGATCCGGCCAAGTCCCTGCCAAACGTCACCATCAGTGCCAACGTGGCCGGCTTTACCGGCGGAGCGGTGGGTTTCATGGGCAAAGCCGGCCCGGTGACTACGGCCCGCCTCGGGCGCGTCAAGGGCAAATACGCCATGCACCTGGGTGTCGGCGAATCGGTGGCGGTCGAAGGCGCGGTCAAGGACAAGGTCATGGGTTTCTTCGGCCAAATGTGGCCCAACGTGATGGTGCGTTTGGGCACCGATCATGACCTGCTCTTCCGCGTGGCCGCCTCCAACCACCCCGTTGCAACCGATGGCGACGTGTCGCAGGAGATCACCTACGCCTGCCGCCAGCTTGGCATCCCCATCGTGCGACTGGATTCGAACGAGTTGATGCGGGAGTATTTGGACGGGCTGGCTGCGCGGAATTGATGAATGATGAGTGATGAATGATGAGTGCGGAATCCGAAGTCCGGAATTCATCATTCATCACTCATCACTCATCACTCATCGCTTGTCATTCTCGCTCAATAGGAGATCCTATGAACACGCATCCCACCTCCCTCGAGCGCGTCACCACAGTCCTCCGCGGCGGCATTCCCGACCGGGTGCCGGTGGACCTGCACAACTTCCTAATGGTCGCCCAGGCGTCGGGTCTGCCGTTTCCTGACTTCTTGCAGAGCGGCGAAGCCATGGCCGCAGGCCAGCTTCAAGCCTGGCGCGAATTCGGCCACGACCTGCTCATCCTGGAAAACGGCACCGTTGCGCTGGCCGAAGCCTGCGGGTGCAGCATCCAATACCTGGCCGACAGTGCACCGGTGCTGGTGAGGCCGGCCATCGCAAGCCTGGACGAGCTGGATCGACTGGTGGTGCCCGATCCATACAAAGCCCATTTGCTGGCCGAGAATCTCAAGGCGACCCGCATCGTCAGCCGGGAGATCGGTGGGCACGTGGCCATCATGGGCCGCGCCGACCAGGGGCCGTTCTCGCTGGCCTCCATGTTGCTGGGCATCGACACCTTTCTGCTGGCCCTGACGGACCCCGATAACGAGGCGAAGCTGCATCGCCTGCTGTCGTTCTGCCTCGAGGTTGTCTTCCGCTATGCCGTGGCTCAACGCGATCAGGGCGCACACCTCACGTCCATCGGCGAATCGCTCTCCGGCCCGGACGTCACCTCGCCCAAGATGTACCGGGAGTTCGAGTGGGGCTATGCCAAACGCCTGGTCGAACGCCTGCAAGCCGTCGACATTCTGCTGGCCTATCACATCTGCGGCAACGCGACCCGTATCGTGGACGACATGGCCGCCACCGGCGCCGCGGTTCTGGAATTGGACTACAAGTGCGATCTGCCGAAGATCAAGGCGGCCACGGCCGGCAAGACCACCATCCTGGGTGTGATCGACCCTAGCGGCGTACTGGCATTTGGCACACCCGACCTCGTCGCCGAAAAAGTCGGCGAGGAACTGGCCGTGCTTGCCC
This sequence comes from uncultured Chloroflexia bacterium, assembly GCA_963709505.1. Classification (GTDB taxonomy): domain Bacteria; phylum Chloroflexota; class Anaerolineae; order JAAEKA01; family JAAEKA01; genus CAVPXC01. The sequence goes on along the minus strand of CAVPXC010000002.1, from coordinate 14,081 downwards.
CAGGCGGCGGCCTGATTCTCGGCCCCGGCTGCGCACTGGCGCCTGAGACACCGCCCGAAAATGTCCACGCCTTGATCGAAGCCGGCCATCGCTACGGACGCTACGGGACGGACGGTACATTGAAACACCGGTAGAGTGGCCGGTCATGCAGATAGTCTGTCTTCCGGTGCCTGTTCACTCGTCATTCCCGTCCCCTTCGGAAGCGGGAATCCATGATACTGTTGGTCTATTTATCGTTAAGCAAAGCTGCCTACCGTCATTCCTGCGAAAGCAGGAATCTATCGGGTACGCCTGCATTGACCGCCAGCCGGATGGATTCCTGCTTTCGCAGGAATGACGGGTGAGCAGTTACCACCAATCTACCATGACGACCCTTTGGCCGACCTACCGGCAAGCCGCCGGCCCAGTACCCGCCACGACCCTTACCTGGCCCTTTCGCGGCGCCGGGCTGGCGAGCCTGGGTGTGGAGGGGCAGCCGGTGGCAGAGCCGCTGCCGGCCTGCGGGCCGGAGCAGGTGCTGGTGCGCGTCGATGCGCTGGGCTTGTGCGCGTCGGACGCCAAGATGGTGCGCATGGGGCAGGATTATCCGCTGTTCTTCCCGCGCGACTTCGAAGCACACCCTGCCCGGCTGGGCCATGAAGCAGCCCTGACCGTGATCGAAGCCGGCGAACGCTGGCGGGATCATTTCCGGCCCGGTCAGCGGCTCGGCGTGCAGGCGAGTGTATACAATGATGGCCGCCGCACGATACTCGGCGTCAACCTGCCCGGCGCGATGACCCAATATCTCGCGCTCGACGAGGCCGTGCTGGCCGGCGACGTGGGCAGCTACGTCTTCCCTGTGCCGGACAGCCTCACCTACGTCGACATCGCCCTGCTGGAGCCTTGGGCTTGCGTCGACGTTGCCTACACACCCGTACGCCGGCTGGCGCCGAAACCCGGCGGCACCTTGTGGATCCGCGGCCGGCCTGGCGGCCCCGATCACTACACGATGAGCCAACCGCTGCCAAGCGCCGGAGTAGTCTTAACCGACGTGCCGAGCCGGTTGGCAGCCTGGGTCAAAACACAGCCCGTCGAAGTGATCGATCACGTCGCTTCTGCCACTTCCCACGTGCCACCTGCAACCTCCACTCCGCTTCGCTCCGGGACTTCGTGCAACATGCAGCCTGCAACCCGCAAATTCGACGACATCATCCTGCTCGATCCCGACAGCGCCGAGGTCGTGGCGCAAGCCATGGACTGTCTCGCCCACGGCGGCCTGCTTACCCTGGTCACGGACAGGCCGCTGGATGGGCCGGTTGCCGTGGACGTGGGCCGGCTGCACTACGAGCCGCTGTCTATCGCCGGCTGCACCGGCCCTGATATCGCCGAGGCCTTCGGCCTGGCGCGTAACCGCTCCGAACTGAGATCCGGTGGCATCACCCTGATCGTCGGCGCGGGCGGCACGCTGGGGCGGATGCACACCCAGCGCGCGCTTGAGATGGCCAACGGCCCGGCCGCTCTGATCGTCACCAACCGCGGCCAGGAGCGGCTAGATCGACTAACCGCCGATTTCGGGCCCCTGGCCGCAGCCGCCGGCATCGAATTGGTAGCCATCAGCCCGGCGGCCGAGCCGGGCCGGCTCGAGCGTGAGGTCGATCGCCTGACCAGGGGCCGCGGCTGTGATGACGTGGTGGTCATCGTGCCTGACACTGACGTGATTGCCCAGGCCGCGTCCTATCTGGCGCCGGATGGCATGCTGGTGGTGTTTGCGGGATTGCCGGTTGGCAGCAAAGCGCCGCTACCGCTGGACCGGGTCGCGCTGTATGGTGCGCAGTTCACCGGCACCAGTGGATCGACCGTCGCCGACGAACTGGCCGTGCTCGACAAAATCACAGCCGGCGTGCTATCGCCCGCCCGCTCGCTGGCAGCCATCGGTGGGATGCGGGCCATGGCCGCCGGCATCGAAGCCGTCATACAGCACCGCTATCCCGGCAAGATCGTCATCTTTCCGCAGCTCGTCGATCTGCCGTTGCTGGCGTTGTCCGAGCTGCAAGCCAGCCTGCCCGATGTAGCCGCCTGCCTCGGACCCGGCGGGACTTGGTCTGTTGCGGCTGAGGAAACACTCTTCGAAGGATGGTTGTGATGGGCTTGATAACGCGACGCTGCCGGTCGAGTAGGGTCTGGCGGCGATTTACCCACGATCAGCTTGAGCACTTAAGGTTCACTACAATCGCTGACCGCCGCCAGACCCGTATCGAGACCCCTGGATCAAGCAAGTCGTTGTATCGAGATCCAAGGGTCTCGATACGGTCCTGGCGGCGAGTTCGAGCGATGCAGGCCTTCCACAAACATGGAGTGTTCTGTACTGCGCCGCCAGGACCTACTCGACCCACTTGTCACATCATCAACTCACATTGAATGCACCCATTTGTGGTGTTTGCATCCTCGGCTTCCGCATTCGTTGTTCACCATTCGTTGCGAAGTCAACACGTCACAAAGAATCTCACTGTTGTTAACGTTCACACACCTGTGGTATAATATGACCTGTTGACCCCGAACTAGCCTCACAGGCTTGTGCACACAAGGTACCGAATGTCCCAGTCCTACCTGATCGGCGTCGATCTAGGCACCAGCGTCGTCAAGGCCACCCTCTTCAACACAGAAGGCGTGGCCCTGGTCGATGCCGCGCGCGCGACGGCGTTGCACCACCCCGGCCCCGGCCTGGCGGAGCAGCGCGGCGAGGACTTCGTACGGGCCACACTCGACACGCTGCAGGAGGTGGTCGAGAAGGCCACTATTGCACCCTCCGCAGTTGCCGCCATCGCCTTCGCCGGCCAAATGGCCGGCGCGATCGGCATCGACCGGGAGTGGAATGCAGTGACGCCCTGGTATCCGTCGGCGCTGGATAACCGTTACCTGCCCTACATTGCTCCGATGGTGGAGGCGGCCGGCGACCGACTGGTGGCGCTCAACGGCTCGCTGCCCTTTATGGCGCCGCGCATGCTGTGGTGGCGCGACCAGGCCCCCGATACCTTTGGTCGCATCCGCAAGGTGCTGATGCTGGCGAATTATGTGGCGGGCCAATTGGCGGGGCTGAGCGCCGACGATGCGTTCATCGACCCGTCATACCTGACCTGGATCGGACTGAGCGACACCGCCCACCGGGCCTGGTCGCCGGAGCTGGCCGAACTGGTCGATCTCCCGCTGGATCTGCTGCCGCGTATCGTGCCTGCCACGACGATCGTTGGCCGCCTGACTGCCTCGGCGGCCGCGGCCTGCGGACTCGTGGCAGGCGTGCCGTTGGTGGCGGGCGCGGGCGATCAGGTTGCAGGCTGCTTGGGCGCGGGCCTGGTGGAGAGCGGCCAGTTGGTGGATGTGGCCGGTACCTTTCCTGTCCTTGCGACCTGTCTCGACCGCTTCCTGGCCGACACCCGTTTCGGTATGTTGCAGCCGCTGGCCGGGCCGATCTCAGACGACCACTGGTACCCCATGATGTACATCAGCGGCGGCGGGCTGACGCATCGCTGGTTCCGTGACCAGTTCGCCCGCGAGGAGCTAGCGCAGGCTGAGGCCGAAGGAGTCTCGCCGTATCATCTCCTGGATGCGCAGGCCGCCAGCTTGGCGCCGGGATCGGAGGGGCTGCTCTTCATCCCGCACCTGGTCGGCCGGGCCTGCCCCGCCGATCCCGATGTGCGCGGCGCCTGGATCGGCTTTACCTGGACCCACACCCGTGCGCATTTCTATCGCGCGCTGCTCGAGTCCATCGCTTACGACTTTGCGCAGGCTCTGGAGGTTGTGCGGGACTATTTCCCGGACGCCGCCTTCTCCGAGGTGCGGGTGATCGGCGGCGGCGCCAAGAGCCCGCTGTGGAACCAGATCAAGGCCGACGTCCTGGGCCTACCCTACGTGCGATTGCAGCGTGAGGACGTCGCCGCGCTCGGCTGCGCCATCATGGCCGGGCACGCCGTGGGTATTTACCCAGACATGGCCGCCACCGCCGCACGCCTGGCGCCGACCACCGCTCGCATCGAGCCGCGCCTTTCGTATACCGAGTATTACAAGCCCTACGTCGCTGCATACGAAAAAGCCTTCGATCACCTGCGCGGCCTCTATACCCAGCTCACGCCTTTGAGCACGCATGCTGCGCCGGTAGAATGATCTATCGCAGAAGGAAGGAGGTTTAAGAACCAGTCAGGACGTGTTGGACGTATCTGGATAGCTCGCCGTGGACCAGAGTCCATGGCGGTGGTAGCCGGATTGTCATCCGGCTAAACCGAGACTTAGACTGAACACACATCATCAAGGAGGATGATCATGAACGCACGTAGATTTCTACAATTGGCCGGGGTCCTGGTGGTCCTGGCTCTCGTACTGACCGCCTGTCCATCGGCGGCGCCAGCCCCTGCCCAGCCGGCCCCAGAGGCCACTACAGCGCCGGCGCCGGCTGAACCAGCGGCAGGCGCAAAGCCGCTCGTCGCCGGCGTAGTGTTCCAGAGCGACACCTTCATGCAGACCGTCCAGGCCGGCATGCAAGCTGCTGCGGACGAAGCCGGCGTCGAGATGATCATGGGCAACACGGACAACAAGCTGGACAAAGAAGCCAGCATGATCGACGACTACATCACCCGCGGGGTGAAGGCTATCGTCATCACGCCCATCTCCGCCGACGGCTCGGTGGCCGCCCTCAAGAAGGCCAAAGACGCCGGCATCACCATCGTTTGCTTCAACACCTGCGTCAACGACCCCTCCATCCCCTCCGCCTTCCTCGTCACCAAGAACGAAGACCTCGGCACCAAGTCCGGCGAGGCTGCGGTCAAGTTCATCAACGACAAGCTCGGCGGCAAGGCCACCATCGGCGTCCTCAACTGCGACCAGTTCGAGGGCTGCCCGCCCCGCAAGGAGGGCTTCCTCGCCCAGGTCAGCGCGCTGCCCGGCGTCAAGGTCGTGGCTGACCAGGCCGGTTGGCTGGCCGACAAGGCCCAGCCCGTCTCCGAAGCCATGCTCCAGGCCAACCCCGACATCAACCTGCTCTGGGCGGCCAACGAGGGCGGCACCGTCGCCCACGCCAACGCCGTCAAGACCCTTGGCCTCGGCGGCAAGGTCTTTGTCTTCGGCACCGACATGAACAACCAGATGGGCCAGATGCTCCAGGCCGGCGACGACATCCTCCAGGGTGTCACCGGCCAGGCGCCCTACCAGATGGGCTTTGATGCCTTCAAGACGACGATGGACGTGCTTGGCGGCAAGTCGCCTGAGGCCGTGACCAATACGCCCACGATCTTCTTCGGCCGCGGCAACGACGCCCTGATCAAGCAATTCATGGATACGCAGGGCAATGCCATCTTCGAGACCGCGGCTGGCGCCGCTGCTCCAGCCGCCACGGGCGAGAAGCCACTCATTGCCGGCGTGGTGTTCCAGAGCGACACCTTCATGCAGACCGTCCAGGCCGGCATGCAAGCTGCTGCGGATAAGCTCGGCGCCGAGATGATCATGGGCAACACCGACAACAAGCTGGACAAAGAAGCCAGCATGATCGACGATTATATCACCCGCGGGGTGAAGGCCATCGTCATCACACCCATCTCCGCCGACGGCTCGGTGGCCGCCCTCAAGAAGGCGAAAGAAGCAGGCATCATGATCGTCTGTTTCAACACCTGCGTCAACGACCCCTCCATCCCCTCCGCCTTCCTCGTCACCAAGAACGAAGACCTCGGCACCAAGTCCGGCGAGGCTGCGGTCAAGTTCATCACCGACAAGCTCGGCGGCAAGGCCACCATCGGCGTCCTCAACTGCGACCAGTTCGAGGGCTGCCCGCCCCGCAAGGAGGGCTTCCTCGCCCAGGTCAGCGCGCTGCCCGGCGTCAAGGTCGTGGCTGACCAGGCCGGCTGGCTGGCCGACAAGGCCCAGCCTGTCTCCGAGGCTATGCTCCAGGCCAACCCCGAGATCAACCTGCTCTGGGCGGCCAACGAGGGCGGCACCGTCGCCCACGCCAACGCCGTCAAGACCCTTGGCCTCGGCGGCAAGGTCTTCGTCTTCGGCACCGACATGAACAACCAGATGGGCCAGATGCTCCAGGCCGGCGACGACATCCTCCAGGGTGTCACCGGCCAGGCGCCCTACCAGATGGGCTATGATGCTCTGGCGACCACGATGGACGTGCTCGGCGGCAAGACGCCCGAGGCCGTGACCAACACGCCCACGATCTTCTTCGGCCGCGGCAATGACGCCTTGATCAAGCTGTTCATGGACACCGAGGGCAATGCCATCTTCGAGGTTCCGAAAGAAACAGGGGCGATGAAAGCCCCTGAAGGATTGCTCGTGGCCGGCGTGGTGTTCCAGAGCGACACCTTCATGCAGACGGTCCAGGCCGGCATGCAAGCTGCTGCGGATGAGACCGGCGCTGAGATGATCATGGGCAACACCGACAACAAGCTGGACAAAGAAGCCAGCATGATCGACGACTACATCACCCGCGGGGTGAAGGCTATCGTCATCACGCCCATCTCCGCCGACGGCTCGGTGGCCGCCCTCAAGAAGGCCAAAGACGCCGGCATCATGATCGTTTGCTTCAACACCTGCGTCAACGACCCCTCCATCCCCTCCGCCTTCCTCGTCACCAAGAACGAAGACCTCGGCACCAAGTCCGGCGAGGCTGCGGTCAAGTTCATCAACGACAAGCTCGGCGGCAAGGCCACCATCGGCGTCCTCAACTGCGACCAGTTCGAGGGCTGCCCGCCCCGCAAGGAGGGCTTCCTCGCCCAGGTCAGCGCGCTGCCCGGCGTCAAGGTCGTGGCTGACCAGGCCGGTTGGCTGGCAGACAAGGCCCAGCCCGTCTCCGAAGCCATGCTCCAGGCCAACCCCGACATCAACCTGCTCTGGGCGGCCAACGAGGGCGGCACCGTCGCCCACGCCAACGCCGTCAAGACCCTTGGCCTCGGCGGCAAGGTCTTTGTCTTCGGCACCGACATGAACAACCAGATGGGCCAGATGCTCCAGGCCGGCGACGACATCCTTCAGGGTGTCACCGGCCAGGCGCCCTACCAGATGGGCTACGATTCGTTCATGACCCTGCTCAAGGTCCTGGCAGGCGACAAGGTCGAGTCCGTGACCAACACACCCACGATCTTCTTCGGCCGCGGCGACGACGCCTTGATCAAGAAGTTCATGGACACGCAGGGCAATGCCCTCTTCGAATAGGCCGTACGGAGTAATCGGTAACCGGTAATCGGTAGACCGGTAGAATGGGTACGAGTGATCGCCCCACCTACCGGTCTATCGAGATCCCAGCAACCGACCTCTGGCCTCTGACCCCTGAACTCCCTGCCATGACAGCCATCCTCGAGCTAGAGCAAATCAGCAAACAATATCCCGGCGTTGTCGCGCTCGATAGTGTCGATTTCAGGTTGGACAAAGGCGAAGTGCGCGCGCTGCTCGGCAAGAACGGGGCCGGCAAGTCCACACTCGTCAAGATCCTCAGCGGCGCCGTGCATCCCGATAGCGGCGAGATCCGCGTCGACGGTCAAGCGGTGACGATTGCCAACCCAAGCGATGCCTTCCATCGCGGCATCTACACCGTCTACCAGGAGCTGAGCCTGGTGCCCGGCCTGACAGTCGCTGAGAACATCTTGCTGGGCCGTTGGCCAAGAAGGAGCTTGTTGGGCTTGTCGATGATCAATCGCAAGGCCATCCGCCCTATGGCCAAGGCGGCGCTGGATCAACTCGAAGTGACAATCGACCTCGACGAGCAGGTCTCACGCCTGAGCGTGGCCCAACAACAATTGGTCGAGATTGCCAAAGCCATCTCCTTCGACCCGCCTGTGCTCGTGCTCGACGAGCCGACCAGCGCGCTAGCCGCCCACGAGATGGCAGTGCTGCACAAAGTCGTGCGCCGTCTTGCGCAGCAAGGGCATGCCATCATCTACGTCACGCACCGCCTGCAAGAGATTCCCCATGTGGCCGACAACGTGACCGTGCTGCGGGATGGCAAGCTCATCGGCACCATTACCACTGCTGAAGCGACCCCGGCGCGCATCGCTCAGATGATGATCGGCGCGGATTGGCAACGCACCGTATGGGGCGAAAGCGGGAAACCGGGGGAAGTCAAGCTGGCGGTAAGGCACCTAAGCCGCAAGGGCCTCCTCGACGACATCTCGTTTGAAGTACGAGGAGGCGAGGTGCTCGGTATCGCCGGACTGCTCGGATCCGGGCGCACCGAATTGCTGCGCGCCATTTTTGGTCTGGATTCGGTTGACGGCGGCGAGGTGATGGTCAAAGGCAAGCTGATAGCCCATCCCACGCCGATTGCCATGAAAGCGAACGGCGTAGCGCTGACGCCGGAAGACCGCAAGCGCCAGGGGCTTGTGCTGAACTTCACCGTGCAGGACAACCTGACGCTGGCGAGCCTCAACCGGTTCAGCGTCCAGGGCATTTTGCAATTGGCCCGCGGCGCAAGCCTCGCCCAGGACATGGTCACCTCGTTGAATATCAAGACTCCGAGCTTGCGCGTCGCAAGCCGCACGCTCAGCGGCGGCAACCAGCAGAAGGTCGTGGTAGGGAACTGGCTGAACACCCTCCCTGACATCCTGCTCATGGACGAGCCAACGCGCGGGATCGACATCCAAGCCAAAGAACAGATCTTCACCCTGGTAAGGGACCTTGCCCGTAAAGGCCTGGCCGTAGTCTTCGTATCATCGGAAATCGAAGAGGTTTTAGACGTGGCCGACCGCATTCTGATTATGAACCAGGGGCGCATTACCAGCGAAGTGAAACCTGATGAGATCGATCTCGAGAGACTGCTAACGATGGTGATAGAGGAGACGACCTCGTGACCACCCAAACCACCCAAGTGACAACCCGCTCCAGGTGGCTAGGCCGGGCAGGCGACCTGCTAACTCGCTCCGGCTTACTCGTAGGCCTGGTGATCTTATTCTTGCTCCTGGCGAAGTTCGCGCCGAACTTCCTCACGCAGCGCAACCTGTTTAACGTGCTGCGGGCTGTGTCTATCAACGGCATAGTCGCCTGCGCAATGACTTTCGTCATCATCTCGGGAGACATCGACGTCAGTGTTGGCTCGGCCACGGCCTGGGCATCCTCGCTGCTGGGTGTGCTCGCCATCGATAAGGGCCTGCCGCTGCTTCTGGCGGTGGTGATCGTGCTTCTCGGGGGTGCGGTGATCCACAGCCTGGCGGGCGCCATCCGAGTGCGCTGGCGGATCCCCGCGTTCGTGGTGACTCTGACGCTGTTCATGAGCTACAAAGGCTTGGCGAAGGTCATCACCCAAGCCTACCCCATCACGCCCTTCCCCGAATCCTTCAGCTTCTGGGGACAAGGCTATCTCTTGAAGATCATCCCCGTGCCGGCGGTGCTCATGTTGATCACGGTGGCGATCTTCTATTTTCTGAGCACGCGCACGGTATTTGGCCGATCGGTATACAGTGTGGGTGGCAACGAAGAGGCAGCGCGACTCTCAGGCATCCCTGTAGGACGCACGCGCATCCTCGTCTTTGCGCTTACCGGGTTGATGGCCGCGCTGGGGGGCGTCATCGTCTCCTCGCGCATCATGGCTGGAGCGTACAACGTCGGAGAAGGCCTGGAGTTCGAGGTGATCGCGGCCGTGGTCATCGGCGGCACGAGCCTGTCAGGCGGCTCCGGCTCGATGATCGGCACGTTTGTGGGGGTGCTCTTCATCGGCCTGCTTGCCAACGGGATGACGTTGATGGGGGTCGATCCCTACTGGCAGGAAGTTGCGCGTGGCCTGATCGTACTGGTTGCCGTGTTGATCAGCGCCGCCCGAAACGTCAGGCGTGATTGATAAATCGCGCGCCTCTGGGCATCAACCCCTTCGCGCAACAAGTCGTGCGTGGGCTGATCATTCTGGTGGCGGTGTTGATCAGCGTGGTTCGCAAATGACGTGACAGCCCAGTTTGCGGTCGAAGCGCTTGCTGGGTAAAATGCCTCCTACTGCATCTGACCGGCTGGCTCGCCCCAGCCGGTCGTCCTAACTCCATAGCTTGGTTCGACAGGAGGGGGGAATATGACCCTCGTAACTATTGCCATTGCCTGGGCCGTTGGCATTTGGGTGGTAAATGGCGCATGGGAAGTGGGCCTGTTCGACTGCAACACGCCGTCGCTGCCGGCAGCGGCGAGCCTTTTGGTCGTGGCGCTGACCGGCTTATTGCTTGGACGGAGGAAGCCGCGGCTGCGTTTAGCGGCGACGCTGCTGCTTTTCGTGCTGCTGGGCGGGCTGCGCTACCAACTGCACCCATTTGACCCTTGTCCGGCCGGCGAGGACCTCGCCTTCTACAACGGCACGCCTGAACAACCGAAGTGGGCCGCGGTCGTGGGCACGGTCGTCCGACCGCCCGAGGCGCGGGACACAGCCCAACGTGTCCGCCTGAGGGCTGAAAGCGTGACGATCGAGGAGGGAGAGGCGTCGCGGCCTGCGCGGGGAGATGCACTTTTCACTGTGAATCGCACGCTCGGGCTGCGTTATGGTGACCGCCTGCTGGTGCAGGGCCGGTTGGAAGCGCCGGCCATCTTCAATGACTTTGACTACAAAGCTTATCTCGCTCGCCAGGGGGTACACACGCTGATCCAGCGTCCCGAGGTCACCGTCCTCGCGCGTGGCGAGGGAAGCCCCATCCGGACCGCGCTGTACCGGCTCAGCGAACGCGGGCAGCAGGCCATCGCGCGAGCTGCTGCCGGAGCCCGAGTCCGCGCTGCTGACCGGCATCCTCCTGGGCGTCGAGACCGGGATCGACCGGGACCTGTACGATCAGTTCAACCAGACAGGTACCAGTCATATCATCGTCATCTCGGGATTTAATATAGCGATCGTCGCTGGCGTCATGACCGCCTCCTTTGGCCGGCTGGTCGGCAAGCGCCGGGCGTTCTATCCGGTCGTGGCGGGCATCGTCCTCTACACCCTGCTCGTCGGCGCCGACGCCTCCGTGATGCGCGCCGCAATCATGGGCCTGCTGGTAGCCCTGGCGAACTACCTGAACCGGCGCAGCCTGGCGATCATCTCGCTGTTCGCCGCCGGCCTGCTGATGACCGCGCTCAACCCGCTCACACTCTGGGACGTTGGCTTCCAGCTCAGCTTTCTGGCCACCCTCAGCCTGGTGCTCTTTGCCACGCCGATGACCGAACGGTTCGATCGGCTGATGGACCAGGCTGCTTCCCGCCCGCGCCGCCAAGCCGGTGACAGGCTTCCTCAACGACGCGCTGATCGTCACCCTGGCCGCACAGATCCTGACCCTGCCGCTGATCGCGCACTACTTCGGCCGCCTGTCGGTCGTGTCGCCGCTGGCCAACCTGCTCGTGCTGCCCGTCCAACCTGCCGTCATGATCTGGGGCGGCGCCGGCGTCATCCTCTCCCTTCTCTCCACCCTCCACCCTCCACTCTCCACCCTCCTCCTCCCCCTCATCCGCCTCATCATGCTGATCCCCTGGCTGGCCCTGCACTGGACCGTCGCGGTGATCCGCGCGTTGGCGTCGCTGCCCTTTGCCTCGGCCAGCGTGCAACTGAGCGCGGCCGGGCTGGTTGGCTATTTCGCGTTGCTGGGAGCGGGCATGCTGGCAGCCCGGCGATCCCTACCGCTTGTCGGCCCCAGCCTGAGCCGGCTGGGCAACGCATTGAAGTCGTCGAAGGCCGTCACCGCCACTGCGAGCTTGCTGCTCGTCGCCTGCCCGCTGCTCTTCGTCACCCTCGGCTCTCTGCCCGACGGCCAGCTGCACGTGCATTTTCTGGACGTCGGCAAGGGCGAGGCGGTGCTGATTGTCACCCCAGACGGGCAACAGGTGCTGATTGACGGCGGAGCGAGCCCGACCGCGCTGCTCGGCGAGCTGGGCAGATGGATGCCGTTCAACGATCGAGAGATCGAGCTGGTGGTCGTGACGCATCCGGGCGACGAGCGCATCGGCGGGTTGCTCGGACTGGCGAAGCGCTATCGGATTGGGCAGGTTGTTCAAGCACCCTTCCCCTACCCGTCGGCGGGATACGGGCAGTGGCTGCGGGAATTGCAGGAAGCAAACGTGCCGGTGACCGCAGCCGAGGCCGGGATGCGCCTGCGTCTGGGCTACGGCGCGGCGCTAGACGTGTTAAACCCTGGCCCTGAGCCGGCGCTTGCCAAGGACGGCGAGCTCGACCTCAAGGCCAATTCGTTGGTGGTGCGGCTGAGCTGGGGACGGACGAGCGTGCTGCTGGTGGGGGATGCGACGAAGGGGGTACAGGAGGAGGTGGTGGAGAGTGGAGGGTGGAGGGTTGAGGGCGGGGAGGCTGTGGTGAAGGTGCCTGATGGTGGGCGGCAGGCGGCGTTCAATGAAAAGCTCCTGGAGGCCATCGGGCCGCAGCAGGCCGTGGTCTTTGCGGAGCAGGACGACCGCTACCGCGACCTGGCGGCGGGCGTGGAGGAGGCGTGGAAAGCCCAGGTCGGCGCGGCGGGGTGGCATCGTACCGACCTGGAAGGGACGGTGAGCTTTGCCAGCGACGGCGAGAGGATTGTTGTGGAAAGATAAACGGATGGGCTTGCAGTGGCGCAGGTGTCAGCCTGACACACCGTGGAGTGTTGTTTCTGGATGAGTTGTCCGAGTTTGGAACCAAGAACTTAGAAACGGTGCGCCAGCCTCTTGAGGACAAGGTTGTGACCATCAGCCGCACACAGGGATCATTGAGTTTTCCCGCCAATTTCATGCTTGTGGGAGCTATAAATCCCTGTCCCTGCGGCTGGTTTGGAGATAACCAGCATGAGTACACGGTGCAAAACACCTGCACCTCGCATGCGGCCCTCCAGTCCACTCCGCTGTCGCTCCGGGAGGCTTCGCACTCGCCGGGCTCCTTAGGGCTTCGTCGGCGCAGGCGCAGGTGTGGGTCCGGGCGAGATCTACCTTGTAGCCTAGATTTGGCGCGCTGCGATTCACCTCATGATTGCTTCCTCAGTTATTCTTCAAGTGCTAACACCTTGCGCGCCGCGGTGTCGTCGGTGATGAGCACGTTCAGATAACGCCCTCGCAGCGCGCCGAGGATCGCCTCCGCTTTGGCCTCGCCGCCGGCAACCGCAATGACAGGGTCTTTGCCGAGCAGCGCTTTGATGCCGATGCCAACCGATCGCTGATTGACCTCCACGTCCATGAGCCGGCCGTTGATGTCGAAAAACTGTGCCGCCATGTGACCCGCTGCACCCTGATCGCGTAGCCAGCTCAGCTCGCGCTCGTCGAGATATCCCGCCCAGATCTGGCTGGAATAGCCAGGCACCAGCGCGCCGATGCCCATCAGGATGGTGTTGGCCCGGCGAGCCAGTGACAAGGTCTCGATAATCTGTGGGGACTGCAAGAGCGCATTGCGGGTGCGTACTTCGTCGACGAGCAGGGGGGCCGGAAGAAAACGAAATTCACCCCCGTATATCTGGGCAAAACGCCGCACTAGCTCCGGCCCATCAATAAACGGATTATCAGACCCTAGCGCGCCGATGATTGGGACCACCGAAGTCGCGACCTGTCGAGTAGGAGCCAACGCGGGCAATGGTGCAGGCCAACGACCGCCCATAGGAAATGCCCAGGATCGCATTGTCCGTGATCTCGCGGTCGATCAATCGCGCGGCCAGCATTCCCATCCCCTCGCGCACCTTCTCGTCGTCACGACCCTTGCTAAGCAACACCTGAACCTCGCGCAGGTGAAAGCAGTCCATCAGGCGCTGCTCAAGATCGTGTGCGCGCTCCCAAGGATAGTCGATGATGATCCGCACGATACCGCGATCCACCGCCTGTTGGAGCAGTCGAGAGACTGTGGATCGGGAAGCGTTTATCCGCCTGCCAATCTCGTCCTGTGTCAGGCGTTCCTCATAATAGTCGCGGGCAACTTGCGCAAGCAGTTCATCGCGATCAAGCATTTCAATGTTCTCCGTGGTCGGCTAGAGGCGTACGAAACGCCCTACGCGGATGGTATTTTGCTGCATTAGAATGCACAATATTGCCGTTATTTTACACCATAAGCTCACCAGATGTCAAGAAAGGCGTTTAATGCTGCACGTTTGTGCAACATATTGAGAAATATCTTGACACGTCATCTCTTGTGTGGTACAGTAGCAAGTGTAACATCTTCGATA
>CAVPXC010000001.1:0-215923 GCA_963709505.1 uncultured Chloroflexia bacterium | reverse complement strand
GACCGAGAGATACGCTAATCACCTCGCGGTATAAATGCGCATCGATTGGTAGTGCTATATGGAAGTTCCGGTACCGGCAAGACATCCTTGCTATTGGCTGGCGCTGTCCCGCGGCTGGAATTCCGGAACCGGCTTATGCAACTGTTTATGTGCGGGCGTTAGACAACCCAGAACAAGCAATTCGACGAACTCTGCAACGGAGAATGCCTGAGACGAATTTCTTGGCGAATGCAACGCTAGTCGATTGCATCGACCAAGCAACAAAGGCGATAGGACGCCCCTTGGTATTAGTTCTTCGCACCAGTTTGAAGAGTTCTTCCTTCGATTCGAGCCCTGAGTTGCGAGACTTATTCGTTGACCATCTGAGTGAGTTGTACGAAGCCAGAGATGTGCCAGTCAAAGTTTCGTGATATAGTCTTCGAGAAGATTGGCTAGCTAGTATTACCGAGTTCCAACGCCGAATCCCAACAGTTTTTAATGCCGCCATCCGGTTGTTGCCACTTACTTGGGCGCAAGCCGAAGATGCCATAAAATTGCCGGCAAAACGGCAAGGAGTGTATTACGAGTTGGGCTGGTAACCCACATTTTGGAGGACCTCTCCGGTGGTGGCAAAAATGTGATGCCGCCACAATTGCAGTTAGTATGCAACGCCCTTTACGAACGACTAGAGCCTGGCCAACAGGTAATCACGGCTGAAGCATACCAGGACTTGGGGGGTGCCCGCGCCCTTTTCTGCGACGCTACCTCGAGGATCAGTTGGTACGCCTAGACAGTAGTGAACGATCCATCGCACGAGCATTGCTAGACTCAACTCGTAACATCACAGGGCACGAAAGCAGTAAAAACGATTGAAGAACTGGCGGTCGGTCTACAGATAAATGCATGTGACCTGATGATAGTGATGGAGAAACTAGTACAAGCCCGTTTGTTGCGGCCCGTTGAGACCGAAGAAAGGGGGACATCCTACTAACTTGCACACGAATACCTAATCCGTGATATTGGCCTAACCGCTGATCAACGAGAGCGTAAACAAGCGGAAGAAGTCTTCAGCCAGGAATGGCAGAACTGGCAACAAATCGGCCAACGCTTTGGATCGCTAATGGATAGCGGCCGGTTTGATCTGCTGAACGTATATCGCGAACACCTTCCAATTAGCCGTGAGCGTGCTGCTTTTATGTTGCGGTGCGCTATACGTCACAACAAAGAAACTGAATACTGGATCTGTTTCTTCGACAGTGATGAAGCGATCGGGTGGTCGAGGAAGTGATTTTTCGGAAAGAGGCGTGGGTAAGACATGAAGACCGCCTCCATGCCCTGGAATGTGTTGTGCATCTTCCGGAAGACGTGCGTTTCAGACTGCTCCATCAGGAAGCACTGTCTGACGATCCTGCACGGACATACCAGCTCGTTCGTTACTAGCTCGCTTCCGCGAGACAAGATCAGTAGAGTATTTTGCACAGTTATGCGAATCGGGCGTATCTACTAACGTGCCAGGCATCCATTCGCGCGCTTGCTGAACTAGACGTGCCGGTCTCAACCGAGGCTTTGGCAAAACTGCTGACTGGAGATCATTCTGAAAGAGAGAGAACTGGAGGTAGTTCAAGCGATAGGCAGTGCACCTCCCAGCGACGCACAACGTCTATTGGTGTCAATTGCTGTCACGCAGACTCTTCTGGAGTTTTTTCAGGACAGGGCGTGGGGTTACATAAGCAACTGTACGCATTCCAGCATAGCAAAAGAGACTTTCGATCTCTGTGTTCCAAACAATAAGGACTACAAACGGTATTATAACGATATCGTTCGCGATACTACATCCTCCCCGAAAACGCCAAAGTGGATACGAATTCTCTAGTAATTCGACCCGGTTTCTCAGCGGCATAATACGATATCCACGAGTTGTCAGCCACAATTATGCAGTGCGATGAGCGAAATACCTACTGAGTGAGAATGCCACGGACGACCTCGTGGAGATTTTTGAAGCTGAGTTGCGCATTGGATCAAGAATAAGGGATGCCTTGGCAGGTTGGATAATCTTCATTCCATTTGTGCTGCTGATCATTCGTCTTTTTTGGCAGTTTTTCGCAAGAGGATTGCCATTTCAGACACTCCCTTTCTGTACTAGTCACTGTGTCGATCTTTCTTGGATGGTTCGTCATTCCAGTCATCTTTCTGTTAATGCTGGTCATCACCCGAGTTCTAAGGAACAGGAGATCGGAGTTGGTTGTGAGGGGTTTCTGGGCTCACGTTGGGGATTTCCTCAGTCCGCCAGAGAAACTTTGACTTATCTAGTGGCCCAAAGTGTTCCTCTTTTTTTTGCTTTTTTGACTTACTCACTGAACTGGGTTGCTTGCTCTGATTTTATTCGCTCTGCCGGCTTTTATGGTGTTATCAGAGGCTTGGCGATGTACGCTGCCATTTCATATGCCATACTAGTCGCACTGGCAGTTGTGTTTGCGGTGGATCTCAATCTTCCTGGACGCTCGATTTTTTTCCTTCGTTCACAGGATCTTGTCTGGTTAACTAGCGGACCGGGCGATCAGTTAGTAACTGTCCGTTAATAAGATCGTGGGGTTTGGTGTAAAATGGCTTCAAGAACCAAGTGCTGCAAGGAGCCAAAATCATGGGTAAGAAGCCGATCCACAGCGCGAATGCGAGATTTGCCAATCGGTTCAACCACACCCTGACCAAGAACACCATCGACGCATGAATCTATTGCTGAGTCGCCTGGACGAACAGCAACGACGGTGGTACGTTGGCATGGAAGCGGAACGCATCGGGCATGGTGGCACAGAACTGATGGCACAGATAACAGGAATCAACATCGATACAATACGGAAAGGGCGCCGGGAATTGGCCGATAATTTGGCCAACCGCCCGACCGAGCGAGTGCGCTTGGCGGGTGGCGGTCGCAAACCGGTGGAAAAAAAAGCCCAGACATCGAACAGGCTTTAGAAACCTTGGTAGCAGACGAAGTAGCCGGTGACCCGACAAGTCCGAAACGCTGGGTGCGCGCTATATAATTGACCCCATAAATCGGACCACGTGCTAAGGTGATGAAAACGAGTATACTGAGCACGTGGAGGTGCGAATTTGATGAACACGACACGCCGGCGTTACAGCGCCGAATTCAAATTCCAGGTTGCGCTGGAAGCCGCCAAGGGTCAGCAGACGACGAGTGAACTCGCCAGTAAATATGAAGTGCATCCCAACCAGATCAGCACATGGAAGCGCGAGTTGCTGGAAGGAGGTGCAGGTCTTTTCGCCAGCAACGCTGGGCGTGGCCGCCAAGAGCGCGAGCAAGAGGCGCTTCAGGCGGACCTCTACGAGCAGATCGGGCGGCTCAAGGTTGAGCTGGAGTGGCTGAAAAAAAAGCTGCCCGGTACGATTGAGGTCAAGCGAACCATGATCGAGCCAAATCATGCCGAGATCAGCGTTCGTCGCCAGTGTGAGCTGATTGGTCTGAACCGCTCAACCGCTTACGGCCGACCGGCCAGCGAGTCCGAGTACAACCTACTACTCATGCGGCTGATCGATCAGCAATACACCAAGACTCCTTTCTACGGCTGGCCACGGATGACGGCTTACCTACGCCGTCAAAAACATCCGGTCAACCACAAGCGGGTCCAACGTTTGATGCAACTGATGGGCTTGGAGGCCATCTATCCCAAGCCCAGAACGAGCAAACCGGCTCCAGGGCACAAGATATTCCCGTATCTCTTGCGCGGGTTGGCGATCACCCGTCCGAATCAGGTCTGGAGCACCGATATCACCTACATTCCGATGGCTCGTGGTTTCATGTATCTGGTGGCCGTGATTGATTGGTACAGTCGATACGTGCTGGCTTGGCAGCTTTCCAACACTCTGGATGGTCAGTTTTGCCTGGTTGCTCTACGCCAGGCCCTCCAGCAAGGCACACCTGACATCTTCAACACCGATCAAGGCTCTCAGTTCACAGCCCAAGCGTTCACCGACACCGTGCTGGCGGCCGGCGCTCGGGTCAGCATGGACGGCCGAGGCCGCGCCTTGGACAACATCTTTGTTGAACGCCTCTGGCGGAGCGTGAAGTATGAGCGCATCTATTTGATGGACTATGTCACCGGGTTCGATCTCGATGCCGGCCTGTCTGACTACTTCCGCTTCTACAATACCGAGCGCCTTCATCAAAGCCTGGACTATCGCACGCCGAAGGAAGTGCACTGCGCATGATCTGTGCGCCCAGGCTATTGAAATGTGGAAAACCCTTCGCCGACTACGGGTTTACCACATTTCAACAGCCACTACTGCTGCTACGACGGCAGCGGAAACCCTTATGTCTATCACCTTATTTTCGTCGACTTGTGGTCTTGACAAAGGGGTCAACCTTACTAGCCTGCGCAAGTTGGCCGACCAAGTCAGCCAGGACACCATCTCCGTCAGTCGGACGACCGTTAAGCGCTTATTGAAGAAGCAGAAGGTTGGGCTGGTATCGAACCGCAAGAGCCTGAGTGGACCGCCACATCCCGACCGCGACCGTCAATTCCACTACATTAAACGGGTCAAGAAGCTTTTCCGCAAGAGCGGACGACCGATACTCAGCATCGATGCCAAGAACAAAGAGATGATTGGCGCCTTCTTCAATAAAGGTCGCATCTGGCGTCAGCAGGCGGAACGTGTCAACTGCCATGATTTTCGCCAGGATGCTCTGGCAATTGCTGTTCCCTTCGGCATCTACGATCTGCTTCACAATCAGGGCAGCGTCTATGTCTCCACGTCTTACAACACATCCGAACTCGCCGTGGAAGCCATCCGTTCCTGGTGGAACGATCCTGAGCGCCCACGCTTCCAGCAGGAAGATGCGCTTTTGATCCTGTGCGATGCCGGTGGTAGCAACAATTGTCGCTTCTGGCTCTGGAAGTATGAACTCCAGCAACTCGCCAATGAACTGGGCATCGCCATCTTGGTCTGCCATTATCCCACAGGCGCTTCCAAATACAACCCGATCGAGTACCGTCTCTTCAGTCAGATCACGATCAACTGGGCGGGACAACCGCTGCACTCTCTCCAGACCATGCTCAATTACATCCAAAGCACCACGACATCTACCGGTCTGACAGTCAGAGCCTTCTTGCTCGACAAGGTCTTTCAAAAGGGACGCAAGTTTTCAGATGAAGAACGCCAATCCATCAACCTTCAGCGTAGACCAATCTGCCCGACCTGGAACTACATGATTTCGCCTAACTCACTTATTGCACTCACAAACCACCAACTTATTTCTTGACAGTTACTTAGATGGCTTACCGTAAGAAATATGGCCCGACAACTGCAAATCCAGAAGCTTCTAGACTCTCTGGGAAGGTTTGCCAAAAGACCTGAACGTGAATTCCCACGGGAAGTAGCCAGGCTTACGGATCATCGCATTGGAAGTGGCAAAAAGATGAGCTTGCTCAGAAAAGAGCTTGATGCGATTCTTGCTGAGGTACTCAACTCTACTGATAATGCAGACGTGTGGCGTTCAGTTCTAGACCTACTCAGCCGACACCAGGCCGCATTAGTAAGGGAAGCAGCCTTGCAGGTATTGCAGAGTCCCGGCACGCCGCTGGCCGATGTAGCTCTTTTGTATGTTGATGCCGAAAAGAGATCGCGTCGTCGAAGACCGCGCGATCCTCGCGAGGCTTAAGTGCCATCATTGGCTTGCTTGTCCTAGTATGTGCGCTCCCAGTAATGCTCCACATTGTAACACTGGCGCGCCGCATCGAGTGGACAGTCAGTCTGAGTAACGGCCCTTCGCAGTTTGTTTGGATACAAGGAAGGCCGCGTGTTTATGATGCAAGTTCACCTTGGTTCAACCGACTGAGTTCGGGAGGCTCAGCCACAGGTTTGGGCCGTGTCAAATTATCCACAAGTGAGGATGGTACTCCGGTGGATTGGCTTGTCAAAGGCAGCTTTTCCGATGGCTTCATTTGCAATACAAAGGGTGACCAGTGTATCGATAGAAAACTGTGGGCCTGTAGTTCGGTTGAAGATATGTGTTTTGTTGCTTCTGGAGACAAGCTAGGAGTTTTAACAGGAGACTTCTAAACACGGTGGCTTGCTCCATCCGCGACGGACGACGCCCTGAGAGGTATGTGGATTTCCTAGGACACCGGTATCTACCCAAGCCTTTGGATTTCAGACGGACTCGCGGGTGAACGTCTCTAGCGATCTGGGCGAAACTTGGAAGGAGTTGTCAGTTGACGAATTAGTTACCTCTAAGATGAAGGAACAGACGGAAGCGGGTCAAACGAAGGGCACAACTTGGCGCTTGATACGCACGAGCTTTGATCGAGTTACAATGCCCCTCCCGGCCTCACTTGATCGATGGTTCACTTTGATCTGCTCGGTGCTCCTGGAGAAGCGTGGGACGCCTTTGCACAAGCAGATGATGGTCGCATCTGGCGAATTAACGGTTCTGCCAATTGGGAAGAAACATTCGTTCCCGACGCTAGCCGTGGTTCCTGGGCATGTAACGCTTGGTTCTCAGGTTGACCGCATGGAAAAAGACGATATGCCCTTACTCTATTTCAGTTATGCAATATTGACTGGAGAACAAGGCGTGTATGTCAGCCAGGATACCGGGACGACCTGGAAGAAAGTGACTATCAACCCGCCAACAGGTCTAATGTCCTTGTATTTCCGGTGGCATCCAACATGTGGTGACAACTGGGTGAAAATCCTGGAAAAGCTGAAAATCATGGAACCCTTTATGACAGTCCAACAGTGTTGTATAGTGCATTAAGGCTTAAGAGCCAGAATGGTTACAATCCACGATAGATTTCAGGTAGACGGCGCTGCTGACTGTGATTGGCTATCGAGCTATGCCGTCGAAAGTGATATGATTGTTTCCATTGTGTGAGAATCATCGCCTCATGAGGAGTTATCTGTGAGAAAATCGTTCGCAGTATTCATAGCTATGCTGCTGATAGCAGCATCGATCGTTGGTGCGATAGTCTTTCTACGGCGCTTCTTGCCGCAAACCGAGGGCAGTGCGCGCATTGCCGGCCTGAAGGGCACGGTCGAGATCGTGCGTGACCGTTGGGGCGTACCGCACATCTACGCCGGCGACGAGGATGACCTCTTCTTCGCCCAGGGCTACGTCCACGCGCAAGATCGCCTTTGGCAGATGGAGCTTCAGCGGCGCGCCGGCGCAGGCCGGCTGTCGGAGGTGCTGGGAGAGCCCACACTGGAAATCGACCGCCATTTCCGCACCCTCGGCCTGAACCGGGCGGCTGAAGCCGAGGCCGCGGCGCTGTCGGCGAGTCTCGACGTGTACTTGAGGCGTATGCAGCCGGCGTCAATGCCTACATGCGCCAGCAGAAGGGCCGCCTGTCGCTGGAGTTTGCCCTGCTGCGCTACGAGCCACAGCCCTGGCGGCCGGTTGACACTTTGTACTGGTCCAAGGTGATGAGCTCGAACTTAGGCAGCAATTGGTCCAGCGAGCTGGTCCGCGCACGCTTGACCGCGAAGCTGGGTGCGGACATGGCGGCGGATCTGGAGCCTGCCTACCCGGCCAGCAACCCCACGACGGCCTCCGGCGCCGGGCTTCCGGCCGGCACGCCGCCGCCGCCCAACGGCTGGGGCAGTCCGGCCGTGCGCGAGGCGCTGCAACTGGTCGAAGGGTTATTAGGCGGGCCGGTGAAGCCCCCAGTGCGGCCTGCGCCTCCGCTGGGTGTGATCCGCCTCAACGGCGGTGCGAGCAACCAGTGGGTCGTCGACGGCCTGCACAGCGCCACCGGCAAACCGCTGTTGGCCAATGACACGCACATGCCGGTTGCTATGCCCGCGCTGTGGTATCAGGTACACCTGGTGGGCGGACGCTACAACGTGACAGGAACCTCGTTTCCCGGCACGCCCGGCGTGGTCGTCGGTCACAACGAGCACTGCGCCTGGGGACTGACCATCGCCTGGCATGACGCGCAGGACCTGTACGTCGAGAAGATCAACCCCGCCAACCCGCACGAGGTCGAGTTCGAAGGACGCTGGGAGCCTGTAGAGGTCGTTCAGGAGATCATCCTGGTGAAGGATTGGCCCGAGCCAGTGGTCGAAGAGGTGCTGATCACCCGCCATGGGCCGATCGTCAGCAAGCTGGTGGGCGAGGAGAAGCCGTTGGCGCTGCGCTGGGTTGCGCTCGAGGGCAGCGATCTGCTGCGGGCCGTGTTCGAGTACGATCGGGCCAGTAACTGGCAGGAATTTCGCGCTGCGCTGGCGCACTGGTCGACCCCCTCGAACAACTTCGTTTATGCGGACGTGGAGGGTACCATTGGCTTCTTGCAGGCTGGATGGATGCCCGTGCGCGCGGCTGGCTACGGCATCGCGCCTGTGCCTGGCTGGACGGGCGAGTACGAGTGGCAGCGCTACCTGACGCTGGACGAGCTGCCCCAGATGGTCAACCCGGACAAAGGATGGATCGGCGTTGCAAACAATCTGGTGGTGAACGAAAGTTACCCGCACTTCTTGAGCACCGATCTGGAAAACCCAGTGCGGGCCAAACGTGTGGCCGATCTGGTCGGCGCGGAGGGCGCCTTCACTGCCGCAGATTTCGCACGCTTCCAGCTCGACACCTACAGCGCCCAGGCGCAACGGTTTGTGCACCATCTGTTGCCGATCCAGCCCACCAACACGCGTGAGGCCAACGCGCTGCAACACCTGAAAGACTGGAATTACCATCTCGATGCCGACAGCGTCGCGGCCAGTATCTATGAGGTGTGCCGGCTCCAGGCTATGCACGTCGTCTTCGATTCCTCTTTGGGCGAGCTTGTGGATAGTTATGTCGGCGTGGACACCACCGGCTTAGGCGACACGGGTCCATTCAACGGCCGCAGTTTTGTGCGCCTGCTCGACATGCTGGACAACCCGCGCGACACGACCTGGCTGACCGATCCGGAGACCGGTATTCCGCAGGCCAAGACGGAGGTACTGCATCGCGCGCTGCGCATGACGATCAAACAGATGAAAGAGCACCTGGGTGATGACATGATGCGGTGGACCTGGGGCCGGCTCAATCAGGTGCAGTTTGCCCACCCTGTTGGCTCGGTCAAGCCGCTCAACCTGTTGTTCAACCGTGGGCCGTACCCGATGGCCGGAGACAACGATACGTTGCAGCGGGCGATGAGCAAGCCCGAATTTCCCTTCAAGCCGGTGACGGTCGTCGCGGCCCTGCGCTTCATCGCCGATGTGAGCGATTGGGACAAATGCCAGATCATCATCCCGGGCGGCCAATCGGGACACGTGGCCAGCCCGCACTATGCCGATTTGATCCCGCTTTGGCGCGATGGCGTTATGCTGTCGATGCCCTTCACCCGCGCGGCGGTTGAGCGGAATGCGAAAGAGCGACTGGTGCTGATGGGGAGGGAAACAAGTAGATAACTAGGCAAGTAGGCAAGAGCAGAACCAGGACGATCAGCGAAGGTGGCGACGGCTACTACAAAGGCTTTCCGGTGAGTGCCAACTGCGGACTCCCGAACTTGTTCGGGCGGTTGTCAAAACAGCAATGATTCGAAACGAAATCGAAGTGAGATATAGATGAAAAAGGTGTTTGCAGCCGCCGTAGTGCTGCCGGTGCTCGTGGCTTTGCTGGCGGTATTGTTCGCGCTATGGGCTGACCGGCACGTCGGCCAAGCCGCTGCGGGCAGGATGTTTGATACCCTGGACGATCTGCCCAAGCGGGATGTGGCCCTGGTGCTGGGCACGTCGAAATACGCCAACGGCCGGCTCAATTCATTCTATACGGCGAGAATCCGTGCGGCGGCCGAGCTGTATCAAAGCGGCAAAGTAGACGGCATCCTGGTGAGCGGTGACAACGGGCGAGACGACTACAACGAGCCGGCGCAGATGAAGGCCGACCTGGTCGCGCTGGGCGTGCCCGCCGAGCACATTACCAGCGACTACGCCGGCTTTCGCACGCTCGAACTCGATCTATCGGGCCGGCGATGTGTTTGGGCTGCAGTCGTATACGATTGTTTCGCAGGGATTCCACGTCGAACGAGCGCTGTATCTGGCGGCTCAGAGACATCACGACGCTGTCGGTTATCTGGCCTACAGCCCACCGGGCTATTGGGGCAGACGGGTCAGGGCCCGAGAGGTGCTCGCGCGCGCAAAGGCTGTATTGGACGTCGAAGTGCTTCACAAAGAACCGAAGTACTTGGGACCCCCTGTCATCGTCAATAGGCGACAGATCAACGGTTCGATCGAGGGGCCACCTGCATTATGATTCGGGTGCTTTTCGTGTGTCTTGGCAACATCTGCCGTTCGCCGATGGCGGAAGCGGTGTTTACGCGTCTTGTCGATCAAGCCGGGCTTGCCGGCGAGATCGAGGCTGATTCGGCCGGCACGGCTAATTGGCACGCCGGCAAGCCGGCTGACAGTCGCACATTGGCCGTGTTGCGCCAGCATGGTATTCCCTACACCGGCCGCTCCCGCCAAATCCAACAGCAGGATTTGAAACGGTTCGACGTGATCGTGGCCATGGACAGTGAGAACCTATCGAATTTGCTGTTCCTCGACCGTGATCGTTCACTCAACGGCAAGCTGTACAGGCTAATGGATTTCGCCCAAGCGGGCTATCCCAAGGACGTGCCCGACCCGTACTATAGCGGCCAGTTCGACCTCATCTACGAGTTGGTGGATGCCGGCGGCCGCGGGCTGTTGGAGCACATCCGCAAAGAGCACGGTATTGAAGTCAATGGCTGACCAAAACCTTGTAACCGACCGCATGCAGACGCTCATCGACCAGTGGGAGCAGGTGAGCGATCGCCGCGCCGAGTTCCTGCAGTGTTATCGCCTGATGACGAGCAACATGTTCTTGGCCATCGATGCCGGCGAGTTCCACGATGCAACGTGGGTGGCGGCTTTGCTGCACCATTTTGCCGAGTACTATTTTGTCGCCCTGGACGACTACGAGCACCAAAGCGCCGGCATCCCGGAGCCCTGGCAATTCGCCTTTGACACGGCCACACGAGACGATGTCCTGATCCTACAAAACCTGCTGCTGGGCATCAACGCACATATCAACTACGACCTGGTGCTGGCGTTGGTGGATATGCTGGAACCGGAGTGGGAAGCGCTGCCGCCGGAGCGCCGCCAGCTGCGCTATGAGGATCACCATCACGTCAACGACATCATCGGACGGACGGTGGACAGCGTACAGGACCAGGTGGTCGACCCCGCTCTGCCAGCTATGCGGCTGGTCGACGGGCTGCTGGGGCCAGTGGACGAATGGATTGCCTCGCGCACGATCGCCCATTGGCGCGAGGCGGTGTGGAACGCGGCGATCCTGATACTGGAGAGCAGTGATCTGGAAGAAAGCGAGGCATTGCGCAGGCAGGTTGAATCCGAAGCACGACGGCGGGCGCAAGCGATCTTGGCCGGCCGCAATCCGATGGCATTGGCATAAGGGTCGCCTGGAGGACGCTATGGATACGAATTCCGAGCAGATCTTGATCCGGCTACTGCGCACCCAGCGAGTGGCGGCTCTGGGCACGCTGCGCGACGGCGGACCGTTGGTGTCTCAGGTGCTGTTTGCTGCGGCGCCGGACTTCTCGGCGTTTATCGTGCACATCAGCCAGCTGGCGCAACACACGCATGATATCCTGAGCGATCCACGCGTCAGTTTGATGATCGCTGACACGGATGACGGTATCGGAGATCCACTGCAGCTGGCGCGGGTGTCGATTCGCGGAGAGGCGGCGAGCATCGCTCCGGGGACGGATGAATACGCCGCGGCGCGGGCTGGCTATCTTGCCAAGTTCCCTCAGGCCGCGGTCAATTTCCAACTGGGCGACTTTGCGTTGTATGGCATCGAGCCACGCATCGCGCGGTATGTGGCTGGATTTGGTAAGGCATTCAACTTGAGGCGAGACAGTTTTGTCCAGCTGGCATCGAGTGTATCAGCAGTTCTAGCGACCTGACAGATTTCTTGGAGCATCTGGCGAGCGTCAGTCGACCCACCCTCACGAGACGTTCCACCAAAACTGCCCGGTAACTGGTCGGCAGTTGACGACATGTAAAGCAGTTTCCTAAACTCGGTGCTATCCCCAGGTGCCCAGTCAACTTTTCCTTACGCTGCTTATCCTTTTCGTAGCCGCCGGCCTGCTGCTGAGTGATCGCGTGCGTGCCGATCTCGTCGCGCTGTTGGTGGTTGTGGCGCTGGGTGTCAGCGGGGTGCTTACCCCACGGGAGGCGTTTTCGGGGTTCAGTAGCTCGGCCGTGGTTACCATGGCCGCCATTTTTGTCTTGGTGGGGGGCTTGCAAATCACCGGCATGACCGCACATGCCGGCGCCCTGCTTCAACGCTTGGCAGGAACCAGCGAGCGCCGTTTGCTCGTCGCCGTAGTGGTGATCGGCGCGTTGCTGTCACTTTTTATGAACAACATCGCGGCCGCAGCTATCCTCTTGCCGGCGGTCTCCGGCATCGCCGGTCGCACACACGTCCGCTTGTCGCATCTCCTCATGCCGCTGGCCTTCGCTACCTTGCTCGGAGGCATGGCGACCCTATTCACCACAACGAACATCATTGCCAGTGGCATTCTGCGCACGCAGAATCTACCCGGCTTTGGCGTGTTGGACTTTCTGCCCGTGGGCGGGCCGATGGCTGTCGCCGGGATCGCCTTCCTGGCGCTTTGGGGGATCCGCCTGCTGCCGGCGCGGGATGGCATGGACGGCAAAGGCCGCGGTGCGATCGGCCAGACCGACCTTGTCGGCGTCTATCGTCTCGGCGAGCGTTTGTTTCGAGCGCGGATCCCAGCCGGCTCCTCCTTAATCGGCAAACCTCTAGCTGGCAGCACCTTGCGCGAGACCTATGGCGTCACCGTCGTCGCCGTTGAACGACAGAGCCAGATGATTCCTGTCACTTCTCCGGAAACTACCGTAGCCGAAGGGGATGTGGTGGTGCTGGAGGGCAATCTTGACGAGTTCCGCCGGCGCGATACAGAGCCCTATCTGGAGATCTTGCCATCGAGAGAGTGGCGAGAGGGCGACCTGCAGACGGCTTTAACCCTGATCGTCGAGGCGGTGCTAGCGCCGCGGTCGGGGCTGTTGGGCCAGACCCTGCGTGCGGCCCGTTTTCGTGAAAAATACGGCATGGCCGTGCTCGGGGTCTGGCGCCAGGGGCAACCGATCCGCACAAACCTGGGTGATCTTCCCTTGCAGTTCGGCGATGCGTTGCTGCTCCAAGGGCCGCGCAATAGTCTCAAGCTGCTGCGCACCGAACCCGACTTGATTCTATTGGTCGACGAGCAAGTAGAGAAGACAGCCGTCGCAGCGCCGGCCAAAGGTCCGCTGGCGGTGGCCATTATGACGGTGACCCTGGTGCTGGCAACGTTCAACCCGGCGCTGGTGGGGGAGATCATGCTTGCCGGTGCGCTGCTGATCGTGCTGGCCGGACTGTTCACGATGGACCAGGTGTATGGCACGATCGAATGGCGCAGCATCTTCTTGGTGGCTGGCTTGCTCCCCCTCGGCCTGGCGATGACTCAGAGCGGCGCGGCGGCGTTGCTGGCCGACCGGCTGGTGACCTGGTTGAACCCGTACGGGCCGGAGGCATTGTTGGCTGGGTTGGTGCTCTTGACCGCGCTGCTGACCCAGGTGATCAACGGCGCGGCTGTGGTGGGCGTGATGACGCCGATCGCGATCGAGGCCGCTCAGGGAACTGGCCTGGACCCGCGCTGTTGGTGATGGGCGTGGCCTTAGCCAGCTCGCTTGCCTTCATGACGCCGCTGGGGCACGCGGTCAACGTGCTGGTCATGGGCCCGGCCGGCTATCGCTTTCACGACTTTTTGAAGGTCGGCCTGCCGCTGACAGTGCTTCTGGTCGTTCTCCTTGTGTTGATTCTGCCTGTTTTTTGGCCGCTCGTGCCGGGATGAACGATAAGGGTTTCGACGTCCGGCGGGCTTTCGGCCACAGCGCCGACGGGGGCGTCGTCGGCGTGGCGGTCGCCGCGGCCACGCTATGTCACTCAGCCTTCAGCCCCAGGGCCGGGACAGGAGGAAGCTCTTCGCTGTACAACCAGCTATCGAAGAACGCAGCCAAGTCCTGTCCGCTGACCTCTTCCGCCACAGAGATAAAGTCAGACGTTCTCACATTGCTACCTTTGAAGCGGTCGTAATAGGTCCTCAGAATCTCGAAGAATGCCTCGTCGCCGACCTCCAGCCGCAGCGCGTGCAAGGCCAGCGCCCCCCAGACGTACACCCCGCCGTTGAACAGGTCATCAGCCGGAGGGCTACCCGGCGGGGACAGCTCCTCACGGGAATCGACGACATAGTGGTATCTGTCCTTGATCCACCTGTCGAGTGCTGCGCGCCCGTTCGTGTGTTCAACCCACAGTCCTTCGGCATAGGTCGCAAAGCTCTCATTGAGCCATATGTCGCTCCAATCGGCCAGGCTGACGCTGTCGCCAATCCATTGATGCGCTGCTTCATGGGCGACAATCTCTTCAGTTCGCGGTATGTCTCTGAGGTTGATCGTATCAACTCCGAAGAGCGAGAGGGTCTGAGTTTCCAGCGCGCCGCCAATCTCAGCTTCCATCACCACGGATCCATAGACCTCAAATGGATAGGGGCCAAAAACCTCGCTGTAGAGAGCGAGCATTTCCGCCTGGCGGGCAAACGGCTCGCGGATGCCTTCCTCCAATCCAGTGGCATAGTAGTTGCGGATCGGAATCCCGTTTGGGCCATCCTCGGTTTCGACGTTGAACTCGCCGATATTCACCGTCGTCAGGTAACTCGCCATCGGATCACGGGCTTGCCAAACAAAGGTGGTCGTATCGCCGTGGTCGATGGTTTCGACCAGCACGCCGTTGGCCGCAACCTCGAAGGGTTTCGGCACGGTGACGCGGAATGAATAGGTGGCTTTGTCCAGTGGATGATCGTTGACCGGGTAGAAGTTTGCCGCGCCGTCCGGTTCGCTGACCACATAGCTTCCCCCGTCAAAAGTCACCCATCCGGTCAGCACGGGAAGAGCGACCGACTTGATCTGCTCCGGTGCGCCGCGGTAGATGACCTCGACCGTGAAGGTCTCGCCTGCCTGGATTGGCATCGCCGGCGTGATCGTCAGTTCCTGCCCGTTTCGGCTAAACGCAGCTGGCTGCTCGTTAACGGCAATGTCCTCAACCGTCAGGCCGACGAAGTCCAGGTTGAAGCTGCTCAAGTCTTGGATCGCCTTCGCCTCGATCGTGGTGACGCCGGTCAGCGCGCCTGTGCTGACATCGCTGACGGTCAGATCAAGGCCATAATGCCGGACGTCATAGCCCCCATTCCCAAAGCCGGGATATAGCGAGTTCGCCGAGGCCGGGTGCGCCAGGCCTTGCTTTGGGAACAAGCGTCGGCGGAACCGACGTTGGCGCCGGCGTTGGCGTTTCAAACGCTGGTGTTGCTGCGGGAAGTTTAGATACGGAGGAAGGTGCGGCGCCTCTGCACCCAACCAACAGGAGCGCAACCAGTGTCACTGCAATCGCCTGCTGCAAAACTTGCTGCCAGTTCATCTCTGGCTCCTTTCATGGCGGTGGGTTCGGTTACTGCCACGGGACAAGTGAACCTCGGTTCCAACCTGGTGATGTTTGACGAGTTGCGGCGTCATGCTGAAGTGGTGATGAAACGCTTCGGCCAGATAATCGGTGATGAAGCCGTAGTTGTTGGTCAGGTAGACGCTGCTGGTTTTGAACATCTCCCAGCCGGGCACATAGCAGGCGAAGCGGTCCAAGACGGCCAGGTCAAACTCCTTGGGCAGGGTCGTGAACAGGTCGTGCTCGGCCGAGGCCACCAACTGCTCGATCGAGTAGTCGATGTTGCCGACGAAGGCCATGCTGGCGTCGGCGATGACCTCAACGCCGCGCGAAAAGCGGCCGTTGGCCATAAAATCCTTCATGATCTGGATCGTGTCAGGATCCTTGATCTTGATCCCGGCTACCTCGTCGAAGGCCACCATATCCCAAAAGCCCACCAGGCCGACGCGATGGCGGGCGTTTGAAGGTCTTGCGGTCGAAATCGGAGTCGTATTAGCGGGCATCCTGCAGCCGCGTGCTGTAGCGCAGCGCCGGGCCGTGCTTGTCGAATAGGTCGCCCAGCGCCTGCTCGCCGTCCGTGGATTTGCCCAGCAGGCGGCGGGTGCAGATCTCTTTGATGTCGCTGGACTCAAGGTCGATCTGGATCGGGAAGCGATCCTTGAGTTTGTACAGCTCGGGCGAGTTGAGCGCGGCTCGCGGGTCGTCCTCGGTCAGCGTTTGCTGGGCCGTGGCCATGATCCATGCCTTGCCATCGCCCACGTTCTTGAGGTTCTCGGCCAGCCCTTGCAGATTGAGGATCAGATGTTTGCGCTCGCTGACATACTGGCCCACCTCGTTGACCACGAACAGTACGTGCTGCTTGCCTGAATGGCGGCGGACGATCGCCAACATCTCCTCCACCTGGTCCTCCAAGATCTGCTTGGGCGGAAACACCAGGTAGTAGATCGGCTCGAAGCTGGCCGGCCCCAGGTCGCGGCCGTAGCGGATGCGGGCCATGACCTCATCAAAGTTCGTCATGAGCGAGGACATCGATCAAACCCTCCATACTACCGATTTGCCAACTGATCTTCGTCACGCGGCCGGCCGACTGGACAATCAGCAGTCCCTTGAGCGCCAGGCGCTTCATCTCCTCCAGCACGTCCATGCGCTCCAGGCCGAAAAGGGTCCAGTCGGGATGCACCAGCACCGCGTTGTCGCCCATGCCGGCGAAATGCAGGATGAACAGAAGCTGCTCGAATTCCCGTCTCGTGAGAAAGCCCTGGACCTGCTTCAGGATCATGGCCGGAGCGCCGCGGTCGACGAGATAGCAGGGTGCAAAACCCTCGACCACCAGATTGCGCAACCGGCGGGCGGTGATTTTTGGAAATTGGCCGGAAGCAAGCGCAGCCTGTTGAAGATCAGGAGTCGTCATGCCTGGCTGCCACAGCTCCAGGAGCAGGCGTGTTTCCTCGATCATCCCAAGGCCAGCATTGAGAGGCGACGTGTAGACTGGTGATGTCATGCGCTGTCGGCGAAGTATGGGTAGACCTGCGAGCCGTGTTCGAACGCGTGCAGGTAGAGGGTTGCGGCCACGGACCAGGCACCCTCAGAGATGGCCGGACCCGCTAGTTGTGGGCTTGCTCGACGGCGCGACGCGCCAGGATTGGCGCCATCGCCTGCCGGTATTCGGCGCTGCCTCGGAAATCTGAGACCAGGTCCAGCCCTGACATAGCCGAAGCGATCGTCTGCGCCAGATCGTCGCCGGTGTCCAGCTTTACGACAATCGGCAGCGGTGTCACGCCGCCGAGGGCGACGCACAGGCGGCTGCCGTCAACCACGGCTGCAGCGGCCACGATCGGGTGGTCGGCCGGGGTGCGCGCCACGCGCGCCAGGCCGCCGCGAACGCCGACGTTGGGCCACGGCAGGCGCAGCTCGGTGATCAGCCCCCGTCCGAGCAGGGCCGGCCGATCGGCCAGCAAATCGGCCAGTGGCACAGCGCGCTCATCGTCGTCGCCGGAGACCACGACCGCGTCTGCGCCCAATGCCAGCAAGGCCAATAGCAGCTCGGATGCCGATTCTCCCGCTAGCACCGTTCCGGCGACCGTGGCGGTGTTGCGCAGATTGACCGGCCCTTCCCGCCGGGCCGCCTCGGCCAGGAGACCACCGGCGATGGCCTGGCAGGCCTCGCCGTCGACCAGATCAGCCAACAGAGTCGTTGCTCCCAGATGCAGCCAGCCGCTGCCCGGAGACCCTTCCAGCAGCACGGCGTTCAGGCCCAGGTCCGCCAGGTCCACCACGGCGTTGACCTCGGCCGCCAGCGAGCCGGGCAGGTCCACGTCGGTGCGCAGATGCGGCGCCAGCCAGCTTCCGCCGGCGAGCGGTACGGCGCGCAAGTCAGGCCGCTGCAGCAGCGCCAAGGCCGTCATCAGATCGTTGGGGCGGAAATAGGTTTTCTCTTTGGTCATAGCGAACTCCTTAGAAATCGCAGTCAGCTGCTGATGCGCTGGGCCTTGCGGCAACGATAGACGGCAATAGCCGGGTCAGTCGGAACGCAAATTGGCAATTTGCGCTACATTTCTCCACTCATCACTCATCACTCACCGTTCATCACTCCACATCTTCCACTACCAAATACCGTGGGTCCCGGTATAGCTTGTTGACCTGGCTGGCAAAGACGAGCGACCCGGTCATCACCTGTCGCGTCGGCCCGTCGACGATGACTTCGCCGTCGCCCAGCAGCACGACACGATCGGCACACCGAGCGACCAGCTCGACGTCGTGGGTGGCCAGGAGCACCGTGCGGCCTTGGGCTTGCAGGTGCTGCAGAATGCCGGTCAACGCCTCTTTCTGCTCGTAATCCAGGCCGCGAGTTCGGCTCGTCCAGCAGCAGCACTTGCGGCTCAGCCACCAGGATCGCGGCGAGCGCTACCCGTTGGCGCTGGCCGGTGCTCAGATCGCGCGGATAGCGCTCGGCCTGTTCGGCCAATCCCAAGCGGGCCAGGAGTGCGCGATCAGCGCTTGGATCAAGTGGTAACTTGTGTCCCTGACGGGTGAAGGCCAGTTCTTCGAGCACGGTGTCCTTGAACAGCAGCGCACCCGGGTTCTGCGGGACATAGCCGACGATCCGGACGATAGCTTCAATCGATGCCGTGGCGGTGTCCAAACCCCCAATCCGAACTCGTCCATGGGCCGGCTTTTGCAGGCCGGCGATCAGCTTGAGCAGGGTGGACTTACCGGAGCCGTTGCGGCCCATGAGCGCAACAACTTCGCCCGGGCGGAGAGCGAAGCTGACGTTGCTCAGGGCTTCCAGGCCGGAATCGTAGCGATACGAGACGCCTTCGACAGTGACCAGGGGTTGGGCCAGAGGCGTGCTGGTCTCTGCGGGATGCGCCAGGGTCGACGTTTCGGCCTGGGCGCTGCGCGCTACGGAGCGGCGATCGCGCGGCACGAAACGCCGGGCTTGCTTGATCGTCAGCGGTAAAGGCCGCCAGCCCATGGCTTTACCCAGGCTGACCAGAGGTGGCGTCAGGTCCATAGCAACCATGACTGCGCGTGGCTCATCTAGCAGCAGCGGGGTGACGCCGGCGGGCAGGTAGAGAACCCGGTCCACGAATTGCACGACGCGCTCCAGCCGGTGTTCGGCGAGGATTACCGTCAGGCCCAAGTCTTCGTTGAGCCGGCGGATGGCCACCAGCACCTCCTCGGCCGATTGGGGATCGAGTTGCGAGGTGGGTTCGTCGAGCACCAGCACCTCGGGGTGGGTGGTCAACACCGAGGCAATTGCCACCCGCTGCTTCTCGCCGCCGGAAAGCGTGGCGATAGGACGGTCGCGCAGGTGGGCGATCGTGAGTTGGTCCAGAACTTCTTCGACACGTTTGCGCATCAGCGCCCGCGGCAGCGCTTGGTTTTCCATGCCGAAGGCCAACTCGTCCTCGACCCGATCGGCGACGAACTGGGTTTCGGGGTCTTGGAAAACCATGCCCACGAACGAAGCCATGCCCTGCGGGCTGACCGCCACAGGGTCCTGGCCCGCGACGCGCACCCGGCCGCTAAGCGTGCCACCGTAGAAATGCGGCACCAAGCCGTTGAGGCAGCGTAGAAAGGTAGATTTGCCAGCGCCGGATGGCCCGACCAACAGCACGAGCTCGCCTTCGTCGATCTCCAGCGACAGATCGTGCAGAGCCGCGATGGACGGCTCGCCGCTGTCGGAGGGATAATTGTAGGTGACGTGGTCGAAGGAGATCATGGGGAGGTGGAGGGTGGGAGGTGGAGGGTGGTGAGTGGTGAGTGGTGAGTGGTGAGTAGTAAGTGGTGAGTAGTATAGCATTGGTGGCTTGGGTCCTGCAAGTGCCTGTAGCGCCGCCGTGCTCTTCTTTGGTTTCGAGAGCCAGCGCACTTGTTCCAAGACGGGACTTTTGCTAGAATAGAAAGCTAACGAAAGTGAGTTACACCTGCCTCTACGCAGTTTTTACTTGATCAAGATTTTGTAGGCGCCGTTGCAGCTCACTTAGCCTAAGCCATGGACCGTAGTCAACTGATTGACCGCAAACACTACGTGATCGCTCAAATCCAGCAGGCCCGGCGCGAGCTGGAGCCACTGCGGATGCGCGCAGATCGCCGCAGCCGGCGGCGCGTTCGGTTGCTCGAGGAACGACTTGAAAGACTCATGGCCGAAGAATACAGGCTACGTATCGAGATCGATCAAGCGAGACAGTAAAGGAGGACAACGCACCATGCATGGTGGTGGTTGGTGGAGCTACATCAGCGCCGACCCGTCCAAGGCGAAGCCCAAGGTGGATCGGATGCTGTTACGCCGCGTCATGGAGTATGCGCGGCCGTATTGGTGGATGGTGCTGATCGTGCTAGTCAGCATCATTGTCGCCTCGTTGCTGGAGCTGGTGCCGCCGCTGATTTTGAGGCAGCTCATCGACGTCACGTTGCCCACCAAGAACTACCAGCAGCTCAATTGGCTTGCCTTGGGATTGATTGCGATCCCGGTGATCACGGGCCTGATCGACGTGCTGCAACGCTACTACGGCGCCAAAGCCGGCGAGGGCATCATCTACGACCTGCGCCAGCAGATGTACGGGCACCTGCAGCGCATGTCCTTGCGCTTTTTCACTAACACGAAGTCGGGGGAGATCATCTCTCGCTTCAACAACGATGTGATCGGCGCGCAGAATGCGATCACCGGGACCATCCCGAATATCGTCGTCAACATCGTGACGCTGATTTCGACCCTGGCAATCATGATCTCGATCAGCCCGTTGTTGTCCTTGTTGTCGGTGGCCGTCGTACCGCTCTTCATTCTGCCGGCCAAGCGTGTGGCCGGGGTCTTGCGAAGTATCCGCCGCGAGGCGCTTGAGTACAACGGCGAACAGAACAACATCATCACGGAGACGCTGGGCATCAACGGGGTGCTGTTGGTCAAGACTTTTGGCCGCCAACGGCAGGAGATGGCGCGTTTCGAGGATTTCAACGCCAAGGTGCGCGATATCGGCGTGCGTCGCGCCCTGGTCGGGCGCTGGTTCTTTATGGGGTTGAGCTTGGCCGCAGCTCTTGGCACTGCGTTGATCTACTGGGTGGGTGGCCGGATGGTGTTGGCCGATACCCTCACCATCGGCACGATCGTGGCCTTCGCCGCCTACCTGACCCGGCTATACGGCCCGGTGCAGTCGCTATCCAACGTTCAGGTCGAGTTCGCCCAATCGCTGGTGAGCTTCGAGCGGGTGTTCGAGTATCTGGATTTGCCGATCGAGATCCAGGACCCGCCGAATGCGCGCGTACTCGATCGCGTGGCCGGCCATATTCGATTCGACGACGTGTCGTTTTCGTACCTGGGCGCGGGAGAGGGGGAGCGTGCAGACCCTGGCTCGCCGGTTCCGAGGATAGGCGAGTGGAGAGAGGAGAGTGGAGAGAGCCGACGCGTGGCGACGCCTGCATATGCGGAGGGTGGAGTTGATGAGTTGCCGGTCGTGCCGCAGGTACGCTCTACAAAAACGTTGTCGTCTGCTCCTGCGGGTATGCCAGCCATTGGCTCGAATGGCAAGAATGGCGCGGAGCCGGCGATCGATGCCATTGGGCCCGTAGCAACCCGCCGTTGGGCGTTGCGACACTTTACGGCGGAGATCGAGGCAGGGCAGCTGGTGGCGTTGGTCGGCCGCAGCGGCGCAGGCAAGACCACAATCACGTACCTTCTGCCGCGGCTGTACGATGTGACAGAGGGAGGCATCTCAGTCGATGGCCACGATCTGCGCGACGTGACGCAGGAGTTGCTGGCCGAGCAGATCGGCATCGTGACGCAGGAGAGCTACCTGTTTCACGATACGATCCGCAAGAATCTGATGTATGCCCGACCTGATGCGAGCGAAGCCGAGATGATCGCCGCCGGCAAGGCGGCTAGTATCCACGACTTCGTCATGAAGCTGCCGCAAGGCTACGATACCCTAGTAGGTGAGCGCGGCTATCGGCTGAGCGGCGGCGAGAAGCAGCGGCTGGCCATTGCGCGAGTCATTCTGAAGGACCCGCGCATCCTGATCCTGGACGAAGCGACCTCACACCTGGATTCGGAGAACGAGGCCATGATCCAAGCCGCGCTGGAGCCTCTTTTCCACGGCCGCACCAGTGTGGTCATCGCGCATCGGCTCTCGACCATCCTGGCTGCAGACAAGATCCTGGTACTGGACGAGGGGCAATTGGTAGAGCAGGGCACGCACGCCGAGCTGCTGGCCGCCGGCAGTTTGTATACGATGCTGTACGAGACGCAGTTCCGGCAGACAGCAGAGAATGCGTAAAGTGAAGCTGAGATTTCGGCGAGGAGATTAAGTACCCTGTAAACCAAGTTTCTGCGTAGTGTCACCCTTCGCCGAGCCTCAGGGTGACACTACGCAAGGATTAATTTTACAAAGTATTTAAGAAGGAGCCGGCTCTTGCCAGATGGCACAAGCCGGCTCTCGACCCTCCTACTTACGGTAACGCGCAACGCATTAGTGATTGGCGGCTATTTGTCGCAGCCGCTCGATCTCGGCCAACAGCTCTGCAACTCTCGCCTCGGCGGCTTCGGCACGTTGCGCTTCGGTGTGAGCGCGTTGCGCTTCGACTTCGGCGCGTTGCGCTTCGGTGTGAGCGCGTTGCGCTTCGACTTCAACTAGCAGGGTCAGAGTGTTGGCGCGCTCGAGGGCTTCGTCGGCCATCATTGCTGCTTCGTCCATCGTCGGGATCGGATCGCCTGTGGCCGAATTGACCAGGCGCAGCAGCGCGCCCGCTGGTTGCAGGATGACTCCAAGTTCCTCGCTGGTCAACGTGCCGTCGGCAGACAGGCCCATAGGTTGGTAGCTTCCCTGGACCAGCCGGAAGCCTTGCAGCTGCGGGCGTAGGTATTCGGCCAGGGGGTCGAAAAGGAAGTACTCATGCACACCCAGCATCTCATATAGTGCCCGCTTCGTGCCTAGGTCTTCCAGTCGCGTGCTGCGAGACGTGATCTCAAAGATGGTACAGGGCGTCACGCCCTCCTCCCAAAGCTTGTAAATGCGCCGGTCATGCTTGGAGATACCCTTCACTACGAAAACGTCGGGCACCTTAACCTCTGTGGGGTTGCCTTCTTCGTAGTAAAATAGCATGTCGGCCGCAACGTAGACGTGCTCGTTTTGGCGAAACAAGAAACGTAGCGCCTGGCGCAAATACAAAAGCACTGTGATATGAAAGTCCGTCTCCCCCATAGGCTTACCGTCCCTTTCCGGATAAAACACCTCAGCTCGTGTCCAGGCCGAAGGCATCTGGACCGGAGCAATGTAAGGCAGTGTGTCGTGCATAGTGGGTAGTCTCAGTTCCAAAGCACTTTGAGTCTTCGACACTCATGATGTGAGTATAGCACGACCCTGTCACCTCGTCAACCGATCGGCGCGTTTTCCACTCAAACTCACCCGTCATTCCTGCTCTCACAGGAATGACGGGTGAGCAGTTACCCATATTCTGAGAATTGCCCTGACTCTTGCTCTGTGCTATCATGCAAGAATGGCCGGCCGTAGACCGGCTAAGTTATTCCTGGAGAACGCTGCATGCCCACCAATGGCTCGTCGAAACGCAAAGAGCCTCAAGGCTTCCTGGGTGAGGACTTGGTCGCCGACGAGACTCGCCTCCAACCCTTGTTCACCGGCTATGTCGGCTACGAACAACTTGTTGGAACCCTTATAGCCGCCGCTGGCGAAGCTGGCCTGCGCCTGTTTGACGCGTCCAGCACGCTCGATACGACTACGTTGGAGCGGCGTTTTAGCGCCTCCTGTGCCCCAGCGGAGTGGATGCCGCCGTTAGAGCTATGGGCCGAGACGCGCTTTTTCTGGCCGGCTGAGTACACGGCCCTTAGCCTGTACGGCGACGAGGTCATCTGTGACCTGTATCATGAGGAAAACGTCGCCTGCAAGCACCGCAACCGGCAGGCCAATCTTTTTACCGAAATGGAAATCGAGTATTTGTTGCCCTACGAGTTCGTGCGGCAACTAGACAGCGATGAGGGCGTGGAAAAGACCGCGCGCCGCATCCGCCAATTGTTTATTGACATTGTCGAGCACGACAACATCGTGGCGGTCGAGGCCAAAGCCCTCTACACCGGCGACCAATTGCATCTCTCCAGCATCAAAGCTGGGCACATTTGGGTGTTGGAGGACGAGTTAGCAGAACAGGACTCCTTGAAAGAGGCGCTGCAGGACATCTGTGAGGAGATGCGCACGGTGTTGCTGCGTTTTGTCAAGGAATTCGGGCCGCCCAAGGAGAAGCCTCGTGAGTGATGAGGTCTTAAGACTGGAGGCGCGGCCAAGACAGGTCTATGTCGGCGTGTACGACCAGCTCCCGCACCCCGGCCTGGGGCCGATGCAGGAATTCGTGTTCGACCTTGGCATTACCGCCGCGTGGCCAACGGTGCTAACTGACGTCGTCTGGCGGGTATTCGACGAAAACGAGCACGTGGCCTTCGTACGCCAGCGGCTTGGGCGCGAGGCGATGGAAGAGCTTACGCTGGGCCAGTACGGTGTATCGCCAGGTAAAGGGTTGATCGTTCCTCGCTGCTATTTTCTGGACCAGGGCACGATCCGCTACAAGAGCCTGCGCGTCAGCGTGGCAGGCTATGACTTTGAAACCCAGGCTGCGGTATCGGCGGCATTGGATGTTCCCCTGCTGTACCATCAGCAGCGCGCCAGCCTCCACCTGCCTTTTGCTGACGGCGCCTGGTGGGCGATTACTGCCAACGACTGGTCGTCGATGCACAAGGCCGACCCGGTAAGTTGGCCTTTCGCCTACGATTTCGTGCGCCTGGGACCCGATGGCCGTACCTATGCCAGCGACGGAAAGCGCAACGAGGACCACTACAGCTTTGGCCAGCCGGTGGTGGCCCCGGCAGGCGGAAAAATCGTCTTCGTGCGCGACGACATGCCGGATCAGCCGCCTGGCCAGCCGTTACAGGCTGAGGATCTGGCCGGGCAGGCGGCACGTGTGGCTGGCAATACCGTCGTCGTTGCCCATGGCTATGGCGAGTTTAGCTTTATGGCGCACCTGAAGGCGGGCAGCGTCCAGGTCCAGGTAGGCCAAATGGTCAAGCGTGGCCAGCCGATCGCTGCGGTCGGCAACTCCGGCCACTCGCCCGGCCCGCACCTGCACTATCACCTACAGGAAGGGCCAAACCTGTTTGTGGACCGCGGCCTGCCGGTGCTGTTCAGCGGCTTTGTTGCTGTAGGCGACCGGGTTAAGCAGGCGACGATTCCGTCGCGAATGATCGTGAGACCCAAGTGAGATTTCAAAAAATAGGAGAACCTTGATGGAAAACCCCAATGGCCAAGAGCCGATCGTTGATGAGCTGTTTGAAGACGTGCTGCACACCGAGCTGACCGATGAGGCCTACGAAGAGCTCGCGGTCTCGGAAGGCGCGGTGGTCGTGGGTCTCTCGTTCTGGGAGAGCTCCGTAGCCGACGAGCTGGAAGAAGAGCCGCCTACACCGGAACAGCGCTCGATCATCGATCTTGATCTGTACCTGGACGACAACACCCTTTTCGAGCTGTTCGGCGCCAGCCTCTTCCCTGCAGAGCAGAACACACCGCTCGTTGGTGTGGCGGCAATCGAAAAGGCGCTGGTGGATATGGCCGATAGCGAGAGCGAATTGAGCGAGGTAGCGCAGACCGAGGACGGCGCGCTGGCGCTGGTCTTTGCCGCCGGCGAGGAGCTGAAGCTGATCATCACCGTTGGCGCCTGGTCAATCAGCGAGTGGGATGAGCTGCCGGAAGACTAGTACGGCTCACTGTTTACCAAAAAACCGTGGTTTCACGCCGGCGTGACAGAGCTTCGCGAAGGAGCGCTGTCACGCCGGTTTTAGTTTCACACACACACACACTACAAAAGGAGACACCACACTGTGACTATCGACAAGGCATCTGTCGAGCACGCGTGCAGGCTAGGGAAGCCTGGGATGCGTCTTTTTGGACACGTTAGCAGATGGGGAGATAGATTACCGAACAAAACATGAAAATAAAGTATACATTATCTTGTCGTCAGGCTGCATCAAGCCAACAATCTATCACCGCAATATCACAAAGGAGAACAAAATGTCGAAACGAAATTGGGTCCGTACACTCATGTTTGCGATTCTGATCGCGGCGCTCGTAGTCCCGGTGGCTGCCGGGGCGCAGACTGCAACTGGAATCACCAGCCCTACCGATGGTGCAACCCTCAGCGGCACCGTCGAGGTAGTCGCAAACTTCCCTGGCAGCCCTTACACGCGCTGGGACCTGTTCATTCTGCCCGGTGGCTCTGATGCGGGCAAAATCTGGGTAGCCAGCGGCGATCAAGCGGGCGAGGCCAAGCTTTCCCTGGACACGACCAAGTATCCCGATGGCGAGCACGCATTCAGCCTGCGCCTGGTCAAGGCCGACAGCAACTACGACGAACAAATCACCAAATTCACGATTGCTAATGCCGGCGCCCCAACGGCTTCGGCCTCATCCGCGGCGAACACGGCTGCCGGCGCCAATGACATTGTTGCTACCGCCGTGGCGGCTGGTAGCTTCAAGACCCTGGTAGCTGCCGTTCAGGCGGCCGGCCTGGTGGACACGCTCAAGAGCGCGGGTCCGTTCACGGTCTTCGCCCCCACAGATGCAGCTTTTGCCAAGCTGCCGGCCGGCACGGTCGAGGGCCTGCTGAAGGACCCCAAGGCGCTGGCCAACATCTTGCTCTACCACGTCGTGCCGGGCAAGGTCATGGCGTCGGCAGTGACCGATGGCTTGGCGGCCAAGACCGCTCAAGGCGCTAGTGTAAAATTCAGCGTGGCCGACG
This sequence comes from uncultured Chloroflexia bacterium, assembly GCA_963709505.1. Classification (GTDB taxonomy): domain Bacteria; phylum Chloroflexota; class Anaerolineae; order JAAEKA01; family JAAEKA01; genus CAVPXC01. The sequence continues at coordinate 189,120 of CAVPXC010000001.1, read as the reverse complement.
GCAAGGTAAAGATCAACGACGCTATGATTGTGACCACCGACATCGAGACGTTGAATGGCGTCATCCACGTTATCGACAGTGTGATCCTGCCGCCCGCCTCGGCTCCGGCAGCCGCAGCTCCGGCTGCTGCCGCCCCGACCACCGGCCTAATTAGCCCCACGGACGGCGCGACGCTTAAGGGCACCGTCGACGTGGTGGCCAACTTCCCTGGCAGCCCGTACGTACGGTGGGATCTGTTCATCCTACCCGGCGGCAATGACAGTGGCAAGATCTGGGTCGCCTCGGGCGATCAGGCTGGCGAGGCAACGCTTTCGCTAGACACCACCCAATATCCCAATGGTGAGCACGCTTTCAGCCTGCGCCTGGTGAAGGCTGACAGCAACTACGACGAGCAGATCACTAAGTTCACCATCGCCAACTAACCGGCAAACTCCAGCTATCTCAGCCTTTCTGTCTGGCCGGAAGTTAATCGAGACAAGCCGTAAGGCCTGATCGGCAAACAGGTCAGACAGAGGGGGACTCCTTGTGTGGGCGCAAGGGGCGTGAAAGGACAATCGTCCTCGATCGCTCCTTGCGTCTTTTTGTGTTTGACCAGACTTGCTTTGGCGCTTTCCCCGCTCAAGGGTATCATTCCACCACCTCGCGTCATGATTTTCCGGATCGTGCCTCTTGCATACGTGCCGGACGATACTGGCGAATCGTCCTACAGCGGCGCTTCGCCACGAACTTTCCCCAGGAGGAAGTCATGGGCAAAAAGATACTGACCATAGGTCTTAGCGTTATCGGCGTAGTGGCCATCGTCGCCGTCGTCATGATCGTGTTGGCCAAACCGGCCGGCGATTGTCCGCCGTGTCTGCGCGACCAACCGCGGCCGTTGGTGATCGCCCACCAAGGCGGTGACGGGCTTTGGCCCAGCGACACGATGTTCGCCTTCGAGCGTGCCGTCGCCATGGGTGTGGACATGTTGGAGATGGATTTGCACGTCACCTCGGATGGGCACATGGTGCTGATGCACGATGAGACCGTCGATCGTACCACCGACGGCAGCGGCCGTCTGGAGGACATGTCCTTGGCAGAGGTAAAGGCGCTAGACGCCGGCTATCGCTGGACTCCCGACGACGGCCAGACCTTCCCCTATCGCGGCCAAGGCATCACCGTGGCAACCGTCGAAGAGCTGTTTCAGACCTTTCCCGACATGCCGATGAACATCGAGATCAAGCTGGTGGAGAGTCAGCCGGTGGCCGGGCCGTTCTGCCAGTTGATCCGCAAGTACAACATGCAGGACAAAGTGCTGGTTGCCTCGTTCCATCAGGACGCTTTGGACGAGTTCAGGGCGACGTGTCCGGAAGTTTCCACGTCGATCACTCAAAACGAAGTCATCAACTTCTTCGTGCGACAGAAGCTGGGCCTGGCCGGCAGCTATAGCCCCCCGGGTCAAACGGTCCAGGTACCGGAGTATCGATCAGGCCTCCACGTGCTCACTGGTGGCTTCGTCAAGGACGCTCAGAAGCGCGGGATGGACGTACACGCCTGGACCATCAACGAGGTCGAAGACATGCAGCGCATGATCGACCTGGGCGTTGACGGCATCATCACCGACTATCCCGACCGGTTGCTGGCCGTGCTGAATCGGTCTCCGGAATAGCCTAAGTGGAGCTAATACCGGGTAAGTTTTGTTAAGACAGTCTATCTCGATCGGTTGAAGCAGTGTTTCGTGCTTGTGCGGAATTATACTGAGTCATTTGACAAAGCCCATGTGCGGCACTATAATGCCACCCACCCTGACCTATGCCATGAACACTGTCGCATCAAGCATCGGCATAGGCATCTGGTTCACCAGAGGCTGTTCTTCAATCCGATAACAGCCATGCCGACTGAGGCATGCGGCAAGCTAAGCAACCGCATATGGCACGGTCGGCTCGCTCCGTGGTGCTGCGCAGAGACCGGCCAAAGCTAGTTTCTAGGCAGCGTGTCGATCCCCTCACCATTATTCTTTGGAGGATGTATGCAACGTGCAAAACTGTTCGGTTCGCTGGCGGTCATTCTGATTGTCGCTATGGTGGTTGGCGCCTGCGGCGGTGCTCAGGGCGGCCCAGGCTCCACATCGAGCACTAGCCTGGGCACCGTCAAGATTGGCACCAATGCCGAGTATCCGCCCTTTGAGTTGGTCGATGCCAACGGCAAGATCATTGGCTTCGATATCGACCTCATGAATGCCATTGGCAAGGCGGCCGGGTTCACTCCTGAGTTCACGAACACCAGGTGGGACGGCATCTTTGTAGCGTTGGCCAGCGGCGAGTTCGATGCCGTAGCATCGGCTGTAACTATCAACGACGAGCGCAAAAAGACTGTCGACTTCAGCGAGCCCTACTTCAACGCCGGCCAGATGATCGCCGTGAAGAAGGATAGCCCCGTCACCAAGCCCGAAGACCTGGCAGGCAAGAAGGTCGGCGTTCAGCTCGGCACAACCGGCGATCTGTGGATCAGCGACCAGGCTGATTCGGGCAAGATCGCCGCAGAAGTCGCGCGCTATGACGAAATCACCTTGGCCTTCCAGGCGCTGGCCAACGGAGATATCGACGCTATCGTCAACGACGCTCCCACATCGGCTGACATCATCAAGGCCAATCCCGAGTGGGGAGTGGCCTTGGTGGGCAAACCTTTCACCGATGAGTTCTACGGCTTCGCCGTCCGCAAGGAGCGCGCGGATGTAATCAAGGCTCTCAACGAAGGCCTGGCCAAGGTTAAGGCATCCGGCGAGTACGACAAGATCTATGAACAGTGGTTTGGTGTTCAGCCGCCAAAATAACCACAGCTTGAACTGATTGGCGGGTGGAACGCCGAGAGTTGCAGTGTTCCCCCGCCAGTCGAGTCGTTCTCCAATTTCCCTGCCTGTTCAAGCAGGTAGCCTCCTTGAGCATCGGAGCATCGTCATGGGCAAATACATCCTCCAGCGTATTCTCGCCGCCCTGCCGGTGTTGTTTGGGATCCTGTTTATCACCTTCGCCTTGGCGCGGCTCCTGCCCGGCGACCCTTGTGTAGCGATCTTGGGCGAAAAGGCCAATGAGCAAACCTGCTCGGCTTTCAACGCTCGCTATGGGTTGGATGAGCCGATTGTTACCCAGTTCGTGATCTACCTTGGTGACGTATTTTCTGGCGACCTGGGTGTCTCTTTTCGTTTTGGGCAACCGGTCACCAAGCTTATTGCCGAACGCCTGCCGGTGACCATCGAATTGGCCTTGAGTGCGATGGCCATTGCCGTCTTTTTTGGGGTTTTGTTGGGGAGTATCTCGGCGACGCGCCACAACTCGGCGCTTGACGTCGGAAACCATGGTGGGGGCCAACCTTGGAGTGTCCGTGCCCGTTTTTGTCCTTGGGCTGTTCCTGGCTTTCGTATTTGCTATTCTCCTGAAGAATACGCCCTTTGCGCTGCCTCCATCGGGCCGCTTGTCGGCCGGCATGTCTGTTCCCTCCCTGGCTATCCTGCTGAACATCCCTGAAGGCTCGCCGGGGTACCGCCTTGCCGGGTTCCTCAGCAATCTCTACTTCTTCAACGCCATCGTTACCCTCAATGGCGAGTTGTTTGTGGACAGCTTCAAGCACATGCTTCTGCCCGCCATCGCGCTCGCTACTATCCCGATGGCTTTGATTGCCCGGATGACCCGTTCCAGTCTGTTGGAGGTTCTCGGCCAGGATTATATCCGGACGGCGCGCGCTAAAGGCTTGTCAGAGCGCGTGGTGTTGTTTCGTCACGCGATGCGCAACGCGTTGTTGCCGGTGGTCACTATCATCGGCTTATCGCTGGGCTTTCTGCTGAGCGGCGCTGTTCTGACCGAGACCATCTTCGGCTTCTCAGGCGTCGGTCGGGCGCTGTTCAACTCGATCCTGTCACGTGACTACGCGGTGATCCAAGGGTTTACCCTGGTGATCGCCATGATCTTTCTGGTGATCAACCTGGTCGTCGACATTTTGTACGGCTTTTTGGATCCCCGCATTCGCTTGGCCTGAAAACGAGAAATATGCTGCCCATTCGCCCGGTTTTCATCCACAGTGCCTTGTTAAGTTAGATCTTGCACCGTGTCATCCTGAGGCTCGGCGAAGGATCTCCGCTGTGCAAGGCGCAGATCCTTCGCCGAGCCTCAGGATGACACGGACAACTTCTAACCTAACGGAGCACACAGCTTGCCACAGATGCCCCCGAACGAATAGCCGATCTAGGATCACACGATGGCTTCAAACCAGGTCGAAACACCCTCCGAACAAGGTTTGTCAAGCGCTCCGGTCGAGGCCGAGGTAGCCCTGCCTGATAGCCTTGCACAAGACGTGACGGGCAGCCCTGAGCTGACCCTGACGACGCGGCGGCGCCGGCAGTCGCGCGGCTTGTGGTACGAAGCCGGGCGCGACCTGATTACCCGGCGGCGATCGGGTCAGGTAGGCTTAGCGATCGTGCTGATTCTGATTTCTATCGCCTTGCTTGCCCCAACGCTGGCAACGCACAACCCAAACGACGTGCTGATCGGCAAGGAGGAAGGGCTCAAACGCCGGCAAGCGCCGTGTATCTATGCGCTGAGCGAACTACCTGACGTTCCGATCCTCAACTTCTTTCAGTGTGAGTCGGGTCAGCCTGAGCATTACTTTGGCACGGACGGCAACGGTCGCGATCTATACAGCCGCGTGCTGTATGGCGCCCGTGTGTCGCTGAAAGCAGGGATCTACACCGTCACGCTGGCGGTCTTTGTCGGAATGCTGTTTGGCGCCATCGCCGGATATTTGGGCGCTATCTACGACAACGCGCTGATGCGCATCATGGACGTATTGCTGGCTTTCCCCGCGCTGATTCTGGCCATTGCCATCAACTCGGCGCTGCTGCAAGTGGCGGAAGACAGTTTCTTTTCTCGGGGTCTCAACTTTATGCAGCGAGCCTTTGGTTTTGAGGATATCGGCTTGTTGACAGCGCTGATCTCAATTGCGATCGTGTCGATTCCAACGTATGCCCGCGTCGTACGCTCGCAGGTGTTGTCGATCAAGGAACAGGAATACGTCACCGCGGCGCGGGCTATCGGCGCCAAACACAACCGCATCTTGTTCCGAGCGATTCTGCCCAACGCCACCGCTCCGCTGATTGTTGCCGCGACCTTGGGCATTGCAACGGCTATCCTGGATACTGCGGCCCTATCGTTTCTTGGCCTCGGCGCACAGCCGCCGACAGCCGAATGGGGCGCAATGATCGGCGCCGAGCGCAACCAGATGTTCACTTCACCGCATTTGATCCTCTTTCCCGGCCTGGCGATTGTGGTCACGGTGCTGGCCTTCAACCTTCTGGGCGATGGTCTGCGCGATTCGCTGGACCCGCGAATGAAAAACCGGTAAGAATTCTGAATGATGAGTGATGAATGATAAGTGCGGAATTCGGAATCCGTCTTCCGCACTCATCATTCATCACTCATCGTTCATCATTAAACATTGGAAAGGATAGGTTGTCATGGAAGAACGTTTCGGAGCCGTCACATTGAAAGGCAAGCCACTCACTGTGTTGGGACCGGTGTTACAGCCCGGCGATAAGGCGTCGGAAGTCACGCTGAGCAGCAAAGGCTTCGACGGCACGGCGAAGCTGCTCGAGTCTACAGCCGGCAAGATCCGCCTGATCAACGTCATCCCCTCTATCGGCACCGGCATCTGCGATGCCCAAACGCGCCAGTTCAACGAGGAGGCGGCGACCTTCGGAGATGGTGTAGTGGTCGTCACCGTCAGCGCCGATCTGCCCTTCCATCTGGCCGAGTGGTGTGCGGCCAAAGGCGTTGACCGGATCATCACGTTGTCCGATCATCTATCCATGGCCTTTGGCGATGCCTACGGTACGCACATCAAGGAGCTACGCGTCGAGCAGAGATCGGTCTTCGTCGTCGACTCCGACGATGTAGTTCGTTATGTCGAGTATGTACCGGAGATCGCTCAGTTCCCCAATTACGACATTGCTCTGGCGGCCGTCAAGTCGTTGTAAGCCCGCTTTCGTTAAGACACGTGCTGGCTGGCAGGTGACGCCTGGGCCTCCGGCCAGATGCGCAGCTCCCGTGGTCCTTCCCCCAGATTCTCCAGGCAATCCATCCATTTGGCTTTGTAGGAGCGAGAGCGATGAGCGTCACCGAACAACCACCTTCTGCCCCTCCGGCGCAACCCCTGATCAGAGCCCGACCTACCACAAGCGAGCAGCTGCGCGCGTTTCCATTGTGGGCCGTCGCGATGGTCGTCGGAATCACGGTTCTCTTCGTGTTGATGCTGAGTAACCAGTATTATCGCGACGCCCTCAGGTTTCTGATCATTCCCAACTCAACGGTGGAGATAGGTTTCGGGGTTGTGATCAGAACCGGGCTGATGGTAACGCTGTACGTCACGATCGTTTCCTACATCACCGCGCTCATTCTCGGCCTGTTTATCGGCATCATGCGGGTGTCGAAGAACCCGCTTCTGTTTCACCTGAGCACGCTCTATGTGGAGGTGATGCGCGGGTTCCCCGTGCTGGCTTTGGTGCTGTGGATCGGCTTCGTGCTGGCGCCGATGATTCGTGAAGCGACCGGCGGCGCGATCGACTTCTCAAACCTACAGGGCGCGATCCTGGGCTTGTCGCTCGGCTACGCCGCCTATCTGGCCGAGGTCTATCGTTCCGGTATCGAGTCCATCCCCAAGGGCCAGATGGAGGCCGCCCGTTCGTTGGGCATGGGCTATCCCCAGGCGATGATTAACGTCATCCTGCCCCAGGCGATCCGCCGGGTGGTACCCCCGCTCGCCAACGACTTCGTGGCCATGCTCAAGGACTCGTCGCTGGTCAGCGTGCTCGCCGTGGCTGAGCTGCTGCAAAGCTCCCGACTGTATGTCTCGCGGACGTTTCGGGCCTTCGAGGGCTACAACTCGATGGCTTTGGTCTATTTGGCGTTGACGTTGCTTTTTGTCCTGATCGTCCGTTTCGTCGAGAAACGATGGCAGTCCAGCACGTAAGAACCTTTCAAGCGCGTAACTGCTCACCCGTCATTCCTGTCCCCTTCGGGAGCAGGAATGACGGGTGAGCAGTTACGCAAGCGCAAGCAAAGGGTCGTTTTTCTTTAGGAGCAGTGTGAGGCAATGACCGAACCGATTATCAAGATCGAGGATCTGTACAAGTACTTTGGCAACGTGCAGGCGCTGCGTGGCGTCAGTCTGGACGTCTTTCCCGGCGAGGTGGTGATCATCATCGGCCCCAGCGGATCGGGCAAGTCGACTCTGCTGCGCTGCATCAACCACCTGGAGAAGCCAACCAATGGCCACGTCTACATCGAGGGTGTGGACCTGGAAGCAAAGAAAACCAATATCAACAAGATGCGGACCGAGATTGGCATGGTGTTTCAGCAGTTCAACCTCTTTCCACACTTGAGTGTCCTCGAAAACATCACCCTGGCGCAGCGAATTGTGCGCAAGCGCCCGAAGGCCGAACGGGACAAGGTGGCTCAGGACCTGCTGGAGCGTGTTGGAATCCCTGAAAAGGCTGCTTCCTATCCCGGCCAGCTCTCCGGCGGCCAGCAACAGCGCGTGGCGATCGCCCGCGCCCTGGCGATGAACCCCAAGATCATGCTCTTCGACGAGCCAACCAGCGCGTTGGACCCCGAGATGATCAAAGAGGTTCTGGACGTAATGCTCGACCTGGCCAAGACGGGTATCACGATGGTCTGCGTGTCCCATGAGATGGGCTTTGCCCGCGCCGCGGCCAACCGTATCATTTTCATGGATCAAGGCACGATCATCGAGGACACCACGCCAATCGACCTGTACGAAAATCCGCAACACGAGCGCACACGTCTGTTCCTGAGCAAGATCTTGCACTAGCCAAGAGATGAGCGCAGACCCTTCGGGTTTCGGAACAGAAAACTCGAAGGGTCTGCACGTGTTCATATCTTTTCCATGACAACACGCCCACCCACGTTTGATCGAGGCCAGCTTGTCCATCTTGCCGCTGAGATGGCAGAGGTCAAGTACGGCGCCGAGCTGAGCACCGGCGACGTACAGCGGCTGACTTCGACCTGGCAACCAGTGGTGCAGCCGGTCCCCAAACACGAAGAGCCCTTCGATCTGATCACCGAGAGTGGGGATACCACCGGCGTCATCGCGCCGCGCTGGCTCTGCCACCTGATGGGCCTGTGCCACCGCACCGTTCACCTGGTGCTGCGGACGCCGCAGGATTTACTGGCGCTGCAAGTACGCAGCCCTCGGGTGGATTGGCCGGGCATGCTGGACCTGGCGGTCACCGGCCACGTCCGTGCGGGCTTAAGCTGGGAGGAGGCAATTCGCGCGGAGGCCGCCGAAGAGCTCGGGTTGAACCTGATGGAAGACGCAGGCATGCTGGCGCCTTCGAGTCTGTTACCCGTAGGCGACCCCTACATCCGCTGTGAAGCCGACAGCATCAATCCACCCGTGCACATCTGCCACGTCACCCAGATCTTCGCCGCGACACTGACACCGGCCGGACTGGCCGGTCTCCGGTTCGCCGACGGCGAAGTCGTTGGCCTTTACCTGTGCAACCTCGCCGAAGCCATCCGCCTGATGACCGATGAGCCCACCGCGTCGCGCCCGGGCTCGCGCAATCACTACCGAGGTATGTGGAGGAAGTGGCAGGTACTGGCGCATAAGCCACACTTGACACCTGACACTCCGACACCCTGACACCTTGACACTCCAACACCCTGACACTCCGCCCCTGCGCACCGGCCGCATGGTCGTCGTATCCATTCTGATGCGTCTGACCGTGGATACGGCGATGCGTATGTTCTATCCATTCTTGCCGGAGATCAGCCGGGGGCTGGGTATCACGTTGTCGCAGGGCGGGCTTTTGATGTCGCTGCGCTCAGCCATGATCTTTACCAGTCCGGTGTTCGGCAGTTGGAGCGATCGACGCGGCCCACGCGTGATGTTGATGGGCGCATTAGTGGTACAGGGAATCAGTCTGTGGTGGCTGAGCACGGCATACGGGTTGGTTGCAGCCATTCCGCCGGTGATTCTCCTGGGATTGAGCGCCTCGGCCTTTGTGCCCACGTTACAGGCCGCGATCAGCGAACAGGTGCCATTTCACCGCCGCGGGAGGATCTTGGGGATCGTCGAGTTCAGCTGGGCGCTGACTGGGCTGATTATTTTGCCCCTGGTGGGACTTCTGATGGTGCAGCAAGGCTGGCAGGCGCCGTTGCGGGTCGTTGCCGTGTTGAGCCTGGCCGCAGCGCCGCTGCCCATCCTGTTCCCGCGCCATCCGAAACGTCAGGGGCACATTCAGCACGGCCTTCGTCAGATGGCCGGCATGGTCTGGCGCATCCCCAGCGCGCGGGCCAACATTGTGGTCACCGGTCTGATGTTCGTGGCAGCCGAGGCCTTTTTTGTCACCTACGGCGCGTGGCTCGAACAGGGTTTTCGCATGGCGCCGAACCAGATCGGCAGGGTCGCCTCGCTGCTGGGTCTGGCGGAGCTATCGGCCTCCGCGGCGAGCAGTCTGTTTATCGACCGGCTTGGCAAACGGCGCGGGGTGGGGTTGGGGCTGATAGCCATGACCGCGACGATGGCCCTTCTGCCGCTGCTGGAGCGTTGGCAGGCGCTGGCGGTTACCGGGATGTTTGTCTTCACCATCGCATTCGAGTTCACCATCGTGTCAAACATCGGCCTTTTGTCAGAGCAAGTGCCGTTGGCACGCGGCACGGTTTTGGCGATGGCGGCCATGGCCGGCGGCGTGACGCGCACTGTCAGCGACACCTTGGGCGTTGCGTTGTTTGAGTGGCGCGGCATGCAAGCCACGGCGGCCTACGGTGTTGCTGGTGCTGCGCTTGCTGTGTTTGTGCTGTATCGTTGGGTGCAGGAGCGCGGCAGCGAGCCGGAGCCGGTGGCAGGAGCGATCGATGGCTAATCATCGGGCAGGCAAAAGCAAGGATCCCGGTCGACGCGAGGCTATGCGCATGGCGTTGACCGGCGAGTGGCCGCGACGCTTGCTGCGCGGCGAGTTGGTCGTCGACGATGTCTTCATCCGGGACGTCGTGGGCTTGGAGGGAGAGGCAATTCCCTGGTCGGCGCGACATGCGGTGCTCAAGCGGCTCAACCACGATCTGGCGGTGGTTTCGTTTTCCGGCGGCTGGGGCGCGCCACAGCAACCCGACCCGGAGGAGGCTGAGTTTTTGGTGCAGGAGTGGCACGACGAGAGCGATTTGTTCGTGTTGGGGCTGGTCGATGGCCCCTTCAGCGCCGCGGCCAAGGCGTGGGGCTGGGAGGGGCCCTGGCCCGCCTGGTCAAGCCTGGCCCGGCCGAGCAGCGCTTTATGGCCGAGGCCGTTGTGGAGTTTGCCGAGTATGCGGAACGGCTGGCAGCGCTGGGCGCCGACGGCATCCTGATCGGCGACGACATTGCCTATCGGCGTGCGACCTACATCAACCCGGCAGCCTTGCGGCTGAGTTACTTCCCATACCTGACCATCATGGTGGAAGCCGGACAGGCCGCGGGCCTGCCGGTGGTCTTTCACTCAGACGGCAACCTCTGGGCCGTGCTGGACGACCTGATGGCGGCGGGCATCAACGGCCTGCAGGGCCTGGAGCCGGGCGCGGCGATGACCCTGGCCGGGGTGCGCGAACGGGTTGGGCCGGAACTGTGTCTCTGGGGCAACGTGGACGTGGGCTGGCTGTCCTTGCCGCATCCGGCAGAGGAGATTGCGGAGCACGTGACCCGTATGCTGGCGCCGTTGGCCGGCACGCCGGTGATCCTGGGTACCAGCGGCGGGCTGATGCCCGGCGTGCCGGGGGAGAACGTCGAGGCGATGTACAGGGCAGGGTGAGATTACATTTCTGGAAGGATAAACGGCCGTAAGCCCAGGCTAATGGCAATCGCTTGGTCCACCCGCTGCATGGTCGCTTTCGATAGTTGCCCTGCACGACGTCCCAATCGACTTTTATCCACACTGTAGATGTGGCCCAAATGCACCACCGAGGTCAGAGGCAGGCCGCTCTCTTCTGGCTCGACGATCACGCCTATGGGAAGCCGTGCAACCCGGAGATTGCTGGTGATGGCGGCCAGGATAGTCAACGCACCCGCCTGGTTTCCGACGTCGTTCTGGATGACGAGCGCAGGATGGGTTTCTCGCATTTCAGCCCCGGTTGCCGGGTTGAAATCGAGCCAGTAGATCTCCCCGCGTTGGGGCACGGTCATTGATCGGTCTCCGCCACATAGTAAACAGGCAAGGTCTCCGCGGCCATGAGGCGATATCTCTCGGCCAGGGCCGCGTCCTCGAGGGCGATCTCGGTATAGAGTTCCTGAGCGCGTGCCACCGTCTGGCGGAAGCGCTCGACCTCAAGAAACGCCTCGACGCCCTTTCGAATCACTTCACTGCGCGCCATGCGTCGTTCGCCGCGCAAGACGGTCGATGTCGCTTAGCATGTCATCGGGCAAGCTGATGGCGATCTTGGCCATGGTATGTCTCCTTGCTTTGATCTAGGAATACTACTGTTCATACCGTATCTGCTATTCGATCATACTACGAGAAAGGTCGCGTGTCAAAGGCTGCACTGGTTGCTCAGTTAGGGGTCAGTTATCGGTAGTTTTGTGGTGGTCCCATCGAAGCCGGTTGCACAGGATTTTGCCTACGACTTCTGTATGTGATATAATTACTATCGTTAGGGCGGTTAGCTCAGTTGGTTAGTAGCGCCACGTTGACATCGTGGAGGCCATAGGTTCAAGTCCTATACCGCCCACCAGAAGACACGGCTGACAGTTATGGTCAGCCGTGTCTTTATTTCAGGTTTATGTCTGGTTCCCGGCATGATATTGCAGATATGCCTGGGCCAACCCTAACAAACGTTGCTGGAGATAGGTATTGCCAAGGATCACGGTACAAACTCCATGATAGTCGTGGGTCAAAACTAGTGAACCGTTTCGTGGATCAAATTGCGACTTTACGAACCGTTCAAGGGGAATACCTAGATGTGAACTCCACCAAAGCTTGAGTTCAGATTCGATAGAACGTGCCGCCTCTACCAGATTGAGTCTGGCGGACAGACGGCAGACATCGACGTTGTACAGTCGTATCAGAGAATCAACGTAGTAACTCATAATCTTGACATCCATACTGGCCATCTTAACCTGATGCCGGGATTTTGAACCCTCACCAAGATAAAGCATCGCCAATGCCAGTTCATCTATTGGCGGACACATTGGTACTTGTTGAAGTACCGAGACACCTCCGGCCCAAGCTACTTCTCGAGCTTCAGCATATCGTTTGCGGTTGGTCGTCAAGGCTCGCGCTGCGAGCCCGGCTCGATTGGCCCAAAGACGTTCCTGCAATCGCTGTTCATGTTCGGGCGCTAGTGGAATGTCACGCAACCAGTTGGAGAGGGTACTTTTGCTGACCCCAGTCCTGGCAGCGATTTCGTTGTACGACAACCCCTCTTCACGCCGAAGCTGCTCGGCTAGCAATCGTCTGTCTGACTTAGGTCGCATGGTCAACTCCCTCCAAAATGGCGCTATTCTGGGTTTTCTCAGAGATCAGGACAACTGCATCTACAAGTGCATCGATTGTAGCACAAGTGTTCTTTTTGAGCAAATCGTGACGTCTGCGATCTGATTCTGCCGGGGCCAGGAAAGCGCGCTTGACAAATCGTTCGATGCCACTATAATGACAACACAACCCTACACCACAACGCGTTGACCGGGACGAGTAGACGCCCAGCGAAGCGCCAGCAAGTGGAAGCCTTTGGCTGAGAGCCTCCACCGCCAAGCATCGTCGAAAACCCCCCGGGAGCGACTGGCAGAACAGTAGGCAGTAAACAGTAAACAGTAAACGGTAAGCAGTAAACAGTAAACAGTCGAAGGCATTCAGCACTGTTCACTGATCACTGATTACTGATTACTGATCACCGTTGACTGTTCACTCACTAAGCTGGCCCGGTTGGCCCCGTTACTGGCCGCAACGAGATGATCGTCAGGATGGAAGCGCAGATTGGACCTTTTTCGGAAAAAAGGTCCAATCAAATCGCTAGGATAGACGCTGACGCGTCAAGTTGGGTGGAACCGCGTGATCAACCCCCTCGCCCCAACAGGTGAGGGGGTTTTTGATTCACACAAGGAGAACGATCATGGCAAAGTCAAGTGATTTGGCGAAAGACGACCTGTACAAGCTCCGCCACAGCGCAGCGCACGTCATGGCGCAGGCCGTGATGGAGATGTTCCCCGGCGAGGCGCGCATCGCGATCGGTCCACCGATCGAGGACGGCTTCTACTACGATTTCGACCTGCCGCGGTCGCTAACGCCAGAGGACCTGGAGACGATCGAGAAGCGCATGCGCCAGATCATCGGCGGCAAGTATCCGTTCCAATACCGCCAGGTCAGCGCCGAAGAAGCCAAGGCGTTGTATGCCGACCAGCCATATAAAATCGAGTTAATCGACGGGTTAGAGCGCGGCGGATTCGACGAGTACGGCAACCCGCTCGCCGAGGCGCCCGTCATCAGCACCTACAGGCACGACACATTCGAGGACCTCTGTCGCGGGCCGCATGTCGAACACACGGGCCAGATACCACCTGACGGCTTCAAGCTTCTCGCCACGGCCGGCGCGTATTGGCGCGGCGACGAGAAGCGGCCTATGTTGCAGCGCATCTACGGCACGGCCTGGCCCAACAAGAAGCTGCTGGCCGACTATCTCAACCGGCTCGAAGAAGCTAAGAAACGCGACCATCGCAAGCTCGGCAAGGAGTTGGACCTGTTCAGCGCCGACTCGGACGACGTGGGCGGTGGGCTAATCCTATGGCACCCTAACGGCGCTCTTATGCGTCACCTGGCCGAGGACTTCTGCAAGCAAGAGCATCTGGCGCATGGCTACGTCATGGTCTACACGCCGCACATCGGCCGCGCCAAACTGTGGGAGACCAGCGGGCACCTGGACTTCTACAAGGAGAACATGTACTCGCCGATCGAAATCGAAGGGCAAGAGTACTATCTCAAGCCGATGAATTGCCCGTTCCACGTCAACATCTTCGCCAGCAAAGTGCGCAGCTACCGCGACCTGCCCATCCGCATGGCGGAGTGGGGCACGGTCTACCGCTTTGAACGCAGCGGGGTGCTGCACGGCCTGGCACGCGTGCGCGGCTTCACACAGGACGATGCCCACCTCTTCTGCCGAACCGATCAGATGCCGGCAGAGATTGATCGGGTGCTCAACTTCTGCCTTTACATCCTCCGCAGCTTCGGCTTCACCGAATTCAACGCTTATCTGAGCACGAAACCGGCCAAAGCCGTTGGCCCGGACGACATGTGGGTCGCTGCGGAGATGGCACTGGAGGAGGCACTCAAGCGAGCGAGCATCCGATACGAAATAGACGAAGGCGGCGGCGCGTTCTACGGCCCAAAAATCGATCTAAAGATGTTGGACGCGCTGGGCAGGGAATGGCAGCTCAGCACGATTCAGTTCGACTTCAACCTGCCCGAGCGTTTCGACCTGCACTACGTCGGCGAAGATGGGCAGCAGCATCGCCCCTACATGATTCACCGCGCACTGCTGGGCAGCATGGAGCGTTTCTTCGCCGTACTGATCGAGCACTACGCCGGCGCGTTTCCGGCCTGGCTGCACCCGGTGCAGGTGTCCGTGATCCCCATCACGGACCGCAACAACGGTTACGCCCACGAAGTCGCCGATCGACTGAAGGCTGCCGGGCTGCGGGTGCAGGTACACGATGGCAGCGACCGCATGCAGGCCAAGGTACGCGACGCCCAGCTCATGAAGGTCCCGTACATGCTGGTGTTGGGCGATCAGGAACAGGAGCAAGGGCAGGTCAACCTGCGACTGCGAACGGGCGACCGCAGAGGCAACATGAGCCTGGACGAGTTTCTGGTGATGGCGCAGGACGTCATTGGAACGAAGGCCCTGATCTGATCGCAGGGTTGGCAAGTGCAGAAAATGACAGTCCCGGCTTACGGAAAGGGTATCTACTGAGGCCGTGGACTGTCATTTTGGTTGAACGCGGATGAGACGATTGTTCACTGTGGGTAGTTGTGCTATGATCGTGGTAACAACACTCGAATCATTAGTTGTCGCAAAGCGACCCTCTTGGAACGGAGATACTATGAAGGAATCAGCAACTGACACTGACAAACCGATAGAAGACGACATGCGGCTCGAGTACGACTTTTTGGGTGGCGTTCAAGGTAAACACTACAAGGATCTTCAACGCGGGTATACGGTCACCATTCATTATGCGGACGGAACAAGTAGCGTAACGGAAGTGAAACCTGGCGAAGGCGTAGTGGTACTGGCCCCAGACGTACGCCAGTATTTTCCTGATTCGGACAGTGTCAATGCTGTGTTGCGCTCCCTGATCAGTTTAGTCCCGAAATCCGCTAACGCGATTGGCTAAAAGCGTTGACACAACACGATCACTGAGCCATGTCAAACCTGGAGCCTCTCACCCTTGAACTCGTACAGGAAACCAAGCTCTGGCGCCTGCTGCCCGGCTGCGATGCCGGCAGCCGGCTGGAGGCCAGTGGCGTTCTCGCGCACGATGGACACTTTCACGTCATCTTCGACAACGTCTCGACCATCGCCTCTATCGACGCAAACTTCGCAGTAACACCCGACAATTGCATGGTGGGCCGCCCCGACGGCGTCTGTGGCTTTGAGGATATCACTTTTAACGATCGGGCCCAGCGCTACTACACGCTGGTCGAGGCCATGCCACACCCGGATGGTGGCTTTCGGCCGCAGATCGAGGAATATACCGGCAGCTTTGATTATCTTGAGACCTGTTGGGTGGACGTGACTTTCGAGCAGGAGAACAAGGGCCTCGAAGGCATTGTCTATCTCTCTCGGGGCGACTCTGACACCGTCTTAGGGTTGTGCGAGGGCAACCGCTGCCAGGGGGGCGCGGAAGGACGCAAGCCTGGCGGAGGACGCATCCACGTCCTCCAGAAGCAAGATGGCGCATGGCGGAGTATAACCACGATTGCTTTACCCGAGAGCCTCGACTTCATCGACTTCGCCGCAGTGGCCGTCCGCGGCGACCGTCTGGCCGTCGTTTCGCAGACATCGGCCGAGCTGTGGGTGGGCAGGCTCGACCCCGAACGGTGGGAGGTCGTGGATGACGGCACGGTTTTTCGTTTTCCTCGCAGCAGGAAAAAGGGCCGGGTCAAGTACTGCACCGTCGAAGGCATCTCGTGGCTGGACAACTCAACGTTTGTGGCCGTCTCAGATCGTATGAAGCCCGGCGAGCAGCACGCGAAGTGCGAAAAGCGCGACCAGTCAATTCATATCTTCAGACTTCCTTCCGCCCTATGATAGATTTTGTTGACCGGTCTGACAATCCAGCAACCGATCGCGTGCTTGTATCGGTGAAAGAATTCCTTGTCACCGAACAATGCTGTCCGCCCGGGTGGCGGCCGTTCGACCTCTACCTGTTTCGCGACGAACACGTCGTCTTTTACGTGGGGCAATCGTACGTCGCATTCGACCGCGTCTGGCGGCATATTCTCGATGGCTTCAAGGGCCGCTCGATGGTGGGACGCTTCATTCTGTGCAACTGGCCAGCCTCGATGAAGTTCGTGATCGAGCTGCTTAGCTCCCGCTCCAACCCATTCGACCCAGTGGACAACGACCTCAACGCAGCCGAACAGCTTTTAATCGAGCAGTATTCCCCTTGCTTCAACGTCGCCTCAAATAGACAGCCAACGCCCTTGCCGGCGAAGTACGCGCCGCCCGGCTCGACGATCACCTGTCCGCGCGGCTTGGGTAAGTTGATCCGGCAAGCGGATATCGTGGTGCAAGCCGAAAAACGTCGCGCCTCGATGCTGGTAGACGAATAGCATGGCCCTGAGCTAGAAACCCGAGCGATTGCCCGTGCCTAGGATTTGTGCTATACTGCCAACCAGACTGATTACGAACCAAATCCTTCGGAGATAAGCTATCTGATGGAGTGTGAGGAACAACGACGATGATGACTTTAGCCCTGTTTGAGGTTGCCAGGGAAGAGGTTGAAGAGCGGGTGATGTTGTGTACAGTGAAGCCTTATGTTGGTAAACCATCCGGTCACGAGCCACAACTCGCAAAGCCGGCAGAAGCTAGCTTTCGGCAAGGATGGCAAGAAGTCATTTTTGGACAGACGAGACCGGTGTCTGAGCTATGGGACGGTATAGATACAGCCTGATAAGGTAACGACATAGCGACTCGTTGAAGATGAACTGGCGCGTTGCCGCCAAAATTCAATTCCCGAAAGGTCTATCCCATGAAAATTGTTACCGACAGCGCAGCACAAATGACTTCGGCGGAGCTACAAGCGCTCGGCGTTGCCGAGGCGCCCATGACGATCAACTTTCCAGATGGAGAGATCAGTTCCTCAGAGATCACCCCGGATGATTTCTACAATCGGCTAAAGGCCATCTATCCGGTCATACCGACCACGGCCCAGCCCTCCAGCGGCGTCTTCGCCGATATCTACCGGCGAGTTGCCGAGAGCGACAAACAGGTCTTGTCGATCCATATCTCATCCGGCTTGAGCGGAACCTGGCAAGCCGCCCAGTTAGGCGCCGCCGATGTAACGCCTGAGATCGACGTGACCGCCTGGGACACCTTGACTCTGTCCGGCGGCGAGCGCTTTCAGGTATTGGCGGCGGCCCAGGCGGCGAGAGCAGGGTGGACGATGCCGGCGATCCAACAGCGGCTGGCGGACATACGGGCCAAGACAGAGGTCGTGTTCACGCTGGAAACGCTCGACTACCTGGCGCACGGCGGCCGGATCGGCCGGGTGCAGGCGCTCGCCGGCTCTCTGCTCAAGATCAAGCCGGTGATTCGCGTCGAACACGCCGATGGCAAGTACAGCACTGTCACCAAGAGCCGCAACATCTCCCAAGCTCTGACGGCCATCTCCGATCACCTGCATGGTCTCTATGGCAACATGCCGGTCTGGGTGATCACGCTGCACGGGCAGTTCGCCGACCAGGCAAACACGTTGGCCGACCGGCTGATCGACAAGTTGACCGTCGTCAAGCTGGAAACCCTCCTCGTTACCCCGGTGCTTGGCGTACACACGGGGCCAGGGATTGTGGGCGCAGCCGTGATGCCGATGGACCTGGTCGAAGATCTCATGCCGGGATAACCGATTTCTTGATACTGGAGACGAAGGACCCAATGCCAAACGAACTTGATTATGACCAAACACAGGACTACCTGACGAGCCTCGTGCCGCCCCGGCCGGTCGAGATGCAAGCCATGGAAGCTTACGCCGAGCAGACCGCTTTCCCCATCGTCGGCCCGGCAGCCGGCTACATCTGCTACCAGATTGCGCGCATGATCGGTGCGCGGCGTATCTGCGAGCTAGGTTCCGGCTATGGCTACTCAACCGCCTGGTTCGCCCATGCCGTCCACGAGAACCTTGCCCAAGGCGGAGGTGATGCGGGCGGTGGTGTCGTTCATCACATCGTGTGGGACGAGGAACTGTCGCAGCAGGCGCAGCAACATCTGGGTCGCCTCGGCTTTGCCGGGATCGTGCAGTATCACGTCGGCGAGGCAGTGCAGGTGCTGCGCGAGTTGGCCGGCCCGTTCGATTTGATTTTCAACGACGTCAACAAGGATGGCTATCCGGACTCTCTGCCGGCCATCGCCGAGAAACTCCGGCCAGGTGGCGTCTTGATCGTCGACAACATGCTGTGGCATGGGCGCATCTTCGACCCGTACGACCAGAACGTTGCCACCCACGGCGTGCGCGAGCTGACGCGCCTTCTTGCGACCAGTCCGGATTGGATCTTGAGCGTCCTCCCGATCCGAGACGGGCTGGCAGTAGCCTTCAAGAAATGATGCGATTCCTGAGGTGGATTGGGGCACCGATTGGCAGGGATGTAGTAACGTTCTCGTAACTGGTCAGCCCGGTGAATGGAATTCACCGGGCTGACCAGATACACGCTCTCTCAAAAATGACCCGTTTGGGTACTAGACTTTGGGGGCCTCGAAAGGTAAGAATCTTCCTAACGGTAGTAAGAATGGCGCTTCCCGGCACGCACTCTGCGTCTGGAGGCGCCTTTCGCCGTATCCAAGGAGATTCTCATGGCAAACGTCGAGCTATTGTTGCCGTTAGCGCTTATCTTGATCGGGGCACGCCTGGTGGGCCGGCTCAGCCAGCGACTGGGCCTGCCGGCCGTATTGGGCGAGTTGGTGGCCGGCCTGGTGCTGGGACCCTCGCTGCTGGGTCTGGTGCCCGAAAGCGAGGCCCTCAATGCGGTCGCCGGCATCGGCGTGTTGTTGTTAATGTTTATCGCCGGCCTGGAGACGGATCTACCCGCGCTTCGCCAGGTAGGCAAGGCATCTTCCATCACCGCCATGGCCGGTGTCGTCGCGCCGATGATCGGCGGCGTGGCCGTGGGGCTGGCCTTCGGGCTGAGCATGCAGACCAGCCTGTTCATCGGCGTGGCTTTGACCGCAACCAGCGTCAGCGTTTCCGTGCAGACGCTGCGAGAGCTCGGGCGCCTGCAAAGCAAAGAAGGCCTGATCATTTTGGGCGCGGCGATCATCGACGACGTCCTGGGCATCCTCGTGCTAAGTGTGGTGCTGAGCATGAGTGGAGCACAGAGCGGCAGCCCGCTGCTTGCCGTGGGCAAGCTGGTGCTGTTCTTCCCACTTGCGTTTATCGTGGGCAAACTGGTCGTGACGCCGTTGGTGCACTGGGTCAACAAGCACCATGCGCGCGAGGCCGGCTTTGCCCTCATCCTGGCCGTGGTGCTCATCTTTTCCTGGTCGGCCGAAGCCCTGGGCGGGCTGGCTGCAATCACCGGCGCCTACATCGCCGGCATCCTGATAGCGCGCATCCCGGAGGCTCGCGAGTGGGTGGTGGACGGCGCTTCGGTCATGGGCTATGGCTTTTTTGTGCCGGTGTTCTTTGTCACTGTCGGCCTGGCCACCGATATCAAGAACATAGCCTTGGCGCCCGGACTGACTCTCGCCGTCGTCGTCGTGGCGATCCTCACCAAGTTGGTTGGAGCAGGCCTGGGTGCACGGCTTGGCGGCTGCACCCCGCGCGAGTCCAGAGCGGTCGGCGCAGGCATGATCGCACGCGGCGAAGTCGCCCTCGTGATTACCTCATTGGGCTACAGCGCTGGCCTGCTGGACAACACGACATTCACCGTGTTGGTTCTCATGACCGTTGCGACAACCCTGGTAACTCCCTTCTTGCTCAAGTTTACTGCCTCGACGCCTGCCGACCTCATCGCGCAACCCACCACTGCTGCGCAAGCACTGGTCGCTACGGCGATAGAGATAGAAGGCGCGTAGATCGGAGGGGAAGAGCAGGATTGGCGGAATGAAAGGATCAGAAGAATTACTGGCGAGTCCGATCCTTTCATTCCGCAGATCCTGCTCTCCTCTCCGATCCTTCCATTCCGCCAATCCTGCTCTCCCCCCTCCTCATGACGCATTGCATTACGAAAGATGACCCATTTGGGTACTAGCCATCCTCCCTCCTCTTTGCTATCATTGCCCTTGTTGCGTTTCAAGGGTAGGGCAGGCACTCACCCCGGATTCATAACAAGTATCGTCTCATCGAGCGCCTGTCGGGTCTCAGACCAAATCGGTTGAAGGAGGTTTCGTCATTATGTGGAAAGGTATCTTGCGACGGCTTTCGATCCCGCTGCTGGTAAGTGCGCTCTTTCTCGCCTTCAGCAGCATCGCCTTCGCCCAGGAGGGGCCGCAAACCGCCGAGCTCGCCAATGCGATTAACATCATGTGGATGCTGCTCGCCGGTTTCCTGGTGTTCTTTATGCAGGCCGGCTTCGCCCTGGTAGAAACAGGCTTCACCCGGCATAAAAATGTGGCGCACACGATGATGATGAACATCATGGTGTTCTGTATCGGAGCGATCGGCTATTGGCTAGTAGGCTTCGCGTTTCAATACGGTGGCGTCAACTACACCTACGCCGCCACTGCCACTGCCGCCGAATGGGCGCACTCACCCGTTACCCTCGGTGATTGGACGGGTCTACTCGCCACGCCATTGATCCGCTTTGGCCAATTCGGCATCCTGGGCGGCAGCGGCTTTTTGCTGAACGGCGTCTCCGCCTCCACCGGCATCCTGGCCTTCTTTTTCTTCCAGATGGTCTTCATGGATACCGCCGCCACCATTCCCACCGGGTCGATGGCCGAGCGTCTCAAGTTTTCGGGCTTCATCGTCATGAGTTTGTGGGTCGCCATGTTTATCTACCCACTGATCGGCGGTTGGGTCTGGGGCGGTGGTTGGTTGCAGAACCTGGGCCGCAGCGTCGGGCTGGGCAACGGTGCGGTCGACTTCGCCGGCTCTGGCGTCGTGCACATGGTCGGTGGCACATTGGCGCTGGTGGGCGCCATTGTGATCGGCCCCCGTATTGGACGCTTCAACAAAGACGGCTCAGCCAACGCCATGCCCGGCCACAACATCCCGATGGGCATCCTCGGCACCATCATCCTGTTCTTTGGCTGGTTTGGATTCAATCCAGGCTCTTCGCTGTCCTTCGTGGGTGCCGGCCAATCGCTGGCCGTTATCGCCCTGATCAATACTCTGCTCGCCGGCGCTGCGGGCGGCATTGCGGCGATGTCCTACATGTGGTTGGTGGGTCCGTCCAAAAAACCGGACCCCGGCCTTTCGGTCAACGGCGTCCTGGCCGGTTTGGTGGCGATCACGGCTCCCTGTGCCTTCGTCACGCCACTGGCGGCGGTGGTGATCGGCCTGATCGCCGGTGTGATCGTGTGCCTGGCCACCTTTGGCCTGGAGAGACTGCGTATCGACGATCCGGTGGGCGCGGCACCGGTGCACTTGGTCAACGGCCTGTGGGGCCTGCTGGCCGTCGGCATCTTTGCCAATGGCAATCCGATCACCGCCGGCTGGAATGGCGTCGCCACCCCGGTCACCGGCCTACTCTACGGCGGCGGCGTCAGCCAACTGCTGGCCCAGCTTGCCGAAATCGGAGCGATCCTGGTGTTCGTCGGCGGCCTGACGTTTGTCGTCTTCAAGATCTTGAGCGCCGTCAAGCTCCTGCGCGTGGCGCCCGGCGTCGAGCTGACCGGACTGGATATCCCCGAGATGGGCGTGCCCGGTTACACCCAGGTAGACGTGATCATGCCCGGCGGGCGGCTCTCGCCTCAAATGCCGGCCAGCCGGCCAGCATCCGCACCTTTGAAGTAAAGTTGACTGCTAGAGCCGGGTGAGTCGTATCTCGTGCTTTGCTAAGTTAGATGTTGCACTGTGTCACTGGCGCAGCGCCAGTGACACAGTGCAAAGATTAACTTAACAGAGCACTCAGGCTGACACTCACAACTTCCAGCCTAACAACGCACTAGCCTACCCCCAGACTTGACCACCTGCCAGCAGGAGTTTAAGGACGCCAAATCATGACCAAGAAAATCGAAGTGATTATCCGAGAAGAGGCGCTCGACGCCGTCAAAGACGCTCTTCGTGCTATCGGCATCGTCGGCATGAACGTGATCGAGGTACGCGGCCACGGCCGCGAGGGAGGTATCGAGCTCTCGTGGCGCGGCACGTCGTACCACATGGACTTGATCCCCAAGATCCAGATCAACGTCGTGCTCAGCGACCATAATGTCGAAAAGACAATCGATGCAATCACCCAGGCCGCACGAACAGGACAGGAAGGCGATGGCATCATCTTCATCTATCCGGTCGACGACGTCATCCGCATCCGCACCGGCGAACGCGGCCACGACGCCCTGATGTACCCGGATGATATCGACGTGCGGAAATGATGAGTGCGGAATGATGAGTGATGAATGATGAATGCGGAGTGAGGAATGCGGAATGATGGACCGATTTGTCGTGATAGATCACTCCGCCTTCCGAATTCATCACTTATCGTTCATCACTCATCACTCATAATAACTTGGCAGACACACCAACACACATCACATCAAGAAAAGGAGATCGTAACCAATGGCAACACCGAAAGACGTCTCGAAGCTGATCAAGGACAAGGACCTGAAGATCGTCGACGTCAAGTTCACCGACCTGTTTGGCGAATGGCAGCACTTCTCGATGCCGGTCGAGGAGTTCTCCGAGGAATCAGCGTTCGAGGAAGGCATGGGCTTCGACGGCTCGTCCATCCGCGGCTTCCAGAGCATCGAGTCCAGCGACATGATCCTGCTGGCCGATCCCAACTCGGCGATGGTCGATCCGGTCTGCGAGATGCCGACCCTCAGCCTGACTTGCGATGTGTACGACCCGATCTCGCGTGAACCCTACAGTCGTGATCCTCGCTACATCGCCAAGAAGTCGGTCGAGTATCTCAAGAGCACCGGCATCGCCGACACAGCCTACATCGGGCCTGAGGCCGAGTTCTTCGTCTTTGATAAGGTCATGTTCTCTGCCGGTGAGTACTCGTCGGCCTACGAGATCGATAGCATCGAAGGCCCTTGGAATAACGGTATCTTCGGCTTCGGCCACTCGGTGCCACACAAGCGCGGCTACTTCCCGGTGCCACCGATGGACACCTTGCAGGACATCCGCTCGGAGATGGTGCGCACGATGATCGCTGCCGGCATCGAAGTCGAGCTGCATCACCACGAGGTAGGAACGGCCGGCCAGTGCGAGATCGATATGAAATACAAGTCGCTGGTGCGTATGGCCGACCAGGTGCAGATCTACAAGTATGTGGTCAGAAACGTGGCTAAGAAACACGGTAAGACCGCGACGTTTATGCCCAAGCCGATCTATGCGGACAACGGCTCCGGCATGCACACACACCAAAGCCTGTGGAAGGACGGCAAGCCGCTCTTTGGCGGCGATGGCTACGCCGGACTGAGCCAGATCGCCTTGTGGTATATCGGCGGCCTGCTGAAGCATGTCAATGCCCTGCTTGCCATCTGCGCGCCGACCACCAACTCTTATCGTCGCTTGGTGCCGGGCTACGAGGCGCCAGTGGTGATCGCCTATTCGGCCCGCAACCGCTCGGCCGCCTGCCGCATCCCGATGTATTCCAGCTCACCCAAGGCCAAGCGTGTCGAGTTCCGCTGTCCTGACCCGGCCGCCAACCCCTACCTCGCCTTCGCAGCCTGCCTCATGGCTGGCCTGGACGGCATCAAGAACCAGATCGATCCCGGCAGCCCGGCCGAGGTCGACCTGTTCGACGCCGAACACATGGGCAAGGTCAAGACCACCGTCGGCAAGCTCAACGAGTCGCTGGACGCGCTCGCGGCTGACCACGACTTCCTGCTGGAGGGAGGTGTCTTCACCCCCGACGTGCTAGAGGCCTTTGCCAAGTACAAGTGGGAAACCGAAGTCGGCCCTGTCGCTCTGCGGCCGCATCCGTACGAGTTCTTGCTGTATTACAATTCCTAATGTGTCAGGTGTCGGAGTGTCAGGTGTCATGTGTCGGAATTCTCGCAAAGTTACTTGACACTTGACACTTGACATTTGACACTCTGACACTCTGACACTCCGACACTCCGACACCTCCGCCCCCGCGACGGCCCCGGGTTGAGATTCGATCTCCCAGCCCGGGCCCGTCTCGGCGGGTTCGGTGTAGTGTGTGGGTGTGTGGCACGTGAGGTAGCTTCGGCTGCCTCACGTGTCCGCATTTCTGGGGACCGTCGCTTGCGCAACTGCTATCTACTGGGTACAATGCCACCCATTCCAACACAGAAAGAGGCTCATCTCGTGCCGAGTCAGCGCATACCCACCCGTGCAGAAATCGATCCTCGCTTCACCTGGAACGCCGAGAGCGTTTTTGCCAGCATAGAAGCGTGGGAAGCTGAGTTCGCAAACGTCGCCCAGGCAGTGACCCACATTGGCCCGTTTCATGGACATCTTGCCGAAAGCCCCACGGTGCTGGCCGAAGCCCTCACTGCCTGTGACGATCTGACACGACGTCTCGGTAGGCTCGAGGCTTACGCCAACATGGCGCACGCGGTAGACAAAACCGACCAGGCGGCCGGCCAGCGATTCGGGCGCTTTCAGGGCTTGCAAGGTCAGGCTCTAGCCGCGATGGCCTTTGTTGGACCCGAGCTGCTGGCAATTGGCAGGCCGTCTCTGGAGGACTGGATGCGCACAGAGCCGCGCCTGGCGATCTACGGCCATAAAGTCGACGATCTCTTTCGCCAGCAGGCCCACGTGCGTTCGTCCGAGGTGGAGCAGGTGCTCGGACTCGCGGCCGACCCGCTGCACGGCGGCTTCAACATCTTCTCGGCGTTGACTGACGCCGACTTCCAGTTCGCACCAGCACTCGATAGTCACGGGCAGCAGCAGCCGGTCGCTCAGAGCACACTTAACGGGATCCTCCATGGCCTCGACCGGGAAGCGCGGCGCACCGCTTGGGAGAGTTATGCCGATACATACCTGGCCTTCAAGAACACCTTGGCGACCAACTACATCACTTCGGTCAAGCAGAACGTCTTCCAAATGCGGGCGCGACGCTATCGCTCGACACTGGAGATGGCGCTCTTTAAGGATGCCATCCCGGTAGAGGTTTTCTCGAGCCTGATCGAAACGTTCCAGCAGTACCTGCCGATCTGGCATCGCTATTGGGCGGTTCGTCGCAAAGCGCTCGGGGTGGAAAAGCTTCACCCCTACGACGTGTGGGCGCCGTTGACCGCACAGCCGCCGCGCATCGACTACGCTCAGGCGGTCGAATGGATCTGCCAGGGCCTGGCGCCATTGGGTGAGGAGTACGTGCGCATCCTACGAAAGGGCTGCCTGGAAAATCGCTGGATCGACGTCTACCCCAATCAAGGCAAAGGTTCTGGTGCCTTCTCCTCCGGCCGGCCAGGCACCCTCCCCTTTATCCTCATGAGCTACAGCGAGGACGCCATCAGCCTAGGGACCTTGGCCCATGAGCTGGGCCACTCAATGCACTCCTACCTGGCCTGGCAGACGCAACCGACGGTCTACGGCGAGTACTCCCTTTTCATCGCCGAGGTGGCCTCCAATTTCCACCAGGCCATGCTGCGAGCGCACCTCCTGAGCCTCGACCTGGACCGCACCTTGCAGATCGCGATCATCGAGGAGGCGATGAGCAACTTCCACCGCTATTTCCTGGTGATGCCCACTCTAGCCCGCTTCGAGCTGGAGGTGCACCAGCGGATCGAGCGGAGCGATGGCATAACCGCCGACCACATGGTCGACCTGCTCGCCGATCTCTCAGCCGAGGGTTTTGGCGATGCCATGGCGCTCGATCGCAAGCGCGTTGGCATCCAGTGGGCTACGTTTCCTCATCTGTTCGAGGACTACTACGTCTTCCAATACGCCACAGGCATTTCCGGCGCGCATGCCCTGGCGCATCGTGTGCTCTCCGGAACGCCGGGCGCAGCCGATGCCTATCTCACCATGCTAAAGGCTGGCGGTTCCATCTATCCGCTCGACGCCTTGGAGATGGCCGGAGTCGATCTGACGACGCCAGAGCCGGTCCAGGAGACGTTCGCCGTGCTCGCGGGGTTAATTGATCGATTGGAGCAGCTGGTCGAGGGCTAGGGGCTATGCATTCCAGCGGGGACTATGCTAAAATGCCCACAAGATCTTCAACGGGAGACAGTCAATGCAATTAGACGACTATCGCGCCTATTGCACCGCCTTGACCCAAAGCCTGGCAAACGACCCGCGAGTCCTCGGCCTAATCGCCCTGGGCTCGATGGCCGAGCAGGATTACCTGCCTGACCAGAGGTCGGACCATGACTTCTTTGTGGTGACGGTGGCAGGCCAACAGGAGGCGCTCCGCACCGACCTCTCCTGGCTGCCGGATCATTAGCGCATTGCATTCTGGTTTCGTGATTCGCCGCATGCCCTGCGAGCCGTCTTCGACAGCGGACATTTGCTGGAATTCGTCCTGTTCGACGTGACCGAGCCGGCGTTGCGCAAGCACGTGCCGGAATTTCCTGAACAACACATCATCGTCGCGCGGCGCTATCTCGCATCGTTCGACGGGAAATAACCTGTTTTGTTTCGCAAGGAGGGTTCGATTTATGGCAGTCAAAGAAAACGAGAAAGTACTAGAAGCATTTCAATCCGTTCCATCCCCCGTTTATGCTTCTCCCGGCCAGCGTCCTGCCATGGGCCAGTACAACGACCGAGCCTATGACATGCAGCAGGCTATTCTGCAAAGCGAGTTGGATACTTTGGCGGTGCAGCATGGCCTGGCCGCTGCGCTGCGCACCCTTTACGAGCAGCAGGTCGACATCGGCTTCATCCAGGACGACTTGAGTCAAGTGAGCTATTTTCGCTATCGCGCTTCTGGCAACGGCGAGGATCGATTCTTCATCGTCCAGTTCAACCCGCGGCGCGCTGAGCGCTTCAAGGGCGCCGGCCGGAAGACGCCCCCGCCGGGCGCTACGATCGTCGGCATCGCCAATTCGTCGTGTTTTCTATGCACCTCCAACATCCGCTGGCAGCATCGCGGCATTCAGCTTTGTTATCACTTCACCGTCAACGAACGGGCCTACAATGCCCTGTGTAACCCATTCCCCTTTATGAAGGCGCATATAACGATGGCCGCAGGAGACCACGTTTCGCAGTCCTTCCATGTCCACGGCAACTCACCGTCGACCCAGGCCAAGATTTGCCGAGTCGTGGAGGACCTATACGGCATCGCAGAGCAGCTGCCGACCTTCGTGGGCTTCTACAACGGCGTCGGCGCCGGCGCCAGCATCGAGAAGCACCTGCACTATCACTTTTTCGAGATTCCTGACGGCCACGGCGGCTTTCCGATCCAGCAGGCAGCCCGGCTGTCTGAGCACAGCATCCCAGCTGTAGTGCGCGGCGACGCGTCGATCTCGAAGATCGACGGCTATCCGTTGACGGCGTATCGTGTGCGCGGCGCCAAGGCCGCGGTGATCGACGAGGTGGTAGCCCTGATGCTCGACTGGGACGGGCGGGCCGGTGAGGCGACCTCTGCCAACATCAGCGCGCTGTGGGAAGATGGCGCGGTCTCGATGTATTTCGTCCCCCGCAACAAGTTCTATACTCGCTCGCCCGGCTTGGCCGGCATGGTCGCCGGCCTGGAGACGCTCGGCGAGTTCATCTTCTGCACCGAGGAAGAGCAGCGCGCGATCAACGAGCAGCGCGTGAACTACGAGTACCTGTGGCGCATCCTTGAAGCCGTACGGCCCGACGAAGGCAGTGGATGATTTTGATTGGACCTTTCTTCGGAGAAAGGTCCAATCTTTTTGATCCAAGCCGCTCAATCGCCCGGAATCAACAGGACCTTGCCCGCTGTCTGCCGGCTTTGCAACAAGCGGTGGGCTTCGGCGACCTCGCTCAACGGCAGGATGCGGTCGATACGCACCGCCAACTCGCCCGATACGGCCCACATAAAGATGTCTCCGGCCCGGCTGATCAGTTCGCTGCGGCTCGCAATGTAGTGCCCCAATGTCGGTCGGGTCACGAAGAGCGATCCCTTCTGGTTTAGGATCTGCAAGTCGACGGGTGGGACCGGCCCGCTGGACTGGCCGAAGAGCGCCATCAGGCCACGCGGGCGCAAACAATTCAGGCTCTTGGCGAAGGTGGACTGGCCCACCGAGTCGTAGACGACGTCGACCCCGCGCCCCTGCGTGAGTTGCTTGACTTCGGCCTCGAAGTCCTCAATTTCGTACAAGATCACCGCATCCGCGCCGGCTTGGCGGGCCAGCGCGGCTTTTTCCTCGCTGCCGGCCGTGCCGATGACTCCGGCGCCCGACCGTTTGGCGAGCTGCACCAGCAGTTGGCCCGTGGCGCCGCCGGCCGCGTGTATCAACGCCACGTCGCTGGAGTTCAGCGGATAGGTGCTGATCGTCAGATAGTGGGCGGTCATGCCCTGCAGGATCAGAGCGGCGGCTACCTCGGTGCTCAGACTGTCGGGCACCGGCACCAGCTTCGCCGCCGGCACGATGGCATATTCGGCATAGGCGCCTAGGGTCAAACAGTAAGCCACGCGGTCGCCCGGCCTGACTACGGTCACATCCGGCCCGACCGCGTCGACCACCCCGGCACCCTCTGATCCGGGCGTGAACGGGAAGGGGGTGGCATACAAGCCGGTGCGGTAGTAGGTGTCGATGTAGTTGAGGCCAGCCGCCTCGATCTTGACCCGGGCCTCACCCGGCCCTGGCTGGGGCTCGGGCACATCCTCGTAGCGCAGCACCTCCGGCCCGCCAGCCTCGTAGACTCGAATTGCTTTCATCGTGGATAGCTCCCTTTGTGAAAAGTTAACGCGGCACGATTGTACCCCAAACCTGCCGCCGGCCCAAACACCGCGCATGGACGCCTAACCTAAGAACCGCGGACTGGCTGAGGCGTGGACCAGATCTCTACGCAGGTTTTCATTGACGGTTGCCGAAGGGACTCGGCGAATAGGCGACTGTCCTGAAACGCCCGTCGTTTGCGCATCTTTTGTGATATACTTGTGTTCTAATACAATGCAACCAGAGTACAATCCTCTAGAATGGACCTTTCTTCGGAGCAAGGTCCAATCTAGATCACCACATTCAAAGCACAGATTGGACCTTGCTCCGAAGAAAGGTCCGATCGCGATGGAGAGTCCTCTGTGTTAACAGATCATCAACGAGTTGTCGTGACCGGCGTCGGCGCGGTGACGCCCGTGGGCAACGACGTGGCCACCATGTGGGACAATCTCGTCGCCGGTCGCAGCGGTGTAGACAAGATTGCTGCTTTTGACGCAAGCCAGCTCAAGGTTCAGATCGCCGCCGAGGTCAAGGACTTCGATCCACTAACGTATATGGATCGGCGCGATGTACGCCACCTGGATCGTTACACGCATTTCGCAACCGCGGCTGCCGTACAAGCGATGCAAGACGCCTGCCTCCAGGTGGCCGACGAAGACCCGCGCCGAGTCGGCGTGATTATCGGCTCGGGGATCGGTGGCTTGAATACGATTCTCCAACAATACCAGGTGCTGAAAGAGCGCGGGGCGCGTCGCGTTGGCCCCTTCACGATCCCCGCCATGCTAGCAAACACGGCCTCGGGCCATATTGCTATCCTGTTCGGCGCACGTGGCCCCAACATGGCGCCGACCGTGGCTTGTGCAACCGGGACAGCGGCCGTGGGCGAGGCCTTCAACCTCATCCGCCAAGGCGCCGTCGACGTGATGATCGCCGGCGGCGCTGAGGCGGCTATCTGCGATCTGGCGATTGCAGGCTTCGAGAACATGGGGGCGCTGTCAACCCACAACCAGGAGCCGGAGCGGGCTTCCCGCCCCTTTGACGCTAAACGCGATGGCTTTGTGATCGGCGAAGGCGCCGGCATTCTGGTGCTTGAAAGCCTTGCCCACGCTCGGGCGCGCGGTGCCTCTATCTACGGCGAGGTCGCAGGCTATGGCCTGACTGCCGACGCCAGCCATCCTACGACCCCGCGACGGGATGGCCTCGGCGCGTTCGAGGCGATGCAGATAGCCCTGCTCCAGTCGGGGGTATCACTGGAAGCGGTGGACTATGTCAACGCGCATGCCACAAGCACGCCACTCGGTGATGCGGGCGAGACCACCGCAATCAAACGCCTGTTCGGCGCACATGCCTACCGGCTGGCGGTGAGTTCAACCAAGTCGATGATGGGCCACCTGCTCGGTGCAGCCGGCGCGGTCGAGGCGATCATCTGTCTAAAGACGCTGCAAACGGACATGATTCCTCCGACCATCAACTACGAAACGCCCGATCCGGCGTGCGACCTGGACTACGTGCCTAACGTGGCGCGGCGGCGCCGTGTGCAGGTGGCCCTTTCCAACTCCTTCGGTTTCGGCGGCCACAACGCTTCGTTGTTGATCAAGCGGAGTGACGAGTGACAGATCGCAAGGTGAGCACCACACGTCAATTCACCGGTAAACAGCGGCTGCCACCCAATGGCCATGGGCCTGGCGAGCGGTCCAGGCCGCGCAGCGCCCAGATCGTCGGCTGGGGCATGGCGGTTCCCGAGCGGATAGTCACCAACCATGACCTGGAGAAGGTCATGGAGACGACCAACGAGTGGATCCGCAGCCGCACCGGCATCGCTCAACGCCACATCGCTTCTGGCCCGCGCGAGACCACGGCCAGCCTGGCGGTGTTGGCCGGCCGCGAGGCGCTGCGCATAGCCGATGTACCAGCCAGCGCGCTGGATCTGATCGTATGCGCCACCTGCACGCCGGAATACGTCTTTCCTGCCACTGCTTGCATCGTTCAAAACGCGCTGGGCGCGTCTCACGCCGGCGCTTTCGACCTTAGCGCGGCCTGCTCAGGCTTTGTCTATGGACTGTCCATGGCTCGTGGAGCGATTCTTGCCGGCGACGCCGACTATGTGCTGGTGATTGGGTCGGAGACAATGTCGCGGCTGGTGGATTGGACCGACCGAACGACCAGCATCTTGTTCGGTGACGGAGCAGGCGCGGTGCTGCTGGCGGCCAGCGAGGAGCCGGGCGGCATTCTCTCATGCATGCTGGGCTCCGACGGCTCCGGCAGCGACTTGCTGATCGTACCCGCCGGCGGCAGCGCCAACCCCACGTCCATCGAAACCATCGCCGCGGGACAGCATACGATCAAGATGGACGGCAAAGCCGTGTTCCGTTTCGCTACTCATGCCATGGCCGAAGGCACACGCGAGGTAGTAGCTCGGGCCGGGCTCACCCTCGATCAGATCGACCTAGTCATCCCCCACCAGGCCAATAACCGCATCATTCAGTCGTCGGTGGTGAAGCAGCTGAAAATCCCTGAGGACAGGGTCTTCGTCAATCTGGAGAAATACGGCAACACCTCGACCGCGTCCATCCCTATTGCGCTTTGCGAAGCGATCCAAGCGGGCAAAGTTCGCCCCGGGCAAAACATCGTGCTCGTCGGCTTCGGCGCCGGACTGACTTGGGCTGCGACTGCCATCAAGTGGGGCGCACCGGTGACACGTGAACCCTCCCCGTGGTGGAAAGACGCACAGCGCGAGGCGGGTTACCAGCTGGCTTCAGTGCGCTCGACCTGGCGTCGCGCGGCGCGGCGTGTCTACGCAGGCACTCTGGGCCCGGCCAACGCGCCGACCGTCCGCGGCCGGCTGCGGGCCAGCATCGACGCCGGCCGCTCCACCTGGAGATCCCGCAAGAAGGACGATCGCCGGCGCAAGCAGTGAACAGTGAACAGATACCGTTCACTATCCCCACAGCTCCCTCAACAGCGCCAGCTTGGCCACCATCTGGTCCGTCTCTCCGCCCTCGTGTTGGTTGTAGGGGTAGATCTGCATCTCCTTGGGGCCGGCATAGTGATTGTAGGCCGCGAAAACCGTGCGCGGGGGGCAGATGTCGTCCATCAGGCCGGCGGAGAAGAGCGCCGGTGCGCCGCTGCGGGCCGCGAAGTTGATCCCGTCGAAATACGACAACGTGTCAAAGACCGTTTCGATCTTTTCCCGATGCACCCGGCAGTACTTGACGATCTCGTTGTATGGCGCAGCGTCGGTGATCTCGGTCGCCACGCGGTAGTGGCACAGAAACGGCACGTCGGGCATCACCACAGCAATCTGATCGGCCAACCCGGCCACGGCCAGGGTAATGCCGCCACCCTGGCTGCCGCCCGTCAGCCCGATGCGTGTTGGATCGATCGCCGGATGCGTCCGGGCTGCTTCCACGGCGCGCACGCCGTCGGTGAAGACGCGTCGATAGTAGTAGGTGCGCGGGCTGAGCACGCCGCGCGTCATGAAACCCGGAAATTGCGCGTTTCCCGGCTCGATCTCCGGATCGGGCGTGTCGCCTTTCCGCCATGTGCTGCCCTGGCCGCGCGTGTCCATGATCAGGTGCGCGTAGCCCGCTACACTGAATGACAACCAATCCAGCGGATGCCCGCGGCCGCCGCCGTAGCCGATGAATTCCACGACGCAGGGAAGGGGCTCATTACGCTCGCGTGGCAGCAGCAGCCAGGCTTTGATCGGCTGTCCGCCAAAGCCAGCATAGGTGACGTCGAAGGTATCGACCAGCTTCAGCCCGACCGTGACAGGCTCAAAACGGACATCGAGCGGATCGCGCCTCGCTTCGGCCAACGTCGACGCCCAGAAATCGTCGAAGTCGGCCGGCTCGATGCGCGGCGGACGGTAGTCCAACAACTGTTCGAGGGGGAGGTCGAAGAACATGTTGGCTTTCTCCTTACTTACGAACAACCCAAGACTTGAAGGAACAACGCCTCATACGCATCGGTCACAGATTCCCAACTGTAGACTGTTGCAGCGCGCGTTGCTGCGAGATGGCGATACACTTGGACAAGCGGCGGTGTTGAAATCAACGTTTGTAGCACCGGCGCTAACGACGCTGCACCGGCCTGTCCGTTATACCACAGGCCGGCTTCGCCGAGAGTCTCCAGGTTTTCCGGGGTGTTGTGGGTCACGACACAGTTGCCAAAAGCCATTGCCTCCACCAGCGCCGGATGCGTGCCGCCGACACCGCTGGTCTCGACAAAAGCGTAGGCGTTTGTGCTAAGCTCTTGATACCCTTCACCGAAGACGTAGCCGGTGAAAACAACGCGCGGATCATCGTCCGCCAGCTTGCGCAGTTCGGTCTTGTAGTCTTCGGCGTATGGTGCATCGCCGACAATCACGCACTTCATGTCGGTGTCTACCTGACGCCAAGCCTCGACCAGATGATGGGCGCAGTTCTCAGGGACAAGACGGCCCACGAACAGCACGTAGCGCTGCGGCTCCAACCCAAAGCGGGCGAGGGTCTCGCCCGGGGCCCGGCGCGGCAGTTCCGCGCCGTATGCGATGTATGTCGATGGTGTTTGGTAGGTTTCTTCGTAGTAACGTTGCACCACCCGGCTGTCGGTGATGATGGTGTTAGGCAAGACAGTGCTCATGTATTCAGCGAATTGGATGTAGCGCTTGGCCAGCGGCGGCCACTTCTCCCGCTTCCAGTCCAGTCCATCCACGTTCAGCAATGCGCGCTGACCAACCAGGCGCGGAATCCACGTCACCAGGCTGTTGCCGGCAATGAAGTACAGGGCCACGTCGTAGTCCTGCGTCAACGCGTGCAAGCTGGAGAGAAAGCTGTGGACGATGGTATCGAGGTATTTGTTTGCGATGGTGGGAAGCTTGATCAGCCGCATGCCTTTGTAGGTCGGCTGATCATAGTCGATGTGGTGGCTGCGGCAATAAACGGTCACCTGGTGACCGCGCTGGACCAGCCGGCTGCCGAGTTCCTCGACGCAGGTCTCAAAGCCGCTGTAGCTGGCCGGCACGCCGCGCGTGCCCAGCATTGCGATCTTCATGATCTCCTTACACGTTGTATAGGGGTGAACGGACGATGGTTGATCACGATTTGCTACGCTTCAACTGGAGCATGGCGCGGATAGCTTCTATCTCATCGGCGTCAAAGGCGCGCAGCACCCAGAGTGCAAGAACAAAAACCAACAGGCCGAGCGTGCCCACGACCAACAATTCCAGGGCCAGAAGCAGAGAACTAGCCGACGCCACGTCGGCCGCGATGAGCCGGCTCCAAACCAGGTTGCCGGCCGCAAAAACCAGCCCAGCCAAGCCACAGCTCAACGCAATTCTCAGTAGAGACGGTCCGATGCGCTGCCAATGGAAGTGCTTCCACATGACAGCCGTGCCGATGACAAAGTAAACTCCCTCGGCTGCCAGGATGGCAAAGACTACGCCCATCGCACCATAACGCGGGATACCCCACCAGGCGACGATGGAGGCGACAACCAGGCCCATGGTCAGCCCAATGGCCTCGAGCTTTTGCCGTCCCAAAGCGATCAAGGTGACTCCGTACAGCCAGTTCGGAAAAACCAGGACGGTTACCCAGCCGAGCACGGCGAGTACCGCAGCTGCCCCGACCAGATTAATGTCGTCACCCAGCAGCAGGGCAACGATGGGATCGGCCAGAAATGTAAAAGCCAGGGCAATGAGCAAGCTGATGGCGACAAACAGTTTGAGGCTCTTGCCGAAGGCGGTATCAAAGTCATCCAGACGGTTGACGGCCCGGTTGCTGAAGACCGGCAACATGGCGCCAGCAAAGGCCGCAGGTATCACGCGCATCTGTTGCACGACCCGTAAGGGACCGTATAGGATCCCGTTGGCCAGGTCGCCTTGGACCTGGCCCAACCAGATCACGGTAAGCACCACGCCTCCTCGCCAAACATAGCTGCGCAAGATCAGCGCAAGGCCCACCGGCAGCGAGTCGATCAGCATCTGCCACGTAAGCCTTGCCTGTTCCCAGCGGCTCGGCCCCTGTGGCGTCTGCACATTGTCCGCGAAACGGCTCGCCTGGCCCGCGCGCGAAAACGAGATCAGCCTGCGCAGGTTGGCCAGCATGACGGGAATGGCGGCCCAGAAAAATCGCGTCTTGGCATACCGGCGTTTTGCAATCCACCAAACGATCACGAGGTTGAGGCCGTTGGCAATCAGACGGGCGCCAAACAAGGCCACCAGCCCCAGGTCAAGCTGGATCGCAACGATCGTGAGCACCAGCAGCACGACCTGGTTGAGGTTAAGCGGCCAAAACTGGTACTCCATGCGTTGGTAGCCATGGAAGATCGAGATGAAGACGTCGCCCAGCAAGAAGAGCAACTGAGCCATCAAATAGACCATGAGGGCGGCCCAGAGTTGAGGGTCGCCGTTGTTGCTTGCTACTATGCCCACCACAACCATCGTCGCAAGCGACAGCCAGATGCGCAGGGTGAAGACCGCGCTCGAATAGTGACCTGTGTGCGCTCTGTCCTTTGAGATCTCCCGAACTTCGATGCGACTCATGCCCAGGTCGGCAAAGACGATGGACAGCTCGATGAAGCTGATGATATAGGCATAGCGGCCCAGGCCAGCCTGGCCCAAATAGCGGGCGACCAGGCCAACGATCACAATACTGACCAGGGCCTGGAACCCAAAAGCCCCCAACAGAAGGCCGGAATTTACTGCAACACGCCGCTCGGTGCCGCGTGTCCCCGTCGGCTGAGGCACAGAAGTGCTCATCTGTATGGAGGAAACCAGACAACGCACGTGGAGGTGCGTGCCAAAAAGCGCGAGGATTGGATCATTGTCAGTCGACTCAGCATACTGTGCAAACTACATCCGGGTCAATCAGGTGTCACCGTGCGCTGGGACTCGACAGACCCTGGCGTCTTGCGCCCGTGCCTGAACTCCAACCACAGCGCCATAAGCACGCCAATGATCAGACCCACTGCGGCGGCGGTTAGGATCTGAGCTAGCTGGCGTGTTCGAACAGGTTCCACCGGTGGCACAGCAGGGTCAACCAACACCAGCACCCCCGGATCGACGCGCTGCTGAATCGACGCCTCGCTGATCTTGCGCATCAACACGAAATAGGTCTCTCGGACAAGGTTACGCTCCGTGTTGATTTCGCCATACTTGCGCCAGTCGGTAGCAAGGGTGGCCTGGACTTGCTTTGTCTCGTCGGAGAGTTGATCGCTTGTGGCCGAAAGCGCTTGTTCCTCATTCTGAAGCAGGTCAAGCAAAGCGTCTCGGTTCTGGAAATTTACCCGAGCGATTTGAGGGGTCAAATTAGCTCGCGACTCCAGCAGGGGATCGTCCAGCAATTCCCAAGGCAAGAGATACAGGTCTGCACCGGGATTCGCTTTGCTTACCAACGTCTTGAGGTGGCGAATATTATCGAGAGTGTCGCGATACTGTGCCAGCCTTTCACCCTTAATCAAGAGCTCCTGCTGGTTCGGGCTATAGGGCAGTGACAGATTGGCAGCTTCGCTGCTGGCGAAAAAGCTACGCTGCTGTGATAGATCGGCTGCTTCGCCGTTAGCGAAAAGACCGGTTCGCGCTCGCACCTCTTCATACTGGTCGTCCAAAACAGCCATCCGTTCTTTGACTGTTTCCAGTTCCGCCCGATACTTTTCCAGTTCTTGGTTAACGCCATACACTTCTCGCGAGAGACTGATGAGGCTACCCGTATAGGCATTGGCAATAGCAGCGGCCTGCTGAGGATTGGACGAGCGAGTTGTTACGATAATCGTGTTGCCGTCGCCAGCGCGCAGGCTAACTTGCGACATAATCTTCGCTAGGGCTGATATCGGATACCCCACCCGATGGTTGCAGCATCTCGGCCGCTTGTTCTGCTATCTTCTGGTTGCGCCCTATCGCCAAGACCTCCCGCTGCAAATCCCGACTCATGTCGATGTTAGGCAAGATGGAGGCATCAAAGCGCCACTGGTAGCGCGGGTCTTGCGCTAGCAACGTGCTGCTCGCCTGAAAGTACTTTGGCTGCCCGGCAGCCAAGGCTAAGGCCACCACCACCCCTGATATTACAAAGATCAGAATCAGCCACCAGCGGTTAAGAAGGGCTTTCGCAAACTGCTGCAGGTCTATCTCATTCGACATAATGCATCTTCTCGGTGTTTGTCGCGGTATCAAACTCATGTTCTGGAGAAACCAGGGGTTTTGTACGCCCAATCGCGCCTCGAAACCCTTGGTTTCAACAGAACATGAGTTTAGGTGCAATATGGTTGAATTGTAGCACAGCGCAGATGAACAGCCAATCTACCTGGTGTATGAATCCTTTCTTCCTTGTCTACTTGTCTACTTGCCTACTTGCCTAGAGGTTCTTTGACCCAAACTTCGGATGAAACTCCCGATTGAGATAGCCCCAGCGTGTGTGCGGGCGTTTGCGGTAGCCCCAGGTCTCCAGGGCGACACGCAGCTCGGGGAGATCCTTGGCCGCGATGGGCAGCGGAATGCCGGCCAGAGCCGCGTCGATGGCCTGGCGGAAGGCCATGGCGCCGGCGGTGTAGCCCATGGGATGACCCAGCATGCCGCCACCTGCCATGAAGATCATGTCGATGCCGTGCTCGGCCAGCATCGGCTCGACCGAGCCTGGGTGCACGCCCGCGCCGGGCATGGGCCAGGTTGGCTTGATGTGGTAGAAGGGCGCCAGCATCGTCTGGGCGGTGCGATAGCATTCTTCCATCGAAGCCACCGGGATGCTCGACCAAATGCCGGGCGTCAGCATCATGTCCGCGCCGCAGAGGCGGCAGATCTTGGACAGGACCGGGAAGTTGATGGTAGGGAGGAGAGCCAGCATGTGCGAAACGTGCAGCAGAACCGGCGATGTCACCTGCTTGTCCTCGGCTACGACGCGCAGCATGGACGGCCCGGCGGAGTAAGCCAGAAGCAGGCCGCTGGCGCCATCGCGACAGGCTCGCCGCGCCTTCTCCAGCACCCGATCCACCTCGTCGGTGATGCTGACCATGTACAGCATCTTGCGGCCCGTCTTCTGCTGCGCCTCGTCGATGGCCCGCAGCACCTTCTCCAGCCGCGCATCGAACGGGCAGTTGTCCAGCTCGGTGCACATCTCGTCGTCTTTGCATAGGTCAGCGCCGCCGAGCGCGGTCTGATAGACCTGGGCCGCGGTCTCTTCGGGCGTCATGCCCATCTTGGGCTTGATGATGTGCAGCACCAGCGGCCGGTCGTAGACGCCCAGCACCTCGCGGATGCCAGGCACGCCGAATTTGGGCCCCTGGAATCTCTCGGCCAGCTTCTTGGGGATGTAGATGTCCAGCAGCCGCATGCTGGTGGGGAAGGCAAAACAGTTGCCGGCAATCGAGAGCAGCAGCATCGGCACATTGGTGTTAGTATCCCAAGCCGCAGTGGAGAAGCCCATTTGGATGACGGCCTTCTTGGAGCCGTGCGGCGCGGGGATCTCGTAGTAGCCCAGCACTTTGCTGCTCAACTTCTCCCGCAGCTCCGGCGTCTCCTCGCTGACGTCCATCCAGCTCGCGGTCGAGCCTTCCAACGCCAGCCGCTGCACCTGTTCCAGGTGGTCGATAAAGTCCGCGTCGAAGGCGTCGACCGTGTCTTCGAGGTAGTACGTGCCCACGATGAAATTGTCATCTGGCACGACGCTTTCCCACATGTAGTTGAACATGTGTGGGTCGTAGAGTTGCTTGAACATAGAGTTGTACCTCGCTTCATAAAATGGTGGATGGTGGATGGTGGATGGTGGATGGTGAATTCGGAATCCGGATTCCGAATTCATCGTTCATCGTTCATCATTCATCGTTCATCACGTGCCCAGCAAGGCCTCGCGTAGCATGGCCGAAGCATCCATCGCATCGCCCGAGGCAATGACCTGGCCGACGCGCTCGCGGCCGATTTTGTCGAGTAGGCCGTGCAAGCCCTGGATCCAGGCGATGCTTTCGCTGGCGGCGCGCACGCCGTTCTCGCGGTAAGGGAAGATGTCAAGCGCGTACCAGCCGGTGTAGTCCATGCGATCCAGCCAGTAGAGCAGCTCCAGCATCTCGATCGTATGCACCGAGCCGACGGTCATGTCGTCGTCC
This sequence comes from uncultured Chloroflexia bacterium, assembly GCA_963709505.1. Taxonomy (GTDB): domain Bacteria; phylum Chloroflexota; class Anaerolineae; order JAAEKA01; family JAAEKA01; genus CAVPXC01. The sequence goes on along the minus strand of CAVPXC010000001.1, from coordinate 149,908 downwards.
CACAGCCGCCAGTTGTCGTTGAAGTGCATGTAGAACAGCTTGTTGCCGAAGTACTGCAAGAGCGCGGCCGACTCGGCGGCATTTTCGTAAGCCATCAACGCGTGGCCCACGTCGATCATCGCGCCGACGTTGGGGCGCTTGACCTTGTCGAGAAACAAAAGCGTCTTACCAACCGTCGCGATGAAGCAGTGCGTGCGCGGCTCCTTGGGCTTGTACTCGATGACCAGGTTAACCTCAGGCACATGTTCGGCGCATTCGATCGTGCCCTCGACCAGCCGATCCCAGGCGGATAGAAAGTCGGCCTGGAAGGGGTAGTCGAAGCCGTCCTGGCCGAACCACAGGTCAACGACCTGGCAGTTGAGCTGCCGGGCCCACTCCATTGACTTCTTGACCTCGTGGATCGCGTCGCGGCGCACCTGCGGATCGTTGGCGCTGAACGAGCCCCAGCCCCACTTGCCGGAGGCCCAGATATCCGGCGTGACGCAGGTGACCTCGAAGCCGGCATCGCTGATCTGTTTATGAATCTGCTCGACGTTGCCGTCGTTGACGTGCCACATCCCCACGACCTCGACGCCGGTCAGGCCGGGGACTTTCGTGGCGGCTTCGATGAGCTGGTCGGTATCCAAGCGCGGGCCATACCCGGCCAGCACATAGCGATCGGCGCATGCGTTGAAGGTGTTGATGTTGGCGGAGAAGCGGGGGTTGGACATAAGGGAGTCTCCTTCGGGGGACGTGCACTCGAGAAAAGCTGAATGATGAGCGATGAACGATGAGTGATGAATTCGGACTCCGGAGTCCGAATTCATCACTCATCGTTCATCGCTCATCATTGAGGTCGTGTCAACGTCACCTTGAAATCATAGCGGTCGCCGCGCCAGACGGCTTCGAGATACTCGACTGGCTGGCCGTCAGCGGCATAAGTTGTGCGTTCGGCGTACAGTACGGGGCTGCCGGGCGGGACAGCCAAAGCCTCGGCTTCTTCGTTCGTCGCGCTGCGGGCTCGAACGGTCTCGCGGGCCGTCCAGAGCCGCAAACTGTAACGCGACTCCAGCAGGTGGTAGAGCGAGCCGGTCAGGTCGTCTTGCTCCAGGGTGGGGCATAGAGAAACAGGCAAATACGTCGTCTGTAGGCTGAGCGGTGCGTCGTCGACGATGCGCAGGCGGCGCAATTCGAAGACAGCGGTTGCCGGCGCCAGGCCCAAGGCCGCTGCGACGCCGCCGGACGCCGCCCTACGCTGCAAGCCGAGAACCTGAGTTACCAAGTTCCAGCCGCGTTTACGCATGTCCTCGGTCGTCGAGACCAGGGCTGTGAGGTCCTGTTCGACCCGTCGCGCCGGGGCGAAGGAGCCAACGCCCTTTTGCGTGTAGATCCGGCCTTCGCGTGCCAGCTCGTCTAGCGCATGGCGCACCGTGGCACGACTTAGCCCGTGCCGTTCAGCAAGCTCATTTTCGGAGGGTAGCTGAAACCCCTCGCCCTTGGCCTGCTGCACGTCGATTTCCTGCAACAACAGCTCGGCCAATTGCTTGTAGTAAGGGACGTAGCTGGTTTTGTCAATGGCAGGCATAGGGCAACGAAAAACGGTAGCTTATAAGGCTTGTATACTTGTGTACTTGTGCATACAAGTTATCACATAGTCAGCTTTTTGTCAAACCGGTCGTGCGGCTAGGGTGAAACCTGGGTCTGGAGCAGGGTGTTAGACCCCTTCGGCGGCCTCAGGGCAGGCTCTTCGGGTTTCTCGTCCTTGACCAACTCCCCGGTTCGAGCAGATGCCGTTGGTTCCCTGGTAGCGGGTTCGACGAGGGAAACCCGAAGGGTCTGCCCAAAACGTGAATTGCGCTCGCGAGACAAAGCGACAAAACAAAGAAACCCCAATCGGGCAGACCACCGGGTGGGGAAAGAAATACAGTGTGCGCATCAGGAAGGGCGTGGACCAGGCTATACCCAGCGAGACACGGCGCTTTAGCGGCTGGCCGGCGCAAAAGAGACCGACTTGACGATGAGCTCCACCGGCTGCCCGTTAGTCGGCGGGAGACTCTGGTAGAGCCAGAAGTTGATCCTGACGTTACCTCTGCCAGGAGGCGGGACATCGGAACCGCTGAAAAGCCACGACTCGATCAGATCGCCAGGCGCGGGTGGGGAAGCCAGCCCTTGGTAGCTGTCGAATTGCACGCTGGTGGGCTGCCAGATGAAACGATGGGTCGACAGGTCGCCTTGCAGCTGCATCGGGAATTGATGCCGATGGCCGGCGAGGTCCCACGGCTGGACGACGAATTGAGCGTTGTTGGCAGTGAGTGGATCGCCCCAACGAGAGAATTCCACGTCGACTTCGCCATAGGCGGGTGCCTCGCCCAGGTCATCCCAGGTGAACAGCCCAGCCACGACGCTGGGATCGAGCGTGTCCACACGGCTGGCCAGGGTGAAGGTGTAGGCGCCGTAAGCTGCCGGCGCGGTGTTGATCACTTCGGTGCTCCACCACAGTCCGTTGCGATTGACAATGCGCATGTGCAACTGGCCAGTCGCGTCAACCCGAGACGTCCGCCGGATCGTCGGAGAAGTAGTTCGGGCCGGGGCCGACCGTGCGACACGTTCCGGTTGATTTGACCACCCAGGTCGACCCAGAGAACTGGATGGTGCGCGTTCCCGGCAGCCGGCCGACGATGACGTGGGGATACCCAAGCATCCGCTCCGTGAGTGCTGCGGCGCCTGACAAAAGATCCGGGGTGACGCCAACCGGGAGCAAAACCGCTGCGAATCGGGTAGCCAGAGAGTCGCACCCACCGGTAGTCACGTTCGTCGACCACGTGCCGTCGGGTTGGATCGGCGTCAAGGGGCTGGCGAAGGTCGGCTTGGTCCACCAGCCCTCCACGAAGATATACACGGCCACTCTGTAGTCGGCTGGGACGACGCATCCGACGCGGCCTTGGAGGTATTGACTGGTGCCGTAAGGCGGTATGGCCGTTATCTCGATGCCGGGTGGCGCGCCGATGGTGTTCCATTCAGACGACGTGAGCATGATATCGACGATATCGACGTCGCCGTCCTGGTCCAGGTCGTAACGGGGCTCGTAGTTGGGTGTGGAGGGGTTGCCGTCGGGATCGGGGTTGGCTGCGGTGAGCGGCCAGCGAGCGGCGACCGCGGCGATATCAAGCGTATCGATGCCGGGAGGAGCGACGACGTCGGGGCAAACGAGCGGTATCGACACAGGGAGTGAGGCGGCGGACGCAGGCGGCGCATCGCCAGCCATTGCCAGCGCGGGCCGGGCGAAGATCAAGAAGAGCAGGAGCAAGCAAAGCAGTCCAAACAGCACGCTAAGCGCGAGGCCGCCGGATGTTCGATCGATCGGAGAGAGTTGGGTAGACATGGTCGCTCCTTACTTATAGCTAGTCTGTTCGAGCACGCTTATGCGATGACCTGCCGGTCCACCCACCACACACGCACTGCGCACACGAGCAAATGTGGCGGGTGGACGCTGCACTCATTGGGATCCACTCAAGATCCTGTCCATGGAGGCTCCAGTCGAAGCCCTACGACTTGATTACCAAAGGAACCCACAGGCGCTCGTCGAGGCCCAGATCCGGCCAGAGAGCCAGTTCGCTAGTATGATTGTCATCCCAGATGGCGGATGGCATCATTGCCGTTGAGTTGACTTGAAAAGTGACCTGGCGTCCGATGATACCGCAGCCGGCAGCGACGCCCGGTCCTTCAGCCAGGACGTTGATGGCATACATGATCTGGCCGCCGACGTCCTGCGTTTGGCTGCGGCCGCAGAGATGCCCGTCGATCCAGGCTGTCACCGGCATGCCTGCAGCAGGTATCAGCCCGCTGCCGGCAAGCACCGGGCCGAAATAAGTTGCCGGCGGACTGAGCAGCTCCGGTTCCGCCGCGCGGCCAGGTTGCGATGCACCCCTTAAGTACAGGGTGATAGGGCGAGACACCTGGATCCAATAGCTTTCGCCGAACTCCAATGCGTGGAGCCAATCCAGTTGGCTGGGCCAGTTTGCATCGTGGGTTTGCCAGCGTGCGAATGGATCGAGCACCGCCGGATCATAGAGGTGCACGGTTTCATAGGCGCCGCTGATCGAGATCAGCGCCTCGGTCACCGGCCTGGTTCCCAGGATGGGATAACCAAAGAGGTCCCAGCCGGGTCCGTAGAGCGGGATCTCGATGCTGGACATCAGGGCATACACGCCCGGCCCTTGCACCCGCGCCGAGGCCATGTTGTTGGTGGTGTCCAGCCGGGTGGACAGCTGCGCCCAGGTCGCGCCATCCCAGTAGTACACCCGCAGCCACGGCTCCTCGCCCGGCGGCACGTCGCTGCCCAGGTAGCTGAAGGCGATCGACATATTGTTGATGTCGGGGGCGCCGCCCGCCGTCGAGACCCGGTACGCCTTGCCAACCAGCGTGGCCCATTGCGGCGGCGCGACCGCCGACGCCTGCACGGTCAGGAACCACTCGTCGCTGTAGCTGTCGTCGGGGTTGTACACCATCACCTGTCCGTCGGCTGAGCCTACGGGCGCGCCTCCCGACCAGATACGCCCGCCGCCCGACCAGATGCGCCCGCCACCGGACCAAATACGCCCGCCACCCGACCAGATGCGGCCCGGGTTGCCGCCGAGGACGTAGTCGCTCACGATCTCGCGGCGCTGGCCGGGTTCGTCCACCCACACCTGGATCACGCCCACCAGCGATGGCTCGTCCAGCTCGAACGTCCCGACATATTCGCCGCTCACCTCGGCCAGGGAGATATCGCCCTGCGACGGTTTACCCAGCGGGTACAGCTTGGCCTGCATCGACAGGCCGGCCGGCACGTTGGTGACGCTGATCGCCAGGGTGACCGACGTGATCGGCGTGATCGTGATCTCGGGCTGCCAGCCCGGCGTGTCTACCAGCTCCAGCTCCGTATCGCCCGTGGTGATGGTCTCGCAGCCCAGGCGGCTGGCGCCCAGGTCGTACACGCACAGCCGGTCGCCGGGCCGCGCCCCGCGCGCCAGCAGGCGGTCCTGCGACGGTTGGCCCAGGTCCATCGGCCCAGCCGTCCTGGAACAGGTACGAGCGCGCCCGCGAGTCCGGGAGCACCCGGTTGCCGTCCTGCACCAGCAGGAAGAGCGGCGCTTGCAGCGCGGTCGTGGGCGTGATCGGCTCGACCACCTGCACCTCGGTGACGCCCAGCGGCAGGACGCTCGGACCGGGGTTGTTCAGGTCGGTGAACAGCCAGGGGTAGAAGACGCCGATGGTCTGCCAGTCGGCCCGGCCGGTGTTGCGGTTGGAGAGGGTGTTCTGGCAAGCCGGCAGCCAGCCGGCGGCCGGGTGAAACTCGCCGTAGCCCGAGGCGTCGTCGTCGCGGTAGGGGTCGGCCATCGCGCCGGGGCAGGTGTCGACCGGCATCAGCAGGTTCTGGTCGTCCAGGCCGATGTAGTTGTCGTCCAGGAAGAGGGCGAAGTGGGCCAGCTCGTGGGCAAAGGCGCGCGGCCAGTCCTCGCCCAGGTTGCTGCCGGGGTCGCCGTAGCGGTTCCAGACCGGCCCCATCGCCACCTGGCCGGGCAGATAGGTGATCACCGAGGTCGCGCCGATGGACACCGTCTCGGTCAACGATGTCGGTGATGATCCCGCCCTCGGTGGCGGCCGGCCGGAAGCGGTTGTTGGCGTAGATCAGCACGTGGGCGTCCTGCCAGTGCTGCTTGGCGTGGTAGACCGTGACCTTGCCCAGGGCGGCCTGGCCGTTGCTCCAGTCGTACAGCAGCTCCGACGCCCGGCGGAGGTCCTGCTCCAGCTGCGCCATGAAGACCGGATCGTTGCGCGCATCCCACTCCAGCGACACGTCCAGGTTGAACAGCACCAGTGGGTTGGCCGAGGAGACGGTCAGCGTCTGCACGCCCAGGGCCGAGACCGTGTAGGGATCGACGCCGGAGGGCGTGGGTGGCGCGCTGGTGTAGTACAGGGTATAGCTCTCGGTGGCCGTGATGGGAACCAGCGCCACCAGCCGTCACCGACGCCGATCTCGCCGTAGCCCTGCAAGTAGCCGGTGGGTTGGGTGCGATGAAGCGACCAGAACCATCACGATATGGCGCGAAGCAGCCAGTTTGTCCAACGGGCAGACGATAGACCATCGCGCCCTGGACTGGCTCACCAGTCCGCATCACCCGCACCTGACTGCCCCGCAGTCTGAAAGGTAGAGTGCGTGCGGAGCGAAAGGCGTACTGGTATCGCCCAGGACCAGTGAAGCCTTGGTAGAACGTCCAGCCGGAAACCGTGGTGTCGCTCGCACCGAAGGCGTTGCTGGCGTAGACGTCCCAAAGGAAATCTGTGTTCGTCCCGTTGGTGAAGCGGACAGGTTACGGGTGATAGTGCCGCTCACGGCCACTGCTGGTTGCCATGTGCTTCCACTATCAAGCGAGAAATAAGCTTCTGACAATGCGTACTATATCGAACTCGGTGTCGAAAATTCTGTAATCGATTGGAACGATTGGTCCACTCAAAATCTTAGCCGAAGAAAAGAATGATGCGACGGCTCCTCCCGGATAAGAAATCAGCGCCGTGGCGCAATTGTCTGGCAACACTGATCGTCTTGCTGTAAGATTGGCGTAAACCTTTGTGCTGCCGTATAACGCTCCGAAGACAAGATCAGAGTCGCCGTCGACATCCCAGTCCCCCCAAGCGACTGCATAGATCGCATCGTAGCCCCCAGTCCAAGCCAATTGCAGGTTGCCACCTATGTTCTCGTTAACCGCACTGCCACCTTGTTCATTTCCGACTGCTAGATCGAGATCTCCATCACCATCCCAATCTCCCCAAGCCACGCTGCTGGAAAAGTCCCCCACCGGTGAAGTCCAGGCTAGCTCCAAGCTGGAACCAGTGTTAGCGTACACTCGATTGGGAATGCCTTGGCCAACATTAAAACCTTCGTTGCCTACGGCAAGGTCAAGTCTTCCATCGTTGTTCCAATCGCCCCAGGCCACGCTTCTGGTATACTCAATACGTCCTGGGGCGGTCCACGCTAGCCGTAGTCTGCCCCCCACATTCTCGTACACCTGGTTTGGATCATAGTAATTACCGACTGCAAGATCGAGATCACCGTCTCCATCCCAGTCTCCCCACGCTACACTTGTTGTAAAATCCGGCTTAGGCGAAGACCATGCCAACTCCATGCCGCTACCAGTGTTTTCGTATACACGATTGGGGTGCCCGTCAGTTTCCTACTGCTAGGTCGAGATCCCCGTCTCCATCCCAATCTCCCCATGCAACACTGTGTGTATTGTCTGTCTCAGGCGAGGACCCAAGCCAGTTGCAGACTGTTGCCAATATTCGTGTACACTCGGTTGGGCTGACCGAGCCACCATTACCGACTGCAAGATCGAGATCTTCATCTCCATCCCAGTCACCCCAAGCTACAGCTTGGACATAGCCCATCTCCGGCGAAGACCAAGCCAGTTGCAAGCTGGTACTAGTGTTGCTAAACACTCGGACAGGGTTGCTACCGACCGCAATATCGAGATCACTGTCTTGGTCCCAGTCTCCCCATGCTACGCTTCTACCGTTCGCCTCGGCGGAAGTCCAGGCAAGCTGGAGGCGATTGCCCGTGTTGGAATGACTCGATTTTTCGGCTCGTTGACGTTTCCGACGGCCAGATCCAGATCGCCGTCTCCATCCCAATCTCCCCATGCGACACTGTGTGTATTGTCTGTCTCAGGCGAAGACCAAGCCAGTTGCAGACTGTTGCCAATATTCGTGTATACTCGGTTGGGCTGACCATCTGGGTAGCCCCCATTACCGACTGCAAGATCGAGATCGCCGTCTCCATCCCAGTCTCCCCACGCTACACTTCTTGTATTATCTGTCTCAGGCGAAGACCAAGCCAACTCCATGCCGCTACGAGTATTTTCATATACACGATTAGGTTGCCCTTCGCTTCCAACTGCTAGGTCGAGATCCCCGTCTCCGTCCCAATCTCCCCATGCTACACTATTACCAGTGAAAGGGGCAGACCAAGCCAGTTGCATGGTTCCGCCGGTATTGGTGTATACATGGCTTGCAGTCGCCAGGTCAAGACGACCGTCACCATCCCAATCGCCCCAAGCTACGCTGTTGCAGCCCCCTTCGGGCGAAGACCAGGCCCACTGTGTGCCATCGACGTACACACGACAGGGTCCGCTATCAATTCCTACCGCCAAGTCAGAATCTCCGTCGCCATCCCAGTCACCCCAAGCAACGCTATTAGTATTGCCATATTCAGGAAGCACATGAGGGCCCTGTAAGTTGCCACCTGTGTTAACATAGAGCTCGTTCGGCAGGCCACGATTTCCAACAACGAGATCCAAATCTCCGTCACCATCCCAATCTCCCCAAGCTAAACTCGTGGTCGGCCACACGTAAGGTGAAGACCAAGCCAACTGCATGTCGCCGTTGCTGTTTGCATAAACTCGGTTGCGCCCACTATATGACCCGACTGCCAAGTCAAGATCACCATCGCCGTCCCAATCCCCCCACGCCACTCTCTCCCCGCCTTGCCCCAGAGGGGAAGACCAGGCCAGAGCTAGAGTGGGAGTCACAACTCGTGAAGCGTCGTACGAAGTGCTCACAGACGAAAACACGGGTTGAGATATGGGCAGGCTAGAGATCGGCACTAGCATATGGACCATCGTTCCGTTGCCAATGCGTATCGAAGCACCGGCTAGAGATGTCATGTTCCTCCCTAAAACTTGCCCATTTGAGCTGCTAAGAAGAGATTCAGCCCTTTGCGACAGGTCTGGACCGTCGTGAAATCCAGCCAGTGCACGCGAGGGTACGGTCAAGAGTGCGAGACAAACGAACACCAAGATGAGGCCAAGCGCCAGGGCGCCGAGCAGGGCTAACGCCGGCGAGCGACGGGTGCGGTTGCTGATCGATCGACAGCCATTCGGTTGTTGCTCCATGATCCACCTCCATGAACAGACGGACGATTGGTTGGCGTGCCGGCATCACCCGGCGTGTAGGATGTGATCGACGGCTGCCTGGTCTCTCTCTGCGCCGTACTCCGCAAAGACAGCCCTGGCCTGGTACAGCAGCGCCAAACCCCACTGCACCTTGGTGCGGGCAGCCTCGTAGGCGTTCTGGCCAGCCAGAAGATCCAGGCTGCGCTGAAAGGCAATGATCGCAGTACTGGTCTGGTCCTCGGCCAGCAGGGCCTGGCCTAGAGCTCGCCAGGCCTTGCCCTCTTCTTGGGTCAAGTCCAGCTCGTGGGCCAGGTCGATGGCGCGCTGGGCCAGCTCGATGGCCTCCTGCTTGCGACCCGTCGCGCGGAGCACGTGCGAGCGCAGGAAATAGGCCTCCGCCAGCGGGTAGTCGGTGCCGGGTCTCTGGGCCACCTTCTCAGCCTCCGCCAGCGCAGCCTCGGCGGCCTGCCAGTCCTCGCGGCGGATGTGCAGGTCGCCCAGGCTGGTCAGGACGAACGGCAGGAAGTCGTGCAGCTCCAGGTCCTCGGCCAGCTCCTGGGCGCGGGTCACGAAGGCCAAGGCCGCGTCCAGGCGGCCCATGTCGGTGTACAGCACGCCCAAGTTGTTAGCCAGCTTGGCCTCCTCGCCTTGGCTGCCGATCTGCTGCGCAATGTCCAGCGCTCGCAGGTAGTTTGCTTCAGCGTCCTGCCACTTGCCGGCAATCTCATTCTCCAAGCCGGAATTGCTCAGGATGCTCAGCAGGCGAAAACGATCCTGCAGTTGCTCGGCGATGCTCAACGCCTGTAGCGTGTAGGGATGTCCCCGCGCCACGTCGCCTTGGGAGGAATAGACTCGCGCCCTGGGTGATCAGGCCTCGCATGCGCAGTGTGCTGGGCATCTCGGGCAGAAGGCTCCAGGCCCTGCTGCGCCGCCTCCAGCGCCTCCTGGTGTCTGGCCCAAGGCCATGGACACGGTGCCGATCTTGATCAGGAGCGCGGCTCGCACCGGGCTGTCGACGTCTCCGAGCTCGACAAGGCCCATCTTGCAGTTGCTGGAGCGCCAGCGGCAGCGACTCGTGTTGCAGCATGTCGCCCAGACCCAGGCAGGCGCGCGCGCGCAGCTCGCGGACGGCCGGCGAGCTATCGGCCTGCGGCAGCGTTGCCAACACCGACTCGTAGCTGCTCCGGGCCTGCTCGGCATCGTGCAGGAACTGGTGGACCTCGCCGCGGCTCACGCCGACGGTCGCCCACTCCAGGCGATCGAGACGGTCTGGCGTGAACTCGGTCCAGCACCTGCGCCAGTTGGCGGGCGCGGCCCTGGTTGATGAACCGCCACACGTCCAACGACGCCAGGCGAGCCGCCCTGCTGTCCTCCTTCGCCCCTAGGAAATGCGAGGCCGCGTATAACCAGTCCCTGGCCTCGCGTTCGAAGTACTCGCCGGCCTCGCGATGGAGCTGCTGACGTTCCAGGACTGAGATCGCTTGGAGATAGTAAGCTTGCACCGTGGCGTGCTGGTGATAGGTCTGCCCCGTTTCCTGCTGCTCCGATTGCAGCAGTTGCTGCCGGCCCAGGCGCACGAGGGAGTGGGACACATTCTGACTTGGGAGCACAGCCTCGATCGCCCTGCGCGTCGCCGCCGGGACCAAGCAGGGCGACTGCGATCATCACCTGGCGGTCCAGCTTGTCCAGCAGGCTGTCCACCTGGTCGAACAGGTACTCCTCCACCGCCTGTCTTTCCGTCAAGGCGTTGGCCAGGCGTTGCGGATCCGCTCCCTGGCGAATCGCAACGATCGCCAATTCCAGCAACTGGGGATTTCCTTCGGTGAGCTTGTGCAACCGTTCGAGCAGATCTCCGCCCAAGGGTGGCATCTTGCGTTCCATGAAAAGCTGCCTGGCTTCTTGCAGGCTCATCCCGCCCAGCGGCTCGAAATCCACGCCTTGCAGAAAGCCTGGCAGGCTGCGGGCGGTGACGACGAGGGAGAGCGCATCTGCTTGCGACGCCGCAGCCAACCGCCTTCCGAACGCCTGGGCCAGGGGATCCGCCTCGACCTGCTGGAAATCGTCCAGGCAGACGGTGTAGCCGCGTTTGAGCATCAGGTTGACGATGGTGTCCACCATGGTCGCCGAGTCGAGCGGCTGGCCGTGGCTCTGGCTGGCGTTCTGCAGCCAGAGCCACGGCCACTCCTCGCCCGCCCAGTAGAGAAAGCCGGCCAGCTTCCACATCAGGTTGGTGGCGTCTCGGTCGTCTCGGAAGGTGTGCCAAAAGAGCAGCTTGGGCTGGGCGGCTCTGCTGCACCAACATCGAGGCCAGGCTGGTCTTGCCAATGCCGGGCATGCCCACGAACACGGCCAGGTGCTTCTCTTGCAGCTTCAGGGCGTACTCTGCCAGCTTTTCGCTTCGGTCGATCAGCCGGTCGACGTTGGGGGGTGAGGCAGGAGTGGGAGGCGCATGGACCACGGAGAGGATGACTGGCTGGCTACCCTGCTCCCTCGGAAGCAAGACTGGCGGGATGCCTCCAGGATAGTATCGTCGCAGGTCGTCCCTATTCAACGGCTTCCATCCCCACGATCTCCACCATGATATGTGTCCATACGCTCGCCATGCGCTCAGGATCGCGCCGAAGCCGCAGCGCATCCAGAAAGTAGTCGACAAAGTCAGCGCGGTGCTTCACACCCGGCCGGCTCTTCCCGGTCTCCCAGTCGCTGACCGATGTGCGTCGTTTCGCTCCGCTAAGTCCCAGTCGATCGCCTGCCTCATCTTGATTCAGGCCTGCCGCCTTCCGCAATTGCACCAGGGTGGCAAGGGTTGGGGGATCGTCGGTCGCCATGATGCCTTCCTGTGAGTCGATGTGAGATATCGTGGGAGTGATAGCCAGCTGGCAACCGGATAAATGCCTGGTAAGGGGTCAGACCTTGCGATGTCGATGCTCGCGCGTATTGCAAAAAATGCCGGGTGGCTGCCCATTAAATAACCGGCAGTACTTCTGATAAGCTGGAAGTGTAAGGCAGGACGGCACCGGAGGAGACGAAAACCAAACTTCTCCGCAGCACCGGGTGCACTCCTGCTAGCTCGACAATCGCTTTCGCTCCATCGGAGGTTCTGCCATGAGCACATCACAGGTTCTTCTCTCAGATGTTCCTCTGTGGCCCGCCCAGGCCCGTCTCTCGTCGCCGGCCGCCTGCCTGGTCCAGTTGGCTCCCGGCCGGCCGGCCCACACCTGGGTTCTCGACTGGGACTTGTCCAACGTCATCGGGCGGGACAGCCGGTACAGCACCGTGATTGTTGACGATGCGAAGGTGTCCTGCCGCCACGCCGACATCCGCTGGGAGCACGGCCGCTGGGTTCTCTACGATCTGCAGAGCACGGCCGGCACCTTCGTCAACCATCGCGCATCTATCGCCGGCATCTCAGGCCGTTCGACCGCATCCGTCTAGGCAAGACGACCTGGTCTTCGCGCCAGCAGAGAACCTGCCGTGGCCACAGCATGGCCAGGCGTCTTTGCATGACCGCACTCTGATTGAGGAGGCTCCGCAAGGTGGCCTGCATGTGTGCGCAAAGTCCGCCGGTTCCGGCAAAAACCCGTTCCAGTTGCAGGCCAAGATGCTCTGGCATCTGGACCGCCTGGCGCAGTGGCGGCTCACCGGCGATACCTTCCCTGTCCTGATCGAAGTCAACCTGACCAACGTCTGCAACCAGGCCTGCTGGTGGTGTATCTCCAGCTATAGTCACATTTTCAATCCTTCCTTGACCGCTGGGGAACGGGCGGCTCGCATCGCGGCAGCTCGACCAGCATCCTGCCATCGCCGGTCACCCCGAGCGTCGCCGTGGACTTGAAATCGGCGCCCTCGAGACCTTTCTGGTCGAGGCGCAGGCGCTGGGCCTGCGGGCCGTCACCTGGTCGGGCGGCGGCGAGCCGACCGTCCATCCTCAGTTCCCGCTGGCCGTCCAGGCGGCCGCCGCAGCCGGCCTCGAGCAGGGCTTGATGACCAACGGCATGTTTCACCCTTCGTATGTCCCGCTCATCGGCGAGCACATGCGCTGGGTTCGGGTCTCGCTCGACTCGCTGGATCCTGCGAAGTACGCCGTATCAAAAGCACACCAAAGGGTTTCACCGGGTCCTGGCCAACCTCGCCGGGCTGGTAAGATATCCAGTCAAGGTCGGCGTCAACATGAACCTGGCGGCCTGGAACGCCGACGAAATCCTCACAATGGCCGCCTGGTGTCGTGATTCCGGCGTCGACTACTTCCAGGTTCGCCCGGTCCTTGAACGGCCCTACGACACCGGCAACGGCGCCGATCCGGCAGGCGCGACCGGCATCGACTGGGCCGTCGTGCGCTCCATGCTGCACGAGGCCGAGACCTACAGCAACGACGCGTTCCGCGTGCTGATCAGTTGGGACAAGTTCGACGACGTGCGACCGCCTCGGAAGGCGTCCAGCAGCGCGGCTACGACCGGTGTGTCTATCACTACTTCACCTGCATCCTCAATGCCGACGGCGACCTCTGTGTCTGCATGTACCACCTGGGCGATCGGCGCTTCAGCTTCGGCAACATCTACGAGAGCTCAGTTGCCGAGATCTGGCACAGCGAGCAGCGGCGCAAGGTCGTCGCAATGTGCCTGAACGCCCTCGATTTCTCTACCTGTCAAGCTTGCTGCAAGGGCCACGAGATCAACAAGCTGATCCACTTCATCGACCATCCCGATCCCGCGGCCGACATCAACTTCCTCTAGCCTGGGCCTGTGTCTAGCTACGATGAAGGCCCATGACATCGCCTGAAGGAGGTGACCATGTAGCGAACTCCACCGCCTTTTCTGTGGGACGTGCCTCGTCCCGGGCGTCAGGCTGAGCGAAAGCGCTTAGCTCAGCCTGACGCCGCACCGCTCTGTCGCAACAGTTTCTGCCGTTCTCTATCAGGGCAATCACGCGTGCACTGCACCCGACCGGTGCGGTGGGGATCCCGCAAGCCCTGGTAGGCTCATGACCTTTATCTCAAAGGTTCAAGGAGGAACCGATCATGAAGCTCTACCTGATTGCCCTGCTGTTTGTGCTCTGCACCTCGTTTGGCGCCGCCCAGGTTCTCTCGCCCGCCGCCGGCGGGGTACCGCACGTCCACTCGCAATCCCGCCGCCGGCATCATGCGCAGCGGTTGCTCGGGCAGCACCTGCGGCTAATTGTTTTGATCTTGCGGGTAGTCTCATCAGGGCCGAGAGGCTACCCGCAGGTTACTCTCACAAGGAAGCAACGCTCTGCTGTCTTGCTTGGTTCAGGTGCGTCGCCACCTCATCGACTAGTTGCTGATAGCCGGGGTCGTGTTCGATCTTCGCTAACTCGTGAAGAGCTTCCTCGAACACGGCCTCGGCCTCCTGATAGCGCCCTTGCGCTGCATAAGCCAAGCCCAGGTTGTCCAACGCATTGCACCTTTCGTAGACGTTGCCGATTTCCCTGGCCCGTTCGATGCTGAGCCTGTAGAAATGTTCAGCCTCAGGCCATTGCTGCAACACCATGTGATAGACATAGCCGATGTTGTTGTAAAGCATAGCCTGGCGGTTGACGTCCGCGGTCTGCCGGAAGACAGGCTCAGCCAGAGCGTACTGCGCCAGGGCCGCAGCAGGATCGTTGGATAGCGCGTACATGATCCCAAGGTCCATCTGCGCAACGGCCTGGTGCACGGGATCTCTTGACAACCGAGAATACGTGAATCGCCTCGTGGTAGCATCGGATCGCGTCTTGATAGCGCTCGAGCTTCCACATGGCCATCCCGAGGTTGACCCATAGCCAGGCGATCATCCGCTGGTCCTGGCTTGCGGTTGCCAGGTTGAGGGCCTGCTCGAAACACGCTGCCGCCTGCGGCCACTGCATGCCGGTCGAGGGCTGCCTGGCCCTGGACGGAGAGCAGGTAGGCGTGCTCCGGATCGCCCTCGTCCAGCAGCTCGCGCGCGCTGGCAACCAGGTGCTCGGCCTCGTCCAGGCGCCTTTGCCACCGGGCGACGCTCGCCAGTCGCGCCAGCGCACGGGCCTGGTTGCGCCGTGAGCCCGAGACGCTCGATACTGCGCTGCGCTGGCCTCCAAATGAGCGCGTGCTTCGGCGTACCTGGCCTGCAAGTGCAGCAGAGACGCCCAGGTGCCAGTGCAGCTCGGCTTCCGCTCTCCGTATCGCCGCATTCAGTCGCTCTTGGCAAGCGCTGCGTCGAGTACCGCTCGGAGTTCCTCACGCAGGCCATCCCGCTCCATCTTTGGCGCAAGCGCCAACACCAGACCACGGGCTGTAGGCCAGAGTTCGGGCTGTCTCAGCGCGTAGCTGAGCGAGTGCAAAGCCTGGTTCAAATCCAAAAAATCGAGCGGACCTTCGACTTGCGAGATCCAGGCCAGGCTTCGATCGAGGCTTCGGGCGAGGCAAGTCCGGAACAGCGCTGCATAGTCACTGACCATGTCGCATCCTGCGCTATTGCAGCTTGAGAATCTGCTGTTCCAGGAAGCGCCTGGTCAGGTTGTGGATCGTATAGCGCTTGGCGTGCAGGTTTCCGCGGCAGTCCACCAGATTTTGCGCCACCAAGGTCTCCAGCGCATCGTGGACGTCGCCCGGATCGAGCTGGGTGATGGCCGCCAGATCCTCTGTCGTCCCACCGTGCTCTGCCATGAGCGGCATAGCCACGAATACGGTACGGTCCACCCTGTCGAGGCTGTCCCATGCTCGTCCAAAAATGTAGGCGAACAACGCTTCGGCCCTTTCGCCACGGGCCGCTGCCAGATCCGCCAGAACGCCGTCGAGGGTATACGTGTGAATCTGTCCTACCACCAGGCGCAGGGCGAGCGGATTGCCCCCAACAATCTCGTAGATCGGCAGCAACTCCTCATCGCGGGCGGCTTCGAGCTCGGACAGACCGCGCAGACGAGCCTCCACCCGCACCAAACGCAGCGCATCGGGCGCAGCGAGCTCGGGCACGGCGTAATGACGAACGCCCGGCTCATAAAACAGACTGTGACGAGACGTTAGCACAAACTTGCTGGGCCCAGCTAGATACCGCAGCGCCGGCAGCAGGCTCTCGACGTCCTGGATCGTCTCCGAGGTTGTCGATGACGATCAGGTGGGGTTGCCGCAGGCGGCCGCGCAGGATATCGAGGGCTTGCTGGGGCGATAGGACGCTGGTGCGCGGCAGGTCTTCCACCAATTGCGCCAACAGGGCTTCAATCAGAGCATCGGAAGTCAATGCGGGCTTGGCGACGGGCCGGATTCCGCCTCCTAAGAACGACACCTGGCGAGCCGTCACCCAACCGAAGTCATCGAAAGCGGCCTGCGCGATCAGGTGACGCACCAAGGCGTCTGCCAAAGCGGTCTTGCCGATGCCCCCGATGCCCTCGATGGAAATCAGCCAGGGCGGGTCTCCGCCGAGAAGGGTTGCCGTCAACTGCTCGAGGTGGCTCTCGACGCCCACCAACTGGAGGTATGAGGGAGGTTCCAGGCGTCCCGCCAGCCTGCTCTGCTGCATCACACGCGCCTGCTGTTCCAGTACCAGCACGGTCTCGGCAAGGCGATCGATCGCATCCCTCTGCAGGCCATAGACAGTGCTCTCAGCGACATTGAGCTGATTGGCCACCCCATGGGCAAGCTTGCGGTCCAAAAAGCGCAAGCGCAGGACCGCAGCGGCATCCGGATACTGTGTGGCCAGCTTCGCGAGCCCCTGATTGAGGACCTCGTTAGTGGCTTGCCGGTTGCTTGAGGCCTTGCGCCTGGCGACCCGATACAGGTAGAGATAGTGGAGCGGGCTGGCATCGGACTCGTCTTTGTGCCAGAGTTTGAGCGCAGCGTGGATATCTTCCCCGAGCTGTGGCACTGTCAAGGAGTCGAGCTTCGTCGTGGACATCGGTGGCTCTCTTAGATTTGGAAAGCCCGGCGCTCCGGGAGGAGGGCGCTACGCGCAGACCTGTGGCAGCGGCTAGCGTTGGCCGCTGCGGGAGGGTCGCCCATAGTCGAGCATGCTTCGCATTCTAGCTGTGAAACCAACGACTATCTCTTTCGGTTAGATTAGCACCAATGAGCGCCGGTGTCAATAGGCAAAAGAGACTCTCAAGAGAGTCTAAGGAGGTTTTCGACGTACTTGGTGCGTTTGAAGAGGTTGTTGGAAGAAGCGTGTAGTTTCCCAGTAGATCGTGTGAGGCGGTTCTCGGCTAAGCTTTCACTGTGCGGTTGGTTCTGCACACAGGACTTCACCGAAAGGTCAAAACCGATGGCGCCGCGTGACCCCTTTGTGATGGTTCTCTGGGCCTCCAAATTCGACGAGTTGACGGCGGCCGTGTTTGTGGCTTTGCTCCGCGACGCGGGCGTTCGGGTGAAGCTCGTCGGCCTGGCCGGTGGCTGGGCTGCCGGACTTCGCGGTCTTGGTCTCGTTCCCGACTTGACCCTCGACGAAGCGCTGCCATTCGGCGACGCCGCGTCCTGCATCGTGATCCCGTGCCGGTCGCTCGATGTTCGCCGGCTGGCCCGAGACCCGCGCGTGCGCGAGTTGCTCTCGGCTTGCCCAGGCCAACCACGCATCGGTAGTTGTTAGCCAAGGCTCGGACGCCATCCTGTCTGACATGGAACTGGTCCATCTGAACAACGGCAGTCTAATGACGTTCTCATCTGGCTCGAATCTATTGGAATTTGTAGGCGCCCTGGCTGGCGCGCTGTGACTCAACTCGCAGAAGGAGAAACCAACATGCTGCGCAAGTCCCAAATCCTCGTGGTAGCCATGACTTTGATCGCCCTTTTTGCACTGAGGTGGCCGGCCAAGGCCTCACCAAATGTTCCCATGCTCTCCGTCCCCGACAATATCCCGGCCCAACCCGCCGCAAGCGTTGTCGTGCCGGTCTCCTTTGCGGCCGGTGGTGCTGCTATCAGCAGCATGGTGTTTTCCATCGATTTCGACCAGGCCTGGCTGGTATTCGATCCGACTGACAGTGATGGCGACGGCGTTCCTGACGCCGTGAACTTCAACCTCCCGGTGGCCTTCACCGGCTCGGTGACGTACGATGCAGGAGACACCGACGGCGAGCTAGATTTCTTCATCGCCGACGTGTTTCCGCCGTTGGCGTCGCTGCCGGATGACGCTCTCATCTCGATCACCTTCGGAACCGGCAATCCAGCAGCAGTGACGACAGCTCAAATCGCTTTCTCGATCCACCCGCCGGCTTCCTTCGGCAACACATCCGGGCAGAGCGTCCCGGGTACTACCGACAATGGTTCGGTGCTCATTCAGGCGTGCTGTGCCCAGCACCACCACGTCTGGATACCTTTTTCTGTCATTGCCAATTGAGCTGCAAATCCGTGATAGCTCCTGATCGCGGCGAAATTCCACGCCGAAGTTAGTTCCCAAGGAGGATACCATGATTAGCAAGATAAGGTTCCCATTGTTCTGCGTCCTGCTGATAGGTCTGGCTCTGGTGGTCCTATCGCCGCGAGCCGTCCAAGCCCAATCCTCGGCCCCACCTCCTTCGCCGAAGAGTTCAACTCCTCGACGCTGGATCCAGCCTGGCAAGTGGTCGAATTCACCGGCCCTAGAGTCTACGGCTACACCGAACCCGCCAACCACGTATCGTTGACGGCCAATCCGGGATATCTCCGATACTCTCTCGATCGGATGACGCACTATGACGGCTTCCTGAACAACTATCAGACCACCTACGCGTACCACAGTTGCTGTAATCACGATCCCGGTCTGGAGTTACAGCGACAGTTCAGTGGTGCTGCCTGGACCCTTGACGTCAAAGCCTCGTATTACATGCCATTCTCAAATGGCCGCGATTTGACGTTGCGTGTTTACTTTGGTGATGGTGGCCCGGGTACCTATTACCTACACGTGGGCCGTTCGCGTGACGGTCCGTGGCCGCAAGGAACACCCGAGACCGCTCCGGTTTTGTTGCGACTTGCTCACAAGGTTGGACCAAACCTCTCCGATATTCAGTGGCTTGAAGACACCTACGCGCCGCCTGCTTCGTCGGACACGTATTTCTATCGACTTGAACGGGACGGAGGTATCGTGACGGTCAAGTGGAGCGCCGACGGCTCTTCTTGGACCACTGCTTTCACTCATGATCTCGGAACGCAACTCGAGGGACTCCAGCAGAGGGTTGTCATCACGGGACACAGTTGGTACACCCCAGCCGGCTCGTATGCCGACTATGACTACATCCGGCTTCAACCCGCTGACGGCGAGAATATCGCCTTCAATCCCACCCAAACAGGTTTCCCGCACCCCCTGGAGTCAGATCGAGGCTGGGGTGGCGGTTCCTACCCGTGGGAAATGTTGGATGGCCACACCTACTACACCGACACCTGGGCGCACGGGCTGGCCTTCACTGGCGGCTTCCCCGGTTGGATCGAGCCGTGTGGCTGGCGCCAGGCGACGGTCAACTTCGGGACGATGAAGACCTTCAACAAGATGCGTGTCTACCATCACGGCGACGAGCATATCCCAACCAACCGCAGCATCGAGTACTGGGACGGCTCTGCGTGGCACACGGTCAACGCCTCAACCACCTTGCGCGAGGATCTACGGGTTCCTCCGCCTGGCGTTTCCGGTTGGGGCGCCGTGCCCACCGAACATATCTTCTCTCCGGTCAGCGGCAGCAAGGTCCGATTTGGGTTCAACAACTGCGATATCCAACACGGCTGGATCTACGAGCTGGAGGTCTATGCCGCGGCTCAGACTGGCCCTCGTTTGGTGATCCCAGAACAGGTCCCCGGTTTCCCGAACCACGCCGTAACCCTACCAGTGCAGTTCACGCGCAACGGGTCGGACCTTGCGACGACGATCTTTTCGGTGGATTATGACCAGACCTGTCTACAGTTCGATCCAACCGACGCTGATGGCGATGGCAATCCGGATGCGGTGACTTTCAATCTGCCGGCGGCGTTTCGGGGATCCGTGACCTTCGACGGCAACGATGCCGATGGCGAGCTGGATTTCTTCATCGGCGACACCTTCCCGCCTTTGTCAGCCTTACCGGACAGCACGCTGGCAAGCATCGAGTTTCAAATCATCTGCCAGCCGCCACCCGGCAATCCGACCCTGGCCCGTGTGGGTTTTTCAACTGACCCGGCGGCCTCCTTTGGAGCAACCAATGGCCAAAGTGTACAAGGCACGACAGCGGACGGCTCAGTCGCGATTACTCCCATACCGCGAGGGGACTGCAACGCGGACACTCGGGTCGATGCGGGAGATATTTCGGCAACCGTCCTCGAGATTTTTGACGGAGACGGCAATCTCCCGCAAAATGCTCCTGGCGGAACGTTTCCCGGCAACCCGATCGGCTGCAACGCCAATGCCGACACACAAATCGACGCTGGAGATATCTCCTGTACGGTGCTGCTGATCTTCAATGGACAGGCAGCCTGTGGAGCTTCCCTAAGGTCGCCGGAACAAGCAAAGGTGGAGCGTTCTGCACCTGTGCCTTCGCTCGGGCTGTTGGAAGCTAAGAACAACGGCGATCAGCTGACAGTCCCCATCCAGTTCAATCCGGGTGGCTACGCGATCAGCAGCCTGGTGTTTGCTCTGGCATACGATCCGGCAGTGGCTGGTATTGACCCGACTGATGCGGACGGCAACGGCATCCCTGATGCAGTCGCACTCAATCTGCCTAACGAGTTCCAGGCGGGTGTCATCCTGAACAACCATACCGGTCTCTTGCAGGTGATGGTCGCCGATGGTGCCGCGCCGCTCGCCCAGCTGCCGCAACAGATCATCGCTCGGGTAACCTGGGATGTCAAGGCTGATGTGACTGCCGATGAGATCAAGATAGGCTTCTCTAAGGAGACTCCTGCCTCGTTTGGCGATGCCTTTGGCCGCAGCATACCGGGCGCCGTATTTGAACGTTAACTGAAGAAAAGCAACCATACTACTGGGCTGTGCCCGAGCCTGTGACCGCGACCTCTCTTGCAGTCCAGAGTCCAATCGTTTCGCTGATAGTGATCCAGGGCTGGCCTCATCGACTAGCCCTGGATCAGCAGAGTCGGGACCCACCGCTGCATCCACTTCGTATCAGATGGATGAGAGATCAGAGGCTATTCTCTGTTTCTCGTCCACACCTTTCCAGTGCACAAGGAGAGTGTCATCATGCTCACCCGTCGCTCAAAATGGGGTCTCCTAAGCCTCGTTCTATTGTTCATCTTGTTGGGATCCGTCGGCTTGGCGTTGGCGCATCCCAACAGGGTGAACGCCCTGTCAGTGTTGTCTTCCGACCGCAGCTCGGTGAGCTTTGCACAGACCACGGCGCCGACTACCCAATCCACCCATTCATTCTCTTGGACTACTGGCCGAGTGCAGTTTGAAAGTTACGGAGATGATCCTGGAACGCCGCTTCAATCATACACCTACGTTGGCTCTGATGTGCCGCCGGCCGGCCAGGGCAATGCACGGATCAACCTCTGGCTGTTTGGAGGCCAGCCGCCCTCGGATGGGCGGGCCGTCGAGGTTATTGTTGAAGCATTCCGGTTTTCTCCGGTTATACAGTAGAGACGCGCATGTCACAGTCGAGGCCCTGCCTGCCATCTTCTCTGCTTACGTGCAGGGGACACGCTATCCGAGCAAGGTTAGCCGGCCTCTGGGGGGAGAGCTGGCCTCTCCGACTTGAGCAGATGATCGGTGACGCACCCATCGACCGGGGCAACCGAGTGGTTTTTACCAGATGACAGATTGGGGCAGGTGGTGTACAATCCCGGCAACAATCGACTATGTCTTGTTCAGCGACCTTCACCAGGAGATCTCCAGACCGCCTGGCGCAGCATACGTTCGTCCTCAATACTCGGTCGTAACAAAGGCCCCAGCCGTGATCGTCACCCTCACCCCCAACCCCGTCCTCGACCGCACCTTGACCGTCCAGCATATTGAGTTCGACGACGTGCTGCGCGCGACGTCTACCCGCCTCGACTGGGGCGGCAAGGGCTTCAATGTGTCGCGAGCGCTGAAGGCGTTGGGTAAAGAGAGCGTAGCCATGGCCTTCGCCGGCGGCGGCACAGGCCATGTGCTGCAGCAGGGCCTCAACCGGCTAGGGATCGTCACTGACTTCGTGGCAATCTCCGGCGAGACACGCACCAACGTCGTGATCGTAGACCAGACGACAGGACGACACATCAAGGTCAACGAGGCCGGGCCATCAATCGCGCCGCAGGAGCACGACGAACTCTTGCAGCGCATTCGCTTACGCGTGAAGCCGGGAGATCTTTGGGTGCTTGCCGGTAGTCTACCGCCCGGCCTGCCGGTCAGCTTCTACGCCGAAGTGATCGAGCTTCTACAAAGTTCCGGCGCACGAGCATTTCTGGACACCAGCGGCGAGCCGCTGCGGCTGGGCTGCGCGGCACAGCCGGCGCTTGTCAAGCCCAACATCGCCGAAGCGCAGGAGATCACCGGTCAACGGATCGACTCGCCACACGATGCGCTGATCGCGGCCGGCCACTTCCTAAGCAAAGGCATCGATAGGGTGGCGCTGTCGATGGGCGCGGACGGATTGGTGCTAGCCACGGCGGACGAAGCTGTGTGGGCAAAGCCGCCGGCCGTGCAGGTCAGCAACCCGACCGGCGCTGGCGACAGCCTGCTGGCCGGCGTCGCCTGGGCATTGCAGCAAGGGCTACCGCTCCAGGACGTGGCACGCTGGGGCGCGTCAGCCGGCACTGCGTCCGCGATGCGCGATGGCGTCAGCGTGGGCAGCCGCGCCGAGGTGGAAGCAATCTATCAACAAACGCTGATCAGCGTCTTGAGGTGAAGGAGAGCCATCCCATGAGCAACGAAACCAAGTCCTACAAAGCCGAGTTGGTCGGCGTCTTCGGGTACCCGGTGGCCGAGAACCCGACGATCGTCATGCAAGAGGCCGCGTTCCAGGCCTTGGGCCTCAATTGGCGCTACCTGACCATCGAAGTGCGTCCAGGAGCAACTGGCCGACGCAGTACGCGGCCTGCGGGCCTTCAACATGGCCGGCATCAACCTGACCATCCCGCACAAAATCGCGGTGATCCCGCACCTTG
The DNA here is from genome assembly GCA_963709505.1 of uncultured Chloroflexia bacterium. Taxonomy (GTDB): domain Bacteria; phylum Chloroflexota; class Anaerolineae; order JAAEKA01; family JAAEKA01; genus CAVPXC01. The sequence continues at coordinate 127,000 of CAVPXC010000001.1, read as the reverse complement.
ATGGCTTGTCGCCCGAGGCCGCGCTGATCGGTGCCGTCAACACCGTGGTGCGCGAGGGCGAGCGGCTGATCGGCCACAACACCGACGGCAAGGGCTTCGTGCGCTCGGTTCGGGAAGACGCGGGCATGGACCCGCACGGCAAGCGCGTCGTCTTCCTTGGAGCTGGCGGAGCGGCACGCGCGATGGCGGTCGAGATGGCGCTGGCCGGTGCGGCACACGTGACCATCGTCAACCGCACTTCTGACCGGGGTCAATCGCTCGTCGACCTGCTCCAAAGCAAGACCCCAGCGCAGGCCGAATACGTCCATTGGCAGGGAGTGTACGCCGTGCCAGTCGAGGCGGACATCCTGGTCAACGCCACGTCGATCGGCCTGTACCCTAACGTGGACGAGGTGCCCTCTGTCGCCATGGACAGCATCCGCCCCGACCTGCTGGTCTGCGACGTCATTCCTAACCCACCCAAGACAGCCTTCCTGAGGGCCGCCGAAGCCCGCGGCGCGCACACACTCGACGGCCTGGGCATGCTGGTTGGACAGGGCGCGATCGCCTTCAAGATGTGGACCGGTGTCGACGCGCCCATTGACGTGATGCGCAAAGCTCTGGAAGAAGTCTTTGGGGGTGGGAAAGGAAACAAGTAGACAAAACATGCTTCCTGGAAGTCTTTCCTTGTCTACTTGTTTCCTTTCCCACCCCTGCCAGAAACGAACCGACCATGACTCCTACATACTCATCGAACAATCGATTCCAATTCCCTCCACCCCTCATGACCTCGGAGCCGGGATCCTTCGCCCGATCCACCATCGTCGACCGCAAGCCGCAGATCATACGGCAGGTGATCGAAGAGAACGGCTATCCGCTGGAGATCGTCCAGGCGCTGCAGCTGTTCCGCGATGAGATCGCCCACCAGCCGATGCAGCCGCTGATCGAACCGGCGCCCGATGTGGACGGCTGGAACGCCGAGCTGCGGCGTTACGAGGGCAAGTCGTGGTTGGAGGTTCCCTGGTACTGGGCAGAAGTGTACTTTTACCGGAAGCTGCTCGAGGCGGTACGCTATTTCCAGCCCGGCTTATGGCACGAACGGGACCCGTTTGGCTCGCTGAAGCGGCGACAGGAGGCCGAGTCACTGACGCGCTCTGCGGAGGGCTGGAGCCAGCTCGATGCGGCTGCGCACCATCTGAGCGGGCTACAGGTCTTCGAGGCGCTGTTACACTCGGCGCTGTGGGGCAACCGCGCCGACCTGAGCAACTTCACGGTGCGCGAGCTGGCCCAGGCCGGACTGGCGACGCAGGCCGAACGTCACAACCTACTGATCGACGATACCCTGGCGGTGGAAGCGCTCTTATCGGCCGGCGTGGCCCGCGTCGACTTCCTCTGCGACAACGTGGGCCTGGACCTGCTCTTCGACCTGGCACTGGCCGATTTCCTGCTCGGCCGCGGCTGGGCGCAGCAGATCACGCTCCACCTGAAAAGCCAGCCGTTCTTCGTCTCCGACGCCATGCCGGCCGATGCGACTCTGGCTATCGACGCGCTGGCTACGGCTGCACCCGCGGCCGAGCAAGCTCTTGGGCGGCGACTCCGGGCTCACGTAGAGAACGGCCATCTGCGGCTAGTAACAAACCCTTTCTGGACAGGCTTTCTGATGTTCCGCGACATGCCCGCGCACCTGCGCGAAGATCTAGCACAGGCAACCCTGGTCATAGTCAAAGGCGACGTCAACTATCGCCGGCTGCTGGACGACCGTCACTGGCCGCATACGACGCGCATGGAAGACGTCACGGCCTATTTCCCCGCACCTTTCGTGGCGCTACGGACTCTGAAGGGGGAGATTATGGTTGGGCTGGAGCCGGGTCAAGCCGAGCGGCTGTCTGCCGAGGATCCGGCTTGGTTGATCAACGGCAAGCGCGGGGTGATCCACCTCGTCACACCGAAGGAGCGCTGATCGAGCGGCAAAGGCCTAGAAATCGTCGCTCAACGCCATCAGTTCCTTGAATGCCTCGATACTCAGACTCGCTCAACCGATCGACGACGATGTCGGCTTCGTGCAGCGCTTCGGCCGGATTCGTCGTCGTGACGGCGATGCAGCGCATGCCGGCGCGCTTGGCGGCCTGGACGCCAGGTACCGCATCTTCGATCACCACAGACGCTTCTGGGGCCACGCCGATGATCCGGGCCGCTTTAAGAAAGACCGCCGGGTGCGGCTTGCTGGGCAGCTCGTAGCCGGAAACGACGGCGTCGAAGTAGGGGAGAATATCCAGCTCACCCATCATGGCGTCGATGTTATCATGCGGCGCGGAGGAGGCCACGGCTTGCCGCGCTCCCCAGCCGCGCAGCTGCTCCAGCCATAAACGCACACCCGGCAAGGTCCGCACGTTGCCCCGCAGAAGCTCTCGGAAAAGCTCCTCCTTGCGGTCGCCGATCGCAGTCGCCAGCTCAGGCTCCGGTCTCCAGCCCAGGAATACCTCCAGCACGCCGGTGTTGTTCATGCCGAACGAGCGATGGAACTTGTCCTCAGGGAACGGATACCCAAACTCAGGCAACGCCAGCGCCCAAGACTTGTAAGTGAAAGTCGCCTGTATCGACCAGCGTGCCGTCCAAATCCCACAGAACACCCAATGGTAAAAGCATAGTCATCCTGTTTCCTTGTTTCCAGGGATTGGAAATCCCCTGGCTAAAACTGAGAAATGCCCGCAGGCACTGGCGAGATCGCTCGGCTGGCGTCACCCTACCGCAGGCACTGGCGGAATCGCGCGACTGGCATTACCGTTCCGCAGTCGCTGAGGCGACTTCTCAGTTTCAGCCGGTGAATTCCATTCACCGGGCTGAGCTACTCCGCCCGCAGCCGATAGCCCACGCCCGGCTCGGTGACGATGTAGGTGGGACGGGACGGGTCCGGCTCGATTTTGCGGCGCAGATTGCTGATATTCACCCGCAGGATGTGCACCTCCTCGTCGTACCCGACCGCCCCACACCTGGCGCATCAGGTGGTGGTGGGTCAGGACTTTGCCCGCGTGCGTCACCAGCACTCGCAGCAGGTCGTATTCGGTCGGTGTAAGCTGTACCACCTGCCCGCCAGCCATCACCAGGCGTCGGCCCAGATCTACCGTCAAGTCACCTGTCGTGAACACCGGCTCGACACCGGGTGTACTGACCCGCCGCAGCGCCACCCGCATGCGCGCCAGGAGTTCGCCGATGCCGAAGGGCTTGGTCAAATAATCGTCCGCCCCGGCATCGAGCGCTGCGATTTTGTCCGCCTCCTGGTCGCGCACCGACAAGACGATGATCGGTATCTGCGTCCACTCGCGCAGCCGCTGTGTCACCTCGACTCCGTCCAGTTCGGGCAGGCCCAGGTCCAGGATTACCAAATCGGGCCGGTGGTTCACTACGGCTGCCAGCGCGTCCAACCCATCGGCCGCCTCGAAGATGTCATAGCCGTGGACTTCCAGCGACGTCCGGAGAAAACGCCGGATGGGCCGCTCGTCGTCGACAACCAGCACGCGCACCTTGCTCTCAGTCACCGGAAGACGCTCCTAACGGCAAAGTGATGGCCAAGCTGGCGCCGCCGCCGGGGCGATTTTGGGCACGTATCGTCCCGCCGTGCGCCTCGACGATGCCTCGACAGATCGACAGCCCGAGCCCGGTTCCGCCAGCATCGCCGGGACGCTGCAGCCGGTAGAAGCGGTCGAAGATGTGTTCCAGATCGTCCGGTGGGATGCCCATCCCTCGGTCGGCAACCTCGATCTCGATCTGACGATCCTTGGGGCGTACGATCACGTCGACGGGTTGCTCCGGGGGCGAGTAGCGCAATGCGTTATCCAGCAGGTTGACGAGCACTTGCACCATGGGCACAAAATCCAACGGTACCAGCGGCAAGCCGGCCGGCACGTCCACCCGAACTTCGCGGCCCTGCAACCGGTTTCCCATCTGGTTGAGCGCTGCACCGATCACGTCCTGCACGTCGCAGGGCTCCAAGTGGATGGCCAGCGCTCCCGCTTCAAGCCGCGTCATGTCCAGCAGGTTGCCGACCAGCCGGTTGAGCCGTTCGGCTTCCTCGTAGGCGTTCTCGATCAGGTTGCGCTGCGTCGACACGGCAAGCTTGCCCTCGTCGGCCAAAAGGGTGCTGAGCGAGCCGGTGATGGTCACCAGGGGAGTGCGCAGCTCGTGGGAGACGGAGTTGAGCAGCGCGGCCTGCAGCTTCTCCGTGACCTGCAGAACCTCGGCTTGGCGCGCCTGCTCGGCCAGCTTCGCCCGCTCCAATGCCAGCGCGACCTGGCTGGCAAAGGCATCCATCAAGCGGCGTTGCTCAGGAGTGAGGTGGCGCTGGGGTTCATCCGGTCCGGCCACACCCAACACACCGATGATCCCGCGTGCCGTCTTGAGGGGCAAATAGCGCAAGTTGGAGGCCGGCAAGGTCGTGGTGTTTCGACCCGCCGGCTCGCCACGGCGATAGACCCAATCGGCTACGGCCAGCTCATCTTCCGGCAGCTCAAGGCGGGCGCTGGCCGCAGCGATGTCGAGCCGGTCCACACCGCTCTCTGACGGCAGCAGGATCGCGACATCCCTCCCAAAGGTATGTTCGACGTGCTGCGTCACCGTTTGCAAGATGTCGTCGCGGCCGAGCGCTGCGGCCAGGTCGCGGCTCAGCTCGTAAAGCGCCGCGGTCTCGGTTTCCCGCTGCATCGCCGCATCGGCCTGCTCGCGGGCACGCGCAGTCAAAGTGCTGATGACGACGCCGACGATGAGCAGTCCGGCGAAGGTGAGCAGATACTCCGTGTCGCCGACGGCGAAGGTAAGGCGAGGGGAAATAAGAAAGAAGTCAAAAGCCAGCACGCTCAGTACCGACGCCAGAATGGCGGGACCGCGACCGAGATACACCGCAGCGACTACCACGACGGCCAGATAAAGCATGACCAAGTTGGTCGGGCTGAATGCGCCGGAAAGCAGATGGCCCACCAGTGTGGCGGCAGCCACAAGCGCTACCGCCAATGAGATGGCGACGCCACGGCTGTCGCCGAACCATTTCCCGCGGTTCCGCAGCCAGCGTCGGCTCGGGCGCACTGCTGACGACGTAGACGTCGATCGGCCCGCTGCCGCGGATGAGCCGATCGACCACCGAGCCTTGCAGCAATTCCTGCCAACGCGGGCGCAGTGGTTTTCCTGCGATGATCTTGGTGATATTGTGTGAGCGAGCGTATTCGATCACGATGTCGACCACTGACTGGCCCGGCAGCGTGATGGTCTTGGCGCCCAGGGTCTCGGCAAGCTGCAGGTTGCTCGCCAGTTGATCGCGCTGCGCAGTCGAAAGCCTGGCTGAAGATGCCGTCTCCACGTTGATGGCAAACCATTCCGCGTTCAGCTCGTCGGCCAGGCGTCGCGCCGCACGGATCAGCTTCCCGCTGAGCGGGCTTGGACTTACGCAGACCAGCAGCCGCTCGCCCGCCGGCCACGGGCCGGGGATGGCCTGCGTCTGCATGTAGCTGCGCATCTGGTCGTCGACCCGTTCGGCCGTGCGCCTGAGCGAAATCTCGCGCAGCGCGGTCAGGTTGCCCAGGCGGAAGAATTTCTCGACCGCCCGCTGCGCCTGCGCCGGCACATAGACCTTGCCATCTTGCAGCCGTTGGACCAACTCGGCCGGCGGCAGGTCGACCAGCCGAATCTCGGTCGCCTGATCGAGAACGCTGTCTGGGATGGTCTCGCGCACGACGACGCCGGTGATCTGGGCGACGATGTCGTTGAGGCTCTCCAGATGCTGGATGTTGAGTGTGGTGTAGACGTCGATGCCGGTAGCCAGCAGATCCTCGACGTCCTGGTAGCGCTTGGGATGGCGCGAGCCGGGCGCGTTGGTGTGGGCCAGCTCGTCCACCAGCGCCAGCCGAGGCTGCCGGGCCAGCACCGCGTCCACGTCCATCTCGCTGAGGACGGCGCCGCGGTATTCAACGATGCGCCGCGGGAGGATGTCCAACCCATCGAGCAGTGCATCCGTCTCGGCTCGGCCGTGGGTCTCGACGTAGCCCACCACCAGGTCGACGCCCTCGGCTCGCCGCTGCTGGGCAGCCTGCAGCATGGCATAGGTCTTGCCCACGCCGGCTGCGTAGCCAAGAAAGACCAGCAGCTTGCCGCGCGCAGCACGCTGCTCTTCGACCTGGATAGCAGCCAGCAGTTCATCCGGATTGCGTCGGGTATGCAGAGTTAGGCATCTTGAGATTATTGTAGCGCATCCAGCGCCAAGTTCAACTTCAGCACGTTGACGCGCGGCTCGCCCAGGAACCCGAGCTGCCGCCCTTCGGTGTGCTCAGCCACCAGCGAAGCGCACCTGCTCCACCTCCAGGCCGCGCGCACGCGCCACGCGAGGTGTCTGGTATTCCGCCGCCGCCGGGCTGATGTGCGGATCCAGCCCGCTGCCTGAGGCCGTCACCAGGTCCACCGGGATCGGCGCTGTGTTGTCAATTCCAAGCGCCTGATCGGCCGCGGCCAGCGCGTCGATGCGAGCTTGCACGGCCTCGGTCAAGGCATCGTTGCTCGGCCCCAGGTTCGAGCCTGACGAGGCTGCTGCGTTGTATGGAAACGGCCCGGTGGCGGACGGACGGCCCCAGAAATAGCCGGGATCGTCGAACGCCTGGCCGATGAGTTCGGAGCCAACAACCTTCCCGTCTTGCTCGATCAGGCTCCCGTTGGCCTGGCGATGAAACACCACCTGGGCGACGCCGGTCACCACCAGCGGATAGACCACCCCGGTCACCAGGATCAAGAGTACTAGTGAAACGAGGGCTGGACGTAGTTGGGCACGCATTTCATGACCTCCTTGTTACGAAACCCAGAACACTCAGGGTTTCGGTACTTGCATAGGGTGCCGGAATTCGATGCTGGCGACGAAAGACTGCCGATCGGTTCTAACACAGCGTGGTTTGCCAGCGCCGTCGGCTTTGGATCTTGTTCGACGGGCGCACCCTCCGCTACGTGCGGGAGGGCGCACGGACGCCGGGTGAGCAGCGGCCCGATTACTCGAGACAAACTGCCCCTGCGATGTATAGATCACTCGCCTGGTCTCGCGTCCTTGCGCCGCGCGCCACTGCGCCTGCGCGGATATTGGCGTCATTGGCACGGAGCCACAGCTCGATCAGGCCAAATACCAGCAGAACAATTCCTACTTCCAGGACGCGATGGCCCGCATCAGAGATAGGAGCCTTGGTGTCGATCACGAATAGCCCGACTAACACAGGCAGAAGCAGGAACAAAAGCCACCATTTCGGCCGCGAAATCTTGCCAAACATCTCACAGTACTCCTTTAAGCCACGTTCAGCGCCACCAGGATCATGTCGATAAGCTTGATGCCGATGAAGGGCGCGATCAGGCCGCCCAGGCCGTAGATCAACAGATTGTCACGCAGCAATTGAGCCGCGCCCACTGCCCGGTACGGCACGCCGCGCAGGGCCAGCGGGATCAGCGCGATGATCACCAGCGCGTTGAAGATCACCGCAGAGAGAATGGCGCTCTGCGGGGTGGCCAGGTGCATGAAGTTCAGCGCGCCCAGCGCCGGGTAGACCGAGGCGAAAGCCGCCGGGATGATCGCGAAGTACTTGGCCACGTCGTTGGAGATGCTGAACGTGGTCAGCGAGCCACGCGTCATCAGCAACTGCTTGCCGATCTCCACGATCTCGATCAGCTTGGTTGGATTGCTGTCCAGGTCGATCATGTTGGCGGCCTCGCGTGCCGGCTGGGTGCCGGTGTTCATGGCGACGGCCACGTCGGCCTGCGCCAGGGCGGGAGCGTCGTTGGTCCCGTCGCCGGTCATTGCCACCAGCCGCCCGCCTGCCTGGTACTCACGGATCAGCTTGAGCTTGGCCTCGGGTGTGGCCTGGGCCAGGAAGTCGTCCACCCCGGCCTCGGCCGCAATCGCTGCGGCGGTGAGCGGGTTGTCGCCCGTGATCATCACCGTCTTGATGCCCATCTTGCGCAGGTGGGCAAAGCGCTCGTTGATGCCGCCCTTGACGATATCCTTCAAGTGGATCACGCCCAGGGCGTCTCCGTTGCGTGTCACCACCAAGCGGCGTGCCGCCGCTGCGGGCAATCGTATCGACACTCGTGCGCAGCTCCGGCGGGATGACCTTGCCGGCGTCCTGGATCAGCGCCATCATCGTGTCCGGTGCGCCTTTGCGGATGCTCGTGCCGTTCAGATTCACGCCGCTGATGCGCGTTTGGGCCGTGAAGGGCACGAAGTGCATGCCCTCGTGCATGTCAGCCCCGGCCCCGACCGTGCGGCCGCGCAGGCCAAACTGCTCCTTGGCCAGCACGACAATGCTGCGACCTTCGGGCGTTTCGTCGGCCAGCGAAGCCAATTGAGCCGCCTCGGCCAGGTCTTTGACGTCGACGCTGCGCACCGGGACGAACTCCACCGCCTGCCGGTTGCCCAGGGTGATGGTGCCGGTCTTGTCCAACAGCAGCACGTCCACGTCGCCGGCAGCTTCCACCGCACGGCCCGACATGGCGATGACATTGCGCTGGATCATGCGATCCATCCCGGCGATGCCGATCGCCGACAGCAGCCCGCCGATGGTGGTCGGGATCAGGCAGACCAGCAGGGCGACCAGCACCGTAATGGTGACCGGCGCGCCTTGCCCGGCGGCTTCCACGCTGTAGATCGAGTAGGGCAGCAAAGTCATGCACACCACCAGAAAGATGATGGTGAAGGCAGCCAGCAGGATATTGAGGGCGATCTCGTTGGGTGTCTTCTGGCGCTTGGCGCCCTCGATCAGGCTGATCATGCGGTCGAGGAAGCCTTCGCCGGGGTTGGCGGTCACCCGGATGATCAACCAGTCGGACAGCAGGCGCGTGCCGCCGGTCACGGCGCTGCGATCGCCGCCCGACTCGCGGATCACGGGAGCGCTCTCGCCGGTGACAGCGCTTTCGTCCACCGAGGCGATGCCTTCGATCACCTCGCCGTCGGCAGGAATGCTGTCGCCGGCCTCGACCAGGAAGACGTCTCCCTGGCGCAGCGCGCTGGACGAGACCATGTCGAACGCTGCCTCGCGGCGCGGCTGGCGCAGTTTTTTGGCCTGCGTCTCTTTACGCGTGCGCCGCAGCGCTTCGGCTTGGGCCTTGCCGCGGCCTTCGGCCAACGCCTCGGAGAAGTTGGCGAAGAGCACGGTAAACCACAGCCAGAGGGACACTGCGCCGATGAATGAGGCCGGTGCTTCGCCCTGGCCGAACAGGGCCTGGATCCACAGCACTGTGGTCAGCAGGCTGCCCACTTCGACCACGAACATGACCGGGTTGCGGACCATCCAGCGCGGGTTCAGCTTGCGAAACGAGTTCGATTACGGCTCGCTGCATCATTTGGCGGCGGATGCCGGTTGGTTTTTTGGATTGCGGTAAGATGGGTTGAGTAGTCATATTGTCACTTCGTTTAGAACAGTAGGTGTTCCACAATCGGCCCGAGCGCCAGCGCCGGCAGGAAGTTCAGCGCGCCGACGATCAGGACGATGGCAATCAGCCAGCCGATAAACAGCGGCGTGTCGGTGGGCAGGGTTCCGGCGGTGGCGGGGACGCGTTTCTTACGCACCAGCGAGCCGGCAAGGGCCAGGGTAGGCACGATCAGCCAGAAGCGCGCGATGAGCATGGCCAGGGCGCCAAACACGTTGTAAAAGGGTGTGTTGGCTCCCAGGCCGGCAAAGGCGCTGCCGTTGTTGTTGCCCATCGACGTGAAGGCATACAACACCTCACTGAACCCGTGCGCGCCGGGGTTAAACACCGAGGCCTTGCCCGCTTCAGTGACGACCGCAAGCGCCGTCAGTCCAAGCACCGTCACGGGCATGATCAAGATCAGCAGGGCTGCCATCTTCATCTCATAGCTTTCGATCTTCTTGCCCAGGTATTCGGGCGTGCGGCCCACCATCAGGCCGGCCACAAAGACTGCCACGATGACGAAGGCCAGCATGCCGTAGAGACCGGAGCCGACTCCGCCGAACACAACTTCGCCGAGCTGCATCATCACCAGCGTTACCAGCCCACCCAGCGGGGTAAACGAGTCGTGCATCGCGTTGACGGAGCCGTTGGATGCGGCAGTGGTGACCGTAGCCCAGAGAGCCGAGTTCGGAATGCCAAAGCGCAGCTCCTTGCCCTCCATGTTGCCGCCTGGAAGCAAATTGGTAGCCGTTTGATTGACGCCCAGCGCTGTGAAACGCGGGTTACCTGCTCCCTCCGCCGCATAGGCGACTGCTCGCGAAGACAACCAGGATGATCAGCATGGCCGCTAGCAGCGCCCAGCCCTGGCGGGTATCGTTGACCATCTTGCCAAAGGTGTAGCAGAGGGCGGCAGGGATGAGCAGGATGGACAGCATCTCCAGGAAGTTGGCCAGCGGTGTGGGGTTTTCAAACGGATGGGCGGAGTTAACATTGAAGAAACCACCGCCATTGGTACCCAACTGCTTGATGGCGATCTGCGAAGCCGCCGGCCCAGTGGCTAGAACCTGCTGGGTGACTTGGGTGCCTCCTGCGTCCATGGTAGGCTGAACCAGGTTGGCAGTTACGTAGGGCGAAAAGCTCTGAACCACGCCCTGTGCGACCAGTATCAGCGCAAGAACCAGCGCAAGGGGCAGTAGGATATAAAGCACGCTGCGGGTCAGGTCCACCCAGAAGTTGCCGATCGTGCTGGCCGAATGGCGCATCAACCCGCGAATGAAGGCGATCAGAACAGCCATGCCGGTGGCGGCCGAGGCGAAATTCTGCACCGTCATGCCCAACATCTGGGTCAGATAGCTCATCGTGGTCTCGCCGCCGTATCCCTGCCAGTTTGTGTTGGTGACGAAGCTGGTCGCCGTGTTGAGCGAGGAGTCCGGCGATACGGCGCCAAACCCCTGGGGGTTGAGCGGCAGAAAACCCTGGAGGCGCTGCAAAATGTACAGGAATAGGAACCCGAAGACACTAAACAGCAGCACGGCCACCGTGTAGGTCTTCCAGCCCATCTCCTGCTCGGGCTTGACGCCGATCAGCCGGTAGCTCAGCCGCTCGACTGGGCCTAGAACCCGCGTGAGCAGCGTGTGCTCGCCCTGGTAGACCCGCGCCATGTAGCCGCCCAGCGGCTTGGCCAGGAGCACCAAGACAATCAAGTAGATCGCGATTTGAAGAAACCCGTTGAAGGTCATAGGAATTGCTCCATGATCTGGCGGATTAGCCGAACCATTCCGGCTTCAACAGCGCCAGGACGAGATAGACGAGCAGAGCCAACGCAATCAGACCGGCGATGATGTAGAGCGGTGTCATACGTCCTCCATCAATCGCTGGCAGACGATTATCAAGCCAACAGTGGCGGCGAAGAAGATCAGGGTCAAGGCAAGATAAAGCAAATCGAGCATAGTGTTACCTCCAGTGCGTTTTCATCTGGCACACCCCAGTCTATTCGATTTGGCATCAATTGGGGGACAAGAAAATACGCCCAAGGGTCAAGACAATGTCAAGACCTTGGCGCAGACTCCCTCCAACTGGTAACATGGTTCGGCGCAGTAGTGACCGGACCGACTCCCCTAGCGTACCGATCTTACGGATCTAAAGAATCAAAAACAGACAGGTAGACACGGGTGCTGTCACGCCCATGTCTACCTGTCTGTCAAGAATTGACTCGGGCCGGTCTCTGACCGAGCCCGTGTCGATCTGCGCAACAGACCGGCTCCGACGAGCTCGTTCGTTAGCGGCAGACTCGGCCTCGAGACCAGCCCGAGTCGGATTCGACTGACTTGCGTCAGGAGACCTGCCCGAGCATGGGTGAGCAGTTACGTTTTCGGGTTAGTATTTCCCGTACAACGGCCCAAAGTTCGCACACGCCCGGAAGTCAGCGCCTTCGCGGTCGGCGGTGCCGAAGGCGTTCCAGGCGCTGGGGCGGAAGATTTGCGAGTCGGGCAGGTTGTGCATGTAGACCGGGATGCGCAGCATCGAGGCCAGGGTGATCAGGTCGGCGCCGATGTGGCCGTAGCTGATCGAGCCGTGGTTGGCGCCCCAGTTGGCCATGACGGCGTAGACGTCGGTGAACGCGCCGCTGCCGGTGAGCCGGGGCGCGAACCAGGTGGTCGGCCAGGTGGGATTGGTCCGCTCGTCCAACACGAAGTGCACCTCGGGCGGCAGCTCGACAGACCAGCCTTCGGCGATCTGCAAGGCCGGTCCCAGGCCTTTGACCAGGTTGATGCGGAACATGGTGACCGGCATGCCGCCGCGCGTCAGGTACTTCGTGGACCAGCCACCGCCGCGGAAGTACTCCACGATGGAGGTGTGCCAGCTCGTGGCCGCCAGGCACTTCTTGGCCTCGTCTTCGCTGATCTGCCAATAGGGCTTCATGGCGGGCTTGCCGTCGATCTCTTGTTGGCCGGTGCCGTCGAGCGTCGCCGGGCCGGAGTTGATCAGGTGCAGAATGCCGCCGGCCGCCGCGCCGGTCAGCTCGTGGCCGGTGACGCGTTTGACGGCTTCGGGGCTCCAGTAGGTGCGCACGTCGGCGAAGATCTGCGCCGTACCGGTGAGCAGATGGCCCAGCAGCATGCTGGCGCCGTTGAGCGCGTCGTTTTCGGTGGCGAGGATGTACGGCTCACGGATGCCGGTCCAGTCGTAGGAGCTGTTGAGGATCGCCTCCGGGTAGTCGCCGTTGGGGAAGTGATCGGTCCACTGGCGCTGGCCTTGAAAACCTGCTGCGATGGCGTTGTGGCCCAACGCTTCCTCGCCGAAACCGAGCTCGGCCAGGCGTGGGTTGCCGACCATCATGTCGCGCATGATCAGCGCCATTTTGACCGAGGTCGCCCACGAAGCGTCTTTCTTCTCCCGGCTGTGCTGCTTTTCGGGCGGATTGTAGTCCTTGCCCTCTTTGCAGTATTCCTTGGTCCAGGCCAAGGCGCGTCTCGAACTCGACCGGGTCGTAGATCTGCTCGTCGAGCCGGCGGGTGACCTCGCTCATGTCGACGGCCTCGACGCGCATGCCGAGGAAGCGCTCGAACATCGGTTGATCGACGATCGATCCGGCGATGCCCATCGAGGTGCCGCCGATCGAGAGATACGACTTGCCGCGCATCGTGGCTACGGCCAGGCCGGCGCGGGCGAATTGCAGGAGCTTCTCTGCCACATCGGCCGGAATCTCTCTATCGCTGCCGTCCTGAACGTCGTGGCCGTAGATGCTGAAGGCCGGCAGGCCCTTTTGCGTGTGTCCGGCCAGCACCGCTGCCAGATAGACCGCGCCGGGCCGTTCGGTGCCGTTGAAGCCCCAGACCGCCTTGGGCATGAACGGATCCATGTCCATCGTCTCGGCGCCATAGCACCAGCACGGGGTGACGGTGATCGTCAGGCCCACGCCTGCCTTGCGGAACTTCTCGTCGCAGGCGGCGGTTTCGGCCACGCGGCCGATCGTGCCGTCGGCGATCACGCATTCGACCGGCTGGCCGTTGGCGTGGCGCAGGGTAGACGAGAGCAGCTTGGCCACCGATTGGGCCATGGCCATCGTCTGATCTTCCAGCGCCTCGCGCACGCCGCCGAGCCGGCCGTCGATCGTCGGCCGGATGCCGATCTTGGGCATGTCGCCCACTAAACGATTCTTTGGGGGATTCATTGTGAAGTTTGACATGGTCTTGTCCTTTCAGAATGATGAGTGATGAGCGATGAATGATGAATGTCCGGATTCCGGAATCCGGACATTCATCATTCATCGCTCATCACTCATCATTTCGATTACGTTGCCTTACCCAACGAGCCATACCGCCCGTATTTATGAGCCGCCCGCGTCATAGCCACGAAGTTCTGCGGCGGGATGCCCTCCATGATGCTGGTGGAGGAGCCCAGCACGTAGCCGCCGCCGGGGCCCATTTTCTCGCAGTAGAGTTTGACCCGCTCGTCGATCTCGTCGATGCTGCCGTAGGCCAAAAGAACCGTGGGGATGTTGCCGACCAGCGCGAAACGCTCACCCCATTTTTCCTTGACCGCAAAGATGTCGTTGGACTCCGGCTCGATGGGATGGACGATGTCGAAGCCGATGTCGTCCAGGATCGGGAAGATCTTGTCCATCTTGCCGTCGGTGTGATAGGCCACCAGCTTGTTCTTGGCCTTGGCCGGTGCGATCAGGCGTTTCATGCGGTGCGGGAAGATCTCACGGAACATGCCGGGGTTGATCATCAGCCCGGCGTTGTGGCCGATGTCGTCGTTGACCAGGATGAACGCCAGCTCCTCGGCGAACTCGTCGCACACGGCCTGCATCACCTGCTCCTGATGGTCCAGCAGGATGTCCATCAGTTTTTCGAGGAACGGCCGGTTGTCGTAGAACATCAGGAACGAGTCGCTGACGCCCACGGCCAGCATCGTGCTGTCAAAGAACGAGGTGAAGTTGGCGAACACGCCGACGCCCGTGCCCTGGGCGGCTTTCAGATAGCGTTCCAGGTAACGCAACTGGGTATCGATGGGCGTAGGCGGATCCAGATTGACCAGATCCGCCTCGCGCTTGATCGAGCCGTCGACGTAGTGCTCGGTGCCGTCGGACGCCATACGCATGACGTTATTGGGACGCCAATTGAAGTTGCACACCACGGCGTCCATGCCCAGGCGTCCGGCGAACTCGACGTGGTCCTCAGGCGTGATCGACTGGCCGCCAAGCGCGGCGTCGACGATGCCGTAGTCCAGCTTCTTCTCCAGCACGTATTCGAACACCGTCTGGCTGGTGACCCAGAACTCGAGGTGTGGAATCCGGTCTGGCTCCTGGTGGCGCATCGCCTGCAACAGGCGATTGACGTTGGATTTTTCGTAATCGAATGTGTCGGGTGGTGTCATGGGAGGCGCTCACCTTGCGCTGTAGGGGCGGGTCGTGCACCCGCCCGTGTGAAATGCGTACAAGTGCCGCGTGCAAGTCTGCTCCGACGCGTGCAGACCTGCAACTCGGCCACCTGCAACCTGCTATGGTCATCAGACGCCGATGAGCGCCTTGGCCTCGCGGGCGGCGCTGCCGGCGTCGGCGGCGAAGCCGTCGGCGCCGATCTTTTTGGCGAACTCGTCGGTGATCGGCGCGCCGCCAATCAAGATCTTGACCTTATCGCGCAGGCCGGCTTCGGTCAGGGCCTTGATCGTTTCAGGCATGGATTTGGTGGTGGTCGTCAACAGCGCGGACATGCCCAGGATGTCGGGCTGGTGCTCCTTGACCGCGTCGACGAACTTCTGCGGCGGCACGTCGGTGCCGACATCGATGACCTCGAAACCGGCGCCCTCCAGCATCATGCCCACCAGGTTTTTGCCGATATCATGCAGGTCGCCGTGCACCGTGCCGAGCACGACCTTGCCGACGTTCTTCACGCCGGCCTCGATCAGCAGCGGTCGCAGAATCACCATGGCGGCGGACATGGCGCGAGCCGAGATGAGCATCTCGGGCACGAATTTCTCGCCCTCCTCGAACAGGGCGCCCACCTCCGCCATCGCGGGGATGCAGGCATCGTTGAGGATTGCCTGTGGGCTGACACCTTCGGCGAGGGCGGCATTGACGCCCGCGGTCGCAGCTTTGGCGTTGCCGTCGAGAACAGCTTCGTAGATTGCGTCGAGACTCATAGTGGTTTTCTCCGTGCGGTGAAAAGTAGGCTAGCCTTTGAGGGCGCCGAACGTCAGCCCCTCGGTCAGCCGGCGTTGGATCAAAATGACAAAGACGATCGCAGGGACGATCATCAGAACGGACATGGCGGTCATACCGCGCCAGTCGACGGTGAACTGGCTGGTGAAGTCATACAGGCCTACCGGGAAGGTCTTGGCCTTAGGCGTTTTCGTAAGCAGGCTGGCAAGCTGGTATTCGTTCCAGGAGGCCAGAAAGGCAAAGATGCCGGCGGCGGCCACGCCCGGCAGAGCCAGCGGCAGATCAATACGCCAGAATGCGGTCCAGTAGCCGCAGCCGTCGATATAGGCCGATTCGTCCAATTCCTTCGGTATCTGGCGAAAGAAACCGTCCATCAGCCAGGAGGTAAAGGGAATGTTGACGGCCGCATAGACAAACGCCAGGCCGATACGAGGTATCGACCAAGCCGTACTTGCGCATCAACAGAAAGAGCGGCAGGCCCAGGGCGACGCCCGGCACGGCGCGCGAGAGCATGATCATCAAGAAGACAAACGTGTGGTATTTGAACTCGAACCGGGAGAACGCATATCCCGTCATGGTCCCCACCGAAAGCGCGATGGTGGTGGCAATGAGCGCGGTCAGCGAGGAGTTCCGAAGGTAGGCCATGACCGGAACACCGGACGCGTATTCCGGGTTCAGCCCAAACAGGTTTGCAAAGGCGTCGAGCGTCAGACGTTTAGGGATCCACACGGGCGGCGTCACATTGACCTCGTTGGCCGGGCGGAAAGCGGTGAAAATGATCCAGATGGCGGGCAGGGCAAAGATCAACAAAATGAGCACGGTCAACAGGTTGAGAAGCTCGCGGTTGACCTTGCGCCGGCTCCATCTGCGCCGCGATCGGGGAGGCGTTCCATTCGTTGTTGGCGTATTCGTCGTGGTTGTCATCAATACACCACCCTGGATTTGATCAGTTGCCGGAAAAGGTAC
Organism: uncultured Chloroflexia bacterium; assembly: GCA_963709505.1. Classification (GTDB taxonomy): domain Bacteria; phylum Chloroflexota; class Anaerolineae; order JAAEKA01; family JAAEKA01; genus CAVPXC01. The sequence goes on along the minus strand of CAVPXC010000001.1, from coordinate 110,469 downwards.
AAGGTAAACAACACGCCCAGCACAACGCCGATCATAGACATGGCGCTGGCCAGGCCGTATTGGGAGTCTCGAGTGGCCAGGCGACCGGCATAGGTCCAGATCATTTCGGTGCGATGTGCAGGCCCGCCGCCGGTCATAATGCGCACGATATCGTAAGCCCGTGCGACGTCAAGGGAGAGCAAGGTCAAGGCAATCAGCGTAAAGGGCCGCAGCAATGGCATCGTGATGTGCCTGAACTGCTGCCATGCCGGCGCGCCATCCACTTCCGCCGCTTCGAAGATCTCGCGCGGCAGGGACAGGGTACCGGCTAACAAGATGATCGTCATCATCGGTACGTTCATCCAGATGCTGGCGATCATGATTGAGATCATGCCAGATGGGACGTCGATCAGCCACGCCTTGGGCTCCGGGATGATATGTAATGCAAGCAGGGCATTGTTGACCAGACCAACGGTAGCGTTGAAAAACCAGGCGAACTGGAAGCCCACCAGCACGGGCGCAAACATCATCGGGACCATCAGTAGCGTGCGCATGATCCCCTGGCCACGCGTGACACGCGCCATCAACTGGGAGAGCCCCAGTGAAAGGAAAAAGCTGAGATTGACGGTCACAGTCAGGAAGATCACCGTATTGAGCACAGAGCGCCAGAAGACCTTGTCCTCCAGCAGCTTCCCATAGTTGCGAAACATCTTATCCCAGGTGAAGACGAGTGTCTTCGCCGGCCGCAAGAGATTGTATGGCGTGAAGCTGATGTAGACCGAGTAGATCATCGGGTAGGCCACCACCAGCAAGATGATAATGACGGCTGGCGCGATCAGCAGCAGCGGGAACCGGGTCTTACTTCGGTAGAAGGTACTACGTTTGGCTGTGCCGGCGCTTTCCTTAGCCGGTTTTGTTGCGATCGTTGCAGGTTCACTATTGGCCATGGGCAAACTCCTGGCGGTTCAGACAGTGGAGGAGCCCCGGGCACAGCCCAGGGAGTGCGCAGGCCATGCCTGGGGCTCCAATCAGACCGAAATGCTACTGGGCGTAGTAGCCCGCATCTTCCATCATCGTGCGAGTCTGCTCGACGGCGTCGTTGAGGCCCGTCTCGACGTCAGTGTCGCCAAGGATGATGCCCTGCAGTGCGGGGTACCACAGTTGGTGAAAGAAATCCAGTCGGCAAAGAGCGGAGGCGTGAAGAAGTCCTCCGAGACCTGTTGCTGGGCCAATTCCAGGCGGGTCTTGTCCAGCGCCACATCGGAGCTGGCGGCATCGGCGATGATGCGGGCCCATACGTCGTCGCGCACGGGCAGGACGCCCAGCTTCGCCTCGTCGTAGGCGACTTGCTCAGACGACAGGAACTTGATGAGCTGCGCAGCCGCTTCCTTCTCCTTGGCGGCCTTGGGGATCGCGAAGGCATGCGCGCCGGCCCAACCGGTGTGCTTGTCGTTGGCCTCGCCCAGCGGGCCGCGCACCATGTCGAACTTACCGGCTACCTTGCAGTTGTCCGGGTTCTGGAAGTAGCTGTACCAGCCGTACCACTCGAGGTAGAACGCCACCTTGCCGTCGCAGAAGTTCTGCGCCACCTCGGGCCACAACAGGTTCGTCGTGTCGCTGGGAATGGCGCCTGCGTCGTAGAGATCCTTCATCCACTGGGCGGTCATCTTGCCGGCGTCCGAATTGAAGATCGGCTCGAAGGCCTCGTCGAAGTAGTTGCCGCCATTGGCCACCAGCAGCTCGTAGAAGCGGCCCGCCAGCGCCTCTTCCTTGCCGGCGAACTGGGTACCGTAGTCGATCGCCTTCTCTTCGACAAAGAACTCGGCCATCTCCTTCATCTGGTCGATCGTCTCGGGCGGCGCCAAAGGATAGCCGTACTTCGCCTCGAACTTCGCCTGCAGGTCGGCATCCCCGAATAGGTCCGTCCGGTAGTGCATGGCGCTGATGTCGGCGTGCCGCGGGATCAACTGCAGCGCTCCATCCATCGTCGCGGCCTGGATGATCGCCGGGCTGAAGGCCGCCAGTTCTTCGGGCGTGAAGTACTGGTTGAGGTCCTCCACGAAGGGGGTGTATTGGCTCATGAAAGAGGTGTGGTTCCAGGCTACGTCGAAGTCCACCGTGTCGGCGGCGTAGGCCTGCTTCAGGTAGCGGTCGATCTCGAAGCCGTCGCCCAGGAAGACCGTCTCCACCTTGGCGCCGGTCTTCTCCTCGAACAGCTTTGATCGAGTCGTACATGGCCTCGTAGGGCGCGCCGCCGATGTTGGCCATGCGGATCGTCACACCGCTCAGGTCTTTGTCCAGGCCAGCGTATTGGGCTTCACCACTTGGCGCAGCGACCGCCGGCTTCTCCAGCGTTTGTTGTGACTTCGCCGGCGGCGTAGTAGCCCGCATCTTCCATCAGCGCACGAGTATCTTCGACCGCGGTATTGAGGCCATCCTCGACGTTAGTGTCGCCAAGGATGATGCCCTGCAGTGCGGGGTACCACAGATTGGTGAAAGAAATCCAGTCGGCAAAGAGCGGAGGCGTGAAGAAGTCCTCCGAGATCTGTTGCTGGGCCAATTCCAGGCGGGTCTTGTCCAGCGGCACAGCTGATGCGCTCGCATCCTCGATAACCAGCTTCCATACGTCATCGCGCACGGGCAGGACGCCCAGCTTCGCCTCGTCGTAGGCGACTTGCTGCGAGCTCAGGAACTTGATCAGTTGCGCAGCCCCTTCCTTGTTCTCGGCGGCCTTGGGGATCGCGAAGGCATGCGCGCCGGCCCAACCGGTGTGCTTGTCGTTGGCCTCGCCCAGCGGGCCGCGCACCATGTCGAACTTACCGGCTACCTTGCAGTTGTCCGGGTTCTGGAAGTAGCTGTACCAGCCGTACCACTCGAGGTAGAACGCCACCTTGCCGTCGCAGAAGTTCTGCGCCACCTCGGGCCACAACAGGTTCGTCGTGTCGCTGGGAATGGCGCCTGCGTCGTAGAGATCCTTCATCCACTGGGCGGTCATCTTGCCGGCGTCCGAATTGAAGATCGGCTCGAAGGCCTCGTCGAAGTAGTTGCCGCCATTGGCCACCAGCAGCTCGTAGAAGCGGCCCGCCAGCGCCTCTTCCTTGCCGGCGAACTGGGTACCGTAGTCGATCGCCTTCTCTTCGACAAAGAACTCGGCCATCTCCTTCATCTGGTCGATCGTCTCAGGCGGCGCCAAAGGATAGCCGTACTTCGCCTCGAACTTCGCCTGCAGGTCGGCATCCCCGAATAGGTCCGTCCGGTAGTGCATGGCGCTGATGTCGGCGTGCCGCGGGATCAACTGCAGCGCTCCATCCATCGTCGCGGCCTGGATGATCGCCGGGCTGAAGGCCGCCAGTTCTTCGGGCGTGAAGTACTGGTTGAGGTCCTCCACGAAGGGGGTGTATTGGCTCATGAAAGAGGTGTGGTTCCAGGCTACGTCGAAGTCCACCGTGTCGGCGGCGTAGGCCTGCTTCAGGTAGCGGTCGATCTCGAAGCCGTCGCCCAGGAAGACCGTCTCTACCTTGGCGCCGGTCTTCTCCTCGAACAGCTTGATCTGATCGTACATGGCCTCGTAGGGCGCGCCGCCGATGTTGGCCATGCGGATCGTCTGGCCGGCCAAATCCTTGTCCAGGCCGGCATAGCTGGCCCGACCGTCCGGTCCCATCATAGCGCCGCCTTCTTCGGCGGGCGCGGCTTCGGGCGCCTTGGTCGGCTCGGCGGGTTGGGCTTCAGGGGCCTTGGTCGGCTCAGGAGCCGGCGCGACCTCGGTTGGGACAGGGGCGGGTGCGGGGGTTGCCTGGCCGCCGCCACACGCTGCTAGCACGAGCGACGCCACCATGAGCGCCACCAGCAGGGTCCAGAACATACGATGCTGTTTCATCTACAGGGTCCTCCTTAAGGAACTTCTACAAGGATCGAACTGCGCAAGGATGCGGTCACGGCAAGCGCGACCGGCGATGGGTTTCAGGTTGGGCAGGGCAAGAGATCATGTCATCGACTTCTCCTTCTCACAAAGAATGAGCAATCCGCATCAGTGTGGGCATCAGTTTATCGGTCGGGACTGCAACACAATAGGTGATTTCAGTTTAGACATCCACGGGCTGGGTCCCTTCGGCAACCGTGGATGAAAACAGCGGGGCTGGTCGGAGACCGGCCCGAGCGGTTAGACGGGCTATTCTAGGCAATAGCCTTGAGTTTCTCAACCCAGGCGTCGACCATGGCGGTCCATAGCCGCTCGCCGGCTTCGACGCTCGCATCGAGCGCCTTGCTTGTCGCGGTGTGGGTGTACCAAGGCGCAGCCGCATCCAGCTTGGTCTGATCCACCAACTCCGGATGTGCGGCGAGGATCAGCGACGTCTCGTAGAAGCCGGCGTGGTCGCCCATGTCGGCGTAGTGGCCGGTGGCCTGGGGCAGCACCGACGGCCAGACCTGGATGCGTTCGAACACGTTGTCGGTTTTATCGAGTCGCGCCTTGCCCCACCAGGCGTCGCCGCGTTCGGCGTGCGTCTGCTCGAACGTGACCTCGGCCGCAGCCTGGCGGATCGCCAGCGACTCCGGGCCGTCCATTCCTTGATGATGGACGCCGACGACGATCCGGCGGAAGCCGGTTTTCCAAAAGCCGGCGAGCACATCCTTGACGTGCCGGCCAAACCGCTCGGTGGACACGTCGATGGATCCCAGCTCCGGTCCGCTCACCGCATAGCTCGCCGGCCCGTACCAGAACGCCGGCGCCACGACGCACGGCAAACGCTCCGCTACCCGTCGCAGCAGTTCCTCGACGATCAGCGTGTCCACACCCAGCGGCAAGTGTGGGCCGTGATACTCGACGCAGCCGGTTGGCACCAGGAGCGGCCAGCCAGAGTCGATGGCTTGTTTGAGCTGATGGGGGAGCAGGTGGTGGAGGCGCATGGGTTGGTAGATTGGTCAGATTGGTAGATTGGTAGATTGGTAAGTTGGTAAATTGGTAACCCGAAAAAACGTGAATTGGCAAGTGATCGACCAACTTATCAATCTACCAGATCCACCAATTAACCAATCAACCGAATCCGGATGTCATACTCGCCCAACTTCAGCGGGTAATTGCCGTACTGGCGCACGAGATTGACCACGTACTCGTAGCGTTGGCCCGACACATTGCTGGGCACCGAGTGATCCGACTGGAAGATCATGCCGCCGCCCTTGGCGGCATTGAGCTTGCGCAGGACGATCGATTTCAGCTCGTCTTCCGGCGTGTCGGCCCATTCCATCACGTTCATGTTGCCGCAGAAGCCCATGTCGTGGCCGTATTTGCGCCGCAGGTCGACCACGTCCAGCCCTGCCTTGGCCTCGAGCGGGTTGTAGGCGTCGATGCCAATTTCGATGAAGTCGGGGAAGACGCGTGTGGCGTTGCCGCAGCCGTGGTAGATCACCGGCAGGCCGGCTTCGTGGCACACGTCCACCATGGCTTTGACGCCGGGCTTGAAGTACTGGCGCCAGTAGCTGGGCGAGAAGAACATGTCCTTTTTGTAGGCGATGTCGCCCCAGATGACCATGCCGTCCAGCATGCCGTCCGCAGCCTTGATCTGGGCCTTGCAGATCTCCAAGGCGAATGCGTTGGTGCGCTCGATAAACGCGCCGTAGCGTTCCGGATACATGGCGATCAGCAGCATATTCGTCTCCGGGCCGACGATGCGGGTCATGAATTCGTTGGCCTCGCAGACGCTGCCGAACACGGCGAAATTGGGGTAGATGGACTTGACGGTGTCCATCCAGGCCGGCGAGTTGCGAGCGTAGCCATCGCCCACGCCGGCGATCTGGTTGTCGCCGGCGCTGAAGTAACGCCGGTCGTCCCAGGGATCGTCGAACGTGAAGGCGTCGATCTGCTCGATGGTCTTGGTTTCCCAATCCAGCCACTGGGGCATCGGATCGGCGAACTTCTTGCGGATCACCGCGTCGAAGCCCGTTTTGACGACCACTTCTTCATCGTCTTCCCTCACAACCTCGAAGGGACGAATGTGGGGATCCATGTTGGGAATGGTGACCTGCCAGTCGAGGTCATAGTACTCGTAGATATTGGCGTCGGCCGGCAGTCCCAGATCGGCACGCCAGCGCTCGATGAAGCTGCCCCAGAAGAAATCGCTGACCGGCACCCGGTCGGCTTCCTGATGATGCAGCGTCTTGCGTAAACGGTCGACTTTGACTAAGGCGTTGGCTGATCGTTCCATGGGGACCTTCCTAATGAGCTGTTATGGTGGTGCGACAATGCGCTGGTGTATACATTCGGCCCGGTGAATGGAATTCACCGTCTGAAGCTGAGAAGTCCCCTCAGGGACTGGGAGCAGATCCCTTTCGCAGTGGCCAAGAACGGATCCCTTCCGCAGTGGCTGAGGCCACTTCTCAGTTTCAGCCAGGGGATTTCCAATCCCTGAGTCTGGAAGGCTGAGTTGCTAATCCGTGTGAAAGACTTCTTCCATAGTCGCCCACCATTCGCCCTCGGCCCGCGTGGCGATGGGCTGCTGCATGGGCATCATGATATCCCACCACTCCTGGGTTTTGGGATCGGCCGCCATCTTCGCCATGTCGCCGTCGAAGTCGTCGCCCACGTACTCAAAGTACGCAAAGAGCATGTGATCCTTGAGGAAGATGGAATAGTTTCGGATATTGCACTGGCGGATCATGTCGAGGATCTCGGGCCAGACGGCGGCGTGATACTGCGTGTACGCCTCTAGATCCTGCGGCTTTACGCCGATGAGTTGGCCGTAACGTTTCATGAATAATCTCCTTGGGAGGTGGCGGGTCGAGGAGTGTCAGGTGTCGGAGTGTCAGGTGTCAAGTGGCGGAGTGTCAAGTGTCACGTGGCGGAGCGTCGGGTGTCACGTGGCGGAACTCCATATTGATGAAGACCACTCTGCCACTTGACACTCCGACACCTGACACTTGACACTTGACACTCACCTCTGATACCACCCATACTCCTGCACCGTCTGATACATCACGATCACATTCTCGACCGGTGTCTCCGGCAACAGGTAATCGTGACTGGGCGAGGCGATAAAGCCGCCGCCGGGCATCATTGTCTCCAGTGTTTTGATTGTGAGCTGCCGGGCTTCTTCGGCCGTGCCCTCGATCAGCGCTTGCGTATCGACGCAGCCGAAGAACGTCAATTGTTTGCCGAAGTCGCGCTTCAGGCCGCCCAGTTCCATGCCGGTGCAGTACGGCTGCACCGATTGTATGCCGTCCAGCCCGGTGGCGATCATGTCCGGCAGCAGCGGGCGGAGCGATCCGTCGGTGTGCAGGAGCACGAGCTTGCCGTACTGGTGTCCCAAATCGACAAAACGCTGCAGGTGCGGGAGGACGAAGCGGCGAAACAGGGCGGGACCAAGCAACGGACCCGTTTGAGCGCCGAGGTCATTGCCGATGAAGAAGATGTCGATCGCGTCGTCGCTTGCCTCGAAGATTCGCCGGCTGACCTCCAGATAATAGCTGGCAGTGTAGTCCATCACCGCATCCACCAGTTCGGGTTCGTCGTACATCTGGTAGATCAATTCGTCGAAATCCAACAAGTCAATAACGTCATGCCAGAAAGGCGACCACTCGCCGCCCAGGATGGCGTATTCCCCACCCCATTGGGCTGTCTCCTGGCGAATGCGAGAAACGTCAATCCAATCGGGGTTGGGCCAGGGATAATCGTGGACCTGTTGGAGCGTGGCGTGTTTGAGCGGATTGGCCAGCGGCATGCCGTAGCCATAGCCGTGCCGCTCGATGTCGAAGGGCGAGCGCCAGGTGGCGCCGGGAGAGAGCAACTCGCCGGGGCTGCGCTCGGGCGGGCCGGCATAAGTGCTAAAAACCCGGCGAAAGTCGTCGCCCAGATACCGCAGCAGGGCCTCGTCGTCGGGAAGACCGACGAAGTCACGCGCCAGCTGCTTCCACTCCGGTGAGGCGCCCAACCAAGTGGGCACCCGATCCGGCTGCTTGTGACCAAAGGCTGTCAATACTCGTTGTCGTGACGTCATCGTCATAGTCGTGGAACCTTGGGCCGAAGTGGGCCCGCTAGTAGGCCAAGGACCTCACGGGAGAAAGCACAAGCGGCTGCGCAAGAGTCGTGTTATCGGCCTGGTCGAGACGTCCGAAGCGGCCGAAGCGGCCATAGCGATGGACGGCCCGGACCATGGCCAGGAAGTTCTCGGGCGGGATTCCTTCCATGATGCCTGGTGACGATCCTAACACATACCCGCCGCCGGGGGCCAAGTCAACGCACAGTCGCTTGACCCGCTCTTTGATTTCGTCCTGGCTGCCATAGGTCAGCAGGAGAGTGGGGATGTTGCCCACGAACGCCATCTTGCCTGCCCATTGCCGCCGGAGGGCGGCAATATCATTGCATTCGGGGGCGATCGGATGGAGGATATCGAAGCCGATATCGTGAAGAATCGGTAAAGCCTGGTCGATTCTGCCGTCGGTGTGGAAGGCCACCAGCTTATCGTATTCCTTGGCCGGCGCGATCAGGTGCTTCATGCGCTGAGGAAACACCTCCTCGAACATGTGCGCCTGGATCAGTAGGCCAGTATTGTGTGCGATGTCGTCGTTGACCAGCACGAAGGCCAGCTCGTCGCCGAAACGATCACATACGGCCTGCATCACCCGGTGCTGATGATCCCAGAGGATATCCATCAGCTTCTCCAGAAACGGGCGGTTGTCGTAGAAGAGCAACATTGCGTCAGTGACGCCTACCGCAAGCAGGGCTGTGTCGAAGAAGGATGTGAAGTTGGCGATCACGCCGACGCCCGTACCTTGGGCCGCGCGCAGAGTGTGTTCGAGGCTGTTGAGTTGCTGCGCCAAGGCCGGCGGCGGCTCGAGGTTTTCCAGATCGGACCAGTTCTTCACCGACCCGCCCACGTAGTGCTCGAGGCCATCGGAGGCCCGGGCAAACACATTGTTGGGTCGCCAAGAAAAGTTACAGGTGACAGCGTCCATGCCCAGGCGCTGGGCGAATTCGACGTGATCTTCGGGCAGGATGGACTGGCCGCCCACGCGCGCATTAACGATGGCGTAGTCCAGTTTGCGTTCAAGCACATACTCGACTATCGGCTGGCTAGTGACCCAAAACTCCAAGTAGGGCACCCGATCGGCTTCTTGATGCCTTAGCACCTTGAGAAGCCGGTTGACATCGGAGCGATCATGCTCGGCCAATGCAGGCGCGCGCCGGGGGGCCGAAAAATGAGCACGAGGCAAATCAGCGCTCGCCAGGTACATGAGCTCCGGGCTCAGTTTTGGCACCAGCACGCTGGATGGCTCAGGCTTAAACGGCAAAGGCAGGCTGAGCGCGGGGTCTACTCCCTGCTCGAGCTTGCTGCCACAGGAATAACGGATAACCAAGCGTGTGGGCAGCACCACATGGCGGGGCTGCAGATGAGCCTCGGCGGTGAGGCGGCTGAGCAGGAGTTGGGCGGCGTTGGCGCCGATCTCGTAGGCCGGCTGGACGGCTACGGTCAAAAAGGGGAACAGGCGCGAGGTGTTGGGCAAATCATCGAAGCAGACCAGAGCGATATCCTGCGGCACGCGCAGGCAGCGTCGTTCGAGCTCGTCGAGCACGCCCATGGCAATGGCGTTGTTAGCGGCGAAAACGGCCGTGGGATTGACGCCGGAATCCAACACTTGGGCCATCATGCGGTCGCCCGAAATCGCCTTGAACTCGCCGTATCGGATCAGCCGCTCGTCCTCTGCGATGCCTGCCTCGGCCAAGGCAATGCGATAGCCCGTCACCCGATCGATGGCCGTGGCCGTGCTGGCTGGCCCGGTTACCATGGCGATACGGCTGTGCCCCAGAAAGATCAGGTGGTGTACCAGGGCGCGAGCGCCGGAAAGCGAGTCGCCACTCACGCTGTCGACGTCCCAGCCGGTGATTTGGCGGTCGATCACGACTGTAGGAGTACCGTGGCTGCGCAGTCTTGCCAAATCCTCAGCATCGGACCCGTACGGAGCGATCATCACACCGTCGACGCGCTGGCTGACGACCACGTCGAGATAGCGGAGCTGTTTAGCGGGGTTCTCGTCGGTATTGCAAAGGAAGACAGAGTAGCCGCGGCTCTGGGCTGCATCCTCGACACCGCGTGCAACCGTGGTCCAAAAGGCGTTTTGGATATCCGGCACGATAAGCGCCAAAGAACGCGTACGCTTGGAGCGCAGGCTTTGGGCTACACCGCTGGGCACATACCCAAGATCCTGAATCGCCCGCTCGACCCGTTGCTGCGTGCCCGCGTTGACGTTCCCGACGTTGTTGATCACACGCGAGACCGTAACCGGAGAAACGCCTGCTCGTTTAGCCACATCGCTGATAGTGGTCATAGGTCGATTCTGGCGAAGCAAGAACAGAGGTACTGCTGGGCGGCATGCTATGAAAGCATGATGCAAATCGATATCATGATATCGATTTCATGATGAATGATACACTATCAGCTGTTGGTTGTCAAGAAGTGATTTGGTTGCAGCAAAACGGGGTGATGTAATTGAAGGCTAGCGCCGGTCATAACATCAATACTAGCCGGCAAGAATGAAGCTAATGCGGGCTTCCATGAGCTTCGCTTCCTGCGGAAGTCAACGCGCCCAACTCCATGTCGCAACGCCACTCGGCGCCACCGACCAGCACCTTCAGGTTGCCTTTGGCTTTCTCGGCGGTATAGCCCTCCGGCTCGGCAGTCGCCGGCAAAACCATACCGAGGGCATCCTGGTCGGGGGTCCGGCTGATCCAACGTACGCCGTGGTCGAGTTGGTCGGGGCGATGGCTGATGAAGTCGGCCGAACCGTCCGGGTGGACTTGGAGTGTATGCGCCCAGCCGGCCTCGTCGACTTGGTAGTCGACAAAGAAGACCACTTCGGGATCGAAGGCAAGGCCAGGGCTCAATACATTGTGCTTCTCCGGGTGAGCCTGTAGCTCCTGGAGGAACTCGCGATAGCCGGCCGCCGGCCGGATGTGCGAAGGGATACTGCTGCGTACCCGAACGTTTGCAGGCGTGCAAAGCGCGCTGTACACCAGGCGGCCGTCGTCCACGGGCCGGAAATTGGCGTGGGCCAGGTACATCAGCTCCATCGGCGTCTGCTTGAGGTTGTGGATTACAAGCGAAGCCGCCAAACGGCTCGATCTCGCGTGGAGCGTGATCGTCGGTTGGGCGATGTAGTTCTGAGCGAAGGCGACTATGTGCCGGTACTGGCCGGTAACCGCCAGGTACGGGCCACTTTCGTCGTTGCCTGTGACCAACTGGGCCGCCTGGTAGGGGGCGTTGGGTAGTTCGCCGTGCAGCGGATGGCTGTCGCCGGCAGCCGGTACTCCCATAGCCGTGACGCCACAATGCAAGAGGAAGCCGCCATAGGTGCGCAAGTACTCGGTTGTCGGATAGGGCATGTCGAACATCGACCGCATAGTCAGTGGTCGGCCTAGAAACTGCGCATCCCAGATCTGTTGACCCTGATACGGCAGCACAACCAGGTGACCGAGTTCATTGGTAAGCCGCAAACCGTGAACACCACTGGGGTAGAGAAAGGTCGAAGCCGTCAGCCCTTCGTGCTCGACCAGAGTCTTTTCGGCTTCGCCGAAGAAAGACGGATGGAGATGGATGGTTGTTTGAAAGGACATAGCTCAGATGACCTCCGAATGCGTTTGCGGAAGCGCTGCCAGACGCTCGAAAATCGGCGCCAGAGCGGTGTAGGTGTCTTTGAAAAGGACGTAGAGGGGTTCGTAAAGCTCGTGGCTTATGGGATCCGGCTGGATCACTCGCAGTACCGGCGCAATTTGCTTGGCGACGCTGTAGTCCCGAAACAGTCCTACCCCAATGCCGCCGGCAATGGCTGCGCCCAAGGCGGTCGCCTGGGCTGGAAGCGCGAGCTGCTCGATGGGCAGGCCATAGACGTCGGCCAGGATTTGGCGCCAGAGGCTGCTCTTCCCCCCGCCGCCGATAAGCCGCAGACTTCGGAGGTCTTCGGTGACCTCCGAAGTCTGGTTTGAAACCCGAGCAGCATCAGCCATAATCTCAAGAATATGCCGCAAATTGAACGCCACCCCCTCCAACACCGCCCGCGCCATCTCAGCGCGGCCGTGTGGCATCGCCAGGCCGACAAACGCGCCGCGTGCCAGCGGGTTCCAGTGCGGGCTGCGCTCGCCCAGCAAATACGGCAGGAACAGCAGATTGCGGCTGCCGGGCGGCGCCTGGGCAGCCGCACTATCCAAGGCCTCGTATTGCGGCTGCGGCTGATCGTCGCCCCGCACCAGGCGCTCGAACCAGTCAAACGCGCCGCCGGCGGCTTGCATCGTGCCAAGCGCCACGTTCGAGCCAGGATCGAGATGAACGAAGTTGAACGTGCGGCGCAGCGGGTCGAGGATAGGCTGCCGGGTGGTGACCGCCAACCAGGAGGAGGACCCAATATAGTTGTACGCGTCTCCAGCACCCACGGCGCCGGCCCCCACCGTGGCGCACGCGCCGTCACCACCTCCGATCACCACCGGCGTGCCGGCGAGAAGGCCGCTGGCCGCGGCCGCTTCCGCCGTTACCTCGCCAATGATTTGGGCCGAGGGGAAAATCGGCGGGAGCAAGGCCGTGTCGAGTTCCAACCGTTCCAGCAGCGGCTCTGCCCAGCGGCGCTGACCCAGGTCGAGCATCAAGGTCAGCGAGGCATCGGAGAAGTCCGTGGCCATTACGCCGGTAAAAAGAAAGGCGGCGTAGTCCTTGGCTTGCAGGACCTTGTAAATGCGCCGGTAGATCTCCGGCTGGTGATCCTTGATCCACAGCAGCTTAGCGGCGGTGTACGCGGGGCTGATCCGATTGCCGGTCAGCCGATAGATCTCGTCCTCACCGCAGCGCTCTCGGATCAAGTCAGCCTGAGCTGTGGCCCGCTGATCGGCCCAGATGATTGCCGGCCGTAACGGTTTGCCGGCGGTATCAACCACCAACGCACCGTTCATGTGCCCGCTGAAGCTGACCACGGCCACATCCGAATTGCTGTGGCCGGTCCTGTGATCGAGCCACATCCAACAATTGACGCGTGGAATTAAACAGGGCCGTGCGCCAGTCCACCGGGTCCTGCTCGGCCCAATTCGGCTGTGCATAGCGCGTCTCATAGGCCGCAAAGGTCGATGCAACGACGCTGCCGTCGACGTCGAACAAAGTTGCCTTGTTGCCGGTGGTCCCCAGGTCGTGGGCGAGGATGAGGCGGGGGGGCATGGGCGAAAAGTGGAGGGTGGAGGGTGGAGGGTGGAGGGTGGATTCGGCTCTCTCCACCCTCCACTCTCCACTCTTCACCTATCTGCTGCGTCGTCGCAGGATATCCAGGTACACGGCCAGGATGACGATCACGCCGGTGACCACCATCTGCCACTCTTGGGGTACGCCGAGGATGCGCAGGCCATTGGTCAGTGTACTGATGATGAAGGCGCCGATGATCGTGCCGAGGATGGTGCCTTCACCGCCGCTCAGCGAGGTGCCGCCGATGACTACGGCTGCGATCGCGTCGAGCTCGTAGCCGGCGCCCAGGGCGGGTTGGGCTGAGTTCAAGCGTGAGGCGATCATCACGCCGGCCAAGCCGGCGAACAAACCGCACAACGCATAGATCGCGGTCTTCCAGTTGGCTACGTTGACGCCGGAGAGCCGCGTGGCCTCCTCGTTACTGCCGATGGCGATGGCATACCGGCCGAGCACGGTCTTGGCCAGGATGAAGGCTGCGACCAGCGCCGCGCCGAACAAAACAAGCACGGCATTGGGAATTGGCAAGCCGGGAATGACCGCGCCGACGACCGAACCCATGGTGAGCTGGCGGAACACCGGTGTGTCGTTAAAGTAGATGGGTTTCACCCCGGAGATCACGAGGGACAGACCGCGGGCGATCATCATCATGCCCAGCGTAGCGATGAAGGGCGGAACCCTCATGCGCGCGATGACGAGGCCGTTGACCAATCCACAGATCATGCCGGTAGCCAGGCCGGCGACAATACCGACAGGAATCGGCAAGCCCGCGTTGGTGATGGCTACGCCGGTCATGACTGCCGAGAGCGTCATGACCGTACCGACGGACAGATCGATGCCGCCTGTGATAATGACGAAGGTTACGCCCAGAGCCAGCACGCCATTGACGCCGGTGGCAAGCAGAATGCCAAGGACGTTGTCTTTGGTGAGGAAGTAGGGCGAGAGGACCGAAAATACCGCAAAAATGACGATCAAGCCGGCAAACGCCAGAAGCTTCTGCGTTGCATCTGAGCGTAGGATCGATTTTTTCGGTGCGGTAGTGGCTTCTGTGGTGGCTGCCATAGCTAACCCTTTCCGGCTTGTAAGCCGTTGGTGATACTCTCGTCCGTAGCAACGAGTTCCTTACGCTGCGTGGCAAAGGTCATGATCCGTTCTTGGGTGGCTTCGGCGGCGCTCAATTCACCTGTGATACGCCCTTCGCACATGACGACAATGCGGTGGCTCATGCGCAAAATCTCCGGCAGTTCGGAGGATATCATGATGATCGCCTTGCCCTGTTGCGCCAGGTCGTTGAGCAGCCGGTAGATCTCGCTCTTGGCGCCGACGTCAATGCCGCGTGTCGGCTCGTCGAAGATCAAGATGTCGGTATCGGCGGTCAGCCATTTGCCGATAACCACCTTTTGTTGGTTGCCACCTGAGAGGTTCTTGACCCGCTGCTGCAAGCTAGGAGTCTTGATAGATAACGCCTGCACGTACTGCTGTCCGGTCTGCCGCATCTTGCCGCTGTTGACCACACCCAACAAGCCCAGGAATTTCTGGAACGAGGCCAGCACGATGTTCGAACTCGACGTCCATGCCGAGGGCCAGTCCGTAGCGCTTGCGGTCCTCTGACAAATAGCCGATGCCATGTCTCACGGCATCACGGGGGTGCTTGATGTGGACCTTTTTGCCGCGCACATAGATATCGCCCGAGTCGACCGGATCAGCGCCGAACACCGCACGCGCCACCTCGGTGCGTCCCGCACCCATCAGCCCGGCAAAGCCCAGGATCTCACCCTTCTTGAGCGCAAAGCTGACGTCCTTGATCACGCTGCCCCGGTTCAGGTTCTTGACCTCCAGCGCAACGTCTTCACTGGGATGTTCCGGAACCTCCGGTGACGACTCGTAGATCGTGCGTCCGACCATCATGCTGATGATCTGATCGATGGTCGTCGTTTGTGCATCGACAGTATCCACGTAGCGACCATCGCGCATGACGGTGATGCGGTCGGTAATCTGTTTGAGTTCTTCGAGCCGGTGCGAGATGTAAACGACGCCGACGCCCTTGTCGCGCATCTGGCGGATCATGCGGAAGAGCTCGTCGATTTCCGCCTCCGTCAGCGCCGCGGTTGGCTCGTCCATGATCAGCACCTGCGAATTGAAAGACAGCGCTTTGGCGATCTCAACCATTTGTTGTCTGGCGACGGTCAAATCGGAGACCTTGGTGCGCGGGTTCAATTTCAGGTGCATCGAATCGAAAAGCTCTTGCGTTTGAGCGTTGATCCGATTTTCGTTCAGTACCAGGCGGATACCCTGGCGTGGCTCGCGGCCGATGAAGACATTCTGCGCCAGCGTAAGGTGGGGCATCAGATTCAGCTCCTGGTGGATCATACTGATCCCCAGGTGCTGCGCGGCTCGCGGGGTATGGATCTCGACCTCTTTGCCCAGATAAAGGATGCGGCCGGCATCTTTGGAATAGACCCCGGCAAGCACTTTCATCAGAGTGGACTTGCCTGCGCCGTTTTCGCCGACGAGCGCATGCACCTCACCGGCGCGCAACTCGAATTTAGCTTGATCCAGCGCATGCACACCGGGAAAGGACTTGTCGATCCCTTCCATCAGAACGAGGACATCACCCATGGCAGGTCCTTAGTGGTTGTCTCGTACATGCTTCGCTGTTGTGGCCATTCTGCGATCGGGCCAAACCGGGAAGTTATTTGGGGACAACGTCTTAAACGAGGAAGTGGGAGTCAGAGTGAACGGGGCCTGTACATTGAACCGTGAGGCGTCCTCGCCTGGTAGAGCCGGGCGAGGACGCCCTCTAAAACGCGTTCTTGAATGATCTGCACCGCCAGATGGCGGTTTCAGGTCTACTGGTACAACAGCGGCTTGATTTCGGCCGAGTCGATGTTGGTCTTGTCGAACCAGAAGAAACCGGTGTCGATGATCTTGGGCAGGGTCTCGCCGTTGATCGCCTTGACCGCTGCCTCGACGCACTTGTAGCCGATGCCGACCGGGTTCTGCGTGATCGCGCCGGCTTCGGCGCCGCTCATGATCGCATCCAGCTGCTGTTTGCCTAAGTTGTAGCCGATCACCACGATCTTGCCTTCCTTGCCCAGCTCCTTCACCGCGTTGAGCACGCCGATGATCGAGCCTTCGTTTGCACCGAAATAGCCCTTCAGGTCAGGGTTGGCCTGGACGATCGCCTTGGCAATGTCGGTAGACTTGAGGTGGTCACCTGCGCCGTAATCGACGTTCACGATCTCGATGTCGGGGTACTTCTCCTTCATGCGGTTCAGGAACCCATCGCGACGGTCGATGCCAGTGCGGCTGGTCTGGTCGTGCACGAGCACGGCGACCTTGCCCGAGCCGCCGATCAGCTCGGCCATCTTGTCGGCAGCCAGACCGGCGGCCGCGATATTGTCTGTGGTGGCCGTGGAGAGCGGAATGTCGCTGTCGACGCCAAAGTCGAAGCCGATGACCGGAATGCCCTTGGCCTTAGCCTCTTCGAGCAGGGGGATCATGGCTTTGCTGTCGACTGCGGCCAAACAGAGCGCGGCCGGGTTCTTGGCCAATGCAGCCTGGATCATCTCATACTGCTTGTCAACCTGCGCCTCCGACTCAGGGCCTTCGAACGTGATGTCCACGTTGAGGTCCTTGGCGGCCTGCTCGGAGCCGGCCTTCACGGCCTGCCAGAACTGGTGCTGGAAGCCTTTGGAGATGACGGGAATGTAGGGCTTGGCGGTCGCATCCACGGCGGGCGCGGCTGTCGCTTCGGCGGCGGGCGCGGCTGTCGCTTCGGCGGCGGGTTGCGCCGTGGGTGCAGGCGCGCAGCCGGCCATCATCGCTACGACGACCAGCAGGCTTATGAGAGTGAGCAACATCGTCTTGGTCTTCACTGAAACCTCCGTTTTCCACACTGAAACAGGATTAAGCTCCAAATGGAGCTACCGCACATAGGGGAACCTCAAGGGTACGCTTAGCAGCGGGATCGCTTGAGGTGTCGTTCTGCACCGATATCATGATATCGATTTCATATCGACAGCATACACCAAATTCGATGCGTTGTCAAGGTCATCGTTGATCTGAATGGGACAAACCGACCGCTGGCCTGGAGTGGTCTTCTTTGCCGTCGATACTTTGCTATGTTATACTCGACCGGCATCGATCCTACCTCTAGCTTTGAACGGAGAATCGTCTATGCGTTTGAAGTGCCTGGCCTGCGAAGTGCTCGCCCGTCCGCTCTACCTCAGCGCGGCCCAGTCGCCGCATATCGTCGATGTGGAGCTTTTTCAACGCGGCCTGCACAACACGCCGCCGATTCTGCGCGGCCGGCTGCAGGAGCGGATCGACGCGGCCGCCGGACAGGGGTATGACGCCGTCGTAATGGCCTATGGCCTGTGCGGCCAGGCCACCGCGGGGCTCACGGCCAAGGACGTTCCCGTGGTCGTGCCGCGTGCCCACGATTGCATCACGATCTTCCTGGGCGGCCGCGAGCGCTACAACGCCGAGTTCGAGAAGCAGCCGGGCACCTACTGGTATGCCCTGGACTACATGGAGCGCGACGACGGCACGGGTGGCAGCATGAGCATGGGTTCGGGCACCGGGAGCGAAGGCCAGGCTGTGTACGAAGAGTACGTGGAGAAATACGGCAAGGAAAACGCCGACTATCTGATGGAAGTCATGGGGGCCTGGCAGGCGCACTACAAGCGTGCGGCGTTCATCGACATGGGCGTCGGCGACGGCAGCAAAATCGAGCAGCGGGCGCGCGACGACGCCTCGCGCCGCGGCTGGGTCTTCGAGAAGGTCACCGGTGACATGGTCCTCGTGCGCCGGCTGGTTTTCGGCGACTGGGAGAAGGATTTCCTGGTACTTCAGCCCGGCGAACAACTCAAGATGACCTACGACGATGGCGTCATCGGCTGTGCGCTGGCCGATGTATAAACCACGATCGGCATGGGGCTATTCTCAAGAGATTTGACAACCCGTTTCTTTTGGGTACGATGGAATACCATCATATAGCCTTCTCAGATTCTACTTTTGCTCGATCCTAACCCAAAACCCCAGCCATGGACTCCAAGCTTTACGAGATCGCACCGCTCGAACGCGAGCAGCGCCTATACGAACGAGTCGTCGACAAGATCATCGACCTGATCCAGGGCAACACCTGGGGACCCGGCGACCGCCTGCCTCCGGAGCGCGACCTGGCCGAGGCTTTCGGCGTAAGCCGCACCGTCGTGCGCGAGGCGGTTAAAGTGCTGGAGGCTCGCGGGGTCTTGGAGACCCTCACCGGCAGCGGTCTGTATGTACGCCAACCGAACTCATCGACCGTTTCCCGCTCCCTACGCCTGTACCTGCAATTGCTCGACCAGGACGGAATTGACGTGCGACTGGCCGAGATCCGCCGCGTGCTGGAGGTGGAGATCGCCGCGCTGGCCGCGGTGCGAGCCACCCCTGAAGAACGCCAGGAGCTGCGCCGGCTCTGCGAGGAGATGCGCAAACACGCCGAGATGTCCCGAGTTCTGGCAGAACTGGACTTTCGCTTCCATCTTCTTCTGGCCGAGGCGACCCGCAACGAGTTGTTCGGCGTGCTCCTGACGCCCCTGATGGAGCAACTGCGCGAGCACTTCGCGTATGCCTGGGATCACTACGGCGCCCGGCCGGTCGAACAGGTCTTCGAGCAGCATGAAGCCATTGTCGCGGCCGTGGAAGCATGTGATGCCGAGCTAGCTCGCTGCAAGATGACCGAACACATCGCCTTCTACTACGGCATCCTGCAGGATCGTCTGCAGGAACGACGGGCCGCCCCGCTGCCCTCGATGCATGGAAATGGCAAGAGCAGCGGCCAACCCGCCCAATGGAGATCGCCATGACCTCAACCCTGCGACTGCCCCGTCCATCGTCGATTCGTCTGCCATTGGCTGGGTCGACCATCCCCGCTTCCGCGACATCTCCATGAAGACGTTGATCTCCTCAGCCAGCAATCCGCTGGCGGGCGTCAATTTGGTCAACGTGCCACCGGGCGGTGTCATCGGCCGTCACCTCCACCCAAAGGAGATCGAGACGGTCTACGTGCTTGCGGGGCAAAGCGAGCTTACGCTGGGCGATACCGACCACATATTCGTCGCCGGACAGATCGTCGCCATCCCCGCAGGTCTCGAACATGCCTTGCGCAACACCGGCGCGGAGACGGTGGTTCTGCTGACGATTTTTACCCCGCCGTTGTCGTGAATATTGCAGACAGACTTCCGAGGTCACGGAAGACCTCGGAAGTCGTGGTGATGTCGATATGTCGATTGACCTCCGAGGTCTTCCGTGACCTCGGAGGTCTGTCGGGCCAGGAGAGGTTTATGACGCTGACACACGCTGATCTACGACGCATGTATCGAACCATGCTGCTCATTCGCCGTTTCGAAGAGCAGGCTGTCGCCTTTTTTCTCAGTGGCGAATTGCGCGGTTCGTTGCATCCCTGCATCGGCCAGGAGGGCACGGCCGTCGGCGCGGTCTTTCCTCTGAGACGCGACGATTATCTGACCTGCACCTACCGCGGCCACGGCCACGCGATCGCCAAGGGTCTCGACCCGAAAGAGGGCATGGCCGAACTGCTTGGTCGACGCACCGGCTGCAGCCAAGGCAAGGGCGGTTCGATGCACTACACTGACCTGACCGTCGGCCTGCTGGGTGAGAATGCCATCGTCGGCGCGGGCGCGCCGATTGCCGTCGGCGCAGCCCTGCGCGCTAAGCTGGACAAAACCGGCCAGGTGGCGATGACGATCTTCGGCGATGGCGCAACCAACCAGGGCGCGCTGCTCGAGGCGCTCAATCTGGCCGCGGCCTGGAAAGCGCCGGTGGTCTTTTTCTGCGAAAACAACCTCTATTCCGAGATGACCCCGATCAGCGCCATGATCGGCACCGCAACCCTGGCCGAGCGCGCGGCAGGCTTTGGCTGGACCACGATGACAGTGGACGGCTATGACCCAATCGCCGTGTACGAAACGACAAGCCGGGCGGTCGACCACGCTCGAAACGGCGGCGGGCCAGTGTTTATTGAAGCCATGACCTATCGCCTCTTCGGCCACATGGTCGGCGACAGCGAGCCGTATCGCACCAAGGAAGAAGTGGCTGAATGGCGCGCCAAGGACATGATCACCACCTTTCCGCAGCGCCTTATCGCCGAATTCGGCTTCAGCCAGGCTGAAATTGACGCTATTCAAGCTGAAGTGGCCGCCGAAATGGAGGAGATCAAGCGTTTTGCGCTGGAGAGCCCTTGGCCGGACCTGAGTGAAATTGAAGAGCATGTGTTTGCGTAACGGCGTAAAGCGTAACACGTAACCCGGAAGCCGGAACCGACAGGACGTGTTTTGGAAACGCTCCGGACTCCGGGTTACGTGTTACGCATTACGCATTACGGGTTAGAATCATCAAAGGAGCCAGCACCCAAATGAACACTCCCCTGATCGACACCCACCAACACCTCTGGGATCTTGCCAAAGTCGAGTATCCCTGGCTAATCCCGGCCTATGGGCCGCTGTATCGAACGTATTTGGCAGCCGAATTGGAGCCTCAATTGGGCGAGGCCGGCGTCGCCGCCACGATCTTGGTGCAATCGGCCAATAGCTTCGAGGACACGGTCTATATGCTCGATCAGGCCGACGTCTACCCGTGGATCATCGGCGTGGTTGGCTGGATGGATTTGCTCAACCCCGACGCCACAGCCAAGGCCATCGAACGCTTTTCAAAGAACCCCACGTTCAAAGGCATGCGCCACTTGATCCACGAGGAGCCCGATCCGCACTGGCTGCTGCAGGAGCCGATCTATGAGAGCCTCAAGCTGCTGGCCGACGCGGGACTGACCTTTGACGTCGTCGCGACGAAGCACGAGCATATGGAATGCGTGCCGATCGTCGGTGAGAAGGTTCCGCACCTCAAAATGGCCATCGACCACCTGGCTCAGCCGCCGTTCAAAGACGGGACGCCGGGCCAATGGGGCGAGGATATGCGCCTGGCCGCCGCCAATCCCAACGTCTACGCCAAGATCTCAGGCCTCGGCACCGCCAGCGGCGATTGGGAGGGTTGGACGGCTGATAGCATCCGCGAGCTCGTTGACTGGACCATCGACCTGTTTGGCGCCGGCCGTTGTATGCTCGGCGGCGATTGGCCCGTTTCGGTGCTTGCGGGCGGTTACGTCAAGGCCATTACTGCGTACAAACAAATCCTCTCGGGGCGTCCGTTTGCCGAGCAGGAGCAGATTTCGTATAAGACGGCGATGGCGTTTTATGGTGTGAGTGTTCGGTGAACCGTAATCACCCCTCCCCCTGCCCCCTCCCCTCGGAGGAGAGGGGGAGGAGTGACTTCAAGGATTACCGCAGATCACCCCTCCCCCTGCCCCCTCCCCTCGGAGGAGAGGGGGAGGAGCGACTTCAAGGATTACCGCAGATCACCCCTCCCCCTGCCCCCTCCCCTCGGAGGAGAGGGGGAGGAGCGACTTCAAGGATTACCGCAGATCACCCCTCCCCCTGCCCCCTCCCCTCGGAGGAGAGGGGGAGGAGTGACTTCAAGGATTACCGCAGATCACCCCTCCCCCTGCCCCCTCCCCTCGGAGGAGAGGGGGGCGGAAGTAGCGAACGAACAAGCATCGAGGATGTGGTCTGGCATCTTTACTCTCACCCCCTCTCCTCCGAGGGGAGGGGGCAGGGGGAGGGGTGTCTTAGGAGCTCTCTAAATGCGTGAACTAACCTATTCCCAAGCCCTACGCGAAGCCCTCACCGAGGAGATGGAACGTAACCCGGACATCGTCCTGCTCGGCGAGGATATCGGAGTCTATGGCGGCGTGTTCAAAGTTACCGAGGGACTGCTGGCGCGGTTTGGGCCGGAGCGGGTGATCGAGACGCCAATCTCCGAGGCTGGCTTTGTCGGCGCGGCCGTCGGCCTGGCTATGACAGGTAAACATCCCATGGCCGAATTGATGTTTATGGATTTCGCCTATGTCGCGGCGGACTCGATCTTCAACCAGGCGGCCAAGATGCGGTATATGTCAGGTGGACGTGCGCAGGTGCCATTGCTGATCCGCACCCAACAGGGTGGCGGCCGCGGCAATGCAGCGCAGCATTCACAGAGCCTGGAGACCTTCTTCACACACATTCCCGGCCTGAAGGTTGTGTTGCCAGCGACACCCTACGATGCCAAAGGCCTGCTCAAGACCGCCTTCCGTGAGCCCAATCCGGTGGTTTTCATCGAGCACAAACTGCTGTACAACACCAAGGGGCCGGTGCCGGACGAAGAGTACACGATCCCGCTGGGTAAAGCCGACACAAAACGTGCTGGCGACGACGTGACCCTGGTCAGTCTGTCGCGCACGGTATTGCTTGCCCTGGAAGCGGCGGAGCTAGCGGCTATGGACGGCATCTCGGTTGAGGTGATCGACCTACGATGCACCGCGCCGCTGGACATCGACGCGGTGATCGCGTCGGTTAAGAAAACCAGCCGGTTGGTGGTGGCGCACGAAGCGCACCGGCGGCTGGGTATCGGCGCCGAAATCGCCGCGCTCGTACAGGAACAGGCCTTCGACTACCTGGACGCACCTATCGAGCGGGTTGGCGCAATGGATATTCCGATCCCCTACAGCAAACCGCTGGAAGACGCGGCGCTGCCGGGGGTGGACGGCATCCTTGCGGCCATCCGGCGCGTGACGTATTCGAGCTAGACCCTTCGGGTTTTAACACCCGAAGGGTCTTGAAACCCTTTGAAAGTAACTGACCATGAGCGACAATCTCCTCGACCTTGACTACAAACCTCACTTACCGCCCAAAACCGATTACGGCATTGGCATTATTGGCTGCGGCGGTATTGTGCAGTACGCGGTCTTGCCTACCTACAAGAAGAACAACCTGAATATTGTGGCCTGCTATGATATCAATCGGGCCACAGCCGACAAGGTGGCCGCCGAGTTTGGGATTCCCAAGGTTAACGACAGTCTGGAAGCGCTGCTGGCCGACCCTGCGGTTGAGATCTGCGAGATCTCCGTCCCTCCGCACCATCAGCTCGACATTGCCCGTGCCTGTATCGCCGCCGGCAAGCATCTGCTGTGCCAGAAGCCGCTGGCCGATACGCTGCCCCACGCCGCCGAAATCGTGCGTCTGGCGCGCGAGGGTGGCGTTAAGCTGGCGGTCAACCAGCAATTGCGTTGGGGCCAAGGCCTGCGGGCAGCGCGGCGTCTGATCGAAAAAGGCTGGATCGGCCAGGTGGTCGACGCCTCGATCCAGGTTAGCGTCAATACGCCCTGGCACATGTGGCCGTGGTTGGCCATCAGCCCGCGCCTTGAAGTCCAATACCACAGCATCCACTACATCGACGCGATCCGCTCGATCCTGGGCGATCCGGTATGGGTCACCAGCCGGCATGCCCGCAACCCTCTGCAGGGCGAGATCGTGGGCGAGACCAAAACCATCACGATCATGGACTACGCCGACGACCTACAGGTGTTTATCGCCGACAACCATTACAACCACAGCGACGATTACTTCGCCGTCTTTCGCTTTATCGGCACCGAGGGCCACATCACCGGCACGCTGGGCGCGATGTACAACTACCCCCACGGTCGCGAGGACACGCTCGAGTGGAGCAGTAAAGTCCATTATCCCGATAAACGCTTCGAGGCTAAGCTCGAAGGCAAGTGGATCCCGGACGCCTTCATCGGCCCCACCGCCTCGCTGATGCACGCTATCCAGACCGATGGCCTGCCCGAAACCGACGGCTACGACAACCTACAAACGCTGCGTGTCGTCGAAGCCGCCTACCTTTCCGCCGCCGAGCACCGCTCCGTCCGCCTGGACGAGTGCTTGGCTGTGCCTTGCCCTGATTAATATGTATGCGCCAGGTAGGGGCAGGTCTTGCACCTGCCCTGGTCTTGCACCTGTCCTGGTCACATATTAGCCAGGGAGGGCGGGTGCAAGACCCGCCCCTACGTCATACTTGCAATTGGAGATGCAGATACGGAGGAATGTTTGGCCCATGGAAACACGCTTCGCAGGTAGGGTCGCTATCGTCACCGGCGCGGGCCAGGGCATTGGGAAAGGCGTAGCACTGCGTTTGGCGCGCGAGGGCGCTGGCGTTGTGGTGGCCGAATACAACGCCGATACCGCTGCGGAAACGGGTGCCGAGATTCAAGGGGCGGGCGGACTGGCATTGCTCTACGCGGTTGACATCGCAGACGTCGGCGCGGTGCAGAGCATGGTGAGCGACGTGGTGGCGGCCTTGGGTCGAATTGACATCCTCGTCAACAATGCTGGCATCGTTCAGACCAAGCCGATGCTCGATCTGAGCGAAGCCGATTGGGACCGAGTTCGTCAACATCAACCAGCGGGGCACGTTCTTCTGCATGCAGGCAGTGGCACAGCAAATGATCCGCCAATTGCCTCAAGCCCTTCGCGGCGGCAGCGGCTTGGCCGACGTCTTAAGCCATCAGTTGGCGAAGGAACAGGCCGATGCCTCGACGGCCAGCGAAATGGCCGCATGCTACGGTAAGATCGTTAATTTCTCCTCCATTGCCGGCCGGCGAGGCCGGCCGCTTTCGACTCACTATGCCGCCACCAAGGCCGCGATTATTAGTATTACCCAATCGGCGGCACTGGCACTGGCGCCGTATCGGATCAACGTCAACGCCGTCTGCCCGGGCATTGTGCCTACCTCGATGTGGACTCAGATCGATCAGGATCGAGGACGGCTTTTTGGCGCCAAGGAGGGCGAAGCCATGGCCGCGTTCATCCAGCAGGTTCCGCTCAAGCGCGCCGCTACGCCCGAGGATCTGGCCGGAGTTGTCGCTTTCCTGTGTTCTTCGGATGCCGATTACATCACCGGGCAGGCGATCAACGTCGATGGTGGTTTCGAGATGAATTGATGTAACACGTAATGCGTAACACGTAACCCGGAAAAACGACAGCATTTCCCCTTCCGCTTCCGGGTTACGGGTTACGTTTTGCCCCTTACCCGTATGACACAAACTACCATGCCAAACGATCCTCTCTCTACTCAGTCCGCTCACGATACCGCCCGCCTCAAGCGCCTGGCACTCGACCACTTGTGGATGGCCTATCAGCCGCCCGTGCCTTTCGAAGCCGAAGGCGGCCCGCCCGTGTTGGTTTCCGCCGAAGGAACCTGGATGGTAGATACCGAAGGCAAGCGCTACCTCGACGGCGTCTCGGCCCTCGAAGCGTGCATTGCCGGCCACATTCGCCCGGAGTTGGCCGACGTGGCTTACCGGCAGATGCAACAGCTCGAGTTTCTGGACGTGTTCCGCTATGCCTCGCCGCCCGCAATCGAATTAGCCGCACGGCTGGCCGAGATCACACCGGGCAACCTCTCGCGCGTCCACTACACGCCGGGGGGCAGCGAAGCAGTTGAGACTGCCATCAAGATCGCCAAACAGTACCACTTTCTGCGCGGCCAACCCGGCCGGTACAAGGTGATCACCCGCGAGGGTGCATACCACGGCTGTACCTTTGGCGCTATGGCGGTCAACGGCGATTACTTCGGCACGCGCATCCATCTGTACGATCCGCTGCCGCCCTTTGGCCGGCTGTCGCCTGCACCGTATCACTACCGCTGCTCGCACTGCGCCGGCGAAGCCGGCTGCACCCTGGCTTGCGTCAACGACGTGGAGCAGGTGATCCTGGATGAAGGGGTCGAGACCATCGCCGCAATCATTATGGACCCGTGCGGCACGGCCAGCGCGGTATCGATCCCGCCAGACGGCTACATGCAGCGCATCCGAGCCCTGTGCAGCCAATACGGCATCCTGCTGATTGCCGACGAGATCATCACCGGTTTCGGCCGGACGGGTAAGATGTTTGCATGCGAACATTGGGGCATCGTGCCCGATATCATGACCGTCAGCAAGGGCTTGAGCAGCGGCTACATGCCGATCGGCGCAGCTATCGCCAGCGAAGAGGTTGCCGATGCGTTCAAGAACCATCCGCACGGCACGCTGTCACACGGCCAGACCTATGGTGGGCATCCGGTGGCCTGCGCCGTGGCCCTGGCTAATATCGACCTGATCGAACGCGAGGATTTGCCGGGCCAGGCGGCTGAAAAGGGCAGGCTCTTGCTCGACGGCCTGCGTGGCCTGAGCCATCACCCCGGATTCGGCGACGCACGCGGCCTGGGCCTGTTGATCGGCCTTGAATTAGTTCACGACCAGTCCACGCGCGAATTGCCCGCCGACCCTAAATTGGCCGGCTACCGCCTGCGAACCATCTGCCGCGACCTGGGCCTAATCACCCTGACCCTTCATCCCGGCAACGTTCTCTTCCTCGCCCCGCCACTAACGATCAAATACGACGAGATCGATCAAATGGTGGACATCGTCGACCGTGCGCTTGGCATCTACGAGGACCGCCACTTCTGATCCGCCCCTAGTTTCCTTGCCTACTTGTTTCCAGGAGTATTCATGCTAACCTACCAACCCACCGACCTCCCTCTCATTCCTACCCAAGTCCTCGGCAGCCACGGCCTTCCCAGTTGGATGTGGATCGTGCGCGATGCTGTGGCCGAAGGAAAAATGGGGCCCTACGACATCGACGAAGCGCTCAAGGACGCGGTCAAGCTGTCCATTTGGGACATGGAACAGGCTGGCGTCGACATCATCTCCGACGGCGAGATGCTGCGCGCCGACTTCACCTGGCACTTCCACGGGAAGGTCCACGGTCTACAGACGCAGGAATACGCCCGCAAACTAGGTTACCCCGGCCCCGACCAGCTCGACGCCTTTCGCGCTGTAGCTCCGCTGACCGTCCCCAACGGCTACGGCCACGCCGACGAGTTCCGCTATGCCCGTTCTCTCACCAATAAACCACTGATCTCGGCAATCCAAAGCCCTGTCACCCAAGCCTTCCGAATTGATCCGGGCGACATCTATCGTAATAAGACTGAGGTGGCCTGGGCGTTGGTGCCGTACATCAACCAGGAATTGAAGGACGTGGTGGCTGCCGGCTGCACACACGTCCAATTTGACGAACCCGCCTATTGGATAGCCGAGGGCGGGCCGGAGGAGATGGTCGAGATCTTCAACGCCTGCGTCGAGGGCATCGAGGCCACGATCGGCTTCCACCTCTGCTTCGGCAACTTCCGCGGCCGGCCGGCCACGTCGCACCGCAGCTTCGCGGCGTTGGCGCCTTCCTTCAAGGACCTGAAGGTGGATGTGCTCCACATCGAGTTCGCCAGCCGCAATATGTATGAGATCGAACTCTGGGAAAAGTACGGTGGCGACAAAATCTTGTGCGCCGGCATCATCGATGTCAAAGGTCGCAGCCTGGATCCGGTCGAGGTCGTCGCCGAGCGCATCCGCACCGCGCTGCGCTACTGCGCACCCGACAAACTCTGGGTCGCCCCTGACTGCGGCTTCAGCCAAACGGTGCGATTCCTGGCGAACGAGAAGATGCGGGTGATGGTCGAGGCGGCGAAGATCGTTCGCACAGAAATCCGTTGATCGACGGAGGCTGATTGATAGCTCGCGTACGAAGCCGTGCAGCGAAGCGTAGTGGAGAGACGCAAAGAGCGGACGGAAAACGATCGTTTCTTGGCATGCTTGACACCCTTTTGTGAGCTTCAGGAGACTTTCCGAACAGTCAGTTGGGACCGATTCGCAAGGAGTTGATCTTCATGACCATTATCTCAGTCGATCTCGCTTACAAAAACTATCGCGACATTGGGATCGTCGTACTGAAAGAAACCGACGAGCACGTCGCGGTTGAAACTATTCGACTCTCCTCAGTCACTGGTTTTGCTGGGCATCCAGATGTGTCCACCCTGGCGAACTTTCTGTCCACTCGGGCTGTTGACCTCGGTGCCACTGCAATACTGATCGATGGGCCGCAGGCGTGGAAATCCGCCGCAAACGGTTTGGAGCACAGCCGTCGGTGTGAAAAGGATCTCGCGACCCCGGGGAAGACGGGTTTGACCGGAGTAACCAAGCCCGCCAACTATCTGAGGTTTATCGAGTTTTCTATCGATCTGTTCAACGAACTAGACACACTTGGCTGGCCGCGGCTGACCACAACTCAACCGCCTGTCCAATTTGCTCGTGTGGCCGTGGAGTCGTTTCCGACTGCGGCCTGGCGACGTTTGGGCCTTACTCCCCTGCCAGGGAAAAATAAAGCCAGCGTTGAAGCTGTCACAGCCAACATCGAGGCGCTTCGCGGGCTATTTCAACTCGTGGTCAATCCGCGGCTTTCACATGATGAGGTTCAAGCGTTAGTCGCCGGTATGGCTGGGTTGGCTATGGCACGCGGTGACCAAGCTGGATTCGCGTTGGCTGGTACTTCGCCTGTCAAAGAAGACGGTCAATGGCGTGAAGGGTATATCATCACCCCTACGCGTGACACTGTCCGTACTCTTAAACTCACGCGCGAAGGTTGGGTCGGTGTGCACCCAATCGAGCCAACAACGAACGACCGCCTCAAACTCGAATACAACCAGATTCTCGGACGTATGCTGCGCATCGACGGCCTGGAAACACTTGGCGTGTCGACGCAGACATTGGCCGAGGACGCGATTCGGGCAGGCCGTACCGATGAAGCAATCGCCTTGGTGGACTATTTCCACCAGGAGATGCGCACCATGCACACGATCATGCGCACCTGGCTGACTGACATCACACGCTACATCATCGACCGTAGTACCGGTGCTGATGATTACGGACGAATTGGCGATTTGTCCAATTCGCTCCTGGACATTTGGCGCACTTATCCGTTGGGCGAAGCCCTGAGGGAGCGGTGCAAAGCGGCCATTCGGGAGGGTGAAGCAGCTCAAGCCATCGACCTGCTCGACCACATGCGCCTGGAGTTCAAATATCCCCACG
This sequence comes from uncultured Chloroflexia bacterium, assembly GCA_963709505.1. Taxonomy (GTDB): domain Bacteria; phylum Chloroflexota; class Anaerolineae; order JAAEKA01; family JAAEKA01; genus CAVPXC01. The sequence continues at coordinate 81,456 of CAVPXC010000001.1, read as the reverse complement.
ACGTGCTGGTGGCCTGGGTGCAGAATCTGACTGACCACGATCGCTGTACGCTGGGGCGAGGAGGCTGTGGTTGAGTTGATCCAGGAGACGCACCAGAGCATCTGGGGCGACCGTTACGAAAACTGGGCCAAGATGACGCCGCACGAAAAGATGGCCTTGACTGTGGAAGGCATGCGCGGCGGGCATTTCAGCGGCGAGCGCCGCCGCGGCGACATGACGCTGCGCGACGACGGCGACCGCCTGGTGATGGTCATGGAGCTGTGCGGCAGCGGTGGGGTGCTGCGTCGCGGCGATCCGGAGACCGGCCGGCCCCCTTATCCGGTCGGCGACCATGGCGTCAACCAGCAGCCACACGACTGGACCTGGCAGAAGACCGGTATCCACTGGTATTGCAGCCATTGCGCGATCGCCATGGAGTGGCTGCCGGCGCGGCGCAACGGCCGCCTGCTGCGGCCGCTCGATCACGTCATGGATCCCAACGCACCATGCACGTGGTATGTCTACAAGGGCGAGGATCAGACCCGCGCCTACCACTACCCTCGCACCGGTTCACCCATTTTAACAGGAGCCCCAGATACCGGCGAAGATTGGAACTCGGAGTATGCAGGAGGAAGTTAGGCGACTGTTATGGTTGTGACAGATCTGCGGAGAGTTGGCGTCCCATGTCGATGACATCACTTAGTGCTATGACGCTGATTTTTTGTTCGACAGGATAAGAATGTGGCCCGGGATGGACGATCCAAAGGTGATCCAGGTCGAGGTCAGTCAACGCCGTGCGCATAGAACGGGTCACAACAGGCGCTTCGCTGAACTTGGCTTCGACGCCATAGCGTCGCCCTCGATAAAAGAACAGGAGATCAAGCTCAGCGCCGCCATGCGTGGCCCAGAAGTACGCCTCCGACGGCTTGACGGTCTGTAGCACCTGCTCCAGCGCAAAGCCTTCCCACGAAGCACCTACGCGCGGATGTGCCAAAAGATTATTCCAGTCAGACAGCGTGAGCAAACTATGCAGAAGTCCGGTGTCTCTCAGGTAGATCTTTGGCGCCTTGACCTGACGCTTGCTGACATTGACATACCACGGCTGCAATTGACGCACCATAAACGTGCCGGTGAGAACATCGAGATACGAGTTGACCGTTTTGTCCGATAGCCCCATGGAACGCGTGATCGTTGAGGCATTCCAGGTCTGTCCATGATAATGGGCCAGCATAGTCCAGAAGCGACGCATCGCTGGCGCAGCGATCGTAATGCCTAGTTGTGGAATGTCTCGCTCCAAGAAGGTATGGATGAAACCCTCACGCCAGGCCATACTGTCTTCTTCCGACTCTGCGAGAAAGGAGCGTGGAAATCCCCCGCGTACCCAGAGAGTGTCCCAGCGATTCGTACCGATCTCAGAAAGGTTGAATCCGGTGAGCTCAATGAACTCCACTCGACCGGCTAGGGTCTCAGAGACACTCTTGACGAGCTTCGGCGAGGCGCTGCCGAGAATAAGAAAGCGTGATCGGTTGTCCGGACGATCTACGAGGACGCGCAGCACGCTAAACAGTTCGGGCATCATTTGGGCTTCATCGATGACGATAAGTCCTTCGATAGATCCCAGCACCAGTTCAGGATTCGTCAGCCGCCGTACGTCGGGCTGGGATTCTAGATCGAAAAAAGTGGCTTGCCTGGGACGGCCAAATTCTCTGGCAATCGTGGTTTTGCCCGCTTGCCTGGGTCCCAACATAGCAGTGATTGGTGAGCGCCTGGTGGCCACCGATAATTGCTCTAGGTATAGCGGTCGGTCGATCATGACCTCATTTTACCATGAAAATCCGGAATGTCAATCCGAATTTTCATGGCAAAATGAGGTGGGACGTTGAACCACCGGCAACTCCGTGCCCAAGAGGCAAGAAGTGCAACAGCAAGCTATCCTGAAACGCTTCCGAGACAATGCTGTCTCGGAGCCGCTCTATCTGCCTAACCTCACACTCTGGTACGACTGGCACGCCGAACGAGACACGCTGCCGGATGGCTGGCGCGGCTGGTCGCTGCCGGAGATCGCCCGCAGCCTGGGCGTGCCGGCTTGGCTGACAGTTCGGCCCTTTCGCGTCGACCCTGGCAGCGTCGAGATCGTCAAGACCGAATTCGGCCGGCGAGCGCATCGTCCGCTATAGTGCACCCAGTGGCACACTCGTCGAACGATGGACCCTCGGACCCGATGGCGACTGGTGGGAAACCGAGTACCCGGTCAAGACTCAGGAGGACCTTCGGATAGCCAAACAGATTCTGGAAACACGCACGTATGCTCTTGTCTCAGATGGGCTTGAACGACTGCGCGAATCAGTGGCTGACGACGGGCTGGTGGCGCTAGAACTGCCTCGGCGGCCCTTCTCTCAGGTCTTTCTTGAGTGGCTCGGCTGGAGCGATGGGCTGATGCTGTTCTTCGACTCCCAAGATCTCGTCGAGGAGATCATCGCCCTGCTGGAGGACAAGCTGCAAGCGCTCGTCGAACAGGTAGCGCTCCTGCCAGGCGACTTGGTCGTCTCACCCGACAACCTGGATGCGCAGTTCATCTCGCCGGCCTTCTTCAAGCGCTATCTAGCCGCCAGCTATCGGCGCTCCGCCGATCTGCTGCATGGTGGGCCGCAGCCCAAATCCCTGCTTGCCGGCACAGGCGGCCCCATCCGCAGACTGCTTGCACCGCTTGCCGCTGCTGGCATCGACGGCCTTGAAGGCATCTCCGGCCCTCCGCAGAGCGACGCCAGCCTGGCCGAAGCGCGTCACTTGGCCGGTCCCGCCTTCACTTTATGGGGCGGCATCCCACAGGACGCCTTGTTAGCGGAATTTGACCCTGGTCATTTCGAGCAACTCGTCATCCAAGCTGCCCGCGAAGCCGCCCATGACAACCGCTCGATCCTCGGCATCGCCGACCGGGTGCCCGTAAATGCCGATCTTGCCCGTCTCCAGGCCATCCCCGCCCTGCTCGCAGCTGCCTTGACGACTTAGCGAGACACCATCTTTCCAACCCGCCCCCCTCCGACTTCCGATTTCCAATTTCCGAGTTACGAGTTACGAGTTACGAGTTACTCCTCCCATGCCCTCAAACGCCATCGACTCCCTCATCTTCAAAGACATGTACGGCACCGACGAGCTGCGGGCCGTTTTTAGCGACGAGAACCTCGTGCAATGCTGGCTCGACTACGAGGCTGCACTGGCACGTGCTGAGGCCGAGGTCGGCCTGGTGCCGCTGGAAGCCGCCGCCGAGATCAGCCGCAAGGCGCGCGTCGAGCACATCGACTTCGACGCACTGCGACAAGGCATCTACCAGACCACCCACGAGCTCGTGCCGTTGATCTGGCAGCTGGCGTCCCTATGCGAAGGAACCGCCGGCGGGTATGTGCACTGGGGTGCAACAACCCAGGATGTGACCGACACGGGACTGGTGATGCAAGTCAAAGCCGCCTACGCCATCATCCTGCGCGACTTGCGTGCGTTGACCGAGGACATGGCCGATCTAGCTCGCCGCGAGCGTGACACGATCATGCCCGGCCGCACCCACGGCCAGCATGCTTTGCCGATCACCTTCGGCTTCAAGGTCGCGATCTGGCTGGCGGAGGTGCGCCGGCACATCGAGCGCATGGAACAAGCCGCGCCGCGTGTGCTCGTGGGGCAGTTTGCCGGCGCGGCCGGGACACTCGCATCAGTCGGCGAGCAGGGGCTGGAGATCCAGCGCCTGATGATGGCCGACCTGGGCCTGGGCGTGCCGGAGATCTGCTGGCACCCGGCGCGCGACGGCTTTGCCGAGTACGTCTCGGTGCTGGCCATGGTCGCCATGACCATGAGCAAGATCGCGCATGAGGTGATCCTGCTGCAGAAATCAGAGGTGGCCGAGTTGGAGGAGCCGTACGTGCGGGGCAAGGTCGGCTCGAGCACGATGCCGCACAAGCGCAACCCCATGATGTGCGAGGGTATCATCGGCGAGGCGCGCATGGTGCGCGGCATACAGAACACGGTGCTGTCGGCTATGGAGTCGGAGCACGAGCGCGACTGGGGCGCAGTGCACATCGAGTGGGCCTGCGTGCCGGAGGCCAGCATCCTGGCCGGCGGCGCGGTGGCGCACACGCTGCGGGTCATCGCCGACCTGATCGTCTACCGGGAGCGTATGCGCCGGAACGTCGACGTGCTGCACGGCCTGATCCTATCGGAGGCGGTGATGCTGCAGTTGGGCGAGCACTTGGGCCGGCAGACCGCGCACGAAGTCGTGCATGAGGCGTCGATGCTGGCCTTCGAACAGGGCCGGTCGCTGCAGGAGCTGCTCATGGGTGACCCGCGGGTCACCCAGCACCTCTCCGGCCCGCAGATCGAGGCGTTGATGGATCCAGTCGCCTACACTGGCCTGAGTGGCATGTTTGTGGATCGGGTGGCGGGGAGAAAACTATGAAAATCGGAGCCTTAGGCTACATCGTCGGCGACCTGACCGACGTCGACTACAACAAGATCCGTTGGGCGGCCGATACAGGCTTTCATGGCTTGGGTGCCCATTTGACCGTGCCGGCTGAATTGATCTCCGACAGAACCATCGCCAACGCTAGGGCGGCTTTCGCCGATCAAGGCATGGCGTTTTTGCAGGTCTGGCCACAGTACCCATGCATCATCACGCCAGACGAGAGCATACGTCGCTCGGGCGTCGCCCAAGCGCGTGAAAGCGTGAGATTGGCGGCCAAGCTGGGCGTAGCCGGCTCGGGAGTTCGCCCCACCAGTCTCAACCCACGCGGGGATTGGTGGCCCCATCCCGACAATTTCAAACCTGAAACCGAGGATCGTTTCGTTCGGAGTATGCAGGAGATTCTGGAAACCGCCGACGACTGCGGAGTCAACATTATCCTGGAGATCCACCAAACGACCTTGCTGCGAGACGCAAAGACCGTGCGCCGCATCATCGAGCGTCTGGACTCGCCGCGCGTGAAGGTGAACATCGACCCCGTCAACTTCGTCTGCGATCTGCCCACCGCGCTCGATCCAACGCCGATGATCGACGATCTGTTCGACCAGCTCGGGCCATACGTCGACACCGTCCACGTCAAGGACTTCTATCTCGAGGACCGCTTCGTCCTCCACATCTCCGAGACCGTCATTGGAACTGGTCTCATGGATCTGGACACCGTGCTGCGGCGAGCCTATCAGACATCACCGGATGGTTTTGTAATCGTCGAGCACCTGCCCATCAGCCTGATTCCCATGGCCAAGCGCAATTTGACGGCGAAGATCAGGGTGCTTGGCATTCCAATCGGCTAATTCGGTTGTGGAGAGTAGATCTCTTCGTAGGACGACGAAAAAAGGTCCAGTCACGGAAGACTGGACCTTTCTCTTTAACACCTCCTGCCATATCTTCTCAATTTGTAGGGGCGTACCCTTGCGGTCGCCCTGACGGGCAGGCGCAAGGCCGTGCCCCTACCCCGGATTATTGAGAAGATACCTCCTTCCTGAGTTGCGAGAACAGCGCGACTTTTACGGTAGCAGACCGAGCACGCGGCTTAGTTTCATGACGGTAAACCGGTTGCGCACATAGTGGCCGTACACTTCGGCTATGGCCATTTCCTCGTCGCCCAAACCCAAGACCCGGTAATCGGCGGTACCGCCGGCGCGCTCCAACAGGTCGGTCAGCTTGCCGGGTGACGGAACCTCCGCAGCTACGGCCTGCACTTCGGACCAGCGATCCAGGATGCGCTGTTTGAGCCGATCGTAATCGCTCTCGGTCCAGTCAAGGAACGGCGCCTGCTCGACGATCAACAGGTCGGTCAACGGGCCGTAGGCTGAGCGAATGCGCTCAATTTCCTGTTGGCGATCCGGCAGCCGAGCGTACTGGAGTCGCCGGGCTGCCTCGTCCCGGGTCATATTGCGGATCTGCTCGTAATGGCGAGCGATGATCACAGTGGCCATACCTGTCTTGGCGCCGTGCAGCACGGGGGGCCGGCCCTCTCGCACCAACTTCATCTCCAGATAATGCGAAATGTAGTGCTCCGACTGGCCGGCCGGCTGGGAGCCGCCGAACTCCAGCATGCACAACCCCGCCTCGATCAACGCCACAATTAAGCTGCGGATGCCTTCGGGCTTCGCAGCGCCAACCCGATCCACCTCCTCCATGCAGCGGTCGCGGGCGATCTCCATACGCCGGGCGACCGGCTCGCTGTACGCGGCGCCCCAAACTACGTCACTCAGTTTCCAGTCAGCTACCGAGGTGTACTTCGCGACTACGTCGCCAAAACCGGCCGCAATCATCGGCCGAGGGGCGGCGCACAGCGTACCCAGGTCGGCGAAGACGGCGATCGGCGCCTGGCTGTAGATAGTCTGCTTGAGGCGATTGAGCACTAGTGACGAGCTGGTGGACGTGTAGGCATCCACCGAGGGCGCTGTCGGCAGGCAGATGAAGGGGTTGCGCGAGCGGTGGCTGACAAAGCGCACTACATCGGTGATTACGCCGGAGCCTACGGCCAGGAAGGTACGCTCGTCGCTACCGCTGGCAACGAATAGATCCATACAGGTAGCCTCGTCAGGCGTAACCTCATCGCCGGCAAGCAGAATGCGCTTGACATCAAACTCGCCGGCAGCCAGAGCCAGATCAACTCGCTCACCCAAGGCAGCATAGGTGTTCGCGTCGGCGACCAACGTCAAGCGATCGAGGTCGTTATTCCGCAAAAAACGAACCAGCGCCGGGATGGCGTCCTGCTCGATCACAACGGGCAATTCGAAACTCATGGGTGCTCCTTCATTTGAAAACAGCAACTGCCGGACCGCCCTTTCCGCTGGGCAACCGGCAGCTAAACAATACGCGCCGGCGCATCGCCTGGCCGGCAGATCAAATCTATCGAAGACACACAATCGGAATTCGGGCTACTGGTCTTCGCTCTTCGGTGCCGTTTCATCCTTGGGCTTGGTTTCGTCCTTGGTGTCGTCATCGCGCACAGCCGAACGAAATTCCTTGATCCCTTTTCCGAGCGAGCCGCCGATATCGGTCAATCGACTTGCACCAAAAATCAGCAGCACGATCACCAGGATAATCAACAGCTCTGGAGCGCCAAGTCCACCAATCATGAGAAGTCTCCATTCAACCGTCTTGCGGTTTTGCCACGCATGTTATAGGTCGCAGGTTGCAGGTTGCAGGTTGCAGGTCGCAGGTTGCAGGTCGCAGGTCGCAGGTTGCAGGTGACAAGTGGCAGGCGGCAGTAAGCTTGCCTCTTGCGCCCTGCGAACCTTACTGCCTGATCATACCCCTGCCAAGATGAACTGTCAAACCGCATATCAGGCGCATGCACTGCCGTGCCGTCATAGCCACGGGACGTCTGGAAGCGCCCGGCCTGCTTTGCGGAAAAGTACAAGCATAGGTATACCATTTGCACGCCAGGTGTCGGCGGCGGTTTGTAGAATACTTCTTGCGACTTCCCACTGCTCCGGATCGCGCGCGGCGAATTGATCCGGCTCATCGAAGAGGACCAAATAGCCAGGAGCCGGCGCCCAGTTCAAATCTCGGATCGATTCCTCGAAGGCGTCCCAGTTCTGGCCTGAATAGGCCGGAAAGTTCATCGCTGCGCCCGCCGTACGGATGAACGACCGCTTATCCCCTACCTCAGAGCCGTCCACGTGAAAGAAACGCCAACCGTGTGCTTCGGCCAAACGCCTCACCGTCTCCGGTTCCGCGGAAGCCTCGATTCGATACAGCCCTGACGGGTGCTCGCTGCAAAGCAATTGTTCTAGCTTTTCATTCATCGTATTACCTCCCTGAAACTATCGTAGTGATCGTCGGTGTAGTACAACTCGCCCTGATCTCCAGCAATGATGCGCCGCGCGCCGCGGTCCGACGACCCCGGCGTGATCACGGTGTACTCATGGTAGTAGCCGTCGGGCTTCTTTGGAAGAAGCCGCTCCCGGTTCTGGAAGGTAACACCGTCCCGGTCGAAGGGAAAAGGGCCACCCATATCGATCAACCGAATGGTATCCTGGGCTTGCCTGGGAAGATCCTGATAGCGGACGGTTGCCAGGCCGCTTCCGGACTGTGGTTTTGGCGTAGGCGTGGCGCGACGCGTGGGCCGCACTGTCGGCGTCGGCGTCTTACGCGGCGCGCGTTTCGTCGGCGTCAATGTGGGACGGGCCTGGGCTGACGAGCTGCCGTCGGCAGTGGAGACCGTGCGGCTGGCACCCTGGCCGTTTCCACCGGTAGACGCATCTCCGGCCGCGCAGCCCGTTATAGCGAGCACGAGTAGCAAGATGCTGAGACAGGCAACCGCCATCTGTTTCAATCTCACCGATCGATTATAGGGATCGTTCAACGTCTATCCTCCTGCTCCAAAGATGTAGTGCAAATCCACTTCCGAACTGACGTTGCCAATTTGCACGCAGCGCTCGAGAAAAAGAAATGGATGTGCAGATCGGCAACAAGCTTCATGACGGGCAGTATAGCACAATCGAATGTCAGGCAACAAGCGGAACAGGTTTGCCAGCAGCCCCGGTACGGGCTAGAATAGTCGTAGAGACAAACCGTCCGTTCGCCGATTCACGGAGCGCCCACCCACCCATGCCTACCCTCAGCCTCGAACGCTTTCAGGATTACCGCGCTGCGACGTATCACCTGCAGCCCGGTTTACGCCTGACCACGAAAGAGCAGGCCGTCGCCTTCGTCAACGAGCGCGGCTTTGTGCACTTCTGGCCGGTTAAAGACGTAACGATGCCCAGCCTTTGGGCCGCGGTAGCAGGCGACCGGCCCGTACCAGACGAACACGACGATCCGGGACACGTCACCTGGCGCTGGAAGGACGAGATGTTGGGCGCACGACAGTGGCATTACGCCAAGGTGCTGCGCAAGAAGGCCACGTTTATCGCCCTGGACGTCGTGCCGTACTTCTATGCCCTATCGGAGAACTACGGCGAGCCAGAGGAGGATTATCTGCTTCAGTACCAGGAGGGGCGAATGACCTTTGAGGCGAAGACGGTCTACGAGACACTGCTTAGGGAGGGTCCATTGGACTCGATCAACCTGCGCAAGGCCGCCCGGCTAGCCAACCGAGAGAGCGATTCGCGCTTCAACCGCGCGCTGGAGATGCTCCAGGGCGATTTCAAGGTGCTCCCTACTGGGGTCTCACAGGCCGGCGCGTGGAAATACGCGTTCATCTACGACCTGGTACATCGGTTCTACCCCGACCTGCCCGAACAAGCCCGGCCGATCCGCCAGGCCGAGGCGCGACGCAGGCTGGTTGAGCTGTATCTTCGCTCTGTCGGCGCAGTTCCGGTCCGCGCGTTGGCGTCGCTTTTTGGCTGGTCCAAGGGAGACGCCGAAGACGCGCTCGCAGCGCTGGTCCAGGGCGGTGTCGCCGTGAGGGACGTGAAGCAACCGAATCAGCCAGGCGAGTTGACGGCGCTGAGCCAGTTGGTGGACGTGTAGCAGACGACTACGGCCGCATGCCAAATTTTCCGTCCGGCGTCGTTTAACAAAGTGATACCGTATATTCTCAATTTGTAGGGGCCAGGCCCTTGCGGTCGCCCCGGAGGGCAGGCGCAAGGCCGTGCCCCTACCCCGGATTATTGAGAAGATACGTGATACCCTATGCAAACACGAAAGGAAACAAGACAATGCGTAGCAAACCCATCCTGATCCTGCTGCTGGCTACGGTTCTGCTTGTGACCGCTGGCTGCGGCGGCGGCAAGAGCGAAACGGTCAGCAGTATGTGGTCGGACGTTCCCTTGCTGCCCGAAGCTAAAAAGACCGACATCAAGCTGCCCCTTCCTATGCGCCTCGTGATTCAGACCATGATGCGGGCCTCGGCCAACGAAAGCGACGTCGACCTGGACAAGTTCGACTTCGTCGGCTATACCACCTCGAGCACACCTCAGGAGATCACCGATTTCTACAGCCAGGAGCGCATGGCCGAGGAAGGCTGGAATCAAAGCGACCAGCCCGGATGCACATCGGCAGCCGGCGCCGAAGGCTTTGGCGGCGGGATTTGCTTCTTTGGCAAAGACAGCGGCAGCAAGCAGAGTGTCCTGTTCATTGCCATCGCCCAGGAAGAAGGCAAGAAAGACACTCAGGTCTATTACGTGCGCTTCGACGGGAAGTTCAACAGCCAGTAGCACGCTCGATGATCGCGACAATCTGCTTGCGCCCGCGGGCTCTGGCCATCTCCAACGGCGTTTGGCCCTCATGGTTACGCAAGGTCAGATCTGCGCCTGCCTCGACGATCACACGGGCGGTATCGACGTTGTTCTGCCAAATCGCGTCGTGTAGCGCCGTGTAGCCGTTGTACGGCCCCTGGGCGTCAACGTCGATGCCGTGCTCGATGAGCAAGCGAGCGGGCTCGGTTCGTCCGGCATAAGCTGCCGCATGCAGGGCGGTGGCCTTCATACCTGGATCGACTGCCGTGACGTCCGCGCCAGCCTCCAGCAGCAGACCAGTGATCTCGGTGTGTCCGAGGTAAGCGGCCATGATCAGCGGCACGTCGCCGGCTGCGTCGGCAGCGTTCACGTCGACGCCCTGGGCGATCAACCGGCGAACCTGAGCTACATCGTCGGCCTTGACTGCCTGCATCAAGGAATTGGCATTTGAGGGCATAAGCTTCTCCTTTTTAGCCTGCCAGCGCCCAGGCGATGTCGGCGAGCTTTGCGCCGGTAATGTCGATCAGGTCGGATGGAGCTAACACGAGCTGCAGGCCGCGCTGACCGCCGCTAAGCGCCACCTGCGGCCAGAGCTCTACAATTTCGTCGATAAAGACCGGATACGCGCGCTTCGCTGCTAGCGGCGTCACCGCGCCGCGCACGTATCCGGTCAGATCAAGCACGTCTCGCAGCGGTGCCAGCTCCACACGCTTATTGCCGGAGACTGTAGCCAGGCTGCGAAGATCGAGCTCCGTGCCGGCCGGGATCATGGCGAACAGATAGCCGGTCTGGTCGCCATGCACAATCAGAGTCTTGAACACCGTCTCCGGCGCCATGCCGACCAAGACAGCCACCCGTTCGGCGCTAAAGTGTTCCTCATCCAGCTCATAGTCGCGTATCTCGAACGAAATGCCTGCACGCTCCAGAACGCGCATGGCGTTGGTTTTGATCTTAGTGCTCATCGATCGCTCAGGTCGGTCGTTCATGCCGAAGGTGGCGCCACGGCCGATGAAAATGTAAGGCAAATTGCTAATTTGCCCTACATTTTCAGGACAGACGCCCGTGCGCGAGGTTCCTTCAACAACCGTCAATGAAAACCTGCGGGTGCCTCCGGTCCGCGCCTCCGCAAGTCCGCGGTTCTCTGTCAGAGCAGGCGCTTATGGCCGGCCCCAGCTGCCTCCAGGGCAGCCAGCCGGCGGAAGCTGAAGGGATTCGTCTCGTCATTGGCGCGACCAGCTACCAGGTCGGCCAGCAGGCGGCCTCCGCCTGGCGCGCCCATGATTCCGTGGCCGCTGTAACCGGTGTTGAAGAACAGGCCCTCGATCTCCGGGTGCGGGCCGATGATCGGCTTGTCGTCGGGGGTGACGGTGTATTGGCCGGCCGAAACGTACACCTGGTCACGCTTGAGCGACTCGGCGACCTCGATCCAGAACGGGCACAGCCGTGAGACGCCTTCCATTACCTCGTGCACGAACATCGGATTGGGGCGCACGTCGTCCGTCGGCTCGCCGGGCGGTTCCTGGGGCTGGGCCCAGGCCAGGGCCGCTCCCGGCTTCTCCGGCCGCCAATGTGCTCCTGTGTCCTGGTCGATCACCATCGGCGCGTCCTGTGGAACGAGCCGGTGCTCGCCAATGGTGACGCGATGCCGGCGAATGATGCGCAGCGGCAGGTCAACGCCAGCCAAGGCCGCCACGCGTTTAGAGTAGGGACCGGTAGCGATCACCACGATGGGCGCGGCCAGCGGGCCGCGGTCGGTCTCGACGCCGGTCACCCGGCCGTGCTCGACCAAAATGGCCGTGACGGTGGTTTTGAGCAGGACGGGTGCCTCGGAGGCGCGGGCAAAGCCAAAGCACGCCTCATGGGCGGAGATCCAGCCGTCGCGTTGGCGAAAGGTGCCGGCGGTGATCTCCTCGGCTTGGGCGTACGGGAAGCGCCGCCGTACTTCGTCACCGGTCAAGAATTCGACGTCGTTCAGGCCCAAATCGTGTTGAGCAGCGACCCGCTGGCGGAATCGCTGCGGCCCATCGGGTTCGGTGGTCAGGAAGAGGTAGCCCTGCTGGTGCAGGCCAATCGTATAGCCCGGCAGGCCGGTTTTTTCAGCAAAGTGCTCGTAAAAGGCGATGCTCTCGCGCATCATCGCCATGTTTTCCGGCTCGATGAACTGGGCACGCATAGCCTCCATCGAGCGCGAGGTGGTCAGACCGGCCAAGGCCGGCAGCCGTTCGACGACGACGGGCTTGAATCCGGCGCGGGAAAGAAAGAAGGCTGAGGCGGCGCCGTTGATCCCGCCGCCGATGACAATTGGATCGTGGGAAGCCATGTCCTGTTACTCGGTACCGGGTCGAGGATCGCCCGGTCGCCGGAGACGAGTCTCGGTCACGTACTCGACCTCGGGTTCCTTGATCAGTCTCAGCGTCGGAAAAGCGGTCTCTTCGTCAAATTCAACCTTGTCGTAGACGTCGGCCAAGGGCAGGGTGCAGCCGATAGATGCTAGCGTCACAATAGCTTCCGTGCCCCGGTAATCCGATAGCATCCACTGGCCGTTCGGTCTACGCACGAAGTGCTCGATCATGGCCTGGTTCTGAGCGATGAGAAGGTAATCGGTCAGTGACTTGAGAGCCCGATACATAGCGAACTTCTGGCCGCGATCAAAGGCCTCTGTGGAGTCGGAAAGCACCTCGACGAGGACGTTCGGATTTAACAGAGTGTCCTTCTGGCGATCCTCGTAGCGTGGCGTGCCGCACACCACGACGATGTCAGGGTAAGTGTAAAGGCCAGCGGGGGTGACCTTCGCACGCAAATCGTTGGGGTGGACTGTGCACGCACGGCTCTTGAGCTGGCCCACGAAGCGGTACACGGTATTGGCCACGATCAAGGTATGGCGCGGACTGGCACCGGCCATGGCGAAGACTTCGCCTGCATAGTATTCGCTCTTGATCGGCGCCTCACGCTCTTGTTTCAGGTATTCTTCGGGCGTCATATACGTTTTGTACTGTGCTTGCATCTTGATATCCTCCCAAAAAAGTTACGTCCATTATATTCATAGACGGTGCGCGGTGCAAGGTCTTGCAAAAAGCCGCTGATAATCGCTCCCTACGAAGGCCTTACTGCTGTTGCTGCTGATCGATCCGTCTGCTGGGTCGGGGCGCCGGCGCGGTTAGGGTGCTGAGTAGCACCTGCCCCTCGGGGGTGATGGGGATTGGACTGGGGGTGACGCTCACGCTGACACCCAGCTCGCTGGCCGCCAGGCCTTTGAACACGCCGCGGGTGGGCGGCACGTCGGCGTAGTCGCGGCCGGCTGCGACTCGGATGTGTCGCTCGCCTACGATGAGATTGTTGGTAGGATCAAAGCCTCGCCAACATAGCCCCGGCAGGTAGGCCTCCACCCAAGCGTGGCTGGCGTCATTTTCTGAGCGATCGTGGTTTTCCTTAACGTGGTAGAGATACCCGCTGACGTAGCGGCATGGGATGCCCAGCCGGCGCACGAGCGCAATCATGATGTGGCTAAAGTCCTGGCAAACGCCGCGCCGGTGCTCAATTGCCACGTCAATTGAGGAGTCGACCTTCGTGCTTTGGGGCACGTAGCTAAAGACCTCGTACAGGCTGCGGTTGAGACGCAATAACGTCGTGAGCGGGTCGTCCCTCCGGTCTACCTGCAGCTCGGCGGCCAGATCGTCCACCAACGGCGAGTTTTGCACGAATGCGCTCGGCTGCAGCAAATCCCAGAAGACACCGTCGTTGACCAGTGTGTCGATCTCGCGCCAGACACTATGCGGGAGGACCTCCGGCAGCGGCAACAAAGGCTTGACCTCCACAGTCGCCTCGGCTTGCAGGAAGATCTGGTCGTGTTCACCGGGGATGTCGAAATGGTGTACGGCATTTTCCAGATGGTCGTGGTAGCATGTCGGCTTGGCTTTGGGGGTAACGTCCAGCCGGAAATCGATGCAATGCTGGTTGCCGTCGGAGCGCGGCTGCATGCGCGCCTCCATGATACTCTCGCGAATCGGCGCGCTGTAGCGGTAGCGGGTGATGTGGCGGATGAAGTAGATCATGCGAGGAATGATATCACAACGAATGAGGACAACGAATGGCGGAACGGAGAGTGGTCGTTTTGAGGTCTAGCGTCCACGGGGCTTATGGACTGAGGCGGGCAACTCCGCAGATTAGACTATCGTTGTCAGCTTTTCCTCGACCGGGTAGGCGATGTAGGCATGGAAGATGTCCGTATGGATTTGGGCGCATTGGGACTGGATCGCCAGGAGGGTGGTTCTCAGATCAGCGGCTAGCAGCTCGTCGATCTGTTCGTAGTCCAAAGTGGCCTTGAGCCGGCCGATTCGGCGTAGGATCGGGTTGTGCCGGCGGGTGTCGGTGGTGTCGGCAATGTCCTCCAGCGCCGTTCGAAGCATGCTGGCGGCGAAGTTGATAGAGAAGGGGAAGCTGTCGTTGAGCAGGAGGAACTCGGCGATCTCCTCGAAGCGCAGGTCGGCGCTGTAGACCTTGCAGTAGGCCTCGAAGGCGGTGCAGCTGCGCAGCAAGCCCAGCCATTCCAGATAGAGGTCGCTGGCATGCGGCAACGCCTCGCCGGCGGCCTCGTCGGCCAGGTGTGCGCTTAGTAAGCCTGCAACATTGCCGGCGCGCTCGATGTATTGGCCGAGTTGGATGAAATGCCAGCCTTCGCCGCGGTCCATGGTCGAGTCGGTGATGCCCTGAAACAGATGTGCGCCCTGTTTGACCGCATGGAAGAACTCGTGTGGCGCCGCCCAAACGCGATCCATGCTGGCTTTTTGTAGATCCAGGTAGAGCCGGTTGATCTGCTCCCACATCTCGCTGCTGATCAGCTCGCGCACCTGGCGCGCGTTGTCGCGTGCCGAGGCGACGTGATGGACGATCGATGGCTCGCTTTCGCCGTCGAGTGCCAGCATCTGGGTGATCGGACGACCCTTCAGCGGCAGGCCTTCCGGTATCGAAAGGTGAAGACTGGCGAACAGCTTCTCCCACGAGCGGGTCACAGCCCCGGCCGAGCGGTCGGGCACCAGGTCGAGGGTGACGTCTAACAGCCGCGCGGTGTGCTGTGCGCGCTCCAAATAGCGGGCCATCCAGTAGAGGTTATCGGCGACACGTGAGAGCATGGCGGTTTTCCCGATTGGACCGATTTTCCGCAATCGGTCCAATCTGCATCGATGACACGTGAGGCGTAGTCCGATAGACTGGACCGATTGCGGAAAATCGGTCCAGTCGAGAGTTCACTCGTTCAACACCCACGTATCTTTGCTACCGCCGCCCTGGCTCGAGTTCACCACCAGCGACCCGCGTCGCAGGGCGACGCGGGTCAGGCCGCCGGGCACGATGGTGATCTCCTGGCCGGAAAGGACGAAGGGGCGCAAGTCGATGTGGCGGGCCTCGAAATGGCCGTCGATGAAACAGGGAGCGGCCGACAGGTTGAGCGTTGGCTGAGCGATGTAGTTGCGCGGGTTGGCCATGATGCGCTGGCGGAATTGCTCACGCTCCTCGGCCGTGCTGTGCGGCCCGATCAACATGTCGTAGCCGCCCAACTCGCCGACGGCCTTGACCACCAGCTTGTCCAGGTTGTGTAGGACGTGCGAACGCTGGGTTTCGTCGGTCATCAGATAGGTCTCGACGTTGTTCAGGATCGGGTCTTCGCCCAGGTAGTAGCGGATGATCTTTGGCACGTAGGCGTAGATGGCCTTGTCGTCGGCCACGCCCGTGCCGACGGCGTTGGCCAGGGTGACATTGCCGGCGCGGTAGGCATTGAACAGCCCCGGCACGCCCAGCGACGAGTCCGGTCGAAAGACCAACGGGTCCAGGTAGTCGTCGTCGACCCGCCGGTAGACGACGTCGACCCGCTCCAGGCCGGCGGTGGTGCGCATGTAGACGTAGTTGTCGTGCACCAGCAGGTCGCGGCCCTCTACCATAGGTATGCCCATGTGGCGCGCCAGAAAGGTATGCTCGAAGTAGGCCGAGTTGAAGACACCCGGCGTGAGCAACACAATGGTCGGGTTGTCGACGTGGCTGGGCGCCAGCGATTGCAGCGTGGTCAACAGCACCTGGCCATATTGGTTGATGGGTTTCACGCCGTAGTTGCGGAACTGGCCGGGGAAGACCCGCTTCATCACCTGGCGGTTGGCCAGCATGTAGGAAACACCGCTGGGCACCCGCAGATTGTCCTCCAACACCAAAAACTCCCCATTGTCGACGCGCACCAGGTCGGTGCCGTCTACGGCGACGTAGATGCCGCGCAACACTTCCAGATCGCGCATCTCGCGGCGGTAGTGCTTGGCGCTGTAGACCATGTCCACCGGCACCACGCCGTCCTTGACGATCTTGCCCTCGTGGTAGATGTCGTGTAGGAAGAGGTTGAGCGCCGTGAGGCGCTGGCGCAGGCCGCGGTCGATCGTCGACCATTCGCTCCGGGTGATGATGCGCGGGATCAAGTCGTAGGGGAAGATGCGCTCGGTGCCCTCGGTGCTGCCGTAGACGGTAAAAGTAATGCCCTGGTTGAGGAACGACAAGTCGGCCGCGTTTTGGCGACGGTGCAGCTCGTCCGGCGGCAAGGAGAGCAGGTGCTTGTAGAGGCTCTGGTAATGCTGCCGCGGCTCGCGGCCAGGTTGCAGGAGCTCGTCGTATGCCCGTCCGGCGTCGTAGTGAGCCATTAACTCCGGAGGCTTGGCGATTGTCACAGCGCTCATGGTGGACTCCTTCAGGCCGGTGATTATTCTATTATACTCCCCGGTGTTTCACCCGGCAAGGGGGTCGCGACTACCCAAAAGGGTCATCTTTTCGATCTATCGCGCCGATAGCGGTCTGGGTTGGTGAGGAGACAGCCTGACGAACAGGAGGCTCGTGCCGCATTGCTGATACTAGGCTGAGCAAAGAATCGACGCAACAAGCCGCCGATGAGCACCGAGCCGGCGTTCCTGCTGACGATTGCTGGTGTTCGAGCAAGCGATCTGGCTAGCCAGGAGCCGTTCAAAGGCAACAAGACAATAGGCTCCCCCATCAAAGCGCTCGAAGCACTATTACCCAAGCATCATTGTCAGCCACGCACCGGCCACAGGTAGTGGGTGTCGTACTTATTGAGGAAGTTCACGCCGCCGTAGCGCATTTCCACGATCCAGGCGGAGGACGGGCCGGGGGAGAGGGTGGTACTCGTCCAGTAGATGGAGGACTGGACGCCGATGAACGGTAGGACGATTGGGAACGGTTGGCCGCTTTGCATCGCAGGGTCGAAATGTTTGTAGTCAACCAGGCTCTGCATCTCGCGCACGTTGGGTAGCCGCCAGTCGCCTTCCGCCGAACCATCGGTCAGACCACATTCGCCACTGTTCAGCGTGTTGGCGTCACTCACGGCCACATCCCAGAAATTCAACCCAAAACAGTTGGCGTTCTTCAGCCAGATCAGTCCGGTCAGGTTGTCGGTCACTGAACCGTTGCTGTTGTCGGTAAAGCGCGGGTTGGGCCAGGCCACGCCTTTCTGCAGGGCACCGTCGTCGCCGGCTGCAAACGATGAGGTCTGCCCGGTCTTGGGCACCATGGCTGGGTAGATGTTATACGTGCCCGTTTGTCCCCCAATGGCCCGCAGTGAGTTGAATATCCGTCACATCGATGGCGCCGTTGTGATCCACGTCACAGGCCGGATCGTAGGTGCTCCCAGGCATACAAGGGCTAGCCACGAAGTCCCGGAGCGCGGCGGAGCGGAGCGGTGTTGCTGCTGCTGCGACTGATACCGTTGCTAGCAGGACAAGTGCGATGCACACAGAGAGTAGTCTTCCCGCTTTCATGGTTCCACCTCCTTGCGAGAAATGTCCAAAGTTCGATATCTTCAGTATACCACGAAAGAAGGGAAAGCGCGCCGATCAGTTTGTCTATCCCGCCATGTTCTAACCTGAAAATAGCACTACCCGCTCGGGCCGGTCTGTGCGAAGCCTCCTTGCGGAGCACCCCGGAGCGGGCGGAGGGACCGACCGAGCCCCGCTGTTTTCATCCACGGTTGCCGAAGGGACCCCGCGCATGGGCGGCTGTCCTGACTTCGTTCCCCCTACCATGGTGGGCGTCGAAGATATCGTGGCGATTGCGGAGCGCTGGGGCTGGACAGACAGCACCCCTGGTTGGGATCCCACCTATGACTTTAACAGAGACAACATGATCAATATCCTCGACATCACGCTGGTCACAGCGGCATGGGGTCGCACATGTTCATAGCCGCGGTTAATTGACGACGACCGATAGCAGCTCATCGGCAAGATATCGGGGTTAACGTTGACGGCTGTATCGCTTTGGCTGCCATGCCTTGGTCGCATCTACCACCGTGCTTGCATCGGAATCATCCGCGCGGCTTGACAAGAATAATTCGGATTTTTAGGGCATTGACGCCGGTTTGATTTGGTGCTATGCTCATTCCTAGAGTGTAGGTTGGCGGCCATATGGAGTCCCCAACCCAAATAGAGATGAAAGGAGAAATAACCATGCATAGTAATAGAGAAGGTATCCCCATAATGTTTCAGGACGGCTCTTACTATAGCCGTCAAATTGAATGGGGAGACATGGATGGGGGTTTTTGGGGCTTCCCGGCAGGGTTTGACAGCATCCCGCTATTCAGAGGGTTGCCCAACGGTTGCGAGTGTCCCCATTGGGGCTACCTGCTCAAGGGCAGAATGCGGGTGACTTATGCCGACCACGAAGAAGTCATCACGGCAGGGGAAGCCTATTATCTGGCCCCGGGTCACAACGTGGTGATGGAAGAAGATTGTGAGATGGTCGAATTCAGCCCTAAAGACGAAAGTCGGAAGATGCTGGAGTTCGCAAGTCGTAGTATGGCGTCGAAGTAACCAGGCGGTCCAAACATTCACTGTCAAGGTAGGAGGACACCCGTCCACTCAAATCAATCAGGGACTCGGCCACTACTTGCCGCAGATTGGCCTGCTTGCGCGGCGGTTTGTCCCTGGCCGGCGCATCGGGAAAGAGAGACTGCCCCAGGGATCGTACTCTATTGCACCGCCTGCAGCGTCTGAAGGATCCCTTGCAGCGGAATTTTGACCCAGTCTGGCCGGTTGTTGAGCTCATAGCCCAGCTCGTAGACAGCCTTTTCCAGCAGATAGGCGTCGAGCAGGGTCTTGAGCTCCGCGTCTGATCGCGGTAGGAAGGTCGCGCTCCGGGCTATCTCCATGTAGCTTTGCAGGTACGCGACCGAGACCCATCGATGCCAGTACTGGGTAAAGGTTTCCACGTCCGATGGCTGCGCTCCGCCGGTAACCTGTTCGAAGAAGGCCGCATAGGCGGCGTAGTGGAAGGATCGCAGCATGCCGGCCACGTCCTGCAGAGCGGAGCGCTTCTGCCGCCGCTCGCTGAGCGGCCGGGCCGGCTCTCCCTCGAAATCGATGATCATGAAGTCGCTGCCGGTGTAGAGCACCTGCCCGAGGTGATAATCGCCGTGGATGCGGGTGCGCAAAGCCGAGATAGTGGGTCCGAGCAGGGTGTCGAAGCGGCTTGCGATCTCCATTTCCAAGTCCAGCACCCGCCGGGCATCGGGGCGAACGCTCTCCGGCAAGCTGTCAAAGCGCCCCCGCAGAAGCTGCATGATTCGTCCGTTCAGGCTGCACATGCTTTGTTGCAGAGAATGTTGAAAGTCACTCGTGAACGGATCAGGAGCGAAGGCCGGGTCGGTTGGATCCGACGCCAGGGCGATGTGCAGCTCGGCTGTGCGCTGTCCAAGTAGTCTGGCTGACTGCAGGTAGGCGCCAATGCGCTCTTCGACCTGCGCGGGGAGAGGCCGCTCGATCAGTTCCAACAGCGGTTCTTCAGGCAGGTCCGTGTCCGTCGGGGCATGCTCCAGAGATCGCAAGCGGGCGAAATACTCGCGCAGGCAGTCCAGCGTGTAGTACCAGGCGTCACCCTGGTTGCGCACGAAACCCTGCAGAATCGCCAACGTGATGGGCTCGCCCGACGCCGGGTCCTGACGACGGCGGTATTCGATCGCCCCGGCAACGGGCGGGATATGCTCGAAGGCAACGCGCTCGGTCAGGAACTGGCCAATCTCCAGGTCCGGGTTGACGCCCGCTTCCAGCCGCCGGTACAGCTTGAGAAGCAGGTGCTCGCCGTAGCGCATGTTGGTGTTGCTCTGCTCGACGCCGAGCACGTGCGGCGTCAGCGGCTGGCTGGCGTCGCCGCGCAGCCGGGCAAAGACGCTCGTGGCGGTTGCGACGACGTCGCCGCCCGTGCCGGCAAACTGCTTGCCCTCGCCGATCATCTCCAGCAGGATCGCGTCGAAGCGCGGGTTCCACACGGCATCATACAGCACGCCTTCGGCCTCGGGTGTGCGCAGCACGGCGATGACAGCCATGGGACGCTCGCGTCGCAGAACCTCGGCTTGTTCGCCGGCAACAAAGGCTAGCGGCAGCACATAGGTTTCCGGCTCGCCAGCCGTAAAGCTTATTTTGACCAGGGTCAAATATGAGAGCTGGGTGATTGGGATGATCTCAATCAGCCGGGCGGTCTCGATCGTGCGCGCCTTGGAGCCGAACCAGCGCCGCGGGCAATGTAGCCGGGCAGAAGCTGCTCCAGCGCGGCGCGCGGCTCGTCTTGAAAGACGGTCTCCCAGGTTCCATGTACGTGAAGAACAGGATGGTCCTTGTGATCGGAGGGTGACACCGAGTGCGACATGGTTTATGCTCCTTCGAAAGATGTCCGGTACGTATCGGCTGGCTCCTCGAGACAGGCGCCTCGCCGGCCTGCCGGTACCCCGATGGATGAAAATGCGGAGGGCTCGGTCGGTCCCTCGCCCGCTCCGGGGTGCTCCGCAAGGAGGCTTCGCACAGACCGGCCCGAGCGGGTATATCTATTTTCAAAGCAGCAGCAGCCATCCATGCGCTGGGTCCCTTCGGCAACCGTCAATGAAAACTTGCGTACAGCTCTGGTCCGCGTCTCCGGCAGTCCGCGGTTCTCAGGTTAGATGCGGTGGCTAGCCTTTGGGCTTGATTCCGACAAACATCTCGCCGCCGCCATAGTCCCATAGCTCGGAGTTAGTGCCAATGACGAGCTTGGGCGTGAAGCCGGCGTCGACGATTATGCGAAGCCAGGCTTCGGTGCTGAAGAGGCCGAACTCGTGGTGATCGTATTCAACTTGCATAACGCCCTGCTCGTCGCGCAGCATGTAGGCGAAATCCACGACATAGGTCGAGTTGGCGGGGTCGGGATCCCAGGTCCAATCCAGGTAACGCAGGGCTCGGCGGTCGTCGCCCTGGCCATCGTGGCCGCCGTGCCGTGTGACCAGCTTGAGGTTATCGCGCGTGCAATCGGGACAGAACAGCGCCGCGCCGCCCGGTAAACAGTGGATGTAGGCGGTCTCGATGGCTTGCCGCAGGTCCGCCTCGGTCGTCAGATACATGATCGCGTCGTGGATAAAGACCGCGTCGAACTGCCGGCCCAGCCGCACCGTGCGCATGTCGCCGTGCAGGTGTTCGCACTCCGGGTTGAGCGCTCGGCTAACCGCCAGCATATCCGGCGAAAGGTCGACCAGGGTCATGTGGAAGTGCGCCTTGAGGTGGGACGCGTTGTTCCCGCCGCCGCTGCCCAACTCCAATAACGTCACGGGCGGTTTCTCGCAGGCATCGAAGAGGATTTTGCGGTATTCCTCCGCCTCCTCGGCGTAGTCATCGGGCGAGGAGAGGAGGGGCCACCAAGGGGCCAGATCAGTGTAAAGGCGAGGTAACTTCACCACAGCAATTCTCTCACAATCAGTCAATCGCTGAGACGGCCCAGGCTCCACTTAGGATCAGCAGTCTGCGCTCATCGACGCGTTCAGGAGCATTAAGTTGAAGCAATGTGACAGTCACTCGCCCCGCTGCTGTCAGTGGTAAGATCTGACCATCATCTGTTTTGAAATGCTCTGTCCACGTGTCCCGTCGAGGATGAAACAAGGCGACCACAGAACCCGTGTCTGGATCGAGGGACGCCAGATCACTACCTTTGTGCTTGTTGCATAGCGTGCAGGACAGTGCCAAATTGTCTGGCCCGGTCAAGCCGCCATGTTTCAATGCAATGATGTGATCTACTTCATGAGGCACCAGGACAACATCACCAGGAATCAAACAGTACTCGCAGCGACCTACAGCGCGTTCGACGACCAGTTGTCGCAGGGCTGTTGATACATAAGCGCTCATGAGGCGATCAGGACTTTCCGATTTTCAGGAGGGCTCTGGCTTTCGCCATTCGGACAAGATGTTCGAGGTACTGATACTGTTCCCATTCCTGTTCTTCTTCAGCCGTTAGCCCCGACGAACTATTCTTCTCGAGCAAGGTGCTCACTCTGCTTTGCAGGGCATCTGAGGGACGCAAAGCGATGATCTCTTCGGGTGAAGGCAGTTTCGCCAGAAACTCCAGGACTTCTGTAGCCCCTTCGAAGCCGGATTGTCCGGCTGCATTCCATTCTCGCAGACCAAGCTCGATGATCCTTGGAAGTTGGCTCTTGAAGGGACGTAGTCGAATAGCTAGTTCTTGTGGGATGTCAACCTGTAGTGATGCTAACATGTTAACTCGCTTCTCATTCACTGTATCAGTTGCGATTCGCTGGCGGTGTCGAGGAGAAATCATTCTCTACGTTCACCGACGACCTGATTATACAGCAAGGTTGGCGTTCGTCCAACGAACTCGCGCCAACCTTTTGTCGCAATGATTCAGCCGGCGGTGCGAGCACGTTGATTTCGATACAGCGGCCTACTCAATCAACGTGCTCGCACCGCCGGCTGAATAGTACCTTTGGTCTTTCCGTCCGGAACTTCCCCCGCGGCTCTGCTACTCGTCCTCGACGATCCGATAGCTCGTCGTGATCTCCGCCGTCGGCCGAACCGTGGCCGCCACCGAGCAGTATTTGGTTTCCGACAGATGGATCGCATTGGCCACGGCCTTCTCGGTCAGCCCCTTGCCGCGAACCACATACTCCAAGTGGATGCGCCGATACGGCCAGGGCGGTTCGGTGTCCTGCTCGCCGGTAGCATTGACCGTCATGCCGGTCAGGGTCATCTTTTTCTTGCCGAGGATGCCTACCACATCGTACGCCGAGCACGAGGCCAAACCGAGCATCAACAGCTCGGACGGTTTCATCCCCGTGCCGTTCTCCTCGTCTTGAGCCGAAATAACAATCGAGTGCTTTGAGCTATCGGTGCCGACGAATTGTTTCTTTTGAACCCAGGTTAGGGTAACGTTGGATGCCATATGTTCTCCTTCGGAAGTGTCATGGGTCAAGTGTCGGAGTGTCACGTGTCGGAAGTGCCGAGGTGTTGCAGGGATTGGATGTAAGGACAGGCCAAAACGTTTCCACATCCCAGCACTTGACACTCCGCCACCTGACACCTGACACTTCCGGCACTTGACACTTCCGACGCCTTACTCGTCCACCAACTCCCGCTTCAAAATCTTCCCCGTCGCCGTCATCGGCAGCACGGAGCGGAATTCGATGTAGCGCGGGTACTTGTAGGCCGCCAGACCCTCCTTGGCGAAGTCCATCATTTCGTCGACTGTAGCCGTTTGGCCGGGTTTGAGCACGAGGTAGGCCTTGATCTCCTCGCCCATCTTCGCATCCGGGACGCCCTTGACGGCGACGAGCGAGACCTTTGGATGAGTCATGAAGTACTCCTCAAGCTCGCGGGGTAGACGTTGAAGCCACCGCGGATGATCATCTCCTTCAGCCGGTCGACGATGTAGAAGTAGCCTTCTTCGTCGATCTTGCCCAGGTCGCCGCTGTGAAACCAGTCGTTGCGCACCACCTCGGCCGTGGCTTCGGGCTTCTTGTAGTACCCCTTCATCAACTGGTGGCCGCGGATCGCGACTTCGCCCACTTCGCCCGCAGGGAGGGCCTTGTGCGTGTCGTCCATGGGGTCGACGATGCGCATATCGGTCAGCCAAATCGGCTGGCCGATCGAGCCGGCCTTGCGCGGCCGGTCGAGCTGGTTGAAACAGGCCACGGGTGAGGTCTCGCTCAGCCCGTATCCTTCCAGGATCGGCACGTCGAACTTGGCCTCGAAACCTTTGATTACCTCCAGCGGCAAGGCCGCGCCGCCGCTGACCGCCACACGCATGGTTTCGCGGATCTTGGCCAGGTCGAATTTGTCGGCCTCGGGATAGCTCATCAGCGCCCAGTACATGGTCGGCACGCCGGCAAAGATCGTCACGTTGTCGCGCTGGAGAATGCCCAGGGCCACATCGGGCGTAAAGCGCGGCAGCAGGGTGATCGCCGCTCCCGACGTAAAGGCGGTGTTCATGATCACCGTCTGGCCAAAGGAGTGGAACAGCGGCAGCACGGCCAGCGCCACGTCGTTTTTATTGAACCCGACCATGTCGCGCGTCGCGACGGCATTCATCACCATGTTGGCCTGGGTCAACTCGGCGCCTTTTGGGCTGCCCGTGGTGCCGGAGGTGTAAAGAATCACCGCAGTCTCGTCGGGCATGGTCTGTACGGTGTCGAAGACCGGCGGCTGGCCAGCCATAGTCCGCCCGAGCGTGGTGACACCATCACCCTCGACCGGTGGAGCGGCCGCTGGATCGACCGTGGCCACGATCATGTGCTTGCAGCTCGGCACGTCCTTGAAACCATCGTAGACCATCTGCGCGATCGGCAGGTCCGGCGTGCCCTGGAACGCGATGATGGCCACGGCATCGCTGTCCTTGAGGTGATAGGCGACCTCGCGGCCCTTGAAGAGCACGTTAAAGGGCACGACCGCCGCGCCGAGTTTCAGAATGGCGTAGTAGGCAATGGGGAAATACGGCAGGTTTGGACAGGAGAGGGCGACCTTGTCGCCCCGCTGGACGCCCAGCTTGCGCAAGCCATTGGCCAGTTGGTTGGCTGCGCCGTTGAGCTGGGCGTAGGTCAGCTTCGTGTCATTGAAAATGACGGCCAATTGTCCCGGGTTGGCCCGGGCGCTGGACTCTAGCAACATCGCCAAATTGAGCATGGTATCCTCCTCAGGTTCAGAGAGCGAACGGGTCTCAAGACAGGAACTATCTTAGCGCAGGAAGGGCGGAGAGGCAAATAAGGGGAGTGGCGGAGTGTCAGGTGTCAGGTGTCAGGTGTGTCAAGTGTTAAGGAGCGCGTTTTCGTTTGCGACGCGACGGCAACTGTCCCACTATTCCTACGCAAGCGGGCATCCATCCGCCATCGCCTGGGATTTCGCCTGTGTGGAAGCTGATAAAGTGAGTATGCGCCCACGTCAACCATCACGCTTGCGAAAGCGGAACCTTAGGAACTCCGACACCTGAACCTGACACGTGACACTCCGACACCTGACACTCTGACACTCCGACACTTGACACTCTCCCCCCACAAGGATAAACTCCCTGTACATCCCTTCACGAACAGGAGCCCCCATGCCTATCTCAGCGATCCATGACCGTCTTGCTACCTCGGCGATGCTGTTTAGCGCGATCTGTGTCGTTTGGGGTTTGTTTAACTATGTCAGGAAGCAGCCGGTGACCGGTGGTTATTGGGGCGGGTTGGTAATTCTTGAGATTCTGATGGTTGCCCAGGTCGGCTTTGGTATTGTTTTCGCGCTCTCGGGCGAGGGACAATTACTTCGACCGATCGTGCATATCCTCTACGGCGCTACAATGGTGATATCGCTTCCCGCAGCCTATATCTATACCAGCGGTAAGGACACGCGCAACGAGAACCTGATCTATGCCCTCGTTAGCTTGTGGTTGGTCTTTATTGTCGAGCGCGGCATGACCACCGGTCGCGAAGGCATGGCGGCGCTTTTCTCCCACTTGTTTGTTTGACCGTATCCTCTCAATTCGTAGGGGCCAGGCCCTTGCGGTCGCCCTGGCGGGCAGGCGCAAGGCCGTGCCCCTACCCTGGATTATTGAGAAGCTACGTTTGACGAAAGAAAGGTCCAGTCTTCGGTGATTGGACCTTTCTCTATATGTACTGAAGTGACAAGCGCAGTTACGTGCCGGGTGGGACGCTGGTGGCCTCTGGCGCTGGCGCGCCGGGTGGGACACCACTTGCCTCAGGTGCGGGCGCACTGGGACCGACCAGGTAGTATGCCGGCCAAGGGGTGTAGCTGCTCTTGAGCAATTCATCGCCCAGAACCTGCCCCTGGCTATCCTTGATCACACGCCGCCAGTTCACGTCCACACCGTTTTTGGCAAACTCCACCTGCTTGGTCTCGCCAGGCGCCAGGCTGGCATCTTCTTGGTAAGTCGGCGCCGGCGCCGGCGTTTCCTTTTCGATGTTTGGACCCGTCACCTCCACCTGCCAATCCGGTTTGGTGCCGTAGAACTTGAACGTCAGCGTGCCTTTTGCCTCGTCCACTTCCGACTTGATGATCAGGAAATGGTCAGTGGTATTGCGGAACTTAAAGTCGACGGTCGGGGTGTAGACGGTGGCATCCAGGCCTGGCTGGCCGTACCAGGCCACCACGTACCCATGGTTCCATCGCTCTTCGAGAGGGAAGCCGCCATAGAAGGCCGCCCGGAAGACGGTGGTGCTGACCTGGCACAACCCGCCGCCGACTCCGATGGCGGTGCGATCACCCCAGATAATCAGGGAGTCCTTGTAGCCGGTCTCCGCGCTGACGTCGCCCACGGCCTGATTGAAGGAAAACACCGCGCCGGGCGGCACGACCGAGTTGTCCACCGACTTGGACGCCGTAGCGATGTTATGCACACGGTCCGCGCTAGAGCCCTTGAAGCTCGTCGTACCCTGCACCACGAGCTCCTTGACGCCCATTTGGTCGATCTTGTGCATGTTGATGGCCGGCTCCACCAGGGTCAGCGGCAAGGTTGCCTTGCGCTCCGGGCTGAGTGCGGCCTGGCGAATGGCCGCGAGCGTCGCATCTACATCCAACGTTCGGCCGATCTGGCTGGGGGTAACGACTTTGATCTCGCCGGTACTGGGTGTGTAGTCCAGCTTGGCATCGCGCGGCTCGCGCGCAAGTTCGGCCGCCCAACCCAGCACCTTCTGGCGCAGTGGGGTAACGTCGAAATTCGTCACCAACTGAAGGCTGCCGTCGAGTTGGGGCGATAGCTCGGTGCTTACCAATGGCGCCAGCTCCTCGGCTGAGATGGTGTAGGTGGGCGGCGGCGCGGGTGTGTCCACGTCCGGCTCAGCTGCAGCCAGGATAAGCGGGCCGCTCAGTACCTGCCGCACGAGGACCTCGGCCTGCGTCACGTCGGCAAGCAATGGCTTGTTCTCCTTGACCAAGAGGTCGATCGTCTCGCCCCGGTTGTCCAGCAACGCCTGGTACAAAGCCTCGTGCGTGCCGATCACGTCCAGCGAGTAGCCAACCTGGCTGGATGTCGAGCTGACATCCAGCCCATTGACGCGCAAAGTCGCCTCGGCCACGGGACGGTTGATCTCCTGTGCCTTGTTTTCGAGCCAGGCTAGCCCCGCCGAGCGGTCAATGGCCTCTGCCGCCAATACTTCGTAGCGTTGGCGATAGGCGCCGAGCTGCTGTTGCAGGTTGGCCTGCAGTTGTGTCAATTGGATGGGGATGTCGTTGGCTGCGATGGGCTGCCGGCCCACCCGATATGCTGCCTCGGCTGCGCTGCGAGCGTCGAAGTTCACACCCAGATCACCAGCCGTGAGCACCCAGGTTTGATCGCCGTAGCGCACCGTCACCGGCGCCAGCGGGTAGGGGTCAAAAGCGACGCGCAGTCGCTCTTCGGCCTCGGACACCGTCAGATTGCTCAGGTCGATCCCGCGCACCTGAACGCCCTGGAAGATGCGGCCTGTGTGCTGGTACTGATAGGCAATAACGCCACCTACCGCGGCCAGCGCGGCCATCCAGATGACAAGGGCCAGGGCGCCGAGCAGAAAGCGCCCGAAGGAAAAGGATTTCTTCGGTTGGGAGGTACGAGGCCGTTGGGCAGTCTGTGTGGGTGCTTTAGTTGTTGCCATGTGATCTGAAAAAACTGCAAAAACTGCTCGGGCCGGTCTCCGACCGAGCCCGTTTGGTTTCGTCGATACGGGCCGTTGCCGCAGCACCAGGCCTATGGGAATAGATTGTGGAGCAAAAACACAACGGACGGGCACGGTCGGAGACCGGCCCGAGCAACTTTCCAGGTCAGAGTGCGCTCAGTAACTCCGTGTGTGCGGCGCCGACGGCGTCCGAGAAGGTCACTTGCCATCGCGGCGTCCAGGCTATAGCCATCTGTCGAACCTTCACATCGCTCTTGCGTGGCCGAACCTGGAATTGCTCGACCTTTTCAACCACTGTGTTCCATTGCTCGGTGATCTGGTCGCTGGCTTCCTGCAAGGCTTGCTGGGTCTCGGCGATCTGCTGGTTCAGCGTCTCGATCTGCTGTTCGGACTCCTCGATGTCCAGCTTGGCGCGCTCGGTCATTTGGCGCTTCGAGGAGGCCTGAGAGAGCGCAGTGGTCGCCTTGCGTCGTTTGCCCAGGAAGAGGCCTAGGATCGAATCGCCCGCCGAAAGCGCCTCTTGTTGCTTTCGGGCGCTGTGTTCAGACTTGTCCTGCTCCAGCTCGAGTTCTTCTTTGCGTAGTTTTTCCTGCAGCCGATCGATTTGGGTCTGGTACTTGGCTTCCAGCTTGTCAACCTCCGCATCGCGCTGTTCGCGGGCGATTTGTTGGCAACGGATCTTGAAGGCTCGCTCGTCCTCGCCCGGCTCCGAGAAGACCTTGAGCGGTGGATTGGAAAACAACGTGTAGCCGCTGTTGCGGAACAGATAGTCGGCGAAATCGGCGGATAACGTGCTCAACTTCTTGGCTGCGTTGACATCTTGCGGCACATCGCCGAACACGGCATTTGCCTCTGGCCTATCTGAC
The DNA here is from genome assembly GCA_963709505.1 of uncultured Chloroflexia bacterium. Lineage (GTDB taxonomy): Bacteria > Chloroflexota > Anaerolineae > JAAEKA01 > JAAEKA01 > CAVPXC01. The sequence goes on along the minus strand of CAVPXC010000001.1, from coordinate 52,542 downwards.
AAGTCGCGGTCCTCAAGCTCGATTGGTAGGGCTTGGTCCCAGCGGACGATGCCCGAGCCGCTGGGTGGCTGCAACAGCATCGATACGCTCTGCTGCTCGTTGACACCCTTCTTCTCATCGAAGAACGTCACGGTGGCCTGGCCAAGCAGCCTGGCCTCATAGCGCAGCTTGCTGTCCTGCACGTTTATCGTCGTTCCAAGCTTGCTTTCCAGATCACCCAAAGCCTTGTGCAGCGAGCGGCCGGCCGGCAGGTAGACGACGGGCACGCCTGGCGGCAGGGCCGGCGCCATGCCGCCGATCGCTCCAGTTGCGCTGGGTGTAGCCACGGCCTTGGCTGCCCCTGCCGTGGCTGTAACGCCAGCGGTCGGGGCGACCTCCTGAGCGGCGCCCGAGTTTGCAGGTGACCCGAGTAGCGCCGAACGGTTGTCTTTCATGAGCTCTTTGACCTGGGTGCGGGTCAGCGGCCCGCGCAGATAGCTCATCGCCCAGCGGGTCTGGTAGATGATCGGCTGTGCCTGATTGACATTGTGCAACATAAACACGCGGTTGCCCAGGTTGGAGATGATCTTGTCCAATTGCTGGCGGTCGGGCCGGTCGCTGCCCGCGGTGGGGAGGCCCTCCAAACCATCCAGCAGCCGCTGCTTGTCGCGATCGGCCTGGAGCTTGCCGATGAACCAGGTGCCGGCGTTAGTCAGGCCCTTGTAGTCAAGGTCCACCGGGTTTTGGGTGGTCAGCATCACGCCCAGGCCAAAGGCGCGCGCTTGTTTCATAAGCGTGAGCATCGGGCGTTTGCTGGCGGGCTCTCGGCCCGGCGGGAAATAACCGAAGACCTCGTCCATGTACAGCAGCGCGCGTAGGCTGGTGGTGCCAGGCTGGGCCCGCATCCAGGTGATCACCTGCTCCAGCAGGAGGGTGACGAAGAACATTCGCTCGGCATCGTTGAGGTGGGCGATGTAGAATATGCTGATGTTGGGCTTCGCATCGCCGCCGTAGAGCATATGGTCAACATCCAGCGGAGCGCCCTGGATCCACGAGGCGAACGAGGGTGCGGCGATGATGTTGTTCAGCGCCATAGCCAGCTCGAAGCGATCCTTCTGGGGATAGAAAGTGTCGACGTCGAACACGCCGAGCTGTCGCACGGGCGGATTCTGGATCGCCAGGATCAACTTGGCCAGGTCGAGGTCTTCGCCGTTGCGCCAATAATGCTCGAAGATCGTCGCCATGAGGATATGCTCGCGGCTGCGCACCGGATCGGCCTCGACGCCGATCAGTCCGAGAAGCGCGCTAACCGTGCCGCTGATCCGTTCGCGCAGCGCTTCCTGTTCATCGTCCCAATTCAACTGTGGTGCGGCAAACGAGCTGAGGATGCTAACCGGGATGCCGGAGTCGGAGCCGGGGGTGTAGATGACGAAGTCGACGCTTTCCCTGAGCAATTTGATGCGCTCGGGACCCTGATCCCAGTCGGCCAGGCCGGTGCGCCAGGTCTCTGCCTGTTTTGCGGCGTAGGCTTCCGGCGTCATGTCCTTGCGCCGCGCGTCGTCGGCATTGACCCAGGGGAGGAAGTTCTCCGGCAGCAGGTCGGGGAAGGTCAGCAGCAGGTTGGTGATATCGCCCTTAGGGTCGATGATGATCGCAGGCACTTTGTCCAGCGCGGCTTCTTCGAGCAGGTCGATGCAAAGGCCGGTCTTGCCGCTGCCGGTCATACCAACGCAGACCGCGTGCGTCGTCAGATCGCGGGCATCGTACATCACGGGGACGTCGCTAAGTTTGGCGCCCGCCAGATCGTATTCTTTGCCAAGGTAGAAAGAGCCAAGTCGCTCGGCGATGGTCATGGGTTTGCTCCAAAAGATGCTAGGGGTGGGTGGTGTGGACTGTTCGAACGGGCATGGGTAAAGAAAGTTAGTCTCTTGGGGGGCTATTATAGCATATTCTAGGCAAGGAGTCAGGTTAGCTAGACTCCAGGATGCATTTCGCGTTATATACCAGTTGGCATCAATCACAGGCTACGCCGAACTTGACAGAATCCGCGTTCGATGATATCATCTTGAACGTAGGTAAAGACCAATCCCTGTATGGACGATTTCAGCCACCAGGTGTTAAGCTTGGTGGCTGTTTTTTTGTTGTCCCGAAAGCGAGCGGCCTTCACCTATTATTACAACCATGCGGTGGCCAATGCCACTGCCAGTACCCAAAGGAGGCACATACACGTGTCTGTTAGAGAACAAGGAACCGTCAAGTGGTTCAACGCATCCAAAGGCTACGGCTTCATCTCCCGCACCGATGGATCAGCAGATGTCTTCGTCCACCAATCCGAGATCCAGGATGAGGGCTACCGCTCGCTGAATGAAGGCCAAAAGGTCGAGTTCAACGTCGAGCAAGGCAACAAAGGACTGCAAGCAGTCCGCGTCGTCGCCATCTAAGGGTTCGAAAATTAATAAGCCGTGGTCCAGGCATGGTCAAAAGACCCGCCAGACTACGGAGTTATTCTTTCACAAACTCCAAGTCTGTCAGACGGCTTCGCGGGTGACTCTTACCGGCTGCCGCGGAGCACATACCCTGTCAGCAATCAAGTGCGAGGAAAACCCTCGCACTTTTTGTTTTAAATGCACCCCTTTGATTCGGGTGTGCTTGAAACCGGTCGGTAGGAGCAGGTGCAAGACCTGCTCCTACCGACCGGTTTCAAGCACACCCTTTTGATTTCCGTCGAGAATTGGCCCTAGACCCTGAGCTATGTCATATTCAAGAAGACAAATCTGTGGTATGCTATAGCTGAAGCATGGAGTTCGTCCGTCCACTCCCGTTTTACGGTCCGCGCCGGCGAATGGGTGGCGCGCCGGTACCGAGGCCGGTTGTCGATTTTGGCTCTCACAAGAGGGTCCGCCACCCGATTTCGAAGTAGCCGGGTTAGCTCCTGGCTACGGGAGGTAAGGAACCATGGTAAGCGTAAAGGAAAAGGATCAAGCATTGGATGTACAGGCGTTGCTCGCCCGGGCAAAAAAGCCATCGGCTGATGCCATGCGACTGCATCCCTTCTACCGCGGCAAGACCGAGGTGGTCCTGAAGTGCGCGGTACGTGATTTCAACGACTTTGCGATCTGGTACACGCCGGGAGTGGCGGCTCCATGCAAGGCGATCCAGGCTGACCCTGAGTTGGTCTACGAACACACCAACAAATGGAACACGATCGCCGTAATCAGCGACGGCACACGCGTGCTGGGATTGGGCGATATCGGCCCCAAGGCCGCGTTGCCGGTGATGGAGGGCAAGGCCTTGCTCTTCAAGTACCTGGGCGGGGTCGATGCCGTGCCCATTTGCCTAGACACCAAGGATCCCGACCGTTTCATCGAAACCGTGTTGCTGCTGCAGCCCAGCTTTGGAGGTATCAACCTCGAGGATATCAGCCAGCCGAAATGCTTCCGCATCTTGGACACTCTGCGTAAACGGGCCGAGATCCCGATCTGGCATGACGACCAGCAGGGCACGGCCTGCGTCACCTTGGCTGGTCTACTTAACGCGCTCAAGGTCGTCGGCAAAAGGATCGAAGACGCCCGCATCACCTTCGTCGGCTGCGGCGCCAGCAATGTGGCCTGCATGCGGCTGATCTTCGCCGCCGGCGCGGATCCTGCCAAGTGCATCGTGGTGGACAGCAAGGGCATCCTCCACCCCGATCGCGAGGACATCTTCCACCGCAAGGCTGAGTTCGTGGACAAGTGGCGTCTGTGCAACGCCACCAACGCCGAGGGCCGGCGCGGCGGCATCTCAGAGGCGCTCAAGGACATGGACGTCTGTATCGCGCTCAGCACCCCAGGCCCCAACACGTTGCGGGTTGAGTGGGTCAACCGGATGGCTGAGGACTCAATCGTCTTCGCCTGTGCCAACCCGGTGCCTGAGATGTGGCCATGGGAAGCGCAGGAGGCGGGAGTGCGTGTTTTCGCCACCGGCCGGTCTGACTTCCCCAACCAGGTCAATAACTCGCTGGGCTTCCCCGGCATCTTCCGCGGCACGCTAGACGTGCGCGCCAGCACCATCACCGACGAGATGTGTCTGGCCGCGGCCAACGCTTTGGCCGAGACGGCCAAGCACCTGGACGAAACGCACATCCTACCCACCATGGACGAATGGGAGGTCTTCCCCCGCGAGGCCGTGGCTGTAGGCATGATGGCACAGCAGCAAGGAATCGCTCACTTCACCTTCAGCGCCGACGAGCTCTATCGCAAAGCCTCCGACATGATCGGCCGCTTCGCGCGATCTGACTCAGTGGATGATGAAGAATGGTTTCATCCCGGAGGCGCCGCAGGAGTAGGCAGAGTGGCGGAGTGTCAGAGTGTCAGAGTGTCAGGTGTCAGGTGTCAGGTGTCAGGTAATTCTAAAGAACCCTCACACGTTGACACTCTGACACTCTGACACTCTGACACTTGACACTTGACACTCTGACACTCTGACACTCTGACACCTTCTGGAGGTTACGATGTATGACCTAATCATTCTCGGCGGTGGCCCGGCCGGACTGACTGCCACGGTTTATGCCATTCACAAACGCATAGAGACGCTGTTGATCACCGAGGATTTGGGCGGCAAGGCGAATTACCGCATGCATATCCGCGGCCTCGAGGGGTATGAAACTATCAACGGCGAGGAGATGGTTCGCAAATTCCAGACCCAGGTAGAGTACCTGGACTTCGCGCGGCTGATGGATAAGGCCGTGTCCGTCGAGGCACTGCATGAGAACGGCGGCGACGAGCTCTTCAAGATCACCACCGAGAGCGGCACGTCGTTTGCGGCGCGCGCAGTGATCGTGGCCACGGGTGCTCGACCGCGTATGCTAGATGTGCCTGGCGAGCGTTTACTGCTGGGTCTGGGCGTCAGCTACTCGGCGATCAGCCACGCGCCGCTGTTCTGGGGCAAGGATACTGCCGTAGTGGGCAGCGACGACCTGGCCTTTCGTGCCGTGACCGAATTGGCGTCCCTGGCAAACCGCGTGTACCTGGTAGCCAAGGATCCGTTGCCCCATGCCTCGCCTTGGATGGAGAAGATCCGCAGCCTCGACAACGTGACCGTGCTGGAGAACACCACCGTGACCGCAGTCGGCGGCTCGCCCTACTTGGAGGAGATGACTGTGCGTAACCCCAACGGCCGCGAGCAAGACATCCCTGTACGCGGCCTATTCGTCGAGTTGGGGCTGGTCCCGAATTCTGAGCTCGTGCAGGGGCTGGTAGATCTGGACGAGCAGGGCAGGATTGCGGTGGATTGCCGCGGCCACACCGGCCGGCCCGGAATCTATGCCGCCGGCGATGTGACCAACGGCTATGCCGAGCAGGTCCTGATCGCCATCGGCGACGGCGCCAAAGCGGTGCTGTCGGCTTACGAATACTTGCTGCGCCGCAGGGCGCCGCTGCGAACCGGGCTAACACGTAATTCGTAACACGTAACCCGGAACCGGAGGTAGTCGTTGCAGTGAATTCTGCGTCCGCCCTCCGGTTTACGTGTTACGGGGTTACGAGTTACGCCTCTTTTAATCTCAAACCTACTGGAGTAACGCATGACTGCAACGTTGATCGATGGCACCGCTATCGCTGCCGACATCCGGCAGAAAATCGCGGCCCGTGTGGCCGAATTGACCGCTGCCACGGGCCGTAAGCCCGGCTTGGCTACCGTTCTCGTAGGCGAGGACCCCGCGTCCCAGGCCTACGTTCGCATGAAGGGCAAGAACAGCCTCGAAGTCGGTATGGAAAGCTTTAGCTATAAGCTACCCGCCACCGCCTCGCAGGAAGAAGTCGAAGGCCTCGTTCGAGACCTCAATGCCAACACGGCTGTCAACGGCATCTTGGTGCAGCTGCCCCTGCCGAAGCATCTCGACGAGGAAGCCATTCTAGGTGCGATCAGCCTGGAGAAGGATGTGGACGGTTTTCACCCGGTCAACATCGGCCGGCTGGTGATGAAAGGCCGTAAGCCGCTGTTTATTCCATGCACCCCTAAGGGTTGCATGGTGCTGCTGGAGCGCAGCGGCGTCAAGCTGGAGGGTGCCAACGCCGTCGTGCTAGGCCGCAGCAATATCGTGGGCATGCCGGTGGCGGCCTTGCTGCTGCACGCCAACGCCACGGTCACCACCTGCCATTCGCGCAGCAAGGACCTACCGAGCATCTGTCGTGCGGCCGACGTGCTGATAGCAGCCGTGGGCAGGGCCGGCATGGTGCGCGGGGACTGGATCAAACCCGGCGCAGTGGTGATCGACGTCGGCGTCAACCGCGTCGACGACCCAACCAAGAAGAGCGGCTACCGCCTGGTGGGTGACGTCAACTTCGAAGAGGCCATGGAAGTAGCCGGCATGATCACCCCCGTGCCCGGCGGCGTGGGTCCGATGACGATCGCCATGCTGTTGCAGAACACGTTGGACGGTTTTGAGCGGACGATTTGAGGGGTGTTGGTAGATTGGTAAACTGGTCGATTGGTGAATATCGACACCAATGCATTTGTTCATTCAACAACCATTGACCAATTGACCCACTTACCAATCTACCAATCTACCAATCTACCAAGGAGAATTCCACATGCAAGATTTGACCGATGCCTTTGTAGAACTAATCCGCCGGACGTCGACGGACTTGCCGGCAGATATGGAGCAGGCTTTGCGCGAGGCTCGGGAGCGTGAGGCGACCGGTTCGGCAGCGCAGGGCGCGCTGGATACGATGCTGGTCAATCAGGAGATGTCGCGCCGGTTGTCCCGGCCGATCTGCCAGGACACGGGCACGCCGATTTTCGAGGTGCATTACCCGGTGGGTTGGTCGACCCGTAAGTTAAGTGCGCAGATCAAGCAAGCGGTGACTATCGCTACCGAAAAATCGTATCTACGGCCCAACGCCGTAGACGCCATCAGCGGCGAGAACAGCGGCGACAATTCCGGCATCGAGTTTCCATCCATTCATTTTCACGAATGGGACGAAAATGCAGTCAAGGTCGACCTCATGCTCAAAGGCGGTGGCTGCGAGAACGTCGGCGCACAATACTCATTGCCCAACGCACAGCTCAAGGCCGGTCGCGACCTGGAAGGAGTGCGCCGGGTGGCGCTGGATGCAGTGGTCAAGGCCCAGGGCCAGGGCTGTGCTCCTGGCGTGCTGGGGATAGCCGTCGGCGGCGATCGCGGGGCGTCTTATGCCTTCAGTAAACACCAGCTTTTCCGGCCGCTGGGCGACCGCAACCCCGATCCCGAGCTGGCTGAGTTGGAAGAGACGATCAAGGAGCAGGCCAACACGTTGGGCATTGGCCCGATGGGCTTCGGCGGCGAGACGACGGTGCTGGACGTGCAGATGGACACCATGCACCGTCTGCCTGCCAGCTTCTTCGTGTCGGTCAGCTACATGTGCTGGGCCAATCGCCGGCGCAGCATGACCGTAAGAGGCGAGGAGGTGACGTACACGTGATCCACCATCTGACTGTGCCCATCTCGGATGAGGCCATCAGCGCGCTGACTGTAGGCGACCAGGTAACGGTCACCGGCGTCATCTTCACGGCGCGCGACGCGGCCCACAAGTATATGGTCGAGAAGTTCGTCAAGACCGGCGGCCAGCCGCCGGAGTTGGAGCAGGCGCTGTACGACCTGCTCAAGGAGAAGCTGGACGGCGGCGTCATCTATCACTGCGGCCCCGTGGTGGCCAAGGAGAACGGCCATTGGCAGTTCGTGGCCGCCGGCCCGACGACCAGCATCCGCGAAGAGGTCTACCAGGACCTGGTCATCGAGCATTTCAACGTCAAGGCCGTGATCGGCAAGGGCGGCATGGGGCCGCGGACGCTAGCGGCTTGCGCGAAACAGAAAGCCGTCTATCTGCACGCCGTCGGCGGCGCCGGCACGCTGATCGCCGAGACGGTGAAGGAAGTGGAGGACGTCCACAAGCTCAAGGAGTTTGGGATGCCCGAAGCCTTCTGGCAGATTCGCGTCGTAGAGTTCCCCGCCGTCGTCACCATGGACAGCCACGGCACGTCGATCCACGCCAAGGTGGCGGCGGAGTCGGAGGCGAAGTTCAGGGAGTTGGTGGGGGCATAAGGCAATCTGGCAAATTTCCCTAGAACTGGCCTGTAACGCCAAGGGCCGAAGCGGAAGAATCTTCCGCTTCGGCCCTTGGCGTTTCTTTATGTATCTAGCAAGAAAGCTAGCAAATCACCTCAGGGACAACACCATGTTTTTTTACGAAATCGATCAAAACCGGGTCAGCAGTGATCAAAGGAGCCTGCAGGACTGCGGCAGATGCAAGTATAAGACGATCACTATTCTCTAGATTGATATTGGGGTCTTCAAGCCAAAGGAATTTCTGAATAGTTTCAACGTCGACTTCACGAATTTCGATGTTCGGTGCATTACGAATTCGTTCCAATACCTCAACTCTAAACTTGGCTCGAAATTCATCGTCTTTGTCTCGGCCCCCACGAAACCACTTGTCAAAGATTTCCACAAAGACAATACCGGGTACGGTTAGCAATACTTCATCAGGAAAGTCGAAAGCCTGTCCAATAATGGAGAGGCCTCGTTTCGAGATGCGAGTGTCTTGGCCAAACACATTGGAGAAATACGAGATAACGGCCATGGTATCGACAACAAAAAGCCTAGGCATTTCTACCTCGCTCATATGCATGCTCGCCAATGAGATTTCTGATTCGGATTAGTTCCTCCTCCATTGTCGTCTCATCTCGTCGTCTGTGGTGAAACATGAAAGTCACGAAGTTCTCGTCAAAGCCTTCAATGATCAAACATGCGCTGTCAAGTAAGGCTGAGACGTTATCTAGCAAGGAATGCGCGTCTAGGCCTAGTTTGATCTTTCGCTCAAGAACCTGAGACAGTGTAGTGGCCAGTAACACTATCTCAGTTTCCCATGCGCGCCAATCTACCAATGTATTACGAAACTCGATCTCATCATCGAAGAATTCGCCTGCACCGCATTCGATTTCAATGAAACGATTGAGCAGTTCGCTGCTGAAGCAAAGAGATTTCATGATTTGCCATCATTCCGACTCGTTTAGAAGATCTTTCGTCTGTGCATCATGAATTCCACCAATTGCACCAGCATCGACCACGATTTCATCGCTGCTTCCTAGTACGAAATCCACATCGATTTGAGGTATGCTAGCATCTGCTGCGCGTTCAAGTACATCGTGCGCCATTTTCAGGGTCTTAGACGCATTTAGCTCGCTGAGCTCAGCGATCCTTTCTACAGCCTCCCTTGTAAAGGGTCTTAGATCTTCGTGATCTGTCGGGTTCATCCGGTAGTAGTTCAGATATTTGCGGAGTAGTGACAGCGTGTCGGGAAACGTGATCTTTTCAAATCGGATGATATGTGTGGGAATCCCACTTTTGTAGGACATGGGGGCTTGGTGCTCGAGACCGGACTGCTCCCACGCGGCTTGCATCAGACGCGGAATTCCAGCATGCAGAACGAACAATACATTGTAGAAACCCACTCTGGCATTCAGATATAGACCATCAAACAAGCAAGACCTGAGCTCTAAAGCAAAGTCCCGTTTTTGCCTTTCGCTCTGAAAATCCGGTATTCTCTCAAAATCATCAACAAACACATAGACACCATTAAAGCCGGCCGCCAAGAACAGCGCAACTAAATGTGAGAATACAAAGTCATACCTAGGGCGACCGCGTTTCAATTCCTTATAATATTTCTCAAAATCAGTAGCCTTGGCTAGCTTCGGCCAGAGCGAAATTGTCGAGAACAGCGGAAAGTCCGTCGGAAGATTCCGCAAATATGGATTCTCTATCACTAGTTGATTTACTTGCCCTACATCGATCTTAGCCTGTTTGAACCATTCTTCGGAGACTAGGCTAGTTCGTAGTTCATCATCAGTTTTGAAGTAAGCACCGAGATCGAAATCTTGGTTGATTGTGAGAATGGTTTGTAGGCGCAGAGACGCCAGAGCATCTTCAATGAATGGCGAACATAGGATTGCGGCAGCAAATAGATCGACAAAGCTCTCAAATGTCTTCGTTTTACCACCAGGTTCTGGTTCTAGTCGAATAGCATAGCACTTGTTTATGCCGCCTGACACAGAGAACCCAAAGTCCTTGTTTATCCTTTTTTGCAGGTTTACGATGAAAGCCGATTTCCCGTTTCCACGACCTAGATACGAAGTGTCCTCAATATATCCGAGCCGTAGATGGTTAGGATCGCTTTGAGGAACTTCAAGAAAGCTGTGTCTTATTTTCTCATACTCAGATTGCCGAATCAACTCCTCGTAGATCTGTCCATTCGCACGGGCATCGGTTGATTCTGGGTTGACAAACGGAGATGATGGGAATGGATTCTCACTAAGATTATATCTCTCATACCTAGCCTGTGATGTGAGAGATAACTCCGCCTTTGGTCTGCTAAGGTATTTCTGAATGTCCATTGGTATGGTTCCTTATGTCAGGTCAATTGCAATAATGTTACGATACTTGCCGTTGACCATCACTGGCGTTCGTTTCAAGTAGATGGCGTTGGTTTCTTCAGGAAGCCTGTCAACTTCCATAGAAATCCGGATTTTGAGCCGCTCATGATATGAGCGACTGAGGAAGTCATCAAACAGATACTCTGATATTTTCATACTGTAACAGACTCTTTCTCGCACATTTGACAGGCTAACGAAGCGACTCCTGACTGATCTACGAATGTCAAGATAAGCATGATGCAGCAGTTGAACGAATTCTTCACGCGTGTTCTCGTTCTCCCAGGAAGGCTGATACCGGAAAAGCCTATGCTTATCTCTGTAAACGAACAAACTCTTGAACTTAGTGGAGTTAGCTGATTCCTTTACAACGGACAAGGGATAGACTATCCTTCCGCTGAAACCCGGATCTGGATAGAATTCTGTGATGTGTACAATTCCAACCTGTTTTGCGCGATACGCCCATATGTCGAAAGATGCAAGTGAGAATTGATATCGATAAAGATCCTGAAGGAAATATTTCAACCAATAATCCCGAACTCGTTTTAGAATAACATTGTACTTCGCTTGATCAAACGGTTGCATTGGTGACTTCGGGAGCAAACCGGCTTCCACAAGTCTGTCCATTAATTCTGAGTTTTCTCTGTCCAGAGACTTACTTTCACCTAAGTACCTAAGAACGTCTTTCTCCAATTGGACTCGAAGCTTGTGGAAGTAGTCCACTAGGTCTTGGGCTCTCTTAATGGAACTCCGTTCAATCCCAAGACGATTGGCTGAGTATACCGGGAAAATCAGCAATCCGTAACGCTTGGGATTCGCATTATAGCAGACTTCTAGCAGATATCGGAAGGCTTGGTACCTTCGTTCCATCGGTTCCACCAGATACTCATTAAGCTCCATTGGACCTTGTTTCTCATAGATTTCCAGAGCTCGCCTGCCGGCCTCAGTCAATTCAAGTCTTGCGTCATAATCCTTTACGAGGTCATATTCCTCCGATTCACTCAAGACCTGGCCAAACGTATATCGATATCGTTGGATAGCTCTTTCAGAGACTGCATCCTCCCCAACCAGTGTCTTGTACCTAGATAACCCTAGTTGATGCTGTTGCTTCAAATCCAGAAAGCGCTGAAAAACCCTATCCCTCTCGGAAAAAGCCTGGATACTCTTTAACAGAACATAGAAGTAGTCAAGGAAGTAGAACTTCTTTACCGATTGCGGTTTTGTGTCCAGTGACAGAAGACCAGTTGTTGACATGACAGCAACCCTTGTTTACTTCAAACTGCGTCTGCTAATGATTATGGGATCGTTAGCCAAAGTCTCAGACCTACCCGAAGTCTCTATAATTCTTTCTTGCGTGTGTACCGTCATTCGCTGGATGCCTGGATTGATCCTCGATGTTACCGCTTAATGTGGACGCACAAGGACAGCGATCCGGTGGTTCCCTTGACATCCAACCTCTCCACCAACACATGGCCTACGTTGTTCTTTGCATCCAGCCGATGTGCCGCAGCGCCCCATTCTCGCTCGGCAAGTAGAGAAATCGAAGCTATATCAACCGTCAGCAATGATAGCACGGAAGCACCGATACGTCAAGGGCCTACAACTTATACTTGGCCCCACCGCAACCTGAGAAGAAATCAAACACCTTGATCGACATATGATTTACGCTGATATCTGGGGTTTCAAGTAATCTAAATCACTTGGTATCATTGCAGCCAGAGCAGCAGACGAGACCGGTGACCTGGTTCTGCCACAATGTTAGTAATATGTCAATCTAAACGTTTAGTAATCCAAATCTGTTGGCCAGGGATGTCAACATTCGCGAGGTGGCACCGGCCGCTTGTCGCCTAAATTCCAACTGCTCCTGAGCGGGTTCGTGAGATCTAGTGGCTAAACCTCTCTAGAATGTACGAGTGCATTGTCTAGAAACCTGCTTTCCAAATCCCTGCCACGTCGAACACAAATCCAGGGAGCACGGGATCCCCCGTGATCGTTGCCGGCTGGCCTGTGTTTCAACCGGTTTGCCAGGTCGATAGATAAACACTCGCCGCGAATCGGATCGATCAGCCAGCCCAGCGCAGCGCCGTTCGCGATGTACTCCTGCATCTTGGCCTGCAATGCGCGCAGGCTGTCCGTCGGCGAGCGGATCTCGACCACGAAATCCGGGCACAGCGGGATGAATTTACGTTTCTGCTCAGGGGTTAGTTTCTCCAACCTCGACGCGGCGCACCCAAGCTGCGTCCGGTGAGCGCATGGCGCCGTTTGGTAAGAGGAAGCCGCCGAGGAGTCGAATACAACGCCTATGCCGTCTTGTCGTGCCCAATCGACCAAAGCGGCTGTCATCTCCGCATTTCTCCATCCCGTCTCTCCGCCCACTGGTGGCATAATGATCAAATCTCCCTCCGCCGTGCGTTCGATTCGCAGCTCTCGATTGGCCAGGCACAGCTCGAACAACTGGTTGTCGGTCAAATTGACGGACGACCGCAGGTGCAGCAATAGTCCTCGATTGGCTTTGACTGGCTGTGGCATTGTGGCTATCACACTCACTGTTTATCCCTCCTTTTCATTGTAGGGGCACGGCCTTGCGCCTACATATTGAGAACCTCTTGCCGAAAACGCCTTAGTCGGCAACTTCTTGATAGGCGAACTATAACACGGAAGGGCTGACCCGTCAAAGTGATTGACGACGCAGGACCTCGTCGGGAGACACCTGTTTTTCATCGCAGCTGGTCTGCTCGACCCTCCACTCTCCACTCTCCACCCTCCACTCTCTACCGCACCGGATGCACCGCCAAATACCCCTTCAAAATTTCCGCCGCCAGCCCGTGGATCTCGTACGATTGCCAGCCAGCCGGACCGGCCAGCGTGTAGATCGACGCGCCCTTGACGTAGTCGTCGCGCTGCATCTCGCCGTCGTACCAGGCTAGCTGCTCGACGTAGAAGCCCTCTGCGGTGGTGCTGACCTTGCCTTCCTCCCGCCAGAAGTTAACAAAATCCTTCCAGCCGCCGCCCTGCGGGCCGGGCCGGCCGGCCACCAGGCCGTCGATGCCGGTCTCGGTGATCAACAGCGGCACGGCCAGGCCGGCCGGCTCGAGAAAGTCACGGTAGACCTTGCGATAGCGCAACGTGAGCCAGCCTTCGTCGCCTTCGTTGCCGTCCTCTTGCAGTTGGTGGGTACCGCTGCCGAACCACATGTACGGCGCCGAATATTCGTGCAGGCCGAGGAAACCGTTGTTCTCTTTCACGGCCTGCAGCGCGGGGTAGAACGCCGGCCACAGCTCGAGCGGCGGCTGGCCGGTGGCGAAGTTGCCGACACAGGAGCGAATGCCTGCGGCAGCCAGCAGCCGCGTGCGCTCGGCCTCGAACACCGCCAGCCGCGCCATCTGGTCGACGGTCTGCGGGGTCGGCTCGTTGAAGCTCTCCCAGGCATCGATCGCGGCCTGGCGTCGCGGCTCGGTGGCGATAGGCAGCACCAGTTCGACGAACTGGCGCGCGGCCTCCTCCGGGTTCCAATTGTCCAGGTCGGGCAAGCGGCAGCGGATCGAAACGTGCCACCAGCACCGTGTTGGGCGACAGCCGCTTGATCTCGGTGACGAAGTTGGGGTCGACCTCCAGAGTCTTCACCAGCGCCACATTGCCCGTGGCCAGTAGCTCGAAGATCTGCGGATGGTTGTAGCCGATGAACACCCCCAGTTTGCTCGGCGGGCCGGGCGGGAACGGAGTGGCCGTGGGAGTCGGAGTGGGCTCGGGGGTGGCAGGTGTCGTCGCGGTGGGCTCGGGCGTGGCCGGTTGCGTCGCGGTGGGCTCGGGTGTGCCCGTCGGCGTGACGGTAGCCGCCAGAGTTGACTTCGTCGAAGGCGTCGACGTAAACGTGGGCGAAAGCGTGCGCACCGGCGTCGGCGCGGGCGTTGGCGTCTTCCGGGTGCACGCCGCCACGATTATCCCAACGGTGCCGCTGAGGGTAACCACCAGAAACGCTCGCCGGCTCATCGAAGCGCTGCGAGGCGACTCGTCGTCGTGTTGCACAGCTGGTTCAGACCGGCTGTGGCTTTGTTTTGAGTTTGGCATAGGATCTGCCTGGCCACTGCCGGCCGATCCCAGGATGTCCAGGACCGGCGGCGCGAAGCACAGGCGGGCTATTATACCACCAACGCCCTCCCTGCCCAATCCACCGCATGGCCCAGCAGCAATTCAGACTCGGGGTTTCAACCCAGCCTTCGGCTCAACGCTCTCGTGTAGCAGCCGGGTCATCGCTGAGCACAGCGTCGCAGCCCAGCAGCCGGTATAGCCACAGCCGCCGATCGGGCGTTGGGTCGAGGGGCGCGACGATCTGGCCGCGGCGATGGGCCAACCAGGCATAGAACGGGTTGAGCAGGAGCAATGGCCAGAAAGGGCCGAGCAACTGGCTCTCTCGAATGGGCCACGGTCGAGATAGGGTGATCCAACCGATGGGGAGGTCCGGCGCCTCGGCCGCGACGGCCTGAACGCGGGGCAAGGAAAAGGAAAGCACTACCGTGCGCTGCCGCACGCCAGTGGCCTCCAACTCGGCTACGAGCCGGCGGCAAACGGCGGGATCGAGAAATCGGTCGGTCTTCAGCTCCAGCGCCAACACGACATCTTCGGGCAGAAGCGCGGCAAGCTCCGTCAGCGTCGGCACCTGTTCCCCTTGGAACTCCAGCGCGGCCGTACGAGGCGCTGAGGGACTTCACCTGCGCCAGGGTCATCTCCGCAACCGGGCCGTGCCCATCGGTGGTGCGGTCGACCGTGGCATCGTGGATGCAGACGAACACGCCGTCGGCGGTCAGGTGCAGATCGGTCTCGATGATGTCGGCGCCGTCGACCAGGGCGCGGCGAAACGCGGCCAGGGTGTTTTCCGGACACGCCACGCGGTTGCCGCGGTGGGCCATGAGGTAGGGTTTAGGTCGATTGGGGATAACAGAGGATATGAAATGTCGGCCATAATCAGTAGACGGCATGCCTTGCCTGGGACCAATGTCGGCCAGGTCGGTCACGCGACTTGCGCATAAACCGTCGCGTTCTAGCTCACGCCGATACTCATAAAAGCCGCGGCCCGTTTTGCGCCCCAGCCAGCCCACCGCCACCATGCGGCGCAACAGCGGCGGCGCTTTGAAGCGGGCGTCGGCATACGCCTCATAGAGCACGTCGGCGATGGCCAGAGTCGTGTCCAGGCCGATCAGGTCGGCCAGGGCCAATGGGCCCAGCGGATGGCCCATACCCAGCTTGACGCTGCTGTCCATGATCTCCACGCTCCCCAGGCCGGCCTCGTCCGCGGCGATAGCCTCGACGACATAGGGAATCAGCAGGCGGTTGACGATGAAGCCGGGGGTATCGGGCGCCGTGATCGTGGTCTTCCCCAAATAGGCGCCGACCTTGCGAGCAAACGCGAGCGTTTCATCGCTCGTATGCAGGCCGCGCACCAGCTCGAGCAGCCGCATCACCGGCACGGGGTTGAAGAAATGCATGCCCAGCACGCGATCGGGCCGGCGAGTGGCAACGGCGAGCTCTGTCACGCTGAGGGAAGAGGTGTTGGTGGCCAGGATGGCCTCGGGACGCAGGATGTCGTCCAACGAGCGAAAGATGCTCTGCTTGAGCGCCAGGTCCTCGGCCACCGCCTCGATCACCAGGTCCGCCGCGGCCAGACGGGCCAGGTAGGCAGTGCCACTGACGCGCCCGATAGCCGCATCGGCATCGTGCGCGCTCAGCTTACCGCGGCTGACGGCCCGGTCCAACGACTGCTTGACGCGGCCGCGACAGGCCGGCTGCACGTCCTCGTTGCGACCGTAGACAATGACCTCATAGCTCGACAGTGCGCAGATCTCGGCGATGCCCGCACCCATCTGGCCACAGCCGACAATGCCGATGGTTTGGACGATCATGGACGCCTCCAAAGAGTCTTGCGGGGCCATTATGCCACCGATCACGCTCAGTGCTTTGTTAAGCTAGCAGTTGTGAGTGTCATCCTGAGGCTCGGCGCAGGATCATCGGTCCTTGCCACCAGCCGATGATCCTGTCGCCGAGACCTCAGGATGACACTCACATTTTCAACCTAACAGAGCACTCCGCATCACAGCTCGCCGGCCTCTGCCAGCTCGTCAAGGGCCCGGCGCAGTGTTCGAGCGCTGGCGACGAGCTTGGCCTGCTCCTCGGCGTTCAGGGGCGCGGGCAGCGTCGCAATCAAACCCTGGCCACCCACCAGGCTTGGCATGGCAAAGGTGATGTCGCGCACGTCCTCCAACTCGGCGAGGGGAGCACTGATCGTCAGCAACGAGCGCTGGTCGCGCAAAATTGCCTGGACGATTCTGGACAGGGCCGCGCCGATGCCGTAATAGGTCGAGCCTTTGCCCTCGATGATCCGGTAGGCCGCGCGGCGGACGCCGTCGTCGATCTCTTCCAGCATCTCATCGCTGAGGCTGATGCCGCGCGCACGGGCGTAGTCCTCAAGCGGCACCGTGCCGACGGTTACCATCGACCAGGCCAGCACCTCGGAATTGCCGTGCTCGCCCAGAACGTAGGCGTGGACGTGCTCGGGATCGACGTCGAGGTAGCGGCCCAGAATGGACCGAAAGCGAGCCGTATCCAAAGTGGTGCCCGAGCCGATCACTCGGTGGCGGGGCACGCCATAAGCGGCCGCGTAGTGCGCCGTCAGATGGGTCATGATATCCACCGGGTTCGTGGCCACCACCAGCACTGCGTCGGGCGCGTTGCTCACGATGAGCGGGATCATGCCCTTGAAGATAGATGCGTTGCGTCCCAGCAGCTGCAGCCGCGTCTCTCCCGGCTTCTGAGCCACGCCTGCCGTGATCACGACCACAGCGCAGCCATCCAGATCGCTGTACTCGCCCTGCCTGACGATTACCGAGTGCGAGAACGGCACGGCGTGCAGGATGTCCTCCGCCTCGGCCTGGGCGCGCTTGGTGTTGATATCCACCATCACGATCTCGCGCGCGACGCCGCGCAGCACCATCGCATTGGCCGCGCCTGCGCCTACGTTACCGCTACCTACTACTCCTACTTTCATCGTTGCCTCCTGTCGTCAGTTCTCAAAGGTGTATCTTCGCAAATCCAGGGTAGGGGCACGGCCTTGCGCCTGCCCTCCAGGGCGACTGGATTGTACCGCCATGGTCGGTTCGGGCAAAATACGGTCGACGGTGACGCCTGCGGCATCCAGAATGGCAGCGCCGACGCGCAGCCCGCCCAATGCCACGGCAGCGGTCGATTGGCCGGGGAAGATGCTGTCGCCGACCATCCACAGGCCGCCGGCGAGGCGCGGTCCCCAGGCCCGGAAGAGGCTGGTCTGCGGAAAGCCGCCGACCCAGCCCCAGGCCCGCCGGGTAAAACGTTGGAAGGTGACAGGCGTTCCCGGCAGCACCAGATCGGCGGCCGCGCGCAGGCCGGGGAGAGCCCGCTCGGCCGCGTGCAGTAAACGCTCGGCATAGGCCGCCTTGCGCGCTTCGTAGGCAGCGCGGTCGGTGTTGAACAGCTCCCACCAGGGCGCCAGGTTTGTGTGCGTGCTGATGGTAACCGCGCGCCGGCCAGCCGGCGCGCGGCTCTCGTCCCAGGCCGGGCTGATCGACAGGAACACGCTGTTGCCTTCGCCCAGCGGCTCGCGCACGATGACCTGGTGATGCAGAGGGAAATCCTTGGGCAGCGCCGATTGATCCAACCCAACGTAGACCATGAACGCGCCCCAGCCGTCCTGTGGTTGGGGCGGCAGGTTTCGCAGCCGGGCCGGAGCGTGCTCGCCCAGAAGCGGGGCGATGTTCCACGGCGGCAAGTTCGCGACCACCAGATCGGCGGGGATGAACTCGCCGCGCTTGGTTTCGACGCCGGCCGCCTGGCCCCGCTCGACGACAATCCGCGTCACTTCCTGTCGATAGCGCACCTGGCCGCCGTTCTGCCGCACCGCCTGGGCCAGCGTACCGGCAATGGCGCCCATGCCCCCTTCGAGATGCACCACACCGCGGCGCGGCAGGTCCATCGCCGAGGCGGCGTACAAGGCATTGGCATGGGTGCTGGTTGTTTGCGCCGCGATCATCAGTTGGCCATCGACGAACAGCCGCAGCCGCTCGGAGGCGTTGCGCAGATGCGCCGCTGCCGGGCGCAGGGCATCTGCCAACAGACCGGGGTGGAGACGGCGCAGGTCGGCAGAGAGCCAGCCGGCGCCATGGCGCAAGCAGGCGGGCGGCATCAACAGCCGTCTGCGGCGGCCAGGGAGGGAGGCGCAGCGCCAGGTCCCAGAGCGCGTCGGCGGTGCGCTCTTGCCAGCGCCAGAAGTCCAACGCTTCGACACCAAAGGCGTCCTGATGCTCCTGCCAGCGGCGCTCGTCGGTCCAACGGGTGACGGCGCTGCCATCGGGCAGGTGCACGGCCATGGCCGGCTCGGCTGGACGCGCCGGCCACTGCGGAATGCCCACGGCCTGGGCGACTTTATCCATCGGCCCGCCGGGATAGAAGCCGCCGGCGAGGGTTGCACCTGCGTCGAAGCGATAGCCCTGATGATAGAACGTGCCGGCGCAGCCGCCGGGATAGACGTGCGCTTCGAGCACAGTCACGTCGAGGCCGGCGCGCGCCAGCAGCGCGGCGGTAGTTAGTCCGCCGACGCCGGCGCCGATGACGACGACGCGCGGTGAGGTGGGAGAAGGACTTCATCATATCACAGCGAATTAGGTCCGAAAAGGAGTATCCCGAGTCACCACATAAGCCTGACTAATTAGCGATCGGTCCTCATTTTCAGAGAGCCGACAATGCCGACTGCCGGCGCCCAAGCGATGCAAATGCAGGAGCGACGGACGTACCCTGGCCGGCCGGCTCTGCCGGGACCACACTGCTTCCGGATCGAACCGGCCTTTCGAGCAGCCCGAGGAGTGCGCCAGGAGGTACGGCGAAGGTTCGGGCAGTTTCAGCGCCACGCCAAGCCCAACCGGGCCCCAGATGGGATGCAGACGGACCTCAGCTCGACTTCGGTACCAATCGGTAGTCAGCTCAGGGTCCGACCGGTCCGACTGCTCGACAGTCATGGTCCGGTGTGCACCGCGGACTCCCGAACTTGTTCGGGCATTTTCAAAGCAGATGCTACCGTCCTTTTTCCGAGAATGACAAACGCCGTCAACTAGCCGACAGACTGCAAGTACGCCAGAGAACGAAGCCGAATGCCGACGTGCGGCCAGCGACTGCCGTCAGCAGGGCGACGGACGAACCCTGGCCGGCCGGCTCTGCCGGAACCACACTGCTTCCGGATCGAACCGCCTTTTCGAGCAGCCCGCGGGTGCGCCAGGAGCGGTAGGCGAAGAGCACGGGCAGGTTCAACGCCATGCCCAGCCCAACCGGGCCCCAGATGGGATGCGGGCGAACCTCCAGCTCGACCTCGTCTACCACATCGGTAGTCAGCTCGTCGATCGCGACGAAGCGGTGCTGGTGCCGCCAGCTGCGCATCGGCCCGCGTACCTGGCGGTCGACGAAGCTGGTGGCGGTGACGTCCTCAAAGCGGGCCACCCAATGGATAGGCAACGGCCCCAGCCACAGGGTGAAATCCATCTCGTCGCCCTCTGCCAGGTGCTCCGGCGCTTTGTGAACCTGCACCAGGATCGGCGGTGGGGTGATCGCGGCCATGGCGGACGAGCGGCTATGAAAATCGGCGACGGCTTGGACCGGTGCGTTGACGCGAAAACGACTTTGATATCTCATTTGCCGACCGCATTTCGCACCGCTGCGTCGAGCGTGGGGAAGCGGAAGGTATAGCCAAGCTCGAGCAGCCGCTTGGGTTGGGCGTGTACACCCTCCGTCAAGGTCATCGCCATCTCGCCAAAGGCCAGGTTGAAGGCAAAGGCCGGCGCCGGCAGCCAGGAGGGCGGCCCAACGCCGCGACCCACGATCTTCCCCATCTCGGCATTGGTGACGGGATTGGGAGCCACCAGGTTAAACGGCCCCGTGCCGCGCCGGGTTGTCGATCAAGAAGCGCGATGACGCCGATCACGTCGTCGATGTGGACCCAGGGAAACCATTGTTTGCCGTTGCCGATGGTGCCGCCGGCAAAGAGTTTGAATTGCAGCAGAATCGGAGAGAGAATCGGGCTGTTCGAACCTCAGTACCGGACCGGTGCGGATGATGGCGCGACGGACGCCCATCGCATCGACTTCGGCCGTGGAAGCCTCCCAACAGTCTTTCACGATGTGCGGCAGAAAACCGCTGCCTGCGGGTGTGTCTCTCAGTGGCAAGCGCATCGCCGGTAGTCGTAGTAGTTGATGCCGGATGCCTGGATCAGCACCTTGGGCTTGTTCTTGGCGGCGCGCACAGCTTCGGTAACGGCCAGGCCAGCGTTGCGCCGGCTGTCACAGATTGCCTGCTTGCGCTTTTCGGTCCAACGATAGGCCGGGCTGGGACCTGCCAGGCGCTCGCCGGCCAGGTTGACGATAGCATCGGCGCCGTCGGCCAGATGGCCCCAACCAGCCGCCGTTTTCGCATCCCAACGCTCGAGGCGCACGCCCGCCGGCATGCCAGCCGTCTGGCTGGGGTTGCGGCTCAAAACAATGGTCTCATGGCCATCGCCCGCCAGTTGGCCGGCGAGCTGTCGGCCGATCCAACCTGTTCCGCCTGTAATAATAATGCGCATTGTTCGATCCTCCATAAAGCTCTACAAGTTTTGTCACTAGATCAGACACCTGCCCGGCTAATCCGGCAATGTGTCAAGTTTTTCTTTATGCTGTCCATTATACTAGCACAAAACCTAGGCATTGTCAAGCTTATGTCGTCGATATAAATACAAAAGCTTGACAATTCCAGAAACCCCTGGTATAATGCAAATACAAAAGCTAGACAAAACAAGAGATGTCAAAAGGATGGCGGTCTATGAACTCTAACACAAATGGTAATGCCATCGGATGGAATGTCAGCGAAGAGCCGATCTACAACATCGGCGTTGTCGCGCGCATGACCGGCATCCCGGTGGCCACGCTTCGGGTCTGGGAGCGGCGTTACCAGTTTCCAACCGCCGAGCGAACGGAAGGCGGCCATCGCTTGTACTCCGAGAGGGAGTTGGTGCGGCTGCGCTGGGTCAAGGGCAGCATCGACGAGGGGATGCAGACGTCGCAGGCCATTCGCGCGCTTCACAACTACGAGCGCGATGGACGGATCCCTGAACTGGAGCCTCTCACCTCGCCGCCGCCGCCGCCGATGGTCGAAGGCTCGACCCTGGATGTCTTTCGCCAGCGTCTCAGGCTCGCCCTCGAAAGCCACGAGTTGGACAAGGCCGAGCAACTCCTGGGCGAGGTGCTGGCAGTCTACTCCATGGAAAACCTGATCCTCGACGTGATCCGGCCAGCCTTGAATGATATCGGCCAAGGCTGGGCTGAGGGCCGAATTAACGTCGCCACGGAACATCTGGCAACGGCCTTTCTGCGCCAGCGCTTGAACATGTGGCTGGTCACCGGGCCCGCCTACCCACCCCGTCCGCCCCGTTGTGCTGGCCTGCGGTCCGGGCGAGTGGCACGAGATCAGCCTGCTGATGTTGGGCGTGCTGCTGCGCCGGCGCCGCTGGCCGGTGGCCTATCTCGGCCAGGCCGTGCCGCTGCCCGACCTGGTCAAGTTCACGCGCGAGATCAAGCCGGCGGTGGTCGTGCTGGTGGCGATGACCGAACAAAGCTGGCCGTGAGCTGTTGGATTTGCCGCGCTGGATGCCTGAAGCGGTGCAGATGGGACGGCCGGCGATTGCCTACGGCGGCCGCATCTACAACGTCTTGCCGGAGCTCAAGCAAGGCATGATCGGCACGTTCCTCGGCGCAACCCTGCCCGATGGCGTCGACGTCGTCGAGCGTCTCATACGGGAGAGTACCGCCCTAACGCTCTGATCTGACGCGTTGGTCACTGTTTACCCGTCATTCCTGTCTGAGAGCAGGAATCCATCGGGTATGCTCGCATTCACCGCAATTCGGATGGATTCCTGCTCCCTCGGGGCAGGAATGACGGGTGAGCAGTGACACGCGTTGTTTGAAGTCGTTCGTTTGGTAGATAGGGCCGGTCTTCCTCCAAGGAAGCCGGCCTTTTGGTTTAGGTCGTGAAAGCGCTCCCATAGCGATAGATTGCCCTTTAGCGCCCTTTGCGGTACAATTGTCCCCGTGTCGTACTCCCCGGCACGCTTTTGCTTTGTCGCCCGGAGGCTGAGAGCATGGGTCAATCCAAACCGATTCGCGTGATGTTGGTGGACGATCATGCCGTGGTGCGCAGTGGATTAGGCGCCTTTCTGATGGCTTTCGACGACCTTGAACTCGTCGGCGAGGCCGGCAGTGGACCCGAAGCCCTCACCAAGTGCGCACAACTACGCCCGGACGTCGTTCTGATGGACCTGGTCATGCCGGGCATGGACGGCGCGACCGCTACGAAAGCTATTCGCCAGACCTGCCCGCAGATACAAGTCATCGCCCTGACCAGCTTCAAAGAGGATAATCTGGTGCAGGGCGCACTCGCTGCCGGCGCTATCGGCTATTTGCTGAAGAATGTCACCGCCGATGAACTGGCCGCTGCCATACGTTCTGCGCATGCTGGCCGCCCCACTCTGGCGCCAGAGGCCACGCAGGCCCTGATCCACGCCTCGATTGCCGCCCACGGGCCGCCAAAGATCGGTTTCGATCTAACCGATCGCGAGCGTGAAGTGCTGGCGCTGATGGTCGAAGGGCTGAGCAACCCCGAGATCGCCGACCGGCTGATCGTCAGCCGATCGACCGTAAAGTTCCACGTCAGCAGCATTCTATCCAAGTTGGCTGTGACCAGCCGTACCGAGGCGGTTGCAGTGGCGTTTCATAACCAACTGGTTTGAGTATCCTACCCTGCTCAGAAACTGTAGTCATACTCAGGTATGTGAAACTAGGTGAGAACCGCGGACTTCGCCGAGCCTCAGGCGCGGCACCAGTGACATGTAGTGCAAGTTTCTCGTTCACGTTTGCCGATACCGCTCCGCAGGATGCAGGATCTCAGCATGAAACTCGTGCAAATTCCTCCTCGATACTCGCGACGGGAATTTCTGGGCCTGTTGGGCGCAGGCACAACAGGCTTGCTGTTAGCCGGCTGCCTACCATCGAGCACGGGAGCAGGTTGGCCGAGCCGGCGCACCCGTCCAGCTGGTCTATCAGGATTGGCGCACCGACTGGTTTCCGGCGATGGCGCAGGAGATGCTGGCTCAGTTCCACGAGGCTCATCCCGACATCCGCGTGTTCTACGTGCCCGATCCGATCGATGTGGAAGAGACGTTGCCGGCCGATATGCGCAAAGGCAGTGCGCCTGACGTCTTCGCTGCCTGCTGTTCTTTCTTCCCCATCGTCGCCCAACAGGGGCATGCCCTGGACTTGCGACCGTACGTTGCCGCAGACCTGGACCAGGCAACGATCGACGACTGGGACCCCGCCCAGTACCGCTCGCTTTTCACGCCCGCCGGCCTGCAATACGGCCTTCCGAAATACCACGGAGCGCTCGCGCTTTACTACAACAAAGACCTGCTGGACCAGCATGGGGTGGATTATCCGGACGGCACATGGGACCATGACGACTATCTCGACGCCATGAAGCGGCTCACCCATGATCGCGATGGCGATGGGCGCATCGACTTGTGGGGCAGCATGTTGGACATTTCCTGGGATCGCATCCAGATGCACGTCAATGGCTGGGGCGGGCACTTTGTCGATCCTGAACGATTCCACCCGGTGCCTGATGGGTGAAGCGAAGGCGCTCGCCGCGCTGGAATGGCTGCGGGCGCGCATGTGGGATGACAAGGTGATGGCAACGCCGCTGGAAGTCAACAATCTCTCCACCCGCCAGGCTTTTGTTGACCAGCGAGTAGCTATGGTGGAGGATGGCTCGTGGTCGCTCAAGGACATCCTGACGAACGCCGCCTTTCGTGTTGGCGTGGCCCCTTTCCCTGCCGGCCCAGCGCGCCGAGTCACCCTGGCGACGACCGATGGTTTTGGCATCTATGCGCAAACCGGGCATCCGAACCAAGCCTGGGAACTGCTGAAATTCCTCGTCAGCCCGGATTATGGCCGCGCCATGACGCGGGCCAATTTCCTGCAACCGGCCCGGGCTTCTTTGGTGCAGGACTGGGTCGATACGGTTCGCGGGCAATTCCCTGAACAAGCCAAAGACCTGGATATCGCTGCGTTTGCCGATGGCCAGGTGAACGGCTATTCGGTGACGGCTGAGATTTTCCCCAACATGGCCGAGGCCACGCGCCTGGCTCAGGCAGCCTGGCAGGAGATCCTGGTGCTGGGCCAGGCGCCGGCGACGCGCATGATCGCCGTCGGCGAGCAGATCGAGGCGGCCCAGAAGCAGACTGGCTAGGGGACGATCATGAGTCTTAAGCGCCGACGCAGTCTGCAGGTTAAGATCATCACTTGGTCGTTCGTTCCGACCGCGATCATCCTCCTGGCGGTTGCTCTCGTCACCTACTTTGCTTACCAGCGTGTGACTGCAACCCTGGCCCTGGAGCGCGAAAAAGAGTTGACGCGCCTGGCCGCAGGCCAACTGGCGCTTGGCCTTTCCCCGTACGCACAAGAACTGGATACGCTGGCGCGCACTGCCAGCGTCAGTCAAGGCCGGGGCGATGAACAGCAGATTGCCTTGCGAGAGGCTAGCAATCGGCTGGTGGTCTTCGATGGGGGCGTGGTCGCTCTCGACGAACGCGGTCATGTGGTGGCCACCCAACCGGAGCGCCCCGAGATCGTCGGGCAGGATTGGTCAAGCCGGGACTACTTCCGCCAGATGACACCCGTGCCAGGGCCGGCATACTCCAGAGTACTGACCGATGGCCCGAACGGCGCCGAGGTTATCGCCGTCGCCGTTCCTATCTTTGGTGGTGCCGGTGAGTTTCGAGGGACGCTGGTCGGCATGTTCCGCCTGGGCCCAACTGCGGTCAGCGCGTTGTACGGCAGCATCGTCAAACTACGCGTGAGCGAGGACATCTACCTCGTAGACGACCGAGGTCGAGTCATCTACCACCAGGACATGAGCCGCATTGGCGAGGACTTTTCGGCCCAACCCGCGGTGCGCGATGCGCTTCAAGGCGTAACCGGCGCCATTCGAACCAACGATGAGTTGGGACAGGATGTAGCGGCCGGTTTTGCACCGGTGCCTGGCACGCCATGGGCGCTCGTAACGCAGCAAAGCCTGGATACACTGGCGGGCGTGTTTCGCAACTACGGACAGTGGCTGGTCATGCTGCTGGTGCTGGGTGTGCTCATACCGGCAGTGGTCGTCACAACCAGCATACGCCGCATCACCAAGCCGATCGACGACCTGATCGTCGCCTCGCAAGAGGTGGCGCGCGGCCACTTTGGCCAGTCGATTGTCGCCGATACGGGTGACGAGATCGAGGAGCTCGCCGACCAGTTCAACCTGATGTCGGCCCAGTTGCAGCAGTCGGTGACGCAGCTTCAGGAGCAGGTCGCCGACCGCAGCCGGGCGCTGGCCGCCATCAACAGCGTGGCCGCGGTCGTCAATCGCTCGATGGATCTGGACGAGATCCTCCAGAGCGCGCTGGACCGGATCCTTCAGGTCATGGAGATGGACGCGGGTGGGGTCTACGTGCTGGACGACGAAAGCCAGCAATTGCAGATGGCCGCGTATCGAGGGTTGTACCGCACGCGATGCGGCGCTTATCGGCCAGATGAAAGTAGGTGAAGGCTATTCGGGCCGGGTCGTTCAGACGGGACAACCGTTGGTGCTGGATGAAATCACGCGTGAGTACTTGGAGCAACGCTTCGGGCCCAATCCACCTGAATTCCACGCGGCCGCCAGCGTCCCATTGGCTCAAGCGGCAAGACGTTGGGAGCTCTATTCGTCACCCATCGATCGCACCGGCGCTTTTCAGCCTCAGGATATCGAGCTGCTGACTTCCATCGGCCTGCAGATCGGGGTGGCTATGGAAAACACCCAACTGATCGATCAACTGCAGAAGGCAGCGGCCGTCGACGAGCGGCAGCGGCTGGCGCGCGAGCTTCACGATGCCGTCACCCAAACTCTCTTCTCTGCCAGCCTGATCGCCGAGGTCCTGCCGCGCATCATGGAGCGAGACCCGGAGGAGGGCCGCCGCCGGCTGGAAGAGCTGCGTCAATTGGCACGCGGCGCATTGGCCGAAATGCGCACCCTGCTGATGGAGCTGAGGCCGGCGGCGCTGGTCGAGGCGTCCCTCGGTGACTTGTTGCGGCAACTGACCGAGGCCTTCGGCGGTCGAGCCCGTTTGCCAATTAGCTTGTCGGTGGTCGGCGATCCTTCTTCGCTGCCGCCAGACGTGAAGATCGCGTTCTATCGTGTGGCCCAGGAAGCGCTTAACAACATCGCCAGGCACTCCGGCGCAACCCAGGCAGGCATCAGCCTGCTGGTGACGCCGGAAGAGGTCGAGTTGGCTGTGCGAGACAACGGAGTTGGGTTCGACCCGAAGACCATAGCGAGCGATCATCTGGGGTTGGGCATCATGGGCGAACGCGCTGAAGCTATCGGTGCAGGGCTGAGCATTCATACCCAGGCCGGCCAGGGCACGGAGGTGACAATCACATGGTGTCCCGACCCAACGACTGGACCGTCCGGCGCCCTCTCCGAACCGGAATCGACTCTGCAAATCTGATGCCACTGGCCATTTGACCAGTAAAAGACTCCCCAGGTGCACGATGTGCCTGGGGAGTTTTTGTTCTAAGATGGAAACTAGCGGGTGCTATCGTGCCCAACTATCCTGAATAAACTGATCACTGTCATTCCGCTTCGCAGGAATGACGGGAACGTTGGAATGAGGTATCTTCGTGCGCATCTTGATAGCTGACGATCAAGCGGACGTGCGCTCAGCGCTAGGGCTGCTGTTGATGCAGGAACCTGATCTAGAGGTCGTCGCAGAGGCGACTGACGCCGTTGGCGTGTTGCTTGCCGCAGAAAAGCAAGCACCCAACCTAATACTTCTGGACTGGGAGCTGCCCGGAGTGCCCTCAGCCAGCTTGGTTCGGGTACTGCGCAGTCAATGGCCCCAGCTACGTCGTGATCGCATTGAGCAGTCTCCCGGAGGCGCGCAGCGCCGCGGCCAACGCCGGCGTCGACGCTTTTGTCGACAAGGGAGATCCGCCGGACGCACTATTGGCGGCTCTGAGGAAGATATCTTGATTTTGACGAACTCACGCTCGTTGGCAAAACTCGCTAGAGCACCCGATCCAACTCGTCGATCAGATGAACTCAATCATGTTGAGTGATGGTCGCATAGCCCGCGCCGACGTTGCTGGCGATCCATTTGCTGCCACGGGCTGCGGCATCGCCGGCAATCCGGACGTTCTTAGCAGCCCAATCGCCGGCGGTGGATAGCGTCTGCTTGATCGTAGGTAGCAACTCCGAATCGTCTTCTGTCGCCCGGCTCATTGCGCTATCATTGGAGGACGGCCTTAGGACATGCGCGGTGGCTTCGACGTCCAGCGGCCAGGTTACTTTGGCGGTGGCGTCGGCCGTGATTTCCGCAACAGGCACGGCGGCCCGAGCTTGGATCAGAACATAGGCGTCCTCCGGATTATCGCCGAACGGGATAAACGCATCGACCTGGGCATCGGCGTCAAGGATGAGGTCCGGCGCGATACTCGAACTGGCCACGCCGTTGAGCATCATGCCCTCGCGAGTCACGGTCAGCAGGCCCTCGACGGCAAGCGGCTGCACGTCCACGCCCAACCACTCGCCGATGATACCGGCATCGACGGTATGGGCGGCGCCAACGCTGACCTGCTGATCTTGCGGCTGCTTGCCGAATTGAGCGGAGGCAGCCAACTGTGTACGCTGGCCGCTGGACAGCGAAGGCAGCGCCTGCGGGATGACGCCCAAGCTTTGAACCGGCTCGAGCACCTTGCCCATCAAGGCGATTGGGGCGTCGTGGTTGACCGTAAAGTTACCTGCCAGGTATACCAACGGCTCCTGAGTGTCAATCACCAGGGTGGCGCTCTGCCCGGCGGGTACCGAAATCTCGAATTGCTTCGTCGCCGTATCCGTCTTGGCGGCCACGTCGAATCCGGACCCAATCGTAAAGAATAGATAGCGCCGTTCCGCTTCCAACGGCGCATTCAGGTAGCTCAGGTTCTTGCCGATGTCGAGACCCACCTCAGCTTGGGCCGGCGTAGTCACGGCGACATCATTTAGAACGCCGAAGGAAGGAAAAGGAACCTCGGCCGTGCCATGCAGCCGCTCGATCTGCTTGTCCGGTCCCAGGTCGAGTGAGATCCGGGCGTTGAGCAGCTTGAGCTCGCCCACCGGCAGCTTGATCTCCAGATCGTCGTCGATGGACACGCTGGCGCCTGCTGGCAGGGCATTGGGCTGACGTTGGATCGCCGACAGTACCGCGCCGGCGCCGGCTTTGGCCAGCTCCGACATGCCCGGCAAGCTTGTCTTGACCGTACAAGCGCCCTCATCACAACGGACACTGTAGCGCCCGGGCGGATTAGCAGTATCCGCTGGCGGCGCCGCCAAGGCGATCGCGCCCGTTCCACTTGTCAACACCGTGACTGCAAGTCCGACCGCGACCATCTTCCTGACGAAATGCATATCCTACCTCCTCAAACTCTATCGAACTCGGGCCGATCTGGCCTCTGATCCACGCTTGGTTATCATTTTTCAGTATACCAGGCGAACGGGATGCCAGGCTTTAATGGCGTATTGTCTTTGGATTAAGTGAGTCTTAAGGCCCATCGGGTCCGCCTTGACTTATGACGATCAAGCGATATCATTTGATTGATGTTTGAGATCTCGCCTGTAGGGGCAGGTCTTGCACCTGCCCTCTGGATAGATGCGATCTCATCCAGAGGGCAGGTGCAAGACCTGCCCTACAAGTAGTCAATTCGAATGCATCGGCGCATTGGCAAAAGCCAGCTAATTCGTTGCCTTTCGAAGGAGAAAACCCATGACACCGATCAGGCGTCACGCCTTGTCCCGAATTCAGTGTGATCGTCGTTCTGTCCGCAGCCCTGCTTATGATCGTCGCCGGCTGCGCGGCGCCTCCGCGGGTTGAGCCGACCCTGGCTCCTACCCAGCCGGAGACCACGTCTCCCACCGTCGTAAACCCGACTGCGACACCGTCCCCAACCGAGGTCGTTATGCCCACTGAGACCGCCTCTCCTCAGGATACACCTGTGGTCGACCTGTCCGCAACAAATGTCACCACGTCAACGGTAGAGGGTACTTGGGAGGGCGAGATCGCCTTGCCCGGCTCGGCCTTGAAGATCATCGTCGCTTTCAAGGATCAGGATGGCCAGCTGAACGGTGACATCGACATCCCCGCTCAGCTCGCCGTCGACATCCCGCTGCACGACGTTGCTTTCGAGTCTGCCTAAGCTGCATTTTGAGATGCTGTCCGGTCCGCAGTTGGCCGTGTTCGACGGCGAACTGCAGGCTGACGGCAGCATCGCCGGCACGTTCACGCAGAGCGGCTACACGGGCGACTTTTCACTCAAGCTGCAGCCGCCGGTCGCCGCCGAGGTAGTGCCGTATCGCGAGGAAGAGGTGACCTTTGAAAACGGGGACATCACGCTGGCCGGCACGTTGACCCTGCCCGAGGGCGACGGTCCATTCCCGGCGGTGCTCCTACTCACCGGCAGCGGACAGCAGAACCGGGATGAGGAAATCTCGATCGCGCCGGGCTACAAGCCCTTCCGCGTCCTTGCCGATACGTTGACCCGCCAGGGCATCGCCGTGCTGCGCTACGACGACCGCGGCATCGGCCAGTCCGGCGGAGATCCGAGCCAAGCCACCACGATCGATTTTACCGACGACGCCGAGGCAGGATTCAACATGCTTCTGGCTCACCCGGAAATCGACCCAAAGCGGGTGGGCCTGCTCGGCCACAGCGAAGGTGGGATCATCGCCGCCACGCTGGCTGCGCGCAACCCGGATGTAGCGTTTGTGATCGGCATGGGGGCGCCCGCAGTCAGCGGCTACGACATCTTGTTGACCCAAGTGGAGCGAATAGCGAGAGCGTCAGGCGCAAGCGAAGCTGAAGCGGCCCGTGCCGCCGAACAGGAGCGACAGATGCTTGACCTGGTAATCGCCAAGGACTGGCAGGCCCTCGAAGACTCCATGCACGAGATTATGCTGGAACAGATACAGGCGATGCCGCAAGACCAACAGACCGCCCTGGGCGATCCGGAAGAGGTCATGCGTGAACGGATACTGCCGCAGATCGAGGCCATGAAGGGGCCCTGGTTCCAAAATTTCTTGACCTACGACGTCGGCCAGGACTGGGCCAAGATCACCGTGCCGGTGCTGGCGCTGTTCGGCGGGCTGGACGTCCAGGTGGACGCCGATCAGAATAGCCCGGCGCTGAAGGCAGCCCTGGAAAAGGCCAAGAACTCCGACGTGACGGTGAAGGTCTTCCCGGATGCCAACCATCTCTTCCAGAAAGCGACGACAGGGAGCGTGCAGGAGTATGCCACCTTGCCCGCCGACTTCGTGCCGGGCTTTCTGGACACTATTGCCGACTGGTTGCTTGAGCGCGTCAAAACAGACAACTAAGACGCGACTGGAACCGCCCTGGTCACGTGGCCAGGTCTCCAACTATTCTACAGTTTAACCGCAGTCTCCCCAGGTGCACGATGCGCCTGGGGAGACTTTTTTGGTACACTTTGGGCAGTTAAGAGCCTGTCATCACACTGCAGTCGATCGAAGGAGCACCCTGATGTTTGACACGAACTTCCGCATCGCAGACATAGCGGCCACCACGATGACCCGCCAGCAGGCTTCGCAGTGCAATGAAATGATTATCGTGCAGACGTCCTGGACGCTCTATCAGAAAGCCTCACGCCGGGGTTGGATGCGCCGGGCGTGGGCTGCGATCACTCGCCGCCCACGGCGTCTGCTGATTTTGAGCAGCCTGGGGTCGAAGCCTTACGCTCAGCACTACGGTGGCCACCAGACCGTTGAAATCCGCAAGATCATCGGCAGCGAGAACCGCAGTGGCGACTTTGACGATCGGTTCAACCCGCTGCGCGGTCAAAGCAAGGATCGGTGGATGAGCGTGGCTGGCGCTCAGATCCAGGGCGTGCCGCTGCCCCGGTCGATTTGATCCAGGTAGGCGATCGATACTTCGTTCGCGACGGGCATCACCGCATCTCGGTGGCCCGGACCCTCGGTCGGCACTTCATCGAGGCCGAGGTTACGGTTTATCAGATGTCCGGACCGCTGCCTTGGGAGAAGCCTGCAGTCCAGCCGTCGCCTGCGATGCAGCCAGTACCCTGGCACGTTACATGTCGCAGGGGGCAGGTAGCACGTCTTAAGTGGCAGGTTTCGTATCGGAGTTACCTTGTCACCTGCAACTTGCAACCCGTGCTTGAGCAACAATAATTTGTAACCCTTAGGTTCAAAGCGCAGATTGGACCTTTCTCGGAAGAAAGGTCCAATCTAAATCGCCAGGCTAAGCACGATTGGACCTTTCTTCCGAGAAAGGTCCAATCTAAATCGCTAGGATCAAAACCTAACAAGGAGACTCCCCATGTCCGCCCAACTGCAAAGTCCATCTTCCTCTTCAGAGCCACAAGTCCTGCTATCCTCTGCTGCCCGGATGCCTCGCACCCGCAGCCGCACGGTTGGCGGCATCGTCCTGGTGATCATCGGCCTGCTGCTGCTGGTCGCCCAATTGACCGACTGGAACATCCTGGGATGGCTACTTTTCCCCGTGATGGCCGTCATCTTCCTGGCCTGGGGCTTCTCACCCGCAGATTCGGCCTGATTATCCCCGGCGGCATCTTTGCCGGCCTCGGCCTGGGCATGTTCACCCTGGTCGGCCCGCTGAGCGCTGCCACGGCCTCGATCCAGCCCGGCCTGTTTCTGATCAGCTTCGCCGCCGGCTGGGTCTTGATCAGCCTGCTCTCGCTGGTCACCTCCGATCGCTGGGCCTGGTGGCCTTGATCCCCGGCGCCGCCATCGGCCTGACCGGTGTGGCCTTGATGGGCGGCGACCTGGGCCTGACGGTCTGAATCTGACCAGCACCATCTGGCCCCTGATCCTGGTGGCGATCGGCCTCTACCTGGTGCTGGTGCGGCGAAAGTAGTTGCCGGGCGAACGCGATAGCGCGATAATGGCACCATCCCACCGGAGAAAGCCCTTCCATGACAGACCCAATCATCACAACCACCGATCTCACCCGGCTCTTCGGCGACACCGTCGCCGTCGATCACCTGTCACTCGACGTGCAGCCGGGTGAGATCTTTGGCTTCCTCGGCCACAACGGCGCGGGCAAGACGACGACCATCCGCATGTTGAACGGCGTCTTGACCGCCAACAGCGGATGTGCACGTGTCTTGGGCCTGGATCCGCTCGCCGATGGCCCGGCCTTACGGCGGCGAACGGGCGTCTTGACCGAGACCCCCTCGCTCGACGAGCGCCTCACTGGCCGTGAAAATCTGCGTTACTACGCCAATCTCTACGACGTGCCCAAAGCTGAGGTTGATCGTCGCGTCGCCGAGCTGCTTGACGGCTTCGATCTGGCCGATCGCGGCGGTGACAAGGTGGGCGGCTACAGCAAGGGCATGAAGCAACGGCTGGCGCTGGCACGGGCGCTCGTGCACAAGCCGGATCTGCTCTTTCTCGACGAGCCCACCGCCGGCCTCGACCCGTTGGCTGCGCGCCACGTCCACGAGATGGTCAGCCAAATGGCCCGCACGGAAGGCGGCACGGTCTTTCTGACCACCCACAACCTGGTCGAGGCGCAGCGGCTGTGTGACCGGGTGGGCGTCATGGAACACGGCCAACTGGTGGCCCTGGGCAAACCCCACGACCTGGCCCGCCGGCTGGTGCGCAACCTGACGGTGGAGTTCGAGATCGCGCCGGAGGATCGGGCGCTGGCCATCGAAGCGCTGCAGGCCGGGCCGGGCAAGGTTGCCGACGGCCAGCGCAACGGCCTGGTGGCCGTCACCGGCGCCGAGCGCGAGGCGATCCCCGACATGATCGGCCGGCTGGTGAACGCCGGCGTTCACATCTACGAGGTGATTCCCCAGGAGCCGTCCTTGGAGGACGTGTACTTCGCCCTGCACGGCGAGGAGGTGGCGGCATGAACTGGCGAGCGGTTTTCGCGATTGCACGCAAAGACCTCAAGGTCGTGTGGCAAAACAAGGGCGTCTCGATCCCCATCATCATCTTGCCGCTGATCCTGTTTGTCGTGCTGCCTCTCATGTTGGGCCTGGTTCCGGCACTGGTCAGCATACCCGGCGATTCGTTCGCCGAGGTGCAGCAGATGCTGGACACCATGCCACCGGCGTTGCGGGCCAGCCTGGTCGGGCTCAGCATGATGCAGCAGACGGTCGTGCTGTTCCTGGTCTATATCATGGCGCCCTTGTACCTGATTGTGCCGATGATGGTGTCCAGCGTGGTCGCCGCCGACAGCTTCGCCGGCGAAAAGGAGCGCAAGACCCTCGAAGCGCTGTTGTACACGCCCACCTCTGATCGGGAACTGCTGATAGCAAAGATGCTGGGAGCCTGGCTGCCGGCCGTGGCCGTGGCCTGGCTTGGATTCGCTCTCTACGCGGTCGTGGTCAACCTGGCCGGCTGGCCAACCATGGGCCGCGTTTTCTTCCCAAACGCCATGTGGCTGGTCCTGGCGATCTGGGTAGCACCGGCGGTGGCCGGATTGGGTCTGGCCTCGATGGTCCTGGTTTCGGTGCGCGCACAGGGTTTTCAGGACGCCTACCAGCTTGGCACGCTGGCCATCCTGCCGATAGTGATTTTGATGATTGCCCAGGCCACCGGTGTCATCTACTTCAGCGTGACGCTGGTGCTTCTTCTCGGTCTGGTGCTATGGATCATCGACGCGGTGCTGATCGTGTTTGGCAATCGCACGTTTCGGCGGAGTGAGCTGATTGCACGGATGTGACTCATCCCCACCTTAACACCTTCGGATAATGGTTCTTGATCACATCCCCCGACCGCTTGCCCCAACCAAGCGGGAACCCCTCCACTGTGATCAGCACCCAGCCATCGGGGCCGGGCACGTTCAGTGTGTCACCGCGCAGATAACGGGCCACCAGCTCGCTGCCGATCGGCTCGTCCACACGGTGGTTGACCTCGTCGGCCCGGAGAGCGATCGCCAAGGCGTGGCTGGGCTCGAAGCGGCACATGCCTCTTTCCGATCGAGACGTGCCGGCCCCTAGTCGTAACGCGCCACGTATGGAACGTACCGAGATGCCAACCGGGCCGCACGACGTGCAGCCGGGTCGTATCCGGCGCGTCGGGCGGTAGGGCATAGACCTCGCTAACCTGTGAATCACGCTCGTACAGCAGCAAGCGTTCCGGAAGCGCCAGCCGAATGAGCGGCTGCCAGAAAGCCTCGATCGCGCTTCGCTGCGCTGTTGACAGCCGAGCCGCCCTCGGCCGGCTCCCAGGCCCCCGCTTCATCAGGCACGCCTCGCCGGGAAGTCGCGCCCTCCATCCGCTGCAAGACCGCCACAAAATGCCCCTCTCCCTGCACCTTATGCGGCCATAACCGAACCGTCCGATCCAAACTCATCCGCTCCACTCCACCTCCGTCTCCACCCTCCACTCTCCACTCTCCACCCTCCACCCTCCACTCTCCACTCTCCTCCTTCGGCCACTCCGCCCACTCCGGCCGGCCTGCCATGAAGCCGGGACGCCAGGTTGGCTCGATCAGCTCGAAATCGGGATGACTTTGCAGAAAACGCCAGACGGATCCTTCGTTTTCCTCTGGTGCAAAGGTGCAGGTGGCGTAGACCAGCCGGCCACCCGGCCGCAGCAGCTCGGCGGCGCTTTTCAGGATGTCCTGCTGGCGCATCCCACAACCAACGACATGCTCCTCGCTCCAATAAAAGCGCCCTCCTTCCTCCTTCCTCCTTCGGCCACTCCGCCCACTCCGGCCGGCCTGCCATGAAACCGGGACGCCAGGTTGGCTCGATCAGCTCGAAGTCGGGATGGCCTTGCAGAAAACGCCAGACGGATCCTTCGTTTTCCTCCGG
This sequence comes from uncultured Chloroflexia bacterium, assembly GCA_963709505.1. GTDB lineage: Bacteria > Chloroflexota > Anaerolineae > JAAEKA01 > JAAEKA01 > CAVPXC01. The sequence goes on along the minus strand of CAVPXC010000001.1, from coordinate 17,149 downwards.
TGCAAAGGTGCAGGTGGCGTAGACCAGCCGGCCGCCCGGCCGCAACAGCTCGGCGGCGCTTTTCAGGATGTCCTGCTGGCGGATCGCACAGCCGGCGACGTGCGCCTCGCTCCAATGAAAACGCGCTTCCTCTTTCTTGCGAAACATGCCCTCGCCGGAACAGGGCGCATCGACGATCACCCGATCAAACGCGCCGGGCCAGCGTGCGGCCAACCGCCGCGGCGATTCGCTGAGCACCAGCGCGTTGCGCGCGCCCAAGCGCTCCAAATTGTGGCGCAAGACCTCGGCACGCCCACGATCGATGTCGTTGGCGACCAACAGGCCCTCTCCGGCCAGCAGAGCGGCTGCGTGCGTAGCCTTACCGCCGGGCGAGGCGCAGAGATCCAACACTCGCTCACCCGGCTGGGGCGCCAACAGCGCTACCACTGCCATCGCACTGGGTTCCTGGATGTAGTACAGCCCTGCGTCGTGATAGGGATGGGTGCCCGCGTTGGCCTTGCGGTCGAGGTAAAAACCCTCGGGGCACCAGGGCACTGGTAAGAGCGGCCAGGGGCTCAGAGCCTGAAACTCAGCCACCGACAGCTTCAACGTATTGACGCGCAGCGCCGGCACGAACGGCTGGTTCAGCTTCACCAGAAACTGGGGAAAGTCCTCGTCCAGGAGTTCGGCCATGCGAGCGAGAAACGAAAGAGGAAGCGCAGTTTCCTTGGCCATAGAGGAGTGATTTTAGCACGGACAACGGTGAATGGTGAATTGTGAGTGATGAATGATGAATGGTGGCTTGTCCTACTCCGCACGCGCGGCTATAATGAAGCCTTGTTGCGGATAGCCAATTTGTAGGGCGACTTGCGGTCGCCTGCTGCAGCGCAAGTCATGCCTGCTCCCGAAGGGGAAGATACGGTGTGAGTTAAAAAACAGTCAAGAGCCATCCGCCAGGAGAAAACAAAACCATGTCATCACATCCCCGCTTGTTGATTATCGGCCTGGACGGGGCCACCTTTGACCTGATCCGGCCCTGGGCGGCAGCGGGCAAGCTGCCCAACATCGCCCGCCTCATGGAGACCGGCGTCAGCGCCCCCCTTCGGTCGGTGCCAAACCAGAACAGCGCGCCGGCCTGGAGCAGCTTCGCCACCGGCAAAAACCCCGGCAAACACGGCATCTTCTATTTTGACGAACGCATCGAGGGCACGTACAACAAACGCTACCTCAACGGCGGCTTTCGCCAAGGCGAGAGCTGGTGGATGATCGCCAGCCGCTACGGCAAAGTCGTGGGCGTGATCAACGTCCCGATGAGCTTTCCAGCCGAGCCGGTCAAAGGCGTCATGTTGGCCGGCCTGGATGCGCCCAGCGTTGACAGCCCTGGCTTCGGCTATCCCCCCGAGCTGATGCGTGAGCTGCAGACCAATGTCGGCGAGTATACGATCGAGCCGGGCTTGCCAAGCTATATGAAAATGGGCCGCAAAGACCTGGCCGAAAAGGCACTGTTCGACACGGCCAACCGGCGCGCGGCCTATGCGCGCTACCTGATGGCCAGCCGCGCCTGGGATGTCTTCCACATCACCTTCACCGCGCCGGACAACTCCCACCACTTCTTCTGGAAGGACATGGACCCATCGCACCCGGAGCATAACCCGGTCGAGGCCGTACGCTATGGCGACACAATCGAACGAGTCTACCGGCGCATGGACGAGATCATCGGCGAGCTGACGGCGCTGGCGCCCGATGCGGCCGTGATGCTGATGAGCGACCACGGCGGCGGCTTCAACCAGCGCGGGGCGGAGTATCTCAACGACTGGCTGGCCAGCATCGGCCTGCTGCACTATCTGGACGAAGAAGGTCCTGAGAAGGGCGCGATCAAGGAGCGGATCAAACAAACCGCCTTGGCGCCGGCCAAATGGGGCTACAACCTGGTCGACCGCACCTTGCCGCGCGAGACCAAGCTCAAACTCGTCAAGCTTTTGCCCGGTGTCCGGGAACGCATGGAGATGGCGCTGACCTTCGGCAACATCGATTGGAGCCGCACCAAGGCCTACGCCTACGGCGCGCGCGACGATCTGTGGATCAACCTGCAAGGCCGCGAACCGGGCGGCATCGTGTCGCCGTCGGAGTACGAGGCGCTGCGCGACGAAATCATCGCCAAGCTGCACGCCAGCCGCGACGTCTTGGATCACCAGCCGGTGCTGGAGGAAGCCATCAAGCGCGAACAGGTCTACCACGGGCCGAACGCACACAAGTCGCCCGACATCCTGATCCGCTGGAAAACGACGCGGGTCATCCGTGGCATCTACCTGCCGCAACCGGGTCAGCAACCACCGGCTGTCCCCCCGCTGACCCCAACCTGAACAACGGCGGCCATCGGCTGCACGGCATTTTCGTCATGGCCGGGCCGGGCCTGCGCCAAGGACACGCCTTCGACGAGGGCATTCTGTGGGACCTGGCCCCGACCATCCTGCACTACCTGGCCCTGCCGGTGCCCGACGATATGGACGGGCGGGTGTTGGCAGAGTCCTTCGACCCGACCTGGCTGGACGAGCATCCCGTCAGCTTCAGCGAAGGCGCAGGCGAAAGCGGCCAGGGTGCAGACTACGACGCTGACGATCAGCGCTTGATAGACGACCGGCTACGAGGATTAGGATACGTGCAATAAAACCACCCTGGCTAGACAGGATTTGGTCTCACAAGAGACATTGAACCACCTGCCAAGCGCCCCGGTTGGGCACTCTTTCGCCAAGGTGAAACTGTGGGTCGCCAAGCCAAAAGTAGCTCGTGACCAGTTTTTTCTTATCTAGTATTTTAGCACGATGACAACCGGACGTCAAGATGCGAGTTTTGCTTCAGGCCTTCGCCAAGAAGCGCCAAGCCCCACCAAAACACGCTGGGTGATCCTTGCCTTGCTGGCGTTGGCGGGCCTTACTTTGCTGGCCTACTTCCAGCCGCTGCCGGTGCTGCTGCTGGTTGTGGGCGTCGTAGTCGTGGCGTTAACATGGGCGCGGCCTTTTTGGGTATTCGGTGGACTGCTGGCGCTGTTGCCGTTTCACGAACAGATGCTGCGCGTCGTTACCTGGCAATTGGGCTGGACCGGCGTTAGGGTCACAGCGCTGTCGCTCTGGAAAGAAGCGGTGATCGGCCTGCTCCTGGGCGTGTTGATCGTACAACACGTCATCGGAAAGCGACGCATTCAGGCCAAACTGTACCAGTTCGATCTCTGGCTACTTGCCTTGGTGCTGTTTTCCGGCATCTATATCGCGGTGGCGGCCACCCCCAGCATCGGCGTGTTCGGCTTTCGTAATTACTTTGAGCCTCTGGCCGTGTTCTTTTTGGCCCGACTGCTGCCGTATTCCCGCAAGGAGCTGAAGCGGCTGCTGATCGTATTGAGCGTCATCGCGGCGGGCGTAGCGGCCTTCGGCATCTATCAGGCCCTGGCCATCGACTTTCCGACGATGATCCGCATGGGGTACGTCGACGATTTCGGCAACCTGCCCTTCGCCTTCAAGACCGCCTTGGCCGACGGCCAGCCGCGCCCACGGGCTATCTCCACCGTCACCGGACCGAACCAGTTGGCCATGTACCTCAACCTGTTCATCTTGCTTGCGGGCTATGCCGCTACTAAGGCTTGGCCGTTCACCCAGCTCGTCCAAGGCAGAACGGCGAGGCCTCTGGCGGATTGCGCTGGTCGGGCTGATTGTCCTGTACTCGGTCTGCCTGTTATTGACCTACAGCCGCGGCGGCCTGCTGGCGCTGGCCGTGTCTTTGGCTGCTGCTGCTGGCATTGCGGTCTACGAGCACGGGATCAAGCGTACCTGGCGCGAGCTAACAAGCAACCGCTGGCTGTTGATCGGACTTGGCGTCTGTGCTGATTCTGACCGCCGGCGGCCTGGCGGCCAGCGGTTTTGCCCTCCGTATCTGGCGCGGCCTCTCCGGCGCGGACCCGGCCGCATTGGGGCACGTGTCGTCGATGGACTATGCAGCCAGCTTTATCGCCAGCAACCCGCTGGGCATCGGCATGGGCATGGCCGGCCCGCGCGCCCTGCGTTTCCTGGGCAATGCCAACATCCAGCACACGGAGAGCACCTACCTCCAGTTCGGTATGGAAGCCGGCCTGCTCGGCATGATTCTGTTGTTGATCATGTTGCTCTCCTTACTCGCGACCCTCTGGCGCATGCGCAGGCGCCAACAGCAGCGCGGCGATCTGCCGGCCCAGATGCTCACCGAGGTCGCGCTAGTGACCTGGGCGGGCGCGCTGGCGGTTTTCATCGTGACGCCGCTGATCCAGAATTTCCTGGTCGCCAGCTATCTGTGGCTGATCGCCGGCCTGGCCTTTCACCTCGACGCCACCAACGGACAGCCGCGCCATGATCGCTGACATGAAACTGGGAGAATCGATGGGCCAAAGCTCCCCGGCTGAAGGCCAAAAGGCGACCGATGACGCCGATCTGCAACCGGCCTTCTCGGTGATCGTGGTCAACTGGAACACATCCGACTTCTTGCAGGAATGTCTCCAGTCGATCCTGAACGAGCCTGGCATCCGGATCGTAAGCGATGAGCCGCCGAACATACCGACCCGTCACGCTGAAACCAATCTACCAATCTACCAATCTACTCTCCTCCCCATCGAAATCATCGTCGTCGACAACGCCTCCACCGACCAGAGCGTTGCCATCGTACGCAGCCGCTTTCCGGAGGTACGGCTGATCGTCAACGAACGCAACCTGGGTTTTGCGGCAGCCAACAACCAGGCCATCGTCCAGGCACGGGGTCGGGTGCTGTTTTTGCTCAACCCTGACGCCTACCTACGGCCAGGCGCTCTGACGGGTCTGGCGCGTTTCTTACAACAACACCCAGAAGCCGCTGCGGCCGGTCCGAACGTCCTCAACCCGGACGGCGCCTGGCAAGCGGCGGTGTTTCGCTTCCCTACGCTGTGGGACCTGTTCTGCGAGGCGGTGTTTCTGAGCGTGCTCTGGCCGCACAGCCGCCTATTTGCCCGCAAGGAGCTGGGCGGCTTCGACCGCGATGCTGTGCGGCAGGTGGACTGGATTCAAGGATGTGCGTTGGCGATCCGTCGCCAGGTATGGGAGGCAGTTGGACCGTTTGACGAAGGCTATTGGATGTACGTCGAGGAGCTGGATTGGTGCCGGCGTGCCCACGCGCTGGGCTATCGCCTGTTTTTTACGCCCGACGCCCAGGTAGTGCACTACGGCAGACGCGCAGTAGGCCGTGCGCGGCGAAGTGTCTTGCCGCTCGGCTTTCGATCCCATTTCCGCTACTTCCGAAAGTTCGACGGCCGCGGCGCCGAGTTGGCCGTGCGCGCCATCGCCCTGCTACAGATGGGCCTGCGTGCCCTGGCCAGCGCCGGCATGCTTGCCATCTCCACCGGCGCCGAGCGCGCCCGCTGGCACGAGAACTGGCGCGCCTATACCGCCGTCATGCGCGAAGCATTACGAATTAGCTGACCACCACACTATCTCACTATCTCACTATCTCACTATCTCACTATCTCACTATCTCACTATCTCACTATCTCACTCCTATCTCACTTCCGCCCTATGCTCATCGCCATCGACGCCCACATGGTAGGTGAACGGGAAACCGGCAACGAGACCTACACGCTTAGCCTGATTCAAGCCCTGCTGCGCATCAGCGCGCGCGATCCCAAGGGTTTTTCGTGGGACCTGGCCGGCCCCCCAAATGCCACGCAAACGCTTCCCTCGACCAGGCGCAATCAGCAGCGGCGTTTTGGAGACAGCCCTCGGTTTCACTTGCTGGCAACCCACCCGGAACGCCTGCGCGCAGCGCTCTCTGCTCACTCCTCCGGGCCGGAACAAACGTTGCCGCCCCATGCTAGCATCGAGCGCATCCGTCCTGAAAACGCCCTCCTGCGCATCCCGTTCGCGATGCCGATCCAGGCCCTGCGAGGGGCATACGACTTGTTGCACGTCACCTATAACGCGCCCCCGCTGTGCCCCTGCCCGACCGTGGTGACGATCCACGACATCTCTTTCGAGCACTATCCTCAGTTCTTTTCGCCGCGCGACCGGCTGATCCTGAAAACGCTCGTGCCGCTGAGCGCTCGCCGCGCTCGGCGCATCATTACGGTGAGCGAGCACGCCAAACGCGAGATCATGGCGTGTTACGACATTCCGGCTGACAAAATCACCGTCACCTACGAGGCCGCCGGCGAGCAGTTCCGCCCGATCACAGATCTCGCCGCGTTGCAGGCCGTCCGTGCCAAATACGGCATCCCAGAGGGGCCGTTTATCCTTGCGCTTGGCAACCTGCAGCCGCGCAAGAATATTCGGAGGCTGGTGGAGGCATACGCTAGATTGGACCTTTCTTCGAGAAAGGTCCAATCTGGTCTCATCGAAACAAACGACAGGTCGGACCGTTCTTCGAAGAACGGTCCGACCTACGCTTGTCATCGCAGGCAAGGCGCAATGGCGAGAGAGCGAGATCTTCCAGGCGGTGCGGGATCGCGGGCTGGAAGACGCAGTGATCTTTCCCGGCTACGTAGACGACGCCGACCTGCCCGCGCTTGTACAGCGCGGCGACCGTTTTTGTCTATCCGTCGTTGTACGAGGGCTTCGGCCTGCCTCCGCTCGAAGCCATGGCCTGCGGCACACCGGTGATTGCCAGCAACGCCGCTTCCTTGCCGGAGGTCGTCGGCGATGCGGCGCTCACAGTCAACCCGACGGACACTGACGCGCTCGCCCGCGCCCTACTCGCCGTGCTGCCACGCCTACTCTGCAAGAAAATCTGCGCCAGAGCGGGCTCCAACGCGCTGCACAATTCTCATGGGACCGCTGTGCGGCTGCGACCCTGGCCGTATACCTACAGGCCGTGATGGAGAAGTGAGCTCATGATGCAAAACAAGCAAAATCGCCAGACCACAGCAGCCTTCTGGGTGAGCCTACTCCTGGTCATCGTGGCGTCATGGGCTGTGTTGCGAAACAACCTCAGGACCGCTCCCTTTCATGGCGACGAGTCCAATTGGATCGCCTCAGGCTACTACTACACGGACCTGCTGTTGGAGCGCGACTTCACCTGGGAGAAGTGGGACTGCCCGGAGTGCGGAGCGTGGGGAAGCCTCAATCTGCACTTGGGCAAATTGCTGATCGGACTCCCCCTGAAGGTCTATTCCGAGACACAACTGGATGGGCAGGAGTTCACCCAGTACTATTCGTTCTCGCAGCCGCTTAAGGTGAATCAGGCGGACGGGCGCGTGCCGCCTGGGGAGATGTGGCTTTTTGCACGACGTATGTCGATCGTCTATGGCACGCTGACATGCGCTGCTGCCTTCGTCATCGGCTTTCTAGTGGCTGATTTGCTTGCCGGGTGGATTGTGGTTGGTCTGTTGTTGGCCAACCAGATCTTCATCGCAAGTGCGACGCGCGCGATGACGGACGCGCACTACAACTTCTTTCTGTTGTTCTTTTTGTTAGCGGCGACCTGGTTCCTGGCGCGGCCCCAGGCGGCCCGCTGGGCCAGTATCGCCTGCGGCCTGTGCGCCGGGCTGGCTTGCTCAGTCAAGGTTACCGGCCTCGCCGTAACCAGCATGGTGTTTTTGCTCCTGGTCGTCTATGGGCTGCTCCTGCGCACAATTCGCCTCCGCAAAGGGGTGGCCTACGTGATCCTGTTCACGGTCGCTGCCGTCGGCGTGATCTATCTGCTCAACCCCTATTTCTGGCCTTCGTTCTCCGGCGTTAAAGGCGACACAGTGATGGCCGAGCTTCGCAGCCTCATCGCCAATCTTGACCAGGCAGGCCTGCCGAGCGTTGAGGCTTTGCGCGCCGACTTTCCCCAACTGGCGCAGCTTACCCGTCCCCTGGGCTTCCCGCAACTATTCCCCCGGTGGAACGAAAACCTCAACGACCTGATGCGGATCGGCCTATGGGAAACCGATAACCGGTTGCTGGAACTAAATACCTCCCTGGCCAAATTCACGTCAAGCATACCATTGCTCTGGCTCTTGGTCCCGGCCGGCCTGGTGTACTGCGCTGCCCGGGTGTGGCGCGCGTTCAAGAACAAGCAAACCAGCATGCTGGCCATCCCCAGCATCTATTTCCTGGTCAACTACCTGCTTATCGTGGTAGCATTGAAAGAGAACTGGGATCGCTTCTACGTACCGACCGTCGTGGCAGGCTGCCTGCTGATGGCCATCGTGATCAGCGCAGGGCTCGGACAAGGGATTCGCCTTGGCCGCGGGCTGTTATCTAAGGATCAGAGAGCTTAAGGGTAAGAATTCGCCCATGAAAATCGCCTTGCTTGGCACCCGCGGCGTGCCTGCCAGCTACAGCGGCTTTGAGACCTGCGTCGAGGAACTCGGCAGCCGGCTGGTGCAGCGCGGCCACCAGGTAACCGTCTATTGTCGCAGCCACCACATCGACTACGACCAGCCGACCTACAAAGGCATGCGGCTGATCAAGCTGCCTACCATCGCCAACAAATACCTTGACACCATCGTCCACAGCTTTCTCTCCAGCCTGCACGCGCTGACGCAGGGCTACGACGTGGCCCTGTACTTCATCGCCGGCAACAGCCTGGTGACGTGGATCCCGCGCCTGGCCGGCCAGCGCGTGCTGCTAAACGTGGATGGACTGGATTGGAAGCGGGAGAAATGGCCGCCGCTGGCCAAGCGCTACATCCAATTCGCCGAATACATGAGCACCGTCTTGCCCGACGCCATCATCACCGACAGTCGGGTGGTGCAGCGTTACTACGAGGAGACCTACCAAGCCCCGTCGACATACATCGCATACGGCGCGGAACTGCCGCGCCGTCCCCCAGGCGAGACCCTTGCCCGCTTTGGGTTGGACCCGCAACGCTACGTGCTGTTCGTGGGCCGGCTGGTCCCTGAGAACTGCGCCCATCACCTTGTGGAGGCATGGCGCCAGCTCGATACAGACATGCGGTGCGTCATCGTTGGCGATGCGTCTTATGCCGAAGCCTATAAAGCCGAACTGCGGCAGCTGGCTGGCGATGATCCACGCATCGTTTTCACTGGCTACGTCTTTGGCGAAGGCTACTGGGAGCTGAGCAGCAATGCCTATGCGTTCGTCGAAACTAGCGGCGTGGGCGGCACCCATCCGGCGCTGGTAGAAGCCATGGCCTTCGGCAATTGCGTCGTGACCCACGACACGCCCGAGAACCTGGAGACGGTCGGCGACGCCGGGCTGTGGTACAATGGGCGGGCCGGGGCAGTGTCACTGGCACCGGTGCTGCGGACGCTGCTCGACACCCCGCCGCTGGTCGAGGCATACCGCCAGCGTGCTGCCGAACGAGCTTCAGCCGTGTATAGCTGGGAAGCGGTCGCCGACACCTACGAAACGCTGTTCCGCCAGGTGCTTCAATCCGAGGCATTATGAACACGAACGATCTGGGCGCACCAAAAGATTCGACCCTTGCAGTTCAGCCCGCTGCTCAACCTGGGACGCAAACGCCATCAGAAGCGCACGCCATCCGCGGCTGGCCGCACGTTCTAGGGCAGCACTGGTTTTGGAGGGACATCGCAGTGCCGCTGCTCGTTACGCGATTGATGCTGCTTCTGACGAGTTGGTTTGCACAATACTTTCCGCCGAACGCCGCCTATCCCATCAAGGAAGCGGTGCAAAGGGGTTGGATCCTCACCCCGTGGCGCTGGCTAGACATCTGGGGCCGCTGGGACACAGGATGGTACATAAGCATCGCTCGCCAAGGCTACTTGGAGCAAACCAATCTGGAACAGATACAGAGCAACATGGCCTTCTTTCCGCTCTACCCGTACCTGGTGCGCTGGCTCACTCTGCCCATTGGCAGAAGGCATCCCTTCGCATCTCCTCCTACTGTCCGTCGGAGTCGTGCTGTCCAATATGTTCTTGCTAGCAAGCCTGGTCGTACTCTACAAGCTGGTGCTAGCTTTGCTGGACGACCGGCCCGCTGCGCAGCGCACGGTGTTGTACGTTCTGGTGTTCCCCACCAGTTTTTTTCTCTCCAGCTTCTACGGCGAGTCGGCCTACCTGTTTCTGTCGGCGTCTGCATTCTATCTGGCCATCAAACGCCGATGGGCGTTCGCCGGCGCCCTGGGAGCATTAGCCGCGCTAACCCGGCCATTCGGTTTTCTCATCCTGATCCCTTTGCTCTGGCTGTACATGGAATCTATGGAGTGGAAACTAAGACGGGTACGCTGGAACATCCTTTGGCTGGCCTTGGTCCCGGCGGCCCTTTTGGCCCACGTGTATCACATCTACACCCTGACCGGCAACCCCTTGGCCCTCGTACAAGTCCAGCAAGCGTGGGGCAAGACATTGACGGCACCCTGGACCGCCATCCTCCATCCGATACATGTCAATTTGTACCTGAACCCGGTGGAGCAGGTGTTGACGGTGGTCTTCATCCTGCTGTCCCTGGTTGCGCTAAGAGCTTTGCCGTCGGCGGCCTTCGGCATCTATTCGTTACTGCTCATCCTCCCGCCGCTGCTAGGCGGCACCTTGTTCTCCACGCCGCGGTACTACCTGGTCGTCTTTCCGGTTTTCATCGTTCTCGCTATATTTGGCCGCCGCCAAGTGCTTCACCAAGCGTTGACTGCTTTGTTCTACACCCTATTGATCCTTTTTTTCGCTGCTTGGAGCCAGTTCTACTGGGTAGCTTAGTGGACTATTCCTCCAAACGTTTAATCTTGCACACAGAAAGAGACTTAAGATGTTCTTCGACCTCCCCCTCGAACAGTTGTTGGACTACCGGCCGGCTCGCACCGAGCCGGCCGATTTCGACGATTTCTGGGCGGCAACGCTGGCCGAAACGCGGCGCGATCCGCTTGATGCCCGTTTTGAGCCTGTCACGGTCGGGCTGAAGCTGGTCGAGACCTTCGACGTTACCTTTGCCGGCTTCGGCGGCCAGCCGATAAAGGGCTGGCTGCTGCTGCCTCGGGAACGCAGCGAGCCACTTCCCTGCGTCGTGGAATTTATCGGCTATGGCGGCGGCCGCGGGCATCCGTTGGATTGGTTGTCGTTTAGCGTTGCGGGCTACGCACACCTGATCATGGATACGCGTGGCCAGGGCAGCACGTGGCGCAAAGGCGACACACCTGATCCGGAGATCGAGCCGGGCAACGCGCAATTTCCCGGCTTCATGACGCGCGGGGTGCTTAGCCCACGCACGTATTACTATCGACGTGTCTTCACCGATGGCGTGCGTGCCGTGGAAGCGGCTCGGGCGCATCCGGCGATCGATCCAACACGCATTGCACTGACGGGCGTCAGCCAGGGCGGCGGCGTCACTTTGGCCGTGGCCGGGTTGGCCGATCAGATTGCCGTGGTGATGCCCGACGTGCCGTTTCTATGCCACTACCGCGTGGCGACTGAGATCACCGACGCTGCGCCGTACAACGAGATCGTCAAGTACTGCCGGGTGCACCGGGAAAAGATCGAAACGGTCTTCGACACGCTGTCGTACTTTGACGGGATCAACTTTGCAGCCCGCAGCGGCGCGCCGGCGCTCTTCTCCGCCGGCCTGATGGACGACATCTGCCCCCCGCGCACGGTTTTTGCGGCCTACAATCACTACGCCGGCCCCAAGGAAATGCAGATCTACCCCTACAACCAACACGAAGGCGGAGAGACGGACCAGATGGTGGCCAAGCTGGCGCTGTTGAGAGAGCTTTGGGGATAGTGAACAGTGAACAGTAAACTAGCTACCTGACAGTTTTGTTTCGGTGTCAGGTGACCGTACGTCAACGATGCCTTGACGGATGAGTGTGAAGGCCTCCCCCATGGCCGCGGTCACGGTGGCACAGGCCAAGGCGGGCGCGGCATGTGCGGTGTTTGGGCCGGCGTCAGGTTTGGGATACGATCGTGCCACGTTAACTTTTCACAAAGGGAGCTATCGACGATGAAAGCAATTCGAGTTTACGAGGCCGGCGGGCCAGAGGTACTGCGCTACGAGGATGTGCCCCAGCCCCAGCCAGGACCGGGCGAGGCCCGTGTCAAGATCGAGGCGGCAGGGTTGAACTACATCGACACGTACTACCGCACCGGCCTGTACGCCACCCCCTTCCCGTTCACGCCAGGGTCCGAGGCCGCCGGGGTGGTCGACGCGGTCGGGCCGGACGTGACCGCAGTCAGGCCGGGTGATCGTGTGGCATACTGCTTGACCCTGGGCGCCTATGCCGAATACGCAGTCGTGCCGGCGGCCAAACTCGTGCCGGTGCCTGACAGCCTGAGCACCGAGGTGGCAGCAGCTCTGATCCTTCAGGGCATGACCGCCCACTATCTAACGATTAGCACTTATCCGCTGAAGTCCAGCGACGTGGCGCTGATACATGCGGCCGGCGGGGCAACCGGCCAACTGCTGGTGCAGCTCGCAAAGCGGTCGGGGGCAGGCGTCATCGGCACGGCCGGCAGCGAGGAAAAAGCCGCTCTAGCCCGCCAGGCCGGTGCGGACGCAGTGATCTTGTACGAAAGCGAGGACTTCGAGGCCGAAGTCAAGCAACTCACGCAAGGACGTGGGGTCGACGTGGTCTACGACTTGGTGGGCCAGGCCACCTTCGCCAAGAGCCTGAATTGCCTGCGTCCGCGCGGCCTGATGGCGCTCTTCGGCCAGTCCAGCGGACCGGTCCCGCCTATCGACCTACAAATCCTCAATCAGAAAGGCTCGCTGTTCGTGACGCGGCCGACATTGGGGCACTACATTGCAAGCCGCAGCGAACTGATCAGCCGAGCCGGCGATATCTTCATGTGGGCCGTCTCGGGCGAGTTGGCGGTGCGCATCGACCGTGTCCTTCCGTTGAGCGAGGTCGCCGAGGCCCATCGTCTGTTGCAGAGCCGGCAGACGGCGGGCAAGGTTCTGCTGCTTCCGGGCGGTTGAGCGGCTTTAATTGAAAAGATTGGACCTTTCTTCGGAGAAAGGTCCAATCTAGATCATAACGATTGAAACGCAGATTGGACCTTTCTCCGAAGAAAGGTCCAATCTAAATCATCTTACCCGCTACCTTCGTCGGGCCGTACGGCTTCGAGGATGCGCCACAGGTACTCGTAGTTCACGCGCTGCTCGTTGATCGCTCGCTGCTCTTCCTCGGTGCAGAAGATGAACTCGCCAAGCGTCTCCAGGCCGGCGACCATGCCGGCCAAGCCGGGCGAGCGAGTATAGAACTTGTTGCGGGGGACGAAATACATCGAAACCGCGCCGTCCTCCCATAGCGCGCTCGATGTTGGCAGAGGTCGCCTCTCCGGCTCGCCCGTCCCAGTCGAGCATCAGAGCGACCACCTCGTCGATCACGGCGGCCTTGGCGCCCCGCACACGAAAAGCCGTCAACGGATAGCCGTCGATCTTCGAGATTGAAGCGTCGCCGCGCGTTTCGGCAGGGCTGCTGTGCTCGGACACCCGCGCGGCCTGTTGAATTGGAAAGCCGCCGTGGCCGTCAGGAATCTCGAAGAAGTGATAGTGCAGGTGCTTCTCAATGCTGGCGCCAGCGCCGACGCCGTTGTAAAAGCCCACGAAGGTCGGCAACTGCTCGGCGATACCGTACAGGTCCTCCACGACCCGCATATTTTGGCCTGGGTCGACGGTATGTTGTCGTTGATGTGAAAGGACTGCGATACGTGCTCTCCCGCGGCCATTGTAATATGCGCCTTCATGAAGGGGAATGGGTTACACAGTGCATTGTAAGCCCGTTTGTTGACGGTGAACTGGTAACAGAGTTGGATGCCACGGTGCTGCCAACGGATGTTGGAGGTGCACAAGAAACAAGATGAATTGGCGACGCCCACGACCGTGGCGCCTGACGGGGGCGTCTTCCGACCAGCGCCCTTGAAGCGCTCAGCGCGCGCGGGTTGAACTGGACGATAAAGAAGCGATCCTCGCCGTTGCCCGAAGCGCGATAGCGAAAATAGCTCACCTGGCTCAAGTCGTCCTGGATGAAACCGATGTCGACCTGTTGCTCGTACAGGGTGCGCAGCGCAGCGGCCAGGCCATGCTGCGCCGCTAGACTATCCAACTCGCTCTGCAGAATAGCCTGCTGCATATTGTAGGCCCGGTCGTTGTACTGGCCCATGGCAGGACGCTGACCGGGAGAGGCATAAACGGGGGATGGAACGGATTGAAATGCCTCTAGTACTCTTTCGTTTTCTTTTGATGTCATCAATCGAAACCTCCTTGCGAAACAAAATAGGTTAGTACAGCTTCGCAAATCCGTACCGAGTTTTCTGCATTGGAGTTGAGGCTTCAGCCGTCTGCGCCCTAAACCCGGCTGAAGCCTCGATCTGCCTACGAATCCCGGCACGGATTGACGCAATGCTGTACTTAGTCCTCGTCGAACGATATGAGATAGTGTCGCGTGACTGTGATGTGGTGTTCGGGGAAGTCCGGCATGTACTGGCGCAACGCCGGCTCGGCCACATCGAGCATCCGCAACGCCGCCTCGGCAGGCGGCAGATTAGCGGCATCGTCCAGCCCGGCAGCCAGCTCAGGATAAACCTGATCAAAGCGGCGGGTGGGCGCCAGGTTGTCCAACAAAGCATGCAGTTCGGCCGGCACGTGTTTGGCCAGCAGTCGCACCAACAGCTCAAGGGCATAGCTCTTGACGAAGAGGTGCCCGCTCAAACATTCACCACGCCGGGTACGTGCAGCGCCGACCATCAGGTTGGTCAGGAACTCGCCCAGCAACAGGCGATCGTCGACAGACCCTCCGACGGCCTCCCTTGCCGTGCGATCGGCCACTTCGGCTGCCAGCCGGGTCACATCGGATCGATCCAACAGCACACGGTAACGATTGATCCGGCCATGTGCTGCCAGCTCGGCCTCGTCGAACAGGACGAATTCCAGCAAATGACCGCTATCGAAGACGGCTCGCAGGGCATGCGGTGACTCACGAAACCAGAATGCAATGCGCTGATGATCGGGCGACCAGGAGAGGTCGGTGCGGAATGCCTCCTGTTGGCCTGTCACGGTCACCACAAAGAAGTCATGGTCCGACCATTGATCAGGCAGATAATCCTCTCTGCCATCAGCCCAGGGCGATCAAGCCGAGCGCTCGTGGATCACTTGCCAGGTTGCGGGTTAATGCGCTGGTAAAAGCGCGATAGTCGTCAAGCTCCGTCGGACTTCTCCCAGTCCCAGTGAAGATACTGCGAGCATTTTAGCATAGCCTTCGCTACAATGCATAGCCCCAACCAAGCGCAAGTCGACCTCTACGGCACTCCCGGTGTCTACCATGTCACTCCCGCGAAAGCTAATTCCACTGGCGGTTTGCGTTCAGCACGCCAGATGGCCTCGTCGAACAGGACGAATTCCAGCAAATGACCGCTATCGAAGACGGCTCGCAGGGCATGCGGTGACTTACGAAACCAGAATGCAATGCGCTGATGATCGGGCAACCAGGAGAGGTCGGTGCGGAATGCCTCCTGTTGGCCTGTCACGGTCACCACAAAGAAGTCATGGTCCGACCCCATTCGTGACAGGTTAAGGACATTTGAAAGTTGTCAAATCGGTGGACAGCACGTAAAGTTGGTGCATGTCCACAAAGAAACCTAGAAACCCAGATCATGTGCGGCGGCGGAACATGCCGTCGGTCGACAACGAAGAGGTCGAGTCTCGGCTAAAAGCACTGTTGACACCGGTGGTTTGGCAACAGATGGCCTACTACCGGCAGTTAGGACTGCGCGATAGGATCCTGAATCTGCCCTTGATGGTGGCGCTGGTGTTGACATTGTTGTGGCGACAGGTACCCTCGGTCCATGAATTGACCCGCATATTGGCACGAGAGGACTTGCTGTGGTGCCAAGCCGTTGAAGTGCGTCAGCAGTCGTTAAGTGAACGTTTTCTGGTTTTTCCAGCCGAGTTGTTTGAGCGAGTGCTCAAAGCGCTCTTGCCGACCCTGGTGGAGCGCTGGAACGAGCGCCAGCAGCGTCCATTACCGCCCGCAGTCCAACTGGCGCGCGAGCATTTCAGCGCCATTTGGATCGTAGACGGATCGACCTTGGAAGCGCTGTTTCGCAAGCTCAAGGCCTTGGAAGATGTGCCGATTGGTCAACTGGCTGGCAAGATGTGTGCTGTGATCGATCTGGCAACCCATTATCCCGTAGACATCTGGTTCAGCGAGCAGGCCCGTGCGTTCGATACCAACTTCATCCCGAACATTCTGCAATGGATCGAACCCCGAACCTTGCTCCTGCTGGATCGCGGTTTCTACGACTTTCAGTTCTTCGCCGATCTGATAGCCAAGGAAAGCCATTTCATCACGCGGCTCAAGAGCAACGCTAAAGTTGAGGTGGTACGCTGGCTCTCCAGCACCGACACTGTCAAAGATATGCTTGTCCACCTGGGTACCGGTCAGAATGACACGCCCATTCTCACGGTGCGTTTGGTCCAAGTGCGTTTTGAGCGCCAATGGTATAGCTATGTCACTTCGGTGCTGGAGCCGGAAATCCTGCCTCCTTTCGTCGTGGCTGACCTGTATCGCCGCCGTTGGCGCATCGAAGATGCCTTTAACATCTTGAAACGCGTGCTCAACCTGGGTTATCTCTGGACTGGCTCTGTCAATGGCATCAAACTGCAACTCTGGGCTACCTGGCTTTTCTACGCAGTCCTGCTCGATCTCGGCGATGCTGTCGCTGATGCTTTGAAGGTGCCCATGGAACGAATTGCTGGAAATGCTCTTCCGTGGCATCTATCACTTCTCGCAAGCCTATGCCAAGGGCCTGGCTTCCGATCTGGTGGCCTATTTTGCCTCACCACAAAACCAGGACCTGGGCGTTGTCAAGACCATTCGCAAGCCAATTCTCAGACTCGATCTCTCGCCTTACCCAACTTGACATTTCCTAAAAGTGCTTAACCTGTCACGAATGGTCCGACCATTGATCAGGCAGATAGTCCTGCTCTGCCATCGAGCCCAGGGCGACAAGCCGCAGCGCTCGTGAATCACTTGCCAGGTTGCGGGTTAATGCGCTGGTAAAAGCGCGATAAGCTCGTCAAGTTGCATCCACTTTCTCCCAGTCCCAGTGAAGATACTGCGAGCATTTTAGCATAGCCTTCGCTACAATGCATAGCCCCAACCAAGCGCAAGTCGACCTCTACGGCACTCCCGGTGTCTACCATGTCACTCCCGCGAAGCGGGAGCCCATCTGGCGGTTTGCGTCAGCACGCCAGATGGACGCGAGCATGACTGCGGATAAATTTTCACCCC